>CAVZRW010000006.1:0-50932 GCA_963777855.1 uncultured Actinomycetes bacterium | reverse complement strand
CCCCGACGTGGACCACTACCGTCGAGTCACGCGACGAGCACGGGAGTGGACATGAAGCTGGTAGTCGTCGGAGGAGTGGCAGCGGGGGCATCGGTGGCCGCGAGGACCCGACGACTCGACGAGTTCGCCGAGATCATCGTGTTCGAGAAGTCCGGCAACGTCTCGTTCGCCAACTGCGGCCTGCCGTACCACATCGGCGAGACGATCAAGGATCGCTCGCGCCTGCTCCTGCAAACCCCGCAGAGCCTGCGCGAGACCCTCGACATCGACGTGCGGGTCACCACCGAGGTCACTGCGATCGACCCGGTCGCCCGCACGGTCACCGCGCGCGACCTGATCACCGGCGACGAGTACACCGAGACATGGGACAAGCTCGCGCTGTGCCCCGGGTCCTCACCGCTTCCGCCCGCCGCTGCCCGGCCTGGACCACCCGGACGTCCATGTCCTGCGCAACATCGAGGACATGGACGAGCATCAAGGCCAAGGTCGACGCGATCGCCTCGAGCCCCGACAGCCTCAAGCACGTGGTCGTCATCGGCGCCGGCTACATCGGCCTGGAGATGGCCGAGAACCTGCACGAGCGCGGCCTGGCCGTCGAGATCGTGGAGATGGCCGACCAGATCATGCCGCCGCTGGACAAGGAGCTCTCCACTCCCATGGAGAACTACCTGCGGGCCCATGGGATCGCCCTGCACCTGAGCACCGCGGCCGCTGCGTTCACGACCGACAAGTCCGGGCTGCTCACCGTCGAGCTGACCAGTGGCCGGTTCCTCAAGACGTCCCTGGTGATCATGTCCGCGGGTGTCCGGCCTAACACGCAGCTGGCGGTCGATGCCGGCATCGAGCTCGGACCACGGGGCGGGATCAAGGTCGACCGCCACATGCGGACCTCGCACCCGAACATCTGGGCGGCCGGTGACGCCGTCGAGGTCGAGCACACCGTCCTGCCCGGCTCGTGGATCATCCCGTTGGCCGGTCCGGCGAACCGGCAGGCCCGGGTCGCCGCGGAGAGCATCTGCGGCCGGGACACCGAGTACGAGTCCACCCAGGGCACCTCGATCGTCAAGGTGTTCGACATGGTCGCCGGCGGGACGGGCGCGACCGAGAAGCAGCTCAAGGCGGCCGGGATCCCCTTCCTGCGGGCCCATGCCCACCCCTCCGGGCACGCCGGCTACTACCCGGGCACCGCGCAGATGGACATCAAGTGCCTGTTCTCCCCCGACGACGGCCGGATCCTGGGCGCCCAGATCACCGGCTTCGACGGCGTGGACAAGCGCCTCGACGTGTTCGCCACGGCCATCCGCGCTGGGCGCCACCGTGTACGACCTCGAGAAGCTGGAGCTGGCCTACGCGCCGCCGTTCGGGTCGGCCAAGGACCCGGTCAACATGATCGGCTTCGTCGCCTCAAACATCCTGCGCGGCGACCTGGTCCCCTGGTACTCCACCGACTACCCGGAGAACTGCCAGGGCGCGCGGATCATCGACGTGCGCGGGCCCAGCGAGTTCGACATCTGGCACGTGCCGGGGGCCGAGAACGTGCCGCTGAACACCCTGCGCGTGGCCCAGGCCGACTGGGACCGCGAGACCCCGATCCGGCTGTACTGCGCGGTCGGGTTCCGCAGCTTCCTGGCCTACCGGATCCTCGTCCAGCGCGGCTTCACCGACGTCGCGATGCTGGTGGGCGGCATCCAGACCTTCCGCGCATGGCACACCGTGGCCCCCGAGGACGTCCCGGACCCACTGGTCCCGGTCACGTCCTACGCCGAGGAGGAGTCGCTGCGCGCCGGCGGTGTGCTGCCGGCAGCCGCCGCTGGCGGAACTGGCGTCGAGGTCGACCTGGACTGCACCGGCCTGGCCTGCCCGGGGCCGATCATGGCCCTGCAGAAGAAGATGGGCGAGCTCAACCCCGGCGACGAGGTCGTGGCCCACGTCTCCGACATCGGCTTCCGACTCGATGCCCCCGCCTGGGCGGCCAAGAACGGCCACGAGGTCCTCGACATCAAGCCCGAGGGTCCGGGGATCGTGGCACGCATCCGCAAGGGCGGGGTGGCGGTCGGTGCGGGCGGGCGACCATGAACCCGGTCGCCGCCCGGCTCAAGGACAAGAAGTCGTTCGTCGTGTTCTCCGGGGACTTCGACAAGGTCCTGGCGGCGTTCATCATCGCCAACGGCGCGGTGGCGATGGGCGACGAGGTCTCGATGTTCTTCACGTTCTGGGGCCTGAACGCGCTGCGCCGACCGGACGCCCCCGACGTCGACAAGTCCCTGATGGACAAGGCCTTCGCCAGGATGATGCCGGCAGGACCCGGACGAGATGAAGCTGTCCCAGATGCACATGCTCGGCGGCGGCACGGCCATGATCAAGAAGATCATGAAGGACAACAAGGTCCCCAGCCTGCCCGAGCTGATCGCCTCCGCTCAGGCCGCCGGCGTCCGGTTGGTCGCATGCACCATGACGATGGACCTGCTCGGCCTGCACGAGGACGAGCTCATCGACGGCGTCGAGTTCGGCGGCGTGGCCATGTACCTCGGCGAGGCCAACGAGTCCAACGGCCGGTTCTTCATCTGATCGGCACGATGCAGGCAGCGGGCCAGCCGTCAGTGGGCCCAGATCGAGCCTGATCGGATGCCGAGCACGGTACGGGTCGCGACGTAGCCCCAGAGCCCCAGAAGTGCGACGGTGGCCGCCACTCCCAGTGCCGTCACGAGACCCGACCCCCAGGCGTTGCCGAGCACGATGGTCGCGATCGTCCAGGCCGCCAGCGGGAACGTGAAGCCCCACCACGACAGTGAGAACGGAAGGCGGGCGTAACCGCGGCGCAGGACCACGAGGGCAGCGACCATCCACCACAGGCCGAACCCCCACATCATCGTGGCCGCCGGCAGCATGCTGCTCACCAGGCTCGGATCGGCGATGCCGGCATTCACCGACACCTGGGACAGTCGGACCAGGTCGAGGCCCAGCAGGCCCGCCGGGCCCATGCCGATGAACAGGGTCGGGGCCAGCCCGGCGGGGGGCAGGGGGTGGCTGATGCTGCGCATGAACAGGGTGGCCGTCACCACCAGGTAGAGAACCGCCCCCATCCCGAGGAAGGCCCACGCCACCGCCACCAGGTCGGCGGCTGCACCGGGGTGCGCGGCGATGATCGGCAGCAGCGCCAGCGGGACGATGATCGTGACCACGGGCGGGACGAACCAGGCCCCGGACATCTGCACCAGCGCCGCGTCCTGGGAGGTGAACATCTCGGCGAGGAACTCCCACCCGATCACCAGGGCGAGCAGTGCGCCCGTCCCGGCGAGCACCGTGACGGCGGGCAGGATGATCGACTCCGGGAGCAAGCCCGGGCCCACCCTCCCGACGGCCACCGCCAGGGTGAGCAGCGCGCCCGCAGCCGTCGCAGTCATCCCGCCCCTGACGGGGTGGCGCAGGTCCGCCCTCGCCTCGGTCCGGAACCTCGCCCAACGGGCCGCCGTCACCCCCAGGACCAGCACCCCCATGATCAGCGCGATCACCAGCATCGCGCGTGCCGCCACCTGGGTCGCGGACGCCAACGACGTGCCCTCGCCGACGGCGAGCAGGGCGACGGCGAGTGCGGAGGTCCCCATCACCGACGCTCCCCAGCTGGGCGCGAAGGACCTCAGGTCGAACGCCCCGCGGGCAGCGTGGTCAGTCTGGACCCGTGCGTCGTCGGTGGTCATGGAGGGCTCCTCGGGTGCAGATCATGGAGACAGGAGCAGTATACCCCCGGGGGTATATGGCCCCCTGACGGGAAACCCCCGGGGGTACCGGACTAGGCTCGAGGACAGAGCCCACGAAGGAGTCCCCATGGCACGCGTCGTCATCCTCGGGGCCGGGATCTCCGGCCACACCGCCGCCCTGCACCTGCGTCGGAAGCTGGCCAAGGAGCACGACGTGGTGGTCGTCGCCCCCAATGCGAAGTGGAACTGGATCCCGTCGAACATCTGGGTCGGCGTGGGCAGGATGACCGCGGAACAGGTCACCTTCCCGCTGGCGCCGATCTACCAGCGCAAAGGGATCGAGTTCCACCAGGCCCTGGGCGTGGCCCTGCATCCCGAGGGCGACGCGGAGCATCCCAAGCCCTTCGTGGACATCACCTACACCGATCCGGCACGCGCGGGCCAGACCGCGACGCTGGAGTACGACTACCTGGTCAACGCCACGGGACCCAAGCTGAACTTCGCCGCCACGCCAGGGCTCGGCCCCGACGGCAACAGCCTGTCTGTGTGCACAGCGGGCCACGCGATCGAGGCAGCCGACCGACTCGCCCACGCCATCGAGAAGATGCGCGCCGGGACCCGGCAGACGATCGTCGTGGGCACCGGGCACGGGACCTGCACGTGCGAGGGTGCGGCCTTCGAGTACGCGTTCAACGTGGAGCACGAGCTGCGCCAGGCTGGCGTCCGCGACATGGCCGACCTGATCTACCTGACGAACGAGTACGAGCTCGGCGACTTCGGCGTCGGGGGCATGGTCTTCACCCAGAAGGGGTTCCAGACCACGAGCAAGACCTGGACCGAGTCGCTGTTCCGCGAGCGCGGGATGCGCGCGATCCTCGGCGCCCACGTCGAGAAGGTCGAGCCAGGCGTCATCTCCTACGAGCAGCTCGACGGCAGCAAGCACACGCTGGACTTCGACTTCGCCATGCTGCTCCCCCCCTTCCGCGGGGCGGACCTGAAGGCCTTCGACGCCCAGGGCGAGGACATCACCGCGAGCCTGTTCGCCCCGAGCGGGCTCATGAAGGTCGACGCGGACTACACCGCCAAGCCCTTCGAGGACTGGCGCGCCGAGGACTGGCCGCGGACCTACCAGACCCCGTCGTACGCCAACGTCTTCGCCGTCGGCATCGCCTTCGCCCCGCCGCACCAGATCTCCAGGCCGCGCACCAGCGCCAACGGCACCCTCATTGCGCCCTCACCTCCGCGCACCGGGATGCCGTCGGGCGTGATGGGCAAGGTCGTGGCGGAGAACATCGTCGAGATGATCGCAAGCGGCTCCACGACCCCCCGGCACACGGCCTCCATGGCCCGGATGGGTGCGGCATGCATCGCCTCTGCCGGGGCTGGGCTCCGCAAGGGGACCGCCGCCGCCATGACCATGTACCCGATCGTGCCCGACTACCAGAAGTACCCGGGGATCGGTCGCAGCCCCAAGGACACCTACGGCGAGATCGGGCTGGGCGCGCACTGGATCAAGACCGCGCTGCACTTCATGTTCCTCTACAAGGCCAAGGCCAGGCCCGGCTGGTTCCTGATCCCCGAGTGACCTCGCCCCAGGCGCCCTGACAACCGCGAAGGACACCCCATGGACACCGCAGAGACCAGCATCGCCCAAGCCCCGCTGCCCACCGAGAAGACGGTGCGGAACCGGACCAACCTGGCGATCCAGGCCTGGCGGTTCGCTGCCATCAACATCCGCATGGTCAAGATGATCCGCAAGGGCCACAGCTGACCCACGGATCGGTGCGCAGCCCTGGCGCCCCGCCCTCCACCGACCTTGGACGCACATACCCCTAGGGGTATAGTTCGGTCTCGACCGAGCATCCTGAAGCGATGGGAACGACGACGATGTGCCATCAGACGACCTGCCGGGCCTGCAAGAAGCGCACCTGGGCGGGCTGCGGCCAGCACAAGCAGCAGGTCATGCGCGGCGTGCCCAAGGACCAGCGCTGCACCTGCACTGCGGCCGAGAAGGCAGCCGCCAACAGGGGATTCCTCTCGCGTCTCTTCGGCGCCTGACCCGAGGCCGATCGCAACCTCCGAGGTCAGGCGTGCGCACGTGGGCGGCACAGCCCTGCGTGAGGGCCCCGCGGGCCGATCGCGCGGACAGGATGTCGCGGCCTCCGACGATCACCACCACGGCCATCCCCGGCCTCAGCAGTCGTCGGACGCCACGCCATGGGCCTGGGACCAGTGCACCCAGGCGTACTGGACGAACCGCAGGCACACGTAGCCGATCACCGCGGTGGCCACCCACAGCTCGACCACGGCCAGCGTGTGCACCTGAGCGATGAGCTCGGTGCTGACCTGCCACTGCGCCAGCTGCCCGGACACCTCGAACTGCGCGGTCGCCCCGATCGCCATGGGGAAGGTGTACGCGGCGAACGCGGGTGTGAACGGCAGCACCAGCAAGCGCGCGAAGGCCACGTACACGATCGCTGTCATCAGCACCGCGATCCCCTCCAGCAGGATCACGGGAAGCGGCTCGGGAGCCTCGATCAGCGTCAGGTACCCCACCAGGCAGAGGCTGGCCGGTGCTGCGAGGATCCCGAGGGTCGGCATCGCCGCGACCGGGATGTTCTCGTGGAAGATGAACCGGTAGAACATGATCGGCAGCATCACCGCATAGCTGAGCATCCCGAAGTACAGCGCCACCAGGGCCAGCCCGTGCAGCACCCCGCTCTGCGGGCCGCGGTAGCTCACGGCCGCGACGATGATCCCCACCGGGGGCACGAACCAACTCGGCACCATCCGCGACAGGTGGAAGGACCGCGCCTGGTGACGGGCCCAGGTGACCAGGAACCCCACATGCAGTGCGAGGGCGCCCAACCAGACCGCGGTGCCCAGCACATCGCTGACCTGATGGATCGAGATCGACACGAGCATCCAGCCCATGGCGTACGTGGGGACAACCCCACCGACCACCGGGTTGGCCAGGTCCCGGGCCAGCGTGTCGGGGTGCAGGACGAACCGCAGGGTCATGAGCGCCAGGAGGAGCGCAGCCGCTGCTGCCGCCACCTCGGCGATCTGCGTCTCGGGAAGCATCCGCTCCCACGCCAGGCCGAGGCTTGCGATGCCCAGTGCCAACCCACCCACGGGGGTCGGATAGCGGCTCAAGCGCTCCGGCAGGGTGTCGAGCCGATGCACGGGAACTCCCGACGCTGCGCTCTGCATGGCCCTCGAACACCCCGATCCGACTCGACCGCTCGAGCGTAGACCCACGTGGATGCCGTGGGCATCGCCGCGCCGCGGCACTCGACTGCGTCCGCGCGGCCCGCCGGCCCGGCCCAGGGGTAACCGTTACAGGGCCCGATTCGTCAGCGGCCTCCACGTGGTGCGGCTAGCCTCGGCGGAGCATTCGCGCGTCTGCGTCAGACCTCTGGATCGGAGACCCTTGTGAGCACCAGCGCCGCGGACCCAACCGCCCCCACCTCCTCGCCGACCTGGCGAATCGCCCCGTCCGTGCCCGTCGCGATCGGGGTGTTCGTTGCCTACGTGGTGGTCTTCATCGGCCTGGCGTACAGCGCGGGCATCGACTACGACCAGTGGTTCGCCAGCGGCTCCAACGCGTGGCGGACCGCGGTGATCCCGCTGATCGGCGGCGCCCTGGTGCTCATCGCCTTCGTGCTGTGGGCGCGGTGGGACTGGGTGTTCCGGGATCCGGCGCGGCTTCCGATGTACCGCTTCCTGTGGGTCCCGATGGCGATCTTCGTCGTCGGGATCGTGGTGCACGTCGCCATCGCCGACTGGGCGAACACGCCGGCTGACCTGCTCATGGCCATCGTCGCCGCCGGTGTCCTCGTCGGCTTCACCGAGGAGACCCTGTTCCGCGGCATCATCCTGCGCAGCCTGCGCACCGGCCTGCGCCCCGAGGCGTGGGTGATGCTGATCTCGTCGGTGTGGTTCGGGTTCTTCCACCTGACCAACCTGGTCGTCGGATCCCCGGTGGGCGGTGTGCTGTTCCAGTGCGTCCAGGCCTCCGCGGCTGGTGTCGTGCTCTACCTGTTCCGCCGGGTGCGCGGGCTGCTCGTGGTGGGCATGATCGCCCACGGCCTGTGGGACATGTCGGTGTTCCTGCCGCCTCCCTCGGGCACCATCGCCGTCGCGAACCTCGGCATCCAGGTCCTGGTCTTCGCCGCCGCCGTGATCGCCGCGGTCATCCTCGTGCGCCGCGAGCGCCGGACCGCGGTCACGAGCACCGGCCTGCAGACCCTGTAGCGCCCGCGTCCGCCGATCGGCCCGCAGCAGGGGGCCTCGGACCCCGGGCCTTGGGGTACGTGGCGACGGTGAGCGGGCCTGACGTGCGAGGCGGGTTTGCCTTTCCGGTGGCAGGAGACGATCATCGCCGGCATGGAGGGGTCCGCTTCATCGAGCGCCGCCGACGCCTGGACCGGCTCGCGCAGCGATGCCCCCGGGGCACCCGATCCTGTGGCAGTGGTCGCGGCGCTGCGGCGGATGCTCGACAGCGAGGAGCTGCGAAGCGCCCCCCGCTCGCGGGACTTCCTCGCCTACGTGGTGACCGAGACGCTGGCCGGCCGCGGCCACCGACTCAAGGAGCGCACTGTCGCCCGCTACGCCCTGGGGCGCACCCGTGACTTCGACTCGGTCACCGACGCCGCCGCCCGGGTGCAGGCCAATCGGCTGCGCGCGGCGATGGAGCGCTACTACGCCGGGTCCGGGGCCGGCGAGTCCCTGGGCATCAGCCTCCCCAAGGGCAGCTACGTGCCCACGTTCACGCACAGGCAGCCGACTCCCGTGCCGACCATCGCGCTCGATCCGGGACTCGTGATCGTGCAGTTCGCCGACCTGCCCGCCGACGGTCACCGCGAGCCGATGGCGCTGGCCCTCACCGAGTCGCTGGTCAACGCGTTGAGCACCTTCCCCGGCCTGCGGGTGATCGGGCCTGCCGTCAGCGAGCATGGCCTGGGGGCCCTGCCGGACGCGCGGGCCGCGGCCCGCGCCCTCGACGCCCAGTACGTGCTCAGCGGAGCCGTGCGCACCACGGCCACCACGGTGCGCGTGATGATCCGGGTGACCGATGGCCAGACCGGCGAGGTGCTCTGGTCCGACGTCAGCGATCAGGAGCGCACGACGCTCACCGGCTTCCACGACGAGGACGACCTGGTCCGCCGGATCGCCGCCACCGTCGGCGACTTCCGCGGGGTGGTCCTGCGCGACACCACCGCACGCGGCGCAGCGAACCGCCTGCCCGCATCACACGAGGCGACGCTGTGCTACTACCGCTACCTGGACAGCGGCACGAGGCACAGCACCGATGCCGCGGTCACCGCCCTGCGCGCGGCCGTGGAGCTCGACCCGCGTGACGTCGAGCTGCTGTCGATGCTCGCCTCGATGGAGTACGTGCTGGCGATCATGCGCTGGACGCCGGACCGCGAGGCAACCCTCACCGATGCTCAACGCAGGGCGCGCACGGCCCTGAGCCTGCGACCCGGTCATGCCCAGGCATGGACCGCGCTGGCGGGGGTGGCCTACGCGCGGGGGCACCTGGACCAGTGTCGGGCCGACGCGCTCCGGGCGATCGAGCTCAGCCCGGCGCATCCCTCGATCCTCTACGCCTCGGGCCTCCTGCTGGCGCTCAGCGGGGAGTGGGATCGGGGCCTGGGCTTCATCCGCGAGTCCAACCGGCTCAACCCCTACCACCCGGGGTACCAGCACGTGTACCTGGCGCTCGACCGCTTGATGCACGACGATCCCAGCGGGATGCTCGCCGAGGCCAGCCTGCTCACCCACCCCGAGGACGTCTGGGGCCCGCTCGTCCGGTTCCTGGCCTTCGCCGGGCTCGGTGGCGACGACCGGGCCCAGGAGGCGCTCGACGACGCCCTCGACCTGGAGCCCACGCTCCTCGCCGACGACGCGGCCTTCCTCCTCGAGGAGATCCCCGACGTGCCCCTGGAGATCCGGAGCACCATGCGCGCACGCGTGCTCACGTGGCTGGCAGCACGGTCCGAGCGGGAGCAGGCGCGAGCCGACGGCTGAGAACGACGCCCTGGGTCACCAGCCGTGGCAGGGTATGTGCTCTTCGCGAGGACCGCGGCAGGGCAGTGGAGCAGGGGTGACAAGGGTCGGGCAGTGACAGTGCAGGACACGGCCGCGGTCGATCCGGCGGGCGGGGCGTTCCACGCCGAGGTGTGCGTGATCGGTGCCGGCGCCGCGGGCCTGGCCGCGGGCAGGGCCTTGGCCGAGCGCGGCGTCGCGTTCGACTGGTTCGAGAAGGGGTCCATGGTCGGGGGGCTGTGGCGCATCGACAACGACAACGGGTCCGTGGCCGCGTATCGCACGGCCTGCACCTGAACAGCTCGCGGCCGCTGACCCAGTACCCCTCGTACCCGATGCCCGCGGACTGGCCGGACTACCCGCCCCACACGCTCCTGGCGACCTACTTCCAGTCCTTCGCCGAGGACAACCGCCTGATCGAGAGGATTTCGACCTCGCGGACTGGGCCGAGGGTCTGGGGGCGGCCTCGGCCGGGCCGCGCGCCGGGTGCATCAAGGCCACGCTGCCACCCAACCCGGACCTCCCCCTCGTCGGGGGTGAGGGCCGGGCCCGGCTGGGACGAACCGCCGCCCGCGGCCGACTCAGTGTCGGGCGCGGGGGTCCGCGAGCGCCGCGGTGTCCGGGACCCCGATGATCGAGTACCCGCCGTCGACGTAGATCGTCTGGCCGGTGATCATCCGGGCGCCGTCCGATGCCAGGAACGCCGCGAGGTGCCCGACGTCCTCCTGGGTCACGTTCTGCCGCATCGGCGAGACCGCGCGGTTGTAGTCCAGCAGCCGCTCCATGTCCGGGATCCCGGACGCGGCCAGGGTGCGGATCGGCCCGGCCGAGATCGCGTTCACGCGGATCCCACTCGGCCCGAGGTCGACGGCCAGCTCGCGCACGTACGCCTCGAGCGCCGCCTTGGCCACGCCCATCACCTTGTAGTTGGCGGCGACCCGCGCCCCACCCAGGTAGCTCAGCGCGATGACCGAGCCACCGTGGGGCATGTGCTTGCGCGCGGCGTTCATGAGCGTCGCCAGCGAGTGGGCGCTGGTGAGCATGGCGGTCGTGAAGTCCTCGCCGCGGGTCTGCACCACCCGATGCTCGAAGGACCGCGCGGGGGCGAACGCGATGGCGTGCACGACGACGTCGATCGGCACGTGGATGCCGGCGAAGAAGGCCTTCACCTCGGCCTCGTCGAGCATGTCGCAGCGCTGGTAGGAGATCAGGTGCGGCAGCGTCGGGGCCAGCTGCCGGATCCGGCTGTGGAACCGGAACTGGTAGCCGAGGATCACCCGCGCACCCTGGTGGGTCAGCTCCTTGGCGATGGCCCACGCGATCGACTCCTCGCTGGCCACCCCCATCACCAGAGCGACCTTGCCCTTGAGCGGCTTCTTGATGGTCATCGAGCCTCCCGGGATCAGCGCAGGCTGCCGATCGTAGGAGCCCGGGTCGCCCCGATGTCGGACAGGCCCTCGATCTCGACCGGCAAGGCGACCCGAGGTGACAGAGGTGACCTCGTCCACGCATCGCCTGCCCCCCACCCTCCCGACGACGAAGGAGGGCGATGAGGATCGACCTGCATGCGCTGGCACCCACCCCGGCGGTGGGCTCAGCCCGGGTCGATCTCGGTGACCTGGCCGTCCTCGACGTGCCAGCGGCGCGTGAGCCGGACGGTGTCGAGCATGCGCCGGTCGTGCGTGACCAGCAGCACGGTCCCGTCGAAGGAATCCAACGCCTCCTCGAGCTGCTCGATGGCCGGCAGGTCGAGGTGGTTCGTGGGCTCGTCGAGCACGAGCAGGTTCACGCCGCGTGCCTGCAGCAGCGCCAGGGCGGCCCTCGTGCGCTCCCCCGGGGACAGTGAGTCCGACGCGCGCAGCGACTGGTGGCGGCCCAGGCCGAACTTCGCCAGCAGGGTGCGGACCTCGGCCGTGGGCCAGTCGGGCACCTCGCGGGAGAACGCGTCGACCAGCGGCTGGTCGCCCTCGAACAGCGCGCGGGCCTGGTCGACCTCCCCGACGACCACGCCCGGGCCGAGGCTGACCACCCCGGCGTCCGGGGCGAGCCTGCCCAGCAGCAGGGCCAGCAGCGTGGTCTTGCCGGCGCCGTTGGGCCCGGTGACCGCGACGCGATCGCGCAGGTCGAGCTGCAGGTCCACCGGACCCAGGACGAAGGCGCCCCGCCGTACGCGCGTCGCGCGCGCGGTCGCCACGACCTCCCCGGAGCGCGCTGCGGTGGCGATGGAGAACTCCAGCCGCCACTCCTTGCGCGGCTCCTCGACCACATCGAGGCGCTCGATGAGCCGCTCGGCCTGGCGGGCCTTGGCCGCCTGGTTCTCCGTGGCCTCGGCCCGCCGGTTCGGGATGAACTTGTCGTTGTCCGTGGCCTTGCGCCGTGCGTTGGCGACCCCCTTCTGCATCCACGCCCGCTGCCGGCGCACGCGCGCCTCCAGCTCGGCACGCCGGCCGGCGTAGCGCTCGAAGTCCGCCCGGGCCCGGCGCCGGGCCACGGAGCGCTCGTCGAGGTAGGCCTCGTAGCCACCGCCGTACGTGGTGACCCGCTGGAGGCTGCGGTCGATCTCGACCACGGTCGTGACCGTCCGGGCGAGGAACTCGCGGTCGTGGCTGACCACCACGACAGGGGCTGCCAGCCCGCCCACGAACTGCTCGAGGAGGTCCAGTCCGAGGCTGTCGAGGTTGTTCGTCGGCTCGTCGAGCAGGTAGACGTCGAAACGCGAGAGCAGCAGGGCAGCCAGCCCCACCCGCGCCGCCTGACCGCCGGAGAGACCGGTCATGGCCAGGTCGGGGTCCAGGTCCAGGCCGACCCCCGCGAGCACCGCGTCGAGCCGCTCGTCGACGTCGGCGGCACCGAGGGCCAGCCAGGCCTCCAGCGCCGCGGAGTAGCGGGCGGC
This sequence comes from uncultured Actinomycetes bacterium, assembly GCA_963777855.1. Taxonomy (GTDB): domain Bacteria; phylum Actinomycetota; class Actinomycetes; order S36-B12; family CAIYMF01; genus Prado023. The sequence continues at coordinate 38,287 of CAVZRW010000006.1, read as the reverse complement.
AGCGCCGGCGTCGCCGGACGCCAGCGCCGCGGCCGCCCCGTCGAACTCGACCTGGGCCCGGTGCACGCCGGTGCGGCGGGCGAGGTGCTCGCGCACGGACTCGCCAGCCAGGTGCTCGGGCTCCTGGGTGAGGTAGCCGATGTGCGCCGACGCCGGCGAGAGGCTCACCGACCCGGCATCCGGTGCGCGCTCGCCGGCGAGGATCCGCAGCAGCGTCGTCTTGCCGGCCCCGTTCGGGCCGACCAGGCCGATCACGTCGCCCGGTGCCACGACCAGGTCGAGGCCGGAGAACAGCTCCCGGTCGCCATGCCCCGCGGCTACCCCCCGGGCCTGCACGGTTGCGGTCATGGGGCTCATCCTCTCGCGCCCGCGAGGCGCACGGTTCGCGGCGTGAGAGGCCCGGCCCGCGAGAGCACCTGACCGTTACGATCGCCCATGGCCACGCGCTCCTCCCTCGCCCTCGCCGCCTCCATCGGTGGGCTCGCGGGGGCCTCATGGGCGGCGCACCGCGGGCCTCGCTCGGCCGCGCTCGGGGCTCTGGCCGGCGCCCTGAGCCTGGGGGCATCGGAGGCGGTGGCCCGCGCCCGCCAGAGGGACGGCGAGATCCCGGCGCTGTGGCAGCGCATCGCGGTGAGCGCCGCGCTGGCGGCGCCCGTCGGCTGGGCGGTGGGTACCGCGACGGGGGCTGGTCCACGCGCGGTCGGCACGGCCACCGGCGCCACGGCCGGCGCGATGGGGCTGCGCCCGCAGAAGGTGGTGATGGGCCCGCTGGTGGGCCTCGCCGTCGGCCACGCACTGCCCCGCGCAGCGGCGCCGGTGGTCGCCAGCAGCACGGTGCTTGTCTACCGGAGCCTGTCGGCCCTGGTCTTCCGCGACGCCCAGGTGAGCCTGGTCGCCGAGCGGGTGACGGCGGCCGACCTGCCCTTCGTCGTCCCGATGCCGGCGCGGTCGAAGTACGTGGGCACCGGCTACGTCCGCGAGCTCGCCGAGGAGCTCGGGGCGCAGTACACCGCCGACGCCCCGGACGCCGGGATCGTGGCCTCGCTGGACTCGTTGGCCGGCCCCGAGCTCGACCCCGACCAGGTCGACCCGCTCGTCCGGGAGTTCTACGAGCACACGACGCGCTTCGCCCTCGACATCGTCCCGCAGTGGCGGCTGTGGGTGCGGCCCGGCTACCTGCTCTACCGCACCCTCGTCGCACGGCCGCTGGGCCAGGCCAGCCTCCCGATGAACCAGCGGGAGGCGCAGCGTGGGATCCGCAGCCGCATCGACACGATCTCGGGGGTCGACGCCACGGTGTCGGTGCGCGGCTGGATCCGGTCGTTCGCCGACGACGACGAGCCGATCATGACCGGCATCTACACCACGTACAGCCACGAGGGTCGCGGCTACGTGAGCGTCGGGTTCCCCGTGCCGGAGGGCAGCTTCACCGCCACCCTGCTGCCACGGGCCCGACCTGACGGCGGCCTGAGGCTGACCAGCCGGGTCCACGACGGCCAGGCCGGGCACTACCTGACCTATGTCGACACCGCGGCTGACGAGCTCACGGCCCTGGCCGTGCCCGGCTTCGAGGAGCAGCTCGACGTCTTCGTCCAGGAGGGGGCGCTGCGGGCCGAGCACGCGTTCTGGGTCTTCGGCTTCCCGTTCCTGATCCTGCACTACCGGATCGCGCGGAAGAGCTGACCGCCCCTCAGGCGACCACGCGCCCGCGCAGCACCACGCGGGCGGGCCGGTGCAGCACGCCCAGGTCGGCCAGCGGATCGGCGTCGTAGACGACGAAGTCGGCCGGGTCGCCCTCGTCGAGGCCCGCGTTCCAGCCGAGCCAGCTGCGGGCCCGCCAGGACGCCGCCCCCAGCGCGTACTGCGCGGTCATGCCGAGCCCGGCCATGGCGATGACCTCGCCGGCGAGGTTGCCGTGCCGGGCAACTCCCCCGCCGTCGGTGCCCGCGTAGAGGGCCACGCCGGCGTCGTGGGCGGCCATGATCGTGGCCCGTCGCCGCGCGTACAGGTCGGTCATCGTGGCCGAGTAGGCGGGGAACTTCTCGCGACCGGCCTCGGCGTACCCGGGGAACTTGTCGAGCTGCATCACGGTCGGCACCAGCGCCACGTCGCGGGCCACCATGGCGGCGATCAGGTCCTCGGTCAGCCCGGTCCCGTGCTCGATGCAGTCGATCCCGGCGTCGATCAGACCGGGCAGCACGTCGTGGCCGAAGCAGTGCGCGGTGACCTTCGCACCGTGCGCGTGGGCCACGGCGATCGCGTCGGCGAAGGCTGGCGCCGGGAACGACGGGGCCAGGTCACCCTCCTCGCGGGAGATCCAGTCCCCCACGAGCTTCACCCAGCCGTCGCCGCGCTGGGCCTCGCGGGCCACGGTGGACGCGAGCTCGCCCGGCTCCACCTCGTGGGCGTAGTTGCGCAGGTAGCGCGCGGTGCGCCCGATGTGCCGGCCGGCCCGGATCAACCGCGGCAGGTCCTCGCGCTGCTGCATCCACGCGGTGTCCAGCGGGGAGCCGCAGTCCCGGATCAGCAGGGCGCCGGCGTCGCGGTCGAGGATCGCCTGGGCCTCTGCCTCGGCGTCCGTGACCGCCCCCTGCTCCCCGAGGCCGAGGTGGCAGTGCGCGTCGACGAGTCCCGGGACGATCCAGCCCTCGGCGGCAGTCTCGGCGCCGGGCACCTTCTCGTAGGTCACGCGGCCGTCGACGACGTACAGCACGCGCGCCTCGCCGTCGGGCAGCACGGGCCCGGAGAACCTGAGGGCAGTCATGGACCGGACGCTACCGGTGCCACGCAGCTCGTCACCGCGCCCACGGCCATCCCGCGGACCCCTGCCACCGGGTCCGCACGCCTGTGCAGTCGATTCCGACCTTCGCACGGTCGGAATCGACTGCACAGCGCGCGTTCGAGGCCTGCTCAGCCGGCGCTGCACCACTCCCCCGGCGTGTGCACGGTGTGCACCACGCGCAGCTCGGCCTCGACGTCGTCGGAGATGACCGGGCGCAGGCCGGGGCTCACGTGCCACGCGAACTGCTCCTCGGGGCCCACCCAGCGCGCCCGCTCGGCCAGCGCCAGGGGGATCAGGCGCAGGCGCGCGTGCATCCACTCGGGGGTCCACGGACCGTCCTCGAGGATCGACTGCGCCGCGCGGAACTCGAAGTAGATCGTGCGGCGCAACGCGTTGCCCGAGGCCGGGGGCGAGCCGTGCACGATCATGTCGTCGTGGACGAGGACGTCGCCGGCCTCGAGCTCCACCTCGATCGCCCCGGGCAGCGCCCACCCGTGGGTCTCGGCCAGGGCGCAGGCGTCCGTGCGCGCCCCCTGGGAACCCGGGATCACGTGCAGCGCACCGGCCCCGCTGCGCGAGTCGTCGAGGTACACGTCGACGTTGAACAGCCGGTGCCGGCGCGCGTGCACGGCGTCCTGGTGCCACGGCACCGGCGCCCCGTCACCGGCGGCCTTGAGCACCATCGACTCGTACGTCGGCACGAAGTCCGGCCCGGCGAGGCTCTCGGCGATCCCGAGGACCGCCCGTGAGCCGAGCAGCTCCAGCGAGGCCGGCTGGCCCTTGGCGTGCAGGTAGTCGACGCGCCACATCACCTGGCCGTGGGCGCGCTCGGCGAAGAGCCAGTCGCTGCCCGGCTGCGGGCCATGGGCGAGCCCGTCGGCCATCCACAGCTGCGAGGCACGCTGCGCCCGGGCCAGCAGGTCGGGGTCGATGCGCCCCTTGAGCACCAGGTAGCCCTCCCGGTCGAACTGGGCGACCTGCTCGGCGGTGAGCAGCCCCCGGTCGAGCATCGCGGGAGCCGGGGCAGCCGTCGTGTCGGTCATGTCGGCGACGATAGGGGTGAGGAATCCGGCACACTTCTGCCATGAAGGCCGATCTTTCCCGGATCCTCGCGTGAGTGCGCCGAGCACCCTGCACGAGGTCTTCGGCCTGGCCTGCGGGCTCTCGCTGGTGCCCGCGATGGCCCGCGCCCATCGGCACGACGACGTCGAGCTGGTGCACCCGCGCGGCGGGTCGGCGGTGCTCGAGCACGCCGGTGGTCGCCACGCGCTCGACGACGGCACGTGCGCGGTCTTCTGGGCCGGACTCCCCCACCGCGTGGCCGACCACGACGACGGGGTCACGGTCGCGTGGGTGACGGTCCCCCTGGCCGACGTGCTCGCCTGGGCGCTGCCGGCGGCGTTCACCGGCGGCCTGCTGCGCGGCGACCTCACGACGCTGCCCGCCCCACCGGCGCTGGATGCCGCGATGGACTCCTGGCAGCAGGACCTGCGAGGGGTCCCCGCACTCAGCCACGCCGTGCGCCTCGAGGCCCACGCCTGGCTGCTGCGGGCAGCCACCCTGGGCAACCCGAGCGCGTCGGCCCGCGCCCACGACGCCGCCACCGAGATGGCCGCCCACATCTGCACCCACTTCCGCGAGCCGCTGGCGGTGGCCGACGTGGCGGCCGCAGTGCACCTGCACCCGAGCACGGCCGCGGCGGTCTTCCGCCGCGCGATGGGCGTGACGATCGGCGAGTACGTCGCGCAGTGCCGCGTCGGTGAGGCCCAGCGGCTGCTGATCTCCACCGACGCGACCACCACGCAGGTCGCCCTGCTGGCCGGCTTCGGCTCCACGAGCCGGTTCTACGAGCGCTTCGTGCACGATGCCGGCCTGCCCCCGGGCGCCTACCGCCGGGCGATGCGCTGACGCCCCGCGCCGGCTACATCCCCGGCGTCGAGCCCACGGGCTGCGGCGAGGCACCGGGCTGCGACGCGAGAGCGGAATGCTCCGCAGTCCCCACTCCCGGGCTGCGCAGCATCGCGACGCCCAGCCACGCGAACCACACGATCATCAGCAGGCCGAACGCGTAGGCGGCGGCGCCCAGCGGCGGGATGATCGACACGAGGCCCGCGCTGCCCACGGCCACGCCGAACCAGCCCAGCGAGCGCGGCAGCGACCGGCCCCGCAGGGCGGCGATGCTGACCAGCAGCACCCACAGGCCCCCGAGGAACTCCCCGCCCGAGCCGCTGCCAAGGCCCTGGGCGACCGGCTCGATCGCCTGCCACATCGACTGCGCCTGCTCCGGGCTCGCCGGATAGGCGTCGACCACGGCAGCCATGCCGGCGTTGAAGACCATGCCGCTGGCGACGAGCACGGTCGCCCACATCAGGGCCACGGCGGTGGCCACCTTCATCAGCGCTGGAGCCGCCGAGCTCAACCGCTCGTGCAGCGCGAGGGCGAGCACCGCGAGGACGACGCCGAAGATCACGTAGGTGAGCAGATACATCACGTGCATGCTGGCGTGGTTCTCGGCGAGCAGCGTGACCTTCTCGGCCACGCTGGTGGCACCGGGGTAGTCGACCACCACCAGGAAGAACGGCATCGCCAGCAGGAAGGCAGCACCCAGGTAGAGCGCTGCGAGGCCGCCGGCCCGGTGCGGGGCTGGGGTGTGACGGGACGTGTTCATCGGTGCCTCCTCACTCGGCGGGCACGGCGTCCTCACTTGCTCGGCGGGGCCTCGTGCCCGTACCATTACCTACGCTGTAAGCATATTACCTACACCGTAGTTGTCAACCCCCACGACCAGACCCCCACGACCAGACCCCAGTGCCGGACCCAGAAGGGACGACCACCGATGAGCAGGCGCCCGCCAGCGAACCGACCGAGACGCCAGACCCTCACCCGGGACCGGGTCCTGCGCGAGGCCCTGGCCCTGGCCGACGACCGCGGAATCGAGGCGCTGAGCATGCGCGAGCTCGGCCGGCACCTGGGCGTCGACGCGATGTCGCTCTACAACCACGTGGACAACAAGGACGACCTGCTCAACGGCATCGTCGACCTGGTGGTGGCCGAGATCGCGCTGCCCAGCGGGGACGCCGACTGGGCGGACGCCATGCGAGGCCGGGCCCAGTCGGCCCGGCAGGCGTTCACGCGGCACCCCTGGGCCAGCCAGCTGATCGACTCGCGCACGAGCAGCGGGCCCGAGCGGCTGCGCTACCTCGACTGGGTGATCGGGACGCTGCGGCGCGCCGGGTTCAGCGTCGACGTGGCCCTGCATGCCTTCTCCGCGCTGGACAGCTTCGTCTACGGATTCGCCCGCCAGCAGGCCAGCCTCTCCAGCGGCGAGCCGGGGTCGGCGCAGACGGCCCAGGAGCTGCGCTCCGAGGTCCCCACCGATCAGTTCCCGCACCTCACCGAGGTGATCACCCACTACATCGCGGCGGGCGGGTACGACGCGGACGCCGACTTCGCGTTCGGCCTCGACCTGATCCTCGACGGCCTCCAGCGACACCTCGAGCGGGCCCCCGCAGCCGGCCCGGAGCCGGCATGGCCCACGGAGCTGTCCTAGGCTCGGAAGAAGACGCACCGACGCCCTCGGCCACGGTGGCGTGAGGACAGGAGGCAGCATGCCGGACCCCGCGCACATCCTCGAGGCGGGTGCGGCCCGGCTCGTCGTGGACGCTGTGCACGGGGGCCGGATCACGTCGCTGGCGATCGACGGCGTGGAGATCGTCGGCGGCGTCGGGCCCGGGGTGGTCGACCACGGCTCGTTCGCCATGGTCCCCTGGGCCGGGCGGATCCGGGACGGCCGGTTGACGGTGGCCGGGGTCACCCACGCGCTGCCCACCGACCGCACCCACCCGCACGCCGGCCACGGCCTGGTGATGGACCGGCCCTGGAGGGTGCTCGAGGCCACGGCGACACACCTGCACCTGCGCTGCGACCTCGACGACCGGTGGCCCTTCCCCGGCCACGCCCACCAGGAGTTCCACCTCGGCGGTGACCACCTCGAGCAGCGCATCGCCCTGCACGCGACCGGGCCCGCCTTCCCGGCGACCGTCGGCTGGCATCCCTGGTTCCGCCGGGCCGTGGATTCCGCAGCCCTGGCCCAGCTGAGGTTCCAGGCCGACGGGATGCTCGTGCGCGACGCCGCCGGGATCCCCAGCGGTGCGGTGGTGGCCGTGCCCGCCGGCCCCTGGGACGACTGCTTCACCGGCGTCCACTGGCCGGTGACGATCACCTGGCCGGGGGCGCTCACGCTGCAGATCAGCGCCGACACCGGGTTCGCGGTCGTCTACGACGAGCGCGAGGAGGGGTTCTGCGTGGAGCCCCAGTCCGGGGCGCCCGACGGCCCCAACACCGCACCGGTGATGGTCGGCCCGGATTCGCCGCTGGTCGCCTCCATGCGGTGGTCCTGGGCCGCCCACACCCTCGACTCCAGGAGCTGAGCATGCTGACCTCGATCATGACCCCCGCCTCGCGCACCGAGGCGCTGGCGAAGATGAGCGACTCCGACGGGCTGGACATCCTGGTCATCGGGGGTGGGGTGACCGGCGCGGGTGTGGCGCTGGAGGCGGCCACCCGCGGCCTGCGGGTCGGCATCGTGGAGGCCCAGGACTGGTCCAGCGGGACCTCGAGCCGCTCCTCCAAGCTCGTGCACGGCGGCCTGCGCTACCTGCAGATGCTCGACTTCCACCTCGTCCACGAGGCCCTGACCGAGCGCGACCTGCTGATCAACCAGCTGGCCCCGCACCTGGTCAAGCCCGTGGCGTTCCTCTACCCGCTGGAGCACCGGGTCTGGGAGCGTGCCTACGTCGGGGCCGGCGTCGCCCTCTACGACACCCTGGCCACCGCCTCGCGGCGCCGGCGCGCACTTCCCTTCCACCGGCACCTGTCGCGCAAGGGCATGCTGCGCAAGTTCCCCGACCTGCGCCACGACGCCGCGGTCGGCGCGCTGCAGTACTGGGACGCCTCCGTCGACGACGCGCGGCTGGTGCTGACCCTCGTGCGCACCGCCGCGGCCTACGGGGCACTCGCGGCCTCGCGGACGCAGGTGGTGGACCTCACCAAGGACGCCGGCGGCGCGGTCGACGGGGCCGTCGTCCTCGACCTCGAGACCGGCCGCGAGCTGCGGATCCAAGCCCGCGCGGTGATCAACTCGACCGGGGTCTGGACCGAGGAGACCGAGGCCCTCTCCGGCGAGCGCGGCGGCCTGCGGGTGCTGGCCTCCAAGGGCATCCACATCGTGGTGCCCCGCGACCGGATCCGCGGCGAGGTGGGCCTGATCCTGCAGACAGAGAAGTCTGTGCTGTTCCTCATCCCGTGGTCGCGGTACTGGCTGATCGGGACCACCGACACCCCGTGGACCCAGGAGCTGCACCACCCCGTGGCGACCTCGGCGGACATCGACTACGTGCTGGAGCACGCCAACACCGTCCTGGCCCGGCCGCTGACCCGCGAGGACATCATCGGTACGTGGGCCGGCCTGCGCCCGCTCCTGCAGCCCGGCACGAAGGCGGGCACGTCCTCGGCGAAGATCTCGCGGGAGCACACGACCGCCTCACCCGTCCCGGGCCTGACCGTGATCGCGGGCGGCAAGCTCACCACCTACCGGGTGATGGCCACCGACGCGGTCGACTTCGCCCTCGGCCCCCGGGCCGCGGAGCTGCCCTCGATCACCGAGCGGATCCCGCTCGTGGGTGCGGTCGGCCTCGAGGCCCTCGGCCGGCGGGCCACCGTCGTGGCGCGCACGTACGGGTGGAGCGGCCAGATGGTCGACCACCTGCTGCACCGCTACGGCTCGCTGCTCGGCGACCTGGTGGACGCCATCGCGGCGCGCCCGGACCTGGCCCGGCCCCTCGAGCACGCGCCGGCCTACCTGCGCGCCGAGATCGTCTACGCCGCCACCCACGAGGGCGTGCTGCACCTCGAGGACGTGATGCTGCACCGCACACGCCTGAACTACGAGATGCGCGACCGCGGCCTGGCCGCCCTGCCCGAGATCGCCGCGCTCGTCGGCGAGGCCCTCGGCTGGGATGAGGCGACGGTGGCCGCCGAGATGCACAGCTACACCGAGCGCGCCCTGGCTGAGCGCGACGCCGAGCTCGAACCGGATGACGGGGCCGCCGAGGCGGTGCGCCTGCGCACGCCGGACGTCACGCCCATGCGGGCACTCACGACCACCTGAGGCCGAACGGTCCGCGGTCGAGGCCCTTCGCCCTCGCAGGCCGAGGGCCCCGACCCACGCCAACGGCGCTCACCCGCGATCGACGGTGCCGTCCAGCCTGCGTTCCCAGGTGGTGCCGGTCGCCAGCGCCACGCACTTGTAGGCGCCGTCATAGATCCCGATGTGCTTGTTCTTCACGATGCAGTCGCAGAACATCTCGAGCAGGTCCTCCTCGCCGGTGATCAGGTCGATCGCCTGCAGTGTCCGGGGGATGCTGCGGGTCTCGATCGTGCCGTCGCCGAGCTCGGCGCTGCGGATCGCTCCCCACGCCTCGTGGGCGCCGACGCGGGCGTTGAAGATCTTCGGGATCGGGTAGAACGCCAGCTCGGACGGCTTGGTGATCAGTACGTCGCTGACGCGCATCAGGTAGTTGGTCGCGTACACCCCATGGAACGTGTTGTCGAAGAGGAACACGTGCAGGCCGTGGGCCTCGCCGTCGCGGATCCCATCGGCGAAGCCCCTGGCGTCGTCCCACGTGCGGTGGGTCGTCACCGAAGCGGCCGCCGGGCCGAGCTCGGCCCTGAGCCACTCCCAGTTGTCGGCGTGGTCACCGAGGTTGACGAACAGCGTCAGCTCGTCGCGCTCGATCATCGGGCGGCAGTGGTCGATGATCGCCTTGAACAGCTCGCGCTGGGCACCGGCACCACCCATCGTGAGGATGAATCGACGCGGCTCACCATTGCGCATCCGGGCCAGCCGCGCCGCGCAGTCGACCTCGACGTTCTCGACCAGCTCGTGATCGACGTGATGACCCACATAGTGGATCGCGTCGGAGGGTGTGGGCTTGAGGATCCTGTCATCCTCGTCGAACTGGTTCATGATCCGGAACCCGTAGTAGCCCGACGGGGACTGCACGGCATGGGTCGCACCCTCGGTGAGCTGGAAGGCCATCGGCCAGTTGTCGAACATCATGTCGACGACGTTGGTCATGCCCCCCGCGACCGCCCCCATGCAGTTCCACATGTGGGCCGTGAGGATCGGCATGTCCTGGGGCAGGGCGTGGTGCAGGTTGGCGAAGAGCTCGCTCTTGCGGTAGTCGCGCGCGTTCGCCTTGAGGAACCGCCACGGCCACCCGATCGCCTGGTTGTTCAGCAGCCAGTTCAGGCCCGGAAGCGTCCTGTCGCCGGAGGTGACCGACTCCCAGACGTACTTGTCGAACAGGCCGCTGCGCTGCGACACCCGCGAGTACTTGCTGTAGTTGGTGTTCCACCAGTTGATCGCGTCCTGGGTGATGCCGGGGATCGCAAGCAGGTCCAGCCAGTACGGCGTGCGGCCCATCGCCTGGGCAGCCGAGGCACCGGCCATCGCGATCCGATAGTGCCCGTAGCCCATCCGGATGGTCGAGATCACGATGCCGCTCTCGCGGTCGATGGGGTCGCCCTCGGCGTCGCGACGCAGGTCACGGATCCCGAGGACGTCGCCGAGCTGTGGGTTGTCGTGCACGCTGAGCTGGTACTGCTCGTTCGGGTCGTAGTGGAACTTGTCGATGAACATCTGCTGCCACGCCAGCGCCTTGCGGTCCTGGTCCGGCGTGATGGTGTTGCCGTACAGCGAGAAGTGCTTCGGGTCCATCGGTTCTCCTGTTCCTGGGTCAGTTCAGCGGGTGCACGCGGAGCATGGGGCCGAGGTCCCCTGGACGACGCATCACTGCGCCCGCCCGCCAGCCGGCCCGGCCACGGCCAGGAGGAAGCCCGGCACGGGCCAGCCGCGGCCGCCGAAGGCCCGGGCGACGGCGTCGGCGACGTCGCCCGCGGCGTCTGCCTCGATCAGGGCGATGGCCGATCCGCCGAAGCCGCCCCCGGTCATCCGCGCCCCGAGCGCCCCCGCGGAGCGGGAAGCACCGACGGCGACGTCGAGCTCGGCGCAGCTGACCTCGTAGTCGACGCGCAGGGACTCGTGGGAGGCGTCCATCAGCGGGCCGACCTCACGGACCCGGTCGGCACGGACCAGGTCGACGAACTGCTCGACGCGGGCGATCTCGGTGACCACGTGGCGCACCCGCCTCTGCTCGACCGGGTCGGGCAGGGCGGCCAGTGCGGCGTCGAGGTCGGTGACCTCGCGCAGGGTGCCCACGCCCAGGCGGGCCGCAGCCGCGTGGCAGGCGGCCCGGCGGGCGGCGTACTGCCCGTCGACCAGCGCATGCTCGGCGCGGGTGTCGATGACCAGCAGCTCCAGGCCGGCCTCCGCGAGGTGGAACGGCACCTGCGCGACGCTGTTGTCCAGGGTGTCGAGCAGCAGGGCATGCCCCGCAGTGGCGCGCAGCGAGGCTGCCTGGTCCATGCCGCCCGTGGGCGCCCCGGCGACCTCGTTCTCGGCGCGCACGCAGGCAGCGGCCAGCTGCACCCGACCGGCGTCACCGGCGGCGGCCAGGCCCAGGCCGAACAGCTCGTCGAGGGCCAGCGCGACCGCGCACTCGATGGCCGCCGAGGACGACAGCCCGGCCCCGAGCGGCACGCACGAGTCGATCGCGGCGTCGAACCCGCCGAGGGTGTGCCCATCCTGGGCCAGGGACCACGCCGGGCCGCCGGCGTAGCCGACCCAGGAGCCGACCAGCCCGGGGGCGATCCCGGCCAGCGTCCCGGTCCACACGTCGCCCGGCTCCAGCGCCGAGACCAGGCGCACGACGTCGTCGTCGCGGCGGCGGACCGCGGCGAACGTGCGGTGCGGCAGGGCCATCGGCAGGCACAGCCCGCCGTTGTAGTCCACGTGCTCCCCGATCAGGTTCACCCGCCCAGGAGAGGCCCACACCCCGTCGGCCTCGGCGTCGAACGCGGAGCGGAACAGCGCGCGAGCACGCACCGCGCCCTGCGCGTCGGACCAGGCGAGCAGCGGTGCGGTCATCAGTCCTCCTCGGGTGCGGTGCCCAGGCGTGCCCCGTCGGCCACGGTGCGCGGCGCGCCGTCGTCGGCCAGCTCGGCCCGGCCCACGGCCACCACCCCGGCGCCGAAGGTCCAGTCCCCACGCACGGTGAGGCTGGTGGCCGCGCGCAGGGAGGGCGGCCCGGCCGGGAACCGGGCGTCGAAGTCGCCCACCGTGCGGTAGTGCCGCGGGTCGAGGTCGACCAGCGGCACGGGCTGCACCGCAGGACGCAGCACCCCGTCGGCGGCCAGGTCGTAGGCGTCGGAGCGCAACAGCAGCAGGTCGTTCGTGGTCTTCACCGGCAGGAACCGGCCCCGGTCCACGACGATGGCCCGTGCCCCCTCGAATACCTCGATGGCCGCGCCCATGGCCGTCTCGACCTGCACCACCTGCGGCGAGGCGGGGTCGGTCGGGTCCACCGTCTTCGCGTTGCGGATCAGCGGCAGCCCCAGCACGGGACCGCGCTCGACGAGCGTGGCGTGCAGCACCTGGAGGTCGAACCACAGGTTGTTGCAGTGGAAGTACGGGTGCCGGTGCTCGTCGGTGAAGAAGTCCATCTCCTCGGCGGCCGTCTGCGCGGTGTCGCGCAGGATCAGCCGGCCGTCGGACCGGCGCCGGGCCAGGTGCCCGCCCTTGCGGTCGGCCGGCGTGCGCCGGCACAGCTCGGCGGCGTACGGGGCGCCGGACCCGGCGAACCACCCGGCCAGCGTCGCATCGGGGGCGGCCCCGAGGTTGTCCACATTCGACACGCTCGCGTAGCGGTAGCCCTGCTCCAGCAGCGCCACCAGCACGCCCGAGGACAGCAGGGCGGTGTACAGGTCGCCATGGCCGGGTGGGCACCACTCCAGGTCCGGGTCCGCCGGCCATGCGACCGGGGTCAGCGCATCGGCCAGCAGCTTGGGCTCCCGGTTCTGCAGGAAGTCCAGCGCCAGACCCTCCACGGCGATGTCCGGGTGCGCGGCCAGCGCAGCCAGGCTGTCGGCGCGGGTGCGGAAGGAGTTCATCAGGATCAGGGGCAGTCGCACGCCGTGCGCCTGGCGGGCGTGCCGCACCTGCTCGACGATCAGGTCGAGGAAGGTCCGGCCCCCACGCACCGGCAGCAGCGACTTCGCCCGGTCCATCCCCATCGACGTGCCCAGCCCGCCGTTGAGCTTGATCATCACCGTGCGCGCCGAGGGCCTCGCGCGCGGCTGCCGGGTCGACCTGCACGTCGGCCAGTGCCGGCGGGTCCAGCAGCGGGCTCGATGCTGTCCTCCCGGATCAGCCCCGTGGCCCCGGTCTCCAGCAGCCGGTAGTAGTGCGTGAACACCTCGATGGCCGCCGGGTCCACCCCGGCTGAGCGCATCTTCTCCCGCGCCTGGCGCAGGCCGTCCTCACTCACCGGGCAGCACCTCCGTTGCTCTGAGCAGCACGAGCTGGTCCACGTCGAGCAGCGGGGACTGGATCCCCACCTCGGCCAGGACCCTACCGGTCAGCCTCACCCCCGACTCGGCCCACGCGGGCCGCGCCCGGCCCGCCCGCACGGGCCCGTCACCGGGCGCCTGGGCGGTGACGTGGTAGGTCCGGTCGGGGTCCAGCCCGGGCAGGGGCACCCGGCCCGGCGGCCACGTCAGGGTGTGGTCCAGGGCGGCCAGCCGGTAGAGCGCATCGGAGCCGTCCTGGGCGACCACGCCCTCCAGCAGCAGCGCCGGGTTGCCCAGGTCGGCGTGCACGACCGTGCCCGAGTGCAGCAGGGGCCGCACGGACTTGTGGAACGCGATCCACTCGGCCAGTTCCGCCAGCTCCGCCTCGGGGGCCGTGGTCAGGTCCCACTCCACGCCCATATGACCCCACAGGGCCGTCCCGGCGCGGAACGCCAGCCCATGCACGCGACCCGTCGTGTGATCGGCCCCGGAGCCCACATGGGTGCCCATCAGCTCGCGGCGGCAGCGTCAGGCCGGTCCAGCGGACCATCCGCTGGCGCTCGTGGGCGTCGATGCAGTCCGAGACCCAGACCCGGTCGGCGTGCTCCAGGATCCCCAGGTCCGCCCGGCCCCCGCCGCCGCTGCACGACTCGATCTCCAGGCCGGGGTGCCGTGCCTTCAGCTCACCCATCAGCCGGTAGACCGCCGCGGTCTGGGAGCGCACCCCCGGGGCGCCCGACGGCGAGCGCCCGGCGTCGACCAGCGCCCGGTTGTGGTCCCACTTGACGTAGGCGATCCGGTACTCGGCCACCAGCGCACGACATCCGGTCGAGCACGTGGGCGTAGGCCGCCGGGTTGCCCAGGTCCAGCACGTGCTGGTGGCGGGAGGCGATCCCCGGACCGTGCTCGGTCTGCAGGATCCACTCCGGGTGGGCGCGGGCCAGGTCGGAGTCGAGGTTGACCATCTCCGGCTCGAACCACAGGCCGAACTCCATGCCCAGGGCGTGCACCCGGTCGACCAGCGGGTGCAGCCCGTCGGGCCACACGTCCTCGTCGACGTACCAGTCGCCCAAGCCGGCACGATCGTTGCGACGGTGCCGGAACCAGCCGTCGTCGAGCACGAAGCGCTCGATCCCGAGGGCCGCTGCCCGCTCGGCCAGCGCGAGCAGCTTGTCGAGGCGGTGGTCGAAGTACACGGCCTCCCACACGTTGAGCAGGACCGGTCGCGGCCGGTGCGGATGCTGGAGCCGGGCGCGCACGAAGCGGTGGAACCGGCCTGAGAACTCGTCGAGCCCCTCCCCCCACGAGCCGAACAGCCACGGCGAGGAGTACGCCTCACCGCGGCTCCAGGCGCACCTCGCCGGGCAGCAGCAGCTCGCCGCCGCGCAGCAGCCGCCACCCGGTCGGGGAGTGCTCGGCGGCGAGCACCTGGTTGCCGCTGTAGGCCAGGTGGACGCCCCACACCCGGCCGCTGCGGAACCCGAACCCCGGCGAGCCGGCGCACAGCACGGTCGCCGAGTCGTGCCCGGGTCGGCCTCCCCAGGCCTCGCGCACCCACTGGCCCATATCGAACGGTCGGCGTTGCGGGGTGCGTTCGTGGGTGTGTCGGCCGGTCATGTCGAGCAGCTCGCCGGCCTCCGCGGGCACCGGCAGCGCCGGCTCCAGGTGGCGCACCTCGTACACCTGCGCGCCGAGGTTGACGCACGCCCGCCCGCAGCCGGACCACGCCACTGTCGAGCAGTTGCAGCTCGACGGTCACCTCGAGCTCGCTGCGCGGGTCCGAGCCCACGCTGCGCACGCGCACCGCTCCGCCGGGCCCGTCGGGCCACGCCGGCTCACCCGCCTCGTCGACAGCGTGTGTCACCGCGTCGAACGCGACCGACCAGGCTCGCCCCTCCCTGCTGCCGAGCAGCCCCGGGTGGCCCAGCCACCCCGACGAGTGCTGCGGCAGCAGGGCCACCGCCTCCTGGGCCGAGATGGGGCTGTCGACGAACGGCATGCCCAGGGCCAGCAGGAGCTCGGCCACCGACTCCTCCGGCAGGTCCCCGAGGTCCGCCCCCCAGTGCAGGACACACGGCAGAGTGTCCGGGTCCAGGCGCAGCACGACGCTGGTCCCCCCGCGTCGCAGGTGCGCCAGGGAGGTCGCACGCGGCGTGCTCGGCATCGACGATCGCTCCACGGACGCGGTGGCTCAGCCCTTGATCCCGCTGCTGGCGACGTTCTCCACGAAGTAGCGCTGGGCCAGCAGGAACACGGTGACCGGCGGGATCATGGCAATCATGACGCCGGCGAGCACCAGGTTCGGGTTGTCGGCCGCGCGGCCCCCGAGGGTCGCCAGGGTGAGCGCGAGGACGCTGTTCTCCTGGTTGCCCGAGTCGATGACGATCAATGGCCAGACGAAGGAGTTCCAGGCGTAGAGGAACGAGAACGTCGTCAGTGTGGCGATGGCCGGGATCGACAGCGGCACGAAGACCTTCCAGAGGATGGTCCACCGAGATGCGCCGTCGAGGATGGCCGCCTCCTCGAGCTCCTTGGGAATCGTCACGAAGAACTGGCGCATCAGGAACGTGCCGTAGGCCGTGAACACGAACGGGATCACCAGGGACACCAGGTCGTTGACCCACCCGATCTCGACCATCAGCCGGTAGAGCGGGATGAGCAGGACGACGAACGGGATCATGATCGACCCGAGGTAGAAGAGGAAGAGCTTCTCCCGGCCCCGGAACCGCAGCCGGGAGAACGCGTAGCCGCCCAGGATGCTCGTCAGCACCTGCCCGCCGACCACGAGGATCGTGATGAGCACTGTGTTGGTCAGGGCCCGGGAGAACCCGTTGAGGCCCAGCACCGTGCTGTAGTTGGACTTCTGGAACTCGACCTGCTCCACGGCGGTGACATCGCCCGGCACTGCGAACACCGGTGGGGCGGTCGGGTCCTTGGGGTCGACGTACGTGCCGCCGATCCGGGACCGGTTGTCGTAGACCTCGACCTGCTGGCCGTCGACGGTGAGGAGGTAGACGTCCTTCTCCTTGCCCTCCACCGTCACCGTCGTCCCGGTCGGCTCCAGGGAGTCCTTCGGCAGCACCACGACGAACTCCGGATCGTCGACCTTGCGGAACTCGCGCAGGCTCGTGCCGTTCTCCAGCCGGGCGAGGTCCGAGGTGCCGCCGCCCACGAGCGGGACCGTGAACAGGGGCAGCTCCTGGCCATCGACCGTAGCGGTGGCAGGAACGTGCGGCAGGACCCGAGGCGGGTAGGTGAACACGTCCTCAGAGGTCTTGAACGACCCGGAGAGGGCGAAGAGGAAGGGGACGAGGACGACCAGTCCCGCGATCGTGAGACTCGCGTAGACGAAGATCCGGGCGAACTGGGCGCGCCACCCTCGGACGGGACGACCTGACCTGGGCATCACTTCACCTCCGCGTCGGCACGTTGGGCTCGGAACTGCGCGAGCGTGAAGATGAAGATGATCACGAAGAGCACCCACGCCACGGCGCTGGCCTGCCCGAAGGAGTCCTGCTGGAACCCGAGCTGGTAGATGTAGACGACCGGCGTCAGCGTGGCGTTGTCCGGTGATCCCACTGGACTCGGCTGGTTGAGCGCGTAGACGATGTCGAAGAGCTGCAGGGCCAGGATCACGGTCGTCACCGTCACGAAGAACGTGGTCTCCTTGAGTTGCGGGACCGTGACGTGGCGGAACTGCTGCCACGAGTTGCAGCCGTCGAGCTCGGCTGCCTCGTAGAGGTCACGACCGATGCCCTGTAGCCCGGCGGTGAACAGCACCGTGTTGAAGCCGAACTGGGACCACACGAAGACGATGCCCACGGCGAGCAGGGCGACATTCGGGTCCGACAGCCAGCCGATCTCGATGCGGTCGGAGAACGGGTCCCCGGGCAGCACCACGTTGGCCATCTGGCCGGCGGTGGTGATCCCCCAGTTGATGAACCCGACGGTCGCGTTGAACATCTGCTTCCAGATGAGGGTCACCCCGATGACCCCGGCGACGGCGGGCACGAAGAAGACCGTGCGGAAGGCCTTGGTGCCGCGGTAGCCGGCGTTGATCATGACGGCGAGGAAGAGGGCGGACAGCACGGCCGCCGGAACCGCGACGACCAGGAAGATGAAGATGTTGGCGATCGACTTCCAGAACAGCGGATCCGTCCCACCCACGACCGAGTCGCTGAAGGGCAGGCCGAAGACCTCCGTGTAGCCCGGCGGCAGGTCCGCCGCCGACCCGGCCACGGTCACGGACAGGGTGTCGATGTAGTTGTCGAGCCCGACGAAGACGGCCTTGCTCACCCCGTCCCAGTCGTAGAACGAGATGACCATCGAGAACACGAGCGGCCCTGCGAAGAAGGCCAGGAATCCCAGGAGGTTGGGCGAGAGGTACAGCCACCCGGTCAGGGCCTCGGCCTGGGCGTTCTCGACCAGGAAGTAGCGGGCGGATCGGTCGGAGATGATCGTCCGCAGCGCCCACGCTGCGAGCAGGAAGACGACCAGCGCCGCGAGGAAGACCACCGGATCGGCCCGGATGGCATCCCCGAAGAACAGCAGCGCCCGCTGGGCACGCATGAGGAACAGCCACCACACCCCGCCCACGGCGACGATCGCCAGGCCCGCCCACATCAGCCACTGCACCGAACGAACAGCACCCGAGTTCACGTTGTCGTCGGTGACGAGTGCCCCGGGAGGCAGCACGCGCTTGTGGATGCGCCTGGCGAGCACCCACCAGACCACCCCGACGGAGATCAGCATCAGGGCGGGGAACGCCCTCTGGAAGGCGCCGGCGAAGACGTCGAGCCCCTCGGCGATCTCCAACTTGCCGAACAGCACCACGAATGCGCCCAGAGCGACGAAGAGGCTCACCAGGAATGACAGGGTGCGCCCCACCCGGACGCGACGTCCAAGGAGGACGACCACGAGCAGATTGAGGCCGAGACCGAGGGCACCGACGACACCGAGACCCGTCCGCGGAAGGGAAGCCAGCTCCCAGATCCCAGCCGCGACGTTGACCAGCACCCAGGTCGAGACCCCCGCGAGGAAGAGGTGCCATGCCTGGACTCCCCGGAGGAGCCTTTCGAACCCCTCGTCGTCGTCCCCCAGCGGGCTCGGTCGACGATCCTCGGTCTCCATGACCATCGCGGTCATGTTCGCCTCCTCCAAGGTCCACGTCGACCTACGAGCCAGGGCTGGGGGTCCCGAGTCCCGCCGGGACCCAGGACCCCCACCGTGGCTGGCGCAGTAGCCGCTACTCGAACGCGGGTGCTGCGACCTTGCAGATCGTCTTCTGGTACTGGTCGATCGTGATCTCGCCGTTCATTAGCTCGGTGACCTCGTTACCGGCTGCCGTGTCGAACGCGGCCAGTTGCCCTTCCACAGCGGACCCTCGGCGACGGGGTTGTTCTGGATGCCGTCGACGAATGCCTGGTTGTTCTGCGGCGGGGTGTAGGTGAGGAACTTGTCGATGGCCTCCTGCGACACACGGGACGGGATGTTCGCGCCGAGCGAGGCGACCTTGTCCTGCACCTCGAGGCTGGTGAGCTCGGCGACGAGCTTCCAGGCGGCGGCGGGGTCCTTCGTCTTGGCGTTGATCACGTAGGCGCCCCAGAACTGCCAATCGCCACCGGGAGCCGGCCCGGTCGGCATCGGCGCGACGTCCCAGTTGAAGTCCGTGATCTTGCGCGAGCCAGGGGTGGCCCAGCGACCGTTGGTGAACATCCCCAGCTTGCCGCTCTTGTAGACCGGCTCCGCGATCCTCACCGAAATCGACGCCGTAGTCGTTGGCGTACAGCTTCTGGTAGTACTTGACGCCGTGACCGACTCGTGCGAGTCGAGGTTGCAGGCCGTGCGGTCGGCATTGAAGAACGAGCCGCCCGCCGAGTTCACCCAGTAGCCCCAGTTGGCCCACCAGCTGTCGGCGCCGAAGCCCTTGACGCCGCCGCCGAGGTCGGTGATCGCCTTGGCGGTCTCGCTCGAACGCGTCCCATGTCCACTTGCCGTCAGCGGCGAGCTGACGCGGATCGTCCACGCCGGCCTTGTCGATGAGGTCGAGGTTGAGGTAGAGCGCGAACGTGGACACGTCACGCGGGACGCCCCAGACGAAGCCGTCGGCCTTCTGGCCGGTAGCGGGGTCGACCAGCAGCTGGTCCATCGGCCCCGCGTAGAAGTCGGCCGCGTTGAAGCCGGCAGCCGACGACACGTCGCTCGCGTTCAGCATCAGGTCCGCCTTCGCGAAGTCCGCGACGTCGGTGCCGGGGATCCAGAAGACATCCGGAGCAGTTCCGGCGGACAGCTCGGTCTTGAGCTTGGTCCTGGTAGGGAGAACCCTCGAGTTGCCCGCCTCGTACTTCAGGTTCAGGCCGATGTTCTTGGCGGTGATCTGGTCCGAGATGCTCTTGTAGACGTCGGCCTCGGCCTGGTTGTCGGGCCGCGTGCGCCAACGCAGGTCGACTGTGGGCCCGGCGGACGCCGACGCGGAGGCCGTGTCAGTGCTGTCGGTCGTGTCATTCGTGGTGCTGGAGCATGCGCTCAGGGCCAGGGACACCCCCACGGCTGCCACCACCCCATGACGGATACGCATCCGGTTGTTCCTCTCCTCGATCTGTCCCTCCACACCCCGTACCAGGACGTGGTCGTTCGGGTGGGTCCGAGCAGCGCAGCGCCGAGGACCCGGCCACCGCGACGCGCGGCGGCAACTTGACCATAGCCACACTCCGGGCGCCTTGCTCGTCGGACGCGCGCAGCGGCCCGCTCAGGTCGAGTCGCCCACCTGGTCGTAATCGGGCTGGGCGTCGAGGATGCCGACCAGCTTGTCGGTCCTGGCGTCGGTCCAGCCCTCGGGCTGGGTGATCTGCACCCACGACTCGAGGTTGGACCGGTAGGAGTACAGGTGGCCGAACCCCCAGGGGACGTTGCCGGCGCCGGGCAGGTCGAGGGCGACCTGCCACATCGTCACCAGCGGGAACCAGCCCATCTGCGGGGAGATGTCCGGCCCGCGCTGGCCCGGCACCAGCCAGTCGGGCTCCTGGAGGGCCAGGTCCGGGGAGAAGAAGACCACCGGGTCGGAGTTGTGCTGCAGGTACACCAGGCGCGTGGGCCCCCACGGCCCCGGGGTCTTGTCGAAACCAGGCTGCTCGGCGGTGAAGCGCACCGTGCGCCCCTCGCGGTAGATCGGCTGCCACGGCGGGGTGCCCGGCTCCCGGTTGGCCACGATCTCCTTGTGCAGCTCGTTGACGAATGGCGGGCCCGACATCAGGGCCCCGTCGATCGGCTCGTTGATGATGCTCACGGAGTTCAGCACGCTGCCCACTCCGTAGGACCCCAGCGACAGGCCGTAGAGGTACAGCTTCGGCCGGGACGCCTCGGGCAGGGACGCCCAGTAGGAGTGCACCGTGTCGAACACCACCCGCGAGGTCTCCCGGACCGCCTGCTTGTCGGCCAGCAGCGACAGCCAGCTCGGCAGGTAGGAGTACTGCACGCCGGCGATCGCCGTGTCTCCGTTGAACGCGTACTCCACGGGGTCCACCCCGCGCGGGTCGATGAAGCCGGTGCCCGTCGTGGTGGTGATGACCAGCACCTGGCGGTCGAAGGCGTCGGTGCGCTTGAGCTCGGCAAGCAGGAGGTCGGCGCGCTGCTGCAGGGTGTCGGCGGACTTCAGCCCCACATAGGCACGGATCGGCTCCTTGGCCCCACCGCCGGAGAACCCGTTGATCTGCTCGACCCCCGGACCCCACCCCGTGAAGATCCGGCCCTGCCGGCCCAGCGTCTCCCACGACGCCAGCGAGGCGGGGCTGCCGGAGTGCTCCGGCTCCATCGGCTGCGAGATGGCCGGCGGGGTGTCGGTGTCGCGCACCGAGAAGATCGCGTTGGCCCCGGCGAAGAAGCCCCGTACCAGCACGCCGGTCAGCAGCACCCAGAACAGCGCCAGCAGCCCGGCGACCCCCAGGACCCACGCCAGGCGTCGGGGCAGGTGCCGGCCCAGCCAGCCGGCAACCCTGCCGAAGAGCACTCGCAGGGACCGGGCCACGATCAGGACCAGCGCCGCCACCCCGAGCGTGGTCAGCAGGATCACCGGCCAGCTCGTCGGCGAGGTCGGCTCCATGCCGAACAGCTCACGGATGTCGTTCTGCCAGCCGACCTGCTTCCAGATCGCGTTGACCGTCATCCACGCGATCAGCGCCACCAGCAGGCCCAGCACGATCGCCCGCGCCCGACCCCGCAGCTTGGGGATCTCCAGGTAGTCCCACACGGCCTGCCCACCGGCACCCAGGCCGTAGCCGATCATCAGCGTCACGCCCGAGACGATCCCCTGGACGTACGGCGCCCGCGGCAGCAGCGAGGGCAGCAGCGAGACCGCGAAGAAGAGCGCGGCCACCACCAGCCCGGTGCGCGAGAAGCTGGGGGTGAAGATGCGCCGTGTCCGGCCGCCGGAGGGCTCAGTCGGGGCCGGACCCTCCGGCGGGGCGAGTACCTCGGTGCTCATGGCGATCCCTTCGGTGGCCCGTCACCCGGGCTCTCCGGGCGGCGCGGCGAAGTCGCTGACGTGAAGGATAGGGGGCCACGCGCACGCCGCCCTTGAGCCGTGCGTCGTAACGGTTACGCGGCGGGCCCTGCGGGCTGCCCCGGAGTCAGGTGAGCCTGACCGGGCTCACTGCCGCGGCGTGGCCCTCCTGCGGTGGTCGCGCACCCGCAGCTGGGTGAGCCGTGCGACACCCACGGTGGCGACCAGGAGCCCGCCGGTGACGGCCGCGATCAGCATGGCCATCCCCACTGCGACCGAGCCCGACCAGCCGAGGAAGTGAAGGACGACCGAGGTCGGGTTCTGCATCACGAACACGATGAGCACCACCGACAGCAGCAGCGCGGCGATGAGGGCCGCCCACGCCGCGCTGGCCCGCGTCAGCCGCGGCGAGCGATCCGCTGGGGATGTCCCCGCCGGCGCCGGCTGCGGGGCAGGCTCAGGTGCGCCGCCTGAGTTGACCGGTGGTCCCGTCACCGCATCGGCGCCGGGTCCGGTGTCCGTGGCGTCGGCAGTGGCGGCGCCTGCGTCGGCCTCCACGGGTCGAACGCCGTCCGGCTCACGGGGGTCGAGGGCATAGTCGCGGGAGGTGCGGTTCGAGATCTCCATGGTCGCGCCGGTCCTCTCGGCCTTCGTGGCCGCTTGCCGTGCACATGCCGGGGGCGACGCGGACGAACGTCTGCGTGGGGGTCCCCGCTGCTTCCACGGTACGCCGACGCGGCCGATCCCGACAGGGTCTGGACGCCCGTGACCGTGGGACCGGTGATGCAGGCCCCACGGTGAGTGTCTGGACTACGAGCGGCGCAACGCCCTGCGCGCCTTGTCCAGCAGCTCGTTGAGCGTGCCCTGGACCTTGTCCAGCCCACCTTCGACGGTGTCCTTGACCTTGTCGGTCTGCTCCTGGGCCTCGCCGGCAACCCGCTCGGCCCGGCCCTCGGCCTGAAGGTCCTCGTTGCCCGTGAGCAGCCCGGCGGCTTCCTTGGCGTGGCCCTTGGCCTGATCTGATTGTGCGCTCATTGCGCACCGACCTTCCTGATTCTCAAGGGCCCCACCCGAAGGGCGTGATCCCTTGCCTCCACTGTGGCACAGAGGGCCGAGGTGCCTCGACCGTTCCCTGGCCCGATCGCCCCCGCTCCGCCCGGGGCGGGGCACATGGCACCCGTGGCCCCCGAATCAGGAGTACGGTGGAAGGACCGAGGACCTCCTCCCGTCGACGTCCGTCTGCGCTATCCCCCGGCTAACCAACCAACCAGGCCGCCCAGCGGCCAGAGCCAGGGTCGCGTCATGACCAGCATCGTCCGTTCCCATTCCACCACTGACCAGCACGCTCCCGCTGCACGGGATCGCCGGGGACCGCGGGACGCAGCTCCCCGCCCACGCCGACACCCTCGCCCGGTCGATCCTGGACCGCGTGGCCGCCACCCCGGAGCGCGAGGCCTTCCGGTCCCCGGGGGCGAACGGGGCCTGGGACTCGATGACCTGGGGCCGGGCCGGTGTGGAGATCGTCACACTCGCCGCGGGCCTGATCTCCCTGGGCCTGCGCCTCGGGGACCGCGTCGCCATCGCGAGCAGCACCCGGCTGGAGTGGATCCTGGCCGACAGCGCCATCATGTGCGCCGGCGGGGCGACCACCACCATCTACCCCAACACCATCGTCGACGACGTCGTGTTCATCCTGGCCGACTCGGGGGCCCGCATCCTGATCGCCGAGGACGCGGCCCAGGCTGCCAAGGCCGCCGATGCCCGCGCGCAGCTGCCCGACCTCATTGCCATCGTGGTGCTCGACGGACCCGGCGACGGTGGCCTCATCCTCCCCCTGGCCGGGCTGCACGCCCTCGGCGTGGCCACGCTGGCCGCCGATCCCGGGGTCGTCGAGGCACGGGTCGCTGCGCTGACTCCCGACTCCCTGGCCACGCTGATCTACACCTCGGGGACGACCGGGCGTCCCAAGGGCGTGGAGCTCACCCACGGCAGCTGGGTGTTCCAGGGCGCCTCCCTGGACGCGCTGGGCATCATCACCATCGATGACCTGCAGTACCTGTGGCTGCCCCTGTCGCACTCCTTCGGCAAGGTGCTGCTCGCCTTCGGCGTGCAGGTCGGGTACCCGACCGCGGTCGACGGCCGCGTCAGCGAGCTCGTGACCAACCTGGCCGTGATCCGACCCACCTTCATGGCCGGCGTCCCGCGGGTCTTCGAGAAGATCTACACGGCCGCCAACGCCCGGGCGCAGGCCGGTGGCGCGGTGAAACGCCGCGTCTACAGCTGGGCCGTGGACACCACGGCGGGGATCCGGGCGGCCGAACGCGCGGGGCGCCCGCGACGGTTCGCGTCGATGCAGCTCGGGCTGGCCGACCTCCTGGTGTTCGCCAAGGTCAGGACGCTGACCGGTGGTCGGATCCGCTACTTCGTGTGCGGCTCGGCCGCACTGGACCGGGCTGTGGCCCGCTGGTTCGACGCCGCGGGCATGCCCATCCTGGAGGGCTACGGGCTGACCGAGACGTCGGCGGCCACCTGCCTGGTGCGTCCTGAGGACGCATTCCTTCGGAACCGTGGGCCAGCCGCTGCCCGGCACCGAGATCCGGATCGCGGAAGACGGCGAGATCCTGCTGCGCGGGCCGCACCTCATGACGGGCTACCGCCACCTGCCCCACGAGAACGCGCAGGTCATGCTGGCCGACGGCTGGCTGGCCACCGGCGACATCGGGGTCCTGGACGAGGCCGGCCGGTTGCGGATCACCGATCGCAAGAAGGACCTCGTCAAGACCTCCGGTGGCAAGTACGTGGCCCCCGGGGTCATCGCCGCCCGGTTCACGTCGATGACGGCCCTGGGGTCGCACCTGGTGGTGCACGCCAACAACCGCAACTACGTCACCGCCCTGGTCAGCCTCGACCCCGACGCCCTCGTCGCGTTCGCCGCCGCGCACGGGATGGCTGGCGATCACGCCACCCTGTCCCAGACGGTGCCGGTGCGGGCGGCGATCCAGGCCACCATCGACGCGTTGAACGCGACCCTCAACCGGTGGGAGACCATCAAGAAGTTCAGCATCCTCACCCGCGACCTGAGCGAGGCGCAGGGCGAGCTCACGACCAGCCTCAAGGTCCGGCGCACCGTCGTCGAGCTGCACTTCGCCCACCAGCTCGACGCCATGTACCGCTGATCGCCGGGCGTCGGGCAGCGCCGGACGCCGGGCCACGCCGGGCGCCCGACTCAAGTCCCCGGCGCGGACCACCGACGTTGACGGGGTGGAGGAGCCGTCGCCAGCCCCGGGAGCGTCATCCCTCGGACCCGCCCTCCTGACCGAGGGCGGCGACCCGCACCCCGGGGCTGGCGAGCCCCGCGCCGGTCGGCCACGCCGGCCCGCACGTGGTCACCGAGCCGGGGCTGAAGCGCCTGTCGCCGCCGGCATGGCTGCACCGTGGCATCGGTGTGCTGATCGCCCTGCTCGTCCTGGCCGCGGCCCTGGCGCTCTGGCTGGCCGTCGAGGCGTCCGGGGCGGGATCGGTCACGGGCACGGCGCAGCGCTGGGCCTGGGCCCCTTCTCCGTGCTGTACTCCGCCACGCGGCCGCCCATGATGGTCGTGGTCGCGGCGCTGGCGCTGGGGATCACGGCGATCCTGCTGACCGCAGGGCTCACGTTGCGCTTCCTGCGGACCTCGCGCGCGTCCCTGGATCCCCGCACGTACCCGCTGTCGCCGAACAAGATCATGGTGGCGACGCGGGGCCGCTTCGACGGCCCGATCACCCTCACCCTGCTGATCCCGGCGCACAACGAGGCACAGCGGATCGGTGCCACCCTGGCCAGCCTCGAGGCACAGACCCGGCCACCGGACCGCGTGATCGTCGTCGCCGACAACTGCACCGACGACACCGAGTCGATCGCGCGGGCCGCCGGGGCGCAGGTCCTGGCCACGGTGGGCAACCGGGACAAGAAGGCCGGGGCACTCAACCAGGCGCTGCGCGACCTGCTGCCGAGCGCCGGGCACAACGACGTCATCATGGTCATGGATGCCGACACGGTCCTCAGCCGGCGCTTCCTGGAGGTGGCCGATCGCCGGTTCACCGACGACCGCGCGCTGATGGCCCTCGGCGGGATCTTCACCGGTGAGCCGGGCCACGGCCTGCTCGGGGTGTTCCAGCGCAACGAGTACGTGCGCTACGGCCGCACGGTCGAGCGCCGTCGGGGGCTGGTGGACGTGCTGACCGGGACCTCGACGCTGTTCCGGCCCCTGGCCCTGCGCACCGTCGCGCAGAGCCGCGGGCATGCCCTGCCCGGCCGTCCGGGGGATGTCTACGACACGGCCGCGCTCACCGAGGACAACGAGATCACGATCGCGCTCAAGACCCTGGGCGCCCTGATGGTCTCGCCCCGCGACTGCACCGTCGTCACGGAGCTGATGCCGACGTGGGCGGACCTGTGGCTGCAGCGGCTGCGCTGGCAGCGCGGCGCGGTGGAGAACATCGGCGCCTACGGCCTGCACCGGGCGACCTTCCGCTACTGGCTGCAGCAGCTGGGCATCGGCTACGGCACGATCGCGCTGACCGCCTACCTGGCCTGCATGGCCATCCTGATCGGCGCGACCGACACCTGGGTGTGGTTCCCGTTCTGGCTGGGGGTCGGCTCGGTCTTCGCCCTCGAGCGGGTCGTCACCGCGTGGGCGGCGGGCTGGACCGGGCGGATCGTCGCGGCCACGCTCATCCCCGAGCTGCTGTACGACCTGTTCCTCGACGCCGTGTTCGTCTACGGGCTGGTCCAGATCACCCTCGCCCGACGGGCGCAGTGGGGCCACGAGCAGGCGGAGACCCACCCGCTGGCCGAGGTGCGGACATGAGCGCGGCCATGGCGGTGTTCCCGGGAGCGTGGCTCGACAGCTCCTGGTACGCCTCGCTGACCGCGTTCGTGGCGGTCAACACCCTGCTCTACGTGGTGCTGTCGATCTCCAAGATCCTGCCCCGGGTCCACCCATCGACATGGTTGCGCGGCAATGGCGCCAGCCGCCGGCGCGAGACGCGCTCGATCTACCCGCAGGGGTACGAGCCGGGGATGTGACCAGACCCGGGTCATCGCGGCCCCGGTGCGGGCCGTTCGGCCAGGGGCGCCGGATGCCCACGGCCTCATGACGCGGCTCAGGTGACTTCCGGCCGTGGTTCCGGGACATTCGCCCACGACCGGGGCGGCCCCGGGGCCGCCACCATGTGGAGGTCGGCGGACGTCGGCACCGCTGGAGGTCTCGGACCCCCGCGGACGAGGTGCGGTTCGGGCCGAAGCCGGCCGGCGACCGCTGAGGATGGCGATGACGAACCTGATCTCGCAGAGCGCGGTCCCTGCGGCGGGCCGACCGACCACTGCCCGGCCACCCTGGCCACCGAGCTGGCTGCTCAAGGTCGTGATGGCGGTGACCGGGCTGATGTTCGCCGGCTTCCTGCTGTTCCACATGGCCGGCAACCTGAAGGTCTACCTCGGCGCCGAGGAGTTCAACCACTACGCCGAGTGGCTGCGCACGCTGTTCAACCCGTTGATGCCGGGCCAGAGCTTCCTGTGGATCTTCCGGGCGGTCATGCTCACGGCGTTCCTGGTGCACATCTACTCGGGCACGACGCTGTTCGTCCGCGGCCGACGGGCCCGCGGGGCACATCGGCGCACGGCGATGCCGGCCAAGCGGTGGTCGGTGCGGTCCATGCTGATGACGGGCGCGATCATCGCGTGCTTCGTGGTCTTCCACCTTCTGGACATGACGATCGGCAGGACCGCGGCCAGCACCGAGGCGTTCACGCGGGGCGACGCCTACGGCAACCTGGTGGCCAGCTTCGAGCGTCCGGCTGTGGCGCTGTTCTACGCGCTGACGATGCTGCTCATCGCGGTCCACCTCGGTCATGGCCTGTGGAGCGTGGTCAACGACCTCGGGGCCACCGGGCAGCGCACCCGCCAGGTCGGCCTCCTGCTCGCCGGTGTCATCGCGATCGTGATCGCGGTGGGCAACATGACCATCCCGATTGCCGTGCAGCTGGGGTGGGTCGCATGAGCCAGCAGACCGCGCCGGCCCCGACCGCGGCCGCACCGACCGATCCGCCGATCGACCTCGACGCCATGCGCACCATCGGCACCCCGCTGGACGGCCACGTGCCCGAGGTCCCGGCGGACCTTGCCTGGGACGACCGGCGGCTGCACTACAACCTGGTGAACCCGAACAACCGCCGCAGGTTCACGGTCATCGTCGTCGGTACGGGCCTGGCCGGGTCCGGGGCCGCCGCGGCACTGGGCGAGCTGGGCTTCAACGTCGAGTGCTTCACCTACCACGACGCTCCGCGTCGGGCGCACTCCGTGGCCGCCCAGGGAGGCATCAACGCAGCCCGCGCCCGCAAGGTCGACAACGACTCGGTGGACCGGTTCGTGAAGGACACCGTCAAGGGCGGGGACTTCCGCGGCAGGGAGGCCGACGCCTACCGGCTCGGCGTGGAGTCCGTGCGGGTGATCGACCACATGAACGCCATCGGGGCCCCCTTCGCCCGCGAGTACGGCGGCCAGCTGGCCACGCGCTCGTTCGGTGGCGTGCAGGTGTCGCGCACGTACTACACACGCGGGCAGACCGGCCAGCAGCTGCAGGTGGCCGGGGCCAACGCGCTGCTGCGCCAGGTGGCGGCCGGCACCGTGAGGCTGCACACCCGCCAGGAGATGCTCGACCTGATCGTGGCTGACGGCCGCGCGCAGGGCATCGTGGTGCGCGACCTGGTCACCGGGGAGATCCGGGCCGTGACCGGCGCACGCGGTGGTGCTGGCCACCGGGGGCTACGGCAACATCTACCACAAGAGCACCCTGGCCAAGAACAGCAACGCGACGGCCGCCTGGCGGGCCCATCGCCGTGGCGCGCACTACGCCAACCTCTGCTTCATCCAGTTCCACCCGACCGCGCTGCCGCTGTCCAGCGCAGTGGCAGTCCAAGACGATCCTGATGTCGGAGTCGCTGCGCAACGACGGCCGGATCTGGGTGCCGAAGAAGGTCGACGACGCCCGCCTCCCCGCCGACATCCCCGAGGACGAGCGGGACTACTACCTGGAGCGCCGCTACCCCGCGTTCGGCAACCTGACTCCCCGCGACGTGGCCTCACGCGCCGCCCGCGAACGCATCGACGCCGGGTTCGGCGTCGGGCCCCTGAAGAACTCGGTGTACCTGGACTTCTCCGACGCGATCGCCCGACTGGGCAGGGAGACGGTCTACACCCGGTACTCGCAACCTGTTCCACATGTACCAGCAGGCCACCGGCGACGACCCGTTCGAGACCCCCATGCGGATCGCTCCGGGCGCGCACTTCGCCATGGGCGGGCTGTGGAGCGACTACGACATGATGACCTCGGTCCCCGGGCTGTTCGTCGGCGGCGAGGTCGGCTGGGGCTATCACGGCGCCAACCGGCTGGGGGCGAACTCGCTGCTCTCGGCGTGCGTGGACGGCTGGTTCACCCTGCCCTACTCGGTGCCCAACTACCTGGCCGGCCTGCTCGGCCAGCCACCGCTGGCCGCCGACCACGAGGCCGTGACCGCAGGCGCTGGACGACGTGCAGGCCCGGGTCACCCGCCTGCTGGCCAACAACGGGACCGCAGGGACCCGACCGGTTCCACAAGCGCCTGGGCGAGCTGCTCTACGCCTACGCCGGCGTCACCCGGACCCCTGAGGGCCTGGCCCGGGGCATCGCCGAGATCCGGGCCCTGCGCGCGGAGTTCTGGGCCGACGTGCGCGTGATGGGCACCGGTGACCAGCTCAACCAGGAGCTCGAGCGCGCCGGACGGGTCGCGGACTACCTGGAGATGGCCGAGCTGCTGTGCCTCGACGGCCTGGACCGCGACGAGTCCTGCGGGGCGCACTTCCGCGCCGACCACCAGACCCCCGACGGGGAGGCCCTGCGTGACGACGACCAGTGGTGCTTCGTCTCCGCCTGGGAGTCCCCCGCGACGGCCGACGCGATGTTCGTCCGCCACGACGAGCCGCTGAAGTTCGAGGCCGTCCCGCTGCAGACAAGGAACTACAAGTGAAGCTGACCCTGGATGTCTGGCGACAGGAGTCCCGCACGGCGCGTCGGCCGCTTCGAGACCTACGAGGTCACCGACGCCACCCCCGAGATGACCCTGCTGGAGCTCGTCGACCGGTTGAACGACCAGCTGGTCACCGAGGGCCGCGAGCCGGTTGCCTTCGAGTCCGACTGCCGTGAGGGGATCTGCGGCTGCTGCGGCATGACCGTCGACGGCAAGCCGCACGGCCCGCAGGACAACACCCCCTCGTGCGAGCAGCACGTCCGCTCGTTCACCGACGGGGAGCGGGTGGTCCTGGAGCCCTTCCGCTCTGAGGCCTTCCCCGTGATCCGCGACCTGATCGTGGACCGCAGCGCACTCGACCGCGTGATCCAGGCCGGTGGCCACGTCGCGGTCGATGCGGGGACGGCCCCCGACGCCGACGTGGTGCCGGTGACCTTCGAGACCGCCGAGCTGGCCCTGGACTTCGCCGCCTGCATCGGCTGCGGCGCGTGCGTGGCGGCGTGCCCGAACGGCGCGGCCTACCTGTTCACCGGTGCGAAGCTGGCACACCTGAGCCTGCTGCCCCAGGGCAAGCACGAGCGGGGCAGGCGAGCCGTGGCGATGATCGACCAGATGGAGCACGACTTCGGGCCCTGCTCCACCTACGGCGAGTGCACCGTGGTCTGCCCGGCGGGGATCCCGCTGACCGCCATCGCGGCGATCAACAAGGAGCGCATGAGGTCGGCCTTCCGACGCAAGGCCACCTGACCGGCCCGCGGGAGATCAACCTCCAACAGCTGTCGATCGCGATCTGCGGGCGGTGGGCATGGAGTGCCTCTGCGTGCATTCCGCCGCCTTCCACCCGCGTCTGCGCCTGTAGGGTGCCCCTTGTGGCTCACCTGCGAATCCGCGATGCGGCCGTCTTCCTGGGCGTCAGCGACGACACCGTCCGGCGTCTGATCGACTCGGGCGCGCTGACCGCGTCGGTGGGCGACGGCGGGCGCAAGACCATCGACGGGTACGAGCTGGCGATGTACGCACGGTCCCAGTCCGCGCTCGCCCCCGATACCTCCGGGGTGGCGAGCTCAGCGCGCAACCGGTTCGTCGGCCTGGTCACCGGCATCCAGTCCGACGCGGTGATGTCGCAGGTGGAGCTGCAGTGCGGTCCGTTCCGGGTCGTGTCGCTGATGAGCACGGAGGCGGTGCGCGACCTGGAGCTGGAGCTGGGGTCGGTCGCGGTGGCGGTCATCAAGTCCACGAACGTGATCGTCGAGACGACAGGGCAGCCACCCCATGACCGCCAGCGCCTGAGGCGCCTGGTCGCGGTCGATCGCCGCGGCGGGCATGCTCGTCGCCGCGATGGCCGGATGCTCGACTTCCGCGAGCCCCGCCACCGGACACCGTCCTCGGCCTGCAGCCGGCCGAGATCACGGTCTTCGCCGCCGCTCGCTGAAGGCGACGTTCACCGAGATCGGCGCGCAGTTCGAGGCGCCCACCCGGGCACCACGGTGCGGTTCAACTTCGCCGGCTCCTCCGACCTGGTGGCCCAGCTGCAGCAGGGCGCCCCCGCCGACGTCTTCGCCTCGGCGGACACCGCGAACATGGACAAGGCCGTCCGCGGACGACGCTGCTGGCCGGCGAGCCGACAGCGACTTCGCCACCAACTCCCTGATGATCGCGGTGCCGCCGGACAACCCGGCGGGGATCACCTCGTTCGCCGACCTGGCCGGGCCCGGCGTCCAGGTGGTCGTGTGCGCGCCGCAGGTGCCGTGCGGCGCGGCCACGCAGCAGGTGGAGGCCAACACCGGGGTCACCCTGGCCCCGGTCAGCGAGGAGTCCTCGGTCACCGACGTGCTGAACAAGGTCACCACCGGGCGAGGCCGACGCCGGGCGTGGTCTACGTCACCGACGTCCGGGCTGCCGAGCGCGCGGTGCGCGGGGATCGCGATCCCGGCCGAGGTCAACGCCGTGAACACCTACCCGATCGCGGTCCTGGCCGGAGGCCCGGGCGCCGGCCCTGGCCGAGCAGTTCGAGGCGCTGGTCGCTCGGAGCGACAGGGCCAGCAGGTGCTCGCCGACGCGGGCTTCGGCGCCCCGTAACGCCATGACCGCCCACGCGACCCTCAGCGGCTGGACCTGCCGCGATGGGTGCTTCGCTCCCGCCGCCGTGGGGCTGGCTGTTCATCGTGCTGCCGCTGGTGGCGATGCTCACCCGGGTCGACGTGGGCCGAGTTCCCCGCCCTGATCACCTCCGAGTCCGTCGCGAACCGCGCTGCGGCTGAGCCTGCGCACCTCGACGCTGGCGACCGTGCTGTGCGTGCGTGCTGGGCGTGCCGATGGCGCTGGTGCTGGCCCGGGCCCGGTTCCGCGGGCAGGACGCTGCTGCGCGTCCCTGGTCCTGCTGCCGCTGGTGCTGCCGCCGGTCGTGGGCGGCATCGCGCTGCTCTACACCTTCGGCCGCCGCGGGCTGCTCGGGCGACTCCCTGGAGGTCGCTCGGGCGTCCAGATCGCGTTCTCGACCACCGCGGTGGTGCATGGCCCAGACCTTCGTGGCCCTGCCGTTCCTGGTGGTCAGCCTCGAGGGCGCGCTGCGCACGGTCGGCCACCGCTACGAGGCCGTCGCGGCCACCCTCGGCGCCGACCCCCACCACCGTGCTGCGCCGGGTCACCCTGCCGCTGGTGCTCCCCGGCCTGGTCTCCGGCGCGGTGCTGTCCTTCGCCCGCGCGCTCGGCGAGTTCGGCGCCACCATCACCTTCGCCGGCAGCCTGCAGGGCGCCACCCGGACCCTGCCGCTGGAGATCTACCTGCAGCGCGAGACCGACCCCGACGCCGCGGTCGCCCTGTCGCTGGTCCTGATCGTGGTGTCCGTCCTGGTCATCGGGCTGGCCCGCCGGTCGGCGAGCCGACTGTGAGCCTGCACCTGGACGCCCGGCTGGCGGCGCGCGAGCTGGACGTCACCCTGGACGTGCCGGCCGGCGAGACCCTGGCGCTGCTCGGGCCGAACGGCGCGGGCAAGAGCACGCGTGCTGGCCATCCTGGCCGGGCTCCTGCGGCCCGACGCCGGCCGGGCCGAGCTCGACGGGCGCACCCTGTTCCGATCAGCGTGCACGGGAGCCGGGCACCGTGGGTGCCCCCGCACGCGCGAACGTGGCCCTGCTCGCGCAGGAACCGCTGCTGTTCCCGCACCTCGACGTGCGTGGACAACGTGGCCTTCGGCCCGCGCAGCCTCGGGGCGCTCCCGGGGCGCGGCCGCGGACGACCGCGCGGCGTGGCTCGCCGAGGTCGACGCCGACGAGCTCGGCCCGCGCCGACCCGGCGCAGCTCTCCGGCGGCCAGGCCCAGCGGGTGGCCCTGGCCCGGGCGCTGGCCGCCGACCCGGACCTGCTGCTGCTCGACGAGCCGCTGGCCGCCCTCGACGTCGAGGTCGCCGCCGCAGTCCGCCAGACGCTGCGCCGGGTGCTGGCCGGCCGCACCGCGATCATCGTGACCCACGACGTGCTCGACGCGGTCCTGCTCGCCGACCGGATCGCCGTCCTCGAAGCGGGTCGCGTCGTCGAGAGCGGGACCACCGCGGACGGTGCTGCGCCAACCCCGCAGCGCCTTCGCGGCCAGCATCTGCGGGCTGAACATGCTCACCGGGACGGCCATCGGCCCGTACGCCCTGAGCACGCCGGCACGGACGGTCATCACCGGCCAGCCCGACAGCCCCCTGGCCGAGGGCGAGCGCGCCATCGCCGTCTTCCGGCCCAGCGCCGTGTCGGTGCACCGGACGCCACCCAGCGGCAGCCCCCGCAACCTGTTCACCGGGACCGTGACCGCGCTCGAGCCCCAGGCCCACCTGGTCCGGGTGCGCTGCGACCACCTCAGCGCGGACATCACGCCCGCATCGGTCGCCGAGCTCGACCTCGCCCTCGGGGCCGGTCGTGCACCTGGCGGTCAAGGCCGCCGAGGTGTCGATCTACCACGCATGATCGGCCCCGGCTCCCCCGGCACGGGCGGCGACCCAGTGCGGCGTGGGAGTCCGCGCGGGGCCACACTGGGGGCAGGACACGACCGAACGGCCCTGGCGGATGCCAGCGGGGGCGTCGGTCGCCATCGATGCAGGTGTGCTGATGACCCAGCCGGAGGGCGAGACCACGACCCGTCTCGGCGCGCACGATCCGTCCGGGCCGCCGGGCCTGACGCGGGCGCGCGTCGACTACGTCGCCGCGCTGCGCTCCGGCGATCGCCGGGGGGCGACCTCGATCGCGTTGGGCCTGCTCGACGCGGGCATGCCCGCGGAGCAGGTCTTGGACGCGATCGTCGCGCACGGCCAGGTCGAGGTCGGCCTGGGCTGGCAGTCCGCCACGTGGTCGGTCGCGATGGAGCACCGCGCGTCCGACATCGCCCTGTCGGTGACGCGTGCGGTCTCCGAGGCCGCCAGGAGCGCCCCCGGCGCCGTGGGGGACGGCGTGCGGGGCCGGGCGGTGGTGGCGTGCACCGAGGGTGAGTGGCACCTGCTGCCCGCGCAGCTGGTCTGCGAGGCCCTGCGCCTGCGCGGGTTCGACGTGACGCTCATCGGCCCGTCGATCCCGGCCACCGAGCTCGCGGTGTTCCTGGGCACGGACACCCCCTCCACCGTCGCGATCTCCTGCTCGATGCAGCGCTCCCTGGCCGGGGCCGGCCGGACGATCTCGGCCCTGCGCGAGCTCGGCGTGAGCGTGGTCTGCGGCGGTCGCGGCTTCGGGCCGGCGGGCCGGTGGGGACTGGCCCTGGGCGCCGACCACTGGGCCGCCGACCTCGCCGGCGGGGCCGACCTGCTCAGCGAGTTGCTGGCACGACCACGCCCGGCCCCACGGCCCCCCGTCGGGTCGTCCCAGGTCCGGGCTGAGCTGGACGCGCTGAGACGGGACTTCGAGGCGATCGTGCAGACCGCCACCAGCATCGCGCGGCGCAACTGGCCCGACCTGCCCGACGTGCCCGAGCGCAGCCGGGCCCCGCGCCAGGAGCTGGCCGCGACGCTGATGGCCATCGAGTCCACGGTGGCCACCGGCGACGCCACCGTGCTGGCCAGCTATGTCACCTGGTTCGAGGAGGTGCTCGAGGCCCGCCACCTCCCCCTGGCCTACGTCCCCACCGCCCTCGACCTGCTGATGGGCGCGATCCCGGCGGACCTTCCCCTGACCCGGGCCGCGGCGCTGGGCGGCCTGGGTTCCTGCCGCGAGCCGGCCATGCTCGCGTGAGGTGGGCCGTGGTGGCGAGCAGCGCCCGGTCAGGCAGGTCCCAGCCACGGGTCGAGACCGTCCTGGCCCTCCCATCGACCCTGCCCCCGCTGCTCGGCCTCCTCGCCGGTGACCAGGACCCGGTCGAACGCCGTCGACCAGGGCCGCCACGCTCCTCCGCGACTCCGGTGAAGACCAGGCTGGTTGCCGGCTGCCTGCTCCCCAGTGCCCGTGCGCGCCGATCGACAGCTGCGATCCGGCGCCGTCCCAGATGCAGGCCAGGTCAGGCCGGGTGGCGACCCAGAAGTGCCCGCGGCTGCGCACCTGGTCCCCCGCGAGGGCCGGTAGGAGCGCGAGGAACCGCTCCGGGTGCATCGGTCGCGACGACGTCAGGTGCATCGTCCAGACCCCGTCGCGCTCCGGCGCCCCGTTGTGGGCGGCGTGCAGCGGATCGATGCGCCGGCTGGCATGCTCGCAGAGGTGGCTGTGGTCGAACAGGTCGTGCAGCGGGCGGGCCAGGAAGTCGTCGACCAGGTGCGACCCGGCGCCGCGCAGGTGCGCCAGCAGGGCACTGGCCCGGGCAGGGGCGTGCGCGAGAGGATCCGCCGTGAGCACGAAGTCCGCGTGACCGACCTGATGGGCCAGCACCTCACCGACCGAGCGGATGTCATCGTCGGCCAGGGCGAGTCCGCGCTCGCGGAGCAGGTCGTCACCGAGCACGTCGTGGACGAGGGTGCCGACGTCGCACACGGTCCCGACGCTGGCCAGGCGCGCGCCGGCCAGCGGCCCGCCGGCGCGGGTGGCCCGGTCCAGCGCGCGGGCCAGCGGCAGCGTCTCGGCCCCGATGGGTGGGGCGATCAGGACGTTGCGATAGCGGCCGCTGGCGATCAGCTGCGCGACCAGGGGAATCGTGTCCTCGCGCAGCGCACAGCCGACGCAGGCGTGCTCGGCCTCGACCCACTCGTCGAGCAGCGGCCCACCGGCATCGGCGACGTGGCGATGGATCGGGGCGGCGCGGCGCCGGGTCGAGGTCCTGGATGACCACCACCGTGTCCGGGACGTCCACGAGTGCCGCGAAGGCGGCGGACCCGCGCAGCACGGGGTCCACGGTGGCAAGGAGGACGAGGCGGACCTGCGGGCGGACATCGTGCGGGCGGACGTGACGGTTGTCGGGCATGGGGATGACCTTCCGGGCTCGGCGATCCTCGATCGCTAATGGGAACGACTCTCATTAGATCGGGAAGATGCCCAGAGCGCAACCCGCCACCCCGGGCACGCGAGCAGCAGCGGCAGCCGGGCGCGCACCCGTCCACCTGTTCGGTGACCGGGTCTCCCACGCGGTCGCCGGTCGGCCGCGCCCCTGGCCCCGGTCCCCTCGCCAGGGGCGATCGAGTGGGCCGGTGGCAGGCTCCACGTGACCACCGGAGCGTCCCGCCCGGCCGACCGGGGCGATCGTGACCATCACCCCCTGAGGGATCGAGCGCTCGGCGGCCCGCCTGATCGATCAGGTGGGCCACCGGACTCTGGTGAGTGGCAGGATCAGTGGGCATGGACGCTGAGCCGGCCATTCTGGTGAGCCGCCTGGCCAAGGCCTACGGAGACCTGCAGGCCGTCGACGGCCTGGACCTGCGGGTCGAGCGGGGCCAGTGCGTGGCGCTGCTGGGGCCGAACGGGGCCGGGAAGACGACCACGACCGAGATCCTCGAGGGCTACCGTGACCGCGACTCCGGTGACGTGCGGGTGCTCGGGGTCGACCCGGCGCGGGCCGATCGCCGCTGGCGGACCCGGATCGGCATCGTGCTCCAGCAGGTCGGCGACCTCAACGAGCTGACGGTGCGCGAGTCGCTGGCCCACTTCGCCGGGTACTACCCGAACCCCCGCCCGGTCGACGAGGTGCTCGAACGGGTGGGCCTGACGGCCAAGGCGAACTCCCGGGGCCGGACACTCTCCGGTGGCCAGCGCCGACGCCTGGACGTGGGCCTGGGCATCATCGGACGACCCGAGCTGCTCTTCCTGGACGAGCCCACGACCGGGTTCGACCCGGAGGCACGCCGCGAGTTCTGGGCACTGATCGACTCCCTGAAGGCCGAGGGGGCCACGATCCTGCTGACCACCCACTACCTGGAGGAGGCCGAGGCGCTGGCCGACCTGGTCGGCGTGATCAACCGGGGCACGCTGGTGGCGTTCGCCCCGCCGCACGAGCTAGGCGGCCGGCACACGGGCACGACGCGGGTCAGCTGGACCGAGGACGGCCAGCCCCAGCTCCCAGGAGACCGACTTCCCCACCGCGCTCGTCGGCGAGCTGTCGGCGCGGTTCGGTGGCGAGGTGCCCAACCTGGCAGTGACCCGACCCTCGCTGGAGGACATGTACCTGGGGCTGGTCGACGACGACGGCGGGGACCGACCGTGAGCGCCGCGCGGCCGCGCCCCCGGGGACCCTGTCGATCGGCGTCTCGCGCATCGGCATCGAGCTCAAGCAGCTGTTCCGTGACCGCGAGGCGTTCGTCTTCACGCTGGCCCTGCCCATGATCCTGATGCTGGTCTTCGGCTCGGTGTTCGGCAGCCAGCAGCTCGGCGACACCGGCATCACCTTCGCCCAGTACTTCGTGGCCGGGATGATCGCCTCGGGCATCGTCTACACGAGCTTCCAGAACCTGGCCATCGGCATCCCGCAGGAGCGCGACGAGGGCACGCTGAAGCGGCTCGAGGGGACGCCCATGCCCAAGGGCGCCTACTTCATCGGCAAGGTCGGGCAGGTCTGCATCGTCTACGTGATCCAGATGGTGCTGCTGATGGGCATCGGCGTGCTGCTGTTCGACGTCGAGATGCCCAGCACGCCGGCGAAATGGGGTGCGCTGCTGTGGCTGAGCGTGCTGGGCCTGACCACGTGGACGCTGCTCGGGCTGGCGTTCTCCGTCGATCCCAAGTCGGGCAAGGGCGCCTCGGCGATCGTCACGCCGGTGATCCTGGTGCTGCAGTTCACCTCGGGGGTGTTCTTCGCCTACAACCAGCTGCCCGCCTGGATGCAGCAGTTCGCCGCCCTGTTCCCGCTGAAGTGGCTGACCCAGGGGATGCGCTACGTGTTCCTGCCCGAGGGGGCTGAGGTGCTCGAGGTCGTTGGCTCCTTCGAGATGCCGCGCGTGGCCATGGTGCTGCTGGTGTGGACGGTACTCAGCGCGATGCTGGCGTGGGGGTTCTTCCGCTGGCGGCGCCGGGGGGACGGGTAGGCGGGGACGGGTAGGCCGGGGGGTGGGCGGGCCGGGTCGTGGGTAGGCCGGGGCGCGGGTAGGCCGGGCGGGAGCCCGGGGGTGGG
>CAVZRW010000005.1:0-303384 GCA_963777855.1 uncultured Actinomycetes bacterium | reverse complement strand
AGGCGCGTGCGCTGATCTCCACCCTGGTGATCGCGCTGTTCTTCAGCATCGCGATGGAACCGGCGGTCAACCGGCTGCACACCGGGCGGGGGTGGGGCCGTGGCAAGGCCGCCGGAGTGGTGTTCCTGGTGGTCGTGGTCTCGGTCGTGCTGCTGATCACGGTGCTGATCCCCGCGATGGTCCAGGTCGCCGGGCAGGTCGCGGACAAGCTGCCCGGGTGGCTGTCCACGATCGAGAAGTCCCTCGGCGTCAAGCTCGGATCGTCCACCAACGATCTGGGAACCCAGATGGAAGCCTCGGTGCGTTCGTGGCTGAAGGATCACGCCGGGCAGGTCCTCGGCCTGGCCAGCAGCACGTTCGGCGTGGTGTTCCAGTTCCTGACCACGGCCACGTTCACGCTGTACTTCGCTGCTGACGCACCCAAGATCCGGCGCGCCCTCCTGGTGCGCATGCCCCCGGAGCGCCAGCAGCGGGTGGGGTGGGCCTGGGACACCGCGATCGAGCAGACCGGCGGCTACTTCTACTCCCGGCTCGTGCTGTTGATCGTCAACGCAACCCTGTTCTTCTTCGTGATGGTCGCCGTGGGCGTGCCCTGGTTGGTGGCCCTGCCGCTGTCGGTGTTCCAGGGCTTCTTCGCGGAGTTCATCCCCGTGGTCGGCACCTACATCGGCGCCGCCGTTCCCGCACTGGTCACCCTGGGCATCCAAGGGGCCTGGCAGGCGCTGGTGCTGGTGGGGTGGACGCTGGTCTACCAGCAGATCGAGAACTACTGGCTCAGCCCGAAGCTCAGCGCCCAGAGCATGTCCATCAACGGGGGTGTCGCGTTCGGCTCCGCACTGGCCGGAGGCGCGATCGCCGGGCCCATGGGTGCCTTCATGGCCATGCCGATCGCCGCCCTGATCACGTCGTTCGTCAAGCACTACGTGCCCCGCTACGAGCTGGCCTACCAATCGCCCTACGACACCGTCCCGGCCGACCTGCCGGCGCCGGACGGCGGACCCAGCACCCGCCCCATCACCCAGGAGGAGTCCCGATGAGCTCCTCGATCGCCCGTGCCGGGGCGCTGGCCTGCCGGCCTGGTGGCCCCGGTCGGCTTCGACCCGTCGTTGATGCCGCGCACGGCGGCCCAGCAGGGCCTGGTGACCGGGGCGTCCGCGTCCGCGACCCTGGGGGCCGTCGCCCTGGGGCAGGTGCTCACCACGGCCGCCGCGCACCGGATCGGGCCTGCCGTGGGTGCGGACCCGCAGGCGAGGACGGTTCGGGCGGCAGCCGACGTGTGCGTGCTGGGAACCGGTCTCGTCGCCCAGAGGCTGCTCGCGCAGCGGCCCCAGGAGCCCCTGCGCCGGGCGATCGGCCGGACTGCCGGGTACGAGCTGGCCCTGGGTTCGGGTGCGGCGCTGGTGACCAGCGCGATGGCCGCCCTCGTGGCCCGCGCGGACCGGCGCACCCGCAGGGTCGTCCCCGGTCTGCTCACTGTCGGGGCTGCGGCCATGGCCGCGCCCGTGTTGCGACAGCGCGCCCGGACCCGGTTCGCCGGCACGCCCCCCATGGGACCCAGCCTGCTCTCCGCAGCGGCTGTGGCCGCGGGCCTCCAGGTCGCCACGGTCGCCGAGCGGGGCCTCTCGCGGGCGGTCGGCACCGGCATTGCGGCCGTCCTGCCCGGACCTCCGGCGCTGTGGGCCTGGACAGGCCGGGCCGCGGCCGCCGGGATCACCGCCGTCGTCGCTGTTCGGGCCCTCGACCGGGCCTACGAGGGGATCGAGTCCGGCGCCGAGCGGGACGAGCCCGGGCTCGGCGAAGCGCCGAACGACCCGTTCGTGAGCGGGGGTTTCGTCAGCGCGGTGCCCTTCGCGTCGCTGAGCCGTGAGGGCCGGCGGCATGTGCTGACCCGGACCCGTGCACAGCGCATCGAGCGGGTCATGGGCCACATCGCTGCAGCGGAGCCCGTTCGGGTCTACGTGGGGCTGGAGAGCGCCCCCACTACTCGAAGAGCGGGTGGCGTTGGCCCTGCAGGAGGTCGACCGTCTCGGCGCCCTGGACCGTTCGGTGCTGCTGCTCGTCTCACCGACCGGAACCGGGTACGTGAACTACGCCGCGGTCGAGGCCGTCGAGTACCTCGCCCTCGGCGACGTCGCCACCGTGACGATGCAGTACTCGCTGCGGCCCTCGTTCCTGTCCCTGGACCGGGTCGACGTCGGTCGGGAGCAGAACCGCGCCCTGTGGGTGGCCCTGCGGGAGCGGATCCAGGCGCTTCCGGCCGAGCGCCGGCCGCGGGTGCTGATGTTCGGGGAGAGCCTCGGGGCGCACACCAGCCAGGACGCCGTGCTCCACCAGGGAACCGACGGGTTGGCCGACCTGGGCATCGACCGAGCCCTGTGGATCGGGTCCCCGTTCGGCAGCGGCTGGCGCACCGAGGTCCTCGGCCCGGACGCCAGCGCACGTACCCGCGCCCTGGTCGGCGAGTTCGACAACTTCGAGCAGTACCAGGCCCTCGCCCCCGAGCAGCGCGACGCGCTGCGCTACGTGATGATCACCCACACCGAGGACGGGGTGCCCAAGTTCGGGCCACCCCTGGCCGTCCAGGCACCCGACTGGCTGCCGGACGAGCCGCGTCCCGAGGGGATCCCGGCGACCATGCGCTGGTCACCGTTCACCACCTTCCTGCAGGTGTTCGTCGACATGCTCAACGGCTCGAACGTCACCCCGGGGACGTTCGCCGCCCTCGGTCACGACTACCGCGCAGACCTCCTGGACTTCGCCAGCGCCGTCTACGACCTTCCTGCCACACCGGCCCAGCTGGACCGGCTGCGCCAAGCCCTGCCCTACTTCGAGAAGGCGCTGTTCGACTTCATCGACGGCATGAAGCAGGTCGAGGCTGAACCGCAGTCCCCGAGGCAGTCGTGAGCCCGCGGCCGGGCGCCAGACACGAACCACGACCGGTCAGTGGTGGCGGCCCACGGTCCGGCGGTACCCCATCGCACCCCCGCACACGCCCACCTCAGGAACTGGAGAGCCAGATGACCACCACCCATAACCCCGTCACGCCAGCAGGCCGCGACATCCCGGCCACGGATCCGCTGACAACCTTCCCCGGGCGGTTCGCCGGCCGAAGTCTGATCATCACCGGCGGAGCTCGGGGGATCGGCCGCGCGGTCGCTCTGCGGGCGGCGCGCGAGGGGGCCCGGGTGGTGGTCGCCGACATCCTCGTCGAGGAGGGCCAGGCGACGACCGCACTCATCACCGAGGCAGGCGGTCAGGCGGTCTTCGTCCACACCGACGTGCGCTCCGACTCCGACTGCCAGCGCATGGTCGAGGCGGCGGTCGCGAGCTACGGAAGCGTCGACCTCGCCCTGAACGCCGCCGGCGTGATGGACGGCGTGGCGCCGG
Source organism: uncultured Actinomycetes bacterium (assembly GCA_963777855.1). Taxonomy (GTDB): domain Bacteria; phylum Actinomycetota; class Actinomycetes; order S36-B12; family CAIYMF01; genus Prado023. The sequence continues at coordinate 299,997 of CAVZRW010000005.1, read as the reverse complement.
ACGCCGAGATCGACGTCGCCAGCCAGCGCGACCTCATCTTCGCCCCGATCCACGCGGCCACGAACGCCTACTGGGACCAGTGCTTCGCCGTGAATGTGACCGGCATGTTCCAGTCCCTGCGCCACGAGCTGCGCCAGATGCTGGCCCAGGGCAACGGCGGCGCGGTGGTCAACATCGGGTCGATCGCCGCCCTCACCGGCCTCGGGGGCAATCCCGCCTACACCGCCAGCAAGCACGCGGTCACCGGCCTGACCCGCAACGCCGCTATCGACTACGCCCCCTACGGGATCCGCATCAACTCGGTCAACATGGCGGCGACTGCGACGCCGATGACGGAGTCGGCGTTCACGAAGGTCAAGGCCATCCAGACCGAGCGCGCCCTGGACACCGAGGCCCCGCAGGTGCCGAACGCATCGATGATCAAGACCCTGAGCCTGCTGGCGTTCTGCGACTCGCAGCACCGGATGTCGACCCCCGACGAGCAGGCCGCCGTGATCCTGTTCCTGCTCTCGGCGGACGCGTCGAACATCACCGGAGCCGTGTGGGCCACCGACGGCGGCTGGACCACCTACTGACAACAGTTGCCACCAGACGGCCACGAACATGCTGAGCGTCGCGCCGTCACGAATGAAGGGATCGGACATGGTTGGTCGGGATCGGCGCGAGGAGCGCCGCGAAGAACGCGCCACGTTCGGCCGCGGCGGGAGCGCCGTGCGCTACCAGATGCGGGAGAAGCTGATGAGCCTCGGCGAGTCATGCAGCATCACATGAATGGCGGACCCCCAGAATCCACGGAGGACGCGCCCTTGGGAGAACCAGTTGTGGGGGTGGCGATCGGCGGCATCCCGACCCAGCCCGTCGACGCACTCGACCTGGCTGGTCGGCCGAGAGATGTTGTCGAGTCCCTGCGACCCGGTCAGAGCCCGGTGCACCCCCGTGAGGTAGCGAACGAGGCCATCCCGTCGGTCCCCCCGGTTGCCGGGACCGGGCGGACCGGTGCCATCCCGGCCGCGGATGCGCGTGCGGTGTGGTCACGGCTGCAGGCGTCGAACTGGCGGCTGTTCCTGATCCGGTTCGTCAGCGCCGGGCTGGCCGTCGTGTTCACGGTGGCGATCGTCCCGGGGCTGGGGTTCAACGGGTGGCGATGGGGGGAGTTCACCCGGATCGCACTGATCTTCGGCCTGCTGAATGCCACGGTGAAGCCGTTGTTGCAGTTCCTGGTGCTGCGGTTCATCTTCAGCACCTACGGCATCGTGGTGGTGGTCATCAACACGTTCCTCCTGCTGCTCCTGGGCTCGATCCTCAAGGACACCTTCGAGGTCTACCGCCCGGTGTCGCTCGTGGCCGGTGGCCTCGTGGTCGGGATCCTCGGGCTCATCGTCGAGACCCTGCTGGGGGCCACCCCGCCGGTCCTGGACCGCGACTACAAGGAGAGGAACGGCCTGCGGTGAGCAGTCTGAACAGCATCAGCGAGAACCTGCGCCTGCAGCAGATCTACTCGGCGCTGGTCAGCTACGGGGCGGAGTCCGTGGTCGACAACAGCGTCCTGGGCGCGCCGAGACGCCGCATGCAGCGGTGGGTCTACCAGTTGCCCGAGCCGATCCCGGAGCTGTCGCCCGCGACCCGGACCCGGATCCTGCTCGAGGAGCTGGGGCCCACCTACGTGAAGATGGGCCAGATCGTCTCCAGCCAGGTCAACGTCCTGCCCGACGACTGGGGGGTCGAGCTGGACCGGCTGCAGAACGAGGTCCCCACGTTCCCGTTCGAGACGGCCCGCGCAGCTCGTCGAGGCCGAGCTGGGCGCGCCCCTCGAGGACCTCTACGCGGAGTTCTCCGAGACGCCCCTGGCTGCCGCGTCGCTGGCCCAGGTGCACCGGGCCCGGCTGCACGACGGCCGGGAGGTCGTGGTCAAGATCCAGCGCCCCGGGCTCGACGCGCAGGTGAATGCCGACCTCGGCATCACCCGGACGCTCGGGCGTGCGATGGAGGCGCGCAGCCAGTGGGCCCGGGAGGTGGGCCTGCGGGGGATGCTCGACGAGTTCAGCACGAACCTGGTCGAGGAGCTGGACTACTACGCCGAGGCCTACAACATGTCGCAGCCTGGCCGCGAACATGGCCGAGCTGCCCGGGGTGCACGTGCCCGACCTGCATCGCGACCTGTCGAGCATGCGGGTCCTGACCCAGGAGTACATCTCCGGGGTCAAGATCTCCAACGTGGCGGCCATGGACGCCGCCGGCCTGGATCGGGCGGTGATCGGCGAGAACGCCCTGCGGGCCGCGATCAAGATGATGCTCATCGACGGGTTCTTCCACGCTGACCCGCATCCGGGGAACCTGATCGTCAACCTGGACACCGGCGTCGTCACGTTCCTGGACTCGGGCATGGTGGGCGAGCTGTCCGTGGCCCAGCGGGTCAACATGATCGCGCTGCTGTGGACGGTGGTGACCGGTGACATGACAGCCATGGGCCAGCAGCTGCGCGCCCTGAGCCAGCCGTTCCGCCCCGTCGATGAGGCGGCCTTCGTGCGCGCGTTCGAGCGGAAGATGGCCCGCTACGCAAAGGGCTCCGGCGCCGACTTCCGCGACGTGCTCGACGCCGGCATGGCCGTGCTCCGCGACAACGGGCTGCGCCTGGACCCGGCGCTGACGTTGGGGATGAAGGCCATGACCCAGGCGTCGGCCTTCTTCGCCCCGCTGGCCCCGCCCGACCGTCCCTTCACCGCCGCCGCGGTCGACGTCGTGCTGGAGCAGGCCCAGGCGCCCTCCACCGAGGCCATGGTCAAGGAGATGCTGCGCAAGGAGGCCACCAAGATGGCCGGCCAGGCCGCGCACGCCGCCCCGGAGTACCTCAAGAGCCTGGTGTCCTGGAACAACCAGCTCAAGAAGGGCAAGCTCACCGTGTCCGTGGACACCTCGTCGCTGGACAGTCAGATGGGCCAGTTCCGCCAGATCGCCTCCATGATGATGATCGCGCTGCTGGTCTCGGGCGGCATCATCGGCTCGGCCATCGCGGCCAGCGCCCTTCAGGGCAGCGGGAGCCGGATGGAGGAGTACGCCCAGTGGGGCTTCTTCGGCTCGCTCATCCTCGGGGCGGTCCTCGTGGTCATCTACACCGTGCGGCTGTTCCGCGGCAGCGGTGACGACAGACACTAAGGACGCGCTGATCATCGGGCCATTCCCGGGGTGACTGGTGAAGGGCGGCCCTCAGCGGCCCCGTCCCTGGACCCAGGATCCCGGACCCCGTGTCCGGGTCTGGGGCCCCTGAACGGTTGTCGCCGTCGCCTGACGGACGCCCGGGGACGGCCCGGTAACCAGGGCCTACCCGGTCGTCGGCGACGCGGTCGGCGGGCTGACTGCGGCCTCCTGGATCGGCGTCGATCCACTCCGGCGCGTCGCGACACCGGCACCGGCAAGGGCGGCGGCGCATGCGCAGGATGGTGTCACGTTCGTCCACCGCAGTCCCGAACACCGCATCAAGAACCCGCTCAGCGCCAGCCGGGGGCTCGGTGCGGCGGTGCACGTAGCGGGCGATCACCGGTCCCCGTGCCGAGCTTGGAGGCTCGCGATCCACATTCGATCAGCGGCGGACAGCGGTCGGTGCGGGCCATAGGCGCTGTCGTTCACTGGGCCCCCTCCGCTGGTCCGCAGCCCCGGGTGATGACGGCCCGGGCCCCTGTCACCGAGGCATCTGCTCGATGAAACCGCCAGGCTCAGGCCCTCACCGAGGAGCCCAGCGCCATCAGGGCAGCTCGTCTCGTGGTCGTTGACCCCCCCGCACGAGGACGGTGTTGATCTTGATCGGGGCCAGCCCCGCCTCTGGGGCGGCGGCGATCCCGGCAAGGACGTCGCCCAGCCGGGCGGCTGCACGGGACGCAAGGACGGGACTGTTGACGTGGTCGGCCTTGGAGCAGTCGGGGGACACCGAACTCCAGCGAGCCCGCCGGTTTGTGGTCGTGGCCGGATCTGTGGCCGGAACTGCCCGGCGATGCGGCTGGGATGCTGTTCTGCGCGGTGCTCCCGACGCCGGCGGTTCACTGGGCGCCGGTCGGTCGCCGAGGCGCGCCACGTGGGCCCCGTGTCAGAGGGATCAGCCATCATCGAGTGAGCCGACGGGCACCTCCGGGGAACCAAGTCGGGCGATGGATCGGGGGAGACGATGTGGGACGTGATGCAGGCGAGCATCGGCCTGTTGATGCTGATCGGCGTCTGGTGGGATGTTCGCGCTGATCCGCCTGTTCGAACCACATCCGCCAACCCGACTGACCGCGAGACGCTCCGCCGCTCCGCGGACACCGCCTGCGCAGCCTGAGCCGGCTCCCAGCCGTCAGCGGCAAGTACAGACGGCGAAGCGTCCGAATCCGGGTACCGGCGCCGAGCTCGCCCGCTGTCTGGACTGCACTCCGGGATGTCAGGTGACGGGTCTGGCGATGGGCCAGGCGTGGAGCCATGGGGATGGCTGGTGGGGGCAGCCGTTCGGCGAGGATGGGCCGAACCCTGAGGCAGCCATCTTCTGGGGCGAGGGCTGCTGCCTGGACTGCGAGCAATGCCCCATTTGCCAACAGAGGTGAGGCAGAAGGCACGACCGATGACGCGGGGATCGCGGTGAGCCGCTGGAGGGGTTCATCAGGACCGGCCCCCCGTGACACGAGTGACGTCACGGCGAGCGTCTCCACAAAGCACAGGGGGCAGGCGCGCGGCCTGCCACTGCATCGTTCGTGCGTGGTGATCAATCTGACCCGCTCGCGGGTCGTGGTGTGACTTCTCGGCTCGTTTCGGCTTTGGGGACCGGTCCGTCGAGTTCTGCCCAGTCCGGCCGATGAACCGCGGAACCAGGTGGAGCAGCTTGACCGTCAGTAGTCACCGACGCGTGGCGTGAGCAACCCCCGGTGCGTCGGCCATGCGTCCACGCCCTTCGGTCGACAGGTCGAGCCGCTACGACTTCGAGGCCACACAACTGATAGCACGCGCCTGCTCGGTAGCCGGTCGAGCCGACGTTGACACCAACGCCGCCGAGTGGGCTGGTCCGGGGAGTGTCTCAAACCCGACCAGCCGGACGGTAGGCACCGCTCACCATGGCTATCGTTGCCACCTGGCAGCGCCACTGGCAGGAGGCAACACGATGGGGGACCCACTCCGCAAGCACTGCTGACACCGGTGCCCGAGATACTCCTCGTCGGCGGGCTCGAGGTGTGCCAGCAGCACGGCCGGGTGGCGTTCGGGTCCCGAGCGTGGCAGGTCCTGTCCCAGTTCGACGAACAGGCCGGGCCCGGCGCACCAGTGCTCATCTACGCTTCCCACCCGAGCCACAACCGGGGACCGAAGGTCACATGGACGGCGCGCTGGCTGCGCTGGGAACCCACGAACGGCGGCCGGCACCCCGACGGCGACCTGATCCGACCACCCCGCAGCGTCGACGACGGCGAAGACACCGTCGGCTACTGGGTCGGCTACTGGGAAGCCACCGACCTCACTCCGTTGAGTCAGGACCAGTGGGTAAGAACGTCGGACCTGGTGAACCTGCACGGGCGCCGGTTCACCCCCTTCGTCCCCGAGGGGCCCATCCTTCTCGGCGCCGACCCGCTCACCGGCATGCCTTGATCGGGCGAGTTGTCCCCTTGGCGGCTGGCTTCCGGCGGATCGAGGAAGGCCATCCTTGCGCCGCGTACCGTCCCGATCAGCGGCGGTGCGTCATCACGCCGCGGAGCGGGCGTGTGGCAATCGCACAGGGTCGCCGCTACACCGAGCGTCGGCCCGCTACACCTGGGTCTCGCCAGTCGGGCTTTCCAGCACCAGGATGCCGATCGTGAAGCGGTGTAGCGGCGGTAGCGGCATCTGCGGGAACGGCAGGGTGAGGACGTGTGCGCCGAGCCTCCAGGCGCGAAGTGAGGTATGCGGCCTCCGGGGCTTCGCGGCTCTCCCGTCTTTCACCCACGGAGTGACGTCGCGTGCAGCGACCTTCTGATCGGGCGGCTGGCCGGTCACTACGAAGTAACTACCCCCACGAACAGGTTGGGATCGGATGGACGTTTCGACCCGCTGCTGAGCACACCGAGCGGACCGCAAGCAACGCGATGGACGGTCTGAGCATGCCTACGGATCAGAAGGCCAGGGGTTCGAATCCCTTCAGGCGCGCCACATCGTCGCAGGTCAGGGCCTGTTTTCGGCTCTAAAGGAGTACGGATCGCCCCCGAGTTCGTGCACTACGAAACCTCGGACGGCGTTGCCGACGACGCTTGTGTGCACGAGTGGGTCCCCTTCCGAGCCACCAAGCAGTACGGAATGGAACGGACGCGGCGCAATGAACACATTGCGTCTGACCCGCGATCAGAAGGTCCCGCCGGCACGTTCAGGAGCCGTGGGGGGTGCCGACGAGCCGCTGCTGGTGTGCACCGACGTGTCGTTCTCCTACCTGGACAAGTTCCCGGCCCTGGACCGGGTCAGCATGCACGTCCAGCCCGGGGAGAAGCTGGCACTCCTCGGCGCGAACGGGTCCGGGAAGTCCACCCTGCTCATGGTCCTCGACGGGATGGGGTCCCCCAGTCCGGGACGTTCACCGCGTTCGGGGAACCGGTCACCGAGGACACCCTCGAGGACGCCCAGATGTCCCAGGGGTTCCGCTCCCGGGTCGGTTTCGTGTTCCAGAACAGCGAAGCGCAGGTGTTCTCCCCGAGCGTCACCGAGGAGATCGCCTTCGGTCCGCTGCAGATGGGCCTCACCCGCCAGGAGACCCTGACCCGGATCGAGCAGGTGCTCGACATGCTCGACATCACCGACCTGGCCCACCGGGCACCGTTCCAGCTCTCCGGCGGGCAGAAGAAGCGGGTCGCGATCGCCAGCGTCCCGGTCATAGACCCCGAGATCCTGCTGTTCGACGAACCCACCGCCGCCCTGGATCCGCGGACCCAGGAATGGCTCACCGGGCTGATCGAGGAACTGTCGGCCGCCGGGAAGACCATCGTCCACGCCACCCACGACCTCGACGCCTTGGAACGCCTGGCCGACCGCTGCCTGGTGTTCTCCGAGGAGCACCGCATCGTCGCCGCGGGCACCCCCAGCCAGATCCTCAGTGACCGGGACCTGCTCCGCGAGGTCAACCTGATCCACCACAACACCCGCGCGTTCTCCCTATTCGGCACCGGCGCGGACCCCCTCCCCACCCGAACCGGCTCCCTCGCGTGACCACCACACACCACCACCTCCCGCCCCCGGCACCCGGCGATCCGCTGCCTGCAGTGCTGCGCCGCCACGGGGGACGAGTCACAACCCAGAAACACCCCCACCACGACACCGTCGTCCTCACCTACGTCGTCTTCCCCGCGCCCCACGCCCCAGACAGCCACCCCGTCCACGAGCACATCACCTACGGGCCCGAGCCCATCCACCCATCCCCACGTCACGTGTCCACCACCCACGTCGCCGCCCACGCCGTTCGCCACCTGACCTACCTGGCAGACGGCCGCACCCCCCACATCACCGCGTGCGTCGAACGCCAACCCCTGGCCTGGAGAACCCTGCAACACGTCGGCGCCCTCGTCCACGCCCACGAACACCCCACTGGCGGCCAAGACGCGCACCAAGCACATTCCGTGTGGACCCCGTCACACCCGACACCCCGACAGGTCCCGCACACTCGTGCGCAGCAACCGCCGCCCGTCCACACACACGCCCGGCGTCTCCGGCGAGCGTTGCCCGTCAATGCGGTCCGGTGGCGCTACGGCTATGACCTGGCCACCGAGGTTCACCTGAAGTCCGGCTTGCTTCATCCGATCCTGGCCAACCTCGCCGACCGCAGCCCGCTGGAGACGTCGTGGGAGCCGGGCGGAGGCAGCCGGACGCCGCGGCACCACCCTTGCCGGCTGACCCCGGGAGCCTCGAGTACGTGGTGTCCTGGACCGCTGCACGCATCGACGAGACCCTCCCACGCCCGCGTACCGGTTGGAGTCAGGCGCGATGCGGCTCGTCGAGATCAGCGCCGGCATCTTCCTGTTCCTGCACGGGACCCTGGCAGTCGCGGTGCCGCTGCCACAAACGACAAAGGCCCGGATCCTGGGCGCCGACGCCGCCGAGTCCGGCCGCGACCGCCTCGTCGAGACCATCCTCGGCGTGGCATCGCCATCACCGTCCTCGCCCTGACCGAAGCCCTGGACCGGGCCAGGAATCAGCGGGCCTGATGTTCACCGAGCCGCGCGCGATGCTGCGTGACCCCGAAGGCAAGATCATCCTCGTCTGGGCGTTCACCCAGATCCTGGTCGGCTCGCTGGTCTACCGGTGGCTCGAGGGCTGGTCGACCGTCGACTCCCTGTACTTCTCCGTGGTCACCCTGGCCGCCGTCGGCTACGGCGACCTGCACCCCGCCACCGAGGCCGCGAAGCTGTTCACCGTGCTCTACATCCTGCTTGGCCTCGGAGTCCTCGCCGCGTTCATCTCCGAGCTCACCAAACACCAGTCGGCCGTCATCGCCCGACTCAGGGCACACGACGACACGACCGACCCCGACACCGAGCAGGGATGAACCTTCGACGGGGAACGGCACTACGCATCGACACCCACTCTGTCTCGCCTATGCCTGAGGGTCCCCCCAAACGGCTGACTCCCGAGCAGGCGGGGATCCCGCTCTACGGCGGGCGGCGCCGGGTCAAGGGGTTGCGTCGGGAGGAAGTCGCGATGCTCGCCGGGATGAGCACCGACTACTACACGCGCCTGGAGCGCGGGAACCTCGCCGGGGTCTCGCAGTCTGTCCTGGAGGCGCTGGCCCGGGCCCTGCAGCTGGATGAGGCCGAGCGGGCCCACCTGCTCGACCTGGCCGCCGCCGCCAACGGACCCGGCCGGCCGTCCTCTGCCAGCCCTCGGCGCCGGACCACTCCTCGCAACGGGGTGCGCGTGGGGGTGCAGCGCATCCTCGACTCCTTCACGGGACCGGCGTATGCCCGCAACGTGCGGTCGGACGTGGTGGCCACCAACCAGCTCGCCCGGGCCCTGTTCGCCGACATCCACGGCCACGGGGGCACTGGGTTCAACCTGGCCCGCTACCTGTTCCTCGACCCCCGGTCGCGGGACTTCTACGTCGGGTGGGAGGCCGTGGCCCGCGACATGGTGGCTGCGATGCGCATCGAAGCCAGGCGCAACCCCCAAGACCGGGGTCTGCAGGATCTGGTCGGCGAGCTGTCGACCCGCAGCGAGGAGTTCGCCACCTGGTGGGCCGCGCACAACGTCAAGATCCACACCACCGCCACCAAGACCCTGCACCACCCCGTCGTCGGCGAACTGGAACTCACCGGCGAAGCCCTGCTCCTCCCAGGTGACCCCGGCCTGATCCTCATCACCTACACCGTCGAACCGAACAGCGCCTCCGAACAAGCACTGAACTTCCTCGCCAACTGGAGCGCGAAGCAGGCAGCCCAGGGCGCTCCGGTCCCACAAGCGCCCGCAGGCAGCGAGGCCCCGAACTGACTTTCGCCGACCCAGGGGTGGAGCCATGGCAGACGGCCAGCGAAGCGGCGACGAGGTCGTTCCGCTCGAACTGTTCTTCGACCTCGTCTTCGTGTTCGCCGTGTCCCAACTGTCCGGCCACCTCCTGGATCACCTGACCGGGAGGGGCGCGACGGAGACGGTCGTGCTGCTGGTCGCGGTGTTCTCGGTGTGGGCGGAAACGACGTGAAGCGCGAGCCTGCCGGGGATGGGCCGACGTGCCGAGGCCATCGCGATCGTGGCCATCATGCCGTTGGGCCTGTTCATGAACGCAGCCCTGGGCGGTGCGTTCGGCGCGCGGCCGTGGGCCTTTGTGGTGCCGTTCCTGATCTGCCGTCTCGGGCTGGGCCTGGCGATGCTGCGCAGCGCCGACAACGCCCTCATGCGGGAGCACTTCAGCGTGCAGCTGGCCTGGATCACGTTCACGTCGGTGCTGTGGTGCGTCGGCGCCGAGGTGGGCGCCGAGGACCGACTCGCCTGGTGGGCCGCAGCCGCGGAGCAGCTTCCCGCGCGGGGGTGCCGGAAGGTGGGAGCTCTCCATACGGCGGGTGTGCCGGGGGTCTGGATCCCGGTGCATCTCGCCGATGATCAACGTGGCCTCCGGACATCATGCGCAGACCGTTCGTGCTCGGAATCTCATCTGCCAGGTTGCAGGGACCCGGACTGGCCTGTCACCTTCCAAGGTGACCAGGCATTATTGCAGTCGCGCGTTCACGCGCGAAGGTCCGCGTAGCTCAACGCGTTGGCCGAGAGCCAGGTGGCGACTGCGTTGACTCCCGGGTCCGACGCGCTGGGGGTGAAGAGGCCTTCCCCGAGTCGCTGGGCCGCGACGCGGAGATCTGCCTCGATGGGGGCGCGTTCGGAAGGGCTGGTGAGGATTCTGCAGACTGCTCGGTTCCACTCGTACAGGGAGAAGCCACCCGTTGCCGCGGGGCCTCGGATCGTGATGGCGGCGGTGAGCTCCTCGATCGCCGAGGCGTAGTCGGGTGGGTTCGAATCCTTGAGGGCGAAACCGAGGCTGCCGTGATTGCGGTGGAACTCTCCAGCTGGATCGATTGCCACCAGGGCGCGGAAGACTGGGATCGTGCGTCCATGCAGGAGTTCCCGCTCGCGATCGCCCGGACGCCAGTTGTTCGATCGCTGTTGTTCGGCCCGCTGGTATACCTGAACCCGGGCGAATCCCGATGACTTGCCAAGGGCTTCAGCGAGATCCTCGGGGCTCACGGAACCTTGACCGTTCAGTTGCCGCTCTACCATCGAGAAGGCCACCGCATCTGCGTTCGACTGGTCATCAACGACGGCGCGTACGGTCGACTCGAGGTCCAGGTCAGCAATTGCCAATTCGCGCCTGAAGAGAACGCGCGTCCACAGATAGGCGATTAGAAACGCCGCGACGAACGAGTAGACGCATAGCGCCAAGCCGAAACCGGGACTTGCTGGGGATTCGCCGAGCATGGGGCCCAGCGCACTCGCCAGCCGTGCCAACTGAGGGCCGATTGCTCCAATCTGAACGAGCGTGATACCGACGAGTATCTTCGTAAGCCAGTCAGATATCTGCTCGAGATTCGTGTTGGCTAGGTAGATCGTGGGGGACTCAGAGGTTGGAGGTGACTCACGCTGAAGTGTCCTGGGGATTCCGAACAGGAATCCAAGTAGAGCCCCCGATACAGCAGCAGCACCGCCCACGATTGTCGCCGTCCCGAGGATCTCCAGCGCATCTCCCACGGATGCCCCCACCGCCAAAGCGAAAGCGAGGGACGCCACACTGGAGAAGGCGAGTGCCCCCCAGGCAATGCGGGAGACACGTTGTTCGAACTCCGTTGATTGTTCTCGAGACGCTGCCACCGGCTCACCATAGGGGCTGACATGGCCTCACGTGAACGGGCTGGCTCGGCCCCTTGAGCGGTCGCAGTGTGGTGCGCGAAGGACCGGCCCGGTGCATTCTGCGGTCTGTGTAGTCGCCTCCTGTCGGATGCCGTCCATGCTTCGGCGTGGAAGGCCAGTCACCCCCCACTTCAGGGCCGAAGCAGTGCGGCTGGTGCTTCTGGTGCAACCTGAGACGACCCAGGAACGCCCTAGCCGCTCGGGTTGGGTGAGCTCGGTGGAGGCCTCGGCGACGTCGGCGGTCGTGACTGCGCACCTGCCGAGGTGGTGGTCGAGGGCCGTGGGGGGATCGTCGTTTCCGAGGTGGTCAGCGCCTTGCCGGATCGCAGACCCTGCGTCGTCGAGGGGGGCCACGGTCCTTCACGTCGCGCTGTGGGGGTCGGGAACTCGCCTGGGGTCACAGTCGTCAGGCCCCGGCGGGGTGGGAGGGTGCTGCGCGGGATCCGCCGCGTCGGGCCCGCAGGGCCTGTTTCGCTTGGGTCAGGTTGTGGGTCCGATCAGGATCGGGGTCGAGGCGACCAGACAACTCCTCGGCCTCGCGGATGGCCGCTGCGACGACGTCGAGCTGGTCGATGGGGAGGACCTCCGCGGCGGACTGAAGGATGAGCGAGGCTTGGTAGGCCCGCTCACACGCGGCATCCATCCGCGCGGCTGAGTGGGCGTCGGCCGTCTCGCCCGTGAGTCCTTCGGTCGCGGCCCCGGCGGCGGTCAGGTGGCGATGGGCGAGGTCGAGGTCGGGCTTTGCCTCGGCCTCGTCGTTCCCTTCGTTGTTCAGTTGCTCGACGAGTCGGTCCAGGGTTTGCGGTGAGCGGTCGTCGAGCAGTTCCAGGTCGGCGCGCAGGTATCGGCGTGCGAAGTAGAACGCGTTGACGAGTCGGTCGCCGGCTTCGTCGGACCCGCCATCGTCGATGAAGGCCAGGCACTCTGCGCGCGCGGTGTGCACGTAGTTGCGGGTGGTCATGGTCATCAACAGGCCCGCCTCACCGTAGAGGTGGTCGTATATCTGGTGGGCCGTGGTGAGCAGGTGCTCCTGGTCCTGTCGAAGCACGCGGTACGTGTCCGGCCCCGGGGCGTACAACACATCGGACACGGCCCCGAGGGTCTTCATCACGGGTGGGTAGGACGACAGCCGTCGGCGGTACTGCTCTAGGTGGAACTGGGTGATCAGGCTGACCTGCTCCCGTGCTCGTTCGGCCTGGAAGGCGTCCTGCCAGCGCTTGGCCGCGGCGTCGAGGTCCTGCTGCTTGGCCCGGAAGTCGGTCGACCAGCGCTCGCGGGCGTCGGCCAGCTCGGTTCGTTGGATCTGGAAGGTGCGCTGGCGATCCCACATGCCGTAGAGCGTTGCCAGGACCGCCACGACGGCCCCGGCGAGGGCGATTGCGGCGGACCACTGCTCCCATGCCTGTGGGGTTGTCACAGGTGGTCCTCCTTCTCGTCGGTGGAGGGCTGGGATGCGGGTTAGGGGAGCAGTCGGTGTGTGTCGAGGTGGCCGGGGTCCCAGTGTTCGTTGTGGGGGGCGTGGGCGTGGCCGACAACGCCGTGGGCGGGTTGGAAGGTCTCCCAGGGCTGGCGGACTGCTCCGTGGGGGCCGGATCCGTCGGGGCCGGTGAAGGGGAACGGGACGACCATCGGGATGTCGAGATTCGTCGAGAGCCACGCGAGGACGCTGCGCAGGTGTCGGTAGGCGGTGTCCGGCCAGGTGGGTGTGTCCTTGGCGTGGCCGATGATCTCGATCTGGATGTTCAGTCCCGCGTCGCTGTTGGGGCTGTGCTGGCCGCCGGCGAGGGCGTAGGCGGCGATGTCGAAGGGCAGGTGCTGCCACCGCCGGTCGGTGACCGGGTCGACGGTGAGGTGGGGGATGCCGAACTGCTGGGTCTCCCAGTTGGGTTTGGCTGAGGTCTCGGTCGTGTGCAGGGTGACCTTGCGGGCGGAGCCGGTGAACGGGCGCAGACCGGGGAAGTTGGTGATCGGGTCCCAGAGCGCCCCGGGCAGCATCAGCGGGGCAGCGGGACTGGCCAGCCTGGCCGGACGGTCGGGCTGGGGGTCGGGCTCGTCGGGGTGCGGGATCGGGGGCAGTCCGGTGTCGTGGATCGTGTAGAGCGCCGATGGGAACATCTTCGTCCGCTGCGTGGGGGTGAGGAAGGACCGCCCGGGTGCCATGGGCTGTTCCCCGTGCACCTGCTGCTGCCATTTGCGGACCTCGGCATCGGTCAACGGTCCGTAGCGCCCGGTCACCGGCAGCGTGGTGCCGCCCTGCAGTGGGATGCGGTTCAGTCGCTCCTGGAGTTCCCGGACGGTGTCGGAGGGGTGCTCGCCGCCGTCCGGGCCGGCGAACCCGAGTTTGTCGGTGACGATGTCCTTGGTGACGTAGGGGCCGCGTCCGTGGCGGATCGTGGGTTGGGGGTCGGCGTGCACTGAGCAGTTCCACACGTTCTTGGTGTCCGGGTGGTACTCGTAGTGCAGGTGTGGCCCGGTGACGTTGCCCTCATCGCCGACTTCGGCCACGAAGTCCCCGATCTCGACCCGGGTCCCCTCCGGCAGGCGGGTGCGGGTGTGGGCGTAGAACACCTCACCGTCGCCGAACGGTTGATCGTGGTCCGGGGAGATGGCGAACTGATGCTGGCCGAATGCCGCGCCGTACCGGCGGTGGCGGATCTCCCCGGCGATCGAGGCGACCAGGCGGAAGCCCAGCGGGGCGGGGAAGTCCGCGCCCGTGTGCACCCCCAGCCCGGCGGCGTTCTTGTTACAGGACCACGGCTTCACCGCGCTTGCCGTACGGGGTGGTGATCGACCTTCCGGGTGCTGGGGAGACCATGACCCCTCCATCGGGACTCGTGCTGATTGGGCTCGTCTTGATCAAGGTGCGACTCAGATCGTGGCTGTCCGCGGTGACTGGCACGCCAGGACGGATCGGCTGCCCGAGCCGGTCACGTCGGCGCCCGGGACTCGCGGCGAGCGTCGTTTCCTGCGTCGTGAGCCTGCGCGCCGTCAGTGCGCGGCCCGGCCCCAGACGTGGGCGCCTGCCCAGTCGATGGCCTCCACGGGGGTGTCGCCGACCACCCAGGCGTCGTGCCCGGGCGGTAGCCAGTTCACGTCACCGGCCCGGGCCTCGAACTCGGTGCCGTCCGCCGTACGGACCGCGAGCCGCCCGGAGATCAGATACTGGAAGTGCGGGGCCTCGCATAGTTCCGTCCCGGCCACCGGCTTGACGTGTTCAGACCATCGCCAGCCAGGCTGGAGGGTCATGCGCATCACCTTCCCTCCCGCGATGTCCACAATCTCCCCCCGACCGAACGGGAACTCCCGAACGTCGTCGGGCACTGCGAGGCTCTTGAGCTCGAAGCTGGCCACCATGGGCTCCTCCCTCAGCTATCCAACTCGTGACCGAAGCACCGGAGGCCGCTCGCACGGTGTTGGACAGGCTATCCGCGCCAAGATTAGGTTAGGCTTGCCTCACGTTACGCCTATTCAGATCCCCGATCAATGGGCTTCGGCCGATTGATTCGTGCGCGTCCGAGCTCATCCCCCGCAGCCTCTCCACCGAGAGAGCCCGGAGCGTTCGGTGGCCGCTCCTCCGGGGCGGAACTGAGGTGACCCTTACCTGTTGGCCCGGCCCGGAGTACCGTCGAACCGTCCAGACCCAGGTCAACGATGAAGGAGGGAACAGCCATGTACGGAACGATCGCGTTGTGCCATGTCCGCGCCGAACAACCTCGCGAACCTGCGCGCCCTGGCCGCAGCCGAGGACGAGCTGCACATCGACGGCTACCTCGGCACGGACCTCCTGGTCGTCGACAACCACCCCGACACCGTCCTGATGGTCGTGCGGTTCGAGGATCGAGACTCCTACCGCGCCAACGCCGACTCCGCCGAGCAGGACACGCGATACCAGGACTTCCGAGCCCTGATGGAGGACGACCCGGTCTGGTACGACGGCGACTGGGTCACGGTGCCCTGAACGAACGGCTCACGGTCGCTGAAGCGAGCACCTGAAGCGGACGAACCCACAGCGCCGGGCTCTGATGTCCGTGCGCCCACTGGCCGCATCGGGCGCGGTAGTCCCGGACCGTTCCACCTTGTGGAACGGTTACGACATCGAGGCCCCGGCATCGAGGCGGCCCGCCAGAGTGCCCAGGGGCGCGGAGTCCCCGTTCGGGTCGATTCCACGTCTCGGACATCGCCGAGCTCGGGGAGGAGCGATCGCTGGGATCTCAGCGGGCCGCCACGATGTGGGCTTCGATGGCGGTCGCGACGATGTTGATGAGGTGGGGGGTGTCGGGGCCGAGTTGGGAGTTCATCAGGAGCGCGAAGGGCAGGCCACCGGGGAGCAGGCCGATGACGGCTTGTTCGAGCTGGTTGTTGGAGCTCTCCCATCGTCCGTCCTTGAGGAAGTAGCGACCGGCCTTTGTCGGGGTGCTGCGGTCGATACCCCACCCCGACTCCAACATGGCCCACGCGTCGGAGCGCGGCACGATCGCGCCGTCGGCGAAGGCGTGGAGCAGGCGGACGAGCTCGTTGGCGGTCAGGTGCCAGCCGGTCGTGGCCGACGTGGCCGACAGATCGCCGGAGTCCCATCCCGCGGCCGGCATGGGCCACTTGTACGCGAGCGCGTTGTCGGGGACGCTGCCGGTGGCGGCATGGGACACCTGCACTGGGGCGAAGACGTTCTGCTGCACGTAGTCGTGGTAGCCCTGAATGGCCAGGGCACTCCACAGGCGGTCATGGTCGTCCTCCAGCCCGCTGGGTGCCAGCAGCGAGGCCTTGATGGCTCCAGTGACCACCGGGATCAGGATGCGGAACAACCCGAAGTTGACGTTCTGGTAGGTGGCGTTGCCCAGCGGGACGCCGCGGAGCGCCCCCCGCGCGATCTGTCCCTTGAGGTCGCCGTAGGTGGCCATGTCGGTGACCGGACTGTAGAAGCCGGAGCGATGGGTCAGCAGCATGTCGAAGGTGACCTCGTCCACGTTCGGACCGCGACGCCAGTACAGCGGCAGGAACGGGTAGATCGCGGTCCCGCCGGGCACTCCGGCGTCGGCCATCGCCTTTCGGGCGGCTATCGCGGTGACCAGCTTGCTGACGCTGGCCACGTGCATGCGCACGTCCGAGGTCCATGGGAGATCGCCGTCGGCCGCGTTTCGTGCCTTGCCGCTCTGCATGGTCAGGCCTGGCCCGTTCGGCTCCAGGAGGCGCAGGGCGTAGCCGTTGCACTGCCCATTGAGCTGGTTGGCGAGGTCGGTGCCGAATCTCCCGATGTCGAGCTGGTGGAGCGTCTGCGACGGTGGGACGAGCCGGTCGGAGATCTCGATCCCGGAGGGCCGTTCTCCTCGGACTCCGTCGAACGCGTTGCGCTCGACGCGCGGGCGGCCAAGGCGTGCGGCCAGCCGGTCGAAGTCGAACGAATCCTTGAGGGCGTCACCGAGTTCGCTGCTGAGGCTCTCCCGCAGTTCGAATCCTCCGCCTGGCATGGCGATCGCCTTCCCTTCACAGCTTGTTGGCGTGGTGCGAAACGTGATGGGGCTGGGATGTGCCGGGTGGGTCCTGCTGCCGGGTGTTCACCATCGGGTGCGTGGAGAAGCCGATGTGTGGGACGTCACCTGATCGAGCATCGTGCGGATGCTCGATCAGGTGGCCACGTTGCGAGGCAGGGCCGTCCGGGACCCGGGGCTCGCGTCCTACCCTGTTCACGTCCATGCCAGCACGCCCCCGTTGCCCGACCCGCCGACCTCGTAGGCCCAGGTCTCCCAGGGGTTGTCGCGGTAGGCGACATCCTCTATTGACGTGCCGAGGCCCTGCACTCCGGCTATCGCGAGTGGTATGCCGATCAGGAAGCCGATCACGGCGCCGACGACCATCCAGGCGATGTAGGTGATCTGGAAGATCGGGCCGAAGATGCGGCTGGTCCAGATGTGCAGCGTCTCGTGGTCGACCAAGTCGCCACGGCGCCCGTTGAGGTTGCTGGTCACGTTGCCCTGGGTGAAGGCGAAGGTGCCGAACCCGAAACCGCCGTCGTAGACGTGGCGGTTCTGGCGCTTGCTCAGCGCGAAGCTGTAGTTGCGGTCGCCGTAGAACAGGTTGATGCCGTGCAGCAGCACCGCGAAAGTGGTGCCGACCAGTCCCCAGGTGGAGTCCGCCAGGAACGACAGCCAGCCGACCGGACTGCTCCAGTCGTAGATCTCCAGCGAGCCGCTGATCACGCCGTTCAGCCCGCCGACGACTGCAGCACCGATGGCCAGACCGGTCGAGACGCCGGTTCCGAGCCCGAGTCCGATCGCCCCGAGTGCGGCCGTGGCCGCGCCGACGGTCACGTAGGCCAGCCAGGCGCCGACCGCGCCGAGGAGCCCGGCCTCGAGCCCGAGCAGCAGGGTGTCGCCGAAGCTGCGTCCCTCGGCGATGCCCACGATGACGCCCGTGACGAAGCCGACCACGAAGCCGACTGCCGCGACGATCAGGTCGTCGAGCCCGAAGAACTTGCCCGACGGGTCGCGCAGCATGATCGGGTTGTTGATCGCGTAGCTGTAGACGTTCAGGGCCTGCGGCATGCGTTGGCCGTGGCTGGGGCTCTCGATGATGAACCAGTCCGGCGTGATGAACCGCCCCAGCTGCGGGTGGTACCACCGCGCTCCCATCTGGACGAGGCCGAGCTCGACGTCCGGCGGCAGCCCGGCGTAGCGGGTGTCGTCGGTGTGCGGGCGAGTCGGGAGGCCGAACGGCGTGTAGATCTGGTGGCGCAGATCGGTGGCGTCCGGCAGGCAGGTCGTCAGGATCGAGCCGAGGTGGTCGGTGAGCACGCACCGGGTCGTCGGGGCACCGCCTCCTGCGGGAGTGAACCGGACGGCAATGAGAAGGGTGCCGACGACGATGTTGGTGCGCGTCCCGTCGGGTCCGGACTCGAAGAGGCCCTCGACCGAACGGGTCTCGGACGTCGTGCCGTCGGGGCGGGTGACCGTCCGCCGGGCTTGGCGGCCCGCCTCGTCGTAGGCGAAGCGCACGAGGGTGCCGTCGGCGAGGGTTGCCGCGACCACGCGGTCCCAGATGTCGTACTCGACGTTGCTCAGGTCGCCGAACTGCTCCAGTCGACCGGACGCGTCGTAGCTCAGCGGCGTGGTCCCGGCGGTGGAGTCGACACCGGTCAGCCGTGAGGGGTGCTGGGCGTCCTCGTAGCGCATCGCCCAGCCGCTTTCCTCGTTGGCGGTGATGTCGCCGACGGCGGAGTAGACGTAGGCGTCGTCGCGCAGCTGCGCGCCGCCCAAGCCACCTCGGAACGACGTCGCGCGGGTCAACCGGAACAGCGCGTCGTAACTGTAGCGCCGCCCGGTGGTGTCGGCGCCGATGGTGTCCACGGCGGTGGCGATGCAGCCGTTGCGGTCGTAGGTGAACGCCATCCGGCGCAGGGTCGTCGCGCCGTTGCGCAGTTCCATGGTGAGCAGCCGCTTCATGGCGGGGTCGTAGGAGTACGCCGCCCGCACGCCGCCGAAGTCCACCTCGAGGGGGTTGTCGTGCACGTCGTACTCGATTGCGTCGACGACGCCGTCGATCGCGCGGACCTGGCCCCCGTCGTAGAAGTCGAGGTCCACACGGCTGCCGTCGGGATGCACCACGGCACGCACGTCGTTCTGCAGCCCGTACTCCCGCTCGATGGCCAGCGCGTCGCCAGGTCCGTACTCGACCGACTTGCGGACCGGCCGGCCCAGGCGGTCGTTGACGAACGTGGTCGACAGCCCTGCCTCGACCTGCCGGACCAGTCCCGAGGCGTCGTAGGTCAGTTGGCGCACGACCCTCGCCTGGCCCCCGGTCGCATCCGTCGCGGTGGTGAGCCGGCCGTCGTCGTCGTAGTCGAGGAGGAGCAGCGCACCCGTTGCGTCAGCGCGGCGGCGCAGTGTTCCGGCGGCGTCGCGGTGGTAGGTGCGGGTGCCCGCCTCCTGGTGGGAGATCACGATCGCCGGACCCGGTCCGGCGTAGGTGTAGGTGGCGGTGGTCTCACCGTTGGCGTCGTGGATCGAGAGGAGCCGGCCGGCGTGGTCGACGTCGTAGCGGGTGGTGAGGACCGTGCCGCTGCCGTCGGGCGTGTCGACACCGACCAGGTGGCCCAGGGCGTTGTAGTGCTCGACGAGCGGCTCACCGTCGTCGGCCGTCTCGGCGTCGCGCTTCTCGACGCGGTCGAGCAGGTAGCTCACCAGGAACCGGCCGCCGTCGGGGTGCTCGAGTCGGACGACCTGGCCGGTTGGGCCGTACTGGAAGCGCACGGCCGGGCCGATCGGCAGCACCGGTAGGTACGACGGGTCCGGCGCCGACACGTTCGGGAACTCCGCGCCGGGCTGGTTGTTGCGCGTGTAGGTACGGCGGCCGCCGACCACCCAGCCGCCCGCCGAGCTCGCCGCGCGGCGCGAACGCTGGAGCACGTTGCCGCGCCCGTCGTAGAAGTCCACCTCCACGCTGTGCTCGGGCAGCGAGGTTACGTCGGCCGCGGCGTCGAGGGCGTCGAGGTCGGCGCCGGGCCGGTGCGGCCGCACGCTGATGATCGACGCCGGGGTCGCATCGCCGCCGTCGGCTACCTGGGCGTAGGACACCCGGAAGTACTGCATCAGCTGCACGGAGCCGTCGGCTGTGGTCTCTGACGTGGCGCGAAGGCGGCCGAGCGGCGTATGGGTGAAGCGCGCCACGTTGCCGGTGGGCCCGACCACCTCGATCGGCTGAGCGGTGCGCGGGTCGAATGTCGCGTGAGTGACCCCACCCGACGGATCGGTCGAGGTGACCGGGAAGACGCCGGCCGCGTCGTAGGCGATGGTGGTCGTGCGCCCGCGGGAGTCGCGCTGGCCGGTGACGTTCCCCGACGCGTCCCGGGCGTAGGACTCCACCACGGCGTACCAACCGTCGTCGCGGTGGATCAGTCCCCAGCTGTCGTCGATATGGTCGGCGTAGCCCGGCGGCAGCACGTCGTCGGCGAGCACCAGGTCCTCGGCGCGGGTCACCAGCCCGGCGCTCACCTCGCCCAACGGAAGGCCATCGAAGTCGGGCCCGTCGTAGCGGACCAGCTTGTCGCTGACGAGGCGCCCGACCCCGTCGCGGGTGCTGAGCCGGCGGGGCAGCCCGACCAGCCACGCGCCCTCGTCGAGGGCGTACTCGACCTCCTGGACGGTGACGTGCGCCTCGGCCGGTGGCTGGGTGCTGAACCGCGTAGTGCGGGTCTTGCGGATCAGGTTGCCGAACGTGTCGTACTCGTAGTCGGCGACGTCGAGCCGGTCGTTGGCGGTCGGGGCCGGGTCCGGGCTGAAGTCGGTCGCTGTGGTGCGCACCAGGTGCGGGAAGAAGACGAATCGGTCACCGTCGGCGTGCTCCTCGCGGGCGTCCCAGTCGGTGACGGCCGAGCTCACGAGCGTTCGGGTTCCGTCGGAGTCCTCCTCGAACACCTCGACCGAACGGATGCTTCCGCTGAGCGCATGGTCGCGTGCCCGCTGCCTGGCCGTCCGTAGGTAGCGCTCCTCCGGCCCGAGCATTGCGCCCAGCTCGAACGTGGTGCGCTGCACGACAATGGGCGTGTAGTCGTCGCCGACGTGCGTGGCCTCAACGGTCTGGAAGCCCCGGAAGACCCGCCCGACGGGGTCGTAGTAGCCGCGCTCGTAGCCGAACCGGGTCTCCGTCCGCTGCCCGGTCACCCGGTCCAGGTCGACCATGCCGCTGACGACGTGGAGCGGGAAGGGCAGGAAGGTGCGCCACGCGTCGCCTGTGACGTCGCGGCTGCGCAGCTCGCTGCTGGTCGTGTACTCGATGCTCGTCACGGCGCCGAAGCCGTTGTCGACCGAGGTGAGAAGGTAGGGCTTGGTACCGCTGCTGAGGTCAAGGAACCGCGCGGGGGCGCCGCCCGAGCCGGGTGTGGCCCAGCACAGGCCATGGACACCGGTGCCGAGCAGATCGACGGGGTAGAGGGTGGCCACCGAGGGCGGCGGAACGTAGGCGATCTCGAACGCCTCGCTCCACCCCTGCCCGCTGCGGTTGAGCCAATAGAGGACGCGGTCGACGTCGACGTAGACGATGTCGGTGGTGCCGTCGCCGTCGAGGTCGGTGAGGAACAGGCGGTCGTGGTGGAGGCCCGACGGGAACCGCGGCGACCCCACCATCTCCACGCGGCGCCCCCACCGCCCGTGCCCTGCTGACGGCCAGTAGCAGACGTAGCCCGACCGGATGCTGACGATGTCGGTGAGGCCGTCGCCGGTCATGTCGGCCAGGTAGACGGAGTCGTCGGCGAGATCCACGTCGGGCCAGAGGGCCGCGTCGGCGACCCGGCGTACGACGTGTGGCTCGGACCATCCGTCCTCGCCGAGGTTGTAGGCGATCGTGTAACCACCAGGGCCGGACTGGAGCAGATCGGGGCGCCCGTCCCCGTTGAGGTCCACCAGCCGCGAGGTCCTGGACGAGAGCGTGAGCGTGGGCTGCTGGGTGAGGACCATCGGCTCCTCGCTCCAGCGGCCGGCGCCGGTGTTGCGCGCCACCAGGGCGATCCGGCCGCCCGCTCGCACCAGGTCGGCGGTGCCGTCACCGGTCATGTCCGCGAAGGTCACGCCGGGCTCTCCGAGCTGCAGGCCGGCAGGCGCGTTGGGCAGGGTGCGGACCGCCGCGAAGTGGCCGCCCAGGTTCTTCCAGTACCGGTGGCCGGCCCGGTTGGTCTGCAGCACGTCTGGCAGCCCGTCCCCATCGAGGTCGACGAGCGCCACGTCGTGGCGGCCGATCGGGAGCAGCCCGTCCTCGGAGGCGACCCTCAGGTAGCGCGGCTCCGGTTCGTACTGGCTGTAGGAGAACCGCACCGGCGCGTAGGCGTCGGTGCCGCCGTCGGCGTCGGGAGCCTCGAGGCGAACCTCCACCAGAAGCGAGACCTCGGATCCCACGGCCTGCTGGTAGGTGAGCCGGTGGGTCGTGCAGAGCGTCGGGTTTGCGACGGTGCTGTGGCGCTCGATCGCCGTGCAGCGCAGGCCGGTGGTGATGGGGAACCCTCCGCGCGAGGACAGCTGGACGTCAGGACGCACCTCCCAGACCAGCCGCACCTCATGGGTGCCCCAGGTGACCGTGTCGAGGTAGAGCTGGCCGCCGTCGCGCCGGTACCCGTAGACGATCGCGTTGCCGGCCGGGTCGAGCTGTCGCTCGCACAGCCAGCCCAGGACCCGGCCGGCGCCATCGGTGATCCTGCTGCTCGCCGAGACACCGAGGAGGTAGGCGTGCCCCTCCTTCGGTGCGGATCCGCCAGCCGTCGCCCTCGCGACGAACGTCCCAGAACTGGGTGTCGGAGCGCGGCCGGAAGCGTCCTGCGCCGACGTCGACCAGCGCGTCGCCGCCGAGGAGCAACGCGTCCCGGTCGTCGTACCGCGGGATCCCGTCGTCAGTGCTGCGCATGATCGACGGCGGCGTCGACAGCTGCCAGCCCATCCCGAACGGCCCGTTGCCCTGCCCGGTGGAGTAGCGCAGGCTCAGAGCCGGGCGCTGCTCGTTGGCACCGGCGGGCAGGTCGATCGGCACCGAGTAGTTGCCGCTTCCGCGCAGCAGGTCCGGCTGGAAGCTCTCACCCAGGCTGCGCAGCGCGCCACCGCCACTGGGTGTGCTGAGCACTCCCGCCTGGACGCCCGACGTCGACTCCATCACCGCACCTCACACCCGATAGGCGAACTGGTACTCGGCGATCAGCGTCATGTTTCTGAGCACCGCCGGGTCGAGCGAACCGTCGGGGCGCAGCAGCGGGCTGCCGATGGGCGGCTCGATCGCCAGCCTCCACTCGCCGATCAGAGCGCCGCCCATCACGTCGGCGAGGTCGTTGCCGCTCTCGGCGGCGACGCCGCCGTTGGCGTCCGTCGTGCGCGTCACGGCGGCCTGGCCGGGCACGGTCACCGTCACGTCGACGCCGTCGACCGGGGTGCCGTCCGGGGCGACGAGCGACACCGCGAGCGACTTCAGCGTGAAGCCCTGCTCGTTGCGGGGCAGGTACGTCGGGTCGAGCGTCCAGGCCACCGACTTGCTGCGAAGCAGCTCGTACCAGGCCTCGGGGAAGTCGTAGCGCACCGCGAAGTCGCGGACGTGGACGTCCTCGCCCGGCTGCGGCGGCGTCGCGACGATCGCGTCGCGCAGGTCGTCGCTGTAGCGAGCGGTGTAGTACAGCACCAGCTGCACGTCGGTGATGAGCCGGTAGTCGAGGTTGTTGCTCCCGCGCGGCAGGTCGAGCTGCCAGGTGGTGGCGACGCCGTGCCCCTCGAACAGCCCGAGTTGGCGCAGGTCGGCCCGGTAGACGTAGGAGTCTCCGCGCAGCGTGTACTCCGACAGGGCCGCGGTGTCGAGACTGTGCACACGCTGCTTTTCGGTGCCGTCGGCCAGGGAGTAGCGCGACACGAGGCCGCCGCGCAGGGTGCCCCGCACGCCCTCGGGGGGCAGCAGGCCGACCACCTGGACCTCCACGCCGGCCAGGCGCTGGCCGTAGAAGCCTGGGTGCAGGCGGGCGAAGTCGTGCAGCGAGGTCTCGAAGGTCATCGTGCCCGTTCGCATGAAGCCGCGGAACTGGAAGGGGAACTCGTTGCGAAGTGACACCACGTCCTTGAGGTTCGAGACCTTCTTCGTCACGTGTGCTAGCTCGTGGTACGTGAACGACTCGACGTCACGCATAAGCAGGTCGGAGCCCAACAGGTCGCCCGTCGAGGGGACGCCGTACTCCGGCCGGATCACCTGGAGCAGGGTGTCGTTCTCGAAGTTGTAGGCGCGCTCCATCAGCTTCGCCGCGGCGATAGCCCACTGCTGGTAGCTGCGCGAGATATCGCGCACCAGCAGTGCCATCCGGGTCCAGAGCTCGGGGGTGAAGACCTCGTTGTCGAACGCCGCGATCGCGTCGGAGACCATGTCGACCCGCCGGTGGGCGGCCAAGGCCTGCCACTGGGCGGCCCGCTGACGGCCCAGCGCGGCGTTGCGCTGCGCCTCAGCGATCGGCAGCGTCGCCTGCATCTCCTCGATCTGGTTCTGCATGCGCCCGAGTTGGTACTCGTAGGACTTCTGGCCGCCGAGCAACGTGGCGGCCGCCGCCAGCTTGCCGTGATCGCCGGACCACGAGCCCTGCTCCATCTGGCGTGCGAGGTCGCGGATCTCGCCCTCGTACCAGTCCTCGTGGGCACCGTGGGCGGTCGCGATCGACTGGCTGATGTACTGCCAGTAGCCCGCGTCGCGATACGCGTCGCGGTCCTCCTTCGCGTTGGCGACCCGCAGCTGGGCGAGGTTGACCGCTGCTGCGGCTGCCTGTGCATCCGACGCCGCGGCGGCGGCGAGCTGGTCCTGGGCAGCTGCCTCGAGACCGGCGAGCGAGAGCGAGTTCTCGAGGTCGCGGCGGGTTGCGGCTTCGGCCTCGGCCTGTGCCTGGAAGTTGATGTACTCGCGCTCGGCCTGGATCGACTGCTGGGCGAAGGCGCGGGCGGCATTCTGGAGGTACTCGAAGGTGAACACCGGCGTGAACGTGAGCCCGTAGAAGTCGAGCCCGGCGTTGAGGTACTCCCAGCGCGCGAGGATGGTGAGCATCACCTGGACGACGGCCGGGTTCACCGTGTCGGGCGCGGCCCCGGGGTCGCCGAGCACGGTCGTCGCCTCGGCGGCGGTCGCGGCGAACGCCGCCAAGTTGTAGAGCGCGGCCTGCGGGTCGGCGGTGCCGTCGGACCTGACGACCTTGGAGTACGCGGCCTTGGCGCTGTCGACGTCCTCGCGGCGGTAGCCGGCGTCCCCCTGCTCCAGCGCGTTGACGGCGAGCTTGATCCAGAGCCCGGGCGCCTCGAGGGCAGGGTTCAGGTAGGTGTATCCCGCCGCCTGCAGGTAGTACTCCTCGGCTCGGTCGAAGTTGCCCGCGTGGTGGTAGCAGTCGCCGAGGCCGACCGGGATGACGTAGGAGTAGACGTGCGAGAGGTAGGCCGCCGTGGTCGCCTCGCTGTCGAACCACCAGATCAGGCTCTCGATCTTGGCGGCCGCGATGCGCGGCCTGTACACCGCGTCGATGAGCGACGCGGTCGCTGGCCGCTGCTCGGCCTGCCACTGGATCGGTGCCACGTCGGGGCCGACGGGGATGCCGACCTGCCAGTCGTGGGCCAGCGCGACCGGGGTGTCGAGGCGGTCGACCTCGAGACCGGCGAAGGTGGTTTCGCCCCCCGGCCAGCGCACGGAGATGCGCGAGGTGTCCGCACCGTCGATGAACTGCAAGGCCGCGACGTCGGTGGTCGGCAGGGCCGTCGCCGCGATCTCGCGGCTGGGGGTGTCGACGACGCCGACGTTGTGGACCGCGTCGGCCATCGCCGCGACTGCGACCGCGTTGGCAAACTCCAACTGGGGACCGCCCCCGGCGCGGAGCGCGTCGAGGCCACGGCGTCTCAGGATCGGTCCGAGCGGCGCGCGGAAGGGCCCGGCCACGATGGGCCCCCCTGGGTTCGCAGGCTGCGCCGGCCCCGGCTCGGGGGCGGTCTGGTCGGCTCCGGTGGCGGCCTTGAAGAGCTCTGTTGCCTGGGCCAGCGACTGCCCGGACTCGGCGTCCTGGCCGAAGCGGGCCTGCGCCACTCCTGTCGCCTGGAGGGCCTGCGCCTCGCCCAGCTGGTCGCCCGCGTCACGGAACACTCCGGCGGCTTGGGTCGCCGTGCGGGCCGCACCTTCAGCGTCTCCCCGGGCGAGC
The DNA here is from genome assembly GCA_963777855.1 of uncultured Actinomycetes bacterium. GTDB lineage: Bacteria > Actinomycetota > Actinomycetes > S36-B12 > CAIYMF01 > Prado023. The sequence continues at coordinate 273,980 of CAVZRW010000005.1, read as the reverse complement.
TGCGCAACGCTGAGGTTCAGCATCGCCGTCGCCTTGAGCCCGACGTCGTGCTGGTCGTCAGCCATCAACGTCACTGCCGCCGACAGGACGTCCGCGGCCTCGTCGGCGCGACCCTTGGTGAGCAAGGTGGTTCCGAGGGTGACCTGGTCGAGAGCGCCGGCCGCCTTGAGCACGAACCCGGCGTTGGCCAGGGAGTCGAGCACCGGCAGGTCGACGGTGACGCGCACCGGCGGGGTTGGCGGCACGACGTCGGGCTGCATACCTTGGATCAGCTTGAGGCCGGCGCTGGCCAGGCCCAGCTCAATGTCCATGCCGACCGGGTGCACGAGCCGGTCGAGGGCGACGAAGTGGTCGAAGCGGTGCCCGGGGTTGAGCAGCTGGTAGCAGAGCCCCTGCGCGGTCTTGTAGTGGGCGATAGCCGCGGGGTAGTTGCGGCGCGCATAGGCAGCGGTGGCCTGCTCGATCTCCGAGCGCACGGAGTTCACCCGAGCGGCGGACTCGTTGTTGGGGTTGATCACAACGTCGGTGAGCACGCGGGCCGGCTGGAACACGGTGGAGACGAAGTTGGCCAGGTGCTTGATCGGAGTGGTCATGCTGCGCTCCTCTGATGTGCCCCTCGTCGGCCCTTCGGGTTTCGGCGGGGAGTCCGGGGGGTGATCCTCGGCGTGATGTGGGGGAGGTGGCAGGTGTCCTGCCAATGCCGATCTCGTCGCGATAAGGGTGCCCACCGCCCTGAGCGGCAGACCGAAGACGGGTGCGGTCTGGTTGACCGGGGGCTGGGAACGGACGACCAGGACGGAACGCGCAGCCACGCCCGGTTGGGGGTAGCGCCCGCCTGCCCCTCATCGCGCACCGCCCTTCTCAGGGTGCCATCAAGTAAGGCACACCTAATCCGCCTCAGTCAACCCTCTGGTTGCCTCGAGCCGGTATGGGCTGGGTGCAGCTAGCAGGGTGGGAATGTCGCGACGGGGGAATGCTGGAAGCCAACGAGTCCGTGCATCCCGACGCCAATGGCCGTCGTCCCACTTCCCGGACGCCGCGCCCACATCCCGTGCAGCGGTGCGTGCCGCTGACGCCTCAATCGCGGCGCAATGACGTGCCGCAGCTGACCGGAAAGGTTCTGGCCGGTGTGGGGCTGGGCCCGCAGCGTGGGAGCGGGCGTTTGGCGATCGCACAGTGCCGCCGCTACACGAGGTGTCGGCCCGCTACACGGGGGTTCCGGTCGGTGGGCTTTCCAGCACGAGGATGGTGATCGTGAAGCGGTGTAGCGGAGGTAGCGGCATCTGCGGGCCCCACAGAGGGCCAGATGCTGCGTCCCCAGGCGCGAATCGGGATGGTCCGCCTCGGTGGCGTTGTCACGGGGGCGTCGGGCTTGAACCGCCGCGTTGAGGACGCTTCTAGCGGCCTTCTGTTGGGGTCGAGTTGGCGCACCGAATCTGCACTACACCCGTGAAGCTCACGGCACGCCGTGGACGCTTTCTGGCGTGGTTCGGTTGCGGGATGTGCCCGATGACACCGTCTGGACGAGTCTCCGCTCGACTACGGATCAGAAGGCCAGGGGTTCGAATCCCTTCAGGCGCGCCACATCGTCGCAGGTCAGGGACGGTTTTTCGTCAGGAGGCCGGCCCTTTGGGCGTCCCGATGGGCTCGAACGGTAACTACGAAGTCGCTACGGCGGGTCGCTACGACGGGCTACGACGGGCGCCGTTGGGCCCCTCAGGTAACTACGTCGCCGAGTCAGCGTGACCAGGTGGACGGTAGGGAACGCAATGAACAAGCTGCGCCTGAACCACCATCAGAAGGTCCCGCCGGAACGTCGAAGCTCCCGCCGCGATCAATGTCGGGTTGCCCGGCTGCGCCCACTGATCCGTCGCGAATGTGGCGCATCCGGGCACGGGCACACCGCCCAGAAGGATGCGGCATCGCAACTGGCGTGCTTCAACCTCGCCTCTTGGGCCGTCGTCGCCGTGTCCACACTCGTTGCCAACCACGAAGCAGGCCCTCGCTCGCCACGAAGACACCACGGCCAGTGCCGGGGCCTCCACCATTTCAGGGGTTCTGGTACTTCAACCACGCGACGGCTGCCTCGCCTACTCAGCCACCCAGGATTCGCATCGCCAAGGGGGCCGCCGTACTGGGTGCGGGGGGCTCGTTCATCCCAGTTCTTCTGGATCAGCGGCCTGGGCGGGCGTGGAGGGAGCGAGGGTTGCGGGAAGCCTCAGGGAGCTGGACGGGTCAGGCGCCGAGACCGCTCCCGCCCCAGCGTGTCCGGGGACCTACGCCTCTTGGGAGTTGGCGTTCGTGTCAGGGAAGAAGCAGAAGCGGCATCCGTTGGATCTGAGTGGCCGAGCGGTACCGATGCGCGCGGCGATTCGACAGGAGTAGGAGGGCGATTGGGCTGCGGTAACTCGGGATCCGTGCTCGCCGACGACCTCCGAGTCGGACCATCAACTCGCTGCTGCGCCGGCCGACGCCAAAGCACTCCAAGCACACACGCCGAAGGACAGGACCCCTGCGACCAAGCCCTCATCGGTGCCCGTGGCCGGGGTTGGGGCGAGGTCTCCGACAAGTCCTGCAACCTCTGCAACGAGGTGATCCCCGCCGGGTCGACAGGCGTCACCTGGGTCGCCCGGACGCAAGCGCTGGCGAGGGGAGAACTTCTTGGCGCTTCAGTGTCGAGGTCCTGGTGCGGTGGCTGGGGGGTCAGAGGTGCAGCCGATGGACTGGCCCCGGGGGCTGGCGTGGGATAGCGTCCGGGACTTCACCCACCTTCTCTCTGGGGGCTTTCATGGATCGACGTGGTTGGGGCTTGCTCGCGGCGGTGGCGTTGGTCGTGTCGGTTGCGGGTCCGGTAGGGGCCGGCCCCGTGGTCGACGGTCCCCCGATCCCCGTCGGGATCGGTCCCGAAGCGGTAGCGGTGTCCCCGGATGGGTCCCGCGTCTACGCCATCAGCTGCCAGCCTGAACGGGATCTCGGTCACCCCGAAGGTGTGTCGGTGATCAACACGGTGACCAACACGATGGTCGCCTCGATCCCGGTCGGGATTCCCGGGAAAGATGACTGCCCGGAGGCGGTGGCGGTGTCCCCGGATGGGTCCCGCATCTACGTCGCCCTCAGATCCACTTACTTAGTGTCAGTGATCGACACGGTGACCAACACGGCGGTTGCTTCGATCCCCGTCGGGGTCCAGGCGCAAGGGCAGAGTCCGCGGGGGTTGGCGGTGTCCCCCGATGGGTCCCGCCTCTACGTGGGCACCAATCACGTGGGCCTATCGGTGATCGACACGGTGACCAACACGGTGGTCGCCTCGATCCCCACAGCCGGTTTCGGTTCAAGGAGACACGTGGTTGTGTCCCCGGATGGGTCCCGCGTCTACGTCACCAACCAGGACAAGGGCCACCTTTCGGTGATCAACACGGTGACCAACACGGTGGTCGGTTCCCCGATCCCCGTCGGGATCCGTTCCGAAGCGGTAGCGGTGTCCCCGGATGGGTCTCGCGTCTACGTCGTCGGGAACACAGACGAACCAACTGGGGCAGGCAGAATGTCGGTGATCGACACGGCTACCAACACGGTGGTGGGTTCCCCGATGAAGCTTGGGGTTTTCGCGACGGGGGTGGTGGTGACCCCGGATGGGTCCCGCGTCTACGTCGTCGGGTACACAGACGAACCAACTGGGGCAGGCAGAATGTCGGTGATCGACACGGCTACCAACACGGTGGTGGGTTCCCCGATGAAGCTTGGGGATTACCCGACGGGGGTGGTCGTGACCCCGGATGGGTCCCGCGTCTACGTGTCCGACCGTACCTTCGAGGGTGTGTGGGTGATCGCGATTCAGCCGCCGAAGGCCCCTACCCGCGTCAAGGCTGTGGCAGGCAACTTCGCCGCGACCGTGTCGTGGGTGCGACCTCCGTCGACCTACAAGGTCGTTGACTACAAGGTTCTGGCCTACAACGCCGCCGGTAGGTCGGTCGGCAAGTCCTGCACTGTCAAGGCGCCGGCGTTGTCGTGCACGGTCAAGGGGTTGAAGACCGCGACCAACTACAAGTTCCGCGTGCAAGCGCGAAGCGACGTCGGCACTTCGGCTCGGTCCGCGTACTCCAACACGGTGGTCCCGAAGCCCCGGGTGCGGATCGCGCTGAAGGCTGTCGACTCGGGCAACAAGCTGCTCGTCGATGTGAACCCCAACCTGGCCGGAACCAGGTACTGGAGCTTCCGGGTGCAGAAGAAGGTTAACGGCAGGTGGGTGCTGGCCAGCCGCACGTACTACACGACCCAGACCTCCAAGGAAACCCGAACCCTCAACCTGAGCAAGGGAACGTACCGCGTCGTGGTCTCCGCCAAGTACGGCTACAGCACCACCAACGCACCCACGTCCGTGAGCCTACGACGGTAGTGCCCGAAAGCTCGCCCAGCTGATGGCGCCCACTGAGATTCCCCAGCTGTGCTCGTTGGGATTCCTCACCCCGGGTTGGTCAGTGTAGGGGTTGGCGGGTGCCGGTGGTGGTGCATCGGGTGGTCTCGTTGCGGGCTTGGTGGTCGCTGGAGTCGGTAGGAGCCGCCGTCGAGGTTGAGCACGACGCTGCGGTGCAGGAGCCGGTCGAGCAGGGCGCCGGCGACGACGTCGTGGCCGCAGCCATGATCGACCGACTCGTGCACCAGGCCGAACTCATCGCCCTCAAAGGCGACAGCTACCGGCTACGCAACCGAGACCCGGGCGGCCGACCACCAGCCACCACCACCGACCAAGACTGACCAACAACAACCCGAGGCAGGTGGCTCAGTTCTCGACGGTAGAAACTGGCTCAACTTTCAGCCGCAGTTGACATCTCCAGCGTCTCGATGTGGCGGTAGATGGTAGCGCGGCTGACTCGCAGGGTGGTGGCGATGTGGGTGACCGACTGACGGTCGCGGTACATGCTGATCGCAATCTCGGCGGCAGAGGGGGACAGTGCCTTGGGCCGGCCGCCGACTCGGCCCTGCTTGGGGCGGCCTCCAGGCCGGCAATCGTCCGCTCGCTGACCAAGTCACGTTCGCTGCCAACGAAGCCATGATGCCCAGGATGAGTCGGCCGTTGGCGCTGGAGGTATCGATCTGTTCGTTGAGTGACACCAAGGCGATGTCGCGGTCCTTGAACTGCTCGATCAGCTTGAGCAGGTGCTTCATGGACCGACCGAGCCGGTCCAGGCGCCAGACCACGATGGTGTCGCCGGGTCGCGCGTGGCGCAGCAGCTCGTCGAGTTTGGGTCGGGAGGTGGCCACCCCGGAGGCGTAGTCGACGTACACCTCGTCCACCCCTGCAGCGTGGACGGCGTCGAGTTGGAGCTGGGGGTTCTGGGCGGTGGTGCTGATCCGGCAGTACGCGAGTCGGTATCCCATGGGGATGGGTCTATCAGGTTGGTGTCCATTCCCGTCGATTGCGGCCGCGGCTCGGTCGGGGTGCTCAGGCCGGCTGCCCGACTAGGCTGGCGATGAAGGCTTCCACCGGGCGTGGCTCGATGGCCGCCGTGCGCAAGGGAGTGTCGTCCCAGGTGGGCGGGTGGGTGTCGCTCCACAGCGCCAGGCCCATGAGCGAGGCGAGCTCGGGTTTGGTCCGAGCGAGCGCGCGCCGACCGACCGACAGCGCTGCCCGCGGGACGTGCCTGACCCGCAGCGATCGGCCCATCGCCTTCTCGAACAGGGCAACGACCTCCATCCGGGTCAGCGCCCCAGGACCACCGAACTCGACGACTGCCGGCGGATCCGGGGTGACGGCGAGGTGTCGGATCAGCGCGGCGACATCGTCCATCGCGACGTACCGGGCAGGGCATCGGCCGTGGCCGTAGATGAGCGCCTTCCCTGCACGGGGGTCGATTCCGGTGACCGGGGCCAGCCAGACCTCCTGGAACATGTCCGGCCTGACGATCACCGCTCGCATCCCGCTGGCCCGTAGTGCCTGCTCAGCGGCCCACTTGGCCCTGGACAGGGGGGCGATCGCCGCGAGCTCGGCGCACAGCCCCGCGCCGGAGACGAACACGAAACGATCCACCCCCGCCGCGTCTGCGGCGCGGATCAGGTTCAGGTTCCCGCGGCCGTCGACATCGGCGATGGACACATCCCTGGCCCCAGCGAGGATCCGGCCGATCGCGGTGGCAGTGGTGAGGACCGTGTCGACGCCGACCATGGCCGCCGACAAGCTGGCCTCGTCACGCAGGTCCCCGCGCACTATGTCGATCGGCAGCTGCTCGAGCTGGGTTGCCGGCGAACCGGGCCGAACCAGCGCTCGCACGTCGGACCCGGACTCCGTCAGGCGCTTGGCCACCCGTCCGCCAAGTTCTCCTGTTGCTCCCACGATGAGGATCATCCGCTCCCCTTCCGACGCGCCCCGGGAACACAGTGCGGCCCCGGGGGGACGAACACCTCGCCGCCTCCACAGATACCCCCCGCCGCGCGCCGAGGGAAGGGCTCAAGGTCCCGCCGTGCCCCCCACGCGAGCTAGGCCAGACCCCAGGCTTCGCCACGAAGGGCGGGAAGACGCCGCACCCCCCGGGGGGTTAGGGAGGGGGCCTCGGGTCAGCCACCCGGCTCCTCACCCGGCCCGCTCGGGTCGAGTTAGGTGGTCAGGGGGTTGGCGGCGACGGAGCGGCGAAGTTGGTCGGGGCGGGTGGTCAGGTAGATCTGGGTGGTGGCCAGGGAGGCGTGGCCGAGGAGTCGTTGGACTTCGACCAGGGGAGCGCCGTGCCCGATCAGGCTGGGGCAAACGTGTGACGCAGAGCGTGCACGAGGGCGCCCTCGGGGCGGTGGGTGTTGATCCCGGCGGCCCGGTACGCCCGGCCGACCAGGTGCGCCAGCTGGTCGCTGGTCATCGGGGTTGAGCTTCCAGCAGCCACTCAGTGTGAATGACGACCGGCCCGACCAGCCCTCCCGTCGAGGGCCCTGCTGAGACACCTGGGCGCTGCACTCCGCCCAGTGTGACGCGGCATCCCCGGTCCCTCGCCCGGCCGGGCCGTCTGCGCGTCGGCGTTCAGTCAGGGATCCGTACCGTGTGCAGCCGGTCGCCTTCCAAGCACGCTCCAACGTTGCCGACAGTGGACCCCAGCCAAATCCCGCGCAGCGGCAGCACCGCGCCGTCCGCCGTCCGCCCACCGCACCACCGAGACCGTCAGCGTCGAGCCACGCCAACCCCCGCACCGTCGGATCCCACCGTCGGCACGCTGCCGGTCGACCACCATCAGCCCAACCCGCAGGACGTGCTGTCGTCCACGCGCGCGCCCACCGCCGGCCGTGTCGAGTCCGGCGCAGATCCGCGACACCTCGCTCTTGGACACCCCGGTGCTGCCGATCGCAATGTCCGCGTCGTTGACCCACCGCGCGGTAGACCCCTTCGCGTAGGCCTGCATGACCACCGCGTGCAGGGCGACGTCGACGCGTCGGCGGGGGCCGCAGTGCGGGGAAGAACGACCCCGTGCGGGTCTTGGGGATCTTCACCGTCGCGTCCCCTGCCCCCGTGGTCAGCGTCTTGTCTCGGATGCCGTCGCGCTGCGTCGTGCGCGTCGCTGCCTGTGTACGCCGCCGATCACCGCGGTCGCCTCCGCGTCGACCAACTCCTGCAGCATCGCCGCCATCAGCTGGCGCATCAGCCGCCGCCGTCGCCGCCTGCATCGACTCGACCAACGCGAGCTGGCACTGACAACCAGTGCCATCCTCGCGCGTTCCTCTCCGAATGCGCATCGCGTGGGTGCTCACCGAGACTCACGCGTTGGCCCCTCGATCAGCCGGCCCGCCACCAACCGAGCCACCGGTCAGATCCCTCGGACGTTACACGTAGTCCAGGGCGAACGCTGATCCGACCCCTCGGGCGCGGACGGGGGAGCACGGGCCGAGGGGTTGCGGGACTACAGGGCAGCGGTGCCCTCCTGCGCGGCGTGCGGCCACCCCCCGGGGGGATGTGGCCGGTCAGCCGGTCAGGCCTCGCCCTCCATGTCGTCGATGGCCGCATTCAGGCGACTCACAGCGCCAGAGAGCGAGTGGTAGCGAGGGTTCTCCTTGTTCTTGGGATCGCAGTAGCGGTCACGGATCTGTCGTATCCGGGCCTGCATTTCGCGTAGGTCACGGATGGCACTGCGGTAGTCCTCGTCCATGCGTGGATGCGCCCAGACGCCTCCGCGGTTGGCATCGGCCCCGGTCGGGGGGTGCAGGAGGCCCCCGAGGCCCCTTATGCACGGGCTCGTGCCAGGCGTACCGTCCGAATGCAGGCGCCGGGCTTCGGGCCCCGCCGGACGCCCCGCCGCCGCGAGAGGGGTCCACCATGAAGGATCTGCGCTGCATGGTCGGGTTGCACCACTTCGCCCTGCCAAAGTCCCCGGCCACTGACCGATCCGCCTACGACGCTCCTGGGGTGAAGGTGGAGTGCACCCGCTGCGAGAAGGCAAAGGTCATCCGCGCGGGCCCACCGTCGACTCACCATGGGCCGGGGATGGGTGCCACCGGCGGGGGTTCAGGAGGGTAGGCGGTACCGGGCCCGGCCGGGGTGTCGCCTTGCACGTGGGTTGAGCACGCGCGGGGCTTCGGCCCCGGTCGGGAGTTCAGGAGGCCCCCCACAGTAGGACTCGGCATCCGCGGGCGTCGACTTGAGCCCCGGGCCCACATTTCTCGCCACGCGCCGCGCAGCCCCTCGGCGCAGGACGGGGATCACAACGCCGAGGGGCTGCTCTCCGGGTATCGGCCCAGGCCCGGGAGGTCTTGAGGTGCCCGTGCGCTCTGCCCACCCGGTGGGCAGAGCGGCAATTGAAGGACCGCGGGCTGGGCGGGTTCCCAACCCAAGGAGTCCGCCCAGCCCGGCCCCCACCATGGGGACACACCACAGATATCGGCATCCGCGTCCGGGCCCCTTGAGTGCCTCAGCTCGGCGGGTTGAACGAGCGGCGGCGCTCATCGCGCCATCGTCAGTGCGGGCGGTCGAGGTGGCCTCGGTCATCGTCACCCGCAGCTCGCGCACGAGGGCGGCGACTTGAGAGCCCGTCGCCGCGGTCGCGTGATCACCAGCCCGGCCAGGGTCAGGGCCACGGCCCCGCGCCACGTGCCCACCTGGCCCGCGGCCTCCGGGGGCTCTGCGACCCCCAGCAGGGTGTTTCCGCTCGATGCATTCGCCTTTGGGCCATCCGGGAACGGGTCATCCCTTCACGCTGCGCGTCAACGGCGAATCTGGGCTGTGGATGAAGCAGGTGATCGTCCGGGTCTGGTCCCACCACTGGACGGTACTCGGGAAGTACCAGCCGATCTGGAGGTTCGTGTAGTAGGCGCCCTCTCCCAGGTAGGCGCCCTCTCCCAGGTAGCTGTTGACCACTGCGTTGCACCTGGCCTCAGCTGCCCTGTTCACGGCGTCCTCGCCCGGGAACGCGCCGCCAGGCAACTCCTCGACGAGGAAGACCTCGGTGTGGTGCGGCGTCGCGCACGGCACCACGGTCGGCCACGGCGCATCCCAAGTCTCCATACAGTCGCCGACCCGCAAAGGCACCGCTCGCCCCTTCACGCTGCCGGTCACGGGCGAACCCGGGCTGTAGACGAAGCAGGCGATCGATCTGGACTGGTCCCAATCCGCGGCGTTTCCGGCCCAGAGGCTCCCGATGTCGACGCCGCGGCGAATACCTCCTCCCAAGTAGCCATCGACTGCGGCATGACACTTGGCCTCCACTGCCCTTACCACGGCGTCCTCGCCTGGGAACGCGCCGTCAGGCAACTCCTCGACGAGGAAGACCTCACCATTGTGCGGCAGACCGCATTCGACCGGGTGATCGCATCGAGCCGCTGTCCGCTGGCAGGGGCCTGTATGCAGTCCCCCACTCTCGACCCGGCTATGTTCACCTGTTCTCCGGGCCCGTCGCCCGACCCGCTGGGGATCTCGGTGGCACATCCCGGCAGGATCAGGAACAGGGCCACCGCGCATGCCATCAGGACGTGCCGCCACCCACGACCAGGAGCCTTCTCCTGCGGGATCCGCATCGTCGCAACCCTCCCGCAGCCAGACCTCCGAGAGACTCCATTCCATCGGCCTTCTGGCCCACTTCCATCTTCTCGCGCAGCTTCCGGGCCAGACAGTGCCGGACGACCCCGTGGATGTCCCGGGCAATGGCTCCGATCCTGGCGACGGTGGGTGGACCGTGAAGGTCGATCCGGCCTGACCTCCGTCGGACGCACGGATTGTTGGTCACGCTACCCCCCGAATTCCTCGGGGAGAGAAATGCCTCCTCACCGCGTGGTCGGGGCGGTGAGCCGTGCCAGAAGAAACGCGCCCGCCCATCTGCTAGGTGACGAGGCGGCCGTCCTCGGTGACGCGCCCGGCGGTGTAGTCCGCGACGGTCCAGGGTGCGAGCCATGGGCGGCTGTTGTGGAGGCCGGCGCTGGGGTAGCTGCCGGGCATTTCCCGGGCCAGGAACGCCGCATAGGCGCGGGCCCACGGCTCGGGTGCCCAACTGGGGCCAGGGTGCCGGGATGGGTGGCCACAGTGCCCGTCTGGGGGGCGTCCCTCACCGCCGTACGGAGCGAGGGAAGCCAGCGAAGCCACAGCGGTCACCAAGTCGGGCAGAAGCGCGGCGCAGGCCAGCGCGTGGGGCCCGCCACCGGAACGGTGACAGCCCTGGTGGCAGCGGCTCTGGGAGCGGCCGACTGTCGGCCCCGCGGCCCTGGGCAGCGACCTCAGCCAGCTGCTGGTCGGGCGGTTCGAGTCCGGCGCGGCCACCGAGCACGACCTCGACGCGATCAGAGCGACGCTGCTGCCCGCCTATCTCGACGGCCTCGCCGACGAAGGCCTCGACGTCGACCCGGACCTCGTCGAGGCCGGGTGGGCCATTGCCCTGGCCATCAGGTCGGTCTTCTCGGCCCTCCTCGTCGACCACCGCCCCGACCGCGACCCCACCGCCCGAGACCAGCTGCTGGCCCGCCGGGCACTCACCTGCCGCTTCGGCCTCGACCTCGCCCTGGATGTCGCCAACCGACTCCAATGAACGCCCCACCGCACCCGCCCCCGCGAACCCGACAACCAGCCGTCTCCCGTTGCCCATCACGCGGGCCTGTGAAGTGCGCCCCCACCAGTTGAGGGAGCATTGCCGCACAACTGAAGCGACCACTCCAGGACCCGCGTCACGACGCCGCGAGCTCGGCGCGCGAACCGGGGCACCGTCTGGTCGTGGCCCGCGACGAGGTGGTTCAGGTCGAGTGGCCCGATCTGGGTCGTGCTCCACGGGCTGAGTAGCCACGGAGCGGTCGCAGCACTTCGTCACGATGCCGAACGAGGAGTGCCCGCGCTGGATGTAGTCGGCCCTCTCGTGTCCAACGGGTGGGGGATGATCCCGGGCGGGGCGCGGATCGGGGACGCGGTGGACGATGTCGTTGTTCCGGTCGGACGCGCGCTGCATCGTTCCGCTGAAGGACCTTGTGCCCAGGGCCGAGGGACTCGGCGTCGGCGTCGTCGTCGCCATCTGCCTCGCCGTGGATGTCTGACCAGCCAGCGATCCGAAGGGACCAGTGGCCGGTCGATGCCGGCGGTCAGCGTCTTCCGAGGCGGGGTACCCCCTTGATCCGGGCGCCCGATTCGCCCGGGGCTTGAGCGGTGTTGCAGGAACCCCGCAGGCTGGTTACCGTGCCTGTTCCATGACCGCCCCGGAGATCCAGGCGCAGGACCTCAGGCGCATGTTCGGCGCGACCAAGGCGGTGGACGGTGTCGACTTGTCCGTCGAGCCTGGTGAGATCTACGGCTTCCTCGGCCCCAACGGCGCCGGCAAGTCGACGGTTACCAGGGTGCTCTGCACGCTGATTTCCCCCAGCGGGGGTCACGCCAGTGTTGCGGGCTTTGACGTGGAGAACGAGCCGGACCAGGTCCGTTTGCGCATCGGTGTTGCGCTCCAGGATGCCGCGTTGGACCCGAAGCAGACCGGTGTCGAGATGTTGCGCCTGCAGGGCCGCTTCTACGGCCTGTCGAAGTCCGACACGGAACGTCGACTTGCTGATCTGCGTGGGCTCATCGATATCGGACCGGCGCTCGAAGATCGGGTCGCCACCTACTCGGGTGGGATGAAGCGGCGGTTGGATCTCGCCCTGGCGTTGGTGCACAACCCGCGGGTCCTGTTCCTGGACGAGCCGACCACCGGGCTGGACCCGGTCAGCCGGGCGAAGGTGTGGGAGGAGGTCCGTCGATTGAATGCCGACCTCGGCATGACTGTGTTCCTCACCACCCAATACCTCGAGGAGGCCGACGAGCTCGCCGACCGGGTCGGAATCATCGACCACGGTCGCATTGTCGCTGAGGGAACTCCCGAGGCGCTCAAGCGCTCCATCGGGACCGACCTCGTCGTGGCTCTGGTCGATGGAGACCCCGAGGTGGCTCGGCAGGCGTTGCTTCCCCTTGCGGGGGTGGAGAGGGTGGATGTGAACGGATCCGAGGTGACTGCGGCGGTGGTCGACGGCCCCGCAGCGATCAGTCCTGTCGCCCTGGCTCTGGCCGAGGCGGGTGATGGTCTTCGGGTCCGCGAGCTCTCATTGCGCACCCCCACACTGGATGACGTGTTCCTCTCCGTCACGGGCGCGCGAATTGCCGATAGGGATACCGACACAGACCGGTCACGGCCCGCAGGGGAGTCCGAATGAGCAGCTCTTTGGCAGGTACTGCTCCCGCGTCGGACCCGCATGCCGGGAATGTCGTCGCCCGGCACGCTGGGTTCAGGCGCGACCTGGTCTCCGTGGCGATCCGGGCGTTGCGCCAGATCCCTCGCGAGCCCGAGGCCATCATCCCGGCGCTGATCATCCCGGTGTTCTTCTACGTGGTGAACGTCGGAGCGTTGTCCCCGGTGGCCGAGGCAGCCGGGGTCACCGACTTCAAGGCGTTCCAACTGCCCGTGGCGATCATCTTCGCCGTGACCGGCGTCTCGCGTGCCAGTGCGTTGGTCAGCGACATCAACGACGGCTACTTCGATCGGCTCCTGCTGACGCCTATGAGCAGGCCCGCGCTGCTGCTCGGCCTGATGGTGGCCGACTTCGCGCTGGTCATCGCGTTGTCGATCCCGGTCATCATCCTGGGCGCGGTCGTCGGGGTCCAGTTCGTCACCGGGATTCTGGGCATCCTGGTGTTCCTGCTCCTGGCCGGGCTGTGGGGACTGGCATTCACTGGGTTCCCCTACGCGATCGCCCTCAAGACGGGCAATCCGGCCGCCGTGAACTCCAGCTTCCTGCTGTTCTTCCCGTTCGCGTTCCTGACCACGGCCTTCCTGCCCCAGGAGGCCCTGACCGGGTGGCTGTCCACACTTGCCACCTACAACCCGGTCACCTATGTCCTGGCAGCCTTGAGGTCGCTGCTGACCGGCGGATGGGACGGCACAGCCTTGGCGCAGGGTGTCATCGCCATCTTGGGTGTGGCCGCGGTGAGCCACACTCTGGCGTTCATGGCTCTGAGGGGGCGCGTCTCCCGCAAGTGAGCGGAGGCTGGGTTCAAGGATCTCGACTCCTCCACGCACTGGGCCTCGCCTGTCCGACCACTTCGATGTCGAGCATTGCACGTTCCAACTCGAGCACGTCGGCCATATCCAGCACGAAGCAAAGACCCACACCTGACCCGACCGAATCCACGATTCCGCCGCCGCACTCACGACTAACGCCGCCGCCCAGGAGTTCTTCGACGGGCTGTCCTACTCCCAGAAACGATGGTTCACCCTCGGGCCGGCCGAGGCCAAGAAGCCCGAGACCCGGGCCCGGCGCATGTCCTCGCGCCTTGGGAATGGGTCGAGCGTCGACGTGCCGGTCGGGGGGCGTTCTCCGCCGCGTCGGCGCATTCCTGACAACGGTGTCCCCGACCTCCTGACCTTCCGGTCATGTTCTCGTTCGCCAGGGACCTGCTGACGGTCGACCGCCAGCGGGTGGACCTGCGCGCCGGGGTGATCGGCTTGGTGGTCCTGTCGGCCGATCCTCCTCCGGCGGGCCGGTCCTGGGCCGGGGGCGCTGCTGCCACTGGTGGTCGCTGGCACGGTCCTGACGTTCCTCGCGGTGTGGATCGGCGGCGACACCGTCCCGGCAGCACACTGCTGGCCGGAGTTGTGGGGGTGGCCGCCACGCTGCAGGCCGGCCGCAGCCGCAAGGCCGAGACCCGGGGCCTGATCGCCACCCTGTGGATCATCCTCGCCCTGACCCTGTCCGCCACAGGAGTCGGGCCGCTGGCCTACGCCGCAGGGTTCGCGGTCGGGGCCTTGGCCGGCGCCGGCGTCGCGCTGTCCCGGGCTCGGGCCGACGCGGCTGAGGGCAGCGGGGCTGACGATCTCGAGGCAGGCACGACCCCGACCACCGGCGCGACACCCGCCCCGACGTTTCGGCACGCTGGTCTACCGGTGGCTCGAGGGCTGGTCGACCGTCGACTCCCTGTACTTCTCGGTGGCCACCCTGGCCACCGTCGGCTACGGCGACCCGCACCCCACCACCGAGGCCGCGAAGCTGTTCACCGTGCTCTACATCCTGCTGGGACTCGGGATCCTCGCCGCCTTCATCTCCGAACTCACCAGACACCGGTCGGCCGTCATCGCCCGACTCAGGGCCCACGACGACACGACCGACCACGACGCCGAGCAGGGCTGAACCTTCGGCGGGGAACGGCACTCCGACAGGCTGCCCCTTGACGCCTCGACACCGGGGCCCGTTGACGGTAGCCGGCTGGCCCTTCTCTGTCGGTGCCGGTGCGGCGTCCCTTCTGGCGGTGATTCCTGCGCCCTCGTACGCGACTGGCGGCGGAAAGCGCGCAGCATCTATGGCTTCAGGGGAGGGCGACTGCGATCGGGCTGGGGCTCCTATTGCCCGACCATGCCCAGCATGGCGTCGTTGTAGCGGTTACCTGCTACGCCGACCTCGTCGGCGAGGTGGTCGAGCTCGGCGCACTCGTCCGCGGACAAGGCCACGGCCGTTGAGTCCGCATTCTCCTGGACGCGGGACAACCGCCGGGTGCCCGGGATCGGCACGATCCAGGGCTGCTGGGCCAGCAACCAGGCCAGCGCGACCTGCCCGGGGGTGGCGCCCCGCCCCTCGGCGAGCTGGCGCACCCGATCCACGAGGGCCTGATTGGCGGCGAGGTTGGCCGCCTCGAACCGGGGCACCCTGCGGCGGAAGTCATCCGGCGTGAACTGCGTGTCGGTGGTCACCGTGCCGGTGAGGAAGCCCTTGCCCAGTGGGCTGAACGGCACGAACCCGATCCCGAGCTCGGCGCAGGTGGGCAGCACCTGCGGCTCGGGGTCCCGGGTCCACAGCGAGTACTCGGACTGCACCGCGGTGACCGGGTGCACGGCGTGCGCGCGGCGGATCGTGGCCGCGCCGGCCTCCGACAGGCCGAAGTGGCGCACCTTGCCCTCGGCCACGAGTTCACCGACGGTGCCGGCGACGTCCTCAATCGGGACCGCGGGGTCGACCCGGTGCTGGTAGAACAGGTCGAGCGCCTCTACCCGCAGCCGACGCAGGGACGCCTCGGCGACGAGGCGGATCTGCTCGGGCCGGCTGTCCAGGCCGACCATCTTCCCGTCGACGATGTCCCAGCCGAACTTGGTGGCGATCACCACCTGGTCGCGCACAGACTCCAGGGCCTCGCCGACGAGCTCCTCGTTGACGTAGGGGCCGTACACCTCGGCGGTATCGAAGAACGTGACGCCGAGGTCCACGGCGCCGCGCAGCACGGCGATCATGTCGGCGTGGCTGCCCGGGTTCGGACCGTAGCTCATTGACATGCCCATGGCGCCCAGGCCGATCGCCGAGACCTCCAAGCCCTGTCCGAGTGTTCGGGTGTGCATCGTGGTTCCTCCTCTGTGGTGGGTGGATCGGCCTCGGAATGCGCAGAACCCACATGCGCGCGATCGGCTGCCCGCCGCGGGCGTACGCCGCGATCTGCACCATCGCGGCACTCGACCCCGGTCCACACTCGCCGGATGAACGCCACGCCGAGACACTAGAAGAGGCTCCTTGGTGCTTGGGCCAACCCTCCCGCGCCATGCCGTCGCAGGTCAAAGGGGCATCCCGCCGGAAGATCCACGATCAGCGGTCCGGCACAGCATGCCGGCTCACGCGAGCACGAACCGATCACTCGTCCGACCCCAGACCGCGGTGGTGGCTGCCGGCCGGCTGATCAACTGCTCAGATCGAAGTTGGCGAGGTCGGCGGGACGGTGTCGCCTGATGGCCAATGCTGTGCAGCTCAACCATGCCAAGGCATTCCTCCGGAAGGCCGAGGAGTACTTGGCCTCTGCGGAGGACAATCTCGTCGCCGAGCGCCACACAGCCGCTGCGGGTGATGCCATCCATGCCGGCATCAGCGCCAAGGATGCGATCGTAACGGCCCTGACCGGTGCGACCCGCAAGGCCAAGGACCACGCGGCGGCGGCGAAGGAGCCGAAGACCGCCCTGGGCAAGCGGGCCGAGGCGACCGCCAGGAGAAGGCCCTGCGCGAGCTGATCAGCGCCAAGGGCGAGGTCGTGTATGGCACCGCCCTCCTCACCGCCACGAAGGCGGAGCCACTCGTCCGACGCGCCCAATTCCTGGTCGAGCTCGCGGCCCGAGTCGTCGGCCTGGGCAGCTGAGACGGCCACCCCCAGCCGTCCAGGCGACAGCACGGCGTTCCGCCATTGCGGCCGCCACGAGCCGAGTCCGGTCCTGGGGGCAGGCCGCATCGCGCCAGCCAAGACGGTGTCGCCGCTACGGGCGGCCCGGCCCGGTACATCACGGGTCGGGCGCGGCGCGACTGTGCGGACGCGGCAGCACGCCACGACTCGGCGAATCCCCTCCGGTCACGCTGCTGCCGAGCGGGGGCCACGGCGCGCCCGGATCGCAGCCGGGGTGGAGCGTGTCCTGCCGGACCCGTTCAGCAGCATTCGACGCGTGGACTCAGGGCATCGCAGCACCGTCGGGCGCCGACCTCGGCGACGAACATCGCGATGACGACGATCAGCCCACCCAGCCAGCTCAGGGGTGGCAGGGACTCGCCACCCAGCGCCGTCGCGATGACTGCGGCGAGGACCGGCTCCATCGTCATGACCACCGCCGCGGTGGTCGCCGATAGGGTGCTCTGGGCCCACGCCTGGGCCACGAATCCCGCGCACGTGGCCAGCAGCGCCAGATAGGCAACGGCCGCCCAGGTCTGTCGGTCCGGAGGCACCGTCAAGCGCCCAGCCAACACGCTGGCCGAGCACGCGAGAAGCGCTGCCACAGCCACCGACCACGCGGTGATCCCCACGGCGTTGGCGCGGGTGGCCCAGGCGCTGAGGCCGGTGATGTGCCCGGCGAAGCACGCGGCCCCGGCCAGGGTCAGTGCCGCCCCCGGCGGGACTCCACCCGAGACCCCGCCGGCCAGCAGCACCACACCAACGGCCGCCAGGCCGACCGCCAACCACCCGGTCCCCGGCACCTGTTCAGCGAAGCCCAGCCGTGCCACGACCGGGACCAGGACCACCGAGGCCCCGGTCAGGAACCCGGAGAGCCCTGCGCTGGCAGTCAGCAGCCCGTTCGTCTGAAGAAGGAATCCCCCGCCAAGCAGCGCGCCCAGGACCGTGGCCCTGCGGACGTCGGCGCGGGTCATCTCGCGCACCTGACGGTGGCTGACCAGCAGCAGGATCCCAGCCGCGACTCCGAACCGCCACGTCAGGAAAGCCGCAGGCCCGATGGAACCCAACGACTGCTTGGTGACCAGGAACGTCGACGCCCACACAGCGGTTGCCACCAACAGCGCACCCAGCGCTGCAGCCCTGGGTGCGCGTTGCGCCGGCACCACCGTCACCCCCCCAGTCTGCCCGCCGCAGTCCCCGGACCTCGGGCGGGCAGACCGTCATGCGGCTACCCGGTCACGTACGCGGCTCGGTCGCAGCAGGTGCGCCAACCCGGCGAACACGGCGACGCCGAGCAGCATCACGAGCAGCCAGAACGCCGATGCTGCACCGGCTGCGAAGACGACCGCCGAGGTCGCCGCGAGTGCCAGAGCCAGCCGGTCCAGCTCAACGGCGACCCAGTCCGGCTGCCAGGCCAACATCGCCAGGCAGCCGCCAAGCACCACGTTGACGGCCATGGGTACCAACTGCGCGAGGACCCCCAGCGGCTCGAAGAGTCCGCCGGGCCGTGACGCGTCCACCGCGACCAGCAGGCAGCCCGCGATGCACGCCGCGACAGCGACGCCGACGAGTGCTGCACGCCGGTCCGGCAGTGGGTGCGGCCGTTCCTCGCGCGCCAGGGCCGCCCGCCGAATCGGTTCGAAGGCGAGCCAACCGACCACCGCGACTGCCGCCACGCATCCGATCCCAACCAGGATGACATCCATCACCAACCCCCTTCCCGAGGCTCCACACCCATCTTCTCGCCGAGGGATGTGAAGCTCAACAGGTCAACGCCTACCCCGCGTCGGTGGATCGCCTACTGCTCGAACGCGTCGAACCTGGTCGGCGGGGACGGCAACGGCACGGCGGACGTGTTCCTCGCCCGGATGTGGTGATGGTGTTTGAACCCGGGAAGGCCAAGTCCTGCGAAACGCGCGCTCACGGAGCAGTCCCCGGACCCAACGAGGCCGCTGGGCCGAGGAAGACGATGCAAAGACCGTGCCTGAGGGACGAGGGACGCCGGGCGGGAACACCAGGGAGTGCCATTGACGCGTAGGTCGACGTCTACGCCGGCGGCATGATGCCGGACCGGATCACGATCTACCGGCGTGCCATCTGCGCGGTGTGCAACAGCGAATCCGAGGTCGTCGAGCAGGTTCGGCGGACGGTCATTCACGAGGTGGGTGATCACTTCGGGATCGGCGACGCGCGGCTGCGTGAGCTCGGATGGTGAGTCAGCAGGCAACATCTGCAGATCAGCGATCGCACGCACGGAACTGCCCCACTCCGCGTACCGTCCCGGTCGCGGCTGGGCGGCATAGCGCCGCCTGTCGCGCACGTGGAGGCCGGCATTGCCGCCCTCGCCTCATCCGCGTCCGTTCGGGGCCGTTCGCCCCTGTCGCCGACCGGCCCCGGAGCGGAATTCTGGAGGGGACGGGGAACCTCCCGTCGAGTGGCTGAGGAGGACATCATGGCGATTCGATTCCACAGGACCGGCCTGATCGCCACGGGCAAGGGCCCCGAGGCCGCGGCCTTCGCTGCTGAGGTCTCCGCGTACGTCACGGGGACCTTCGGTGCACCCACGGTGTGGGGCATGCAGGTGGGCGGCACCTACGGCACGGTGCACTGGTTCACCGAGTACGCGGACATGACTGAACTCGGGGCTGTCGGGGCCAGGACCCTCACAGATCCCGGATACCTCGCCTTGATGGCCAAGGGCGCAGGGCTGTTCGTCCAGGGAAGCCTCGAGGACGCGATCATCTGGCTGGTCTAGCCGCTCGGTCAGCGGTCCGGCAGAACGGACCCTCGGCTGCACTGCTGGGGATTCGCTGATTTCCTCGGGCGGGTCGGGGCCGCTTGGCGCCTGTGCCGTGAGGGTGTGGCTCGGGACTCGCGTCGTGCGTTCCGAGTTGCTCAGCTTCAGCATCGTCTCCACCAGCTTCCCGGCCAGTGCACGACCCGGACGAGCCGCCGCTGCATCAGGTCTTCCGGATCCCCCACGGCCAGGCCTTCTTCTGGGGCATGGGCGACATCCTCCACCATCCGTCGGTCGGGACGGGCGGCGAACAACGAGGTTGGCAAGAGGATCCGTGACGGGTGAGCGGAGGCTCAGGCCGAGCAGTCCACCGCGATAGCGAGGGCAGCGCAGATCTGGCGCATTCGATGGTCGGACACCCGGCCCAGGCGTTCGACGAGGATTGAGATCGAGACGCTTTCGACCGAGTCCAGGTTGACTGCCGAGCGAAGCGGTACCGGGTCCTCGCCGGGTTCGAGGAGGACCTCGCTGGGCAGGTGTCGGATGGTGGTCGTGCACGGTGCGATCAGCGCGCGGCGATGGCGCGGGATCACCGCGTCACGAGAAAGCACGACCACGGGTCTGCGCCCGGTTTCCGGCATCTCGCACCACCACACGTCCCCGCGTGCGGGTAGGTCGGTCACGAGGCCGCAACCGCCCGCCGGAAGGAGGCCAAGTCCCCCCACGCGTCTGGTTCGTCGAGGGGGTGCGCGTCGTATGCGGCGTAGGTGGCGTCCACCTCGGCGGCGCGATGCCGAGCCACCAAGGCAGCGAGCGCCTCGTCGATCAGCGCGGAGTCCGGCTTTCCGGAGGCCTTCCGGGCGCTGTGCAGCAGGTCCGTGTCCACTGTGGTGCTCAATCGTGTGCGGCTCATGCCACAATCATGCCACGGTGGGCGCGGCGGCGTCCCCGACAGGCGCCGGGGTGCGGAAGAGCGCTAACCAGCGCGCGTCAGGCTTCCCAGCGCGGCAGTCCACGGGGTGGGCGACTCGCCGGACGCGCCAGCGTCCACGTCCTTGCGGGGCCCAGGGGGTCGCAGATGAGAGTCGGCTACGTCGTCCTGTACGTGAACGACGCGGGAGCCTGTCGCAGGTTCTGGGTCGACCAGATCGGGATGGTCGAGAAGCGGCGCACCGAGGCGGGCAGGTTCACGATCGCGCAGGTCGGGTTCGCCGACCAGCCGTTCGCGTTCGAGCTCGTGCCGCTCGAGCTGATGAAGGACAACCCGGACGGGCTCGACCTCGCAACGCCCTCGATCGCCTTCGCGGTCGACGATCTCGATGCCACGCGCACCGGCCTCGTGGGGCGTGGTGTGCAGGCGAGCGAGGTGGGCGAGCACGGGGGCACGCAGAGCTTCGCATTCGCGGACCCCGAGGGTCGCTGGTTCGCCGTCACGGCCGGATGAACACGCAAAACGCCCCTCCGGCGACTTGAGGACGTTCCGCGGGTGGCCAAGCCATGACCGAGCTGCCCACTTCTGTGTTCATCCAAGGTGGTGGATGTGCTGGCCAAGCTCGCCGCGCGGGTGCGGCTGCAGGCCAGACTGCTGGTGCGCCGGCCCTGCACCGGTCGTCGTGATGTCGTGCACCGCCGACGATCGGCGTGCACCTGACCTGGATAGGCGGGTCGACCTGGGCCTCCCGCACGACGAGTTGAGCCAGCTCTCGGCGACGCTGGACGGGATGCTGGCCAAGATCTCTGCAGTGATTCGCCACGAGCAATTGATTGGCTTCGACCCCGTGGTTGCGCGCAAGAAGGGTTATCCCACGGCCGTGCCGTTCGACTACGTCGAGGGTTCCTGCGGGATTGCGTTTGTCTACCTCAGCCGGCCCGCCAGCATGCGGTACACAGTCCGCACCGGCTGGGGCTGGAACAAGACGCACAAGTGGAGCGGGACTCTCGCTTTTCGTAAGGATGCCATTGATCGTCGAGAGGTGGCGACATCGCTTCAGAACTCGCGACGCGAGTTGGCCGCCACCCTTCGGGTCGGACCACACGAGCGAGCCATTCAGTTGCTGACGGTGCAAGCCGCTCGGCTTGAACGCCATCGTTCAGGTGCCACCGCTGCTGGAGGGTCCTCCATGCGCGTTCACTGACGCCGACACCGACTGAGCTTCTCACGGATCGAACTCTGGACGAGGTTGCGACCTCATCGACGTGGACCTGGCGACCTGGCCTATCGGTGCCTGGACCACCTCGGCGCTCTGGGCGGGGCGAGTCGGGCGGATGCCGGGCTCACAAGGACACGTGGTCCGCTCCCTGATAGACAAGGTGCTCCACTCAGCCATGGGGGTGCGCGGTGAGGCATGCAGCATCCACGGGTGCACAGGCCGTCCGATGGGAAGCCTGCCGGACTCACCCCACCCGCTGCGGCCCGCCCGCGAACGGCGGCAGCGGCATCGGCAGTCGGTTCCCGTTGAACGGCTGACGCCCCTCCGACCCGAAGGGAGACCTCATGTCCCACCTGGCCATCCTCGAGTCAACGCCGCAGCCGGTCGACGTGACCCTGATCGGGAACTTCGAAGTCCGCTGTCACGGTCAGGCCGTGGAGGTCCCGCTGGCCTCCCAGCGGCTCGTCGGCTTCCTGGCCTTCCAGCCACGCCCAGTCCGCAGGTCCTTCATCTCCGGTTCCCTGTGGCACAACGCGGATGAGTACCACGCGAGCGCCAGCCTTCGCTCGACGCTCTGGCGGCTGAACCGCCTCGACCTGGTCTGCGCCTCCAAGACCCACCTGTGGCTGCGGCCGCAGGTCCAGGTCGACCTGCGCAACGTGGTCGAACGAGCCATGCTCGCCCTTCGATCCGACCCCGCCGAGGAGTCCCTGGTCGACGTCGCCCACGAGCTCCTCGCAGTCGGTGACGACATCCTGGTGGGCTGGTACGACGACTGGGTCATGATGGAGCGGGAGCGCTATCGGCAGATCCGGTTGCAGGCACTGGATCGGATAGGCGCCCTGCTCATCGAGACGGGGCGGCTCTTCGACGCCCTGGAAGTCGGCCTCGCCGCGACGAGCACCGAACCGCTGCGGGAGAGTGCCCACCGGCTCCTCATCCGCGTCCACCTGCTCCAGGGCAACGTCGCCGAGGCCATCCGGCAGTACCGCACGTACGCGATCCTGCTGCGTCGGGAGCTCAATGGGACGCCGTCCCCGGAGATCAGCAACCTGTTGGCACCGTTCCTGAACCGCGCCGACCGAGGCATCCACGATGCCGCCGGGTTCGACCTATCCGCCGGTGGTGGCCTCGGCTCCGTGGAATGCCGGTGACCTCCTACGGACCTCGGTCGCCCTGCCCCCCGAACCCGCCCGGTGGCGCCCGGCGGTGCCGGGGGAGGGTGACGAGCCCGTGACGCCGGGGTGACGAGCCGGATCCACCATCCGGCCATGGGTCGATTCCCGGGAAGCCCCCCCACGCTGCGAGGCGCGATCGTGGCGGTGGATCCGTTGAGCCCGCTGTCGCGGATCGTGATCTTCCAGTACAACCCCGACACCGTGACGCGCTCCCTGCGCCCGCGCGCTTCCGGTGGCGCGGCCGGCGCCGGAGGCAGCGGCGCGAGCGCCGATGTCAGGCGCATCTGGGGCGCCCCGCAGGAGACGATCACACTCACGGTCGAGCTGGACGCGACCGACGGACTCGAGGCGGGCGACCCGCTGGTGGTGGCCCTCGGCGTGCTGCCCCAGGTCTCCGCCCTGGAGATGCTGCTCTACCCGAGCGTCGCCCAGGTCGTCATCAACTCCGGCCTGCTGCTCGCGGGCACGATCGAGGTGCTCCCGCCCGAGGCGCCGCTCACGGTCCTCTCGCTGGGTCCGGGCAAGGTCGTGCCTGTCGCACTCGAGTCCGTCACCGTGACCGAGCAGGCGCACGACGTCAACCTCACCCCGATCCGCGCGGCCGTCGAGCTCTCGTTGCGCGTCCTGACGTACTCCGACCTGCCCGTGAGCGACCCCGGGGCCGCCATGTTCCTCGTCCACCAGGTGCTCAAGGAGGCCACCGCGTCGATCGCCGGCGTCGCGGGGGCGGCGGGCGCGCTCAGCGCGAGCATCGAGGCGGGTGCCTGACGTGGCCGGTCGCTACGACGACGTCCCCGTCGCCACCACGACGGTGCCAGACGGCTCGGGCGGCACCCGGACGGTGCGGCACCTGCGCCGACGTCGCCCACCGGCCCCGGCCGCCCCACCTGGTGGGTCCCTTCCGTCTGGGACAGCGACCCTGCCGGGTCACCCGGGTGCCGTCGCACCGCCGCTGGCCCTCCACCGGGTCGGCGACGACGACCGGCTCGACCTCGTGGCGTACCGCTACCTGGGCGATCCGCTGGCCGCGTGGCGCCTGGCCGACGCGAACAACGCGCTCAACCCGGCCGAGCTGACCGCGAACCCGGGCGACATCGTCGTCGTGCCGACCCCGGAGGCGGGCTGACATGGGCACGGGGACGCACCTGACCGTGCTGGCGGGCGCGACGGTGCCCGTGCCGCTGCCTGCCGAACTCACGTCCCGACTGCGCGAGGCCGTCGTGATCGACCAGGAGGGCCAGCGCTCGGGGTTCGAGATGACCTTCGACGCCGGACGATCGGGTCCGGCGGCCCTGCTGGACGTGCCGTTCATCGCCAGCAGCCCGTTGCGCCCGGGCGCCCGGGTCAGCCTCGTCGTCACCGTCGGCGCGCTGCCCACCGTCATCGCCGACGGCTTCGTGAAGCTCATCGAGCTCTCCCCCGGAACGGGGCGCGGGGGCGCGGAGATGGTCGTCACCTGCGAGGACCCGGCCGTCCTGCTCGACCGCGAGGAGGTGGTCGTCGAGCATCCCCTGGACGACTACCCGCAGGTGCTGCGCATCCTCGCCCCCTATGCGGCGCAGGGCATCGTCCCGATGCCGTTCCCGCCGACCGATATGGACCCGTTCCTGCCGATCGAGCGCATCGCCCAGCAGCGCGGGACGGACCTGCGCCACCTCGAGATGCTCGCCGCGCGCCACGGCTACATCTGCTACCTCGTCCCCGGGCCGCTGCCCGGCACGTCGTCGTTCTACTGGGGGCCACCCGTGCGGGTCGGCCTGCCCCAGCCGGCGATCACGATCGATCAGTCGCCGTACACGAACGTGATCGACGCCCCCCGGTTCCGGCTGGACTCGTCGACGCCGGTCAGCGTCTCCGGCCGCGACACGGACTCCCGAACCGGGGCCGACGTCCCGGTGCGCACGACGCCGCCCCTGCGCGTCCCGCTGGCTGCTCAACCCCTGTGGGCGACGAACTCGGCCGACACCCGGATCCGCCTGGTCTCCCAGTCCACGCACTCGACGATCAGCACGATGGCCCGGGCACAGGCCGAGGTCGAGCGCAGCGCGGACGCCGTCGTGGCCGACGGGACCCTGGACGGCGGGCGCTACGGCAGCGTGCTGCGCGCCCGCGCGCTCGTCGGGGTCCGTGGGGCCGGGTGGTCCCACGACGGCCTCTGGTACGTGCGCCGGGTCGAGCACCGGATCAGGCCCGGGGCGTGGACCCAGGCCTTCACCCTGGCCCGGGACGGCTGGGGCTCGACGGTCCCGGCGGTGCTGCCGTGACCGCCGGGCCGCCGCAGTACTACGGCAAGTACCGCGGCACCGTGACGAACAACATCGACCCCCTGCTCCAGGGCCGGGTGCAGGTCGCGGTCCCGTTCCCCCTGGGCGGGGGCACCCTCGCCTGGGCGATGCCGTGTGTGCCGTTCGCGGGCGACGGCGTCGGACTGTTCCTCGTGCCACCCAACGGTGCCAGCGTGTGGGTGGAGTTCGAGGCGGGCGACCTCGACCGGCCGATCCTCGCCGGGTGCTTCTGGGCGACGCCATCCCAGGTGCCGGCGTCACCGGCGATCCCCGAGATGAAGGTGCTCAAGACCGAGAACCTCACCGTCGAGCTCTGCGAGCTCCCCGGGGCCGGTGGCGTGACGATCAAGGTCGCGAGCCCCGCTGTGGCCCTCCCGATCGACATCGCGATGACCTCCTCCGGCGTCGAGATCAAGGTCGGCGCGTCCAAGCTCGTGCTCTCAAGCACGTCCGTCTCCATCAACGACGGCGCGCTGGAGGTGATGTGATGGGACAGCTCGTCCAGCAGGGCGCGACCGTGCTGTGCAGCCACGGCGGTCAGGCCAGCCCGACCGTGCCCAGCCCGCGCGTGAAGCTCTCCGGCGCGGCCGCGGTCCCGCTGTCCCCGCCGTGGACCGTCGCCGCCTGCCCCTTCCCGCCCAACTCGGGTGGGCCGTGCGCGACGGCGTCCTGGACCGTCGGCACCGTGCGCGTCACGTCGATGGGCCAGCCCCTGGTCCTGTCCACCGGCGCCGCGACGTGCGTGCCCACCGGGGTACCGCTCCAGGTCGTCGTCAGCCAGGTAAGGGTGAGCGCCACATGATGCACATCGGCACCCCGCTGAGGCTGGGTACCCGCGGTCGCACCCGCCTGGTGGACGACGAGGACTACCTGCGGGGCCTGGTCGAGATGGTCCTGTTCACGCGCCCCGGCGAGCGCGTCAACCGTCCCGAGATGGGCAGCGGCGTCGACCGCCTGGTCTTCGCCCCCGCGGACGACGCACTGGCGCGGACCACCGGTGCGCTCGTCCACGGGGCCCTGCAGCAGTGGCTCGGCGATCTGCTCCGGATCGAGGAGGTCGAGGTGACCAGCCGCGACGCGAGCCTCGACGTGGTCATCGTCTACACGCCGCTGCGTGCGCCCTCGGCCGAACGGCGCGTGCTGCGCCTGAGCAGCCCGACGGGGGGCACGCCGTGAGCGACCAGCGCGAACTGGCCGACGAGACGGCCGCCCTGGTCACCCTCGACCGCGAGCACCGACGGACCATCGTCTCGGGCGCGCCGGCGCCTTCCCCGCCCGGCCTGCCGCCCGAGGGAATCGACCGCGTCGAAGTGCTGAGCAACCTCGTCACGGCCGCGGACCATGTCGCGGGGGCCCCGGTGGCCCGCACCCTCGTCGTGCACCTGGTCCGCGGGCCGGTGCCCAGCAGCTGGGACGCCAGCACGGTGTCGGTCGTCGGGGGCGTGCGGGCCGACCCGCGCCTGAACCCCGTCGGCGTGGCCTGGGCGTACCCTGCCCTGCGGATCACCGGCACCGCCGCCGACCCGGACGGCGACCCGTTGCCCGGCGTGACCCCCGCCGACCGCGCGCTGCTCCGCCAGGCCGTCGGTGAATCCCTGCGCGCCGCGGCGCTCGTCGTCCGCACGACGAGCCACGGTGACCTGTCGCGGTACCTGCTGCGGCTGCACGCCGCGGGCGGCACGGGGCTCCCGGACGGGATCGACCCGCCGCTGGCGCAGGACTCCTTCAGCTTCGCCGTCGACTGCCCCAGTGACGCGGACTGCGCAACGCCCCCGGCCGCGCCCGCGCCCAGCGGCCCCTCGCCTGTCCTGGACTACCTGGCCCGCGACTACCCCGCCCTGCGCACGCGGCTCCTCGACCGCCTCGCCGGCCTCCTGCCCGGCTGGACCGACCGCAGTCCCGCCGACCCGGCTGTCACGCTCGTCGAGCTCTTCGCCTACGAGGGCGACCGCCTGGCCTACTGGCAGGATGCGGTCGGCGTGGAGGCGTACCTGGCGACCGCGCGCCGCCGGACGTCCGTCCGCCGGCACGCGCGCCTCCTGGGCCACGCGGTCCACGAAGGATGCGCGGCCCGCACCTGGATCGCCATGACGACCGACACCGCGATCGACCTCCCCGCTGGCACGGGGGTGGCCGACTGCCTGCCCGACCAACGAATGGGTCTGCCAGCCGGCCCGGGGAGCCGCACACCGGCGTCCGTCGTCGAGATCGGTGGGGTGGTCATGGAGACCATGGCCAGGGCCGCGATGCTCCCCGAGCGCAATGCGGTTGCGCTGCACCCGTGGGGAGATCCGGAGCACACGCTGGTCGCGGGGACGACGTCGGCCTTCCTCGCCGTGCCGACGGGCGAGGACCCGGCCCTGGCCGCCGGCGACGTCCTCGTGCTGGCCGAGCTCCCCCGTGGCGGTGGCGCGCCCGAGGACGGCGACCCCGCCCACCGCTACGCCGTGCGGCTGACACGCACCCCCGTCGCCCGGATCGACGTCCTCGCACCGGCCGTCACGGTCCTCGAGGTGCGCTGGGCCGCGGCCGACGCCCTTCCCGGACCGCTGGTCGTCGCCGAGCGAGGATCCGACGGCCTGCCCGTGGCGCGCGCCGTCGCCCTGGCCAACGTCGTCCTGGCCGATCAGGGCGCCACCATCAGCGGGGACCTCCTCGACCCGCCGCAGGTCCCGGACGGTGTCCCGTACCGGCCCCGGCTGCGTCGGCGCCACCTCACGTTCGCCGAGCCGGTCGACCCGGCCGCCCTGCCGTGCGCCGCAGCGGCGGCTGGTCCTGATCCCCGCCGCGCCGTGGCCGGCCTCACGCTCGATGACGGCGCGCGCACCTGGACCGCCCGTCCGGACCTCCTCGCGTCCGGGCGGCTGGACTCCCACGTCGTCGTGGAGGCCGAGGACGACGGGCTGGCCCGCCTACGGTTCGGCGACGGGGTCATGGGCCGGCGGCCCGCGGTCGGCTCGGTTCCGCGCGCCACCTACCGCGTGGGCGAGGGCGCGCAGGGCAACGTCGCGCCCGGCACCCTGACGCACCTGCTCGACCGCCCCGACGGCAGCCTGGCCGTTCCCGACGGCGCCCAGGTGACGGTGTGGAACCCGTTGCGCGCCAGCGGCGGCGCGGACCCCGAGCCGATCGAGGCCGTCCGTCGCCTGGCCCCGTACGCCATCGGCCGCCAGCTGCGGGCCGTCACGCCCCGCGACCACGCGGACGTCGCCGAAGCGCAGGAGGGCGTGCAACGCGCAGTCGCCCGCCGACGCTGGACGGGATCCTGGTACGCGGTGGAGGTCACGGTCGACCCAGTCGCTGCACGCGCCCAGGACCTGACCGTGCCCGCCGCGGTCCTCTCGGCGCTCGAGGGCCGTCGCATGGCGGGCACCGACGTCGAGGTCGCCGGGCCGGTCGCCGTCCCCCTGCACCTCGAGGTGACCGGCTGCGTCGCCCCCGGGCACCTGCGGGCCGACGTCGAGGTGGCCCTGCGCGACGCCCTCTCCAGCCGCCTGCTGCCCGGCGGGCGGCGTGGCTTCTTCCACCCGGACGCGTTCACCTTCGGCCAGCCCCTGTTCCTCTCCGACCTGGTGGCGGCGGCCATGGCCGTCCCCGGCATCGACTGGGTGAAGGTCACCCGCTTCGCCCGCGCCGGCGCCCCCGACCGCGACACCGCCGCCGCGCTGGCCGCCGGGGCCGTCACGGTGGCGCCGCGCGAGGTGCTGCGCTGCGACACGGATCCGAACAACCCGGAGGCCGGGACGATCGACCTCGTGCTGCGAGGTGGGGCATGACCGACCTGACCAACCCACCGGGCCAGCCGTCGCTGCGTCGCCGCGTCCTGGACCACCCGGGTGCGCTCGCCGCCATGCGGGACGTCCTGGGTGATCCCACCCGGCCCGCTGCCCTGCGCGGCCTCGCGGGGCAGGAGACGACCGACCCCGTTCCCGCACTGCTGGACGCATGGGCCGTGGTGTGCGACGTCGTGGCGTTCTATACCGAGCGCATCGCCAACGAGGGCTACTTGCGCACCGCCACGGAGCGGTACTCGGTGCGGGCGCTCGCCCGAACCCTCGGCCACGAGCTGCGCCCGGGCGTCGCCGCCCAGGTCGAGCTGGCGTTCCGCGCGTCGACCGCGATCGGGGCGCCCGAGGTCGTCACCGTCCCGGCGGGCACTCCCGCGCAGTCGATCCCCGGCCAGGGCGAGCTGCCGCAGGTGTTCCAGACGTCCACAGAGCTCGAGGCGCGGGGGGTGTGGAACGCGCTGCCCGTGGTGACCCGGCGGGCCCAGGACCTCGACTACGGCTCGGTCGCGATCTGGCTGCACGCGGCCGCATCGACGCTGCGCAACGGCGACACCGTGCTCGTCGTCGGGGACGAGCGCGATGCGTACGGCAGGCGGCCCGGCGCGGGCAGTGCGCAGGGCGTCACCGACGGCACGCCGGGGCGCGAGTACTGGGACGTGCGCACCGTCGTCGGCGTCGTCGCCGAGCCCGAGGGGTTCCCTGGATGGACGCGGATCGACCTCGACCGGCCGATCGGCTACCGGCGCACCCGCCCCCTCACGGCGCAGGTCAACGTGCGCCTGTTCCACCTCGCGCAGCGCTTCCAGATGTTCGGCGCGACGGCGCCCGACCCGAACCTGCTCGTCAGCGAGCGCCACGTCCCGCCCGGCATCGAGGCGTACACGCTGGGCGGGTCCACCGCGTACCGATGGCGCGGCTTCGAGGCCACGACCGCGGCCCAGCCCGCGACGATCGAGCTCGACGGGGATCAGAGGGCCGTGCTCGCCGACTCCTGGGTCGTCATCGACCAGCCGGGCTTGACGGAGGCGTACCGGGTGGAGGATGCCCGCCCGGACGGCGCGACCCGGTACGGGATGTCGGGGAAGATCACGCGGCTGCGGCTCGACGTCGCGGCCGAGTTGGCCGGCTTCGACCGGCGCAAGGCGCTCGTCCACGCCGTGTCCGTCGAGATCCCCGCCGCCGTTGCGCCACTGCCCGGACCGATCGAGCCCGGCGCCGTGCTGCACCTGCACGCCTGTGACCCGCTGCTCCCACCCGGCCGGCTCGTCATCATCGAGGGTACGGACGCCGCGACGGGCCGGCCCCTGACCGAGGTGGCGACCGTCGTCTCGTGCGCCGCCGGTCCGCCGCCCGGCCGCGAGGGCGAGGCCGTCCCCGACCAGGCGACCATGACGGTCGTGGTCGACCCGCCCCTGACCGGCGCCTACGAGCCGGTCGGGCTGCTCGTCCACGCGAACGTCACCCACGCGACGCATGGTGAGACGGTGGCGCAGGTGCTCGGCAGCGGCGACGGCCGCAGTGACTTCCAGACCTTCGCGTTCCGGCGCGGCCCGCTGACCCATGTGCGCGCGCGCACCGAGTCCGGGGCCCGGGCGGAGGTCGAGATCCGGGTCGACGGCATCCGCTGGGAGGAGGTTGCGGACCTCGAGCAGGCCGGCCCGAACGACCGCGTGCACATCCTGCGCGCGGAGGAGGCGCCCGGGGAGTCCGAGCAGGTCGATGCCGTGGGCACGACCACGCTCGGCACGGGCACGGGCCGCACGCTGGTCGTCCTGGGCGACGGCGCGCACGGGGCCCGCGCGGCCAGTGGTGCTGAGAACATCACCGCGACCTACCGGGTGGGGATCGGGGCCGACGGCGCCGTGCGGGCCGGACAGATCTCCCTTCTCATGCGCCGCCCGCTGGGCATCGCCGAGGTCACCAACCCGGCCCCGTCGCACGACTGGGCTTCCCCCGAGGCGATGTCCGAGGCCCGGCGCACCGCCCCCCAGCGCGTGCGCACGCTCGGCCGGGTCGTGTCCGTGGCCGACCACGGGGACCTCGCCCGCGGCTACGCCGGCATCGCCCACGCCCGGGCCGAGGCCGTGTGGGACGGCCGCAGCGAGGTCGTGGTCCTGACCGTGCTCGCCGTGGACGGCCACGCCCCGAGCGACGCCCTGCTCACCGACCTGCGCAGCACGTTGGACGACGTGCGGGTCCCCGGCCCGCTCAGCCTCCTGCCCGGCTGCGTGCAGTGGTTCGGGGTTCGGCTGGACCTGCGCCACGACTCGGCCCACGTGCGCGCCGACGTGGAGTGCGCCGTCCGTGAGCGACTCCACACCGCCCTCGGTGTCGGGGAGCGCGAGCTGGCCATGCCCGTGACGTCCGCGGCCGTGCTCGTCCTCGTTCACGAGGTGCCCGGGGTCGTCGCGTGCTCGATGCCGCGCCTGCTGCCGCTCGGCCGGTCCCGCCCGCCCGCGCCCGGTGGCGTCGTGAGCCTCCCGTCCGACGAGGTGGCGAAGGACCGGCTGGAGGCGCACGGCGCCAGGTGGGATGGCGGGCTCCTCGCGGCCGAGATCCAGGCGCTGCCGGTGGGCGGCGTGGACATCCGGGAGCTCGCGCCCGACACCCCTGGAGGGATGGGGCTGTGACGACCGCCGAGGACCTCCTGCACCTCCTGCCCAGGCACGTCACGGCGAGCGACGACGCCTCCGGCGGGCTCGTGCGCGCACTGCTCGAAGCCGTCGCGTCGCAGCTCGACGTCCTCGAGCGGGACATCGACGCGCTGTACCAGGACTGGTTCGTCGAGACCGCGTCGGACTGGGTGCTGCCGTACCTGGCGGACCTGCTCGGGATCGACGAGCTGCCGCCCGGGCCGGGGCGGCGCGCCGTGATCGCGAACATGATCGAGCTGCGCCGCCGCAAGGGCACCCCAGCGGCCCTCGAGCAGGTCGCGCGGGACGTGACCATGTGGCCGGCCCGCGCCGTCGAGGCGCACCGGTTCCTCGCGGCGACGGCGCACGTGAACCATGTGCGGCTCGACCGCCCCGCCGTCGCCCCCCTTCGCGGTCCCGGCTACGCGGCCGATCTGGGCTCGCCGCTCATCGCCCGCGGCAGTCTCGACCCCGGGATGCACCTGGCGGAGGTGCGCCGGGTGGCGCGCGGTCGCGGTCGCCACAACATCGGCAACGTGCTCGTGACGGCCTTCCCGCACCAGGTCTACGGGGTGGACCGGGCGCCCGCCCGCGCTCGGGACGGCGCGTGGTGGGCGCACCCGCTGGGCCTGCCGACGCCCCTGTTCGCCCTCCCCACGATCGAGTCAGGCATCGAGGACCTCGCGGTCGAGGCGAACCTGCCGGTTCCGCTGCGGCCCCGACGGCTCCTCGACCTGCTGCGTGCTGCCCGGGCCGGGCTGCTGGACCCGGCCCACCTGCCGGTCGAGGTGGGCGTGACGGTGGCCAGCGGGCCGGGTGCGGGCCACACGATCGTGGCGCCCGAGCGACTGCGCGTGTGCGGGCTCGAGGATCTCGGCCGCGAGCCGGACGTCGTCTCGGGAGACGGGACGGTCACGCCGGGCGTCGTGCTCACAGGCCGGCAGGCGATGGTCGACCCAGTGACGGGCCACGTCCGGATGTACGTCGACGGCGTCGCGGAGCCGGCCGACGCCACCGGGCCGGTCGCCGTGCACCTGCGGTGGGCCTACGGCGCCACGGCAGACGTCGGCGCGGGCACCTACGATCGCACCGACCTGCACGACTCCGCCCTGGCTTCCGACCGCTACCAGAGGGCCCGTCCGGAGGCGTTCATCGCCCAGCACGTCGCCCGCTTCGACACCCCGGCCCCCGGCTCGGGCGACCCGGCCGGCCCCGACCTCGCCACGGTCCTGGCGACGGTCGCGGGCGAGTGGGCCGGGACCGCCCTGCCCGGCGGCAACGTGCCGACCACGGGCTCGACGACCGTCATCTCCATCCCGGACTCCGGCACGTGGACCGGCGACGTCGCCGTGACGATCCCCGCGGCGACGCGCCTGGTGGTCGTCGCCGGCACCTGGGAGCCGCGCATCACCGCCGACGGCGAGGTGCTCCCGCCCGTCCCGGGAGGCTACGGGACCGACGGCGTGCGCCCGCACCTGCGCGGCTCCCTCACCGTGACCGGCGGCCCGGGTTCCTCCCTCCTGGTCGACGGACTCCTGATCGAGGGCGACCTCGTCGTGACGGCCGGCGACCTGGGCGCCCTGACGCTCTGCCAGGCGACCGTGACGGGTGCGTTGCGCGTCAACACGGCGTCCGTCCGGCGCAACGCCGAGCTCCTCGTGCGCGTCCTGCGCTGCGCTGTGGGACGGGTGCGCGTGCCGGCGACGGTCCCGGACGTCGAGGTCACCGACTCGGTGCTGACCCCCGAGGTGCGGGGGGCCGCCGTTGCGTCGGGGTCCGTCGCCCTCGATGCGCCCGGGGCAAACCTGCGGCTGACCGGGGTGACCGTCCGCGGCGGCGTCGTCGGGCGCACGCTCACGGCGAGCAGCTGCGTTCTCGATGGTGTGACGACGATCGCCCATCGGCAGACGGGGTGCGCGAGGTACACGGCCCTCCGAAGCAGATCGAAGGTTCCGCGCCGCTTCCGCTGCGTCCCCGAGGATGACGGCGAGCTGGGGGTCCGAGCCGTGTACGTGGCGACCGACCCGGGTGCGCCGTCGTTCCTGACGCTGGCATCCTCCTGCCCCGTCGCCATCCGCGAGGGCGGGGAGGGCGGCGCCGAGATGGGCGTGCACCACCACCTGGACCGACCCGGCCGGTTGCGTGCCGCCGGCCGCCTCCTCACCGACTTCCTCCCGGTGGGGCTCGAGATCGGAGCGATCGATGCACGGTGACTTCTCCCGGTCCACCTTCAGCGAGCGCCACGGCTTCCGGGCGGTCCAGCTCCAGCAGGGGCGGGTGCTCCTGGACGCGGAGTGGAACGAGCAGGCGGCCCTCACCGCGCACCACGACGAGGTGCGCACCCTCGACATGGTCGGCAGGAGCGGGGGCCCGTTGCCGGAGGGCGGCGGTGCCGGTCCGTTCGCCCTGGTCGAGGCGGACGGCAGCCCCGTCACCGGGGCCGCGTGGGCCGACCTGGTCGTCACTCCCGGCCGCTACTACGTCGACGGCGTGCTCGCCGAGTCCTTCGCGCCCGCCACCGGCGTGGGCTGGCCGTTGGGCGACCAGCCGCACCTGCCCGCGATCGGCAGCGCGAACCCCGGTCTGGCCGAGCCTCCCGCCTCGCCGGACGGCACCCGCTACGCCCTGTACCTGGAGGTCGGCGAGCAGCACGTCACGGCCGACGACGAGCCGTGGCTGCGCGAGTCGGCCCTCGGCGGACCGGACACCGCGACCCGGGTGCGGACCACGTGGCAGGTGCGATGGACCCCTCTGGCCCCGGCCGAGGTCTGCCTGGACCTGCACGCCGCCGGGTGGCTGGCCCGCACGCCGCGCACGATGATCGCCGCGCTGCGCCCGCCGGAGGCCGACGCCGACCCGTGCCGCATCACGACCAAAGGCGGCTACCAGCGTCTGGAGAACCAGCTGTACCGGGTGCAGATCCACGACGACGGGTCCGCGGGTGGGCCAGCGACCTTCGTGTGGTCTCGGGAGAACGGCAGTGTCGTCTCCACGCTCCTGACGATCACGCCCTCGG
The DNA here is from genome assembly GCA_963777855.1 of uncultured Actinomycetes bacterium. GTDB lineage: Bacteria > Actinomycetota > Actinomycetes > S36-B12 > CAIYMF01 > Prado023. The sequence goes on along the minus strand of CAVZRW010000005.1, from coordinate 239,602 downwards.
ACCTGCCGGACGTCGATCACGTGCTCGGCCAGGACCGGGTGGGGCGCGACGACGAGTTGTCCGTGCGCGAGCACGACCTGGTCGAGGTGACGTCCACGACCCGCCAGCTGCGCGGCCAGCCCGGCTTCCTGGCCCGTGCCGGTGCCCCCAACGGGCTCGACCTGCCGGTCACGTGGCTCGCGAGCCGACCCACGAGCCTCGCCTCGCTCGGCCGGACCCCCATCGTGCGCCGGTGGGAGGGCGGACCTGAACCGGTGACCACCGTCATGACGGACCTCGAGGACGGCATCACGGTGCGCTTCCCCGCCGGGGGCACCCCTGCGGTCGGCGACCACTGGCTGATCCCCGCCCGAACCGTCCGCCTCGCCTACGGCGTGAGCGGGCCGCCAGGGGTGGGCGGCACCATCGAGTGGCCGCCCACCCCGGACGGCCCGATGGCCGCACTCCCCGCGGGCCCGGTACGCCATGTCGCGCCGCTGGCGGTATTGGAGCGGACCGCGGGCGTATGGAGCCTGGTGGCGGACTGCCGCTGCCTGTTCCCACCGCTGACCGGCCTCGCGGCGATCGACCTCGTGGGCGGCGACGGGCAGGAGGACCTGCCGGGGGAGTGGCTCGACCAGGCCGTGCGTGTCGTCGTGCGCACGGGTGCAACCCCCGTCGTGGGGGCGCCGGTCGAGTTCGTGGTCCCCGACGGCGGCGACCTCGCCGACGCGTTGCCGGCCGGTCCCCCGGTGCCCGCCGGGCTGCCCCTGGTCCTGGTGACCGGGTCCGACGGCGTCGCCGCGGTGCGGTGGCGGCCGCTGCCGACCGGTCCCACCACCCAGCGCCTGCACGTGCAGCGCCTCGACGGCCATGGCGACCCGACCGGGGTTGCGGTCGTCGCGACCGCGCGGCTCTCGGTCTCCACCGAGGTGGCCTGGTCGCGGCCGGCATGCGCGGGCTTCAGCGACGTGAGCACCGTGGACGGAGCCTTGGACCGGATGGTCGAGCGCCTCGAGCTGCGGCTTCGCGGCGGTGACGGGCAGCACCTCGAACCGGGCACGCTCGTGCTGCCGCAACCGATACGCGTCATCGTCGACAACGCCTGCGGGCCGGTTGGCAACGTCCCGATCAATGCCCTGTCGTTCGGGGCCGCCCTCGTGGCGCCGGCCGTGGAGGGCGACGCTGTGCCCACCGACCTGGCCGGGACGGGCGGCGTCACCGCCGATTCGATCTCCACTGCCGACGGCGGGGCCCTCTTCTGGTGGCAGCCCGACCTGACCATGGGCACGGATCGGCTGGAGATCCGGCTGCCCGGTGAGGATCTGCACGCGCCGATCACGGTCACCGCGCAGCGCGTGGAGCGGGCCGGGCGACCCGGCGTGCACCTGCACCGTCTGGCGTTCGGGACCAACGTGGAGTTCGGCAACGACACGGACGTCGAGGCCGAGACACTGGTCACCGGGATCTTCGCCGAGCTCGACGGGGAGATCGCCGTCGAAGCAGTCAGGGACAAGCCAGTCGTCCGGGTCGAGCTCGAACTGCCGTGGCCGTTCCGCGACGACGGGGGCCTGTGGTCCAAGGAGGTCATCGGGACGCGCAGCGTCACTCTCGACGGCGACGTGCAGGTCGACAACAAGGTCATCATCTGGCGTCCGCGCCGCTGCCGCGAGTGGGTGCGCAGGGGCCTGTGGAACCGGCTGGCGGAGGGCGGCTGGGACGAGCCGATCCTCGGCCGCTACTTCCTCGAGGGCTGGGCCGTGCCGACCGTGGAGCCCAAGGGACTGCAGGTCAACACCCACTTCGACGTCATCGATGACGCCGGGCGCGTGGCGGCGATCCTCCCCACCGACAACCTGGTGACCGGCGGCACCTTCGTGCACTGGTTCCGGTTGCGCGGTGAGGCGGACCTCGTCCGCGCCGTCATCCCCGACCTCAGCGGCCGGACCCTCGCGGTGGCTCGGCGCCGGCTGGAGGCCCTCGGGTTCACAGTCGAGGTCACCCGGCAGCCCGTGCCCGGTGCCACGCGCGGGCAGGTCACCTCGGTCGAGCCTCCCCCGGGCGAGGAGGTCGCGGTCGGGTCCGTGGTGGTGGTGACCGTCGCGACCTGAGCAGGCGGGGGCGTGGGCGGTCCCCGGGGCCGGGCCCGTCCCGTGGCGGATCGCGCATCTCGGCGTCTGGCCCACCCAGGGTGGCGGGGCGCCAGTCGAGGACCCTCAGCGAGGGGCGATGCCGTTGGCCAGGGCGATGAGCGCGGCCAGGTGGCCGGGTCGCAGCGTCTCGGTCCGGGTGCGCAGGCGACCGAGGATCTCGATCTTCTGGGTGAGCCCCAGCAGCGCCGAGCGCTCCGGCGCCCCCACCGGGAGGTCCGACACCCGATCGGCCGCACCGGTGAGCGCGTCCTCGAGGTCGGACAGCAGGTTGACCGTGTCGACGCCGCCGCGCCCCGACGCGCCCGCCTGCAGGGCGAGCCGGCCAAGGTCGGCACGGGCATCCTGCACGGCCTCGCCCAGCTCGTCGACCTCGGCGACCGGGCGGGCCGGCCGGGCGTCGTTGCCCCGACCCACGTAGCCCTCGAGGGCCCGCGGCGGCCCGACGCGAGTCTCCCCGAGCCGCGGGTTGCGCAGCAGCGGGGACCCGTACCGCTCATAGCCCGGCGCGTTGACCTCCACGTTGGTGAGCGTGACGTCGGCGTCCGTGATCCCACCGTTTCGCATCTGGACCTCGAACGAGGCGATGCGGGTCTCCCGCCCGTTCTCCAGCGCGGTCACCTGGTAGCTGCGTGAGATGAGGTCCTGGCTCGCCGACCGGATGGTCCGCGTCTCGAACACGTACTGGACGCCGGGCGGGGCGTTGTCCCGCAGTGTCCGCACCCAGGCCTCGATCCCGGAGTTCTCGATCCGCAGGTTGAGCGCGGGTGGCCCACCGGCGATCGAGTACGGCGCGTCCCCGCCGAGCCCGGGTGAGGTCGCCCCGTGCAGCCGCTGAGTCCCGGCCGCCACATGCTCCGGCGAGCGCTCTCCCGCCGCGAACATCACCTCCTCGCCCCGGGTCATGCCGCGCATCGGGCTGATGCTTGCCCCGACGGGGTTCCGGTCGACGATCGCGCCCGTCGTCGGGTCGATCCAGATGCGCGACCCGTTGGGCAGGACGAGTACCTCGCCCGGCTGGAGGTCCGGGAACGACCAGTGCTGCTCGCCCGAGCTGTCCATGCGCAGCGTGAGCTCGTCGGTCCGCACGACCCGCTGTCGCCACCGCCGCCCGGTCCCCGCGACCGGAGTGCCCGGCCTGGGCGAGACCACAGGCAGCGCGACCGCCTCCGGGCGAGCCCCGGGGTACACCGCCCGTCGACCGCGGGCCCACCCGGGAGGGAGGAGCGCGCGTAGTGCGTCGGCGGCCGCGCCGCGGGTCTGGCGCAGTGCCCACTCCCGAGGGGTCAACGGGTCCCTGGCCTGCGAGCGCTGCTGCTCGGCATAGGCCGCCCAGGCCGCGCGCAGCTGTGGGTACTCGGGGCGGATGAAGCCCTCCGCGCCTATCAGGTCGTCGATGCCGGTCGGCGGTGGCGGCGCGGCCGGGTGGGGGACCTCGGGCGCGGGTGCGGGCGGTTCGGGGGCCGGGTGGGGGACCTCGGGCGCGGGTGCGGGCGATTCGGCGCTGGGGGCTGGGGGTTCCGGGGTGGGGGCTGGAGGTTCCGGCGCGGGGACGGGTCGGGGTGCCTCGGGCGCGGGTGCGGGTCGGGGTGCCTCGGGCGCGGGGCGGGTCGGGGTGCCTCTGGCGCGGGGACCGGTCGGGGCGTCCTACCTTCGGCTGGAGGGGCGCTGGGGCGTGGCGCGTAGGCGTGCGGGATGAGGATCGACGCCGAGGTCATCCCCGCGCCCAGGAGCGCCTGGCCCACAGCGATCGCTCGTCGGGAGCGCCGCTCGCCCTCGGAGATGCCCGGGGTCGCGTCGATCGCGCGCAGCTGCTCCTCGAGCTGGGCGCCCAGGATGATGTATCCGGTGACGTTCTGGCTGATCTCGAAGGACACCGCGGCCAGCCGGCCGATGCGAGTCGCCTGCAGCCCAGCCCGCGTCCCGCGCGCCACCGCCCCGAGGCCGACGGCCGCTCCGGCGACGTCGAGGAGGTCCTGGAACGTGGCCATGTCCCATCGCAGCGTGCTGGCGTCGTAGCGGGCGTACATGCGCTCGCCGGCCCGGACACCCGCGACGATCCCGACCGGCACGAGGATCGTCAGGGACGCGCCACCGGTGAACGGGGCGGCCGCGAGGGCGGCGACGGTCACGAGGGTCGTCGCGTCGTCCAGGGCCTCGTTGAGGATGGAGCCGAGGCTCGCCTCGATGCGGATGGTGTCTCGCCGACCGCTGGGCAGCCGCACCGCCACGAGCCCCCGGCCGTAGCCGAACCGACCGCGCAGCAGAGCCGTGAGCGCGTTCTTGACGGCGAGGTCGACCGTGCCCCCGACGCCCTCGTCGAGGCCCGAGTGGGGGCCCGTGTGGTCGGAGACGACGGCGAAGCGCGCCCGTCGTCCCCCGGCAGCAAGGACGCTCTCGAGGGAGGCCTCCTCGCGTGGCTGCTCGACCCACTCCAGCGAGAGCGGGATGGTCGCACCTTCGTCGGTGGCGAGCGTGGCCATGAGCGGCTGGGCGTGCGCGAGCGCCGGCCGGCGCTCGACGCGACTGCCGTGGGTGCGCAGGAGCTCGGCGTTGCGCTCGACCTGGGCCGCGAGCGCGGTCTCCTGGGAGCGCAGCGCGGCCAGTTCCGGCGGCGAGAGCGTCGCCGCCGCGGTTCCGGCAAGCTCTGCTCGCACCTCGCGCAGGGTCCGCTCGAGGTCGAGCTGCTGGGCCTGCAGCGCCGCCCAGCGGTCCGTGCCGAGCCTCGGGTCGGCGGCGAGCTCCGCCGCCGCAGCCCACAGCGCGGGATCGCCCCCCGGCCCGGCCATCTCACGCAGCGCGGCGACCGCCTCGACGCGGGACCGTTCGGCCGTCTCGGCGGCCTCGATGGACGACGTGAGCCCACCGGTGGCCAGCTCCTGCTGGGGGATCGCGAACACGGGGATGTACGCGACGCTCGGTGCCCGGTGGACCTCGTCCGACGCCTCGAACTGGGGCACCGCCGCCGCGCGGACGACCCAGAGGCCCGGTCTGGGCAACTGGATCATGCGCTCCCGGACGCCGGGGCCGTTCTCGAGGGTCACGATGTCCACGAAGGTGCGTACGACTGTCGACAGCCCGCGCAGCTCGAACAGGGCGGCCAGGGCCGGGCTCATGGTGATGCCCGACGGCCCGAGCGCCTCGGCCAGCTCCACCACGTCGGCCTGGGCGTGGGCGACGTCGCGGCGCAGGCGGGCCGCGAGGACGTCGGCGTGGCTGACCGACCGACCGCCACGACGCCGGCCCGCATCGCTGGTACCGGACTCGATCTCGCGGATGGCTCCGGCCGTGTCGCGGCCCGCGACCGGCCAGGCGAGGATGTCCCAGCGGTAGGCGTAGCGACCGAGCGCGTCGAAGACATCACGGAAGTCGACGCTGAACCGGTAGCGGTGCTCGGCGTGCGCGGGCACGACGCGCAAGTCGCCGGTGCCCTCCGGCACGGCCTGCAGCCGGGCGGGGAACGGTGGGTCGGTGAACCTGCCCGGGTCCGCGATGAGCTCCTGGGTGCGGTTGCCCCTGGGCTCGGCGACCTCGGCGGCGCGCTCCAGCCAGTTGTAGAACCGCAGGAGGAAGTCGCGGCGACCCGCGGGCTCGGTGCGGCCGGCGTCGTACAGGCCGGGGGCGGACCAGTAGAACTCGATCGCCTTGATCCGGCGCTCGTCGACGCTGGATCCGCGCGTCCGGACGGTCCCCCACAGCAGGGTCCAGGCGACCTGGACGTTGAGCGCGTGACGCCCCTCGGTGGTGGTGGGGTCCCCGGTCGGCGGCCGCTGGAGCGCGGGGTCGGCGTGGGTGGCGTGGACGACCTCGAGCGGGCGACGGAACTGCGCGAGGAGCAGGTCGAGGCCGGGCGTTGCCGCCGCTCCTTCGGGCTCCGCCCGCTGGGCGGTGACCGCCCGATCCAGCAGTCCGGCGTGCATGGTGAGTTGTGCCAGCCAGATCGTCCGGTTGTACCAGGGGAAGTCCGCCTGCAGCACGGTGATGCCCTGCCCCTCCCACCGCCGGGCGAACTCGCCGATCTCGAGGAGCCGGAGCTGCACCGGCGTGAGGTCGATCTCGACGTGGCGCTCGCGCAGCAGGCCCAGGAGGGTGGCGGTGGCACCCGGCTGGATCGTCAGGGGTGCGAAGCGCTCGTCGGCACCGATCTGACGCCCGAGGCTGACGGAGCCGGTGTACGCGAGGGTCCCGCCCTGGGGCAGGGCCGCGATGACGGCATCGGTGTCCTCAGTGCTCGCCGTCGGAGCCAGGCGGCGGATGGCGACCCGCAAGTACGCTGCGGTCGCGGGCTCCCCGACCGGCATCACCAGGTCCGGGCTGGTGAACCGCAGGCCGTTGATGCTCACCGTCAGCCAGACGGGTTCCTCGGGTGGCCCGGTCGCCTCGGCCGGCGCGGAAACGGAGGCGACCTCGTACTGGGGCCGGACGCCCGCGCTGCGCTGCTGGACGACGTGCGCGACCTCGTGCGCGAGGAGGGTCCGTCCGCGGGCGTCGTCGGGCCGGTAGAGCCCTGGCGCGATCGCGATGTCCTCCCCGACGGTGATGGCGTTCGCGTGCACCCGACTCACGGCCGCGCCGGCCGCCGGGTCGGCGTGGATCCGGATGGTCGACAGGTCCACGCCCACGGCTCGCTCGAACGTCGCGCGGAGGGTCTCGGGCAAGGCGCGGCCGCCCTCGGTACCGGCGGACGCGGGGGCGGCCGCCGGGAGCCCCGCGGGTGTGCCCGCGGCGAGCTGCGCGGAGGCGTACCGCGCCTGGGCCTCGGCACGGTCAGGTGCCCGAGGGCGCCCGGCGCGCAGCGCGGACTGGAATGACGACGCCCCGCGCAGGGCACCCGTGCCCCCGGCGCGAGTCGTGGGGGGAGCCGGCGCCGGAACGGCCGCCGCCGGCTCCGGTCCGGGCACCGCACGTTCGGCCCCGGTCACGGGTGCGGCCGCTCCACGCGGCTCGGTCGCACCGATTCCCGGCTGGCCGCGACCGTGCGACCGGACTTCGCAAGCTCCCAGCCCAGCGCCTGGCGCACGTGGGCCGTCGTCACGACCGCACCGTTGCCCGCGGCCAGGTAGGCAGCGACCAGCGCGGCCGCGGAGATCGCTCCGCCGGGGACGTCCACCTGGGCCAGCGCGTCGAAATCGACGTCGTCGGTCGGGGTGTCCCGCGGGAAGGCGATGCGCCACATCCGCGCCCGCGCCGCGCTGTCGGGGTAGGGGAAGGACACCACGGTGTGCAGGCGCCGCAGGAAGGCCTGGTCGAGGGAGGATCGGGCATTCGTGGTGAGGATCGCCAAGCCCCGGAACTGCTCCATGCGCTGCAGCAGGTACCCCACCTCGAGGTTCGCGTAGCGATCGTGGCTGTCGCGAACCTCGGAGCGCTTCCCGAACAGGGTGTCGGCCTCATCGAACAGCAGCACCGCCGAGCCGCGCTCCGCAGCGTCGAACACCGCGGCCAGGTTCTTCTCCGTCTCCCCGATGTACTTGCTCATCACCTGGCTGAGGTCCACGTGGAGCAGGTCGAGGCCCAGCTCGTGGGCCACGATCTCCGCCGCGAGGGACTTGCCGGTTCCGCTGGCGCCAGCGAACAGCGACGTGGTCCCCAGGCCACGGGACGTGCGCCGCGCGAAGCCCCACCGGTCCAGCACGAGGCCTCGGTGTCGGACGGCCGACACGAGGCTGCGCAGCTGGGAGATCTGCGCGTCGGGGAGCACCAGGTCGTCCCAGGTGGCGCGCGGCTCGATGCGGCGGGCCGCGCCGCCGGCCTCAACCCGGCAGCGACGAAGGCTCGCCGCCCACAGGGGCGTCCCGGAGGCGACGTCCCGGGCCACGTCGGTCACCTCGGCGACCGTCAGGTCGAAGACGCCGGCGACCACCGGGACGTCGTCAAGGGTCGCCCCGGCGGCCCGCAGCGCGCTCGTGAGCAGCTCGGCGCGGCCATCGAGGTCCAGGCGGGGCACATCGACCACGGCGCACCGCGCCAGCTGTCCCAGCCCGCCGGTCCCGGGGGCGAGCAGGACAAGGTGGCCGTCAACGCGGGCGCAGGCACGCACGATCCGAGCCGCGACATCGGGCGCGACGTCGTCGAGCGACAGGAGCCACCCGCAGTTGGCAAGCAGGGTCTCGCGCGTGAGCAGGCGGACGATCCTCACCAGCTCGGCCGGCTCGGTCGGGAGGTCCGCCGCCGCGATCTCGCGCACCAGCGTGCCCGCCCGCTCCGCGGCAGCGGCGGCGACGGCCCGGCAGTTGTCGGGTTGGTCACCCAGGAGGATCACGGGTCCCGTGCGCCACGCCCCGGCGAGCTGGTCGGCTGCAGCACGCAGGGCTCGGGGCAGCGGCACCGTGGGGCCGGTGACGTGGGCGAGGTGCTCGAGCCGGGCGTCGACCCCGCCGGCACCGACCAGGTGGTTGACGATCCGCTCGTCGACGACGAGCGGGGATCGGGCCGGGACGAGCGGGTCGTCGAGCGTGACGAGCCCCCAGTGCCGCAGGGGCGCGTCGGGAGTGACCGCGCTCCAGTGCGCACCGGGCAGCAGGCCCAGGGCGGTCCCGAAGGTCAGCGAGGGCGTGCCGGTCGCGGTCGCCAGTTCCACGGCCACGGCGGCGACGAGTTCCTGGCCGGCCCCGAGCAGCAGGACGGCCCGCTCGAACTGGCTGAGTCCCAGAGCCGCGACCAGGGTGTCGAGCGGGCTCGGGGCCGCGAGCCGGGCAGCGGCGGCCCGCGCGAGGGCGCGCGCGCCCTCGGGATCCTCCCCGCGCAGCAGGGCGCGCAGCACGTCGAGCTCTGCCACGAGTGCGTCCCGGTCCACCCGTTCCAGTTCGGCGGGCGGCTGTGCCTGCGGCCCGGGGGGCGGTTCCGACAGCCCGCCCGGGATCCTCGTCGCCTGCTCGGCGAGCCTCATGTGAGGTCCAGCTCAGGGGCCCCGTAAGCGTCGCCGACGAGCGTGGGGAGGCTCGTGACGCCGTCGACCTGGACACGCACGAGCCACCGGCCGTCGACCGGCAGGTCCGACCGGTCGAGCGTGATCTGCGGCTGGGCCGGAGCGTCCCGGGCGGGGTCGAGGCAGAGGACGAGGTGGCGTGCTCCGGCCGGGGCAGGCGGCGGGGGGCCCGCGTCCAGGCGGCTGAGCTCGACCTCGGCGCGCTGCCCGCCGAAGAGCGGTGGCGCCACGTCGAGCCGAACGGACGCTGCGGTGACCGCCCCGACGGTGACGGTGGGCCGCACCTCGACGGGCAGGGCGTTCGACGCCGTGATCACCCGCTGCGGCGGGCCCCCGGGCGGTCCGGCCGCGGTGCACAGCTGCACCTGGCAGGAGTGCAGTCCGGCCGGGACGGTGGCGTCGAGCACCACCTGCACCTCGTCGGGGCTCGCCTGCGTCGGGGACAGCACGGCGGGTCCCACGCGCACGCGGGTGACGGGCGCCACCGCGGCCATGCGCAGCCCACCGCCGCTCGCGACGAGGGTCGACCCGGTGCGCAGGTGCCCGCCGTCAGAGCTGGCCAGCGAGCTCAGGCGCGGCGGCCCGACCGCGTCGACCGTCAGGCTGCGCGCACGCACCGGGAGGGCGCGGCGGATCGGCACGTCGGCTTCGAGCATGACGACGGTCGCCCGGTAGGCGACGGAGAGCTGGTAGGGCGTCTGCTGGAACACCCCCCACAGCCGGGCGAGCTCCTCCAGGGAGAGCGGGATCATCGTCACCTTGACGAGCTCGGCTTGGTCCGCGAGGTTGCTGGCGGCCAGGAAGGTCGTCTCGGCGTCGCCGTCGTACGCGTCGATCGCTGCGGCGATGACATCGCGGGTGAGGACCGGCGATGCGGCCAGGGCCGTGATGGCTCGCCCCAGCAGGCGCTGGCCGTCCAGGGAGGCGTCCTCTCCGTAGCCGGTGAGCAGGTAGTGCAGGTCGAGCGCCGCGGTCGGCCGGACGATCAGGGAGCCGTCGGAGCGGCGGGTGGGCAGGTCAGCGAGCGCCCCCGCATTGTTCGGCGTGACCTGGTAGAGGAACAGGTTGAGGCCCGGCGCGCCGGCCAGCTCGTCGGAGGAGAGCCGGTCGGGACGCAGCGTCGTCACCCCGGCCGAGCCCACCGGCCCGGGATGCGCGATCGCCAGGGACCGGTCGAGCACATAGCGAAGTGTCGAGGTGACGGTGGCCAGGGCCAGGGCGTTGCTCACCGCGGGTCCCGACGCTCGAGGTAGGCGGCCAGACGGCTCGGGCCGGCCGGGACCGGTGCGGTGGTCGGCGTCGCTGGGGCTGCCGGCGCGCCGCGCTGCACCTCGACCCGATCGATGTGGACGTGCACCTGGGTCGGCCCGACGGCGGTGCGACCGCTCGGATCGTCCCCCGCCGATCGGCTCCCGGTGCGCGGCGCACCGGTGCGCACGACGGTGCGCCGGAGTCGCGGCGCCCGTGCCGAGCCGGCGCCGTCCGGGCCGACCAGCACGTCGGTCGGCTCGTCCGCGCGGAGCAGTCCCTGCCGACGCAGCGCCTCGGTGACCGCTCGCCCGAGCAGTTCCGGCGACGGCTGCTCCAGGAGGGACGGCTCCGGCGGGTTGCCGGGTCCGCCCCTCGGGTGCGTCGGCGGCGCGAGGTCCGGGTCGGGGGCGGCAGGTGCGGCAGCGCGCTGCGCGCCCCGGGGGTCGGGCTGTGGCGGGGCGCCGCCCCTGCCCGGCGCCGCACGCAGGACCGCGTCGGTGACCCGCGGTGTCAGGTTGGCGGGAAGCGCGGGCTCAACCCGTGTCGCAGGCGGGCCTGCGGCGGACGCGGCCAGCGCACGTGACGGCGGGCCCGGTTCGGCACCGAGTCCCGTGGTCCGGGACCCACTCGCGTTCGGGTCACCCGCCGCGCCGGGCTGGGTCGCGAGGTGCGCACCCGGCGTTGGATCCCGCCGGCCCTGCCCGGCCGAGTGCTCGGGGTCCCACGGCCCCTGGCCGCGCAGGTCACCGGCCGGTGCGGCCGCGGGCCGAGGTGCGCCGGCGGGGGCCGCGGCCCCGAGGGTGGCCGGTGCACCGGGGCGTGCCGCCGGGACAGTGCCTGCCCCGCCGCGCGTTGGGGCGCCCTGCTGCTGGACGTCGTCGTCGGGACCGATGCCCCCCTCGACGCCAGGCACGAGGTCGGGTTCCGCATCTGGTCGGCGGTCGGACCGGCCAGTCGATCCGTGCGGATGACCGCTGGGCACCCGTCCAGCCGCCGCCGCGGGGCTGACCTCGATCGTGCGCTGCGGCAGCCACGCTTCGGGGTCGCCACCTGCGTCCTCGGGTCCCTGTGCCCAAGCGCCGGACTCGAACCGGGAGCGCGGACGCGTGGCCCAGCGCGGCTCGGCACCGACCGCGCGTGCCCCCATCCGGTCGAAGAAGGTGCTCATGGAGTCCCCGCCAGGGCCAGGTACGCGTGCCGCCGGGTCTCGCCGAGTGCGAGGACGTCGGGCTCGGTCCACCCGAAGGCGCGCGCGAGGGCTGCGACCTCCCCGAGCAGGACTGGCGCCGCCTGCGCCACGCGCTCCCACAGCAGGGCACCGACGTCGAGGGCCACCTCGACCTCCGCTGCGCACGACGGGCACCGGAACCCGGTGACCGGATCGGCGCCCGCGCACAGGTGCGCCGCGGCCGCGTCGAGCAGCGCGAGCTGCTCGGCAGTCGCCGTCGCGAGGTCCGGCGCCGTCGACCGCGGGCGTGACGCACCGGCCCAGCAGCAGCATTCGTGCGGTCCCGGCGTCGCCCGCGGCGACCTCGCCGACCTCGACCAGATCCCTCGTCGACGGTGCCCGGACCCACCAGTCGGCGACTCGAACGGGGCCGGAGCTCCCCGCGTCGTCCCGCGCGCCCGTCGGCGCCGGGGCGTCCACCAGCGTCACCGGGGCGACCGCCTCGAGCAGGTCGCCGCAGGCCGGGCACGTGGCGACGACGTCGACCCAGGGGCCGCCGAGGTCAAGGAGCAGGCGCGTGCAGGCCGCCGCGCAGGCCCCCACGTCGAGGTCCAGGGCCGCATCCAGATCGGGCTGGACCCCCGCGGCGTGCAGCAGCGTGGCGGCGCGCGCGGCCGCGGGAGCCGCGGCGGCGAGCTCCCAGGCCCGCAGCAGCGTGCTCGGCTCCCGCAGCCCGGGGTGGGCCGCCGGCCCGACCGGTGCCGCGACTTCGGACCCGGACGGGTCAGAGGTCACGGCTCGACGAAGGACGGCTCCGTCGGCTCACTGACGGAGTAGTCCCTCTCCCAGCCCTCGTTCTCCAGCTTGATCGACTGGATGGCGACGGCGTTGGCGTTGGCGTCGAGGTCGGGAAGCGCCTGGAACTCCGAGACCCAGCAGCGGTAGAGCTTGTAGGCGATGACCAGCTGGCCCGCCTCGTTGTAGGCCTCGAGGATGATGTCCTTGCGGAAGTCCGACAGCGACGTCTCCGAGCCAAGGCCGGACCCGTAGTTCCACACCTTGTTGGCCCATGTCTCGAACTCCTGGTCGTGAGTCACGCCCCGCTCGAGCGTGACGGCCTCGAACTCGGAGCGCCCCGGTGACTTCCGCGACGACGACGGGTCGCCACCGTGCCTGTGCTTGATCACCTCGGTCGTTCGCTTGAGCGCCCCCACCTTGCTCACACCCGCCACGTACCGGCCATCCCAGCGGACCCGGAACTTGAAGTTCTTGTACGGGTCGAACCGGGTCGCGTTGACCGTGAACTCTGCCATGTCCCGTCTCCTCCTACGCGCCGGCCGAGGCCGTCTTCTGCTGGATGCTGATGACGACGAACTCCGCGGGCTTGAGCGGCGCGAAGCCCACGTGGATGTTCACCACACCGCGATCGATGTCGTACTGGGTCGTGGTCTCGGAGTCGCACCTGACGAAGAAGGAGTCCCGGGGGGTCTTGCCCTGGAAGGCGCCGCGCCAGAAGAGGTCCTGCATGAAGGCTCCGATCGAGGCACGGATCTGCGACCACAGGGGCTCGTCGTTGGGTTCGAAGACGACCCACTGCGTGCCGCGGAAGAGGCTCTCCTCGAGGAAGAGCGCGAGCCTTCGAACGGGGACGTACTTGTACTCGTCGGCCAGGCGGTCGGAGCCGCGCAACGTCCGCGCCCCCCAGACGACCGGGCCGACGCCACGGAAGCTGCGCAGCGCGTTGACGCCGAGCGGGTTGATCCGGCCGTTCTCGTCGTCGGTGATGGGGACACTCAACCCCAGGACGCCGGAGAGCCCCGCCTCGGTGCCGGCGGGGGCCTTCCACACACCGCGCGACGCGTCGGTCCGGGCGTACACCCCGGCGACTGCACCGCTCGCAGCGAAGGCGTCCGTCGCGCCGCCGCGCAGAGGGTCCGCGCGCAGGATCCGCGGGAAGTACGACGGCCGCGTTGCGCGCATCGGTGCCGCCCAGGCCCGCCGTCGTGCGCACCCAGGCGTCAACGCCGTCGAGGGTCGACGTGGCCGGGGGGTCCACGAGCAGGAACGCCCGGTGTCGGCGCACGAACGCCAGCGCGGGGGCCCACACAGCCGCCGGGACCTCCGACCCCGGCGTGGGCGGCGGGATGACGAGCAGGTTGAACAGGTCGGCCTTGAGAAGGGCGAAGATGCCCGTCTTGGCAGCCGCGCTGGCCGGGGCCTCGGTGTAGGACGTCTCGTCCGGGGCGTCGCCATCGCTGCCCTCGGTGGCCACGGTCGGCGCGTAGGCCGTGCCGCCGTCGGGGTCCGAGTCGTCGCGCGGCAGCTCGGCGGGCCGCGCGCCCGGGAGGGCACCGCGCACCCGCACGAGGGCCGAGGCTGCGAGCACGTGGTCCACGCGCCGAGGGCCGTCGGCGACCGTCACGTTGACGTAGGCCTCCGTCTGGCGGGCCGCCGCGGGTCCGGCCTGCACCACGAGCGTGAACAGGTCGCCCGCATCCACGCCCTGGGAGAGCGCGATGTCCGCGGCGTCCGCGGCCTCGGGGTAGACGACCCACACCCGCAGGTCGTTGGCCCAGACCCCGGGGCCGGTGGCCTCGAGGGTGAGGCCGTCCGCGTCGATCGTCGCGGTCGCCGCGCCGCGCGCGACCCGGACCACCAGGGCCTGGCCACCCCCGTTGAGGAAGAAGTCCCGAACCGCGTAGCCCAAGCCGCTTCCACGCCACAGGCCGCCGAAGATCCTCTCGAAGTCCCCGAAGCTGCTGATCGGGACGGGATCGTCCACGGGCCCCCGCGCCGCCCGTCCGACGAAGGCGGTGATCGACGTGGCCACCCCGGTCAGCGTCCGGCTTCCGGACGGGACCTCCTGGATGTAGACCCCGGGGTAGGTGGTGGTGATCGACATGGCGACTCCTTCGACGACTCGGCGGTCGCTGACCAGGCGAGGGTCGCGCCGGGCCGTCACCGCGGCGTCACCTTGGCGTCAAGCCGGCCCGGCTGATCCCACGACGCACCTGCCGCAGCTGCCCAGGTGACGGCACAGTGATGCCGTGGTGACGGGGGAGAGGCACCTTGGCGACGTCGTCAGTGGTTCGACCGGCAGTCCCGAGGGAGGCCCGCATGGTCCAGGTGCAGCTCACCGCCCAGTTGAAGGTGCAGGGAGGCCCGACCCTTGCCGTCGGCGCCACGCTCGAGCCGGAGGCGTACACGTTCGCGTCCATCACGCTGGATGCCGCAGGCGGCCCGCACGCCACCCAGGAGCTCCCACTGCTCCCCGCCGACGGGGACGTCCTGCTCCTGGCGGTCCGGGCCCACCTCGCGGACGGCACGACCGCGAGCGTGACCGTCACGCCGCGCAACGGTGCCACCGACGGGGACGACCTTGTGGTCGACGGCACGCTCGTCGTCGCGCACTCCGGCGTGCTGACTGCGCTCGTCGCGGGCGGGCCGCGTGCCCTCGTCCTGGCCAACGCCGGCACCGACCCGGTCGTCGTGGACGTCCTGGCCGGTCTGGACGCAGTCTGACTCCCGGCTCTCCCTCGACCGGACCCCGTCGTCGTTGGGAGCGGGGGCAGGTTGCGAGCCGCCGGGTGGCACTGGCGATCCTGACCCGTTGGCGCGGAGAGACGTAGCTGGCCGTGTCATCCCGGCCCAGAATGACGCGCCGCGATGGGCGGCCTGTCGAGATGCGGCGCGGGGAGGGTGTCGGGATGGTGGGTTTGAGGTGCGGCGTGCCGCCGCGCCGTTGTCGCACGGGGGGAAGCGTCCGGTGTTGGAGCCTGGCGTTGTGCTCATCGAGGGGGCGGTTCGGACGTCAGGGTCTTGACGACTCGGGCTGGTGCCCCGACTGCGAGGCTGTCCGCAGGGATGTCGCGGGTGACGACGCTGCCGGCGGCTACCACAGATCGGGCCCCGACGGTCACGCCCGGCTGCACGATCACGGTCCCACCGAGCCACACGTCGTCCTCGATCGTCACAGGGCTGGTCGTCACCTCCCAGTCCCTCCGTCGCCGGTAGTCCAGCGGGTGACCAGCGGTGTAGATCTGGCAGCAGGGACCGATCAGCACGTGGTCTCCGATCGTCACCCGGTCCCCGTCTAGCACGGTGACACCGGTGTTGATGAAGCACCTAAGGCCGATCGTGATGGTGATCCCGAACTCACACACGAAGCCCGCTTGGATCACACTCCCCTCGCCGAGACCGCCCAGGATCTGTCGGTACATGTCCGCTCGCTGGTCGAGGGGTGCAGTCGACACCCGCTGAAGCATCTTCGAGACCAGATCACGTTGAGCCACGACCTCAGGTGCCCAGCCATCGAACGGCTCGCCGTTGCGCAGCCTTTCCAACTCGTTCATGGTGTCCTGCTCCTTCCGAGGGGCCCACGATCTTCGTCCGACCAACGCCTCCTGTCGATACGCGCAGGTGACCAACAGCCCGGCCCTCTCGGTGATCAGCATCGGGGTAGAGACAAGGGCGGCCTACGAGTACGAGGTCGTCCGACGGGAGCCGGTCGCAGCTGGGCGGTCCTCGTTGTCGCGGATGCGGTCTGGAAGGCCGAGGTCCACCAGTCCGGCTTGCGCGAGCAAGCGCAGGAGGCGGGCGTCGCACTGCAACCGCCTGGCGTTCATCTACCGCGGGCGTCTGATCGCCGACAGCAGCCCCGCCGAGATGCGGCCCAAGCACGTGACCCAACGGATCTACGACGTCGGCGTGCGCGATCCCGACCGGGCGCTGCTCAGCGGTGCTGCTGCAACAGGGCCGCGTGGTCGGCGACGGGTGTGGATCGCCCTCGAATCGTGCGACCCGTCACGACCGATCTGGCTGGGCCAGATCATCACCGGGTGAGGTCGACCAGGTCAGGGGTGCCCGCGACGCGGCGTGGCGTGCTCCCCGCTGGACCTGCGTGCACAGCGGCCACTGCTCCGAGTTGGACACCTGCCGACTGGTTGCTGTCGGCGCCCCGGCCCAGCGAGTCGATGTCGAGCCCCTGACCTCGTAGGACGGCGGTCAAGTACTCGTCAGCCTCGTCTGTCGTACCCGTGAACGTGAGCACAAGGAGCGGGTCGTACCACCACATCGTCACGATGGTGTCAGCGTCCTCCCAGTACGGACCGGTGGCGAGCCACTCGCCCCGGACCCGCCACGTCTTGACGCCGGAATCCGCTGTCCAGCCTTCCATCGCGGCAGCCGCCTGCCCCTGCTTGACCACGTAGACATCCACCATGTCATCGCTCCCCATGGGTGACGTCGAGCGGCCTGCGGCGAAGACCCGAGGTTCCTCGGCGACTGTCTCGTCCACGTTCTGCTGACCGATGGAGTCCGCGATGAGCGGGACGTCGAGGTCGCCGCGCAGGACCCACGCCATCGCCTTGCCGTACTTGTTGGCGGCGACCCAGCGCTGGATCTGCGCCTTGGACGTCGCAAACTCCGGCTCGAGCTCGACGCTGAGCTCCCCACTACCCACGGTGACCTCGCCCGGGAGGTACCCCGAGGCCTCCACCAGGAGCCGATCTCCGGGACTCACGGCGTAGACCGTCAGCACGCCGTCCTCGGCCGCCGCTCCGAGCTCGGCGCCGTCGCGCGTCACGGTGGCCGCAAGACCACCTCCAGTCATCGCGCTCCTCACCCGGCCGCTCAGGACGACGGGCTCGAGCTCGACCACCAGCGTCGCCGCGACGGCTGCCTCCGATCCCTCATATCCGGGTGCCGTGAACGTGAGCACGGCATCGGCCTGCGCCTCGACCCGGAATCTCCCCGCGGCGTCGGTCGTGGCCAACTCGCGTCCCCCGGAGACACCCACATCCTCCAGACCGATGCCCGTGCGGGCATCGACGACGGTTCCACTCACGTCCACGGGGGGTGCCGGTCGCAGGAGCAGCACAAGCGCCACCGCGATGGCGCCGACAACAGTGACGCCGAGGATCAGGACCCACAGCGCACGGCGCCGACGAGGACGGCGACCCGGTTGCGCTGGAGGATTCGGGACATCGTGTCCCACTGGCTGTGGCGCCTGCATGGAGACGGACACGTCACTCACCTCCCGGACCGACACCGGGAGAACCCACGAGGCGCACCCCCGCCCTCGACCCTTCACCTGAGATCTATCAGAGGCCTGCCGCGGGCGGTAGAGTCGGATGTCCCCGCCCCGCACCCGCTGCTGCTTCGATCCCACCGGCGCTGCGATCCGTCGTCCCGTCGGGAGGGTCCGTCAGCACACGCAACGTGCTCAACAGGCACCCGGACCGGCATCCACGGTCGTAGGGGCTGTCACGCCCCGACCTCACCACCGGCCCTGATGGTTCGTCCGGCTCGGCGCTCGAGCGAGTGATGGAGATCCTCACGATTCGGGTGCCTGTCTGATAGCCAGTGCGGATCCTCGAGGTGTGGGCACAATGAGCCGCATGATGACCACGCCGTTCACGCTCGCCCAGCTCCACCACGTCCAGCTCGCAATCCCGCCGGGTGGGGAGGAGCGGTGCCGCGCATTCTGGGGTGGCGTACTCGGGATGGACGAGGTCGAGAAGCCGCCGGTTCTTGCGGCGCGCGGTGGGTGTTGGTTCCGGGGCGGGGGAGTCGAAGTCCACCTGGGCGTGGAGAGGGAGTTCGCGGCAGCTCGCAAGGCGCATCCAGGCATCCTCGTAAGCAACCTTCGCGAGCTCGCAGAGACACTGACAGCGGCCGGAGTCGAGGTGACCTGGGACGCCGAGTTTCCGGGGCATGACCGCTTCTACGCGGCGGACCCGTTCGGCAACCGGCTGGAGTTCTTGGAGCCGCAGAGCTGAACGCGACTGCACTTCGTGGTCCCCAGTCCACCCGGACGCGATGGCCTGACCTGGGTGGTGGGCCCTGAAGGACTCACGGGACTGGCGCCCGCGCTAAGAGTCCAGGTCTGTCACCTCGGTGCTGCCCTCGAGATCCGGACCTCAGCCCGGAGCGCCCCGGATACGATCACGCTTGTGGATCACCTGGCCGCCCTGGTTCGCTCCACACCACTGCTCGACCATCCGACCTTGATGGCCGTGGATGGTGTGGACGGCAGCGGGAAGACCACCTTCGCGGCCAAGCTGGCCGACCGCTACGCGCAGCAGGGCCGAGTCGCACATGTCGTGCACATGGATGACTTCCTGAACCCACGCGCGATCCGCTACCGGCTCGGGCGCGATTCTGCCGAGGGCTTCTTCCAGGACACCTACGACCTCGCAGCCTTCACTGCCAACGTCATCGAGCCGCTGCGGCGCCCCGGTGGACCCTCGATGGTGTGCCGCGCGTTCGACTACCGCGAGGATCGCCCGATCCTTGACGATCCGATCCAGGTCTCACCAGCTGCCGTAGTGATTGTCGAGGGAATGTTCCTGCACCGTGACGAACTCCTCGACACCTGGGACATGTCCGTCTTCCTGGAAGTGCCCTTCACCATCAGCGTTCGGCGGCTGGCCGAACGCGACGGGACAAGCCCGAACCCCGACGACCCATCGGTGCATCGGTACGTCAAGGGGCAGCGGATCTACCTCGCCGCCTGCACGCCACACCGGCGAACGACGCACGTCGTCACCAACTACTGAAACGCACGCCAATTCCGTGATCCGCTCACGGGCACTCGCGACGCCGCATGTCGCGCACCTGTGGAGGCAGGCATCACTTCGCCCGGTCATGGGCTCCCGGCTGGTGGGACCGGGGCAGGGTGCCGACTCGCCGATGCTCCCCGCGGACAAGGCCAGGCGCGCACCCGAACACCGGCTGAAGCAGGGCATCGGGTCACGCGCGCGCCTGGGTCTCTGGCCCCCGGTTGCCCTCCGACGTGGGCGGCCGGTGGAGGGTCGTCAGGTGCGCATGCCGGTCACGAGCACGGCCACGATCGCTGCCATCAGCACGTAGCCGCTGGCGAGGGCTGTGGCGAAGGCGCCGAACGGGATGGGCAGCCAGGCCATGATCAGGACAGCGGCTGCCGTACCGCCGGCAAACACAGCGCCGGTCCGGCTGCCGATGATCCGTTCTGACACCGCCGCCGCCACCGCGAGGACCAGGCAGGCGAGCAGCACGTTCCACCGAGCCCGGACCTGGGCCGACTCCGCAGCCCCGCTGTTCTCCCACTGGACCAGGTCCTGGGTGGCCCATACGAGGGTGGCCCAGGCGGCGGCAACACACACCGACCATGCGAGCGCCCAGGCAACACGCTGTCGTCGGGTCAGGCGGTCCGTGAGGAGGGGCTCACGGACGTCGGCCTGCTCACCAAGCTCCCCGTCCACTCGCCGAACCTATCCACTTCCCCGGGAACATGGCCGTACCAGGCCGCCCGCCGCCCCACGTCAATCCGCCGCGAGAAGGGCGCATGGGGCGGGCATCCCTGCGGTGCATGCGGTGTGCCAGACGCGCAAGGGGGCGGTCCTCGCTCAGGTGACGGCGGCGCCTCCGGCTCCGAGGCCGTAGTAGAAAGGGGAGAACGCCAGCCCGTAGGCCATGGTGGCTACCAGTCCTGTGCGTACGAGGGTTTGGCTAGGGTGCAGCACACGGGCCAGCAGGGCGGCGAATACCGGGCTGATCGCGGCGGCGGCCAGCAGGGCGGTGGACCAGGGGTGCTGGTCGCCGACGCGGCGCACGTGCGGGCCGACGAGGCGGCGCCGGGACGTTTTGGCGACAGTCTGCTCGACGCGCGTTTGCGCGGCGGGGTCCAGCAGTGGGCCGGTGAGGATGACGCTGGCCACCAGCGCGCCGACCAGGGCAGTGAACAGCACGACCCCCAGGGCGATTCCGGCCGGGCCTTCGACCTGGGCGCCGATAGCGCGGGACCTGCCCAGCCTGGCCCGCAAGGAAGGACGTTGGCCCCTTGTCCTCCCGCGAACGGCGGCGTAAGCAGGGATCGGCGGACGGAGGTGCTCTGATGCACCGTGGTCGTAGCGCTGGGCTGGGTGACGACGTGCGACCTGTTCGAGGTCGCCCACACGCAGCCACCCTGCCGTCTGAGGACGGGTCGCAGCGTTCCGCAGGCCGGGGCGTGGACACTGTTTCGTCGGCTGCGCGATCCCTTCGGAGCCCTGCAGCCTCGCCGCTCGCGCGTCAGGCACGCCTCCCGGCAGCGACTAGGCCCGTTCTCCACGACGCTCCACATGCTGCGCAGGCGAGCGCGCCTGGACCGACGCCGGTTGTTCCTGCTGGCCGATACTGCGGGACTGCCGCCCGAGCAAGGAGCCTTGGTATGCCAACTGACAAGGATGCGGTCCTGGCGCTGGTCCTGCGCGAATTGGAGGGGCCGATGGTGCAGGACTCGCTGATCTACTGGGACCAGCGCCTGTTGCGCCAGGGCGAAACCGTGCGCATGGGGCCGGTGCAAGAGGTCGCGATGCCGTTCGAAGGAACACTGGTATTCGTGGACCTTGCGCCCCGCTCGAACTGGGCCCATCCCTGCCTCTATCTGCTCGTGAGCGCTCAGGACGACGACATCCAGCGGGCTGACGGCCGCTTCCCGCCCTTTGTGGAGCCGCCCGGCTCCACGATCCTGCTGCTGCGCTACGGCAAGGCGCCGCCCCGCGAGCGTTTCTTCCAGGCTTTCGATGAGTAGATGAAGGAGGGGCACGAGCAATGAAGATCACGCAGACCCGATTACTCGATGTCAAGAAGGCGTCACTGGAACAGTTCGAGACCTTGCACATGCAGCAGTCCGTGAACCTGGCCGTCTACAACGAGGTGGTCAGCGCAGGCCACAAGATCGTGCTGCTGGAACAGGAGGTCCACTTCCCACGCGACACGGCCCTCGTGTTGGCCGACCTGGCGCCGGAGAAGAACTGGGCGCACCCCTGCCAGTACCTCCTGTTCGATGCCGATAGCGGCGAGCTGTACGACAAGGTCGACGCCGCCTTCCCGCCCAAGCAGATGAGGCGCGAACCCGGCAACGTGGAGCACTTCCATGCCCCGGTCAAACTGCCCGACACCCTCGCCCTGCGCCTGGCGCGGCCGATCATCGCGGCTCAGCCGGGACCGCGAAACGCCCTGGCCGCCCACCCAGGGCAGCGTTACGCCATCCTGTACTCAGGGGACTCGAACAACCGCCATGTCAACGACGTCGAGTTCCTGTACCGCACGCTGATCGACCGGTACGCATTCGCCGCTGGGAACATCTTCGTGCTCAACCATGATGGGACGATCAACTACGACGGCGCGCCGCACCCGGTGGGCCATTGGCCGGGCGACAACACCGCCTACCGCATGGTCGTCAACGGGCAGGGCACGCGCGCCGCCTTCCAGAACGTCTTCAACAACCTGGCCGGCGTGATCCAGCCCGAAGACCTGCTCTTCATCCATACCAACAACCATGGAGCCGGGCCGGGCGATGGCGTGAACGACTTCTGCCTGTGCGCCTACGACGCTGCGAACGACTGGGTGCCCTACTTCGTCAACGATTTCGTCGCCGACCTGGGGGTGCTGCCACAGTTCGAAGTGCTGATGGTGATGATGGAGCAGTGCCGCTCGGGCGGTTTCATCACCCCGATCCTCACCAGCACCCCGGCGCGCTGGACGCACATCGCCACCGCCGTGGCGGCACCGGACTACTCGCTTGGCGGAGCGAACTTCGACCCCTTCGCCGAGGACTGGATCGCCGGCATCAATGGGCAGTACCAGAGCGGCGGGGCGCTGGCCCAGGTCGTTGATACCAACGGCGATGGCATGCTCTCAGCCATCGAATCCTTCAACTACGCCGACGCCGTCCACCACCCCGGCGACACCCCCACCCAGGGCCAAACCCCTGTCGATGTCGGCGGCTACATCTTCCTCGGCCTTCCGGCGCACGACCTGTTCCTGCGCGACAACCTGGAAGACCACGGCCGCGAACCGCTCATCGGAGGCGGAATCTCGTGCAGCCCGGACATCGTCGTCTACAACCAGGAGTTGCTTGACCCGGACGCCCTGCTGGGCACGCCCGCCGCACAGAACGACGCCACCCTCGGTGAGCTGGTGGAGGCCGGGCAGGACAACTTCGTGTACCTGCGTGTCTTCAACCGCGGTGGCCAGGCCACCGGTGGCACCGCAACTGCCTACTGGACCCTGCCCAGCGTGCTGCCCACCCCGGCCTCCTGGCATCTGCTGGGCAGCATCGCCCTGCCGACCATCCAGCCCGGTCACATGGAAGTCGTCGGCCCGATCATCTGGGACAAGAACGACATCCCCGCCCCCGGGCACTACTGCTTCGTCGGTCTGATCCAGAGCGGAGACGACCCCGCCCCTGACAAGAACACCATCCACACGATTGACGACTTCTATCGCTTCATCCGCGAGAACAACAACGCCACCTGGAAGAACTTCGACGTGCAGGACATGTTCGCCAACTCGCTCAACGCCTTCAACTTCCAGATCCAGGGCTGGCCTCGCACCCCCATGGTCGCCGATCTGGTGGTGGATGTCAGCGAACTGCCGGCGGGTATGGAGACCACGTTGCGCATGCTCAAGCGCCTGAGCGGACCGGCCACGTTGGAGAACCTGCTGCTGCTTGAAGACAGCCAGCGCCACCAGCGTCTGAGGGTCACGCAGGGCGGCCGCGCGTGCCTGCACGACATGCCGCTGCAGGCCTCGGACAACGTCCAGGCCACCCTGGAAGTGATGGTGCCCGACGGTGTGGCCGATGGCACCTACCGCGTTGCCGTCTCGCAGGTGGTGGGAGGTCGCGAGATGGGCCGAGTCACACGCCTGCTGGCGATCGGTGACCATCCCTTCTTAGCCAACCACAACTCCAGAGAAGTGCACGTCTCCACATGCCAGTGGGCGCAACGGGTCTCGCCACGGAACAAGTCCGCCTACCAGGACCTGGAGCGCGCCCTCCAGCACGGCTTCGACGGCTGCCACTTCTGCCTGCCGGAGTTCAGCAAAGACTGAGTCCGGTCCTCCAACCTGCCATGTTGCTGCGGCTCATTCGCTCTCCCGACAGCGGCGTCGCTGACGATGACGACGCCTTTGGGGGGTTGATGGCAGCCCGCGTGGGCCCCCTTCGAACGTCGATGCGCCGGAGCGGTTCTCGTTGCCGTCCCAACGCCGACACGACGAGCCCTCGACACGCGAACCCGCGGGCGAGGCGTAGGTGGAGTTCGACCAGTCCGTTGCCGGCCTCGGCGCCGCCGTTGATAACCCGTCTGGCTATGTCAACTTGAATTGGCCCCGGTGTGACGGGGCTGAGTTGGCCCCAGCGCGGCGGCGGGCGTGGGCGAGGCGGTAGGACTGGGTGCCGGTGTTGATGATGTGTCCGCCGTAGGTGAGTCGGTCGACGATGGCGGCGCAGAGCCGGGGGTCGGTGAAGGTCTGGGTCCAGCCGGAGAGCGGTTCGTTGCTGGCGATCGCGACGGCGGAGCGCTCCTCGCGTTCGGTCAGGACCTGGAACAGCAGCTCGGCGCCGCGCCGGTCGAGTTCCATGTAGCCCAGATAGGTCGATCCATGCGGACATCCGCATAGATCGACCTATGCCGACACCGCGACTATGCCGAGGGGTGAGGGGCGGGCAAAGGGGACGGGTGTCTCTCGGCTCGGCAGAGTCACAGGCTCTCGAGGAACGCCAAGATCTCGTCCGGAGAGCGGTAGCGGCCGGGACTCGCAGAGGCAGGTGTGGTGAGGGCGAGGGCTCCTTCTGATCCGTAGTCGAGCCGGGATCTTTCATCGGGCCGGCGTGTGCCTCTGTTCCGCGATCAGGAGAAGCGCTCGCCGTCGGAGGACGAGCCAACCAGCTAGCGCGTCACGCGGTAGCGGAGGTAGGCGACTCCTGAGCTGAAGGCGCGGGTCTCGACGAGTTCGAGATCCACGCGGCGCTCGCGCTGGGGGAAGTACGGAATGCCACCGCCAAGCAGCACCGGGTAGACCCGGGGCCGGTACTCGTCGATCAGGTCCAAAGCGGCCGCTTCGGCGGCGAGCGCCGCACCGCCGATCGCGATCTCGCCCTCCTCGTTCTCCGCGCGCAGGCGCCCGATCTCCTCCGCCAGGCCGCCGGAGGCCAAGCGGGCATTGCCCTGCACTGCGGACAGAGTGGTGGAGAACACCACCTTCGGCAGGGCGTTCCACAATGCGGTCCACTCGCGCTCAGCGGGGTCGAGCGAGGGGTCCTGGTCTGCGGTCTCCCAGTACAGCATCGTCTCGTAGAGGCGTCGTCCCATCAGGTGGACGCCGACGCCGCGGAGTTCGTCGAGGTGGGACTGGAACACCTCCGCGTCGGGGGCCGTCCAGTCGAAGTTGCCGTCCGGACCGACGATGTACCCGTCCAGCGAGACGCCCATGGAGTAGGTCACGGGACGCATCAGAAGTCCTCCTCAGGATCGGACCGAGAGTACGACGCCGGATCGATGCTCGCTCGACGATGACGTTCATGACGCGACCGTGCGCGTGAAGGTGAGGTGGGTGACGCCGCTGGGGGAGGCCACCGTCTCGATCTCGTAGGACTCCTCGAGTGCCTCGAGGCCGTCCCAGAGGCGGACGCCGCGGCCGAGCAGGATCGGGACCTGGACCAGGTGCATGTGGTCGACGAGCCCGGCGCTGAGGAAGTCGCGCACGACGGTGGGGCCGCCGCCGATTCGGACGTCCCGGCCATTGGCCGCGGCGCGGGCAGTCTCCAGCGCGCTGGCCGGGGTGGCCTCGAGGAAGTGGAACGTGGTGCCTCCCTCCATCTCGATCGAGGGCCGGGGGCGGTGGGTGAGCACGAAGGTCGGTGTGTGGAAGGGCGGGTTCGGGCCCCACCAGCCCTTCCAGTCCGGGTCGTCCTGCCACCGGGGCGGGCCGAACTTGTGGGCGCCCATGATCTCGGCGCCGATGCGAGGTCCATGGCGCTCAGCGAAGGCGTTGTCCACCCCATCGCTGCCATCCGCAGCCCAGGACCTGGTGGCGAACATCCACTCGTGCAGACGTTGGCCCGCATGCCCGAAGGGCGCCTCGGCGGACTGCGGCTCGCCGGTGGCGAACCCGTCGAGGGAGATCGACAAGTTGTGGATCCGTGTCAGTGACATCCGTACGCTCCTGCGTTGGTCATCGCCCCAGGGGAGTCGGCGTGGCTATTCGACCCGCTTCATCTGGCCGTCCTGCGACTTCACGTTCGCGTACGACCGTCTCAGGATCTCCTCCAGCACCGGCACCTCGATGTCGCTCAGGCGTGTGAGATACAGGCAGACGCGACTCGTCGTGTGCGTGCCGAGGTCCGCCAACAGCTCGGCGTACCGCGCCGTTCCATCCATGAGGTAGATAGTGATCTTGCCCTTGCGAGGATGGAAGCTGATCGTCTGGGCATCCCCCTCGCGGCCACTGTCATATCGGTAGTGGTAGCTGCCGAACCCGATCGTGGCGACGTTCCACACGCGGGGTTCGTGCCCGCTGATTCGCTGCATGATCTCCACCAGCGCTCGGCTGTCGGCCGCGGTCTGCTCGTCCTCGAGGGCGGCGATGACGTCCTCGGCAGAGCGCTCGTTCGGCGCGTTCGTCGCTGGCTCGGCCATCAGGTGAGCGTAGCGAGCCGCCCTGTGGCCGGTCCACGTTCGCGTTGCGGGACTAGGGTCGAGCCCGTGCACGAACACGAGCGATTCGACGCCGAGGCAGCGACCTGGGACGACGATCCCGGCCACGAGGCGCGACAGGTGGCGGTGGCCCGGGCCATCGGCGAGGCCGTGGACCTCAACGCCCGGATGAGCGCGCTCGACGTCGGGGCTGGCACGGGTCGGTTGAGCATCCTGCTCGCCGATCGGGTCGGCTCCGCGGTCGTGACCGACCCCTCCGCCGGAATGGTCCAGGTCGCACGGCAGCGGATCGAGGAGGCCGGGCTCAGTGACCGGCTGCGCGCTGTCCGAGCCGACCTGACCACGGACCGGCTCGGCGGGTCCTACGACGTGGTGTGGAGCTCCATGGCGTTGCACCACGTACAGGACCTCGATGGGCTGTTGCGGTCTGTGGCGGGGCTCCTGGTCGACGGTGGTCGGCTGGCCATCGCGGACCTCGACGAGGATCCCGACGGCGCCTTCCACGCCGACAAGGCCGACTTCGACGGACATCACGGATTCGACAGGGAACGCCTCACCGAGCAACTGGCCCGCGCCGGCTTCACCCACGTCCGCTTCGTCGACGCCACGAGCATCCTCAAGGGCGAGCGCGAGTTCGGCGTGTTCCTGTGCACCGCGACCAAGAGTGCGGAGGCCCCAGCGGAGGTCACTGCGTAGGACACGACGCTCTGCGCGGGCCGCCCCCGATCCCGGACATGCCCCGCACGGGCACAACCTGGACACAGCGGGACGGGTGCACAGTCGGGTGGCGTCCGCATGTGAACACTGTCAACATAGTGCCGTGCCGAGGTCCACCTACCACCACGGGAACCTCCGAGCTGACATCCTCGACGTCTCCCTGCGCCGGGTGCGCGCAGGCGGGATGGCGGCCCTGGCTGCGCGCGAGGTCGCCCGCGAGGTGGGCGTCACCCCACCAGCGGTGTATCGGCACTTCATCGACATCGACCACCTGAGGGCGCAGGTGAGCCAGGCGGCACGCCAGGAATTGGCCCGAGCCATGGCGGCCCGCCGCGACGAGGTGCCTGTGGGCCGCGACCGGCGCCGGAACGCCCTGGCCCGGTTCGAGGCCACAGGGATCGCCTACGTCCAGTTCGCCCATGATGAGCCTGGCCTGTTCGATGCGGCGTTCGCACGCAGCGCCGCTGTGCCGCCGGCGCCCGACGATCCCTCTGCCTGGGATGTGCTCACGGGAGCGCTCGACGACCTTGTCGCAGTCGGCGCGCTCACGGCGCAACGGCGCAGCGCCGCCCCCCTGATCGCATGGACCTCCGTCCATGGCCTGGCCTGCCTCGTCGCCTCCAGCGCACTGCCCCCGGACGTCCCGCTGGCCACCGCGACCAGCATCGTGATGGCCGGCATCGACCGCGCGCTGGACCTGCCGTGATCGCCGGGGCCGGCAACTCCCGCATCCGACGCCGGAGCCTCGACCCGGTCCCGGCGCCCCCAACGCACCATGTTCGCCCTCGCGCGCTGTGGCTGGCACTCGAGGCCATCCGTACCCGACACGACCTGATGGAGGCCGCATGAGCACGACCAGCGCCGCGGAGCGCATCACCTCGATGATCCGCAAGGTCGACGCCGACCCGCGCTCCGGTGAGGTGCTGTGGCGCGCTCGGACCGACGATGGGCGCATCGACCTCACCTACGGTGACCCTGCTCGCCCGTTCTTCATCGCCAGCGCCACCAAGCTCTTCGTGACGGTGATCCTGGCCCAGCTGCGAGACGAGGGCCGCATCCTGTGGGAGGCCCCGCTTGCGACCTACCTCCCGCACCTGGACCTCACCGGGCTCGTGGTGGTCCGCGGCCAGGATCGCTCGCAGGCCATGACGGTGCGGGAGGTGATGGCCCACACCTCGGGGTTGGCCGACTACTTCGAGGGGAAGCGCCCGGACGGTCCCACGACCTTCGCCCGGGTCGTCGAGTCGGACTTCGGCTGGGACGTGCACGACGTGCTCGCCTGGACGCGCGCGATGAAGCCGGCGACGCCCGGCAAGGGCCTGTACTCCGACACCGGGTACCAGCTGCTCGGCGCCGCCATCGAGGCCGTGGACCGCCGCTCCTTCGCGGACTCGGTCCGCGAACGGATCGCCGATCCACTCGGGCTTGCCGGGACCTACTGCTTCTCGCCGGCCGATATCGGTAGGTACGACGAGGTGGCCGACCTGCGCCATGGGCCGACCCGGCTGCGAATCCCGCGGGCAATGGCGTCCGTGCGGGCCGATGGGGGCATGGTGAGCACGCTCCAGGACGGGCTGGAGTTCCTCGACGCGTTCTTCGGCGCCCGGTTGTGCGCACCCTCGACGCTGGCCGAGCTTCAGCGTGACTGGCACCGGATCTTCTACCCGCTGGAGTACGGGAACGGGATCATGCGGTTCCGGATGTCACCGCTGATGACGGGGTTCCGCCGGGTCCCGGCATTCATCGGACACTCCGGCGCCTCGGGCACGGTCATGTTCCGGGCCCCGGAGCTGGGCCTCACGGTGGTCGGAACCGTGAACCAGGTCACGAGCCGCTCCATGCCCTACCAGCTGATGGTGCGCACCGCGATCGCCGCTCGTGGGCGGGGGACGGCGGCAGGGCCGCAGCCGTCCAACGGGATCGGCCCGGCCAGCTGAGGGCCTGGCCGGTGTCGACCCCGACCTGCACGTGCCCTTCGCTCAGTTCTGCCGATCCCACGGGCTGTCCACGGTGAAGTCCCTCGTGGGCCCGCCGTTCACCGGGTTCGGGTATGGCTACGTCGACGAGGTGCCGGCCGCCTACGTCCTGAAGTACCTCGACCTGCGCACCCTCGAGGCGATGCGCGACCAGGAGCACCGGTTCATCTGGCCCGAGGGCGTCGAGTCCCTCTGGTCGCAGGTGGCGCGACAGCATGCCGTCCGCACGTCGACGCGGGTCGAGCGGGTGACCCGCAGCGACTCGATCCGGGTGGAGACCGACCAGGCGGAGCTCGAGTTCGACGCGCTCATCCTCACGTGCCCGCTGGACGAGGCGCTGCCCTTCCTCGACGCCTCACCGGCGGAGCGCACCCTGTTCTCCGCGATCGAGTACTACGACTACTGGGTGCTGCTGGCGCAGACGGCCGGACTGCCCCGGGGCGCCGGCTTCGTCCCGGCGCGGTTCACCGCCGACCAGCGTGAGGCACCTGATGCTCTGGTACCAGCGCTGGTCCGACACCCCCCTCGACACCCTGTACGCCCTCGGCGAGCCCGGGATGACGCAGGAGACCGTCGCGGAGCTCCTCGCCGAGGACCTCGAACAGATGGGGGCCACGCTCGGACGCGTGGTCGACGTCCGCCGGTGGCGCTACTTCCCGCACGTCCGCCCCACGGCGATGGCGGCCGGCGACCCCTGCCTGGCCAGGAACTGGAAACGCGTCGCGGCGCGGAGCAGACTCGAGGCATGACGGACGAACGAACGGGCCAGCGCCGGCACTCATGGGCGGAGCCCTACAAGATCAAGATGGTCGAGCCCCTTCGGATGACCACGCGCGCCGAGCGCGAGTCCGCCCTCGAGGAGGCCGGCTGGAACACCTTCCTGCTGCGCAGCCGCGACGTCTACATCGACCTGCTGACCGACAGCGGCACGAACGCGATGTCGCAGGAGCAGTGGGCGGCGCTCATGCTCGGCGACGAGGCGTACGCGGGCAGCGAGAGCTTCTACCGGTTCGAGAGGGCTGTGCAGGACGTGTACGGCTACCCCTTCATGGTGCCCACGCACCAGGGCCGCGGGGCCGAGCACATCATCAGCCAGGTGCTCATCGACGAGGGCGACGTCATCCCGGGGAACATGTACTTCACCACCACCCGGCTGCACCAGGAGCTCGCCGGGGGCACCTTCGTCGACATCATCATCGACGAGGCGCACGACCCGGCCAGCGAGCACCCGTTCAAGGGCGACGTCGACCTGGCGAAGCTGCGCAGGGTGATCGATGAGGTCGGCCGGGAGCGGATCCCGTACGTGAGCATCGCGGTCACGGTCAACATGGCCGGCGGCCAGCCGATGAGCCTGGCCAACATCGCCGCCGTGCGCGAGCTGTGCCAGGCGCATGGCATCCCGCTGTACTGCGACATCACCCGGATCGCGGAGAACGCCTGGTTCATCCGAAAGCGCGAGCCGGGCTTCGCGGATGTCCCTGTGGCCGAGATCATCCGTCGGATCTGCGACCTCACCGATGGTGCCTGGATGAGCGCGAAGAAGGACGCTCTGGTCAACATAGGCGGCTTCCTCGCCCTGCGCGACCCGGACGTGTTCGAGGAGGCGCGCAACCTGTGCGTCGTCTACGAGGGGCTGCACACCTACGGCGGGCTTGCCGGGCGCGACATGGAGGCGATCGCCCGCGGCCTGCATGAGTCGGTCGACCAGGCGCACCTCGACGCCCGCATCGGCCAGGTGATCTACCTCGGGGAGCAGTTGCGTCGCGAGGGCGTCCCGATCGTCCTGCCCATCGGCGGGCACGCCGTCTTCCTCGACGCCGCAGGGTTCCTCCCCCACGTGCCGCAGCTGGAGTTCCCCGGACAACGCCTGGCAGGAGAGATCTACCTCGAGGCCGGCGTGCGCACCATGGAGCGTGGGATCGTCTCCGCGGGCCGCGATCCCGTTAGCGGCCAGCACCGCCGTCCGCGTCTGGAGCTGGTGCGGATCACCATCCCGCGGCGGGTCTACACGCAGGCCCACATGGACGTCACGGCCGAGGCCGTGCTGTCGGTGTGGGACCGACGTGAGTCCGTACTCGGCCTGGAGATGATCTTCGAGCCGAAGTACCTGCGGTTCTTCCAAGCCCGATTCAGCCCTCGGTGAGCCTGCGGGGCCCGCCCCGTCGGACCAGAAGTTGCTGACCTTCGCCCCGGTCCGGTTCGGCGCTGTCCGTCCGTGCCCCGAGCGCCAGTCCCGATGCGGTCGCCAGCGTCACTGCAAGGGCGCCTGCCCTGTCGCGCGGCCTTGATCTGAGGTGAGGTGGTCCCCTCGGGACCCCGCCGGAGGCTGGGCCGTGCCATCGGCGTGGGGAGCGTGGGTTGGGGTTCGACTACGACGGGGTTGCGACCGGATGCATCCGTGTCAGGGGTGCCCGGGAGGCTGGCGGCGGCGGGAGGTGCCCGCCGCCAGAGCTGCGTCGGCCCCCGGACGCCCGGCGCTTCCGGCGCGCCCACAGGGACACCAGTGGCAAGGACAGGCTAACCTCGCCCGATCCGACCACGAGGAGACCCCCATGATCCGCAAGCTCGGCGTTCTCTCGGCAGCAGTGGCCCTGGCCGCGGTGGGCCTCCCGGCGTCAGCCAGTGCCGACTCCCCGTCCTGTGACACTCGCGTGAACAACACCATCGACAAACTGCTCGAGTGCGTCACCCTGGGCGGGGTGCGCGAGCACCAGGCGGCCCTGCAGGCGATCGCCGACGCCAACGGCGGGATCCGAGCGGCCGGGACCCCCGGTTACGACGCCAGCGTGAAGTACGTCGTCGACCGGCTCACCGCAGCCGGGTACGCCGTGACACTGGACTCGTTCCCCTTCACCTACCAGCCGCCCGCGACCCTCCGGCAGACCGCACCGCTGGCCGCGACCTACCAGACGGGCGCGTTCACCGGCACGGGCAACGGCTCCGTGAGCGCCGCGGTCACCCCCGTGGACATCAACCTGGTGCCTCCGCGGGCGTCCACGAGCGGCTGTGAGGCGGCAGACTTCGCGGGCTTCCCGGCCGGCACCATCGCCCTCGTCCAGCGGGGAACCTGCACCTTCGCGGCCAAGGCCCTCAACGCCCAGGCCGCAGGTGCCAGCGCGGTCGTCATCTTCAACCAGGGCAACTCCCCCGACCGTGAACCGCTGATCATCGGCACGCTGGCCCCCGAGGCCGCCAGCATCCCCGTCGTTGGCGCCTCCTTCGCCGATGGGGCAGCGCTGGCCCAGCCCGGCTCGACCGCCACGGTGATCACGCCTGCCTCGGAGTCGCGCCCGCAGGTGAACGTCATCGCCCAGACCTCGTCCGGTGACCCCGACAACGTGGTCATGGTCGGTGCCCACCTGGACTCGGTGCAGGCTGGCCCCGGGATCAACGACAACGGGTCGGGTAGCGCCGCGATCCTCGAGGTCGCCGAGCAGATGGCCAAGGTCAAGCCCCGCAACGCGGTGCGGTTCGCCTGGTGGGGTGCCGAGGAGGCCGGCCTGATCGGCTCGACCGCCTACGTCGCGGGCCTCACCCCGGAGGAGGGGCAGCAGATCTCGCTGTACCTGAACTTCGACATGATCGGCTCGCCCAACCACGTGTTCTTCGTCTACGACGGTGACGACTCCGATGCCGTGGGCGCCGGACCGGGCCCCGATGGCTCCGCCCAGATCGAGGACGTGTTCGAGCGGTACTACACCGACCGGGGAATCCCGTTCACGGGCACGGACTTCTCGGGCAGGTCCGACTACGGGCCGTTCATCGCCGCGGGCATCCCGTCCGGTGGCCTGTTCACCGGTGCCGAGGGGATCAAGACGGCCAGTCAGGCAGCGATCTGGGGCGGCACGGCCGGCGTGGCCTACGACGCCTGCTACCACCTGGCATGTGACACGTTCGCCAACAACAACGACACCGCCCTGGACATCAACTCCGACGGCGTGGCCTACGCCACCCTGCAGTACGCGATGAGCACCCAGGACATCAACGGGATCCGTGGCAAGGGCAACTTCCGCCCGCCGGCCCCTGTGGCCCCGGGTGCTGCCTCCGAAGGGCTCCAGGGCGGCCTGCACGACCACGAGCACGATCTGGAGGCGTCCTGACCGCCGGGTGATGTCGCCTCACGGGGTCGCAGTGCGCATGGGGGCGCACTGATGGTCGGGGCGACGTTGCGCGAGGCTCCCGGGAACCTGCTGCGCGGTATCGCGATGGGCAGCGCGGACATCGTCCCCGGGGTCTCCGGCGGGACGGTCGCGCTGGTCCTGGGCATCTACCAGCGTCTGGTGACCGGGATCCGCACCGGGTCCTCAGCCCTCGGCCGGGTGCTGGCCCTGGACAGCAGCGGAGCCGTGGCCGGGCTCCGTGCGGTCGACTGGGTCCTGCTGCTCCCCCTGGGGTTGGGCATCCTGACCGCGGTCGTGCTGCTCGCGGGGACCATCGAGCACCAGCTCGAGGTGCACCCGACCCAGATGGCCGGGTTGTTCATGGGCCTCGTCGCCGGCTCCACGATCGTGGCCACGGGCCTGCTCACCCGCCGTGACACCCGCGAGTGGGCGCTGATCCTGGGCGCGGGCGCCGTCTTCTTCGCGGCCCTGGGACTGACCGCGGGCAGTGACCCCGGCGCGGCGTCGGGGGATGTGGCTCTGTGGGCCTACTTCGCAGCCGGCGCCATCGCGATCTGCGCGATGATCCTGCCGGGCATCAGCGGGTCCTTCCTGCTGGTGGTCATGGGCATGTACCCAGCCGTGCTGGGCGCCGTGAGCTCCCGGGACCTCCCGGCGCTCGTGGTCTTCGGCCTGGGATGCGTCCTGGGCCTGGCGCTGTTCAGCCAGGTGCTGCACTGGGCGCTGGCCGAGCACTACGACACCGTCATGGCTGTTCTGATCGGGCTCATGCTGGGATCGCTGCGCGTGTTGTGGCCCTGGCCGGACGGGGCCTCCAGCGTCGCGCTGGGCCCGCCCGACGAGGCTGTGGGCAGCACCCTCGCCCTGGCTGCCGGTGGCTTCCTGCTGGTCCTGGCCATCGACCGGATCGCTCACCGAGTGGAGCATCGGGGCTGGGGCGACGAGGTGGCCGACCTGAGGGCGGTCTGAATCGCGCCGCGAGGCCCGTCCGGAGGGTTGCCAGCCTGCCCGGCTGCCCTGAGGGGTCGGGCAGGCAGTGGTTGAGCACTGCGTCCTCGACCTCGGCCAGGGCCGCTGTCGGGTCGAGACCCAGCCCGTCGATGAGGACGTCCCGTGCGCGGTCAGTGCGTGTGCTCGCACCCGATGACCCACCGGCTCGTGCCCGTGGCGATGTAGCGGCCGACCCAGCGGCAGCTGTCCGACGAGCCGATGCCCCCGTTCGTCCGCACGCACTTGGAGGTGTACACCGAGCAGTCCCACATGCGGGGGACCGTGCCGGTCACGGCTGAGGCCGGCGTCGGGACCAGGGTTCCTGCAGCGATGACTCCGGTGGCGAGCAGGAGGGCGGCGCGCCTGCCGGCCGGGCGATGGGCGGGGGATGCGGACTGGGTGATCGTCATGTCGTCTCTCCTCGGGACAGGCGCGAAGGGCACTTCGCGCCTCGGCGGATGGGGCCTTCGGCTGCCCGCGGTGCTCAGGTGCCGACAGCATTCCCGGCTGCCTGCTCCTGCCCTGCGCGGACGAGGAGCACGCTGCCCGACCTCGCTTATCGCCGGCTTACAGCGCGTGGTCCAGGCTTGCCCGGCTACCGCCGTCGGTACTCGTTGGTCAGCGCGAGATCGCAGGCCGAACGGTCGGTGGGCCCCTCCACCGTCGCCAGGGCGGTCCTGCGCCCGGGAGCGGCCCAGGTTCCAGCCGAGGACCCCGTCGTCCTCCGGGACCCGGTCGCCGAACATGCAGCGCGTCACCTCGGCCGGCAGCCCCTCGACCAGGGTGGGGGTGGCATCGGGGCTCAGCGTGGACAGGTAGTACGTGTCCAGGCGCCCGCCTGCCTCGAAGCGCTCGATGTTGCGCTGGGCCACCCACGCGTCGGGGTTCATCCCGACGAACACCAACGTGAACACCGCGGCCGAGCCCAGAACTGCCCGCGCCAGCCAACCCGCCTCCAGCCGGATGCCGGCCACCAGCACCAGCACGACGACCAGGCCCAGCCACAGCTCGAACCCGTCGACGAACACGCGCAGCACGGTGTACCCGTAGGCCTGCTGGTAGAGCGCCATCCGGTAGAGCGCGCTGGCCACGACGGCCAGGGTGAGCAGGCACAGGCTGCCCAGCAGCACGCGCAGCAGCACGCGGTCGCCCCGGCTGGTGCGTTCGGCGACAGCCATGGCAAGGGCCACGACCACGAGAGTGAGGAACGTCGCGATGGTCAGCTGGGCGAAGCCCTGGTGGACGTACTCGGCGTAGGTGAGGCCGGTCGTCCGGCGCAGGTACTCATGGCCCCCCCACATCGCGGCGGCCTGGGCCACCAGGAACCCGGCCACCACGGCCACGACCAGCCCGACCGGGACGGCCCACTCCCACGCATGGGTGGTGCGCCGGCCCTCGGGCAGCGCCAGGTCCGCGACCGGCGGTGGGTTGATCGCCAGGTAGGCACCCGTGAGCACCACGCCCGCGACCAGCACGAGCACGAAGGTGCGCAGCACGAGGGTGTCCCAGCCCAGGTCCGGGATGATCGCCTCGGCCCACGAGCCGAAGACTGCGTCACCGGAGGCGAACAGGCCACCGAACAGGGCCAGGGCCACCATCGAGATCCCGGCCGTGCGCAGCGCCGGCCAGAGCACCGACACCCGGCTGGTCGCGGTGATCGTGCGCCCCAGCAGTGGCAGCCCGCGCAGCGCGGACAGTGGCCAGGCGAGCACGCTGGCGGGGATGGCCGAGAAGGTCCGGGCCAGGGTCAACCCGGCGGCGGCCACCACGACAGCCACGAGGACGGCCAGCGCCACGACGCCGCCCGCGGCGCGCACCATCGGGGTGAGCGCCAGCAGCACGGCCAGCGCCGCGCACGCCAGCGCCCAGGGGTGCCGGCGGTGGCGTGCGACCCACCACATCAGCGCGCCCGCCGCGACCAGGGTCAGGGCCACCGCGAGACCCACCTGGTGGTCCGGCCACGTCAGGGCCGCCCACGCCCCCACGCCCACGGACCCGAGGACTGCCAGCGGCTGCGCCGGGATGGCCCGCTCCGGCCAGAGGCCGTCGAGCCAGTCGGTGTCGGAGCCTGCGGGGGAGGCACCCGGGGACTGCCGGGCTCCTGGGTGAATGGTGGTCGCCGAGGTGCCCGAGGCACCTCCGCCCGGGACCGCTCGTGCCGGGCCGGGTGCCCGGGCGCCGCGCCGGCAGGGGGGACCGGGGAACCGGAGGTGGGGGGCTGGACGGACATGGCCGCCTCCTTGTCGGGATGGGTGGGTCGTGCATCAGCCCGCGGTGGGGGGCTGCCCAGATCGGGGGCGGTGGGGCCGGCAGCCACAGGGCGGCGGGGCAGGGTTGCCTGCAGCCAGGCTCCGGCGCCGTCATGGGGCAGGGCGCGGATCGTGCCCCCGTGCAGCTGGCACACCCAGCGCGCGATTGCCAGGCCGAGGCCCGTTCCACCGCCGGTGTCCCCGCCGGAGCCGAAGCGGTCGAATACGCGATCGGCATCCTCGGCCGGGATGCCGGGGCCCTCGTCGCGCACGTCGAGGGTCCAGGTGGATTCGTCGACGGCCTCGGCGCGGACGAGCACCTCACCGCCGGGCGGACTGTGCCGGATCGCGTTGTCCACCAGGTTGACCAGCAGCTGGGCCAGCCGGGCCGGGTCCGCGCACACGGTCAGGTCCTGGGGGTGGGTCTCATGACGCACCCGCACCGGGCGGCTATCGAGTGCCGCCTCGGCGGTGGCGGCACCGAGCAGGTCGGCCACCGGGACGTCGGTGAGGTCCAGGGGCGCCCTCCCGGCATCGAGGCGGGAGAGGTCCAGGAGGTCGGCGACGAGCGCGCTGAGCCGCTCGGACTGGCGCAGCGCTGCCCGAAGCGCGTCGTCGTCGGGGGTCACGACGCCGTCGACGAGGTTCTCGAGCAGGGCCCGCTGCGCGGCAAGGGGAGTGCGCAGCTCGTGGGACACGGTGGCCACCAGCCGGCGGCGCTCCCTGTCGGCGGCACCGAGGTCGGCGGCCATGGCGTTGAACGCCCCGGCCAGCGCGCCCACCTCGTCGCTGCTCGTGGCCGTGACGCGCTGGCTGTAGTCCCCGCCGGCCATCGCCCCGGCGGCCCGGGTCATCTCTCGCAGCGGCGAGGTCATCCCGCGCGCCAGCCACTGGGTGACGGCCAGGGCAGCGGCGACCGTCACCGGCACGCTGATCCACCACGGCACCTGCGCTGCGTCGCCGACGGCGGCCACGAGCGCGGCCACCACCACGCTCACGCCGACCAGGAGCCCCAGCTTGACCTTGATCGATGACACGACGTCCAGGGGGCGCTCGGTGTTCACGCCGGCACCTCGAGGGCGTACCCGACGCCGTGCACGGTGCGCACCCACTGGCCGCCGATCTTGGCGCGCAGGCTCTTGATGTGGCTGTCCAGCGTGCGGGTGCCCGCGGCATCCGACCAGCCCCAGACCTGGAGCATGAGGACGTCGCGGCTGCGCACCGTGCCGGGCTCGGCTGCCAGGGCGCACAGCAGGTCGAACTCGAGCGGGGTCAGGTGCACGGGCTGCCCGGCCACGGCGACCCGCCGCGCGGCTGGGTCGATCACCAGCCCGGGCAGCGCGATCGGCGACCCGCCGGCCTCTGCCAGCGCGGCCGCGCGCTCCACGCGGCGCAGCAGCGCACGGATCCGGGCCACCACCTCGCGCATCGAGAACGGCTTGGTGACGTAGTCGTCGGCACCGACGCCCAGGCCGACGAGCAGGTCGGTCTCGTCGGAGCGCGCGGTGAGCATCAGCACCGGCACGGGCCGGCTGGCCTGGATGCGCCGGCACACCTCGTATCCGTCGAAACCGGGCAGCATCACGTCGAGCACCACGAGGTCCGGCCGATGGGCCTCGAAGGAGGTCACCGCACCGGGCCCGTCGTGTGCCTGGTCGACGAGGAATCCCTCGGCCCGCAGCCGGTCGGTCACCGCCTGGTTGATCGTCGGCTCGTCCTCGACGACGAGGATGCGCGCGCTGTCGGGGCTCGGGGTGGCCATGGCAGGCAGCGTAGGTGCGCACCGGTGCCCGTCCCGCGGGCGACGTGTGGAGGAACCGTGAAGATCTGCGCGCCCGGCTCCCGCGGCTGGATGCGAGCCCGTGGCCCTCAGCCGGGTTCGGCCACCGCATGGGCCCTATGACCCTGCCGCGGCGGCTAGGGCAGCGCTACGGTCGAGGAGTCGATGGCCGCCGCGCGCAGCCAGCGTGGCGGGGGCGTCGGGATCGGGGAGTGGTCATGTCCACAAGTGCCAATCAGCAGCGACCGCGTCGGCGCCTCCTGGTAGTCCTGGGCGTCGCGTTGGGGCTGTTCTCCATGCTGGGGCTGAGCGGGCCTCCCGCGCTCGCCGGGCCCACGGCTGCGATCACGGGGCAGGTCCTCAGCTGGATGGACCCGCTCGGCGGTGCCAGGGTGACGGTGTTCAACGCCGACACCGGCGCTGCCATCCGCTCGGTGCTCGCTGACGGCTCCGGGTACTACACGGTGACCGGTATTCCCCCGGGCCGTGTCCAGGTCAGGGCGCGCAAGGCCGGCTACCTGGATGCGTGGGCAAGTGGCGCATCGAGCAGGGCGCAGGCCGATGTGTACACGCTGTCCGAAGGGCAGACTCTCGAGCAGACCTGGGACGAGGACATGATCCTCTACCTCGACCTCGCACCCGAGTCGGTCATCACCGGGTCGATCATGGCGTTCAACGAATCCACCAGCTCCCCGTACGACGACCCCTTGGAGGGCGTCCAGGTCACCGCGTTCAGCGCGACCACGGGAGCGGTACTGGGGTCGGCGCTCTCGCAGGGTGTCGGCGCCGGAGAGCAGTGGGGATACTTCCGCATCGGGATGCTGCCCGCAGGTCCGGTGGTGCTCCGGGCGAGCAAGCCCGGTTGGGTGACGACGTGGGCCCACGACAAGTGGACCCGAGCGACTGCTGACGTGTTCCAGGTGGCGCCCTTCGCGCCCGTCGACGTCGGCACGGTGGCGATCTACGCGCCGTCGGCGATCCAGGGCGGTGTCATGCTCGATGACGAACCGGTGATCACCGACGTGACGGTCGCGGTGTTCGACGCGGACTCCGGTCGGCTCCTGCGATCCGTGGTCGACGACGACGGGTACTTCCGGATCGAGGGGCTTCCCCCGGTTCGGGTGAAGGTCCGGGCCTCGGGACCCTTCTACACGACCGCGTGGGCCACGTGGCAGGACTCGCGTGACACGGCCACCGTCTTCCAGCTCGTCCCGGGTGTCGTGGTCGGCGAGTCGGGGGGCATGATCAACGTGAGCCGGGCTGCGACGATCACGGGCCAGGTCCTGGGCGACTTCGACCCGCTCGGCTACGCGAAGGTCACCGTCTTCGATGCCCAGACCGGCCAGGCCCTGCGTTCGGCGACGGCCGACGGCGACGGCTACTACACCATCGCCAAGATCCCCGTGGGCTTCGTGGGCCGTGACGTCACGGTGCGGGCGTCGAAGGTCGGATGGGTGTCCTCATGGGCCAACGGCGCGAGCAGCAGGGTGAACGCCGACATCTTCCACCTGTACGGCGGGCTGACCCTGTCCCAGTCGTGGGATCCGATGGTCCTCTACCTGGACCTGCACCGCGTGACGCCGGTGTCGTAGGTCGCCGGCGCGGCACCGGTGGCGTCCGCCCCGGTGCAGCGTTGACCATGACCCCATGCCCAGCGCCTCCCAGCCCCTCGGCGTCAAGCCCCTCGACCAGGCCACGTGGCCGGACTTCGCGGCCCTGGTCGAGCGGCACAACGGGGTGTGGGGCGGCTGCTGGTGCATGGGCTTCCACTCCGAGGGCGTCGGCCGCGGTCGGACGCCGGACCTGAACCGCAAGGACAAGGACCAGCGGGTCCGTGAGGGCCGCGCACACGCCGCCCTGGTCTATGCCGACGACTTGTGCGTGGGGTGGTGCCAGTTCGGCACGCCGCAGGAGCTGCCCCGGATCAAGGCCCTGCGCGCCTACAACGAGGGCCCGGGTACCTCCGCCGACTGGCGGATCACGTGCTTCTTCGTCGACCGCGCGCACCGCGGCCACGGCGTCGCCTCCGCGGCCCTCGGCGGCGCCGTGGCCGGGATCGCGCGCCTCGGCGGCGGGGTCGTGGAGAGCTTCCCCGAGGACACCACCGATCGGAAGGTCTCATCGTCGTTCCTGCACAACGCGACACTCGCCCTGTTCGAGGCCCACGGTTTCACCCCGACCCGGCGGATCGGCAAGGACCGCTGGATCGTCACCCGGGTGGTGGCCCCGGTCGCGCCCTAGGATCAGCCGATCCACTGGTCCGCGACGCGGCCCGGCGACGAAGCGAGGGAGGTGCGCCCGTGGGCCGCCTGACCGGCTACCTGAGCGCGGGCCGGTCCCTGGCCACCGGGGCACTGGTGGGGGCCCGCTCGCCGGGGCGCCTCGAGCCGTTGGACCTCTCCGGCGTCCCGGCCGATCGTCACCCCGCACGGGTCGCCGAGCTCGACGCACTGGTCGAC
Source organism: uncultured Actinomycetes bacterium (assembly GCA_963777855.1). Lineage (GTDB taxonomy): Bacteria > Actinomycetota > Actinomycetes > S36-B12 > CAIYMF01 > Prado023. The sequence continues at coordinate 199,369 of CAVZRW010000005.1, read as the reverse complement.
GCTGCGGGCATCGCGCTCGTGCAGGCGCACCTGGCCGACGGGCGGGTCACGTCGGAGGAGCTCACCGTGCACCTGCTGTGCCGGGTCCTCGCCCGCGAGGCCGGGCTGAACAGCCTGATCGCCCTGGCTCCCGACGCCCTGGAGCAGGCCCGATGGTCCGACGCCCGCCGGGTGGCCGGGCAGTCGCGCGGCCCGTTGGACGGCATCCCGGTGACCCTCAAGGACAACGTCGAGGCGGCCGGGCCGATGCCCACGACGGGCGGGGCCGAGATCCTCGCCGGGCACGTCCCCGCGCGGGACGCGGCGGTGGTCAGCGCACTGCGCGCGGCCGGCGCGGTGATCCTGGCCAAGGCGAACCTCTCAGAGCTCGCGGGGGCCGTCGTGCGCTCGCCCGGGTTCAGTGCCGTCGGCGGCCAGGGGGCCAACCCCTATGGCGCGGGGTTCACGCCCGGTGGCTCGAGCAGCGGGTCGGCAGTCTCGGTGGCCGCCGGGCTGGCCCTCGTCAGCGTGGGCACCGAGACCTCGGGGTCGCTGGTCGCCCCGTCGGCGTTCTGCGGCGTGGTCGGCATGAAGCCCACGCACGGGCTGGTCGACGGCACGGGCGTGATCCCGTTGGTGCGTCATCAGGACGACCCGGGCCCGATCGGGCGGACCGTGGCCGATGCCGCCCTCGTCCTGCAGGCGATGGCCACGCGCCCGATCGAGGTGGACCTCACCGGACAGGCGCTGGACGGGGTGCGGGTCGGGGTGCTCGCCCAGGACATCCGCACCCAGAAGTCGCCCTTCGAGGCCACGGCGGACAACCCCGCCATGCTGGCCCGGATCGACGCGGGCCTGCGGGCTGCGGGGGCCGAGCCGGTCGAGTCGGTGGTGGTGGCCACGACGCCGCGGGCCGAGTTCGAGCACGGGTTCATGAGGGTGGTCCTCGGCGGGGTCAGCCACGACACGGTGGGGTACCTCGCCGCCGCCGGGGCCCCAGTGACGAGCCTGGCCGATCTGCACGCCTACAACCTGCGCAAGCCCCGCCGCCGGATGCCGGCCGGGCAGTTCTTCCTCGACCTCGCGCTGGTCCAGCGGATCACGCGCGACGCCTACGAGGAGGCCGCCATGGCCCACCGAGGGCTCGCCCAGCAGATGCTCGACGCCACGTTCGACGCGGCTGGCAGCGACCTGCTCGTGAGCCTCACCAACCTGCACTCCTCGCTCTACGCAACAGCCGGGTACCCGGCTGTGACGGTGCCCCTGGGGCTGCGGGCCAGCGGGATGCCGACCGGGGTCACCCTGATCGGCCGGCCGGGCAGCGACGGGCAGCTGCTCGGGTTCGCCCACGCCTTCGAGCAGGCCACTGGGCTACGGGTAGCCCCGGCCGCGGTGCCGCGGTAGGTCCAGCCGGGCGGACGGCCCACGGTGGGCACCGGCCACGTATCCGGTCGGTCCACCCGGGGACCGGTGTCATGCTTGTGTCCATGCCGTCGCGCCCGCCCGCCCGTGCCGCCAGCCCGGCGCTGGGCGCTGCGGCCCTGGCCGTGCTGGCCCTGATCAGCGGCTGCGGCAGCGAACCGGGGGCGGCGCCGGCCCCGCAGGGTTCTTCCGTGTCGACGGAGCCTGCGGCCTCCCGCAGCGTGACCCCGAGCGCCGACCCATCCCGGGCTGTCCTCGCCTGCGTGGCCGCGCTACCCCTCGAGGTCCGCATCGGCCAGACCATGGTGGTGACCACCACCGACCTCGATCGGGTCGACGGCTGGCTGCGCGACGGGCTGATCGCGGGGCTGCTTGCGAACGGCCGGCTCGACGCCTCGTCGGCGCGCGCCCTCGAGCGGGTCACCAGCGGCACCCGCTACGGCGCCCTGCTGGCCGCCGATGAGGAGGGCGGGCAGGTCCAGCGCTACCGGGACGTGGTCGGCCCGATCCCGTCCGCGCGACGCCAGGCCGCCACGATGACCCCGGCCGAGGTCCGCTCGATGTGGGCCGAGCATGCCCGGAGCCTGGCCGACTGGGGCGTGGACCTCGTGTTCGCCCCGGTCGTCGACGTGGGCCACGGCCCGGGCATCGGCGACCGGGCCCCCTCCGATGATCCCGACGTGGTCGCCGAGTTCGGCGCAGCCGCGGCCCAGGGGGTGGCCGACGCGGGCCTGCTCCCGGTGCTCAAGCACTTCCCCGGCCACGGCCGCACCACCGGCGACACCCACGATGGGCGCTCGGTCGGCCCGTCCATCGAGGACCTGCGCGAGGTCGACCTCATGCCCTACCGAGAGATCCCCCGGCAGGTCGAGGTCGGCGTGATGGTCGGGCACACCACGATCCCCGGCTACTCGGACACCCCGAGCAGCCAGACGAAGTCCGTGGTCACCGGCCTTCTCGGCCAGGAGGTGGGCTTCGACGGCCTGGTCGTCAGCGACGCGCTGGGGATGGCCGCCGCCGGCCAGCCCACTCAGGGCGATGCCCTCGTGGGGTTCCTGGCCGCCGGCGGCGACCTCGGCATCGTCGGGCCCGGCGGGTCCGTCGAGGGCCGCCGGGCCGTGCGGGCGGCGCTGGAGTCGGGCGCCCTCGCACCCGACCGCCTGAACGGGGCCGCCGCGCGGGTCCTGGCGGTCAAGGGCGTCGACCCCTGCGCCGTCGGCGGCGGGCCTGCACCGACCGTCAGCGAGGCTGACGTACCGTCGGACGCCCCGGTCATCAACCCGACGGAGCAGCCATGACCCTGCCCGACCTCCCCCGCCCGTCCGCGGCCCGCCCCGGCCGGGTCGCGTGGGTGCTGGCCCCCGGCCTCGCGGCGTGCCTGCTGCTGGGGGCCTGCACCGGCGCTGCCGCGGATCGTCAGCCCGAGCAGGGTGGCACGGCCCCCGTACGGACGCCCGCGGGCGCCGTGGCCACCGCGCCCGAGGCCCCCGTCGTGCTGTCGGCCACGTCGCCCGGTGCGATGGCGGTCGCCGCCAGCCGTGCGGTCTGGCGCTCGAGCCCCGTGGCGGTCACCACCGACCCGGCCAACCTCGAGGCAGCGTCACGCGAGGCCGAGACCCTCGGTGTCCCGCTGCTGGTAGTCGACCCCGCGCCGCCACCCCGTCCGCCGACCCCGCCGACCCCGCCGACCCCGCGTCCGCCGACCCCGCCGACCCCGCCTCGGACGACGGCCCCGCCGCCGAACTGGCGCGCCTCGGGGTCACCGACGTGCTGCACATGGGCGCCGGCACCCCCGACCTGCCGGGCGTCACCGTGGTCAGCGACCCCGACGACCTGCCCGAGCTGGCCCCGACAACGCCGGCCGAGGGGACCACGGCCCTGACCACCCCGAAGGCGGCGCCAGCCGAGCTCGCCGAGGTGGCCACCGCGGTGCTTGCCGCGGCCGGGGTCCCCGCGGTGGAGCTGACCTCCACCGATCCCCGGTCCTCGGAGGCCAACCTGAAGGCGGTGGCTGATGTCGAGCCGGCGCAGGTGATCGGGGTGGGCGCCGGTTTCGGCCCGCGGGCGCGATTCGGCCAGCGCGTGGCCACCGCCGCAACGGGGGTCCGCCTGCCCGGCGGCGGCCAGAAGGTGTTCACCGGCAAGCGCTACGTCGCCCTCTACGGCCATCCTCTGTCCGCAGCCCTGGGCGTCCTCGGTGAGCAGGACCCCCAGGCTGCCGTCGAGCGGGCCAAGGCCCAGGCGGCGGCCTACGAGCCCTACGTCGAGGAGAAGGTGATCCCGGCCTTCGAGATCATCGCGACCGTGGCCTCGGGCTCCCAGGGCAAGGACGGCAACTACTCCAACGAGTGGAGCGTCGACGTGCTGCGCCCGTTGGTGCAGGCAGCTGCCGAGTCCGGGCTCTACGTGGTGCTGGACCTGCAGTCCGGCCGATCGGACTTCCTCACCCAGGCGAAGCTCTACGAGGAGCTCCTGCTGCTTCCCCACGTGGGCCTGGCGATGGACCCGGAGTGGCGGCTGACCCCCGAGCAGCTGCCCATGGAGCAGATCGGCAGCGTCAGTGCCGCTGAGATCAACGAGGCGATGGCGTGGCTGGCCGAGCTCACCGCCGAGAACGACCTCCCCCAGAAGATGGTGCTGCTCCACCAGTTCCGCACCGACATGATCACCGAGCGCGAGACCCTCGACCTGAGCCACGACGAGCTCGCGGTGGTGCTGCAGATGGACGGCGACGGCACCCTCGGCCAGAAGCAGGACACGTGGAACGCCCTGCTGGCCAACGCCCCCCGCGGCCTGCGCTTCGGGTGGAAGAACTTCTACGACGAGGACGAGCCCACGCCCTCGCCGGCCACCACGATGAGCCAGGAGCCGACCCCGTGGTGGGTGTCCTACCAATGAGGCGACGCGCCGACGAGGCGGTTTGATCGCCGCGAACTCGGGCACAATGGCGGTGTGGAGCTCCAGACCCGCGTGGCACGACTGTCCGAGTCGAGGTATCGGCTCGGCTGGTGGGTGCTCACGCGCGGCCTCGTGGCGCTCATGGCCCTGGGGATGATGTTCCACCACGACTGGAAGCACATCTTCGACGACCTCAACGTGTACTCACGCTGGGGCGAGGACCTGGCCCAGGGCATCGTCCCCGCGGCTGATCCGATGTGGCAGTACCCGCCGCTGGCGGCCTTCGTCTTCGGCGGGGTGGGCCTGCTGGGCTCCGCCCCCTGGATGTTCGCGATCCTGCTGATCGCTGTCGACGTGGCGATCAGCGTCCTGCTGGCCCGCGACGCCCGTGCTCGTGGTCGCTGGCACGGGTATGCCGTGTGGCTTGTCACGCCGCTGCTGGTGGGCCCCCTGCTCTACGGCCGCTACGACTCGATCCCCACGCTGGCTGCGCTCGCGGGGCTCATGGCCCTGGCCGTGCCCGCGGCCGCCGGCGCGGTCCTGGCGATCGGTGGCGGCCTGAAGATCTGGCCGGCGGTGATGGCCCTGGCGATGCGCCAGCGTGACTGGTTGCGTGGCGCCCTGGGCGCGATCGTGACCTCCGTGGCCATCGTGGTGACCGCGGCCTGGACGTTCCCCGGGATCCTGTCGGGCTTCGTCGACAACGGCGAGGCCCGCGGCCTGCAGACCGAGTCGGTGGCTGCCCTGCCCTTCGTCTGGGCCCGCATGGTCCTGGGTCGTGACGGCGTGCCCGAGGCCTTCCGCTACGGGTCCTCCGAGGTCGGCGTGCCGCTGGCCGACGCGATCGCGCCGTGGCTCGTGCCGCTGTCGCTGATCGGGCTGGTCGCGCTCATCGCGGCCCGCGCCCTCGGTCGGCTGGACCACGCGCCCGTGGCCGACATCGCGTTCGTGGCGATCCTGTGGCTCACGGTGACCTCGCGCGTGCTCAGCCCCCAGTACAACGTGTGGCTGCTGGGCATGTCTGCCCTGGTGTGGGCGGCGGGCTCCCCCCGGATGCGCCGTGCCACGCTGCCGCTGGCCGTCACCGCGCTGGCCGCCCAGGCGCTGTACCCGTTCGCGTACGTCGACATCATCGACGGCGGGTTCATCGGGGTGGCCATCCACACCGTGCGGATCGGCGCGCTGCTGACCGCCTTCGCGCTGGCCGTGGCCGCGCTGCTGCCCGCCCGGTCGGGGCAGGTCGACCTCACCGACGCGCTCCCTGCGCAGTCACCGGCCGAGCCGGAGTCGTCACTGCGTCCGCGCAGTCGCTGATTCGGGGCCTGCGGGCACGAACAGGTATCTTTCGGCCAGCGCCCACTCACGGAGGACCCATGAACCGCTCCCGCCTGCTGCCCGCCCTGGCCGTCGCCGGCCTGGCCCTGACCGCCTGCGCGCCGAGCAGCGACTCGGCGGCGGACGCCAGCGCCTCGGCCTCGACGCTGACGTGCACCAAGGACTCGCTGACCACGCTGACCCCGGGCACGCTGGTCGTGGCCACGGGCCAGCCGGCCTACGAGCCGTGGGTCAAGAACGACGCCCCCGAGTCCGGGGAGGGCTTCGAGGCGGCCGTGGCCTACGCCGCCGCCGAGAAGCTGGGCTACGACAAGGCCGACGTGAAGTGGGTGCGCACCACCTTCGACGGGGCGATCGCCCCCGGGGCCAAGGACTTCGACTGGAACATCCAGCAGTTCACGATCACCCCGGACCGCCAGAAGGCCGTCGACTTCTCCTCGTCCTACTACGACGCCCCCCAGGCGGTGGTGGCCTCCAAGGGCTCACCGATCGCCGGGGCCACGACCATCGCCGAGCTCAAGGACGCCAAGCTCGGCGCGGCCATCGGGTCCACCTCGCTGGACGCCGCGCAGGCCGTGATCGCCCCGACCCAGGACGTGGCCACGTTCAACGACAACGCCACCGCGGTCAGCGCCCTGAAGAACGGCCAGATCGACGGCATCGTGGTCGACCTTCCCACCGCGTTCTACCTGGTCAACTTCGAGGTGGACGGCGGAACCGTCGTGGGTCAGCTGCCGCCGGCCGAGGGCACCGCCACCGACCAGTACGGCATCCTGATGGGCAAGGGCAGCCCGCTGACGGCCTGCACCACCCAGGTGATCGACCAGCTGCGCGCCGACGGCACGCTGACCAGCTGGCCACCACCTGGCTGCCCGACGCCACCGCACCCACGCTGAAGTAACGCCGGTACGTGACGCAGGTCCCGGGCCAGGTGAGCCCCAGCGCCGAGGAGCTGCGCCGACGCGAGGTGCGCCGGCGGCAGAGTCGCCGGCGTGCCGGGGTCGCGACGGTCTCCACGCTCCTGGTGATCGGGGTGCTGGTCGCCCTGGTCGTCACCTCGCCCGGGTGGCCGGTGGTCCAGGAGACGTTCTTCGACTGGTCCTATGGCCGTGAGGTGCTGCCCTTCATCTTCGAGGGCCTGCTGCTCAACATCCGGCTGACCATCGTCTCCTCCATCAGCATCGCGATCATCGGCCTGGCCCTGGCGCTGGTGCGCACCTCGTCGGCGCGGCCCTGGCCCCACTGAGGCTGCTGGCGACGGCCTACGTCGACCTCTTCCGCGGCGTGCCCACCCTGCTGGTGATCCTGCTCATCGGGTTCGGCGTCCCCGCGCTCGGCCTGTCGGGGGTGACCAACTCGGTGGTGGTGCTGGGCACCACGGCGATCGTGCTGACCTACTCGGCCTACGTGGCCGAGGTGTTGCGCAGCGGGATCCTCTCGGTGCACCCGAGCCAGTCGGCCGCGGCCCGCTCGTTGGGGCTGACCTCGGCGCCAGACCCTGCGCCACGTGGTGCTCCCGCAGGGGATCCGCCGCGTCGTGCCCCCGCTGCTCAACGACTTCATCTCCCTGCTCAAGGACACCGGCCTGGTGTCGGTCCTCGGGGTGATCGATGCGATCCGGGCCGCCCAGATCGAGTCCTCGCGCTCGTTCAACTACACCCCGTACGTCGTCGCGGCGATCCTGTTCCTGCTCCTGACGATCCCGCTGACCCGGATCACCGACCGGATCATGCTGCGCTCCATCCAGCGGCAGAACCAGCAGGGCACGCAGTGAGCGCCCGGCCCACCCCGCGGCTCGCGGTCGCCGAGGTGCACAAGTCCTTCGGCGCTGAGCTGGTGCTGCGCGGGGTCTCCCTCGAGGTCCCCGAGCACACGGTCACGGTGCTCATCGGCGCCTCCGGGTCGGGCAAGTCGACGCTGCTGCGGTGCATCAACCTGCTCACCCGGGTCGACGACGGCGTGATCCGCCTCGACGGATGGGACATCACCGACCCGGAGGTCGACCCCGATGCGGTGCGTCGCCAGATCGGCATGGTGTTCCAGTCCTTCAACCTGTTCCCCCACCTGACGGTCCTGGACAACATCACGCTGGCGCCCCGGCGGGTGCACGGCCGCGGCCGCGCGCAGGCCGAGGCCGCGGGGCTCGAGCTGCTCGAGCGGTTCGGCCTGGCCGACAAGGCCAGGCAGTACCCCGACCGGCTCTCCGGCGGGCAGCAGCAGCGGGTGGCGATCGTGCGCTCGCTGGCGGTCTCCCCGCGGCTGATGCTCATGGACGAGGTCACCTCCGCGCTGGACCCTGTGCTGGTCAACGAGGTGCTGGCCACCGTCCGCGAACTCAAGGGGGAGGGCATGACCATGGTCATCGCCACCCACGAGATGGGCTTCGCCGCCCAGGTGGCCGACGAGGTGTGCTTCCTGTCCGCGGGCACGATCGTCGAGCGGGGCACGCCCGACCAGGTGCTGCATGCCCCCCAGGACCCCCGCACGCAGGACTTCCTGCGCCGCGTGCACGAGGCCGGTCGGCTGTAGCGGGCCAGCGCGCAGGCTGTCGGCTGGGCCGGTGCAACCGAGTGGTATCGGAATCCGCGGCGACCTGCCCGTGATTCGAGGGAAACAGCGGCGTCGCTGTCCGCGCACCACGGAAAGCCAGCAGATTCCGGAGAGGGAACACGGAATCCGTCGTGTCGACTTGTCGGTAGCCGGCCCGCGCCCCTACAGTGCGCCCCACAGCACGGGACCAAGGTCCCGAGTCCCCCCTTCCGGTCACCAGGGCGGTCCGATGTCTCCCACCTCCGAGGTCGCGATCAGCCTCCGCGGCCTGCGCAAGCAGTTCGGCAGCGGGGCCTCCGCCGTGGCGGCCGTCGACGGCGTCGACCTCGACGTGCTCGACGGTGAGTTCCTGACCCTGCTGGGGCCCTCGGGCTCGGGCAAGACCACGGTCCTGCGCATGATCGCCGGCTTCGAGCTGCCCACCGCCGGAACGATCGAGCTCGCCGGGCAGGACGTGACCCACCGGGCACCCTTCGACCGCAACGTGAACACCGTCTTCCAGGACTACGCGCTGTTCGGGCACATGACCGTGGCGCAGAACATCGAGTACGGGCTCAAGGTGGCCAAGGTGGCCAAGGCCGAGCGTCGTGCGCGGGTGGCCGAGGCGCTCGAGTCGGTGCGGCTCGGCAGCCTCGGCGACCGCCGGCCGACCCAGCTCTCCGGTGGCCAGCGCCAGCGCGTGGCCCTGGCCCGAGCCCTGGTCAACCGGCCGAAGGTGCTGCTCCTCGACGAGCCGTTGGGCGCCCTGGACCTCAAGCTGCGCGAGCAGATGCAGGTCGAGCTCAAGGCGATCCAGCGCGAGGTCGGCATCACCTTCGTCTTCGTCACCCACGACCAGGAGGAGGCGCTGACCATGAGCGACCGCATCGCCGTGTTCAATGCGGGGCGGATCGAGCAGGTCGGCACCCCGGCCGAGGTGTACGAGAAGCCGCAGACACGCTTCGTGGCCGGGTTCGTGGGTACCTCGAACCTCCTCGAGGGGGCCGCGTCGCGGGCGGTCCTGGGCCATGACGAGGTCGTGTCGGTGCGCCCCGAGAAGATCCGCGTCACCTCCCCGGGGACCCCGGCCGCCGAGGGGGAGCACGCGGTGGCCGGCACGGTCCGCGAGGTCATCTACGTCGGCTCGGCGACCCGGTTCCTCGTGGACCTCGCTGCCGGCGGCCAGCTCGTGGCCCTCGAGCAGAACCTGACCCGGCCGCGCGGGGACGCCGGGGCCCTCCGGGGCCAGGGAGTCACCCTCGTGTGGAGCCGCGAGAACGAGACCCGGATCGGCGCGTAGCCCGATCCCTCACGCTTCCGTCGCGTCGTGCGGCGGATGACCCAACACAAGGAGGTCGCAGGTGCGCACTACGCGTCTGTTCAAGGCCGCGGCGGCCAGTGCCGCGCTGGTGCTGCTTGCCACGGGCTGCAGCTCGTCATCGGACTCCGACGGTGCCGCCAGCCCGGCCCCGACCGGGTTCGCCGGTCCGGTCGGTGAGGGGGAGGGCGCGGTCAACATCCTCGCCTGGCCCGGCTACGTCGTGCAGGATCCCGACAACGGCGTGGACTGGGTGACCGAGTTCGAGTCGACAACCGGCTGCAAGGTCAACCTGAAGGAGTTCGGCACCTCGGACGAGGCCGTCAAGCTCATGCAGGGCGGTGGCTGGGACGTGGTCTCGGCCTCCGGGGACGCGACCCTGCGCCTGATCGCCGGCGACAGCGTCCAGCCGGTGAACACCTCGCTGGTGCCCAACTACGCCGACATCTTCCCGGACCTCAAGGACCAGCCGTGGAACACCGTCGACGGGGTCAACTACGGCGTCCCGCACGGCCGTGGTGCCAACGTGCTTGCCTACCGTTCCGACGTGGTCACCGAGACGCCGACCTCGTGGAAGGACACCTTCGACCCGGCCTCGCCGTACGCCGGCAAGGTGACCGCCTACGACTCCCCGATCTACATCGCGGACGCGGCGCTGTACCTGATGACCACCCAGCCCGAGCTCGGGATCAAGGACCCCTACGCGCTGGACCAGACCCAGTTCGACGCCGCGATCAAGGTCCTCGAGGCCCAGAAGCCGATCATCAGCGAGTACTGGTCGGACTACACCAAGGCGATCTCGGCCCTCGAGAGCGGGACGACCGCACTGGGCACCTCGTGGCAGGTCATCGTGAACTCCATCGCGAAGGCCCCGGTCGAGTCGGTCAAGCCCGATGAGGGCGCGACCGGCTGGTCGGACACCTGGATGGTGGCCAAGGACGCCAAGAACATCAACTGCTCGTACAAGTGGCTGGACTGGATCGTCTCGCCGCAGACCAACGCCGCGGTGGCGGAGTACTTCGGTGAGGCCCCGGCCAACGCGAAGTCCTGCGAGCTGACCTCGGACAAGGCCTTCTGCGACACCTACCACGCCGCCGATGCCGAGTACTGGAAGAACGTCTACTACTGGAACACGCCGAGCACGAAGTGCCTCGACGGCCGGACGGACGTCCAGTGCGTGCCCTACGCCAAGTGGACCGAGGCCTGGAGCGCCCTGCGCGCCTGACCCGAGTGGGCCTGTGGGGGCGGGGATCCGCCCGCCCCCACAGCCCCGGCCAGCCTGGCCGCGCCCGCCTCGGCCATCCCGCCGAGCAGAACCCGCCGAGCAGAACCCGGCCGAGCGAACCCGCCGAGCAGAACCCGCCGAGCAGAACCCGCCGAGCAGAACCCGGCCGAGCAGAACCCCGAGGGGAGGATCAGATGACCGCCGCACCGCACACGGCGCCCGCCCATCGCGGCGCCGCCGCGCTGCACCGGCACCCCGGTGCCCGCGTGACAGGGCTGCTGGCCCTGCCCATGTTCTGGCTGGTGGTGGCCTACCTCGGGGCGCTGGCGCTGCTGTTCGTCACGGCGTTCTGGAAGGTCGACGACTTCACCGGCCTCGTGGCGCGCTCCTTCACGCTGGACAACTTCGCCAACCTGTTCACGACCCCGGCCTATCGCGGCCTGGTGCTGCGCACGATCGGCATCGCCGCATCCGTCACCGTGCTGTGCGCCCTGCTGGCCCTGCCGGTCTCGTTCTTCGCCGCGCGCGTGCTGCCCAGCCGGTGGCGTCCGTTGCTGGTCGCGCTGCTCGTGACACCCCTATGGGCCTCCTACCTGGTGAAGGTCTACGCGTGGCGGGCCATGCTCGAGCCCAACACAGGCGTCGTGGCGTGGCTGGCCGCCCCGTTCGGCGGCAACAGCCCCGGCTTCGGCACGGTCGCGATCATCGTCACCCTCACCTACCTGTGGCTGCCCTACATGATCCTGCCGGTCTACGCGGGCCTCGAGCGGCTCCCCGACTCAGTCCTCGACGCCTCCGCCGACCTCGGCGCCCGGCCGTGGCGGACGATGCGCTCGATCGTGCTGCCCGGCATCCGCCCGGCGCTGGCGGCCGGGTCCATCTTCACGTTCTCGCTGAGCCTCGGGGACTACATCACCGCCAAGATCGTCGGCGGCAAGGTCACCATGCTCGGCAACGTGGTCGAGCAGAACTACGTGACCAACCTGCCGTTCGCCGCTGCGATGGCCACCATCCCGGTGCTGATCATGGTCGTCTACCTGCTCGCGATCCGGCGCACCGGCGCCCTGGACAACCTCTAGGGGCCGGCGATGCACCTCACCCGATCCGCGCGGATCGCCCTGACGCTGATGACCGCAGCTGTGCTGGCCTTCATCTACGTGCCCCTCGGGGTCGTGGTGATCAACTCGTTCTCCTCGGCCGAGTCGCTCGTATGGCCCCCTCCGGGGTTCACCACTCGCTGGTGGCAGCAGGCCGTCGGTGACGAGGCCATCCACTCCGCGCTGCTCACCTCGCTGGGCCTGGCCACGGTGGCCACGCTGATCGCGCTCGTGCTGGGCACGCTCACCGCCCAGGCGGTGGGCCGCTACGCGTTCTTCGGCCGCGACACGATCTCGCTGCTCGTGGTCCTGCCCATCGCCCTGCCCGGCATCGTGACCGGCATCGCGCTCAACAATGTGTTCACCGGGTACCTCGGCGGGCTGACGTGGGCGACGCTGATCATCGCCCACGCCACGTTCACGATCGTGGTCGTCTACAACAACGCGGTGGCGCGACTGCGCCGCCTGTCGCCGAACGTCGAGGAGGCCTCCATGGACCTCGGCGCGACCCGCACGCGCACGTACTGGTCGATCACGTTCCCGATGCTGCGCTCGGCGCTGATCGCCGGCGCCGTCCTTGCCTTCGGGCTGAGCTTCGACGAGATCATCGTGACCACGTTCACCGCCGGGCCGGGCATCCAGACGCTGCCGCTGTGGATCCTGACCAACCTGTTCCGCCCGGGCCAGGGCCCCCTGGTCGCGGTGGTGGCGGCGTTCCTGGTCCTGGTCTCGATCGTCCCGATCTACCTGGCCCAGCACCTCTCCCGCACAGAGGACTGACCCCGCCCCCACGCGCCCCGCATCCCCACGCCCCGCGTGGCCGCCCGCGGTCGTCGGATGGGGATTTGGGCCCCGTTTCGACGGCAGATTCCATCGAGGCGGTGCCCAGGTGGTTGCGGTGGCACTGAGACGGGGCCCGACTTCGGCTTGGGTGGGACCGCGTGCGGATCCCGGGGTCTGTGAGCGTGGTTGACCATGATCCGTGCGGGTTGCCCGCACAAGTGGGGGTGTAACCCTCACCGTTCACGGCCCCGCCCCCGCCGACGCCCCCTGCGCCCCGGCCCCGCCCCCGCCACGCCCCCCGCCCCGCCCCGCCCCGCCCCGCCGGCGCACGCCCCGCCCTCCACCGCCCTACCGCCCGCGCACGCCTCCCCACCCCCCACCGCCCCGGCCCGCACCCGCCGAGCCGCCACTCCCTCGCCGCCCCGCCGCCCCGCCGCCCCACGCACGCTCCCTTCACCGCCGCCGCCCCACCCGGCCCCACCGTGCCCCGGCTACGCGCGCACGGCTTCTGAGTCTGTGGATTCATGTGGGAATCTTTCTGTTTGGTGTTGACATCTGTGTGAACGCGGGTGTCTACTACAGCTAAGCAGACAGAAACGGAGGCAACCGGATGTATGCAGAAGAGCGTCAAGCGGCCATCGTGAGCCGGGCGCGCACCGCCGGTCGGGTGGAGGTGGCCGAGCTCGCCGAGTCCTTCGACGTGACCCCGGAGACAGTCCGGCGGGACCTCACCGCGCTCGAGCGCGCCGGCCTGCTGCGCCGCGTGCACGGCGGGGCCATCGTGGTCGACCTCTTCGGCTTCGAGCCCGCGCTAGCCGTCCGGGAGTCGGTGAACACCGAGCTCAAGGGCGCCATCGCCGAGGCAGCGCTGCAGTTCCTGCCCGAGGAGGGCGCGATCGCCCTCGACGCGGGCTCCTCCACCTACCGCCTGGCCGAGATCCTGCCCGCGGACCGGGAGCTGACGGTCGTGACCAACAGCCTGCCGATCGCCTCCCTCCTGGCCAACCGCAAGGACCTGACGGTCCACCTGGTCGGGGGCCGGGTGCGCGGGCGCACGCTGGCCACGGTGGACCACGCGGCGCTGGAGTTCCTGCGCACGATGTTCGTGGACGTCGCCTTCCTCGGCACCAACGGCTTCTCCCTCGATCGCGGCCTGAGCACCCCCGACCGGGCTGAGGCCGCGGTCAAGGCAGCGCTGATCACCTCGGCCCGCCGGACCGTCCTGCTCGCCGATCACTCCAAGTATGGCTCCGACCACTTCGCGCATGTCGCCGATCTCGCCGAGATCGACGTCATCGTCAGCGACCGGGGCCTGTCCGATTCCGATACCGCCGATCTCACGGCGGCTGGCCCCCAGGTGGTGCGCGCATGATCGTCACAGTCACCCTCAACCCGAGCCTCGACCGGACGCTGGCCGTCGCTGAGCTCATCCGCGGCGAGGTCGTCCGCGCCGATTCGACCCTGGAGGACCCGGGCGGCAAGGGCGTGAACGTCACGCGCTTCCTCTCGGCCCGCGGCACCGACTCCATCGCGGTCCTGCCGGCCGGCGGGTCGATCGGTCGTGGCCTGGTGGGCCTGCTGGCCGACGCCGGGATCCCGCACCGCGTCATCCCGATCGCCGGGACCACCCGGGCCAACGTCACCGTCGTCGAGCCCGACGGCACCACCACCAAGCTCAACGAACCGGGCCCGGACCTGGCCGCCAGCGAACTCGACGCCCTGGTCGACGCCGTTGCCGACGAGGTCACCGAGGGCGGGTGGGTGGTGGTCGCCGGCAGCCTGCCCGCCGACCTCGACACCACGATCATCACCCGCCTGGCCGAGGTCGCGCGAGCGGCCGGCGCCCGGTTCGCCCTCGACGCCAGCGGCCCGGCCCTCGCAGACGGCCTTGCGGCCCGCCCGGACCTCATCAAGCCCAACGGGGAGGAGCTCGGCGAGATCCTCGGCCGCGAGCTGAGCACCCTCGACGAGGTGCTCGCCGGATGCCAGGAGGCGCGTGAGCGCGGTGCGGGGGCGGTCATCTGCAGCCTCGGCGCCGACGGTGCCGTCCTCGTCGACGGCGAGGGCCGCTGGCTGGGCACCGGACCCAACGTCCCCGTGCTCAGCACCGTCGGCGCGGGCGACAGCCTGCTGGCCGGCTTCCTCCACGGCGGGGGCTCAGGACCCGAGGCGCTGCGCGTCGGGATCGCCTGGGCCACGGCCGCCGTCCAGACCCCCGGGACGGGCGTCCCCGCCGCCGGGTTGATCGATCCGCACGTCGTGGAGGTGAGCGCCATCGCCCCACAGCCCGCCTGATCCCGTCCGGCGCTTCCCGGCGCACGGGCACCCGACCACCCCCTCACTCGGAGGTCTTGCAATGCACCTGATCACCACACCACTCGTCGAGCTGAACCTCGACGGCAGCGCATCCACGAAGGACACCGCCATCGACCGCCTGGTCGCCGTGGCCGCGGCCGCCGGTCGTGCGACCGATCCCGCCGCACTGCGTCGCGACGTCGCGGCCCGCGAGGAGCTCATGGCCACCGGCATCGAGGGCGGCATCGGCATCCCGCACGCCCGCACCAGCGGCGTCGCGGAGCCGACGGTCGTCTTCGGCCGTTCGACCGAGGGCATCGACTGGGGAGCCGCCGACGGCCCTGCCCACCTCGTGTTCCTCATCACGGTGCCGGAGGGCGCCGGGGACGAGCACCTGCAGATCCTGGCCAGCCTCTCGCGCGCCCTGATGAAGCCCGAGTTCCGCGACACCCTGCTCAAGGCCCAGGACCCCCAGGTCGTCGTCGACACGATCAACGCCGCCGCCGCCCCGCAGGAGGCCCCCGCGGCCGCCCCCGTGGCAGCTGCTGCTGGCGCAGCTGCGGCAGCCCCCGCCGCTGCACCCCCACCCCCGAAGGAGAACAGGCCCATGAGGTTCGTCGGTGTCACCTCGTGCCCCACCGGCATCGCCCACACGTACATGGCCGCCGAGGCCCTCGAGCAGGCTGCTCGGGACGCCGGCCACGAGATCGCCATCGAGACCCAGGGCTCGGGCGGCTTCAAGAAGCTCGACCAGGCCACCATCGCCGCGGCCGACGGGGTGATCTTCGCCAACGACGTCGAGGTGCGTGACAAGGCGCGCTTCGCCGGCAAGCCGACCGTCCAGGTCGGCGTGAAGCGGGCGATCAACGACTCGTCGGGCATCGTGGCCGAGGCCGTGGCCGCCGTCCAGTCCGGGGGCGTGCCGGTCGGCACCGCCGCCGCAACCGCTGCTGCCTCGGCAACCTCCGGTGGACTGGCCACCAAGGTCGAGGAGGGCCACTGGGGCGTGCGCCTGCGCGGCTACCTGATGACCGGTGTGTCCTACATGATCCCGTTCGTCGCCGGCGGCGGCATCCTGATCGCCCTGAGCTTCATGCTCGGCGGCTACCAGATCGTCGAGGTCAACAGCGACGTGCCGGGCTTCATCGACCAGTTCAGCTTCTTCAGCGTCCACGACTGGGCCGGGCTGATGTTCATCCTCGGTGCGGTGGCGTTCGGATTCCTGAACGCGGTGCTCGCCGGCTTCATCGCCTACGCGATCGCCGACCGTCCCGGCCTCGTGCCCGGCTTCGTCGCAGGTGTGGCCGCCGGAACGATCGGTGCGGGCTTCCTCGGTGCCATCGTCGGTGGCCTGACCGGTGGCTTCATCGCCCGGTGGATGTCGCAGCTCAACGTGCCGAAGGCGATCCGCGGCGTCATGCCGGTCGTCGTGATCCCGCTGCTGGCCACCCTGATCAACGGGGTGCTCATGCTCACGGTGCTCGGCAAGCCGCTGGCCGCCGTGCAGAAGGGCCTGACCGACTGGCTCTCCGGACTCTCCGGTGCCAACCTGATCCTGCTCGGCGCGATCCTCGGCCTGATGATGGCCTTCGACATGGGTGGCCCGGTGAACAAGACCGCCTACGTGTTCGCCACGCTGAACCTGACCACGGCGATCGCCGACAACAACGGTCCGGCCCTGCAGATCATGGCCACCGTGATGGCCGCGGGCATGGTCCCGCCGCTGGCGATGGCGCTGTCCTCGACCGTGCTGCGGCCGAAGCTGTACACCGAGCCCGAGCGTGAGAACGGCAAGGCCGCCTGGCTGCTCGGTGCGTCGTTCATCACCGAGGGTGCCATCCCGTTCGCCGCGTCCGACCCGCTGCGGGTCATCCCCTCGCTCATGGCCGGCAGCGCCCTCACCGGCGCCCTGGTGATGGCCTTCGGGTCCGAACTGCGCGCCCCGCACGGCGGCATCTGGGTCATCAGCCTGATCAGCAACCCGATCATGTACGTCCTGGCCATCGCTGCCGGCACCGCAGTGAGCGCCTTCCTGGTCACCAGCCTGAAGTCGCGCAACCCGGTCACCGACGAGGAGATCGAGGAGACCCTGACCCACGCCGCGATCGCGTGAGCCACGGTCCGGGCCGCTGAGGCCCGGCACGGGCGGGGGAGCCCGGGGGAGCAACAGAACCATCCACAACACAACAGACCAGGGGCGGGCACGGTGAGAGTGCCCGCCCCTGGCGCCTGTCCGGGTCCGGTGGGCGACGGGGCCCGAGCCGTGTGCCGACCGGCTACCCGCCCGCCGTCGCCAGGGAGTCGACCTCCGTGCCCGAGGAGCGCGATGGGCGGACGCGGCGATCGGCCGGCCCGCGATGGCGGGCCGATCGGGCCTGGGCCGTCGCCCACTCCTCGAGGGGCACCCAGCCGGTGCGCGCGCGGTGGGTGACCCAGTAGACGCGGGCGCGCAGCGCCACCAGCACCCCCATGAGCAGCGTCATCAGCGTCAACGGGGAGGGCAGGCTCGGGGTGGGCAGGCTCGGCAGCCCCCAGCCGCGGTCGCGCACGGGGGCGATCGGGGCGTCCGCAGCAGCCGACGCCGGCACCGCGGCGGCCTTGGGCGCCTGCCCAGCCTTCGGCAGCGCGACGATCGCCCGCTCGAAGACCGGGGCAGCAGCGCTGGGCTCGGCGAGCTGTCCCACCGGCTCGAGCCGGTCAGCGTTGGCCAGCCCCCAGTCGAGTAGCTTCTCCGCGGTGGTGTACGTGTTGCCACCGATCCCGTAGAGGCTCACGAGCAGGCGGTGGCCGTCGCGCTCCGCGGCCGCCACGAAGGTCCGCCCCGCCTTGGACGTGTAGCCGGACTTGCCGCCCAGGGCGCCGTCGAAGCCGTCGGTGAGCATCCGGTTGTGGTTGTAGATCGGGTAGATCACCCGCTTGCCGCCGGTCCTCTTCCCCGGGAAGTCGATGCTGTCCAGGGCGAGGTAGTTGGCGATCTCCTCGTTGGCCAGCGCCGCCCTGCCGATCAGTGCCATGTCGAGGGGGGTCGTGAACTGCCCGGCGGCATCCAGGCCGCTGGGGTTCACCACGGTGGTGTGGGTGGCCCCCAGGCGCGCGGCCTCCGCCTGCATCTGCTCCACGGTCGCCCGCAGGCCCCCGTTGGCTCGGGCCAGGGCGTCGGCCGCATCGTTGGCGCTGGGCAGCAGGGCGGCGTGCAGCAGGTCCTTGACCTTGTAGGTCAGGCCGTTGTAGAGCACGACCCGGTTTCCCTCGGCGGTCTCGTCAGCCTTGACCGCGCGGTAGGGCTGGTCGGGCGAGAGCCGCGCAGCGACGGTCAGCGCGGTCAGCAGCTTGAACGTCGAGGCCGGCCGGACCTTGCGCTCGGCGTTGTGGCTGGCCAGGATCGCGCCGCTGTCGAGGTCGGCCAACACCCAGCCCTTGGTGTGGATGCTCGGGGCAGCGGTGGCGCCCTTGCGGGGGTTCACGAGGGTGCTGGCCCCGGGTTCGGCGGTCGACGACGATGCGGCGGGAGCAGTGTCCTCCTGGGCCACCGAGGCGGCCGGGAACGCGGCGGCGGGAACGGCCGGCGCGAGCAGGGCCAGGGCGAGTGCGGCCGCGGCCGTGGTGCGGGAAGTGGGTCGCATAACGGGGTCAAGGCTAGGCGGACCAGCGGCCCCTTCCGAGCAGCGACGCGGCCACAGGGCCCACCCTTCCGGGTGGATCTGTGGCCGCGTCGGCAGGTGCGGTTCCGTGGCGGGTCAGCCGCGGTAGATCAGAGCCCGCTTGACCTCCTGGATGGCCTTCGTCACCTCGATGCCGCGGGGGCAGGCGTCGGTGCAGTTGAAGGTCGTCCGGCAGCGCCAGACGCCCTCCTTCGAGTTCAGGATCTCCAGGCGCTGCTCGGCGCCCTCGTCGCGGCTGTCGAAGATGAACCGGTGCGCGTTGACGATCGCGGCCGGGCCGAAGTACTGCCCGTCGGTCCAGAACACCGGGCACGAGGTCGTGCAGCAGGCGCAGAGGATGCACTTGGTGGTGTCGTCGAAGATCGCCCGGTCCTCGGCCGACTGCAGGCGCTCCTTGGTCGGCTCGTTGCCGCTGGTGATCAGGAACGGCATCACCTCGCGGAAGGCCGTGAAGAAGGGCTCCATGTCGACCACGAGGTCCTTCTCCAGGGGGAGGCCCTTGATCGCCTCGACCTGGATCGGCTTGCGCGCGTCGAGGTCCTTGATCAGGGTCTTGCAGGCCAGCCGGTTGCGGCCGTTGATCCGCAGCGCGTCGGAGCCGCAGATGCCGTGGGCGCACGAGCGGCGGAACGTCAGCGTGCCGTCCTGCTCCCACTTGATCTTGTGCAGCGCGTCGAGGATCCGGTCGGTCGGGAACACGTCGACGGTGAAGTCCTGCCAGAAGGGCTCGGGGCCCTCCTCCGGCAGGTAGCGCCGCACCCGGACGGTGACCGGGAAGGGCTGCGGGACGTCGGTGTCCGCGGCGACGGGCGCCGGGGCCGTGGGGGTGTCAGTGGCCATCAGTACTTGCGCTCCATCGGCTGGTAACGGGTGACTGTGACGGGCTTGTAGCCCAGGCGGATCGACGCCGAGCCGTCCGGGCCGACCTCGCGGTAGGCCATGGTGTGCTTCATGAAGTTCGCGTCGTCGCGGGTCTGGTAGTCCTCGCGCGCGTGGCCGCCGCGGGACTCCTTGCGGGCCAGGGCGCCGACCACGAGCAGCTCGGCGAGGTCGAGCAGGAAGCCGAGCTCGATCGCCTCCAGCAGGTCGGTGTTGTACCGGGCGCCCTTGTCCTGGATGCCGACCCGGGCGAACCGAGCGCGCAGGCCCTGCAGGTCGGCCAGGGCCTGCTGCAGCGTCTCCTCGGTGCGGTACACCTGCGCGTTGAAGTCCATGGTCTCCTGCATCGCGCGACGGATCTCGCCGACCCGCTCGGTGCCGGTGCTGGCCAGCAGGTCGCCGACCAGCTTCTCGACCCGGGTGGCACCCACGGCCGGCAGCGCGACGTACTCGGCGGTCGCGGCGTACTCGGCGGCGGCGATGCCCGCCCGGCGCCCGAACACGTTGATGTCCAGCAGCGAGTTGGTGCCCAGGCGGTTGGCCCCGTGCACCGAGACGCACGCGCACTCGCCGGCGGCGAACAGCCCCGGCACGATGGTGTCGTTGTCGGCCAGGACCTCGGTGTTGATGTTCGTCGGGATCCCGCCCATCGCGTAGTGCGCGGTCGGGAACACGGGCACGAGCTCGGTGATCGGGTCCACGCCCAGGTAGGTGCGCGAGAACTCGGTGATGTCGGGCAGCTTCTCCTCGATCTGCGCGGCCGGCAGGTGCGTGAGGTCGAGGTACACGTAGTCCTTGTGCGGACCGGCGCCGCGGCCCTCCCGGACCTCCTGGACCATCGCGCGGGCGACCATGTCACGCGGGGCGAGGTCCTTGATGGTGGGGGCGTAGCGCTCCATGAACCGCTCGCCGGAGGCGTTGCGCAGGATGCCGCCCTCGCCGCGGGCGCCCTCGGTGAGCAGCACGCCCAGGCCGGCCAGGCCCGTCGGGTGGAACTGGTAGAACTCCATGTCCTCCAGCGGCAGGCCCTGGCGGTAGACGATCGCCATGCCGTCGCCGGTGAGGGTGTGGGCGTTCGACGTGGTCTTGAACACCCGGCCGAACCCGCCGGTGGCGAACACCACGGACTTGGCCTGGAACACGTGGATCTCGCCGGTGGCCAGCTGGTAGGCCACGACGCCGGCGGTGCGGGTCTGGCCGTCGACCTCGGCCAGCAGCAGGTCGAGCACGTAGAACTCGTCGTAGAACTCCACCCCCTGCTTGATGCAGTTCTGGTAGAGCGTCTGCAGGATCATGTGACCGGTGCGGTCGGCGGCGTAGCAGGCCCGGCGCACGGCGGCCTCGCCGTGGTTGCGGGTGTGCCCGCCGAAGCGGCGCTGGTCGATGCGGCCCTCAGGGGTGCGGTTGAACGGCAGGCCCATCTTCTCCAGGTCGATGACCGCGTCGATGGCCTCCTTGCACATGATCTCCGCCGCGTCCTGGTCGACGAGGTAGTCGCCGCCCTTGATCGTGTCGAAGGTGTGCCACTCCCAGTTGTCCTCCTCGACGTTGGCCAGGGCGGCGCACATGCCGCCCTGGGCCGCACCGGTGTGCGAGCGCGTCGGGTAGAGCTTGGTGAGCACCGCGGTGCGCACCCGGGGCCCGGACTCGAGGGCCGCGCGCATCCCGGCGCCGCCGGCACCGACGATCACGACGTCGTAGCTGTGGTTCTGCACGTGGAGCACCTATCCCGATCAGCTGAGGTTCGGATCGAAGGTGAAGATCACCAGCGTCCCGAGGGTGATGATGAAGACGCATGCCACCGCCAGCAGCGTGCGCAGCCAGAAGCGCGTGGTGTCCTTCTGGGCGTAGTCGTTGATGATCGTGCGCATGCCGTTGCCGCCGTGCAGCATGGCCAGCCACAGCTGCAGCAGGTCCCAGGCCTGCCAGAACGGGCTCGACCAGCGTCCGGCGACGAAGCCGAAGTTGATCCGCTGCACGCCGCCGTCGAGCACGTTCATGATCAGCAGGTGGCCCAGGACCAGGATGAACAGGACCAGGCCCGAGATGCGCATGAACAGCCACGAGTACTTCTCGTAGTTGCCGCGGCCGGTGGTGCGCGCCGAGCGGGGGTTGGCGATGTCCAGGCTCATGATGCGCTCCCGAAGAGGGCCTCGGCCGTGTGCTTGAGCATGAAGTAGGCCGCCGGGATCATGACGAGCAGCCACACCACGATGATGGCGCGGAACATGCCCTTCTGGTGGCGGGGGCCCTCGGCCCAGAAGTCGACGAGGATGATCCGCAGCCCGTTGAGCGCGTGGTACAGGACCGCAGCGACCAGGCCCACCTCGAGGAGGTTGACGATCGGGGTCTTGTAGGTCGCGATCACCTTGTCGTAGGCGTCCGGGCTGACCCGCACCAGCGCGGTGTCCAGGACGTGGACGAGCAGGAAGAAGAACACCGCGACGCCGGTGATGCGATGGGCCACCCAGGACCACATGCCCTCACCGCCGCGGTACAGGGTCCCCGCGGGCGCACTGGCCATCGGTGGAGCCTCCTCGGGCGACATCGGAACGGTCGCGCAGCGGGAACCCGCCGCACGAGCGGAAGTCTAGTCCCGTCCGGTGTGCCCGCTCGCGGGCGCTGGTCGTTGGCTGCGCCACACCGGTGGGGCGGGGCACTATCGGAGGCGGAGGCGGAGGCGGAGGCGGGGCGTCGGGGCCCGGGCGGGCGTGGGCGGGCGGGCGTCGGGAGGGCGGTGGAGGCGTGGGGGCCTCAGCCGTCGGGAGGCGGGGCGACGAGGCGTCGGTCGGCGTGCGGCCACGGGTTGTGACAACGGTGGGGGTTGCACCGTTTCTAGGTTGGGCAACCCGCACGGGTCATCGGGATCGGGGTGGGTCGGGCTCCCGTCGGGCGGGTGCGATGCGCTGGGCTCCGGTCGGGAGGGTGCGATGCGCTGGGCTCGTGGCCGGCACTGGCAGGGCGCGGCAGGTGGCGGGGCGGGCCTGTGGGCAGGCACGGGCTCGGTCAGGCCGGCGCGCGCCGTCCGCCGGCCCCGGGTCCTGCGTCTGCCAGCGCGCAGCCTCGCCCACAGGGCCGTGCTCGCCCGTCCCATCCGCGCAGCTGCAGCAGGTCCGAGACCTGGCCGGCCACGTCGCAGGGCGTGCCTTCGACAGCCAGCCATCCGTAGCGCAGGGTGGCCCTCCCGGTCAGGGCGGCGACGTTGTCCCTGCCGAGGTCGCGGAACTGGTCGGACTCGCTCTCGTGGCCCAGCCGGCCGTCGAGCTCGACGAGGACCCCGTAGCCGGCGTACTCGACGTCGCGGTAGGCGGTGGCAGCGCCCAGGCGGGGGAAGGCCACCTGGCGCAGGCCGCGTGGCAGTCCGTGCCCGCGCTCCACCCGGAGCAGGTAGCGACGCTCGAGGTGGCTCGTCGCGCCCAGCCGGATCTCACCGCACAACGCGTGGAGCAGGGCTCGGCGGGCAAGGCGGGGGCGGCCCGTTGCGGCGGCCAGGAGCCGTTCCGGGGTGGTCAGGCGCAGGCGGCAGGCGCGCAGGACCACCTCGACGGCATGCGCGTCGTCCCGCTCCCGGGCGACGCGGTCGAGGACCGCGTGCTCGACACCGAGTACCGGGGGCACGCGAGCCGGGTGGGCCAGCGCCTCGGGCTCGGGGACCCTGCGGACCTCGAGGCCCGCCGCCCGCCGCGTCGACCCATCCGGCAGGAGGATCTCGAGGGGCTCCGGCTCGAGGCCCTCGTCCAGCAGGCCCCAGTAGCGGGCTGCGGCCCGGCCACCGACCACGCTGCGCGGACCGAGGGCCAGGTGCGCGGCCCACATCCGGCTCTGGAGGGTCGGCGGCAGCGGCGAGGCCAGGTGAACCCCGCGGTGCATCCGCTGCCACGAGCCACGTCGGATCATCCGTGCGATCACGTGCTCATCGACGCCGGCCCCGCGGGCCTGACCGGTGGTGAATGCGCCGGCCTGGTTGTCCGCCAGGGCCTGCAGGCGTGCCATCGCCGCGGGGAGGTCGGGGTTGCGGCGTGGCACGGCGCAGATCCTGTCCACGTGGTCGCCTCCGGTCGAGCGGTCATCCACAGGCGGGCGGAGGGCGAGCGCCTGCGCGTGCGGCGGGGTGGGACACGAGGGCGGGGTCGGCGGTTCGGGCGGGCCCGACGCGCGGGGTGTGGCTGGCCGGCTCACGGGCCGCGCCAGCCCAGCGCCTGCAGAGCCGCGCCAGCCCAGCGCCGCAGAGATGTGAGCGCAGCCGTGGCCCTGTGATCCGTGTGGGTTGCCCGGACTCTAGTGGGGCCAACCCACACGGATCAGCCGACTGGACACGTCAAGCGGGCCCGCTGACCAGACCTGCCCGCTGACCGGCCCCCGCCGACCGGCCCCCGCCGACCGGGCCCGCCGACCGGCCCGCGCACCGACCGGGCCCGCGCTGACCGGCCCGCGCGCCGACGGGAGGCCCCCGCTACCGGCCCGCGCGCCGACCGGGGCGCGCTATCGCCGGCCGGTGCGGTGCGGGCGGTGGGGGTCGGGTGGGGTCCGCTCCGTGACGGTCCTAGCCTTGGGCCATGGCCACCACCGAGTCCGGACTGCCCTTCGCCCCCCTCTACGACGCCACTGATCGCGCCGACGCCGACCCGGCGGAGGTGGGGGCGCCCGGCGAGTACCCGTTCACCCGGGGGGTCTACCCCTCGATGTACACCGGTCGGCCGTGGACGATGCGCCAGTACGCGGGCTTCGGCACCGCCGCGGAGTCCAACGCCCGCTACCACCAGCTGATCAGCGCCGGCACCACGGGCCTGAGCGTCGCCTTCGACCTGCCCACCCAGATGGGCTACGACTCCGACCACCCGCTGGCCGCCGGCGAGGTCGGCAAGGTCGGCGTCGCGATCGACTCGATCGACGACATGCGCATCCTCTTCGACGGGATCCCGCTGGACCGGGTCTCCACCTCGATGACGATCAACGCCCCCGCCGCCGTCCTGCTGCTGGCCTACCAGATCGTCGCCGAGGAGCAGGGCGTGCCGGGTTCGGCGCTGACGGGGACCATCCAGAACGACGTGCTCAAGGAGTACATCGCCCGCGGCACCTACATCTACCCGCCGGCGGCCTCGCTGCGGCTGATCACCGACATCTTCGGCTACTGCCGCGCTGAGCTGCCCAAGTGGAACACCATCTCGATCTCGGGCTACCACATGGCCGAGGCCGGGGCCACGCCCGCCCAGGAGATCGCCTTCACCCTCGCCGACGGCATCGAGTACGTGAAGGCCGCCATCGCCGCCGGCCAGGACGTCGACGACTTCGCCCCGCGGCTGGCCTTCTTCTTCGTCTCGCGCACCTCGCTGCTCGAGGAGGTCGCGAAGTTCCGCGCCGCCCGGCGCATCTGGGCCCACGTCATGCGCGAGCAGTTCGGCGCGACGAACCCCAAGTCGCTGATGCTGCGCTTCCACACCCAGACCGCCGGCGTGCAGCTGACCGCCCAGCAGCCCGAGGTCAACATGGTCCGCGTGGCCATCCAGGCCCTGGCCGCGGTGCTCGGCGGCACCCAGAGCCTGCACACGAACTCCTTCGACGAGGCCATCGCGCTGCCCACGGAGAAGGCCGCCCGCCTGGCGCTGCGCACCCAGCAGGTCATCGCCTACGAGTCCGACGTGTGCAAGACCGTCGACCCGTTCGCCGGCAGCTACGCCGTGGAGAGCCTCACCGACGCGGTCGAGCAGGCTGCCCGTGACCTCATGGACAGGGTCGCCGAGCTCGGGGGCGCGGTGGCCGCGATCGAGCAGGGCTTCCAGAAGTCCGAGATCGAGCGCTCGGCCTACCGGATCGCCAACGAGATCGACTCCGGCGAGCGCGTGGTGGTGGGTGTCAACAAGTTCACCATCGACGCCGACGAGCCCTACGAGCCGTTGCGGGTCAACCCGGCCATCGAGGCCGAGCAGCGGGCGCGGCTGGCGACGCTGCGCGCCGAGCGCGGGGACATCGAGCCGTTGCTCGAGGCGGTCCGGGCGGCTGCGCGCAGCGGGCAGAACGTGCTGTACCCGATGAAGGAGGCGCTGCGGGCGCGGGCCACCGTCGGCGAGGTCAGCACGGCTCTGCGCGACGTGTGGGGCGAGTACGTGCCCCACGACGTGTTCTGAGCCCCGGTCCCCCGGCCCCTGGGGGCCCTGGGACCCGCGGGGCCGGCTCCGCGCCGGCACCGGACCCACCGCGGCGGCACCGTGCCGGCACCGGACCCACCGCGCCCGGCTCCGCGCCATCGCCTCTCATCGCCCCGCGAATGGCTGTGTGAGCCTGCTCACGCAGATCGTGACGCAATCGTGACATTCGCCCCCTATGTGGGCCGGAGCACGGGTGAGGGCGGTCTATCGTGGGGGCAGACGTGTTATGGCGCGCGTGGCGCCTCGTCTTTCGGAATGGAGAACAGATGAGAACTCGCATCCTCGCCGTGTCCGCGGTAGCGGCGCTGGCACTGGCGGCGTGTGGTGAAGCACCGGCGGACAACGCGGCCTCGGGCAGCGCGGCCAGCACGGACTTCCTCGGGTGCATGGTCACCGACCAGGGCGGCATCGACGACCGCTCGTTCAACGCCTCGGCGTGGGCCGGCCTGCAGAAGGCCGCTGAGGAGACGGGCATCAAGGTCAAGTACGTGACCAGCAAGTCCGAGTCCGACTACACCCCCAACGTCAACAGCCTCGTGGCTGAGGACTGCGGGATCATCGTGACCGTCGGCTTCTCGCTGGGTGACGCCACCCGCACCGCGGCCCAGGCCAACCCGGACGAGCGCTTCGCCATCGTCGACGAGAACCCCGACGGCGACCCCGCCACGAAGGAGGTCTTCGAGCCGATCGACAACGTCCAGCCGCTGCTGTTCAACACCGCCGAGGCCGCCTACCTGGCCGGCTACCTGGCGGCGGGCATGACCCAGACCGGCACCGTGGCCACCTTCGGCGGCATCAAGCTGCCCACCGTCGCGGTGTTCATGGACGGCTTCTCCGACGGGGTCGACAAGTACAACGCCGACAACGGCAAGGCCGTCAAGCTCCTGGGCTGGGACAAGGCCAAGCAGGACGGCTCGTTCGCCGGCAAGTTCGACTCGCCGACCGACGGCAAGAACCTGGCCAAGAACTTCATCCAGCAGGGCGCGGACATCATCATGCCCGTCGCCGGTGGGACCGGCCTGGGTGCTGCTGCCGCGGCGCAGGACTCCGGTGGCAAGGTCTCCATCATCTGGGTCGACCAGGATGGCTACGAGTCCGCCTCGCAGTACAAGGACGTCTTCCTGACGACGGTCGAGAAGAACATCGCCAACGCGGTCAACGCAGCCACCGTCGCCACCGTGAACGGGAAGTTCTCCAACACCCCGTACATCGGCACCCTGGCCAACGACGGCGTGGGCCTGGCCCCCTTCCACAGCTTCGAGTCGAAGGTGCCGGCTGAGCTCAGCACCAAGATCGACGAGCTGAAGGCCCAGATCATCGACGGCACCATCAAGGTCGAGTCGACGAACTCGCCCAACGCCGGCTGACCCAGCCACCTGTTCGACCTCGGCCCCCCGCCACGCCGGCGTGGGGCCGAGGTCGTTCCTGGGTGACGTGGGCCTGCGCGCCGGTGACCGAGCGGCCCGTGGTGGGACACGTGCCGCAGTGCGTCAGGCTGGCGGGTGTCGGCCCGGCCATGATCGCTACTGTGCCCCTGAGGGCAGGTCCGTGCGAGTGGAGGTAGTCAGCGTGCGACTGGAGTTGAAGGGCATCACCAAGCGGTTCGGCACCTTCACCGCCAACGACTCGATCGACCTGACCGTGGAGCCCGGGGAGATCCACTGCCTGCTGGGCGAGAACGGCGCCGGCAAGTCCACGCTGATGAACGTGCTGTTCGGCCTCTACCGGCCCGACGAGGGGCAGATCATCATCGACGGCCAGGAGGTCCGCTTCGAGGACCCCGGCGACGCGTTCGACGCCGGCATCGGCATGGTCCACCAGCACTTCATGCTGGTGCCGGTCTTCACCGTCGCCGAGAACGTGATGCTCGGCCACGAGCACACCAAGGGCGCGTTCCTCGATATGGAGGCCGCCCGCAACCAGGTGCTCGAGCTGTCGCAGAAGTACAACCTCGCGGTGGATCCCGACGCACTCGTGGAGGACCTGCCGGTCGGTGTCCAGCAGCGCGTGGAGATCATCAAGGCGCTGGTCAAGGACGCCCAGATCCTGATCCTCGACGAGCCCACTGCGGTGCTGACCCCACAGGAGACCGATGAGCTGCTCGAGATCATCCGCCAGCTCAAGGCCAGCGGGCGCTCGGTGGTGATGATCAGCCACAAGCTGCGCGAGATCAAGGCGGTCGCCGACCGGATCACGGTGATCCGTCGCGGCAAGGTGGTGGGCACCGCGCTTCCGACCGCCTCCGAGTCCGAGCTGGCCACCGCGATGGTGGGTCGCGCGGTCAGCCTGACCGTCGACAAGGCCCCGGCCGCACCCACCGACGTGGTGCTGGCCATCCGGGACCTCACCGTTCGCTCGGACACCGGCCAGGCTGTGGTCGACAGGATCGACCTCGACGTGCGCGCCGGTGAAGTCGTGTGCGTGGCAGGCGTGCAGGGCAACGGCCAGACCGAGCTCACCCAGGCGATCCTCGGGCTCGAGGAGTTCGTGACCGGCTCGATCCAGCTCAAGGGCGAGGAGCTCGTCGGGCGCACGACGCGCCACATCCTTGACTCGGGCATCGGATTCGTCCCGGAGGACCGGTCCCACGATGGCCTCGTCGGGCCGTTCTCGATCGCCGAGAACATGATCCTCGACCAGTACAAGGCGCCGCCCTTCGCCAAGGGCATGCGCCTGAAGCCGAAGGTGGTCGCGGCAAACGCGGAGGAGAAGGTGCGCGAGTTCGACGTGCGCACCACCGGCGTCCAGCTGCCGGCCGGCTCGCTGTCAGGCGGCAACCAGCAGAAGGTGGTGCTGGCCCGCGAGCTGAGCAAGCCGGTCGTGTCGCTGTTCATCGCCTCGCAGCCGACCCGAGGGGTCGATGTCGGGGCCATCGAGTTCGTGCACAAGCGGGTGATCGCCGAGCGTGACGCAGGGGTCGCTGTGCTGATCGTCTCCACCGAGCTCGACGAGGTGGCGGCGCTGGCCGATCGGGTGGCGGTGATGTACCGGGGCAAGGTGATCGGGATCGTGCCGCCCGACACCCCACGTGGGGTGCTGGGCCTGATGATGGCCGGCGTGCCCCAGGAGGTCGCCGTGGAGGGTGCCCCCGCCGGCGCCGACCAGGAGGGTGCCAAGTGAGCGGAACCACAGAGCTGCGCACCGAGGTCACGCCGCCCGTGCCGCAGCAGCCCCACGCTCGCCGGCACTGGGTCGATCAGGCCGTCCTGTACTTCCTGTCCTTCGTGCTGGCCCTGGTCATCAGCGCGTTCCTGATCGCCTTCGCAGACCCGGACGTGCGCGCGGCCTCCAAGTACTTCTTCTCCGCCCCGACGGACACCCTCTCGGCGGCGTGGACGGCGGTCAGCGAGGCGTACAAGGCGCTGTTCTCCGGGTCGATCATCAACTTCAGCGCCTACACCGTGCCCGACGCGCTCAAGCCGCTGACCGAGACGCTCTACACCTCGACGTCGCTGATCCTCGCCGGCCTCGCGGTCGCCCTTCCGTTCCGGGCGGGCCTGTTCAACATCGGTGCCCAGGGCCAGCTCATCATCGGCGCCATCCTCGCCGGGTACGTCGGCTTCGCCTGGTCGATGCCCTTCCCGCTGCACCTGCTCGTGGCGATCGTCGCCGGCATCATCGGCGGTGCGCTGTGGGGCGGCATCGCCGGACTGCTCAAGGCCCGCGCGGGGGCCCACGAGGTGATCGTCACGATCATGCTCAACTGGATCGCGATCTACCTGCTGCAGTACCTGCTCACCCTGGACGCCTTCCAGCGCCCGGGGCGCGACGACCCGCTGACCCCGGCCGTGGCCACCAGTGCCCAACTGCCCAAGATCCTCGGCAGCGAGTACCGGCTGAACCTCGGCTTCCTGCTGGCGCTGCTGGCCGCGGCCTTCGTGTGGTGGCTGCTGGAACGCTCGACCACCGGCTTCGAGTTCCGGGCCGTCGGCGCCAATCCCAACGCCGCCCGGACCGCCGGCATCAACGTCAAGCGCGCGCTGACGATGGTGATGGTCATCGCCGGTGGCCTGGCCGGCCTGGCGGGCATGAACCAGGTCCTGGGCGGGGCCACGGAGTACGCCCTGGGCAACGGGATCGCCGGCGAGATCGGCTTCGACGCGATCACGGTGGCGCTGCTGGGCAAGAGCAACCCGATCGGCGTGGTCTTCGCCGGCATCCTGATGGGCGGCCTGCGCGCGGGGGGTTCGTCGATGCAGGCGGCCACCTCGACGCCGATCGACATCGTGCTGGTGGTGCAGTCGCTGATCGTGCTGTTCATCGCCGCACCACCCCTGGTCCGCAAGATCTTCCACCTGCGCGCCCCGCAGCCGGAGTAGAAGGAGCCGATCCCGATGGCTATCGACACACCAGCCGCTGCGGTCGCCGACGCGCCCGAGGTCGTGGTCCCGATCTCCTACAAGGCCCCGATCGTGATGGGTGCCTTCGGCCTGCTCGCGACCGTGGTCTTCGGCCTGATGGGCAAGGCCGGGCAGTCCACCACCTTCGTCCTGGCGATGCCCGGCGATGCGATCACCCTGCCCGACCTGGTGGTGCCCTCCAAGGCCTTCGCCCTCCTGCTGGGCCTGGCGTGCCTGGCCATGGCCGGGCTGTCGCTGAGGTACGCCCGGTCGCACCGACCCACCCCCGGCTGGCTCATCGGCCTGTTCGGGGTCGCGTTCATGCTGTCGTTCCTGACCTGGGTGGTCGCCGGCAAGTCCATCCCCCTGACCGGGCTGCTGCAGGGCTCCCTGCTGCTGAGCGTGCCGCTGATCTTCGGCGCCCTGTCCGGGGTGCTCTGCGAGCGCGCCGGGGTGGTCAACATCGCCATCGAGGGCCAGCTGCTGGCCGGTGCGTTCCTCTCGGCGGTGGTCGGGTCGCTGACCAACAGCCTGCTCGCGGGGCTGATCGCGGCCGTCGTCGCCGGCCTGCTGGTCGGGTGGGTCCTGGCGGTCTTCACGGTGAAGTACTTCGTCGACCAGGTGATCGTCGGCGTCGTGGTCAACACCCTCGTCCTGGGCCTGACCTCCTTCTTCTACTCCTCGGTGCTGGACAAGGAGGCCGAGACCTGGAACAGCCCGCCGGTGTTCAAGCCGATCGAGATCCCGATCCTCAGCGACATCCCGATCATCGGCCCGATCCTGTTCAACCAGTCGCTGATCGTGTACCTGATGTACGTCATCGCGGTGCTGGTGCACGTCGCGCTGTTCAAGACCCGCTGGGGCCTGCGCGTGCGTGCGGTCGGTGAGCACCCCAAGGCCGCCGACACGGTGGGCATCGACGTGAACAGGCTGCGGTTCCGCAACGTGCTGCTCGGCGGCATGGTCTCGGGCCTCGGTGGGGCGTTCTTCACCCTGGGCTCGGTCGGTGCGTTCAGCAAGAACATGACCGCGGGCAAGGGCTTCATCGCCCTGGCCGCGATGATCTTCGGCCGGTGGTCCCCGCTCGGGGCGATCGGGGCCGCGCTGCTGTTCGGGTTCGCCGACCAGCTGCAGAGCGTGCTGAGCATCATCGGGACGCCGATCCCCAGCCAGTTCATGCTGATGGCGCCCTACCTGGCCACGCTGTTCGCCGTCGCCGGGCTCGCGGGCAAGTCCCGGGCCCCCGCTGCTGACGGCCTGCCCTACATCAAGTCGTGAGCCCGCAGGCCGAGCACGCGGGCCGCGACGGCGTCGACTGGCCGGCGCTGCGGGCTGCGGCGGTCGCGGCGATGCAGCGGGCCTACGCGCCGTACTCGCGGTTCCCCGTGGGGGTGGCCGGCCTGGTCGACGACGGGCGCACGGTGGTCGGCTGCAACGTGGAGAACGCCTCCTACGGGGTGGGCCTCTGCGCCGAGTGCGGGATGGTCTCGGCCCTGCACGCCACGGGGGGCGGGCGGCTGGTGGCGGTGGTCTGCGTCGACCGGCACGGGGCCGACCTCATGCCCTGCGGGCGGTGCCGGCAGCTGCTCTGGGAGCACGGGGGCGCCTCGTGCCGGGTGCACACGGTGCGCGGCATCCGCACGATGGCCGAGCTGCTGCCCGACGCCTTCGACGTCGAGGACCTGAGCAGCCGCGGCTGACCCACTGCCGGGACGGCGTCACGCCAGGCGGCTAGCCTGTCGGGCATGTCCCTGGACCTCGACACCTGCCGACGTGCCCCGAAGGTGCTGCTGCACGACCACCTCGACGGGGGGCTGCGCCCGCAGACCGTCGTGGAGCTGGCTGCCGAGACCGGCTACCCGGACCTGCCCACGACCGACGTGGCGGCCCTCGGCCACTGGTTCCGGGATTCGGCCGACTCGGGCTCGCTGGTGCGCTACCTGGAGACGTTCGCCCACACCGTGGGCGTCATGCAGACCGAGGACGCGATCCGTCGGGTGGCCCGCGAGTGCGCGCTGGACCTCGCCGCCGACGGCGTGGTGTACGCCGAGGTGCGCTACGCCCCCGAGCTGCTCACCACCCGAGGGCTGAGCCTGAACCAGGTGGTCGAGGCGTCGCTGGTCGGCTTCGCCGAGGGGGAGGCCGCGGCAGCGGCCGCCGGGACGCCCATCGTGGTGCGCACCCTGCTGACAGCCATGCGCACGGCGGCGCGCAGCTCGGAGATCGCCCGGCTGGTGGTCGACTACCGCGACGCGGGCGTGGTCGGGTTCGACATCGCCGGGGCTGAGGACGGATACCCGCCCACCCGGCACCTGGATGCCTTCGAGTACCTGCGCCGGGAGAACGCGCACTTCACGATCCACGCGGGGGAGGCCTTCGGCCTGCCGAGCATCTGGGAGGCCATCCAGTGGTGCGGTGCGGAGCGCCTGGGCCACGGGGTGCGCATCGTCGACGACATCGAGCACGACCCGGACGGGACGCTGCGCCTGGGCCGGCTGGCGGCCTACGTGCGCGACCGCCGGGTGCCGCTGGAGATGTGCCCGAGCTCCAACGTGCAGACCGGCGCGGCACCGTCCATCTCGGAGCACCCGCTGGGGATGCTGCGCGACCTGGGGTTCCGGGTCACCGTCAACACGGACAACCGGCTGATGTCGGGCACGTCGATGAGCCGCGAGATGCACCTGCTCTCCCAGGCGTTCGGCTACGACCTGGGCGACCTGCAGTGGCTGACCATCAACGCGATGAAGTCCGCGTTCGTGCGCTTCGACCAGCGACTGGAGCTCATCAACACCGCGATCAAGCCCGGCTACGCCGCATTGGCCGGCGCGCATCCGGGGCGCTGACCTACGCGTGCGCGCAGGCGGCCAGTGCCGCGCGGGTGTCGGCGGCCCCGAGCGGCCGGCACCCGGCTCGCACGGCCGCCTCGACCACCTGCTCCTCCGAGCGGAACAGGGCCCACCCCCGGCGCAGGATCGTGCCCGGCGGCTTGCGGCGCTCCTTGAGGTCGCGGGCGGCCCGGCGCACCAGGTTCTTCCACGGCTCCCGGTGCACCACGATCGCATCGAGCAGCAGGCCACGGGCGCGCAGGTCGCCCACGAGCTCGGGGGCGAAGATCCCCTCCGCGACGAAGGCGCCGGTGCCCACCTCGACCAGCTGCGTGCCGTTGGGCCCGTCGGCGGCGATGTCGTACACCGGCAGCTCGGCGCGGTCCTCGCGGCACAGCGCGGCCAGGGCCGCCAGGGCGCCGGCGCGGTCCCAGCTGTCGGGGTGGTCCCAGTCGACGATGCCCAGCTCCGGATGGCGCGGCAGGGTCGGGTCCGAGCCTGCCTTGTAGAAGTCGTCGAGGTACACGATGGGCAGTCCGGCCGCGCGCACGATCGTGGACTTGCCCGAGCCGCTGGGCCCGGCCAGCAGGATCACTCGGGGCGGGCCGGGCTCAGTACCCATCGCCCTGGGCGTCACCCGACGCAGCGCCGTCGAGGCCGTCGAGCACCGCGCGCGTGCCGGACAGGCCCAGCCGGGTGGCCCCCGCGGCGACCATCTCCAGGGCCGCGGCGCTGGTACGGATCCCGCCGGAGGCCTTGACCCCCATCGAGGCCCCCACCGTGGTGGCCATCAGGGAGATGGCATGGCTGCTCGCCCCGCCGGCCGGGTGGAAGCCCGTGGAGGTCTTGACGAACTGCGCCCCGGCGTCCCGGCACACGACGCAGGCGCGCACGACCTCGTCGTCGCTGAGGGCTGCGGTCTCGAGGATGACCTTGAGCAGCACCCCCTCGGTGGCCGCGCGCACCGCCGCGACCTCCTTCTCGGTGGCTCGCCAGTTGCCCGACCGGATCATCCCGATGTCGACGACCATGTCCACCTCGTCGGCGCCGTCGGCCACTGCGCGCGCGGCCTCGTCGGCCTTGATCTCGGCATGGTGCTTGCCGCTGGGGAACCCGACGACGGTGCACGTGGCCACCGACGGCGCGAGCAGGCCCGCGGCCAGGGGCAGGAACGACGGGGAGATGCACACGGAGAACACCCCGAGGTCGTTGGCCTCGGCGCACAGCGCCGCGACGTCCTCGGCAGTGGCCTCGGGCTTGAGCAGGGTGTGGTCGACCATGCGCGCGAGCGCCTCGCGGGTGAGCGTCATGGCTGGCATTCTCGCCCCCCGGCCGGGGCCGTGGCCCGCCCGGCAGGCCGCGCCGGTCAGGGCGCAGCCGGGCAGGTGCCGGCGATAGCGTGCGCTCATGACACCGACCCCCGCCGAGGACCCCACCGCCGCCGCCGCGCAGGCCGCCGAGGCGCTCGCAGCGCTCACCGGCGCGGCCAGCCACGACATCGCGCTGGTGCTCGGATCGGGCTGGTTGCCGGCTGTCGACCTGCTCGGGGAGACCCTCGCGGAGTTCCCGAGCACCGACCTGCCCGGCTTCGCCCCGCCCGCCGTGGCCGGGCACGCGGGGATGATCCGCAGCATCCGCACGATGACCGGGGGCCGCGCGCTGGTGTTCCTGGGCCGGACCCACTTCTACGAGGGCCGGGGCGTGGAGGCCGTGGTCCATGGGGTGCGCACGTCGGCGGCCGCGGGGTGCCGCACGATCGTGCTCACCAACGGCTGCGGCGGGCTGAACCCCGAGTGGGTCCCGGGCACGCCGGTGCTGATCAGCGACCACATCAACATGACCGGGGCCTCCCCGCTGCGGGGCGCGACCTTCATCGACCTCACCGACCTGTACTCCGCGCGGCTGCGCGAGCTCTGCCGAGGGATCGAGCCGACCCTGGTCGAGGGGGTGTACCTGCAGTTCCGCGGGCCGCAGTACGAGACCCCCGCCGAGGTGCGCATGGCCCGCACCCTGGGTGCCGACCTGGTCGGGATGTCGACCACCCTGGAGGCCATCGCGGCCCGTGAGGCGGGCATGGAGATCCTGGGCCTGTCGCTGGTGACCAACCTCGCCGCGGGGATGACCGGCGAGGCCCTCAACCACGAGGAGGTCCTCGAGGCAGGCCGGATGGCCGCGCAGCGGATGGGCAGCCTGCTGGCGAACGTGGTGGGCCAGCTGTGAGCGCCGTGGGTGAGCAGCGGGTTGGGGAGGTCCGCGCCTGGATCGCCGAGGACCCCGACCCGGCCACGGCCGCGGAGCTCACCGGCACCCTCGAGGCGGCGCTGGCCGGCGACGCGCAGGCGGCCGCCGACCTCGAGGACGCGTTCGCCGGCACGCTGCAGTTCGGCACCGCCGGGCTGCGCGGGGCCCTGGGCGCCGGGCCGAACCGGATGAACCGGATCGTCGTCTCGCGGGCTGCTGCCGGCCTGGCCCAGTACCTGCGCGACCAGGGCCTGGCCGGAACGCCGGTGGTGATCGGCTTCGACGCGCGGCACAACTCCGACCGGTTCGCCCGCGACACGGCCGAGATCATGGCCGGTGCCGGGTTCGCCGCCCGGGTGTGCCCGCGGCCGCTGCCGACGCCGGTGCTGGCCGGGGCGATCCTGACCCACGGGGCCTCGGCGGGCGTCGTGGTGACCGCCTCCCACAACCCGCCGCAGGACAACGGCTACAAGGTGTACCTCGGCGACGGCGCCCAGATCGTGCCTCCGGCCGACGCCGAGATCGCCGCGTGCATCGCGGCCGTCGGGCCGATGGCCGCTATCGCGCGCAGCACCGACTTCGAGGTCCTCGACGAGGCGGTGGTCGACACCTACCTGGCCCGGGTGTGCGCCCTGCCGCTGCCCGGCGGCCCCCGCGAGCTGGCGGTGGCCTACACCGCGATGCACGGCGTCGGCTCGGCGCTGATGCGCGCGGCGCTGACCGGCTCCGGCTTCCCGGCACCGTTGGCGGTGGCCGCCCAGGACGCGCCCGACCCGGACTTCCCGACGGTCTCCTTCCCGAACCCGGAGGAGCCCGGGGCCATGGACCTCGCCCTGGACCTCGCCGGCGGGGCGGGCGTGGACCTCGTGCTGGCCAATGACCCGGACGCCGACCGGTGCGCGGTGGCCATCCCGACCGAGTCCGGGTTCCGGATGCTGACCGGGGACGAGGTCGGCGCGCTGCTCGGGTGGTGGATCCTGGAGCGCGGCCGGCGGGCCGGACGGCCGGTGACGGGCACGTTCGCGAACTCGATCGTCAGCTCGCAGCTGCTCGGGGCGATCGCCCGCGACGCGGGCCTGGGCTTCCGGGAGACCCTGACCGGGTTCAAGTGGATCTCGCGGGCCGCCGACGACCTCGCCTTCGGCTACGAGGAGGCCCTGGGCTACTGCGTGGACCCGCGCGCGGTCCGCGACAAGGACGGGATCTCGGCGGGCCTGCTCGTGGCCGAGCTCGCCGCCGCGACGAAGGCCGAGGGCCGTGGGCTGCAGGACGTCCTCGACGACCTCGCGGCCCGGCACGGCGTGCACGCGACCAGCCAGGTCTCGCTGCGGTTCACCGACCTGGCCCAGATCCCGGCGCTCATGGCCGACCTGCGTGCCGAGCCGCCGACCGGCTTCGGTGGGCTGGCGGTGGAGCGGGCCGATGACCTGGAGCGGGGCTCGGCCGACCTGCCGCCGACTGACGGCCTGCGCTACCTGCTCGGCGGTGCCCCGGGGGTGAGTGGGGCGCGGGTGATCGTGCGCCCCAGCGGGACAGAGCCGAAGATCAAGGCCTACCTCGAGGTGCAGGCCCCCGTGGGGGAGCAGGGGGTCGCCGCAGCCCGCGCGGTCGCGGCGGCGCAGCTGGGCGCGGTGGCGCAGGAGGTGCGGGCCCGGCTCACGCGCTGAGGGCGTGTCCGCGGGACGGCCCGCAGCCGGGGGATTACGGTCGTCGGGGCGGTTCCCGAGGGACGAGGAGGCGGTCATGGACGCACGAGGTGAGACTCCGGACATCGGCCGGGGCGTGCTGCAGGCGATCTTCGCAGTATTCCTAGGCCTGATGATCACCGCCGTCGTGGGCGTGGGGGTCTACACCTTCCATCCCAACCCGAGCGAGGGCAACGACGAGCGCGTCAACGAGCTCAGCGCCGAGCGCTCGCAGATCGAGTGCCCGAAGTCGACCCTGGGCCAGTGCCGAACCCCGGAGCAGCTGACGGCGGCCGAGCGTGCGCGGATCGCGGCGATCGACACGCAGACCACGGCCCTGCAGCAGGAGAGCCAGCAGCGCGGTGAGGCCTGGCGGCAGAGCACCAGCGTGATCCTGATCGTGATCGCGACGGTGCTCATGGCGGTGTCGCTGGCCCTGGGCGCGACCCTGGCGGTGCTCAGCAACGGGATCCTGCTCGGCGGGCTGTTCACGATGCTGTACGGGGTCGGGTGGGGCCTGGCCTCGGGCAACTCGGTGACCCGGTTCGTGGTGCTGCTCGCGGCGCTGGCCGTCTCGCTGGGGCTCGGCTGGTTGAAGTTCGTGCGGGGCCGGCGGCCGACCCCGGCTGGGGCAGGCGCCGGGGCTGGGGCCCCGGCGGGCGTGCCCGGGGCGGTGGCCGGAGAGGTGCCCTCCGCGGCGCTGGCCGAGCTCTCGGGCCGGGTTGCCGACCTCGAGGAGCGCCTGGCGGCCTCCGCTGCCCTGCTGCTGGGCTCACCGGCCGGCGACCGGTCGCCGGAGTCCGGCCCGCCCCGGACCGGCCCGCCCAGGACCGGACCGGGGGCGACCCGGCGGCGACCACCGGCTGAGGCCCTCAGCGCACGGAGAACCGGCGGCGGCCGTACTGGTCGAGGATGTGCCCGAGTTGCTCGCCGTTGAGCCCGCGCAGGATCAGCCCATCGCGGCCGACCATGGTCTCGGCCTGCAGCATCGCGTTGAGGATGGCCTCGGCCGTGGCCTCGATCACCGCCGCGAACATGGCGTCGACAT
The DNA here is from genome assembly GCA_963777855.1 of uncultured Actinomycetes bacterium. GTDB lineage: Bacteria > Actinomycetota > Actinomycetes > S36-B12 > CAIYMF01 > Prado023. Next base: position 161,662 of record CAVZRW010000005.1, on the reverse strand, counting down.
ACGGCAGGGCCATCATCTGCACCGGCAGTGCCAGGTCGGTGCGTGCGCCCGGACCCTGGTCGGGCAGGCCGTGGGCGGCCGTGGAGAAGGCGATCATCAGGTCGCCGGAGTAGTTGTCCCCGCGGGCCCCGAACTTCGCGATGCCCAGGCCGGCCCGCTGGGCCAGCCGGTTGAGCTGGTGGGGCAGCATCGGGGCGTCGGTGGCCACCACCGCGAGCACGGATCCGGTGCCCGGCGGCACCGCGGTGATCTGCGACATGCGCGGGATCGGCACCTCGCGCCAGCCCAGGAGCTGGCCGACCGGGACCCCGTTGACCTCGAAGTGCCGGCGGTCGCCGTGGTTGGCCTGCACCAGCACGCCCACGGTGTAGGCCTGCCCCCCCAGGCTGACCAGCCGAGAGGCCGTCCCGGTGCCGCCCTTGAACCCGTAGCACTGCAGGCCGGTGCCGCCGCCGACGTTGCCCTCGGCCAGGGGGCCGCCGCGCGCATCATCGAAAGCGGCGTCCACGTGCTCGCGGCGCACGTGCTGGCCGCCGATGTCGTTGAGGATCCCGTCCCAGGTCTCGCCGACCACCGGCAGCATGATCGGCAGCCGGCCGGGCAGGGCCACCTCACGGGCGATCACCGAGTCGCGGACGGTGCCGACGCTGTTGGTGTTCGTCAGCGCGATCGGGCTGGTGAGCATGCCCGACTCGTGCAGCCACTCCAGGCCCGTCAGCTCGCCGAACCCGTTGAGGCGGTGGTAGCCGGCGAACACGGGCTCGGTGGAGGGCCGCCCGCCGTGGGGCAGGACCACCGTCACCCCGGTGCGCACGGGGCCACGACCGACGACGAGGTCGCCGTCGCCGGCCACCAGGGTGCTGTAGCCCACGCGCACGCCGGCCACGTCGGTGATCGCGTTGTGCTCGCCGGGCTCGCCGACGCCGATCTCGATGCCCACCTCGCGTGCCCGCACGGTTCCTCCTCGGGTGTGCATGATGCGCGCCCCCCGGCGACCACACGTGGCCGTGCTCCGGGCCGGCGCTGCTGTAACGGTTACGCCGCGCGGGCGTGAGCACGGAGCGTGGGTGCGCGGCCGCGCAGGGGCCCGCCGCCTGACCACGGCACGGTACCGTGCCGTGCGGAAACGGTGTTCGCCAGCCGCCGACGGGCCGGTGCCCTCGGCGTTCCGGGGCGCGGGGCCCGGCGCGCCGGCGCGGATGCCTCGGACAGGATTCGGGAGGGCGTGTGGACCGCACTGGCATCGCGATGCGCGCGCGCACGGCCCTGGCGGCCGGACGCGGGGCCGCGGCGCTGTCGCAGGTCCTGGGCCGGGGGTCGGGCACGATCATCGCCGGGCGGCTGGCGATGCAGGTGGACCCGGGCGTGCTCGGCGCAGTGGCCCGGGGCCGGCGCAGCGTGCTGGTGACCGGGACCAACGGCAAGAGCACGGTCACCGCGCTGGTCGCCGCCGCGCTCGGGGGACCGGGCGCCGTCGTCACCAACGCGACCGGGGCGAACATGCCCGACGGGATCGTCACCACCCTCGCGGGCGATAGGGCCAGCAGAATGGCCGCCCTCGAGGTCGACGAGGTCTACCTGCGCACGGTGGTGGAGTCCACCGGACCCCAGGCCCTGGTCGTGCTCAACGCGTTCCGTGAGTACACGCGTGGTGTGTCGCTGGCGGCCACGCTGACCCACTGGCGACAGGTCGCCGCCGGGCTGTCGCCCGGGACCAGCGTGCTGGTCAACGCCGACGACCCGCTGAGCGTGTGGGCCTTCGAGGGCGCGGCCCGGCTCGTGCCGGTCGCCGGAGGGCTGCACTGGCGCGACGACGCCGCCCTGTGCCCGGCCTGCGGGGCCCCGCACACGTGGGACGACGCCGGCTGGCACTGCACCGGCTGCCGGCGGGCGCGCCCGGAGCCCGCCTGGTTCGTGGCCGGTGGGGACTCCGCCTCCGGCTGGCAGGTGGCGCACCCCGGCGGAACCGTCACGCTGCGTGTCACCGTGCCCGGGCGGACCGGTCCCATCGGCGGGGCCTTCGCACTGGCCGCCGCCGACGCGATGGGAGTCGAGCTCGGCGCCGCCGCCGGGCGGATCGCGGCCGTGACCGACGTCGACGGGCGCTACGTCCCGTTCCCCGTCGGCGGGCGCCGGGCCAGGCTGCTCATGCTGAAGAACCCGGCGGGGTGGGCGGAGGCGATCGACCTGGCCGCGAGCACGCAGGTGCCCCTCGTGCTGGCCGTGGACCCGTTCGGGCCCAAGGACACCACGACCATGTGGGAGGCGCCGTTCGGTCGCCTTGCCGGCCGGCGGATCACGATCACCGGCGGTCGGTCGGCCGACGTGGCCGCCCTGCTCGACGCCTGGCGGGTGCCCCACGACGAGGTGCCCGACGCGCTGGCCGCGATCGGCGCCCAGCCCGAGGGTGAGGTCCTGGTGGCGTGCAACTACCCGGCGTTCCGCCGACTGAGCCGACAGCTGCGCACGGTGGCCCCGTGAGCGCCCTGCGGATCGCCACGCTCTTCCCGCTGGCCACTGCCGCAGCCGGTGACGAGGCCAACAGCGCCGCCCTGCTGCGGCGCGCGGCAGCCCGGGGGATCGAGGCGCAGGCGGTCACGGTGAACCGCCCCGACGACCTCGTGGAGGCCGACCTCTACCTGCTCGGGGGCACCGGCCGGGCCGGGGTGGGGGCACTGGTCGAGCTGCTCACGGTCTGCGGGTTCGCCGACCGTATGCGTGGCGGATCGCGGGTCGTGTTCGCCGTCGATGCGGGCCTGGACGCGCTGAGTCGAGCCTGGGTCGCCCCGGACGGCCGGCCCCGGGCGGGCCTGGGCCTGCTCGCCGTGGAGTCCCGGCCGGCGCGGCAGGTGATCGGCACGGTCGTCACCAGGCCCGCGGCCGGGCTCGGGCTGCCGGCGATGGTCGGCTGGGAGTCCCACGACGTGGCCACGCACCGCGACCCCGGTGTGCCGGCCCTGGCGGTGCTCGAGGTGGGCTCGGGTGACCGTGGCGTCCCGGCCGCCGACGGAGCCGTTGACGGTCCGGTGGTGGCCACCCGGCTGCACGGCCCGGTGCTCGCGCTGAACCCCGAGTTGGCCGACCTGCTGCTCGAGCGTGCGCTGGGCGTGGCGCAGGGCTGGGCGCCGCTGCCCGTGGCGAGCGTGGACCGGGCTCGCACGGTGCGCATCGAGGAGGCCCGACGAGCTGCGGCACACGGTGCGCAGGGTGCCCGCTGGCGGTGGGCCGGCCGCTCGCGCTAGGGCGGCGGGCGGCCGGCGGCCTCTCGGGTCGGCTACTGGCAGGGGTGGCGCATCAGCGCGGCGACGTAGTCGTCGGGCGCCCCGGCTGCCCGCGCGGCCTCGGTGATGATCCCGAGGTAGCGCGCGGAGGGCAGGCCTCCCTCGTAGGCGTCCACCACGTACAGCCAGGCCATCTCCTCGCCGTCGAGGGTGGCGACCCGGACGTGGATCTTGCGGTGGATGTCGAGGTCCGAGCCCTCCCAGCGGTCCAGCAGGGGCTCGTCCTCGGGCGCCACGTCGTAGAGCATGACGAACACCGTGTCGCCGGGGGACTCGACCACCGTGGCCAGCGCGCCCTCCCAGCCGAGGTTCTCGCCGCCGAACGTCAGGCGCCAGTCGCGCAGCCAGCCGGGCCCGAACACCGGTGAGTGGGGTGCCCTCTCCAGCATCTGCCGGGGATCCAAGTTCGATCCGTACGCCGCGTAGAGGACCACGCGCACAGGGTAGTTGCTGGGCGGCAGAGGGCGGAAGACGCCGGGCTGTGCGCATCATCCGTGCGGTTGCGGGCCTTCGGGCAGCCGCACCCCCACACCGATCATGGGGCATCGGGTCACAGTGAGCCTCCCTCGGCGTCGCCGCGTGGCGTGCGCCCTGCACCACGGCTCGGCGTCTCCTGAGGCCGGCGACCCGACTCATGGGCGATGATCGGCCCATGAGTCGGGTGGCGATCGTCGGCGGAGGTCCGGGCGGGTACGAGGCGGCGCTGGTGGCCGCCCAGATGGGCGCCGAGGTCACGCTCGTCGACTCCGACGGCATCGGCGGCTCCGCGGTGCTCACCGACTGCGTGCCGAGCAAGGCCCTGCTGGCCGTGGCCGAGACCGCCACGCAGGTCCGCGACAGCGGGGCGCTGGGCATCACCGGAGCCGCCGAGGCGCTGGGCGTGGACCTGGAGGCGGTGAACGCGCGCATCCGCGCCCTGGCGGCCTCGCAGAGCCAGGACACGGCCGAGCGATGCGCTCGAGAGGGCGTGCGCCTGCTGCGCGGCCGTGGGCGCCTCGACGGTCCGGGCGCGGTCGTCGCCGAGCTGGCCGACGGGCACACCGAGAGGGTCACCGCCGACGCCATCCTGCTGGCCACCGGCGCCCGGCCGCGGGTGCTGGTCACCGCCGCCCCGGACGGCGAGCGGATCCTGACCTGGGAGCAGGTGTACGACCTCGACCACACGCCCGAGCGGCTGGTGGTCGTCGGCTCCGGGGTGACCGGGGCGGAGTTCGCGTGCGCCTACGAGGCACTGGGCTCCGACGTCGTGCTCGTCTCCAGCCGTGACCACGTGCTGCCCGGGGAGGACCCGGACGCCGCAGCCGTGCTCGAGGACGTCTTCGAGCGGCGCGGGATGACGGTGCTCCGGCGCAGCCGGGCCACCGCCGCGCGCCGCACCGCCGACGGCGTCAGGGTCACGTTGGCCGACGGGCGCAGTGTCGAGGGCACGCACTGCCTCATGGCGGTCGGGTCGGTGCCCAACACCGAGGAGCTGGGCCTGGCGGCTGCCGGGGTGCGGACCTCGGCCTCCGGCCACATCGAGGTGGACCGGGTCTCGCGGACCTCGGCGCGCGGCGTGTACGCGGCTGGCGACTGCACGGGCGTGCTGCTGCTGGCCTCCGTGGCTGCGATGCAGGGCCGGATTGCCATGTGGCACGCCCTCGGCGGTGCGGTGGCCCCCCTGGACGTGCGGACCGTGAGCTCGAACGTGTTCACCGACCCGGAGATCGCCACCGTCGGCTACACGCAGGCCGACGTCGATGCCGGCCGGGTCACCGCCGAGGTGGTCACCCTGCCGCTGGCCACCAACGCCCGGGCCAAGATGCAGGGGATCACCGAGGGCTTCGTCAAGGTGATCTGCCGGCGCGGCACCCGGATCGTGATCGGTGGGGTGGTGGTGGCCCCGAACGCCTCCGAGCTGATCTTCGGCCTGGCGCTGGCGGTCGAGCAGCGGATGACCGTCGACGAGGTGGCGGCCACGTTCACCGTGTACCCGTCGCTGACCGGCTCACTGGCCGAGGCCGCCCGCCGGCTGCGCGCCTTCGACTGACGGGCGGGGGCTCGCGTGAGGCACGTGCGGCCCCGCGATGGCAGGCTGGTCCGGTGCTTGCCTCAGTGACCGCCGACCCCACCCAGAGCGACGGCCTGATCGGGTGGGTGATGCGCACGATCGACTCCCTGGGCGAGGTCGGCGTGGGGCTCCTGGTGATGCTCGAATCGGTGATCCCCCCGATCCCCAGCGAGGTGGTCCTGCCCGCCGCGGGTGCCCTGGTCTACCTCGGCGACCTCAACGGGCCGCTGACCTTCCTGTTCGCCACCCTCGGATCGGTGCTCGGTGCGCTGATCCTCTACGGCGCCGGCCGTGCGTTCGGGGAGCAGCGCACCCGCCGGGTGCTGCTCGCGGTGCCGCTGGTCGAGGTCGATGACGTCGACCGCGCCGACGCGTGGTTCGAGCGCCGGGGGGAGGCCGCCGTGCTCGTCGGGCGGCTGATCCCCGGGGTGCGCAGCCTCGTGTCGCTGCCGGCGGGTGCGGCGGGGATGCCGTTGGGGCGCTTCGTGGTGCTGACCGCGATCGGGTCGGCGATCTGGAATGCGCTGCTGATCGGGGGAGGCATGCTCCTGGGCACCCAGTACGCGGTGATCGAGGAGCACATCGACCTGGCCAACGACCTGATCTACCTGGCCATCGGGGCGGCCATGGCGGTCTTCGTGATGCGGCGCCTGGCCCACCGTCGGCGGCAGGGAGGCCAACCGGGTGACGCCCCGTCGGCGCCCACAGGCTCCGCGCCCGCGGTGCCGGAACCGTCGACCGACCTCTGAACGCCTCTGTGCCCGCGATCCCGGCGTACCGGGCCGGGGCCGTTCGTCGCGGTCGGATGCCGTTCGTCGAATCAGCCGGGCGCGACCTCCTGCCGGCCTGCGACCTGCCGCTCCCGCGTGCCATCGTGACGCCACCGCCGCGGTCGCCGGCGGCGCGAGGAGGTCCCGACCGTGACGACGTCGCCCGAGGTCCCGACGGACACCGATGCCCTGGCCGCCATGCTCGCGGACCCCGAGATCCGCCAGTCGCTGGCCGTGATCGCGGCGAACGCTCCCACCCTGGCGGTGATCGCGTCCATGTCGACCGCCCTGCTGCAGCGGGGCCCGGAGATCAGCGACAACATCAACGGCATCGTCAGCCAGATGCGCACCGAGGCCGGCCAGGCCGAGCTGAGCACCGCGGCCGAGGACCTGCGCGACCTGCTCCCGCTGCTCACCGCCCTCTCGGCGCGCAAGGACACCATCCAGGGGATCCTGGACTCGCCGATCCTGCAGCCGGAGATCGTCGACGTGATCGGCAAGGCCGGCAGCGCGGCGCTCGAGGCCGACAAGCAGACCCGCGGGCGGGCCATCGAGGTCGGTGGGCCGATCTCGATCGTGCGCCAGCTGCGCGACCCCGACGTCCAGGAGGCCCTGGCCTTCCTGTTCGCCTTCGCCCGCGTGTTCGGCTCCCGGCAGCGCCAGGGCTGAGCGATGCACGAGCTGTCCATCGCCCACGCCGTGGTCTCCACGGTGCTCGGCGCGCTGCCGCCTGGCGCCACGGCGGTGGAGCAGGTGCGCCTGCGTGTCGGTGAGCTGTCCACCGTGGTGCCCGAGCGCGCTGCAGTTCGCCTACGAGGTGGCCGTGGAGGGCACCGCGCTGGCCGGCTCGACGCTGGTGATCGAGCGTGCGCCGATCGTCGTCGAGTGCTCGGCGTGCGGCCGCGGCCAGCTGGTCGATGCGCGGGACTTCCGGTGCCCGACGTGCGCCGAGCCGTGCGGGAACGTGGTCGGCGGCCAGGAGTTGGAGATCCTCGACGTCACCTTCGCGGGGGAGGCGACAGCGACGGACCCCGGCGACGCCGACCCCCTGGCCGGCCCCGCCGACACGGCCGACCCCGCCGGCCCAAACGACACGACCCGCCTCGCGTCCGGCGCCGACGCGGCCCTCGCGCGGATCCGGGGCGGGGTCCTGGCCGGCAACGATCTTCTCGCCGAGGGCCTGCGTGCGCGCTTCGCCGCCGCGGGCCTGCCCGTGAGCAACTGGGTCTCCAGCCCCGGCACCGGCAAGACCGCCCTGCTCGAGGCGGTGCTCGCGCCTGGCCGTCGAGCGGGGCATGTCCGCCGCCGCCCTCGTGGGCGACTGCGCCACCGACAACGACGCCCGGCGGCTGGCCCGCTCCGGGGCGGCCACCCGCCAGATCGTCACCGACGGCATGTGCCACCTCGAGGCCGACATGGTCAGCGCCCACCTCGAGGGCTGGGACCTCGACGCGCTCGACCTGCTGGTCATCGAGAACGTCGGCAACCTGGTCTGCCCCGCCGGCTACGACCTCGGCGAGGACACCCGCGTGGCGCTGCTCAGCGTCACCGAGGGCGAGGACAAGCCGCTGAAGTACCCGCAGATCTTCCACTCCGCCGACGTCGTCGTGATCACCAAGACCGACATCGCCGAGGCCGTCGAGTGGGAGCGCGACGGCGACGCTGGCCGCGATCGCCTCGGTGAACCCCGACGCGCTCGTGCTCGAGACCTCGGCGCGCACCGGCGACGGCGTCGACGAGCTGCTCGACATCCTGCTCGACCCCACCGGGGTCGGCCCTCGACCTCGACCTGACCGATCCCGATTGCAGGAGGCACCGTGACATCAGTGCTCTGGTTCCAAGGCGGCGCCTGCAGCGGCAACACCATGTCGTTCATCAACGCCGCCGAGCCCTCGGTCGTCGACCTCATCGTCGACTTCGGCCTCGAGATCGTCTACCACCCCACCCTGTCCATGGAGATCGGCAAGGCAGCCCAGGACATCTTCTGGCAGTACGCCCGGGGCGAGAAGGAGATCGACATCTTCGTCTACGAGGGCACCGTGATCGAGGGTCCCGAACGGCACCGGCCGCTACGACATGTTCGCCGGCCGGCCGATGAAGGACTGGGTCGACGACATCGCGCCCAAGGCCGGCATCGTCGTGGCGATCGGCGACTGCGCCACGTGGGGCGGGCTGCCGGCCGTGCCCCCGAACCCGTCCGACAGCCGCGGCCTGCAGTTCGACCGCGGCGGCAAGCGCGGGCGGCTACCTCGGCCCCGACTTCACCAGCCAGACTGGGCCTGCCGGTCATCAACATCCCGGGCTGCCCGGCGCACCCGGACTGGATCACGCCAGGTGATCGTCGCCCTGGCCTCCGGCCGCGCCGGCGACCTCGCCCTCGACGAGCTGCAGCGGCCGAGCACCTTCTTCACCTCGTTCACCCAGACCGGCTGCACCCGCGTGCAGTTCTTCACCTACAAGCAGGACCCGCCGAGCTTCGGCCAGGGCATGCGCACCGGCTGCCTGTTCTACGAGTTCGGCTGCCGCGGGCCCGATGACCCACTCGCCGTGCAACCGCATCCTGTGGAACCGGCAGTCGTCCAAGACCCGCGCGGGCACCCCTGCACCGGCTGCACCGAGCCCGGCTACCCGCACGGCGACCTCGAGCTGGGCACCGTCTTCAAGACCCAGAAGGTCGCCGGGGTGATCCCCAAGGACGAGCCGGCGGGCATGGACCGGGCTCGCTACATGGCGCTGGCCGGGGCTGTCGCGCGCCGTGGCACCGAAGTGGTCCAAGGAGGACATGTTCGTCGTCTGACGGGGCCCCCGACCCGCGCCCCGAGCCCACCGCACCGGAGCCCACCCCACCCCCGACCCGAGCCGCGCACGCACAGGAGAAGCACATGACCACGATGGACCTCAACGTCAGCCCGCTCGGGCAGGTCGAGGGCGACCTCGACGTGCGGGTCACCATCACCGACGGTGTCGTCACCGACGCCTGGACCGAGGCCGCGATGTTCCGCGGCTTCGAGATCATCCTGCGCGGCAAGGACCCGCAGGCCGGGCTGATCATGACCCCGCGCATCTGCGGGATCTGCGGCGGCAGCCACCTGTACAAGGCCTGCTACGCGCTCGACACCGCGTGGGGCACCTACGTGCCGCCGAACGCCACCCGGGTGCGCAACATCGCGCAGGCCTGCGAGACGCTGCAGAGCATCCCGCGCTGGTTCTACGCGATCATGGGCCCGGACCTGACCGCCGCGCAGTACGCCGGCGCCCCCTCCTACGAGGAGGCCGCGCGCCGGTTCGCGCCGTACGTGGGCACGCGCTACCAGCGCGGGGTCACCCTCTCCGCGCTGCCGGTCGAGATCTACGCGATCTTCGGCGGCCAGTGGCCGCACTCGTCGTTCATGATCCCGGGCGGGGTGATGAGCGCGCCCGACCCTGTCGGACGTCACCCGCTCGATCGCGATCCTGGACAACTGGAAGAAGCGAGTGGCTCGAGAAGCAGTGGCTCGGCTGCTCGGTCGACCGCTGGCTGGAGAACAAGACCTGGTCGGACATCGCTGGCCTGGATGGAGGAGAACGAGTCGCAGCGCAACAGCGACTGCGCGTTCTTCATCCGGTACGCCATGGAGATCGGCCTGGACACCTACGGCCAGGGCTACGGCAACTACCTGGCCACCGGCACGTACCTCGACCCCGACCTCTACACGCACCCCACCGTCGAGGGCCGCAACGCGGCGCTGCAGTTGCGCTCGGGCATCTACGCCGGCGGGCAGTGCTACGACTTCGACCAGGCGCGCGTCACCGAGGACATCACCCACTCGTTCTACCGGGGCACCGGCTCGCGGCACCCGTGGGACGGCGTCACCGACCCGATCGACCCCGAGGAGGGCCGCAAGCAGGGCAAGTACACCTGGGCCAAGTCCCCGCGCTACGACGTGCCCGACCTGGGCTTCGTGCCGCTGGAGGTCGGCCCGCTCGCCCGGCAGATGATGGCCGCGCGCCCGGACGCCGCCGCGCACCAGGACGACGACCCGCTGATCAAGAACGTCGATCGACGAGCATCGGCCCGAGCGTGCTGACGCCGCGTCCTCGCCCGGGTGCACGAGGCCGCCGAAGTACTACAAGCTCGTGCAGCGCTGGCTGCGACGAGCTCGACCTGCACGAGGACTTCTACGCCAAGCCGACCGAGCCCGCCTCGGGCAAGGGCTTCGGCTCCACCGAGGCCGCGCGCGGTGCGCTCTCGGACTGGATCGTGCTCGAGAACGGCAAGATCGCCAACTACCAGGTGATCACCCCCACCGCCTGGAACATCGGCCCGCGCGACGGCATCAGGCGCGTCGGCCCGATGGAGAAGGCGTTCATCGGCACGCCCGATCGCAGAACCCCGACGACCCGGTCGAGCTCGCTCAGGTGGCCCACTCGTACGACTCCTGCCTGGTGTGCACCGTGCACGCCTACGACGGCAAGACCGGCAAGCAGCTCGGCCCAGTTCCGGATGGGGATGGGCTGAGCTGCCCGACGTGACCGAGGACGTCGCCGACCTCGTCGATGTCGGTGAGCGGGGCTCACGCCCCCGCCCACCGACATCCTCGTCGTGGGCTGCGGCAACCTGCATCCGCGGCGACGACGCCGCCGGTCCGGTGCTCGTGCGCATGCTCGCCGAGCGCGGACCTGCCGGCGGGCGTGCGACTCGTCGACGGCGGCACCGCCGGCATGGACGTCGCCTTCGCCATGCGCGGGGCGACGGCGGGTCGTCGTCGTCGACGCCTCGCGGGTCGGCGTGGAGCCGGGCACCGTGCACCACGTGCCGGGCGAGGAGCTCGTCGACCTCGAGCCACCCCAGGGCAACCTGCACCGGTTCCGCTGGGACCAGGCGCTCGGGTTCGCGCAGTGGCTGCTCAAGGACGAGTACCCGCACGACGTCGAGGTGTGGCTCGTCGAGGGTGCATCCGTTCGAAGCCGGGGCGCCGTTGTCGCCGGTGGTCGAGGCCGCGCTGGAGCGGGTGGCCGAGGCGATCGCGGCCGGATCCGGGAGCCCCGGATGAGCCCGCCGGGTGACGCGTCCGGGCCCCGTGCGGTAGACGGCCACGGCAGGACGACTCACGGCAGGACGACCACGGGCAGGACGACCACACCGGCAGGACGACCACGGGCGGGGTGCTCCCGGCTGGGGCGAGACGGCTCTGCCGACCCCGGCCCGCCCGACCCCGGCCCCCCGACCCCGACCGGCCCGACCCCGCGCTGCCCCGCCCGTCGAGGAGGCGTTCGCCGTCCACGCGCGAGTCGTGGTCGAGGACGGACCGCTGGGTGGTGCTGCTCGACGTGATGCTCGCCTCGGGCGCGGTGCGCCGCCGTGTCGGCGACTACCCCGACGAGCGCCGCGCCGCGCAGGCCGCGCGGATCATCGAGCGCAACGCGACCCGCGCCATCCCGGCCGCGGGCAGGCTCCCCGGCCGAGCCCGACGGATCGAGCCGTGACCCCACCGCACAGAGCCCCCCGACGTGGGCAGTGCTCCCCGGGCCGCAGCCCGCAGCCGCTCGGCGTCCTGCCGTGGCCGGCCGGCATGCTGCTCCTGCCCGACGTGCCCGAGGCCGAGGCGGTGGCCGCGGCCCTGGTTCGTGGCCCGTGCCCGAGTCGTGGCCGGCCGGCTGGACTTCGTCGCCCGCGCCCTCGAGGCGACGCGAGGGGGCCGCCGCCTCGTGGAGCGCGACGACGTCGCCCCGCGTACAACCGCGCCGTCCTGCTCGGCGGCGACGACGACTGGTCGGCGCTCGCCGGGGCGAGCACCGGAACCCTGCGCGCGCTCGTGGACCTCGGCCGCTTCAGCGTCGGGGCGCTCGACGAGCCGCCGTCCGCGACGGGCTCCGACGACCGGCGAGGTGGCCGCCGTCGTGCACAGCGCCCGTGCCGTCCGCCGCCCTCGAGCGCGGCGACCTCGGCTGCCGCGGTCACCCAGCTCGCCGCGGCCGTGGCCGCGGCGGGGCGGCCGGCAGCCCGCTGCTGGCCGCCTCGCTGCGGCCGACCCGGGTGGAGCTGCTGCGCACGGCTCGGCGACTGGCCGGGGCCGTGCGCGAGGCCGACGAGGCGCTGCGGTGCCTGCCGATGACCGCCGACCCGAGGAGGTGCGCGCCGACCTGCCGTGATGCGCGGCCTGGCCCGCCAGGACCTCGCTGGCGACCGACCGGGCCGGCCTGCTCGCCGTGGTGGACGACCTGACCTGAGGCCGCGCACCTTCCGCGAGGAGTCCCACCCCGAGCTGTTCGCCATCTGCAACCAGCACCTCGCGCTGGCCTACCTCAGCATGCCGATGGGCCGACAGGGCGACCGGATCCGCGTGGGCGTCGCCGTGAGGCGCTGCGGGCGGCGCTGCGCGTCTTCACCCCGAGACCCACCCGGCGGCCTGGGCCAGCGCGCAGCTGAACCTCGCCAACGCGCTGCAGTACCTGCCCAGCGTGCACCAGGCAGACAACCTCGACGAGGCCGTGCAGCTCTACGAGGAGCTGCTGGCCTACCGCGACCCTCCCGTCGACCCGCTCGGCCGCGCCCGGCTGCTGGCCAACCAGGGCAACGCGCTCGGCCACCTCGGGGTGTTCGCCGACGCCCGCGAGCGGCTCGACCGTGCGGCGGCGCTGTTCGCGTCCGGGCGCGGCGACCGAGGCCGGCGTGGCCGAGGTGCTCGACGCCTCGTGCTGGTCGAGGCCGAGCGTCGATCGCGCGCCCGCCCGCCGGCGAGCGCCCGCCCCGCCGCCCGGCTCCCGCGACCGGCCCACGAGGAGGCGCGCTGATGGAGCACTTCCTCCGCCAGCACTTCGACCTGCTGCTGCGGCGACGCCACTGCCAACTTCGCCGAGCGCGTCGTGCACCGGTGCGGCGGCCCGGAGCCCGCCGCTCGCCGCGCTGCGCGACGACCCGGAGGGCGAGGGCGGTGTGCCTCGAGCCTTCGTGACCGCGTTCTTCGCCGAGCACCTGCTCGACAACCCGGCCGGCGCCTGCTTCGTGCTCGAGGCCCTCGAGCGGCGCGTCCTGCCGCCCGACCCCGGTGGTCCGGTGCCCGAGGTGCTGGCCCGGCTGGCCCGCGCGGCGTTCGCCGAGGTGCTCGCCGGCTCGCCCCTGCAGCCCTGGAGCTGCAGCAGATCTTCTCCTGACCCGGAAGGCCACCCATGACCGCGCAGCCCGCCACCCAGGCCACGACCACACCGCCGCCGCAGGCTCGGGCCCATGTCCGAGCCTGCTCCGGCATCCGGGGACGTGCCGGAGCCGGGGCGGGGGGCCGCGGCCGACTCCCGGGGACTTCGCCGACCTCGCCGCGCGGGTCGACGAGCTGCGCGACCGCGTGGAGCACCAGCCGGCGGAGACCCGCGCGCTGCTCGACGAGACGGTCGAGCGCCATCACCGAGTTCAACCGCGCCGGCCTGGTCGAGCCTCGTGCAGCTGCTGCGCGACGACCCGCGCGGCGACGAGCTGCTCTATCGACGCCGTCGACCAGCCCGAGGTGATGGCGCTGCTCGTCTCGCACGGCATCGTGCGCGCCGACCGCACCGCTGGACGTGCTGCGCGTCGTCGACCAGCTGCGGCCCGTACCTGGTGGCCAGCTGCATCGAGCTGGAGGTCGTACCGGGTCGACGGCGACGTCGCGCTACGTGCGCTTCGGCGGCGGGTGCACGCGCCGTCAGCGCCGGAGCGCGAGGAGGTCGTGGGCGCGATCCGCCCGCGGGTGCCCGGCCTGGCGCGCCGTCGAGGAGGTCGCAGCGGAGCCGGCGGCGGCGCGTTCGTGCCGCTGACGTCGCTGCGCGTGGGTCCGCCGGCGTGACGACCTGGCCCGCCGCGGCGCCGCGGCCGACGCCGTCCGCCGCCTGGGCGCCGCCTCGCCGGGCGGCCTCGCGCTGCCGCCGGCGCTGCCCACGCCCGGGCCAGATCTACGGCCCGCGCGGGGTGTGGACCGACGGCGTGCGCCTCGTCGGTGGCCGACACCGGCAACCACCGGGTGCTGGTGTGGCACACCATGCCCGACGCACGACGGCGCGCCGCGCCGACGTCGTGCTCGGCCAGCCCGACCTCACCAGCGAGGGCCCGGCGGCGGGCGGCGACGACCCGCGCGCGGGACTGCACCTGCCCACCGGGGTCGACGGTCGTCGACGGCGCGCTCGTGGTCGCCGACGCCTGGCACCACCGGCTGCTGGTGTGGCGACGGCTGGCCCGCGACCGCTTCGCCGCGCCGCGGCGTCGTGCTCGGCCAGCGCGATCGCCGACGGCCGTCGCAGCCCAACGCCGGCGGGCGCCGGCCGACTGCGACGTCGTTCTACTGGCCGTTCGGGGTCGGCGCTGGTCGCCGGCACGTTCTGGGTGGCCGACACCGGCAACCGGCGGGTGCTCGGCTGGCACGGGCGGGGTGCCCGGCGCCGGCCGGCCCGCCGACGTCGTGCTCGGCCAGGACGACGCCGACGAGCCGCGACGACAACCGCGGCGGCGACGTCGGCGGCCTCGTTCCGCTGGCCGCACGCCGTGGCCGGCGACGACGCGGACGCTCTAGGTCGCCGACGCCGGCGACCACCGGGTGCTCGGCTGGACGCCCGCCGCCGGCCGGCGACGCCGCCGGCCGACCTGGTGCTCGGGCAGGCCGTCGTTCGCCGCGGCGAGCGAGTTCAAGAACGTGCCGCAGGGCGCGTCGCGGATGCGCTTCCCCTACGCGGCTGGTCAGCGACGGCCGCCGGCTGGTGGTCGCCGACACCTCGAACAACCGGATCCTGCGTGTGGCACGACGCGCCCCGCGACGGCGCTCGGCGCGCCCGCCGACGACGTGCTCGGCGCAGCCGGACATCGACGCCAACGGCGAGAACCGGTGGGAGCGCCGTCACCGACGACTGCCTGTGCTGGCCGTACGGGCTCAGCCTGGCCGGCGACCTGCTCGCCGTGGCCGACTCGGGCAACAACCGGGTGGTGCTGTGGCGGCTGACCGTGACGACGGGCGACGTGCGGGGTGATCGCGTGCGCACGGGCGTGCGGGTCACCGGCGTGGTGCAGGGCGTCGGCTTCCGGCCGTTCGTGCACGCGCTGGCCACCGGCTGGGGCTGACCGGCCTCGTGGGCAACGACGACGACGGCGTGTTCGTCGAGGTCGAGGGCCCGCCCGAGGCCGTCGAGGCCAGTTCGCTCGCGCGGCTGCCGGCGAGGCGCCGCCGCTGGCCGTCGTCGAGGCGGTCGCCACCGCGAGGTAGGTCGACGAGTCGCGGCCGTCACGACCGACCTCCGGGCACGCGCCTTCGTCGATCGTCGGCCGAGCTCGCCGACTGGCGCCGGGGACGGCCCGGTCGGCCTCGATCCCGCCCGGACACCGCCCCCGACCTGCTGCGCGACGACTGCCTGGCCGAGGTGCGCGACCCGGCCGACCGGCGCTACCGCTACCCGTTCACCGCCTGCACCTACTGCGGCCCGCGCTACACGATCGTCACCGGCCTGCCCTACGACCGCGCCGACCACCACGATGGCCGGCTTCCCGCTGTGCGCCGGCCTGCGGCCGGAGTACGACGACCCGGCCGACCGCCGCTTCCACGCCCAGCCGACCGCCTGCCCGGGTGCGGCCCGCGGCTGCGCTCCCGGATCGCCGCGCTCGCGCCGCGGAGGCGACGCCGCGCGGCCGCGTGCGCCTGCTCGCCGACGGCGGCATCGTGGCGATCAAGGGGGTCGGCGGCTACCACCTGGCCTGCGACGCCGGGAACGCCGGGGCGGTGGCGCGGCTGCGGGCGCGCAAGCAGCGCGGCGACAAGCCGTTCGCGCTGATGGTCGCCGACCTGGCCACCGCGCGGCGGGTGGCCCGCGTCGACGGACGCGCAGGCCCTGCTGACGTCCCCGGCCCGCCCCATCGTCATCCTCCCGCGCGGGAGGCGGGGCCGGGTGCAGACCGTGCAGCTGCCGACCGCGCCGATCCGGACCGACCCACCCGGACCGGCCCGCCGCCGACCGACCCGCGCCCGACTCCGCCGCCGGCATCGCGCGCAGCGTCGCGCCGGGCACCGGAACCGTCGGCGTGATGCTGCCCTACGCCCCCGCTGCACCACCTGCTCTTCGACGCAGGCCGCCCCGGACCTGCTGGTGATGACCAGCGGCAACCTCGCCGACGAGCCGATCTGCATCGACCCCGACGAGGCCGAGCAGCGGCTGGCCGGGCATCGCCGACGCTGTTCTGCACCACGACCGGCCGATCCACGTGGCGTGCGACGACTCCGTGACGCGGATCGTGGCCGGCGCAGCCCAGCCGGTGCGGCGCAGCCGCGGGTACGCGCCGCTGCCCGTGCGCGCTGCCGCTCGACGCACCGCCGCTGCTCGCCGTCGGCGGCGAGCTCAAGACCACGCTCTGCCTGGCCTCCGGCCGGCGGGCCTGGCTCAGCCAGCACATCGGCGACACCGCGAACCTGGAGACGCTGGCCATGCTCGCCCGGACCGCCGGAACACTCGCCGACGCTCCTGCGGCTGACGCCGGAGGTGGTCGTCGCCGACGCGCACCCCGGGTACCTGTCGCGGCGCTGGGCGGCGGAGCAGGCCGCCGCGCGCGGGGTGCCGCACGTGGACGTGCAGCACCACCACGCCCACCTGGCCTCGCTGCTGGCCGAGCACGGCGTGCCGTCCGACGAGCCGGTGCTCGGCCTCGTCTTCGACGGCACCGGCTACGGCGACGACGGCACCATCTGGGGCGGCGAGCTGCTGCTCGGCAGCTACGCGCAGGTCGCCCGGGTCGGGCACCTGCGCCCGGTCGCGCTGCCCGGCGGCGACGCGGCGATCCGGCATCCCGCCCGGACCGCGCTGGCCCACCTGCATGCCGCCGGCCTGCCCTGGGCGGGCACCGCGAGCGCGGCCGCCTGCACGCGGCCGAGGGTGGCGCTGCTGGCGCGCATGCTCGAGCACCGGGACCCACTGCACGCCCACCACGAGCATGGGTCGGCTCTTCGACGCGGTCGCGAGCCTGCTCGGCGTGCGCCACGAGGTCGACTACGAGGCGCAGGCGGCGATCGAGCTCGAGGCCCTGGCCGCCGCCGCGCAGGATGCCGGGCTGGATCCGGCGGAGGGCTGGTCGTCGGCCGGCGCGGTGGTTCCGGCTCCGGGCCCCCGGCGGGCCCGACCCTGACCCGCGACCCCGACCGCCGCCGCCCACCCGCACCCCGCCCGCCCCCGACCCCTCGTCCTCGGCCCCAGCCCGTGGATCGCCCGCGCCGTGGCCGACCGCGCCGCCGGGGTCCCCACCGGGCGGTCCGCTCTCGGCTTCCACCTCGCCCTGGCCGAGGCCGTCACCGAGGCCGCCGTCACGATCGCGCGACGCCACGGCGTGCACGTCGTCGGGCTCACCGGCGGGGTGTTCGCCAACGCGCTGCTCTCCACCGCTTGTCAGCGCTCGCTGCGCCGGGCAGGCTTGCAGGTGCTCGTGCACCGGCGCGGTGCCGCCGAACGACGGCGGCCTGGCGCTCGGCCAGGCCGCGGTCGCCGCGGCGTGGCACGCGGGCGGTGCACCATCGACGAACGACTGACGGCCCCCCGAGGCAGACAACGGATCGACGGACCGACGCCGACCGACCGCCACGACGAGGAGGGAGCGGCCATGTGCCTGGGAGTCCCCGGCAAGGTGGAGAGCGTCTGGGAGGCCGAGGGCACCCGCATGGCCAAGGTCGACTTCGGCGGCGTGCGCAAGGAGGTCTGCCTGGCCTACGTGCCCGACGTCGGCGTCGGCGACTACACGATCGTGCACGTCGGCTTCGCCCTGACCAGCGCTCGACGAGGCGTCGGCGCTGGAGACCCTCGAGCTGTTCCGCAGCGTGGGCCTGCTCGACGAGGAGTTCAACCCCGAGCCCGGCTCGCCGAGCCTGCGTGAGCCGCGGGCGGGCGTGAAGTACCTCGACGAGTTCGGCGACCCCGAGCTCGCGCGCCGCCTGCTCGACGACATCGCCGCCACCGTCACCCGGCCCTGGGCGATCATGGAGGTCTGCGGCGGGCAGACCCACACGATCATCCGCAACGGCATCGACCAGCTGCTGCCCGAGGGCATCGAGCTGATCCACGGCCCCGGCTGCCCGGTCTGCGTCACCCCGCTGGAGACCATCGACCGGGCCCTGGCGATCGCCGCGCGGCCCGAGGTCATCTTCTGCTCGTTCGGCGACATGCTGCGCGTGCCGGGCTCCGACGGCGACCTGTTCCGCGTCAAGAGCGCCGGCGGCGACGTGCGCATCGTCTACTCGCCGCTGGACGCGGTGAAGATCGCCGCGGCCAACCCCGACAAGCAGGTGGTCTTCTTCGGGATCGGCTTCGAGACCACCGCCCCGGCCAACGCGATGACCGTCCAGCTGGCCCGCCGCCAGGGCATCGACCAACTTCTCCCTGCTGGTCTCCCACGTGCTGGTGCCGCCGGCGATCGCGCGCGATCATGGACTCGCCGTCGTGCCGGGTGCAGGGCTTCCTGGCCGCCGGGCACGTGTGCACGGTGATGGGGATGTCGCGAGTACGAGCCGCTCGTGGAGCGCTACCGGGTGCCGATCGTGGTCACCGGGTTCGAGCCGCTGGACGTGCTCGAGGGGATCCGGCGCACGGTCGCGCCAGCTGGAGGAGGGCCGCGCCGAGCTCGAGAACGCCTACCCGCGGGCCGTCAGCGCCCAGGGCAACCCGGTGGCCCAGGCGGTGCTGGCCGACGTGTTCGACGACCTGCGACCGGGCCTGGCGCGGCATCGGCATGATCCCGGCCTCGGGCTGGCGGCTGTCCGAGGCGTACGCGCGACTTCGACGCCGAGCAGCGCTTCGACGTCGGCGGGCATCCACCACCGAGGAGTCCGCGCTCTGCCGCTCCGGCGAGGTGCTGCAGGGCCTGATCAAGCCGCTCGAGTGCGAGGCGTTCGGCACGCCGTGCACGCCGCGCATCGCCGCTCGGCGCGCCCGATGGTCTCCAGCGAGGGCGCGTGCGCCGCCTACTACCAGTTCCGCCGGCTGGACGTCGCCCACGGCGGCCGGCGCATGAGCCGAGCCCGCTGCGACGTCGACCGGCGCTGGTCCTGCCCGCTGCCCGCTGCGCGACCACCCCACCGTCGTGATGGGCCACGGCGGCGGCGGGCGGCTGTCCGCCGAGCTCGTCGAGCACCTGTTCCTGCCCGCCTTCGCCGGCACCGACCGGCCGGGGTGCTCGCCCAGCTCGGCGACGCCGCGGTGCTCGACCTGGGCGGCGGCCAGCGGCTGGCGTTCACCACCGACTCCTACGTGGTGCGCCCGCGGTTCTTCCCCGGCGGCAACATCGGCGACCTCGCGG
Source organism: uncultured Actinomycetes bacterium (assembly GCA_963777855.1). GTDB lineage: Bacteria > Actinomycetota > Actinomycetes > S36-B12 > CAIYMF01 > Prado023. The sequence continues at coordinate 142,297 of CAVZRW010000005.1, read as the reverse complement.
TCAACGGCACCGTCAACGACCTGGCCATGAGCGGCGCCCGCCGCTGTTCCTGTCGGTCGGGTGCGATCCTCGAGGAGGGCATGGCCGCTCGACGAGCTCGGCGTCGATCGCCGCAGACGATGGGCGCCGCGGCCCGGGCGGCCGGGGTCGCGATCGTCACCGGCGACACCAAGGTGGTCGACTCCGGCCACGGCGACGGGGTCTACGTCAACACCGCCGGCATCGGCCTGGTGCCCGACGGGCGTGCGACCTCGGGCCCGCACCGGGTCCGCCCCGGCGACGTGGTGCTGCGTCTCGCGGCGCCATCGGCGATGCACGGCGTCGCGGTGATGAGCGTGCGCGACGGGCTGGAGTTCGGCACCGACGATCGTCACCGACAGCGCCGCCGCTGACACCGGCTCGTCGCGGCGCTGCTCGGCGCCGGCGCCGGACCTGCACATGCTGCGCGACCCCACCCGCGGCGGGGTCGCGGCCACCCTCAACGAGATCGCGCGACGCCAGCGGCGTCGGCGTCGCGATCGTCGAGCGCGACGTGCCCGTGCCCGACGACGTGCGCGCCGCGTGCGGGTTCCTCGGCCTCGACCCGCTGCTACGTCGCCAACGAGGGCAAGCTCGTGGCGTTCGTGCGCGCGCGAGGACGCCGAGCGGGCGCTGGCCGTCATGCGCGCGCACCCGCTCGGCGCCGGCGCCGTGCGTCATCGGCGACGGTCGTCGCCGAGCACCCCGGGGTCGTGGTCGGCCCGCACCGGGCATCGGCGGCACCCGGGTGGTCGACCTGCCGCTGGCCGAGCAGCTGCCGCGCATCTGCTGAGCCGCGCGGGCAGGCCGCCCGCACGCACACCGGGTCCCCTGACCGGGACCCACCGCAGGAGGGAGATGGACGCATGTGCCGGTGGTTGGTGTACTCAGGATCGCCCGTCCGACTGGAGGAGATCCTGCTGAAGCCGAAGTACTCGCTGGTCGACCAGAGCCTGCACTCGCGCATGGGGGCCACCACCACCAACGGCGACGGGTTCGGCATCGGCTGGTACGGGGTGGGGGACACCCCCGGGGTGTTCCACAGCACCGAGCCGGCGTGGAACGACCGCAACCTGGCCGACCTGGCCCGCCACCTGGTCTCGCCGCTGGTGTTCGCCCACGTGCGCGCCTCCACGGGCGGTGCGATCCAGCAGACGAACTGCCACCCGTTCCGCCACGAGAACTGGCTGTGGATGCACAACGGCGCGATCCGCGAGTTCCCCACCGTCAAGCGCGACCTCGCCCTCGCGGTGGCTCCCGAGCTGTTCCCGTTCATCGAGGGCTCCACGGATTCCGAGCTGTTCTTCCACCTGGCGCTCACCTTCGGCCTGCGCGAGGACCCGATCAGCGCCGTCGAGCGCGCGGTCGGGTTCATCGAGGAGACCGGCGAGCGCCACGGGGTGGAGCACCCGATCCAGCTGACCGTGGCCACCACCGACGGCACCAGCGTCTGGGCGTTCCGCTACTCCAGCGAGGGCGACTCCCGTTCGCTGTTCTTCAGCAGCACTGTGGCCACCCTGCGCGCCCAGCACCCCGAGCTGCCGTTCCTCAAGGAGGTCTCCGACGAGACCCGGATGGTCGTCTCCGAACCGCTGGGCGACCTCGCAGGGGTCTGGAACGAGGTCCCCGAGTCCTCGTGCGGGGTGATCGGCCCCGGCCCGGACTCGCTGCTGCCCTTCGCACCCCGGCGCAGCTGAGACGTGGACGGACTCGTCGAGAGATCGGCGCGGCCCGCGAGGGGCCGGGACGGGGCGGACCCGGTGTCCATGCGGTCCTCGGCCCTGCCCGTTGCGATCGTCCGATTTGCACCTTGACACGTGTCCCCGGGTCCACCAAGGTGGGAGAGCGCTCTCACAGCGCCCTCGCACGCTCCCGGTCCTCGGCTCCCTGAAGCGGCCCGAGCCGGACGCGAGGTCATCGCTCACATCCGGAGGAACACGGTGAAGTCACTCAGATCACGTCCCCGGGGGCAGGCCGGGGGGCCACGCATGGCACAGAGCACGGGGCGCGGCATTCCGCGCTGGTTGTCGATGGGCGCCGCGGCGATCCTCGCGGCCTCGGCCCTGGGATCCGCCGGGGCAGGCGGCCCCGCCGCAGCCGCCCCGGTCACGAGCCCGGACTTCGGCCCCAACGTCGTGGTCTTCGACCCGAGCATGCCTGTGGCTGATATCCAGGCCAAGGCCGATGCCATCTGGGCGTCGCAGGTCGACGACGAGATGGGCGGGAACCGCTACGGCCTTCTCTTCAAGCCCGGTGTCTACGGCACTGACGACAAGCCCCTGCAGATCAAGGTCGGGTACTACACCGAGGTGGTCGGACTGGGCGCCCTGCCGGGCGATGTGACGATCAACGGCAAGGTCGAGGTGCGCAACCGCTGCTTCGACGAGGACCCGGAGTTCACCGGCTGCTTCGCGCTGAACAACTTCTGGCGCGGGATGTCCAACCTGACCATCAAGGTCAACGGATCCGGCCAGGACGGCTGCTCCGCGTCGGCCAACTTCTGGGCCGTCTCCCAGGCCGTCTCCCTGCGCCGAGTGGCCGTCACCGGCGGCAACCTGAGCCTCATGGACTACTGCACCGGGCCATCCTTCGCCAGCGGTGGCTTCATGGCTGACTCGAAGGCCGGCGTGATCATCAACGGCTCGCAGCAGCAGTGGTACGCCCGGAACACGGAGGTGGCCAACTGGACGAACGCCGTGTGGAACCAGGTCTTCTCCGGCATGTCGTTCACGGACGCTGCGCTGGCACCGCAGGACGCCGCCTATCCGAACCCGCCCTACACGGTGCTGGAGACGACCCCGCTCAATCGCGAGAAGCCGTACCTGTTCGTCGACGGGAAGGGCGCCTACCAGGTGCGCGTGCCCGCTGCGCGGACGAACACCAGCGGCATCAGCTGGGCTGATGGCATGGCCGCCGGCCGGACGATCCCGCTCAGCGACTTCTTCATCGCACGTCCCGGCGACTCAGTCCAGGCGATCAACAACCAGCTCGCCCGGGGCAGGCACCTGCTGCTCACCCCCGGCCTCTACGACGTCGCGCGGAGCATCGACGTCAAGCGGGCCGACACCGTCGTGCTGGGCATCGGCCTGCCGACGCTGACCGCGGTCAAGGGTGCCACGCCGATGACGATCGCTGATAGGCCCGGGATCATCCTGGCCGGCGTGACCATCGACGGCGGCAGCGTCGAGTCGCCGGTCCTGCTGCAGGTCGGCAAGCCGAACGGGAACAACGGCGTGGCCAACAACGATCCGAAGAACCCGACGACGCTGTCCGATGTGTACTTCCGCATCGGTGGCCCGCACGTCGGCAAGGCTGATGTCGACGCTGGAGATCAACAGTGACAATGTCCTGGTCGACCACACCTGGGTGTGGCGTGCCGACCACGGGGTGGAGGGGTTCCCGACCATCCCGCGGGGCGAGGGCAAGACCGACTTCGGCGACACGGCGCGGTGGGCGACCAACATCGGTCGCAACGGCCTGATCGTCAACGGCGACAACGTCACCGCCACGGGCCTGTTCGTCGAGCACTTCCAGGAGTACAACACGATCTGGAACGGCGAGAACGGCCGCGTCCTGCTGTACCAGAACGAGCTGCCCTACGACCCGCCCAACCAGGCCGCGTGGACCCAGCCCGACGGCACGCTCGGCTGGGCCGGGTACAAGGTCGCCGACGATGTCAAGAGCCACAGGCTGTGGGGCGGTGGGGTGTACGTCTTCAACCGCAACGACCCCTCGATCGTCACCGAGAACGGCTACGAGGTTCCCGACACCCCGGGGGTGGTCCTGACCCACGTCATGACCAAGAACCTCAGCGGCCCGGGCACGATCAACGCCGTGGTCAACGGGTTCGGTGACAAGGTCGACGGCATCCCGGCCCCCGGCGATCCTGACAACTACGAGGACCCGAGCTACGTGATCAGCTACAGCGACGGGGTCGCCGTCCTTCCCTGAGGGCGAACCAGCCCCTCTCCTCTGGCCCGCATCCCCTCGGGGGTGCGGGCCAGAGGGCCGGGCAGCTGCACCGCCTGGCGAACCGGCCTCAGACCAGCAGGTAGCCACCGTCGACCGGCAGGCACGCGCCGGTCGTGTAGCTGGCAGCGTCGCTGACCAGGTAGAGCACCGCCCCGGCCATCTCCTCGGGCTGGGCCACCCGGCCGGCCGGCACGTGGGCGAGCAGGTGGGCCAGGATCGCCTCGTTGTTCACCAGCGCGGAGGCGAATCGGGTGTCGGTGGCACCGGGCAGGATCGCGTTGACCCGCACGCCCGAGTGCGCGCACTCCTTGGCGAACGCATGGGTCATGGCGATGACCGCGGCCTTGGTGATCGAGTAGATCCCCTGCAGCGCGCCGGGGATCACGCCGTTCACCGAGGCCACGTTCACGATCGCCCCGCCGCCGCCGCGGGCCATCAGCTTCGCGCCGGCCGCCGACATGAGGAAGTAGCCGCGGATGTTGACGTCCACCGTCTTCTGGAACGCGCCGAGGTCGGTGTCCACGATCGGGCCCCAGTAGGGGTTCGTGGCGGCGTTGTTGACCAGGATGTCCAGCCGGCCGTGACCGGCCTGCACCGCCGCGAACAGGGCGTCGATCTGCTCGGGCTCGCCGATGTGGCAGCCGATCGCCTCAGCCGAGCCCCCGGCCGCGCGGATCGCCTCCACGACGACCTCGCAGTCGCCCGGCTTGCGGCTGGAGACGACGACGTGCGCCCCCTGGGCGGCCAGCAGCTCGGCGATCGCCCGGCCGATGCCGCGGCTGGCGCCGGTCACGATGGCCACCCGGCCCGTCAGGTCGAAGGGGTTCGGTGCGCTCATCGGTGCTCCTGGGGTGCGGGTCGAGCGGGGTGGCTCAGGGTTCCTTGATCTCGCAGAGCACTGTGCCGGTGGGCACCGTTGCGCCGACCTCGGCGGCCAGCGACGGTGATCACGCCGGCCTTGTGCGCGTTCAGCGGCTGCTCCATCTTCATCGCCTCGAGCACGACCACGAGGTCGCCGACCTGCGACGGTCTGGCCGTCCTGCACGGCGACCTTGACGATCGTGCCCTGCATGGGGGCTGCCAGCGAGTCGCCCGTTGCGCCGGCCGCCGCCCTTCTTGGCGCCGCCGCGCTTCGGGGCCGCAGCCTTCTTCGCCGGCGCCACCGCCGCCGCCCAGGCGAGATCCCCTCGGGCAGGCTGACCTCGAGGCGCTTGCCGCCCACCTCGACCACGACCGTGGCGCGGGCCTCGGCCTCGGCGAGCTCGCCGGCGGTGCCGGAGTAGGCGGGGATGTCGTTGACGAACTCGGTCTCGATCCAGCGAGTGTGCACGGTGAACGCGCTCGTCGGGGTCCGCCGGGGCGAACGCCGGGTCGCGACACGACCTTGCGGTGGAAGGTCAGCGCGGTGGCGATTCCGTCGACCTCGAACTCGTCCAGCGCGCGACGGGCCCGCTCGATGGCCTGCTGGCGGTCGTGGCCGGTGACGATGAGCTTGGCCAGCAGCGAGTCGAAGTTGCCGCCGATCACGTCGCCCTGCTGGAAGCCGCCGTCGAGGCGGACGCCGGGGCCGGTCGGCGGGTGCCAGACGGTCAGCGCGCCCGGGTGCGGGCAGGAAGTTGCGGCCCGGGTCCTCGCCGTTGATCCGGAACTCGATCGAGTGCCCGCGCAGCGGCGGGTCGTCGTAGCCGAGCTCCTCGCCGTCGGCGATCCGGAACTGCTCGCGGACCAGGTCGATGCCCGAGACCTCCTCGGTGACCGGGTGCTCGACCTGCAGGCGGGTGTTGACCTCGAGGAAGGAGATGGTGCCGTCGGTGCCGACGAGGAACTCGCAGGTGCCCGCGCCGTAGTAGCCGGCCTCGCGCACGATCGCCTTGCTGGACTCGTAGAGCCGGGCGCACCTGCTCGTCGGTCAGGAACGGCGCGGGGGCCTCCTCGACCAGCTTCTGGTGGCGGCGCTGCAGCGAGCAGTCGCGGGTCGAGACGACCACCACGTTGCCGTGCTTGTCGGCCAGCACCTGGGTCTCCACGTGTCGGGGGCTGTCGAGGTACTGCTCGACGAAGCACTCGCCCCGGCCGAAGGCGGCGACCGCCTCGCGGACCGCCGAGTCGTAGAGCTCGGGGATCTCCTCCATGGTGCGGGCGACCTTCAGGCCGCGCCCGCCGCCGCCGAAGGCGGCCTTGATCGCGATCGGCAGGCCGACCTCCTCGGCGAAGGCCACGACCTCGTCGGCCCCGGTCGACCGGGTCGGCGGTGCCGCGCACCTGCGGAGCGCCGGCGCGCGCGGCGATGTGCCGGGCGGAGACCTTGTCGCCGAGGTCACGGATCGCCGCCGGCGGCGGGCCGATCCAGGTCAGCCCGGCGTCGATCACGGCCTGGGCGAAGTCGGCGTTCTCGGAGAGGAACCCGTAGCCCGGGTGCACCGCGTCGGCGCCGCTGCGCCGGGCCACGTCGAGGAGCTTGTCGATCACCAGGTAGGTCTCGGCGGCGGTCGTTCCGCCGAGGGCGTACGCCTCGTCGGCGGCCTTCACGTGCAGGGCGTCGCGATCCGGATCGGCGTAGACGGCCACGCGAGGCGATGCCGGCATCCCGGCAGGCGCGGGCAACGCGGATGGCGATCTCGCCACGGTTGGCGATCAGGACCTTCTTCATATCCGCACTCCTCGAAATCCTCCGCGGGCCACCGGCCCGAGCGCTCTGCGAGTCATCCTACGGAAGGCACTGGAGCGTCTCCCGGCCACCCTCAGGCCCGGTCCCAGAGGTCCGTCCAGCGCACCCCGAGCGCCTCGAGCAGGCGGCGCACTGTGGGCAGCGCCAGGCCGATCACGTTGGTGTGGTCGCCGTCGATCCCGTCGATGAACGGCCCGCCGAGGCCGTCGATCGTGCACGATCCGGCCACCGCCATCGGCTCCCCGGAGGCGATGTACGCCTCGAGCTCCACGGGGTCGGGCCGGCCGAACCGGATTGTCGTGGCCACGGTCGCGCTCTGCTGCGCCCCGGTCGCCGGGTCCACGACGCAGTGGCCGGTGACCAGCACGCCCGTGCCCCCGGACATCGCCGCCCAGCGCTCGCGCACCTCCTGGGCACTTCGGGCCTTGCCCAGGATCCGGCCGCTGAAGGCCAGCATCGAGTCCGCGCCGACGACCAGCACCCGCCGGCCGGCCGGCAGGTCCAGGGCACGGGCGCGGACCTGCTCGGCCACGTCGCGGGCCTTGGCGGTGGCCAGCAGCTGGGTGAGGGCGTGCGGGTCGTCGGCCAGCGGGCCGGCCGCGGCGATCAGGGCGTCCTCGTCGACGCCGGAGTGGCGGATCACCGGGGTCACCCCGGCCGCGCGCAGCAGGGTGGCCCGGGCCGGGGAGGCCGAGCCGAGCACGAGCAGGGGCGGGGCGCCGGGCCGCGAGCCGCGTGATCCGGGGGGCTCGGCTCCCGCGGCGGCGGCCGATGCCTCAGCCACGGCGGATCGCGGTGCGCACGGCTCCGGACACCCGGGCTCGGTACCCGCGGCCCGGCGCGGCCAGCACCCGCCCGCGCGGGGAGGACAGCAGCGTGACGCCGCCGCGCGCGCAGGTCAGCGGCACCGTGGCACGCCGACCGCGGGCCCAGAGGCCGCCGACCGGCACGAGCAGGCCCCGGTAGCCGACGTGCAGGCTCAGCGCCCCCCGGGCCAGCGCGGTCGTGGCGACCAGGGGATCGACCTCCAGCAGGCCCTCCACGGGTACCGACCAGTCGAGGTCGGCGACCGTGGGCTGGGCCGTCCAGCGCAGGTGCCCGATCGCCCGCGAGTACCCACCGACGTCGGGGACGCACACGTCGGGGGTGGAGCCCTCGGCCGGGACGATCCGTGCCGCATGCAGCGTCCCCGTGAAGGTGGCGCCGGCCGCGGTGGCCTGCAGCCGGTCCCAGTCCACGTCGACGGTCCAGGAGATCGCGTGCGTCACGTCGCTGGGCGGACCGTCGGGGGTGAGGCGGGCCAGCAGCCGACCGTCGGAGAGCGTGGCCTCGACCAGGCCGCGGTGCGGGTGCACCCAGAGCGCCCCGTCGTCGGCGCGCTGCAGCAGCGCGGTGCCGGAGCGGGCCGCGATCAGTCGCGGCTCGAAGCCCAGGCTCAGCAGGGGGATCCGTGACGTGCCGGACTCGAACTCCACCGGAAGCGCCCGGTCGGCCACGATCGCCGCATGGGCCAGGCCGCTGGAGCGCAGCCGGACCACCACGTCGCGCGTCGTGCCCGCGGCATGGGTGACGACCTCGGGGGCGTCGTCCTCGTCGTCCTCGCCGGGTCGCACCGGCGGCACCAGCTGGCCCGCGGGCAGCTCCAGGGCCTCGTCGGTGCACGTCCAGGCGCTCAGGTCACCGGAATCGTCGGCCAGGACCCCGGGCAGGCGCAGCACCTGCGAGGTGGTGGCCATCGACTCGACCAGCAGCGTGGGTCGCCGGTGGTCGCAGGCGCCCTCGGCCAGCTCCGCGCACAGGTCCGCCCAGGCCGTGCCGACGGCGGCGGGGTCGGTTGCGCTGCGCAGCACGCCGGCGGCCTCGGCGACGGCAGCGTGGTCCACCGGGTGCGCCAGCCAGCGGGCCAGGGCCCCGCCCAGCGCGTCGACGTCGCCGTTGGGCACCAGCTCGCCCAGCGCCGGGCTGGTCAGCAGCTCGGCCGGCCCGTAGCGCACGTCGTATGCCAGCACCGGCACCTCGTCGCGCAACGCGGCCCGGATGGCCAGCGGGTAGGAGTCTCGCCGGCCGGTCCACAGGCCGAGGGTGGCCCCGGCGAAGGCGTCGTGGGAGTCCGGCGGGATCACCCGCACCCGGCCCCCCACGCCGAGCTCCTCGGCCCGCGCACGCAGGGCGTCGGCCAGCGCCCCCTCGCCGATCAGGTCGAGCAGGACGTCGTCATGGGAGTGCAGCACCCCCGCGGCGGCCCGCAGCACGTGCTCGTGCCGGGAGTCCGGCTCCAGCGGGCCCACGCTGACCAGCCGGCGCAGCCCCCCGCGCGAGGCCCGGGGAGGCACAGGCCCGCCCGGCACCGGCGAGGCCCCCTCGATCATCGGCGGGATCACCCGGACCGGGGTGTCGGGCCCGAACCTGGCCCGCAGGTCCTCGGCCTGGGCGTGGGTCATCGTGACGAGGGCGTCGAACGCCTCGTGGCAGTCGGCCAGCCGGGGGCCGAACCGGCCCGCCAGGGCGCCGGTGACCGGATCACCCGCGGGGTCCGACAGGTGGTTGAGGTGCACCACCGCGACCCGGGCGACCGTCGGGTTGGTCATCGCCGCCAGGTAGGGGTAGGCCGCCGGGGAGTCGGCCATGACCACCGCGCCGGGCACCTGCGCGGTCAACCAGTCCAGCCAGTCGCCGATCCGCGGGTCCAGGGACTCGCCCGGAGCCAGCGGCACGGCCCAGCCGGGCCGGAGCCGGCGGTCGCGCAGCGGGTGGTGGTGCACCACGGTCGCCGCGGGCATCAGGCCGGCGCCGACCAGGGTCGCGACCGTCGAGGCGAGCTCCGGGTCGCGGTTGACCAGCGCGGCGTGGGTCGACCAGCCTGCGGAGTCGAGGGCGCGCAGCCGGGCCAACCACGCGCGGGTGAGGCGCCCGCCATCGGCGCGCAGCTCGTTGAGCACCAGCACCGCGCTCCGCCGGCCTGCGGCGAAGGGGCGCTCGGGATTCACGGCTCGCAGCCTAGCCGCGCCGGGGGAGCCGCCGCTGCAGCGCGCCGCTGTGCCGCCCCGCCGGCAGTCAGCGCGGCAGGGCCGAGGACCACCAGCCGCTGGGGCTGACCGCCTCGCGGGCCAGCCGCGCCGGTGCCGCCCACTGGGACTCCTCGCGGGCGGCGGTGGCCTCGGGTGCGCCCGAGGCCACCGCCAGCACCCCCACCAGGGCGGCGATCTCCTCGGCCGTCGGCTCCCCGCGGACGATCCGCAGCGCGGGCACGGCCGCCTGCTCGGCGCTCACAGCGGGATGTTCCCGTGCTTCTTGGCCGGTAGCGTCTGGCGCTTGTTGCGCAGGATGCGCAGCGCACGCACCACCTGGTTGCGGGTCTCGCTGGGCAGGATCACCCGGTCGACGTAGCCGCGCTCGGCGGCCAGGTACGGGTTGGCCAGCTGCAGGTTGTAGTCGGCCTCGAGGTGGGCGCGCTCGGCGACCGGGTCCTCGGCGGCGGCCAGCTCCTTGCGGTACAGGATGTTCACCGCGCCCTGGGCGCCCATGACGGCGATCTGGGCCGTGGGCCACGCCAGGGACATGTCCCCGCCGAGGTGCTTGGACCCCATCACGTCGTAGGCGCCGCCGTAGGCCTTGCGGGTGATCACCGTGACCTTCGGCACGGTGGCCTCGCAGTACGCGTAGATCAGCTTCGCGCCGCGGCGGATGATGCCGTTCCACTCCTGGTCGGTGCCCGGCAGGAAGCCCGGCACGTCGACGAAGGTGAGCACCGGCACGTTGAAGGCGTCGCAGGTGCGCACGAAGCGCGCGGCCTTCTCCGAGGCGTCGATGTCCAGCGTGCCCGCGAACTGCATCGGCTGGTTGGCCACGACGCCGACGGAGCGGCCCTCGACCCGGCCGAAGCCGATCACCATGTTCGGCGCCCACAGGGGCTGCACCTCGAGGAACTCCCCGTCGTCGAGCACGGCCTCGATCACGCGGTGCATGTCGTAGGGCTGGTTGGGGGAGTCCGGGATGATGGTGTCCAGGGCCAGGTCCTCCTCGGTGACCGAGAGCTCGGCCTCCACGTCGAACACCGGCGGGCGCTCCATGTTGTTGCTCGGCAGGTAGCTGAGCAGGGCCCGTGACGTACTCCAGCGCGTCGTGCTCGTCGGTGCCCATGTAGTGGGCCACTCCCGAGCGGGTGTTGTGGGTGCGCGCGCCGCCGAGCTCCTCGAACTCCACGTCCTCGCCGGTCACCGACTTGATCACCTCGGGCCCGGTGATGAACATGTGCGAGGTCTTGTCGACCATGACCGTGAAGTCGGTGACAGCCGGGGAGTACACGGCCCCACCTGCGCACGGGCCCATGATCAGCGAGATCTGCGGGATCACGCCCGAGGCGTGCACGTTGCGCAGGAAGATCTCGCCGTACAGGCCCAGGGAGACCACGCCCTCCTGGATGCGCGCCCCGCCGGAGTCGTTGATGCCGATCACCGGCCAGCCGCTCTTCATGGCCAGGTCCATCACCTTGACGATCTTCTCGCCGAAGACCTCGCCCAGCGAGCCGCCGAAGACGGTGAAGTCCTGCGCGAACACGCACACCGGCCGGCCGTCGATCGTGCCGTAGCCGGTGACCACGCCGTCGCCGTAGGGCCGGGTGCGCTGCAGGCCGAAGCCGTGGGAGCGGTGCCGCGCGAGCTCGTCGAGCTCCACGAACGAGTCCGGGTCGAGCAGGTGGCGCAGGCGCTCGCGGGCGGTCATCTTGCCCTTGGCGTGCTGCTTCTCGATCCGCTTGGCCTTGCCCGCGGCGATCGCCTCGTGGCGGCGCTCCTCGAGGTCGGCCACCTTGCCGGCGGTGGTGGTCAGGTCGATCGGGTTCGCGGCGGGCTCAGGTGCGGGCGCGGTCATTGCGTGGTCCTCTCGCAGGCGGTCCTGTGAAGTACCTTATCCTCGTGTCCGAACCCACATCTGGGCTGGTTGCCCCGGCCCCCGCCCCCCTCGTTCCCGGCCCCGACGGGCGCCTGCGCTCGAGTGGCGTCGCCTACCAGGCCGGTTGGCCGGTGGACATCGACGTGCCGATGATCCTCAAGTCGATCCGCAAGGGCGGCGGATCCTGGCGGATCGTGACCGTCTACCCCGCGATCGGCTCGACGAACACCCTCGGCATGGCGATGGCCTCGGCCGGCGTGCCCAGCGGCTCGATCCTGGTGACCGACCTGCAGACCACCGGCCGCGGGCGCCTCGAGCGCCAGTGGCAGGCACCGGCCGGCACCTCCGCGCTGTTCTCGGTGGTGCTGCTGCCCGACGGCCCCGACCGGGCCTGGGGGATGCTGCCCCTGCTGGCCGGCGTGGCCGTGGCCGAGGCGATGGAGTTCGTGACCGGCGTGCGCACGAGCCTCAAGTGGCCCAACGACCTGGTCATCCGCGACCAGGACGCCCCGAGCGGGCGCGGCGGCAAGGTCGGCGGGATCCTGGCCGAGCGGGATGCCGCCTCCGGGGCCATCGTGCTGGGCATCGGGATCAACGTCGACCTCGCCGAGGCGGACCTGCCCGTGCCGGAGGCGACGTCGCTGACGCTGGCCGGGGTCCCGAGGCCGCGACGGGCCAAGCTCATCGGCCGTTCGCTGTCCCGCCTGGAGCACTGGTTCACCGCGTGGGACGCCGTCGGCACCGATCCGCAGGCCCTCGACCGGCTCCTGGGCGCCTACCGGGAGCGCTGCATCTCGGTGGGCGCGGCGCTGCGGGTGGTCCGGCCCGGCGCCGAGGACCTCGTGGGCACCGGGGCCGCGATCGGGTCCACCGGCGAGCTGCTGGTGGACACCGCTGACGGCCAGGTGCCGGTCGTGGTCGGCGACGTGGTGCACGCGAGCGCGGAACCGCGTTGACCGACCGGGACGCCCGCGACCGGGCGACCCGGGGACTGCCCGAGCTGGTGCTCGGCGCCCCTGCGGAGTTCACCCGGGAGCAGGCGGCCGCCGCCGCGGGGATCACGGTCGAGGAGGCCCGGCCCTACTGGCGGGCCATGGGCTTCCCGGACGTCGGGGTCGCGCGCGTCTTCACCGCGCGCGACGTGCAGGCCCTTCGCCAGGTGGTCGACTGGGTGTCCACCGGGCGCCTCGACGAGCCCACCACCCTGGAGATCGTGCGCAGCATGGGCCAGACGGCCTCCCGCCTGGCCGACTGGCAGGTCGACACGATGGCGCGGGTGCTGGCCGACGCCGAGGACCCGATCGACCTCGACGCCGTCGTCGACGGGATCTCCGAGGTGCTGCCCGGCCTCGACCTGCTGCTCGTGCACGCCTGGCGTCGGCACCTGGCCGCCGTGATCGGCCGCGGGCTGTCGGTGGTCGACGACGCCGGGGACCCCGTCGAGGCGGCATCGGCCACCGTCGGGTTCGCCGACATCGCGGGCTTCACGCGCCTGACCCGGGTGATGGCCGACGAGGACCTGGCCCTGCTGGTCGCCTCGTTCGAGACGGGTGCGGCCGACATCGTGGCCGGGCACGCCGCCCGACTGGTGAAGACCCTCGGCGACGAGGTGATGTTCGTGGCCGACGCCGCCGACGCCGCGGTGGCGATCGCCTCCGACATGCACGACATGGCCCTGCCCGGTGACGATCCGATCAACCTGCGCATCGGCCTGGCCACCGGCCGGCTGATCACGCGCATGGGCGACATCTACGGCGGCACGGTCAACCGGGCCAGCAGGCTGACGGCGATCGCCCGCCCGGGTACGACAGTGCTCGACTCGGCCACGGAGGAGGCGCTGGTGGACTCCTCCACCTACCTGCTGCGCCATCAGCCACCGAGGCCGCTGCGCGGCTTGGGGCTCGTGCGGGCCACCACGGTGGTCCGCCGGCGCGCCTGAACGGCAGCCCGATCGGGACCCGGCCATGAGAGCCGGGGCGGAGACGGGGAGCGGTCGGGGAGCCCTGGTCCGGGACTAGGCCCGCGTCTCCCCATCGAGGTCGACCGGCTCCTCGGGGAAGACCCAGGTGCGGTAGACCCAGAACCGGAACAGCGTGCCCAGGCCCACGGCGATGATGTTGCCGCTGATGTTGTCGGCCAGCTGGCTGTCGAAGCCGAGCAGGTAGTGGGTCGTGGCCAGACAGGCCCAGGAGATCAGCAGGGCCACGGCGTTGGTCGCGAAGAACAGCGCGGTCTCCCGGCCGTAGCCGGTGCGGGCCCGGTCGCGGTAGGTCCAGTTGCGGTTGGCCAGGAAGGCGAACGTGGTGGCCACGATCACCGAGATGGTCTTGGCGGTCAGCGGGCTGTCGGAGAGCAGGCCCGCGCGCAGGATGTTGAACAGGCCGACGTCGATGACGAAGGCGATCGCCCCCACCGTGCCGAACTTGGCGATCTCGGCGCCGATGCGCCGCACCGCCGCGGGCATGCGCCCGGTCGGCTGCTGGTTCTCGATCAACTCCACCGCCTGTGTCATGCCCACCCCCTACCCGCGGGCCGCACAGCCCACACCTGCCCTGGTCCACCCATTGCGGCCGGTACCTGTGAAGTGTGCCACTGGGCCTCGGTAGCGTGAGCACCGCCGGCCCGGTGTCGGACGCTCGGCCCCCGAGGCCCGAGCCATCGACCGGCCCGATCATGGAGGTGTCCCGTGGACCACGCCCTGCCCGCTGAGCACGAGGAGTTGCGCGAGGTGGTGGCCCGCTTCGCGCGCGACGAGGTAGCCCCGGTCATCGCCGGGCACTACCGGCGCGGCGAGTTCCCCCTGGCCCTCGTGCGCCGGATGGGCGCGCTCGGCCTGTTCGGCCTGCCGATCCCCGAGGAGTACGGCGGCATGGGCGGGGACTACCTGGCGCTGTGCGTGGCCATCGAGGAGCTGGCGCGGGTGGACTCGTCGCTGGCGATCACCCTCGAGGCGGGGGTCTCCCTGGGGGCGATGCCGATCCTGCGCTTCGGCACCGAGGAGCAGCGCCGGCAGTGGCTGCCCGGGATGGCTGCCGGCGAGGTGCTCGGCGCCTTCGGGCTCACGGAGTCCGGGTCGGGCTCGGATGCCGGCAGCGTGCGCACGACAGCCGTGGTCGAGGGTGACCAGTGGGTCATCAACGGCTCGAAGTCCTTCATCACCAACTCCGGCACCGCGATCACCGGCCTGGTCACCGTCACCGCGGTCACCGGCACGCGGACCGACGGGCGCCCGGAGATCTCGGCGATCCTCGTGCCCGCGGGCACGCCCGGGTTCACCGTCGCCCCCGGGTACGACAAGGTGGGCTGGAACTGCTCGGACACCCACGAGCTGGCCTTCACCGACGTCCGGGTCCCGGTGGCCAACCTGGTGGGGCACCGGGGCCGGGGCTACGCGCAGTTCCTGTCGATCCTCAGCGAGGGCCGCGTGGCCATCGCCGCGCTGGCCACGGGGCTGGCGCAGGGCTGCGTCGACGAGTCGCTGGCCTACTCGGCCACGCGCGAGTCGTTCGGCCGCCCGATCGGCAGCCGCCAGTCGATCCAGTTCATGATCGCCGACATGGAGGTGCGGGCCCACCTCTCCCGGCTCGCGTGGCGCCAGGCCGCGGCCCTCATGGTCGCCGGCCGGCCGTTCGCCCGCGAGGCCAGCATCGCCAAGCTGTACTCCTCCGAGGCCGCGATGGACAACGCACGGGCGGCCACGCAGGTGCACGGCGGCTACGGCTTCATGGTCGACTCGGCGGTCGGGCGGTTCTACCGGGACGCCAAGATCCTGGAGATCGGCGAGGGCACCTCCGAGGTGCAGCGCATGCTCATCGCCCGCGACCTGGGCCTGCCCGAGGAGCAGTGACCCGGATCCGCCGGGCCGGGGCGACCGGCCGGGTGGGATCTTGGCGGGGCGGGCAATAGGCTCGGGCGCGTGTATGAGATCACCCGCGCGCCCCATCCTGAGATGCCCGAGTTCGAGACCGTCACGCTGCACTCGCCGGCCAACGTGAGTGCCACGTTCGTCCCGAAGGCCGGCATGGTCTGCTCCTCGATGACCCACGACGGCGAGGAGATGCTGGGCCAGCGCTACGGGCTCAAGGGGTACGTGGAGGACGGCAAGACCTTCGGCGTGCCGATCCTGGCCCCGTGGGCCAACCGCCTCGGGCGGATGGCCTACGCCGTGGTGCACGAGGGCGGTGGGGTCCGGCGCATCGACGTGCACCCGGACACCCCGAACCTGCGCTTCGACGCCTTCGGCCAGCCCATCCACGGCCTGCTGCGCGGCAGCCCGGACTGGGACGTCATCGAGGTCCGGGCCGAGGCTGAGGAGGCCTGGATCATGGCCCGCCTGGAGTTCACCCAGCGGCGCCCGGACTTCATGGCCTTCCCGTTCGAGCACCACATCGAGCTCAAGGTGACGCTGCGCTCGACCTCGCTGACCTTCAGCACCGCGATCATCGCCACCGGGCAGGACGAGGTGCCGATCGCCTTCGGCTGGCACCCCTACCTGTCGATCCCCGGCCAGTCCCGCGAGGAGTGGGAGGTGTACCTGCCCTTCACCGAGCGGTGCCCGCTGGGCACGACCCTGCTGCCCCTCGGCACGCACGAGCGCGTGGAGCCCATCGTCGGCAAGCTCGGGGACCGCCCCCTGGACGACCTGTTCGCGGACGTGGCCAACGGGACGACGGCCTACATCCGCGGCAACGGGCGCAAGATGTCGATCCGATTCGACATGGGTTACGACTGGGCGATCCTCTACGGCCCCCCGCACCGCGACCACATCTGCATCGAGCCGATGACCGCGGCCAGCGACCCGTTCTCCGGCCAGGAGCCGATGGAGGTCGTGCCGCGCGGCAAGTCCTTCCGGGCCGCGTTCACCATCTCGGTGGACCGCACGAGCTGACCGTGGCGCACCGCAGCGTTGCCCAGCGGGTCCACGAGGGCTTCCCCGCGGCGGTGCCCGCGGGCCCGTTCGTGGCGGCCTGGCGCCAGGCCTGCCAGGGGCTGGGATTCACCTCGGGGCACTGCCTGCTGCTGGTCGGGGTCTGCCGCGACGAGCTGTGCTTCCCGTTCGTCTCCGAGTTGGAGGCCGCGTGGGGGCCGGCCTTCCACATGGACTCCCTCGGCGGCCTGCTGACGGTCGGACGCACCGGGATCGCCGCGGCCGCCGGCCACGCCCCGCTCGACCCCGGTGAACCGCTGCGCTACGTCGTGGTGTCGGCCGCGCACGTGGGGATGGACCGCTCCGGGTCGTTCGGCTACGTGCGCCGGGGTCACCAGCAGGCGACGAGTCGCACGTGCGGGGCGCTGATGGCCTTCCGCGACGAGCTGCTCACCAGCCAGCTGCACCTCGGCCCCGACCCGGTCGACCCGGAGATGACCCTGCTGCGCCAACGGATGCTGTCCGCGATCACCTATGGCCAGATCCCCGAGCCCGTCGAGCTCACCGAGATCGCGGCCCGGGTGATCGACGAGGACCTGGCTGAGCTGCTGGCGTGGATGCCCCGGGGAGCCGATCGCGAGGTCCGTGCCGCGGTGACCACCGGCGTGCTGATCCACACCGAGGGCGGGGACTGGTTCCAGGCCCACCGACCCCGGCTGTGGAGCAGCCACAGCGGGGAGCAGCCGATCGAGCTGCCGGCGGGCTGAGGCCGCGTCGTCCGGGCCCGCGGGCCGTCCCCGGGTCCGCGCCTACCCGCTGCCCGCCCGGCCGGGGGCCGGGAGCCGGAACCGCTGGGTGTCGGGTAGGTCCTGGCCAGGAACTCACCGATGATCCGCGCCCGCTCGGGCGCGGGGGTGGGTCCCTCGGCGTCGTTGAGGCACAGGGTGTCGGGCATCCGCAGCCTGACCCGACGCAGGGCCTGCTGGGCCATGGGGTGCGGGCCGTGTTGCAGGTTGCGCCGGCGCGTCCTGCCGGTGAGCTGCTCGACCAGTGCGAGGGTGTGGTTCCTTGCCCGCTCGTGGGGCGGCAGGCCGGGCAGGTCGGATCCGGACACCTGGCTGGCGGTGTTGTGGAACCGGGGCTGCCCGTTGCCGGCGAACCACAGCTCGGCGCCGGTCCGCCGACCGAGGAGCACGTCGTCGTTGAGGTAGAGGAAGTGCTCGGCCAGGCCGTCGATGTGGTGCAGCTGGGCTTACAGGGCGTGGGAGTTGTAGGTGGGCCGGTTCCCCTTCGTCGCACCCTGGGAGGCGCCGGACACCGCCTGAGGCGCGCGCTGGGTCGCTGAGTGGCGCGCCCTACGGCCGCGTGATGCCCAGGGGGGCTCCGAGGACCTCGGCCCATTCGTGGACGAGGGCACGCTGGGCTGCGGTGCGCTCCAGCGGGTGGGATCGGGCTCCGGCGCTCTTGCTCAGCTTCGATCCGTCGAGCGCGGTGATCAGGGCGTGGTGGTGCACCGCGGCGCGCAGGACCCCGGGGGCGGGCAGGAGGGTGGCGAGGTGGCGCTGCACGGCCGTGGACGCGCGCAGGTCCTCGCCGCGCACGAGGGCCGTGACGCCCAGGTCCTCGTCGCAGAGCACCGAGCCCAGGTCGTAGCCGGGCAGGTCGTCGCGGCGCCAGAGCACGTGGTCGCCGGAGTCGGTGGCCAGCCGGAGCGTCGAGGCGCTGGGGACGAGCGGGTGTCCCGCAACAGCGCAGCCGGCGTGGCAGCGCCCGCCGGGGCCCAGCTCGCGGCGTGAGCAGCGGCAGACGAACACGGCATCCGGGTGGTCGGCGAGGAGGTGCTCGATCGCGGAGCGGAACTGCGCAGCCCGCGTGGCCATGCTCCACTGGGCGTGGAAGTCGGCCGGTCCGCTGGGGCCGGCCTCGGGATGGATGCCCAGCCAGTCCAGGGTGGCGAAGACGTCCTCGAGGTAGGCCTCGCGCACCCGTCCGGCGTCGAAGTCGTCGATGCGCAGAAGCAGGCGACCGTCGGCGCTGCGGGCCAGCCAGTCGCACAGCACGGCGTTGACGGCATTGCCCAGGTGCAGGTACCCGCTGGGGGTGGGGGCGAACCGGGTGACGAGCACGGTCAGGCGGGCCGCTCGGTGTCGGCGGTGGGGTTGGGGTCCGGGGTGGGCGCTGCGGTGGGTGGGGTCTCCGGGGTGGGTGGGGTCTCCGGGGTGGGCGGGGCCTGCGGGGAGGGCGGGGCCTGCCCGGTCTGTGCGCGCTCGGCGGCCTCGCGGCGGGCGCGCGCCTCCTCGGCCACGGCGAGCGCGGCGGCCTCCGCGGCCTGGCGCTGCTTGCGCTTCTTGGCGCGCAGTCGCCTGCGCTCCTGGGCCTCCTGCTCGGGGTCGTACACCTTCTCGTAGGCGTCGACCACCTCGTTGGCCTCCCCGTCCATGACGATCTCGCCCTTCTCGAGCCAGATCGCGCGGTTGCAGGTCATCCGCACCACGCCCAAGGAGTGCGAGACGAGGAACACCGTCCCGGCCTCCTCGCGCAGCTCCATGATCCGCCTCTCGCTGCGCCGGCGGAACTCGGCGTCGCCGGTGGCCAGGGCCTCGTCGATCATCAGGATCTCGTGGCTCATCGACGCCGCGATCGCGAAGCGCAGGCGCGCGGCCATGCCCGAGGAGTAGGCGGTCATCGGCATGCTGATGAACTCCCCGAGGTCGGCGAACTCCACGATCCAGTCGCGCCGGGCCAGGGCCTCCTCCCGGGTCATGCCCATCGCCATGCAGCCGAGCAGGACGTTGCGCTCCCCCGAGAGGTCCCTCATCAGGGCCGCGTTCACCCCCAGCAGGGAGGGCCGGCCCGAGGTGTAGACCGCGCCGGACTCGGCTGGCAGCAGCCCGGCGATGGCCCGCAGCAGGGTGGACTTCCCGGAGCCGTTGCGGCCGATGAGGGCGATCGCCTCGCCCTCATGGGCCACGAACGACACACCGCGCACGGCGTGCACCTCGCGGTACACGGTGCCCCGGCCCTTGCCCGAGAGCAGCTTGCGCATCGAGGCTGCCGCCGATCCCGCGCCGCCCTGCACGGTGACCCGGTACACCACGTGCAGGTCGTGGCACACGATGGTCGCCGCGGGTCCGCCGTCGTCGGCTTGGGGGGCCGTCCCGCCCGGCAGGTCGCCGCCGCCGGGCGCGGCTGCACTGCTCCCGGCAGCGGGTGGCCCGGCAGCCTGGGGGGCGGGCGGTGCGACGCTCTGCGCAGCGGCGGGCGTCCGGTCATCCGCGGGCATAGGACTCCTCAGCCCGGTAGAAGACCCAGAACCCCACCAGCAGCATCCCGACGCCCCACGCCAGCGCGTAGAGCCACAGCACGCCCGGCGCGGAGTGGCTGGTCATCATCGCGTCGCGCATGAGCTCGATGTAGGTGGTGGCGGGGTTGGCGTACATCACCTCGCGGACCCAGTCGGGCTTGCCCTGGGTGAACACCGCGATGCTGTAGAAGACCCCGGAGAAGTACCTCCATGTCTGCATGACGAACGGCACGAGCTGGGTCACGTCGCCGCTGGCCGCGGTCCAGCGGGCGACCATCAGGCACAGCCCGGCGTTGAACAGCGTCTGCATGAACAGCACCGGGATGATCGCCAGGCAGTGCCACGTCAGCGGCTCGCCGGTCAGGAGCACGATAGCGATCATGATCACCACCGACACCAGCTGCTGCTGGACCTCCTGGATGACCACGGCGAGCGGCAGCACCGCCCTCGGGAAGTGGATGGCTCGGATGAGCTGGCGGTTGTTGGCGATCGCCTTCGTGCCCCCGGTGACGCAGCGCTGCGTGTAGGTGAACGTGAACACCCCGATGATCAGGAAGGCGGTGAAGTTGGGGATGCCCCGCTTGGTGTTCAGCAGCAGGCCGAAGACCAGGTAGTAGACGATGGCGTTGAGGATCGGGGCCAGCACCTGCCACATCCGGCCCAGGGCGGTGTCCTGGTAGGCGGCGGTGTTGCGGCCGGTGGCCATGGCCACGATGAAGTCGCGCCGGCGCCAGAGCTCGCGCAGGTAGGAGCTCAGCGGCTGCCGGGCGGAGCTGGACGTCAGCCCCCAGCGCGCCACGAGCGCGCCCATGTCCACCTCGGGGGCCGGAATCGGGTCCGGCGCGGTTGCTGCCATCGATGCTCCTGCTTCGCCCGGCGACGCCACGCGCACACGATAGTGCCGGGCGGCGGCCGATAGTGTTCCTCCGTGCCCTTCAGCCCGCCGACTCCCACCACCGCGCCCGGGTTCCCGGTCGTCGGGATGATCGGTGGCGGCCAGCTGGCCCGGATGACCCAGCAGGCCGCCCTCGCGCTCGGGGTGGGCCTGCGCGTGCTGGCCGGCGGCCCGACCGAGTCCGCGGCGCGCGGCGGCGGTGACCTGCGCTGGGGGGCCCACGACGACCCGCGGGCGGTGGCTGCCTTCGCCGAGGGATGTGACGTGGTCACCTTCGACCACGAGCACGTGCCTCCGGCGATCCTCGACTCCCTGGTCGCCGCCGGCATCGCGGTGCGCCCAGGACCCGCCGCCCTGGCCCACGCGCAGGACAAGGTGCACATGCGCGCAGCGATCAGCGCCGCCGGTGTCCCGTGCCCGGCCTGGGCCGTCGTGGACGACATGGCGGGGGTGCGGGCGTTCGCCGAGGAGCACGGCTGGCCCATGGTCCTCAAGGTCTCGCGCGGGGGCTACGACGGCCGCGGGGTGTGGGTGGTCGACGACCCGGATGCCGCCGCCGAGGTGCTGGCCTCCCCGGTGGCCGAGGGCGTGCAGTGGCTGGCCGAGCAGTTCGTCACGTTCACCCGTGAGCTGGCCGCCCAGGTGGCCCGCTCGCCCTCGGGTCAGGTCGCCGTCTACCCGGTGGTGCGCACCGTGCAGACCAACGGGATCTGCACGGAGGTGGTGGCCCCGTGCCCCGGGCTCTCCGACGAGCACGCGCTGGCCGCCCAGCAGGTGGCCCTGCGCATCGCCGAGTCCCTGGACGTGGTGGGGATGCTCGCCGTCGAGCTGTTCGACACCCCCGAAGGGGTGCTGGTCAACGAGCTGGCGATGCGCCCGCACAACAGCGGGCACTGGACGATCGACGGGGCGGTGACCAGCCAGTTCGAGAACCACCTGCGCGCGGTGCTGGACCTGCCGCTGGGGTCCCCGGCCGCGCGGGCGCCGCACACCGTCATGGTCAACGTCCTGGGCGGGGAGCACCCGGACATGTACGCCGCCTACCGCCACGTGATGGCCCGCGACCCAGGGCTGAAGGTGCACCTCTACGGCAAGGACGTGCGACCCGGGCGCAAGGTCGGCCATGTGAGCGCGTACGGCGAGGACCTCGCGTCGCTGCTCGCACGGGCCCACCACGCCGCGGACTACCTGACGGGAGTGATCGATGAGTGAGCACCGCGTGTCCCCTGCCCAGGTGGGGGTCGTCATGGGGTCGGACTCCGACTGGGTCGTGATGGCCGACGCGGCCCAGGCCCTGCGCGACTTCGGGGTGCCGCACGAGGTCGACGTGGTCTCGGCCCACCGGATGCCCGAGCAGATGATCGAGTACGGTCGCTCAGCAGCCGGACGGGGCCTGAAGGTGATCATCGCGGGCGCCGGGGGCGCCGCGCATCTCCCCGGGATGCTGGCCTCAGTGACCTCGATCCCGGTCATCGGCGTGCCGGTGCCGCTGGCCGTGCTCGACGGCATGGACTCCCTGCTGTCGATCGTGCAGATGCCCTCGGGCGTGCCGGTGGCCACTGTCGGAATCGGCCAGGCGCGCAACGCCGGCCTCCTCGCCGTGCGCATCCTCGGGGTTGTCGAGCCGCGGCTCTGGCCCGACATGGACGCCTACCGGGCCGGCCTCCGGGCGGCCGCCCAGGCCAAGGGGGAGCGCCTGCGCGAGGAGTTCGGCAGCTGACGCTCGGGCGGCGGGCCGTCGGGCGGCCCACTCCACGCCCGTGCCCGCGGTCTGGCGCGCGACCGCGCTCACCCCTCCTTGACCACGGCGTACCAGACGCGTTCGGCGACGGCGCCGAGGCGCTCTCCGGACTCCAGCACGCGCCGGTAGAGCTCCCTCAGGGAGATGGCGCGGCGCAGGTCGTCGGTGGCCAGCAGCTCGCGCATGGCCTGGCGGTACTGCTTCTCCATGCGGCGTTCGGCGGCGAGGGCGGCATCGGCCTCGCGCGTGGCCGTGTCACCGTCGCCGGTGAGGTGGCCCAGTGCGATCCGGAGGTGCCCGAGACCCTCGGCCAGGTCGTCCGCCATGGCAGCTACGGAGGGATCAGGGGCGATGCCCAGCGCGTCGGCCTCGCGGACGATGTTCTTCGCGGCGTTCATGACGGAGTCGAGCAGCTCGGAGAGGCTGTACAGGTCCTCCTGGTCGATGGGCGTGCTGAAGGCGTGGCGCACCTGGGTCTGCAGGACTCGACGGATCCGATCAGCCTCGTGCTCCGCGCCGCGGACCGCAGTCTCCTGACCGGCATCGCCGTGCGCCCAGGCGGCGAAGGCAGCGATCCCGGTCACCGTGATGTCGGCCTGGGCCGCGAGGGTGGCCAGGACATCGGGGGTCTCGGGCAGGAACCAGTGCGACTTCATCGGATCACTCCCTCCGCGAGCGCTGCCGCTGCGGCCATGGCGGCGCAGCCGGGCATCGTCACGAGCCATGCGAGCAGGATCTCGCGGACCACCGGCCACCGGACATGCCGCCTGCGCCGGGCAGCCCCGACGCCCACCACCGAGGATGCCACCACGTGGGTGGTGCTCACCGGCGCCCCGAGCATGGCGGCACCCCCGATCACGAGCGTGCTCGAGCCCTGGCTGGCCAGGCCGTCCAGGGGGCGAATCCGGTAGATCCCGCGGCCGAGCGTGCGCACGATCCGCCAGCCGCCCAGCGCCGTGCCGAACGTCATCGCGGCCGCGCACGCGACCTTCACCCAGAGGGGGACCACGAAGCTCGACAGCGTCCCGGCCGAGACCAGGGCCAGGGTGATCAGGCCCATCGTCTTCTGGGCATCGTTGGTGCCGTGCGCGAAGGCGAGTGCTGCAGAGGTCCCCCACTGGCCCCTCTTCAACGGACCTGACACCCGGATGTCCGCGCGGCGCAGTGCCCGTCGGGCTGCGGCCTCCATCAGCCACCCCGCCAGTGCCCCGAGCAACGGTGAGATGGCCAGGGCGGCCAGCACCCCCATGACCCCGACCGGGCGCCCTCCCTCGAACCCGCCCCAGTTCACCGAGGCGGCTCCGCCGATCACCACGGCCGCGCCCACCAAGCCGCCCACGAGCGCATGCGAGGAGGACGACGGCAGGCCGAAGCGCCACGTCAGCAGGTTCCACGTGACGGCAGCGACGAGCGCGGCGAGCAGGATCCCGAGGATGTCGGTGGTGTCCACGTCGATCAGCCCCCCGACGGTGTCCGCCACGGCCGTGCCGGCCACGATCGGGCCGAGCAGCGTGAACACGGTGGTGACCAGCAGTGCCTGGCGTGGCGTCATCGCGCGGGTGGCCACCGGTGCGGCCAGCGAGTTCGACGAGTCGTGGAACCCGTTGGTCAGGTCGAACGCGAGGGCCAGGATCACGACGACCACCAGCCCCAGGGAGAGGTCCACGGCCCCATCCTGCGCCGCGCCGGGGGCTGTTGCCGCGTGGTGGGCTCAGGCGTTCGGGCGGCCCAGGCCTCGGTAGGTCCACCCGGCGGCGCGCCAGCGGGCGCTGTCCAGGGCGTTGCGGCCGTCGAGCAGGAACGGCTCGGCGGGCAGGCCCACCACGGAGGCCGGATCCAGGTCGAGGTACTCGCGCCACTCCGTGAGCAGCAGCACGAGGTCGGCCCCGGTCAGCGCCTCGCGCACGTCGTGCGCGTAGGTCATGTTGGGGAAGGCAGCCCGCGCGTTGGCCAGGGCCTGGGGGTCGTGCACCGTGACCTCGCCGCCGGCGTTGTAGATCGAGGCGGCGATGTCCAGTGCCGGCGAGTCGCGCACGTCGTCGGAGTCGGGCTTGAACGCCGCGCCGAGCACCGCGATCCGCTTGCCGACGAACCGTCCGCCCACCAGCTCACGGGCCAGGGCGACGGTCGAGGCCCGGCGTCGGGTGTTGATGGCGTCGACGTCGCTGAGGAAGCTCAGCGCGTCGCTCACGCCGAGCTCACCGGCGCGGGCCATGAAGGCCCGGATGTCCTTGGGCAGGCACCCCCCGCCGAAGCCGACCCCCGCGCGCAGGAACTTCGGGCCGATCCGGTCGTCGTAGCCGATCGCCTCGGCCAGCCTGGTCACGTCGGCCCCGGTGGCCTCGCACACCTCGGCCATCGCGTTGATGAACGAGATCTTCGTGGCCAGGAAGCTGTTGGCCGCGACCTTGACCAGCTCGGAGGTGGGGTAGTCCATGACCAGGAACGGTGAGCCCCACTCGATCATCGGGGCGTACACCCGGCGCATGACCTCCTCGTCGCGGGTCGGCGGCTGGCCGGGGCCGGCCGGGGTGGCCAGCCCGACGACGATCCGGTCGGGGGTCAGCGTGTCGGCGACCGCGAACCCCTCGCGCAGGAACTCGGGGTTCCACACCAGGTCCACCTCGTCGGCGGCCGGGGCCTGCGCGTGCAGCCTCTGCCGCAGTGCGGCGGCGGTGCCCACCGGCACGGTCGACTTGCCCACCACGGTGCACGGCCGCGTCAGCAGGGGGGCCAGGGTGTCGACGGCGGCGTGCAGCTGGCTGAGGTCCGCGGCGTTGGTGCGCGGGTGCTGCGGGGTGCCGACGCCCGATGAAGTGCATGTCCCCGAACTCGGCGGCCTCGGGGTAGGAGGTGGTGAACCGCAGCCTCCCGGCGGCCACGTTCGCTGCCAGGAGCTCGGAGAGCCCCGGCTCGTAGAACGGGACCTCCCCCCGGGCCAGGGCCTCGATCTTGGTGGGGTCGACGTCCACGCCGAGCACCTCGTAGCCGGACTCGGCCATCGCGGCGGCGTGGGTGGCACCGAGGTAGCCGGTGCCGATGACGGTGATCCGCAGGGGGTCGCTCACGGGGCCGAAGCCTAGTGGCGTGGTCCGCGACGGCCCGTGACGTCAGGCCGGGCGGGCGGGTGGTGGGGGCCGTTCATGCGCATGTGCTGTCCATCCTGACGCTGGGAAGGATGGAATCGACAGCGCAGCGTTCGCCCTTGAGTCCGTCCTGCGCCGGGGCTGCGGTGCCGGGGGCAGCGCCGCGCGGGCCGGGGCGCGATCGCCCTCGCGGTGGCCGCTTCCGGTCTGTGGGGTGCAGTGGCCGCCCGGCGCCACGCGGGCAGTTGCCCGCGCGTAGCCTGCAGTCATGGCCCTCACACACAACCCCGATTTCGATGCCTTCACCTTGCCTGAGGAGCACCAGACGCTCCGCGAGGCGGTCCGCGCGCTGGCCGAGGACAAGATCGCCCCGCGCGCGGCCGAGATCGACGAGACCGGCGAGTTCCCGTGGGACGTCTACGAGGCCCTGCGAGCGAACGACTTCCATGCGATCCACATCCCCGAGGCCTACGGCGGCCAGGGCGGCGACGCGCTGGCCGCGTGCATCGTGATCGAGGAGGTGGCGCGGGTGCTGCGCGTCGAGCTCGCTGATCCCGGCGGTCAACAAGCTCGGCACGATGCCGCTGCTCGTCGGGGCGGCTCCGAGCGAGCTCCTGCGGCGCTACCTGTCCGAGGTCGCCTGCGGCGAGGCGATGTTCTCCTACGCGCTCTGCGAGCGCGAGGCGGGCTGGACGCCGCCTCGATGAAGTCCCGCGCGGTCGCGGGGACGGGGACCACTAGGTGCTCAACGGCCAGAAGTCGTGGATCAGCAACGCCGGTGTCTCGACGTACTACACGGTGATGGCCGTGACGGAGCCCGGCATCGGGCCCAAGGGGATCTCGGCCTTCGTCGTGCACGCAGACGACCCCGGCTTCGCGCTGGGCACGCCGGAACGCAAGCTCGGCATCCACGGCTCGCCCACCCGCGAGATCCTGTTCGAGAACTGCTGGATCCCGGCCGACCGGATCGTCGGCGAGCCGGGCACCGGCTTCAGACCGCGATGCAGCACCCTGGACCACACGCGCGTCACGATCGGCGCCCAGGCCCTCGGCATCGCGCAGGGCGCCCTGGACGCCTCCATCGCCTACGCCAAGGAGCGCACGCAGTTCGGCAAGAGCATCGGGTCGTTCCAGGGCCTCCAGTTCATGCTGGCCGACATGGCCATCAAGGTCGAGCGCGGCGCGGGCACTGATCTACGCCGCTGCCGCGCGCAGCGAGCGGGGGGCTGCGGACCTGCCCTTCTTCGGCGCGGCGGCCAAGTGCTTCGCCTCGGACATCGCCATGGAGGTCACGACCGACGCCGTGCAGGTGTTCGGTGGCGCCGGGTATGTGCGCGACCACCCCGTCGAGCGCATACATGCGCGACGCCAAGATCACCCAGATCTACGAGGGCACCAACCAGATCCAGCGCATGGTGATGGCGCGCCAGCTGCTGAAGTAGCCCGACCCGGGTCATCACACGCCCGCGGCGGGGGTGCGACACCCCCATCGCGGGGGTCAGGATGCGGTATGCCCGAGTCGCAGAGCACCCCTGGCCCCGATGCGCTTCGTGATGCCCTCGCGCGGCGGTTGGCTGACGACCCCCAGGCCGGCGATGTGCTCGCCCGGTGGGACCGCTGGGCCCCGGACCTGCTGGCCGCCCTGGCCGAGGTGTACCCGCAGCCCGGTGTGGGCGGGCGGATCGTCGACCTGATCGCCGACGCGCACGCGGGGCGCTCGGCCGCGCTGCGGGCGCGCGATCGCGACCGGGTGCTCTCCCCGGACTGGTTCCAGCGCCCCGGATGCCGTGGGGTACGCCGCCTACGCCGACCGCTTCGCCGGGACCCTGGACGGCGTGGCCCAGCGTGTCGAGTACCTGCGTGAGCTGGGGGTCACCTACCTGCACCTCATGCCCCTGCTGGCCCCCCGGCCCGGGCCCAACGACGGCGGGTACGCGGTGATGGACTACGGCCGCGTGCGCGAGGACCTGGGCACCATGGATGACCTGGAGGCGTTGGCCGGGACGCTGCACGACGCCGGGATCTCGCTGACGCTGGACCTCGTGCTCAACCACGTGGCCGCCGAGCACGCCTGGGCCGACGCCGCCCGGGCTGGCGACGCCCGGTACCGCGACTACTTCCGGTCTACCCCG
Organism: uncultured Actinomycetes bacterium; assembly: GCA_963777855.1. Taxonomy (GTDB): domain Bacteria; phylum Actinomycetota; class Actinomycetes; order S36-B12; family CAIYMF01; genus Prado023. Next base: position 114,724 of record CAVZRW010000005.1, on the reverse strand, counting down.
ATCGGACCACGCCGGATGCCTTCGAGGTCAGCCTCCCCGAGGTGTTCCCCGACTTCGCGCCGGGCAACTTCACCTGGGACGACGACGTGGCCGGCTGGGTCTGGACGACGTTCAACTCCTGGCAGTGGGACCTCAACTGGGCCAACCCCGACGTGCTCTGCGAGTTCGTCGCGATCATCCTCAACCTGGCCAACCGAGGGGTCGACTGCCTGCGACTGGATGCCATCGCCTTCATCTGGAAGCGGCTGGGCACCGACTGCCAGAACCAGCCGGAGGTGCACGCGATCACCCAGGTGCTGCGCGCAGCCGCCCGGATCGCCGCCCCGGCGGTGATCTTCAAGGCCGAGGCGATCGTGGCCCCGTCGCAGCTGGTGGCCTACCTGGGTCAGGGCCCGAGGGCCGGCCGGGTCTCGGACATCGCCTACCACAACTCCCTGATGGTGCAGATCTGGTCGGCGCTGGCCTCCCGCGACGCCCGGCTGATGGCGGTCGCCCTGGGCCGGTTCCGCGACATCCCCACCACGACCGGGTGGGCCACCTACCTGCGCTGCCACGACGACATCGGGTGGGCGATCGACGACGACGACTGCGCGGCGATCGGATGGAACGGCTGGGCCCATCGCGGGTTCCTGTCGGACTTCTACGTCGGGGATCCATCCCGCCTCGTTCGCCGAGGGCGAGGCCTTCCAGGAGAACCCGACCACCGGGGACCGGCGGATCTCGGGGTCGGCGGCCAGCCTGGCGGGGCTTGGCACGGCGCGCACCACGGGGCAGCGGCGGATGGCGATCGACCGGGTGCTGTGCGGCTACGCCATGGTGCTCGGGTTCGGCGGCATCCCGCTGATCTACATGGGCGACGAGCTGGCGCTGCGCAACGACGACGGGTACATCCACGTGCCTGAGCACGCCGACGACAACCGCTGGCTGCACCGGCCGAGGATGCCGTGGGACGTTGCCGAGCAGCGCCACGACGCGCAGTCGGAGGCCGGCCAGGCGTTCGCCGGGCTGCGCCGGCTCATCGTGGCCCGGCAGGGCCTCGAGTCGCTGCACGCGGCTGTGCCGACCCGGGTGCACGCCACCAGCCACCCGGCCGTCGTGTGCTTCGTGCGCACGCACCCGGCCGGGGACGTGGTGCAGGTGTACAACGTCTCGGACTCCACGGTCGCCCTTCCGGCGCATGAGGTGCAGCGCCATGCCTCAGGGCTGGTCGCCGAGCGGATCAGCGGCCAGGTGGTGACCCCCCACGGTGACCAGTACGTGCTGCGGCCCTACGCGGCCTGGTGGCTCACGGCCCGCGGGCGGCGTACCTGACCGGAGCCGGGTGCCGTTCGCTCACCACACGCACTCCACGCGCTGGACCCAGTCGGGGGTGGTCGGGAGCTGCCCGCGGGTGCGGCCGATGAGCACGGCGATCACCGGAACCACGCACGGGTGCTCTGGCCACCCTGTGTACCCGTCGGTGAGCACCACGATCACGTCAGCGCGTGGGCGCAGCGCCTCGGCGGCGCGGATACCCAGGGACATGTCGGTGCCCCCGCCGCCGCCAAGCCGAACCGCGTCGGCCCGTCGGACCGTGCTGACCGCCTGCACGGCGGCGTCCACGGCAAGGACGTGTACCTGGGCGTCCGCCACCCCGAGGCTGGCCAGCACGCCGTCCACCTCCCCGAGGGCCTGGGCCAACAGGCCGTCGTCCACGCTGCCCGAGGTGTCCACCACGATCGCCACCCGGGGGACCGGCCGACGCATCGCGGGCAGGATCACGGATCCGGCAACCGCCTGGCGACGCGAGATGCGGGTGTAGGTGTAGTCGGTGTGGCCCGCCGCCCAGCCGATGCCCCGACGGACCGCGGCGTGCAGCACGTTGCGCCAGTCGACCACCGGTTCGAGGATCTGCTGGACCCAGCGACCCCATTCCCCGGGGGTGCTGCCGATGCCGCGCTCGGCCTGGAAGGCGATCGCCACCGTGCGCCGGATGGCATCGGCCGCCGTCTGGCCGAGCCCGGGCACATCGTCGCCCGGCGGGAGCTCGTAGCTGCGGCGCAACCCGTCACAGCCCGATCCGCAGGACGGGTCTGCCGCGGGGGTGGGCGGACGTGCCGGGCTCGGGGTGGCAGGCGACGGGCCACTCCGGTCGGGTCCACGGTGCGGCTCCGCGTCCGCAGGCGTGCTCCGGCGACCTGGGCGGGTCTCGCCGGAGGGTAGCTCGGTGGAGCCCGGACCCGCCCCCGTAGCGGCTGCGGGTGGCCCGCCCTGGTGCTCGGCACCGTCACCAGTCGGCTCATCGGGGGCGGGTCGGGCGACCCATGCCGGGTCGACATCGGGGCCGTCCTCGGCGGCCGGAAGCCCGCTGAGGATCGCGTAGTACTCCTCGGCCGAGCGGTTCGGCGGAAGCCCGAGCGCAGCGGCCCCGACCACCTCGTGGTCGTCGGCGAGGGCGGCGGCCCGGGCGCGCGCCATGGCCGGGTGCAGAACCACCACACGTGGGCGGTCCCGGCTGCCGGTTCCGGCCCCGCCCCCGCCCGCGCCGGCATACCCGCCTGCACTGCCGCCCGAGCCCGGGCTGGGGCCCCCGCTCGCGTACCCGGGGACGCCCGCCCCGGGGGCGACCCCGACCCCCCGCCCCCCCTGCGGCCCACGCCCGGACCCGGTGGTGCGGGCAATGCCGACATGAGCACGTCGATGGTCACGTCGGCGGCCACGCGCCAGGCCCGCGACGTGGAACCCGTGACGCCCACGTCGCCGGCCCGACCGGCATGGTCGGCGAGCAGGTGCCACACGTGGTGGGCCAACTCGCGGCCCACCACGGCTGCCTCCACGGCCGGGTCGGCCAGCCACCCCGGGTTCACGTACAGCCGCCACGCCGGGTCGGTGGCCATGGTGGACACCCTGTGGCTGGGGACCGTGACCAGGGCGTAGAGCGCCGTCGACAGGTAGGGCATGTTGCCCACCACCGGGCCGCCCGGGCCGCCAGGCGTGGTGGTCAACCACAGCTTGGCCGCGGCTAGCAGGTCGGCGCCTCGCGGGTCCAGCACCGCCACCTCGGCTACCTCAGCCGCCGGTGGCCCCGCCGCCGGTACTGCGCTCACGAGGCCAGGAGCCCGGCCAGGGCCAGCGGACCGGCGAACACGGAGAGCCCGCCGGGCAGCGTGGCCCGCGGCGGGCGGATCCGCATCAGCGAGCGGACCACCGGCACCGCGGGGTCGACGCCCGAGAGCTCGGCGGCGCGCACGCACACGCCCACCCCGGACTCCCAGCGCTCCACGGTCGTCCGGGTGCTCACGCTGGCCAGCACGCCCTGCAGGGCCACGTGGACCCGGTCCGGGCGCAGCCCGCGCAGCAGGTCACCGCCGGGGTCGGCCAGCAGGGACTCCGGATCGGGCAGGTCCAGCGAGTCCAGCCAGGTCAGGAACTCGTGGCCCGTCGGGGCGCCGATGGCCCCGTGGACCAGCAGCCGGATCGTCTCGGAGTCCCTCGGCTGGGCGGCGGCCAGCAGACGCGCAGCCATGTCCCAGCTGCGCGGCGTCGGGAAGGCCCGGCCGCGCGAGGCCGCGTCCCTGGGCACCGCCGAGAGCTGGCCGGAGCGCACGGACAGGAACGCCGCGACCCGGGCCCGGGCGTTGCCCAGGCGCGCGGCGTAGCCCTCGTCGAGGGTGGGCACCGTGATCCGGGGCCAGCGGCCGGTCACCAGCGACTCGCTGAACACCTCCTGCGGCATCCCCCACTCCAGGTGCACGAATCGGTTCGCCGTCGGCGCGGCCAGCTCCCAACCAGCCGCGGCGACGTCGGCGGGGTTGGCGGCCGCACCGAAGGAGACCCGCTCGGGCAGGCGCAGGGCGCCCACCTCGCCGTGGGTCAGGGGCCTCAGCGCCGCGGCCTGGACCGCCGGTGAGGCGGTGGTCCACTCGTCGAAGAAGACCACCGAGGGGCGCGTCTCCTCGGCCACACGCACTGCCCACTGCGGCGGGGCGAGGTCCACCCGGCCCGCGTTGACCACCGGCAGCCCCGCGAAGTCGCTGGGCTCGTAGTGCGAGCAGATCAACGTCTCGACGTGCCAGCCGGAGTCCGCGGCCGACTCGACCACAGCGGTCTTGCCCGCGCCCGGCTCACCCCACAGCAGGAACGGGATGCGCGTCGAGATGCACACCCCGATCGCGCGCAGCACCTGCTCGTACCCAACCCTGTCCCTGGCCACGTTCGTTCCTCTCCGCCGGCTGCCGCCGGTGATCCCCTACCCGATCCCTCCCGAGCCGGCCGCCCCGGTCGGGGATGTGACGCTAGCCCGGGCCCCTGACATCGCCTGCGCCGAAGGACTCCCGCGCCTGCCGCTCGACGGCCGCGACGGCGCGTGGAACCGCACCCCAGCGGGCCAGCGCGAGGGCAACCCCCGTGCTCCCCAGCTTCTCGGTGAGCGGGCCCCAGCCGCGGGCCAGCAGCGCGATCTGAGCCTGCGCCACCGCGTCGGGCGACGGCGGGCCGGGCGGGTATCCGATGCCCTCCTCGACGATCGCGGCCAGGGCGCTGCCGCTGGGCCGGTAGCCCCGGGCCACCCAGCGGGCCATCAACTGGGCGGCTGCCGGGCGGCTGATGCGCCAGGCTCGGGCGACCGCCTCGACCTCGGTGGGCGCATAGCCGGCGCGCGACAGGGTAGTGATGTCAGCTCGGCGGGATCCCGTGCGCATCCAGTCGATCCGCGCTTGACGGGCGCTGTCGTCGAGCTCGGTCGAGGTCCAGGCCAGCCAGGTCAGCGCCCCCGGCTCGCCGGTCGCCAGCGCAGTCGAGGCCACCCAGCGGGGGTCGGCGCCGGTCTGGGCCAGGGCGAGCAGCGTGCCCACCTCGACCAGCCCGGCCGGCTCCAGGATCCCGAGCATCTCCTGGGCCCATGCGGGGTTCAGCCCGCAGGCCCAGGCCTCGTCGAGCAGCGCGGCGCGCTCGACCTCGTGCATTGTCGAAGTGGCGCCCAGCCGCGCGCGGACGCGCCCCGAGCCCGCGCCGCCCGCATCAGGGGGCTGAGGATCGGGCCGGGCTGGATCCGCGCGACCGTCCAGCCCGGCGACCAGCCATGCCAGCTGCCGGCGCGGGACCCCCTGTGCGATGGCCACATGGCGCGGCTCCCGGAAGTGGGCCGCCGCCACGCCCGGGTCCCGGTAGCCACCAGGCGCACAGCACGCCAGCCGACCGTCGCCCGTGATCCACGTCGTGCCCTCGTCGCTGGAGCGCACGGCGGGGCCGGAGACTCGTCTGGCACGCTGCCACCACACGCGCAGCGCCCCAGCCAGCGTGGGCAGCTCGGCAAGGCAGGTGACGCCGCCGCCGAAGGCCGCAGCGATCCGCTCGAGGCCCTCGTCGTGGCCGGTGGCCAGTGACCAGTCCGGCTGCACAACGACGGGGTGGCGGTGGGCGCGCGACTCCCCGACGGGCCGGCAGGGGTAGGAGGTCGTCAGCGGCAGGCCCAGCGGACCAGGGTCGTGGTGCGCGGCCCACGGCTCTGCGGTGCCTGCCTCACCGACGAGGATCCCGGCCCGTGGGGCGCGCGGGTGGGGCAGCCCCGGGGTGGCACCACGCTCGATCGTCGTCGCCCCATCCGCCCCGTCTGTCCCGGTGCCCATGTACCACCTCCATGCCCAGCTGAGGCGATCACGCTAGGGCGGGGGTCCGACACCGGCTCCCGCTCCCGGGGGCGGTGCGGCGAGGCCGACCGGTCACACGTCACCCGGCCCGTGCGGGCATTCGACCGGTGCATCCGCCCGGCGCATCCGCCTGGTTCGCACGGGTTGGGGTCTGCCCTGGGCGCGAGGGTGGCGCCGGTCATGATCCGTGTGGGTTGCCCAAGTTAGTGGTGGGGCAACCCACACCGTTGTTGGGCGAACGCCTCCGGTTGCGTCCCGCCCACTCGGGCAGACCCGCCCGCCGCTGCCTTGGGCGCACTGCTGCACCGGCCCCCCACTCGGAACCGAATACCGGACCACCCCACCGGCCCCGCCCTGCGCCACGCCGCGGCGGTGGGGCGCATGTGGCCACACCGGCCGCGCTTCGATACCGTCGCGGACATGTCCGAACCGCAGGTGCAGTGGCCCGACGGTGTCTCGGTGATCATGCCCGTCCTCAACGAGGAGCGGCACCTCTCCGAGGCGGTCACCGGCATCCTCACCCAGGACTGGTCCGGACCCCTGGAGATCGTCCTCGCGCTGGGCCCGTCGAGCGATCGCACCGACGAGGTGGCCCGCCGTCTGGCCGCTGTCGACGAGCGCATCGTGCTGGTGCCCAACCCCACGGGCCGGACCCCTTCGGGGCTCAACGCCGCGATCCGGGCCGTGCGCTACGAGGTGGTCGTGCGCGTCGACGGCCACGCCCTGCTCCCGCCCGACTACGTCTCCATCGCAGTCGAGACCCTGCGCCGCACCGGCGCCGACAACGTCGGCGGGGTCATGCAGGCCGAGGGCCAGACCGCCTTCGAGCAGGCGGTCGCGCGCGGGATGACCACCACGCTCGGCGTCGGCTCGGCACCCTTCCACGTCGGGGGCGGCGAGGGCCCGGCCGAGACGGTGTACCTCGGTGCGTTCCGCCGTAGCGCCCTCGAACGGGTCGGCGGCTACGACGAGACCTTCCTGCGCGCCCAGGACTGGGAGATGAACCACCGCATCCGCGAGACCGGCGGCACCGTCTGGTTCAACCCCGCCATGGTCGTCACGTACCGGCCCCGCCCGGACGCCTTCTCCCTGGCCACGCAGTACTTCCACTACGGCCGCTGGCGGCGCGAGGTCATGCGCCGGCACCCCGAGACCGTCTCGCGGGCCTCGGCCCTGCGCTACTTCGCCCCGCCGGCGGCAGTCGTGGGCGTGACTGCGGGCACTGCGGCCGGCATGCTCGGCTCGGCCATCGGGCCGAAGGTGCTGCGTTGGGGCTGGGCCGCACCGGCCGGCTACCTGGCCCTGATCACCGCCGGTGCTGCCGTGCTCGGCCGTGGCCTGCCGCCGGCGGCGCACGCCCGACTGCCGCTGGTCTACGCCACGATGCACGGAGCCTGGGGCGCAGGGTTCCTCTCCTCGCCCCCGGGCCTGCGCGAGCCGGGGGAGTGAGGGCGCGTTGCCGACCGCCGACGCCCCGCAGCGCCCTGCCCGCCCCACGATCGACGAGCTGCGCGCCGTCACCCAGCCCCCGGCCGTGCGCGGGCGGAAGAACTCCGAGCACTGGGTCGCCGACCTGTACCTGCGCCGGATCTCGCCGTACCTGACCCGGGTGCTGCTGCCCACCGGCGTCTCGGCGAACACGGTCACCTGGTTCATGATCGCCACGGGCGCCTCGGCGGGCCTGGCCCTGCTCATCCCCGGCATCCCCGGCGCCCTGCTGGCGCTGCTGCTGGGCCAGCTGCAGATGCTCTGGGACTGCTGCGACGGCGAGGTGGCCCGCTGGCGCGCCACGTTCTCCCCGGCCGGCACCTTCCTGGACAAGGTCGGGCACTACACCGCCGAGTCCGTGATCCCCGTCTGCCTGGGCATCCGCGCGGCCGGCTCGGACTTCTCGTGGACCGCCCCCGGCGGGTACGCCTACGCCGGTGCGCTGCTGGCGCTGCTCATCATCCTCAACAAGGCCCTCAACGACATGGTCCACGTCTCGCGAGCCTTCGCCGGCCTGCCGCGTCTGGAGGACGTTGTCGGGGTCGGTACCCCGACCAGCTCCGGGCTCGCGCGGCTGCGCCGGCTGGCGCGCTACTTCCCGTTCAACCGGATCTTCCACTCGGTGGAGATGACCATCCTCGCGTTCGTCGCCGCCCTCGGTGACGCGCTGGTCGGCGGACTGGGCGTGACCCGGTTCCTGGTCGTGGCGATGCTCGTGCTGGCCGTGCCCACGGTGATCGGCCACACCCTGGCGATCCTGAGCTCCACGAAGCTGCGGGCGCAGTGAGCGGTGCGGCGCGGCTGGCGGGCCTGCGCTCGGGGGCCCGCCGGGCGCTGGTCGCCCAGACGGTGGCCGCGGCGCGCCTGCTGCCCGTGGAGCGCGACGTCGTGCTCTACGAGTCGTTCGCCGGGAACGGCATGCTGTGCAACCCGGAGGCCATCTACCGCGCGCTGCGGGCCGATCCCCGGTTCGACCACCTGCGCCACGTCTGGGTCCTCGACGACCCCGACCGCCACCCCCGGGTCGTGCGGGAGCTCGCCGGGGACCCGCGCGTGACGGTGGTCCGGCGCCGCTCGGCGTCCTACTTCCGGCACCTGGCCACCGCCGGGCACCCTGGTCAACAACGCCACCTTCCCCGCCGAGTTCGCCAAGCGCCCCGACCAGGTGTACGTCAACACCTGGCACGGCACCCCCATCAAGGCGCTGGGCTACGACCTGCCCAGCGGTGGGCAGGGAACGGGCAACGTGGTGCGCAACCTCCTGCAGGCCGACTTCCTGGTGAGCGCCAGCCCCTACATGACCGAGCAGCTGTACGCGCGGGCCTACCAGCTGCGCAACCTCGCCCGGGCCCGGGTGATCGAGGAGGGCTACCCCCGCATCGACCGTCAGGCGATCCCGATCGAGGAGGCGCGCGCGGTGCTGGCCGGGGGCGCCGAGGGCGGCGGGCCGGGGGCCGCGTCGGCGGGTCCGGGAGCCGGCGACCCCGGATCAGGCGACCCCGAGGCCGGCAACCTGTCGGGTACCGGGATAGCCCATGACCGGCCGCGGCCCGCCCTTGCCGCGCTGCCCCGGTGGCGGGCGCCGTATTGTCTGGCGCAGTGGGCGTGAGCCGCCCGAACAGGACGACGAGGGGTCGCGAATGACCGCAGGACCCGAGCCCCACTTCGGGGTGGTCGTGCTCACCATGGGCCAGCGCCCCGAGGACCTGCGCCGCGGCCTGGAGTCCGTGCTGGCCCAGCAGGGTGTGACCACCGACATCGTGGTCGTAGGCAACGGGTGGGTCCCGGTCGGCCTGCCCGAGGGGGTGCGCGCGCACGGCCTGGCCGAGAACGTGGGCATCCCCGCCGGGCGCAACGCCGGGGTGCCCGAGGTGACCGGTGAGCTGGTGTTCTTCCTCGACGACGACGCGTGGTTCGGCGAGCCCGACACGCTGGCCCGGATCGCCGGGCTGTTCGCTGAGCGGCCCGAGGTGGGCTTGGTCCAGCCGCGCGTGGTCGACCCCTCGGGCCGGCCGGCCCCGGGGCGCTGGGTGCCCCGCCTGCGCACCGGCGACCCCGCCGAGCCCAGCCCGGCCACGAGCCTCTGGGAGGGCGCGGTGGCGATCCGCCGCGGGGTCTTCGAGGAGACCGGCGGGTGGCCCGCGCTGTTCTTCTACGCCCACGAGGGCATCGAGCTGTGCTGGCGGGTGTGGGATGCGGGCTTCGTGCCCTGGTACGCCGGCGACATCGTTATCCACCACCCCGTCATCGATCCCCGGCGGCACGCGGAGTTCTGGCATATGAACGCCCGCAACCGGGTGCTGCTGGCCCGGCGCAACCTGCCCGCCGTGCTGCGCCCCCTGTACACAGGCACGTGGGCGGCGATCACCACCGCGCGCGTGCGCGACCGCGAGGCGCGCAGCGCGTGGTGGGAGGGGTTCCGCGAGGGCTGGCGGATGGACCCGGGCGAGTCACGCCCGATGCAGTGGTCAACTGTCTGGCAGCTGACCCGCGCCGGCCGCCCCCCCGTTGTATAGGCGACGGGCGGTGGCCTCGACCGGGGGCGCGGCGCCCATGCGCTCGACCCCGACCCGCCGCGGACGACGACCTGCGCAGCGTGGGGCTCACAGGCCCGTGCAGGGGGCGTGACCCTCAGCGGGCGTTCGCGCGCTCCAGGTCGCCCTCGAAGTCCACCTCGACGGCGAACAGGTCCGAGATGTCCACGGGCGTCACCTCGAGGCCGTCCTGGGCGATCGCGAGCTCGATGCCGCGCTCGAAGTAGTCCTGGTCCCCGCACTCCTCGAGCCGGTGGATCAGCGCCGCCTTGTCCTTGCCGCCGATCAGGTTGATGCCGACGGCCTCGCCCAGGCCGCCCTCCACCGTCTTGGACAGCTCCCTCACGTGCCCGTGGGAGTCGACGGTGTACTTGACCTCCTCCTCGGCCACCGTGGAGGTGTTGACGGCCACCGCTGAGCGCCCGGAGACGATGAAAGGGGTCAGGCGCTCGAGGATGACCGGGTCGAACACGACGTCGCCGTTCATCCAGATGACCGAGCCCTCGTGCGAGGCGCGCAGCGCCTTGAGCAGCGACTTCGAGGTGTTGGTCTGGTCGTAGTTCTCGTTGTAGACGAACACGGCGTCAGGCATGTGCTCCATCACCAGGTCGAGCTTGAACCCGACGACGATCATGACCCGCACGTCCTCGCCGAACACGGCCTTCACGTTGCCGACCTGCTGCTCCATGATCGTCTGGCCGGAGGCCAGCTTCGTCAGCGGCTTGGGGAACGGCCGCCCCAGGCGGGTGCCCATCCCGGCGGCGAGGATCGTGACCTGGACCTGCGACATGCGTGCTCCTGGGGTGTCCGCCGCTCACGGCGGCTCGTTTCGATGCCCGGCCATTGTCGCAGGCCGGACCCCCGCCGTGTCAGTCCCGGCGAGGCCACGTGCCGTGCGCGGCCGATGTCGCGCATGGCCAGCACCCCGGCGCGGTGGGGCCGGTCGGTGCGCACCAGGCGGTTCTCGTCGAAGTCCACCAGCGCTGCCCGGTACCGGCGCACGGCGGCCTCGCCGGCCACGAAGACCCGGTCGTGGGCCTTGGCCTGGTTGGAGACCATCGGACCCTGCCGGACTCGCCGTGGTTCACGTGGATGTGGGCCGCCTCCGCCCAGATCAGCGACTGGAAGGTCCGCAGACCGTTGTTGGGGTAGATGATCGCCTTGGGGCATGGCAGTGTCGGGCCCTGTGGCTGAGGACCCGCGTGACCAGCGCACCGGATCGGTGCTCGTCGGGGCGCAGTTCGCGCTGATCGGCCTGTGCCTGCTGCCGGTCGGCCCCTCACTCTGGCGGCTGCCGATCGTGGGCCTGCTGCTGCTTGTCGCCGCGGCCGTCGTCGGCGGCCTGGCACTGCGGGACATGGGCGACGACGTGCGCGTGCACCCGGTGCCCGGTGCCGACATCGACCTGCACACCTCGGGGGTCTACTCCGTGGTCCGCCACCCGATGTACTCCTGCGTCCTGCTGGCCGCTCTCGGCGTGACGCTCTCCTCCGGCCGGGTGCTGAGCCTGGTGAGCCTGGTCGGCCTCGTGGTCGTGCTGAGCGTGAAGTGCCGGCTCGAGGACCGGTTGCTCGCGCAGCGCTTCGGTGCGTCGTTCACCGAGTACGCCGCGCGTGTGCCTGCGCTCGTGCCGGCGCCCTGGCGGCGCGCCCGCGGCTGAGCGCGACCGGCGCACGGGGCAGACGATCGCGGCGACCCCGCGTGCCCGGGCGGAGGTTGCGTTCCAGCCCTCAGGCGGTCGCGTCAACCAGGGCCGGGCCGGTGGCGGCCCGCACGTCGGCCACGCTGACCCCCGGCGCGCACTCGCGCAGCACTAGTCCCTCGTCGGTGACGTCGATCACGGCCAGGTCGGTGATGATCCGCTGCACCACGCCGATCCCGGTCAGCGGCAGCGTGCACTCGTCGACGATCTTGTGCGAGCCGTCCTTGGCCACGTGCTCCATCATCACGATCACGCGCTTGGCGCCGTGGACGAGGTCCATCGCCCCGCCCATCCCCTTGACCATCTTCCCCGGGATCATCCAGTTGGCGAGGTCCCCGCGGGCCGAGACCTGCATCGCGCCGAGGATCGCGGCGTCCACGTGGCCACCGCGGATCATCCCGAAGCTCAGCGCGGAGTCGAAGAAGGCCGCGCCGGCCAGCGTGGTCACCGTCTCCTTGCCGGCGTTGATCAGGTCGGGGTCGACCTGCGCCTCGGTCGGGTAGGGCCCGACGCCGAGGATGCCGTTCTCGCTCTGCAGCACCACCGACACGCCCTCGGGCAGGTAGTTGGGCACCAGCGTCGGCAGCCCGATGCCCAGGTTCACGTACTGGCCATCGACGAGTTCCTGGGCCACGCGCGCGGCGAGCTCCTCACGGGTGAGCGTCATCAGGACGCCGCCTCCTCCCGGCGCACGGTGCGCCGCTCGATTCGCTTGGCCGCGACGTCCTGGGGGCCCAGGGGCAGCACCCGCTGGACGAAGATGCCCGGCAGGTGCACCGCCGCGGGGTCGATCCCACCCGGGGGGACCACACGCTCGGCCTCGACGATGGTGATCCGCCCGGCCATGGCGGCCAGCGGGTTGAAGTTTCGGGTGCTGGCGTCGAACACGCAGTTGCCCAGCGTGTCGGCCAGGCTGGCGCGAACCAGGGCGAAGTCGGCGGTGATGCCGCGCTCCATCACGTAGGTGCGCCCGTCGAACTCGCGGGTCTCCTTCGGTGGGGAGGCGAGGGCCACCCCACCCGCGCCGTCGTAGCGCCAGGGCAGGCCGCCGTCGGCCACCTGGGTGCCGACGCCGGCGGGGGTGAAGAAGGCCGGGATGCCGGCCCCGCCGGCGCGCAGGCGCTCGGCCAGCGTGCCCTGCGGGGTGAGCTCCACCTCGAGCTCGCCGGAGAGGAACTGGCGCTCGAACTCCTTGTTCTCGCCGACGTAGCTGGAGGTCATCCGCCGGATGCGGCGCTGGGCCAGCAGAAGGCCCAACCCCCAGTCGTCGACGCCGCAGTTGTTGCTCACCACGTCGAGGTCGGTCGTGCCGGCCTCGAGCAGGGCGGCGATCAGCGCGCTGGGGATGCCGCACAGGCCGAACCCGCCGACGGCCAGGGTGGCCCCGTCGGGGATGTCGGCCACGGCGGCGGCAGCACTGGCAACGGTCTTGTCCACGGACGTCCTCCTCGGCTTGCGCAGCCACGATAGTCCGCCGTGCCGCGCGGGTTCGCCTCAGCCGGTGCAGATGTCCTGGGCGGCGGTCGCGGCCTGCCCGTTGGTCGACGGGCTGGCCTTCTTCGTCTTGACCCGGATCTGCTCGACCCCGTCGTAGCTCGTCCCCAGGGTCAGCGACAGGGTGCCCCCGAGGTCGGCGCTCTCCTTGAGCACCGAGCCGGGCACCGCCGCCTGCAGGGTGCGCGCCGCCTCAAGCTGATCGGGGGAGTGCCGGATCGTGGTGCGCTTCACCGTGGTCGGTCGGGCGTTGATCACGCCGATGCGGAACCCGTCGGCGATCAGCTGGTCGGCGGCCCGGGCGCCCTCGCCGTCGATCCCGGTCGCGTTGTGGACGTCGACGCGGATGTCGCCCGGGGCGACGGTCAGCTTCTGCCCATCGGCGCCGGGGGTGGGCGGGGGCGGCCAGGGCTGGTCGGTAGCCAGCGCCTCCCAGATCGGGGCCGCGCGAACCTCGTCGACGACGATCGTGGCCCCGTCACCGCTGTCCAGCCAGGGCAGGGTGACGAAGGTGATGTCATCCGGGCGCAGGCCCGACAGGCTCGAGGCCAGGGCCAGCATGCCCTTGGGGTTGGACAGTGCCTTGTCGGTGGCGATGGCCTTCGACGAGGCGTCGAGCACGCGCCACAGGCGCAGCGGGTCGGTGAGCAGGCCCGACCCGGTGACCTCCTGGATGAGCGACGACATGAAGATCTGCTGGCGGTTGATCCGCCCGATGTCCGACCCGTCGCCGATGTTGTGCCGCACCCGAACGAAGGCCAGGGCGTCCTCACCGGTGACCCTGCTGCGCCCAGCGGGCAGGTCGATGCCGGACTTCGAGTCCTGCAGAGGATGGGTGAGGCACACCTCGACCCCGCCGAGGGCCTCCACGGTGCGCTTGAAGCCGTTGAAGTCCAGGACGACGAAGTGGTCCACCGTCAGCCCGGTCAGCTCCTCCACGGCCTTGATCGTGCAGCCCGGGCCCCCGTTGTCGAACGCGGCGTTGAAGCGGGCCCGGTAGCCGCCCACGACGGTGCCGTCGGCCGCCTTGCACGTGGGCAGCGTGACCAGGGTGTCGCGGGGGATGCTCACCAGCACCGCGGACTCCCGGTCCGGGTAGACCTTCAACAGCATCGTGGTGTCCGAGCGGGCCCCGTCGAAGTAGCCGTACTTCTCGTTGCCCTTGCCCGTACGCGCATCCGAGCCCATGAGCAGGAACGTGACGGGACCGCTGGAGAGGTCGCCGTAGTCGACCGGGCGCTCGCCGACCTGCTCGGATATGTCGATCGTGGTCACGTTGGCCTGCAGGTGATCCACGGCCACGGTGGCCGAACCGGCGGCCACGGTGAGGGCCAGGGCGCCCGCGGAGAGGATGCCGGCACCCACGCGCAGCAGACGATGGCGACCCGACACCCCATAAGGGTACGTGACCCTGCCCACAAGCATGGGTAAAGTGCCCAAGCGCTCACCGAAAGTGACCGTGGCGTGGCTCAACGGAGCCGACTGCCGTGGTCACACTGCAGGTGCCCGACAGTCGTCGAATCCGGGGGCCCCCTCCCCCGGCGGGAGGTCGTCATGTCCCCAACCCGTCCCCGAACCGTTGCCCACGTGGCCTGCGCCCTGGCCGTGGGGCTGATCCTTCCCGTCGGGGTGCCCGTCTCGGCGGCGCCGGCGCCGAGTGCGCCGGAACCATCTCTGGCTGCTACGGCGGGAGTCGCCCCAGCAGGGGTGCCGCAACCCTCGGTCCGTGAGGTGCGGCTCACGGGTGTGGACGCCGACGTCCTCGAAGCGGCGCCGGTCCCCGAGGCCCCGGCCGAGGGCACCATCGGGGCTCTGTCCGTGCGTCACCACCTGCGCCCGGCCGCCGCGGCCTCGATCCGGATCAGCAGCCCCGCCGCTCTGGTGGCCGTGACCGCGGACGCCGCCTTCCCCGCAGAAGCCGAGGTTCAGGTGCGTGTCCGCGAGGGTCGTCGCTGGACCGAGTGGACCACGTTGAGCGCCGACGGCGATCACGGTCCGGACCCGGGCTCGGCCGAGGCGCGGTCGGCGCGCACGGGCACGGACCCCCTGCTGACCCGCGATGCGACGCGGGCCCAGGTGCGGATCGACACCCCGACTGGCAGGTTGCCGAGGGGGACCTCACTCACCTTGATCCACGCGCCAGCGAGCTCGACCACTCCCAGCGCGAGCAGCCCGAGTGCGTCGGGAGCCCGTCTCGGGGCCTCGGCAGTCAGCTCGCGGGCATCTGCCTCCACGCCGGTGGCCCAGCCCCCGATCATCACGCGCGCCCAGTGGGGAGCGGACGAGTCCCTACGCGGGCGCTCCCCGCAGTACACCGACGCGATCCGGGCGGGCTTCATCCACCACACTGCGTCCTCATCGGGCTATACCCCGGCCCAGGCGGCTGCCCAGGTGCGCGCGATCTACGCGTACCACACCAGGTCCCTGGGCCACTCCGACATCGACTACAACTTCTTGGTCGACCGGTTCGGGAGGCTCTACGAGGGGCGAGCCGGCGGCATTGACCGGACGGTCCTCGGCGCCCACACGGCCGGGTTCAACGAGCACACGTTCGCGGTCTCCGCGTTGGGCAACTTCGAGACGTTCTCGCCCACGCAAGCCGACATGGCGGCCATCAGGGACTCCATCGCCCGGCTGTTCGCATGGAAGCTGGCGCCCTTCGGGGTCAGCCCGACCGGCACGGCTACCCTCGTGTCCGCCGGGTACACGAAGCCCACCCGCTACCCCAGAGGCGCGGTGGCGAACCTCCCCGTCATCTCCAGCCACCTCATGACCAGCTTCACGAGCTGTCCGGGGAAGTACCTGCAGGCCCAGATCCCCGCCATCCGGACTCTCGCGGAGCGCTTCGTGCGAGGGGTGTTCTCGGCGGCGATCCCCTCCGCTGACGGCTTCGTGGCCGGGTCGCGCAGTGTCGTGACGCTCGCTTCAGAGGCCTCGGAGGCAGCCACGTGGAACGTCGACATCCTCAGCCCGTGCTCGCCAGTGCCGATCCGCACCTGGACGGGGAGCACCAGTGACGAAGGTCCGATCTCGGTGGACTGGGACCTCGCCGACGCCACGGGCGCACCCGTGCCTCCGGCGACCTACACCGTCCGGGTCTGGGGCCAGACCGCCTCCGACGGCAGGTCGGCTGCGGTGGAATCCCAGATGACCATCGCGCCAGCGCCCGGGGGCGCCTGGGGACCGTGCCCCGACGTGAGCCGCGTCTCGGGGGAGATGAGTGCCCAGGCCTCGGTGCTGTGGGGGCGCATCCTGGCCCCCACCGCGCGCACCGTGGTGCTCACCGGCCGCGCCACCGACAGCCCCGCGGCGCTGGCTGCAGGGCTAGCCGCCGCGCCCCTGGCTCGGCACATGCGGGCGCCGCTGCTGCAGACGCCGACCAAGGTACTGGCCAAGGACGTGGCCGCGGAGATCACCAGACGTCGTGCCGTCGAGGTCCTCGTGGTCGGCGGCACGAGCGTGATCCCCGCAGCCACCGTGACCGAGATCATGCGCCTGGGGGCCCGGGTCACCCGCGTGGCGGGGAGTACGGATTCGGCCCTTGCCGCGGCCGTGGCCGAACGGATCGGGGGGACCTCGGCCGTCGTCGTGGCACCCGCGGCCGCTCCTGCGCACGCGATAGCGGGCGCTGCGCTGGCTGCCAATCGAGGCGTTCCAGTCCTGTTCGCCACCGCGACGGGTCTGCCCGCCGCGACGGTCAGGGCGCTCGCCGCGCGGACCACAGTGACCGTGGCTGCGCCGACGGGGATCAGTGACGCGGAGCTGGCGCCCGGACTGCTCGGTGTTGCCTGGGACCGCTTGGCCGGCACCGATGAGGTCACCGCCGCGCTGGGGATCGCCCGCGGCTTCGGCACAACGAGATCGGCAACGCTGATGCCGGTTGATTCCGATGAATGGGCGCCCGCGGCTGTGGCGGCCTACATGGGTGTGCCGGTGCTGTTCTCGCCCGCGGGCGCCCTGGATGCGGCCACCGCCAAGTATCTGTCGACCGCGCCGGGGCTGCGCGGGCTGACCACCCCGGTGACCGACTCGGGACTGGGTGACGGCCTGCTCGGCTCGGCCTCGGGCCTGGTCCGCGGGCCGGCCTGGGCGCCCACCTCGGTACCCCCTCGGGTCACCACCGTCCGGAGGGTGGGGGTGGCGGACGGGACACCCGAACCCGTGCGCAGCGGGCGTGCCCTGGTGATTCGGGCGACGGTCCGCACCAGGTACACCGACGGCGTCTGGCGCAGGACTCCGGACGGTGTCGCCTTCTCCGTCCAGTTCCGAGCGCGCGCGACCCCGAAGTACCGGACGGTCGCGACTGGCAGGATCGTGGGTGGCATGGCGCGGGTAACCGTCTGGCCGACAAGGACGGGCAGTTGGCGCGTGGTGGTGGGCACGACCCGCTCGCCGAGTGACTACGTGCGCGTGCGCCGGTGAACCCCTACCTCCTGCTCGGCACGTATCCGGATCGCACCCAGCCCCTGGTCACCCACTACAGCGGCCCGGGCGCCCGGGTGGAGCTCTCGGTGGCCAGCGTTGCCAACGCCGTGGCCAAGGCCGCAGGGCTGCTGCGCGACGGGGTGGGTGTGGCGCCCGGGGCGGTGGTCAGCATCGACCTGCCCCGGCACTGGCAGCTGCCCGTCTGGACCCTGGCGGCCCTGTCGGTGGGCGCGCGGTGCCGGCGTGCCGATCCCGGGGTCGTCGACGTGCGGATCGTGGGCCCCGACCGCCTGGCTGCCTTGGTGGGCGGGGCCGACCCGCGCGCCGACGAGCTACTGGCCAGCGCGTGCGACCCGTTCGGTCGACCGCTTCCGGTGGCGCTCGCGCAGGAACTGCCGACAGGGGCCCTCGATCTCGGCCTCGAGGTGCCCGGCTACCCCGATCGATTCGTGCCCGAGGACGGCGTCGAGGGGGAGGCGAGCCTGGTGGTCGAGGGGCGCGAGGTCGCCTGGCCGCAGCTGGCGGCCGGGGGCGCTCCCGGTGGGCCGGGGCTGGACCCGGGGGCGCGGCTCTGGGTCGATGCGGCGACCGCTGACGCCGACCTCCTGGTCACCACCACGGTGGTCCCGCTGCTGCTGCGCGGGTCGGTGGTGCTGGCCGAGGGCCTGACACCCGCGGAGTCGGTGGCCGCACAGGCGGCCGAGTCGGTGACGGCCGTCGCACGCTGAGGCCAGGTCGAGGTCGAGGGGGCCGTTGCGGTGCGCGCTGCGCCCTGGGCCGACGACGACCGCTCCCCGGGCGGACGGAACCCCGGGTGTCGCGGTCGCGACAGCGGGCATGGGCCCCCGCCGTGCAGGAAGGTGGACCCATGACCGAAGCGATCCTCCTGGTCGGCGGGCAGGGCACCCGCCTGCGCCCCCTGACCATCCACGCCCCCAAGCCCATGCTCCCGGTCGCCGGGGTGCCGTGCACCGAGCACCAGATCGCCCGCGCCCGCGAGGCCGGGGTCACCCGCATCGTGCTGGGCACCTCCTACCGCGCGGAGGTGTTCGAGGAGTACTTCGGCGACGGTGCAGCCTTCGGCGTGGAGCTGATCTACGCGGTGGAGGACCACCCGATGGGCACCGGCGGCGCGATCCGCAACGCCGCGGCGCACCTGCTCTCGGACCCCGGCGATCCGGTGCTGGTCTTCAACGGGGACGTGCTCACCGGGGTGGACCTCGGCAACCTGATGGCGGTGCACGCCCGGACCGCGGCGGCCGTGACCCTGTACCTGACCCGGGTGGCCGACCCGCGGGCGTTCGGCCTGGTGCCCACCGACGCCGACGGGCGGGTGACCGCGTTCCTGGAGAAGCCCTCGACGCCCGAGGAGATCGTCACCGACCAGATCAACGCCGGCTGCTACGTGTTCCGGCGCGAGGTCATCGACCGGATCCCCGCCGGGCGCCCCGCCTCCGTGGAGCGCGAGACCTTCCCCGGCCTGCTGTCGGCCGGGGAGCGCCTGCAGGGCGTCGTCGACGAGGGGTACTGGCTGGACCTGGGCACCCCGTTGGCCTTCGTGCAGGGCTCCGCGGACCTGGTTCGCGGGTTGGCACCCTCACCGGCGGTGCCCGGGCCCACGGGCGAGGCCCTCGTGCTCCCCGGGGCCGAGGTCAGCTCCGAGGCCGTGCTCGGCGGCGGCACCGTCGTGGGCGCCGGGGCCACCGTCGGAGCGGGGGCGCAGGTGATCGGCTCGGTGCTCTTCGACGGCGCGGTGATCGCTGCCGGGGCGGTGGTGCGCGGCAGCGTGATCGGGACCGACGCGGTGATCGGGGCCGGGGTGTCCCTCGACGGGGTGGTGGTCGGCGACCGCGCGGTGATCGGCCCGGGCAACGAGCTCACGCCCGGCGCGCGGGTCTGGCCCGGGATCGCGCTGGGCGAGACGGCGGTGCGCTTCTCCTCCGACCGCTAGGGGCGCCCGGGGCTACCAGCTGCGGTGGTCGGTGATCGTGGAGCGCGGCCCCCGGCGCGGGACGTGGCCGGCGTGCAGCTCGAGCAGGCGCACCGCCCGCGCGCGCTGGCCGGCCCAGGGCAGCAGGAGCTCGGCCATCTGTGCGTCGTCGCCGTCGGTGCGCCCGGTCAGCGCGTGCACGATGGCCCGCGCGAGGTGGAAGTCGCCGAAGGACACCGCGTCGACGTCACCCCAGGCGCGCACGCCCACCTCGGCGGCGGTCCACACCCCGATCCCGGGCAGGCTGCGCAGGGCGGCCCCCGCCTCGGCCGCGGGGCGAGCGGACAGCGCCTCGAGCGACCCGCCGCGCCGGGCAGCAGCCACCAGGGCCGACGAGCGGGCGTGGTCCACACCGGCCCGGTGCCATTCCCAGCTGGGGATCGCCGCCCACCCCGCGGCGTCGGGGGGCACGTGCAGCGCCGGTGCCTGCGGTTCCCCGCTGGCCGGCGCCGGGGTGCCGAACCGGCGCACGAGCGCCGACCACGACGCCCGGGACTCGGTCCCGGTGACCCGCTGCTCGAGGATGGCCGGGGCCAGCGCCTCGAGAACGCGTTCCGTGCGCGGCGCGCGCCACCCTGCCCCGAACCGGTCGTAGGCGGCCCGCATCACCGGGTGGGCGTCGGCGGCGAACCCCGTGGGGTCGTCGCCGGCCCCGAGCAGTGTCGGCAGGGCCTCGAGCTGATGGGCCGCACCGGGACCCCACGCCCTGGCCCGGACCGCGCCGTCGTCGGCGACCAGGTGCAGCGTCACGGGGCCCTCGGGGGTCCGGCTGGCCCACCACGCCGCGCTGCCTGCGATCCGGATGGCCGGGTCGTGCCCCGAGTGCGCCAGCGGGCTCAGCGTCCTGGCCAGGTCGATCGGCCACCCGGGGGTCCAGTCGCGGGTCAGCCCGGGCATGGTGGGAATCATCCCACCGCGGCGGTCAGCCCCGCCGCCACGCGCGAGCCCCGGCCCCGCCACCTCCCCGGCACCCGCACACCTCCCCGGCACCGCAACCTCCCCCGTCATCGCAACCACTGGGGGTTCAGTTGCCACAAAGGGCCCAGATGTTGCGCTGGGTGATGGTCCACGCTCACGCAGCGCAGGAAGTTGACGCATATCAGAAAAGGTTTGCTCCACGTCTTGACTCGCCGGGGCTACCTCCGTGTAATTTCACCCCTGTGATTCAGGTCTCGGGGCGGTCGGGCCCAGTGGCACTCGTGGAATCGCACCGGGTCGAGGAGGAACGAATGTTCGAAGCTGAGGTCATCCCCCTGCTGGAGATCGAGGAGACGTCCTGGCAGGAGAGGGCGCTGTGCGCCCAGACAGATCCGGAGGCGTTCTTCCCGGAGAAGGGCGGCAGCACCCGCGAGGCCAAGAAGGTCTGCGGTTCGTGCGAGGTGCGGGTCGAGTGCCTCGAGTACGCCCTGGCCAACGACGAGCGATTCGGCATCTGGGGTGGCCTGTCCGAGCGTGAGCGCCGCCGCCTGAAGAAGCTCGCCGTCTGAGACGCCGTGGCATGGCCGGGGCCGCCTGCGCGCTACGGTGACCCCTCGTGGAGGGGGCTGAGGGTCTGAGCACCGTAGAGGAGTCCCCGGCGCTGCCGGTGGAGCACCTCGAGAGCTTCCTGCCCCCCGACGAGGGTGTGGTCCGCCGCGCCCACCGGGTGACGGCGCTGGTCCTGGCCCACGAGGGGGCGCCCTGGCTGCCCCGGTCGTTGGAGGCCCTGGCCCGCCAGCGTCGGCCTGCGGACGTCGTGGTGGGTATCGATGCCGGCTCGGCGGACCCGAGCGCGGACCTGCTCGGTGCGGCCGTCGACCACCTCGTCGCGCTGCCGGACTCGCCGGGGATCGCCGCGGCGCTGGCCAGCGGGGTCGAGTGGGTCACCGGGGCGGGGGCTCCGGGCGTGCAGGCCGACGGGGAGCCTGCACCCGCGGAGTCGGTCCCCGCCGAGTCGGTCCCCGCGGAACCACGGGCGGACCCCGGCGCCGCGGAGGAGGTCGACTGGTACTGGATCGTCCACGACGACTGCGCCCCGGAGCCGGAATGCCTGCGCGAGCTCCTGGCGGGCGCCGACCGCAACCCGGCCGCGCACGTGCTGGTTCCGAAGGGGGTCTCCTGGTCGGACCCGGCGCGGCTGATCGCCATCGGCAACAAGTGGGCACCGGGCACTCCTGTCGTCGAGCGGCTGGAGTCCCGGGAGCGCGACCAGGGCCAGTACGACGTGGACCGGCCGGTGTACGTCGGCGACTCCGCAGGCCTGCTGGTGCGCGCAGACGTGTGGCAGGCACTCGGCGGCATGGACCCCGAGATCGGTGACTGGGCCGCGGCCGCCGACCTGTGCCGACGGGTGTGGGGGACCGGCGGCGAGGTCGTGTTCATCCCGGACGCTGTCGTGGCCCACCGTTCGGCCGGTCACCGTGGGGTGCGCGCGGGCATCGGCCAGCCGACGGCGCCCCGACGGGCGGCCCGGCGGGGCCAGCTGATGCTCGAGCTGACCCAGCCCTCCGGCTGGGCGCTTGCCTGGCGCTACGTGCGCGCCTGGATCTCCACGGCGGTGCGCGCGGTGGTGCTGCTGGTGACCACCGAGCCGGAGGAGGCGACCGCCCAGCTGGTCGGTGCCTGGGATGTGCTCGGTCATCCGGGCCGGATCCGCGCTTCCCGGGCCAGCGTCCGGCGCCAGCCGGTCGACCTGCGCCGGCCGCCGCACCTGCGGGCCTACCGCGGGGCCGTCGTCCAGCACGCCCTCGACGGCTGGACGGCCACCACCCCCGCGCGCGAGCGCCGCCGCTGGCGCCTGCCGGCCCGGGTCTGGCAGCCGATGCTGATGACCGGCGCCCTGGCGGTCGCGGCGATCGCGCGCACCCCCGAGGCGCTCTTCGGGTCCGGCACGCTGCGCGGCGGGGGCCTGCTGCCGGCCCCCGGAGCACTGGACCTGGTCTCGGGCTACCTGTCCGGCTGGCACGACGTGCGCTTCGGCACGCCCGTGGCGCTGCCGGCCTACCTGCCGATGCTCTCGCTGGGCAGCGTGGGCCTGCTGGGGTCGGTGGACCTCCTGCTCCGGCTGTGCTTCGTGCTGGCCGTGCCCCTGGCGTTCCTCAGCGCCTACCTGAGCATCGGGCCGGTCCTCGTCGGCCGGGAGCGGATGGCCCTCGCCCTGGGCTACGCCTTCCTCCCGGCCGGGGCTGCTGCGATGGGCGCGGGGCGGGTCTCCACCCTCGGCCTGCTTCTGCTGGCACCCCCCACGGCCCGACTGGTCGTCAACGCCCTGACGCGGGCCCGCCGCCCGGGAACGGGCATCCGGGCGGCCATCGCCGGCGGGACGATGCTGGGCATCACCTGCGCCTTCGCCCCGCTGGCCTACCCGCTGGCCCTCGGCGCGGCGCTGGTCGGCTGGGGGGTGTCGCGCTTCGCCCGGTGGCCCGTGCGCAACGGCCTGATCGTGCTCGGGGTGGCTGCACTCTTCCTGGTGCTGTGGGCCCCCCGCGCGTGGGCCGCGCCGTGGCTGGTGCTCAGCGACCTCGGGCGCAACGACCCGACCCTGGGCGCCCCCGAGCCGTGGGTCTGGGGGCTGGCGCCCGGGGGTCCGACGTCGGTGGGCTGGGCCGGGGTGCCCCTCGTCGTGGTGGCCGTGCTCGCCGCGGTGCTGCGCCCCACCCGGCGGGCCTGGCTGGCGATCGCCTGCGCCAGCGCGCTGCTGGCGGCGGTGGCCTGGCAGCAGGCGCTGGTGCGGGCCGTGTGGCCGGAGGTGGATCCGGGCACGCTCTGGCCGGGCCAGCTGCTGCTGGTCGCCGGCGCCCTGCTCGTGCTGGTGGTCGCGCGCACGGCCGCGCTCTCCCCACGGCTCGGGATCGGTGCCACGACCGCGTGGTGGGGATGCGTCGGCGTGCTGGCCCTGGGCTGGTGGACGGCCCCGTCGATCATGGGCGTCAGCCAGGACTCGGGGCTTCCGCCGGTCGTCGCCCTGGACACGGGCAGTCCCGCCCAGCCGCGGGCCCTGGTCCTGCAGCGGGTGGATGCCGGGATCCACTATGCGGTGGCGACGGGCCCGGCGGCGGTGCTCGGCGAGGCTGATGCTCTGGCCGGGCGCAATGCCGACCCCGCCTTCGACGACCAGGTGCAGGGCCTGGCCTCGGGGGCCGGTGGTGACGTGACCATCGAGCTCGGCGGTCGCGGGGTGCGCTACGTGGTGTTCAATGGCTCCCTGCTGGACCCGGTGGTCACCGAGCTGGACGCCGCCCCCGGGCTGCGCCGGTTGGCCGGCTCGCCGGAGCAGTCGCTGTGGCTGGTGGCGGGGGACCCGATGCGCGCCCGGCTCTCCGGACTGGCCGGGGTCGACGACGTCGAGGTACCGGTGCTGACCCGTCCGACCTCCGTCGACGTGGAGATCCACCCCGCCACCCCGATGCCCCGACGGCTCGTGGTGGCCGAGCAGGCCGACCCCGGGTGGCGAGGAACCCTGGCCGGACGGGACCTCGTCCTGGCACCTGATGCGCTCGGCGTGCTCACCGCCCCCATCCTGACCACCGGTGCCCTGGAGGTCCACCACCAGAGCCTGCGCCCGTGGCTGGCCGGTGGCCAGCTGCTGCTGCTGGCGGCGCTGGCGGTGATCGCCCTGCCCAAGCGGCTGGCGATCGACCCCGACGGTGAGGTCCACCCATGAGGCGCGTGGTCCTGGCGGTGCTGGCCGGGGGGATGCTGGGTGCGGCCGCGCTGGCTCCGGGGGCCCCGGACCCGGCGGCCCCCGACGAGGTGGCCACCTACCGGCAGGTCACCAGCACGGTCCTGGCCTGCCCCGAGATGTCGGTCACCCGGGACTCGGCGGTCGTCGTGGCCGGCCTGGTCGCCGGGGCCGGGGCGGCCGCCGACGTCGGATCGGCCTCGCTGCGGGCGCTGGACACCGGCACCGTCCTGGCCCCGATCGAGGCCCCGGGTGAGCAGTCCGCGGTCACCGTCAGCGGGCGCACCGGCCCGCCGGTGCTGCTGCGCGCCCAGGCGGGCTGGGCGCCCTACGCCGTCGCCGGGCTGGCCGCCCGGGCACTGACCGGACCTGCGTCCGGTCTTGCCTCGGTCCAGTGCGTCGCCCCCGGCACGGACTGGTGGTTCGTGGGGGCCGGCAGCCAGCTCGGCCGGGGTGCTGCCCTGCTGGTCAGCAACCCCTCCCAGGAGCCGGCGCGGTTCGACATCAGCCTCTTCGCGCGCTCCGGCGCGGTGCCGGCCCTGTCCGGGACCGGGATCGACCTCGGCCCGCGCTCGCACGTGCGCCTGCGCCTGGACGCCCTGGCCCCCGACCAAGAGCTGCTCGCGCTGCACGTGACGGCGACCTCGGGCCGTGTCGCGGCCGCACTGCGTGACGTGACGGTGCCCGACGGCGAGCTCCCCCAGGGCGTGGACTTCATCCCGGCTGCCCAGCCGCCGGCGCCGCTGCTGCGGCTGGTCGGCATCCCCGACGGCGCCGGGTCGCGGGACCTGATGGTGGTCAACCCGGGCGACCAGTTCGCCACCATCGCACTGCGGCTGGCGACCGAGGACGGCTCGGCTGCGCTGGCCGGGCTGGACGCCGTGACGGTGCCCGCGTCCTCGGTGGTCTCGCTGGACATGGTGGCCGCCCTGGCCGGACGCTCCGGAACCCTGCTGCTGCAGTCCGACGTGCCGGTCACCGCGGCGGTCCGCTCCGCGTTCGGCGACAGCACCCGGGAGACCGCCTGGCTGTCGGCCACCCCCCCGGTGCGCGGGGAGAACCTGATGGCCGCGGCCGGCGCGGTTCCGGCGGGCGCGGGACTGACGACCGTCGTGACCGTGGCCGCCCCCGATGGGCTGGTCTCCGGGACCCTGAGCGTGCTGACCACGGGCCAGGCGCGCAACTCGGTGTTCGCCACGGACGGCGGACCCCTCGCCAACAGCGAGAGCGGGCTCCCGGCGCTGCAGCGCAGCACCGCCCCGGCTGTGCGCCAGGCCCTCGTGGTGCCCGCCGGGACCCAGCGCAGCGTGACCCTGGGCGGCCTGGAGGGGGCGTCGGTGGCGGGGTTGGTGTGGACCTCGGCGCAGGGCTCCGCGCCCGCCTACATCTCCCACCTGACCCGCGGCGGCACCGAGCTGGCCACCGGCTACCAGTGGTGGCCGACCACCTCGGCGGTGCGCGCGGTGGGGGTCCAGGAGGACACTGCGGTCCTCGCGCCCACCGGCTGAGCACGCCGGAGGCGACACGAGGGCCGCGGTGGCGGCCGGGTGATCGGCGTTGTCGGGCCCTCGGAGTAGGTTGCCCCCGTGAGTCCAGTTCGTCGTTGCTCCAAGCCGTCGTGCGCGCGGCCGGCCGTCTCGACGTTGACGTACGTCTACGCGGACTCGACCGCCGTCCTCGGGCCGCTGGCGACCTATGCCGAGCCGCACTGCTACGACCTGTGCCAGATCCACAGCGAGCGGATGACCGTGCCCCGCGGTTGGGAGGTCGTGCGCCTCGAGCCGGACCCCGACGCCCTGCGTCCCAGCAGCGACGACCTCGAGGCCCTGGCCGACGCCGTCCGCGAGGCTGCCCGGCCCCGGTTCGTGCCCGAGCCGGCCTCGGACGTCATCGAGGTCGGTCGCCGGGGACACCTGCGCGTGCTGCGCTCCGTCGACATCATCGACGACGCCGCGGCCCTGCCCTGACCGGTGGCCGCGAGCCGTCCCTTCGGAGCGGCCACGTCCTCGCCCCGACGCTAGGGTGACCGCGTGCGCGACCTGACCCAGATCATCAAGGCCTACGACGTCCGAGGCGTCTATCCCGACCAGCTGGACGCGGAGCTGGCCCACCGGGTCGGCGCAGCGTTCGCCCAGGTTGTTGGCGCCAGCCGAGCGGCCGGGGGACCGGGCCGCGTCGTCGTCGGGCGCGACATGCGCCCCTCCGGCCCGGAACTCGTCGAGGCGTTCTGCCGCGGGGTCACCGGTCAGGGCGTCGACGTGGTCGACATCGGCCTGGCCAGCACCGACCAGCTGTACTACGCCGCCGGCAGCCTCGACGTCCCCGGCGCGATGTTCACCGCCAGCCACAACCCGGCCCAGTACAACGGGATCAAGATGTGCCGTGCCGGGGCCACCCCGGTCGGCCAGGACTCCGGGCTGGTGACGATCCGCGAGCTGCGTGGCCGAGCCCATCGACCCGGCCCCGGTCCCCCCCGGCACGGTGACCCACCGCGACCTGCTCGCCGACTACGCCGCCTTCCTGCACAGCCTGGTGGACCTCTCCGGGATCCGGCCTCTGCGCGTGGTGGTCGACGCGGGCAACGGCATGGCCGGGCACACCGCCCCGGCCGTGCTGGACGTGCCGGCGCTGCAGATCGTGGCGCTGTACTTCGAGCTCGACGGCACCTTCCCGAACCACGAGGCGAACCCGATCGAGCCCGAGAACCTGCGCGACCTGCAGGCCGCCGTCCGCGCCGAGGGCGCCGACCTGGGCCTGGCCTTCGACGGCGACGCCGACCGCTGCTTCCTGGTCGACGAGCGCGGCGCGCTGGTCTCGCCCTCGGCGCTGACCGGCCTGATCGCCGCCCGCGAGCTCGCCAGGCACCCGGGCGCGCCGATCATCTACAACCTGATCACCTCGGCAGCCGTCCCGGAGATCATCCGCGAGAACGGCGGCGTGCCGGTGCGCACGCGCGTCGGGCACTCGTTCATCAAGGCCCGCATGGCCGAGACGGGTGCGGTCTTCGGCGGCGAGCACTCGGGTCACTTCTACTTCGCGGACTTCTGGCGCGCCGACTCCGGCATGCTCGCCGCGCTGCACGCGATCGCCGCGCTGGGCGGCGCCCCGCAGGGCACCACCATGTCGGGACTGCTGGCCCCGTACGAGCGCTACGTGGCCAGCGGCGAGATCAACTCGGTGGTCGCAGACACCGCCGCGGCGACCGCACGGGTGCGCGCCGCGTATGCCGACCAGCCCGGCGTGACGTTCGACGACCTCGACGGGTTGACCGTCAGCGGGTCGGACTGGTGGTTCAACGTGCGGCCCAGCAACACCGAGCCCCTGCTGCGGCTCAACGCCGAGGCGCCGGACGAGCCGTCCCTGGTCAGCCTGCGCGATAGTGTGCTGGCACTGATCCGGGAGGGTGGGGCGTGAACATCGATCCGTTGCTGCTGGAGATCCTGGCCTGCCCGTGCGAGCACCACGCCCCCGTGGAGCCCGATGTGGCCGGTGACCCGGGAGCCTCCTCGGCCCTGGTCTGCACGCGCTGCCGCACCACGTTCCCCGTCCGGGACGACATCCCCGTGATGCTGCTCGACGAGGCGACCCCCGGCCCGCAGGGCGTCGGGGCCGAGCTGACGACGGAGGGCTAGATGAGCACCGAGGGCGGCACCAAGGCAGTCATCGCGGCGGCCATCGCCAACGCCGGGATCGCCGTCACCAAGTTCATTGCGTACCTGATCACCGGCTCGTCGTCGATGCTCTCGGAGGCGATCCACTCGCTGGCCGACACGGGCAACCAGTTGCTGCTGCTCATCGGGGGCAAGCGATCCCTGGAGGCCCCCGACGCCGAGCACCAGTTCGGCTACGGCCGCCGGCGCTACGTCTACGCGTTCGTCGTGGCCATCATCCTGTTCATGGTCGGCGGGATCTTCTCCCTGTACGAGGGCTGGCACAAGATCAGCCACCCCGAGGAGCTGAACAAGGTCTGGGTCGCCTTCGCGGTGCTGTTCATCGCGATCGTCCTGGAGTCCTGGTCGTTCCGCACCGCCCTCCGGGAGGCCAACAAGTCGCGAGGCAGCCGAAGCCTGCGCCAGTACATCCAGGACACGCGCCAGCCCGAGCTGCCCGTGATCCTGCTCGAGGACCTCGGCGCCCTGCTGGGCCTGGTGCTGGCCCTGTTCGGCATCTCGATGGCCGTCGTCACCGGAGATGGCCGCTGGGACGGCGTCGGCTCGCTGGCGATCGGCACGCTGCTGCTGTGCATCGCCGTGTTCCTGGCCTTCGAGGTCTCCGGGCTGCTGGTCGGCGAGTCGCGCGCTGCCGGAGCAGGAGTCCGCGATCCGAGCCGAGCTGCTGGCCCAGCCGGGCGTCGACTCGGTCATCCACATGCGCACGCTGCACACCGGTCCCGACGAGCTGCTGGTCGCGGTGAAGATCGGGGTGCGCCCGGACCTGCCCGCCCAGGAGCTGGCCGTCATCATCGACGGGGCCGAGCAGCGGGCGCGCGCCGCCGTGCCCACCGCGAAGTGGATCTACGTGGAGCCCGACATCGCCCGCGCGGTGACCGCGGCCGAGTAGGTGCCCGGGGGCGGTTCGCCCACGTGGGTGACTCGCGCGGGCGCTCGCCCAGGGCCCGCCTCGCGCAGGTGGTCGCGTCGTGGAGTGCGTGAGACACTGGGGTGACCCGGTTGACAGCCGGGCGAGCATCACCACGCGAACCATCGAAGCCTCGTGCCGTTCGCCGGCAGGCCGCCCCAGGCGGCATCCCTGGCGCCCAGCGCCGCACCGCATCGAGGAGCATGATGAACGACTTCAAGGTCGCCGACCTGTCCCTGGCCGAGTTCGGCCGCAAGGAGATCCGCCTCGCCGAGCACGAGATGCCCGGCCTCATGGCCATGCGCGCCGAGTTCGGCACCAGCAAGCCGCTGACCGGTGCCCGGATCACCGGCTCGCTGCACATGACCATCCAGACCGCCGTGCTCATCGAGACCCTCGTGGAGCTCGGTGCCGAGGTCCGCTGGGCCTCGTGCAACATCTACTCCACGCAGGACCACGCCGCTGCCGCCGTGGCGGTCGGGCCGAGGGGCACCGTCGAGGCCCCAGCCGGCGTGCCGGTCTACGCCTGGAAGGGCGAGACCCTCGAGGAGTACTGGTGGTGCACCGAGCAGGTGCTGCGCTGGCCGGGTGGAACCGGCCCGAACATGATCCTCGACGACGGCGGTGACGCCACCCTGCTGATCCACAAGGGCGTGGAGTTCGAGCGCGCCGGCGTGGTGCCCACTGCCGACGAGTCCACCACCGAGGAGTACGCCGTCGTGCTGGGCGTGCTGGCCCGCTCGCTGGCCGAGGACGCCTCGCGCTGGACCACGATCGCCGCCGGCATCAAGGGCGTCACCGAGGAGACCACCACCGGCGTGCACCGCCTGCTGGAGATGGCAGCCGACGGCTCGCTGCTGTTCCCGGCGATCAACGTCAACGACTCGGTCACCAAGAGCAAGTTCGACAACAAGTACGGCTGCCGGCACTCCCTGATCGACGGGATCAACCGGGCCACCGACGTGCTCATCGGTGGCAAGGTCGCGGTCGTCGCCGGCTACGGCGACGTCGGCAAGGGGTGCGCGGAGTCGCTGGCCGGCCAGGGCGCGCGCGTGATCGTCACCGAGATCGACCCGATCTGCGCGCTGCAGGCGGCCATGGACGGCTACCAGGTGGCCACCCTCGAGGACGTGGTCGAGACCGCTGACATCTTCATCACCGCCACCGGCTGCTGCGACGTGATCACCGCCGAGCACATGTCGCGGATGAAGCACCAGGCCATCGTGGGCAACATCGGCCACTTCGACGACGAGATCGGCATGGCCGCGCTGGCCAAGTGGCCGGGGATCACCTCGACCAACATCAAGCCGCAGGTCGACGAGTGGCGCTTCCCCGACGGCCACACCGTCATCGTGCTCTCCGACGGCCGGCTGCTGAACCTGGGCAACGCCACTGGCCACCCCAGCTTCGTGATGAGCAACTCGTTCACCAACCAGACCCTGGCCCAGATCGAGCTGTTCACGAAGACCGACCAGTACCCGCTGGGCGTGCACGTGCTGCCCAAGCACCTCGACGAGAAGGTGGCCCGGCTTCACCTGGCCGCACTCGGCGTGCACCTGACCGAGCTGACCAAGCCCCAGGCCGAGTACCTCGGCGTCGACGTGGCCGGCCCCTTCAAGCCCGACACCTACCGCTACTGACCCCACCCCACCCCCGCGTGGGATTTGGGCCCCGTTTCGAAGGCGATTCCCTTCGGAACGGGGCCCAACCGCGTCAGGCCACGCGCGGATGGGGCCCACGTTGCGTCGTGGGCTCGGTCAGGAAGGGTTCTTGCGGGGGCGCCCGCGGAACTTGCCCCCACCGAGCCTCCTGGGGGGCGATGTGGTGGGCTGGTCGACCGAGTCCGTGGGTGCCGTTGGCTTGCTGGCGCGTTCCCGGGAAGGTGCCAGGGGCTTGTCCGTCGGGTCCTGCGGGGGCGTCACGGGCTGGCTGACGAGTTCCGGGGAGGGGGTCAGCGGTTTGCCCACCAGCTCCGGGGAGGGCGTGAGCGGTTTGCCCATCAGTTCCGGGGAGGGCGTCAGGGGCTTGCCGATCAGTTCCGGGGAAGGCGTGAGCGGTTTGCCCACCAGCTCCGGGGAAGGCGTGAGCGGTTTGTCGACTGGCTGGGTCCCCGCCGCCCCGTCGAGTCGCTCAGGCTCTCCGCCACCTCGGCGCAGGTCGTCGGTGTCGAGGTCAGGCCTCGTGGAGTCGGTGGACGGCGGTGAGGCCGGTTCCTTGTGGGTGTCGGTCACGACGCTCTCCTCACCGTGAGTCGCTCCACCTTCCTTTCGGAGGTTGGAAAGTAGCGCACCCCCCGTTGGCCTGCCCAGCGGGCACGTGCCGTTGTGAGGGTTCGTGGATCGCCCGGGCGCCACCATGCCCGACCTGGCGGGGAGGGAGGAACCTGCGGAGGCCTTCGTCCCAGGGTGGCCGCCCGCTAACGGGGGTCTTCCTGGCTCACGCGGGTGGGGCGAATCCCGGGTGGTCCGGCCTGGACGGGCTGGCCGTGTGCGGTACGGGAGCGCCACCAGCGGGCGTCGCCGGGCCTGCCGGTGGGGTCTGTGCAGTCGGAGTTGACGCGGCCGGGGCCCAGGCGGGAGGCGCGGTGCGGGTGTTGTCCCCCGCCATCGTGGCCCTGGGGAGGGGCGCGCCCAGGATCTGCGCACCCGGATAGGGCCCACCCGGAACCGGCCCACCTGGAACCGGCCCACCCGGGTACCCCCCACCCGGACCCCCCACCCGGGTACGGGGCACCGACCCGCGCGCCGATCGGGGAGGCGCGGCGAGTGCGCTCGGCCAGCACCGCCGCCAGGTACGCCTCGGCGGGTGTTCCGGGCGGGGGCGGTGTGCGCACGTGGGCCGCCATCTCGGTGGCCAGTCGCGCCGCCACGGCCGACCGGGCTTCGGTGGCCAGGGTGGGCGCCCGGTGCAGGAAGGTGCGCGCGTTGAGGGCCAGCCCGTCGGGCACCGCGACCAGGTCCAGGCCGGACGCCCAGGCGGCCAGGGGCGGTGGCATCAGGATCTCGACCTGGCCGGCCACCGCGCTACGCGGCAGTCGTTCGCCGACCACGATCGTCCCCGCGAGGTGGTCGCCCATCCGCTTGGCCCGTGCGGAGGCCAGGCTCGACAGGGTCCCCACCACGCCCGAGGTCGTCCACAGGTCGAGGAACACCATCGCCAGGGCGCGCACGAGGCTGTGGCGCATGCGGATCGGCCCGCCGTCGTCGCGCACGACCCGCAGGCCCATCATCATCTTGCCGAGCGACCGACCTCGGGTCAGCGTCTCGAGCATCGTGGGCCATCCCACCAGGACGAGCACGACCGCCACCAGGCTCACCGACGCCTGCGCACCCGGACTTCCCCCGGCCGAGAACGCCCATTCCAGCAGGACCAGGGCTCCCATCAGCAGGCTGACCTGAACGACGAGGTCCACGGTCAGCGCCAGCAGCCGCGAGGGGAACGCGGCCACCCGCAGCTGCAGGGTCACCGCATCGCCGGTGATGAGCTGGGTCACGGGCCCATCCTCGCGCACCCGCTGGCCCGCGTCATCCACGCGCCCCCGCGCGCCCCCTCCAGCGCAGTCCCTCCGCGAAGGGCTGGAACCTCCGCGGCGACGGGGAGGACCGGGCCCTTCGCGGAGGGTCTGCTGGGGGAACGGGGCTTGTGCCGGGGGTGATGTCGCCTAGGGTGGCGGCGTGGATCTCGACGCGTTCGTCCGCGAGCACTCGTCGGCCTGGGACCGGCTCGAGGTCCTGACCCGCCGTCGGCGGCTCTCGGGGCCGGAGGTGACCGAGCTGGTCGACCTCTACTCGCGCACCGCGACCCACCTGTCGATGGTCAGCAGTGCCGCACCCGATCCCGTCGTGGTGGGCCGGCTCACACAGCTGGTCGCCGTGGCCCGGTCGCGGGTCACCGGTGCGCACGTGCCGGCCTGGCGCGACCTGCTGGACTTCTTCCGGGTGGGGTTCCCGGTGGCGGTGTGGCGGGCCCGGTGGTGGACCTTCGGAGCGGCCACCGGATTCCTCGTGGTGGCCCTGGCGGTGGGCGCCTGGGTGGCCCGCAACCCGCAGGTGCAGGCCGCGATCGCCACCCCCGAGGAGATCCGCCAGCTCGTCGAGCAGGACTTCGAGGCCTACTACTCCTCGGACGCAGCCGGTGCCTTCGCCGCCCAGGTGTGGACGAACAACGCGTGGGTGAGCGCCCTGGTGCTGATCGCCGGTGCCCTGTTCGTGCTGCCGGCCGCGTACGTGCTGCTGCAGAACGCGGCCAACGTGGGCCTGGTCGGCGGGCTGATGGTGGCCAACGACCGCGGCGCCCTGTTCCTGGGCCTCATCGCTCCGCACGGGCTGCTCGAGCTGACGGCGGTGTTCGTTGCCGCCGGTGCGGGCATGCGCCTGGGCTGGCAATGGTTCGACCCGGGGCCGCGCCCGCGCAGTGTGGCACTGGCCCAGGAGGGCCGCGCGGCCGTCGCGATCGCCCTGGGGCTGGTGGTCGTGCTGGCCGTCTCGGGCGTGATCGAGGGCTTCGTGACCCCCTCGGGACTGCCCACGTGGGCGCGGATCGGGATCGGGGCCGCCGCCCTCGGAGGGTTCCTGGCCTACGTGGGGATCCT
Organism: uncultured Actinomycetes bacterium; assembly: GCA_963777855.1. GTDB lineage: Bacteria > Actinomycetota > Actinomycetes > S36-B12 > CAIYMF01 > Prado023. The sequence continues at coordinate 81,635 of CAVZRW010000005.1, read as the reverse complement.
CGGGCGCCGGGGAGCGCGGGCAGGGGCGATCGGCGACGTCGAGGACCCGGCCGGCGTGACCCACCTGGCTCCCATGGCCGGGTGACGCGAGCGACTCGACCCCCGCCCGCGACCGGAGACGGACGCTCCCGCGGTCAGGCGCCCGTCAGAGCCGCCCGGCGGCCTTCAGGTCCAGGTAGGCATCGGCCAGCGCCGGGGCGATCTGCTGCGCAGTGGCATCCACGACCCGGACCCCGAGGCGGGCCAGCACGTGGGTCAGGTGGGCCCGGTCGAGCTCTGCGCGCGCCGCGGCGGCCTGCCCGTAGACCTGACGGGGATCGGCCCGACGCACCCGCTGGCCACTGGCCGCCGTGGAGCCCGCGCCCGCCGTGGAGCTCGCCCCAGCTGCCGAGCCCGAACCCGTACCCGCCGCCGAACCCGTCCCCACCCGAACCCCCTCGGGGCCCGTCGGTGGCTGGGTCCGCCGGCGCGCGCACCGCGGCCACGATCACCGTGTGCCGGGCCGTCAGCGCGGGCAGGGCCGGCAGCAGGCCCTCCTCCATCGCGGGGCGGTCCAGGGCCACGAACAGCACCACCAGGGCCCGCTTGCGCTCGCGTGACAGCACCGCCGAGACGAGTCCGCGGTAGTCGGTCTCCACCAGGTCCGGCTCCAGGGTGGCCATCGCGTCGACCAGCCGGGGCAGCAGGTCCGGGCCGTTCGCTCCGCTGACCTGCAGTCGGGTGCGCCGGTCGTGGGCCAGCAGGTCGACGCGATCGCCGGCCCTCCCGGCCAGGGCCGCCAGCAGCAGCCCGGCGTCCATCGCGATGTCCAGGCGGGTCTCGTCGCCGATCCGCGCGGCGCACGTGCGCCCCGTGTCGAGCACCATCAGAACCCGGCGGTCGCGCTCGGGCCGCCATGTGCGCACCATCACGTCACTGGCCCGGGCGGTGGCCCGCCAGTCGATGGAGCGCACGTCGTCGCCTGGCACGTACTCGCGCAGCGAGTCGAACTCGGTGCCCTGGGCGCGCACCGCGATCGCCTGCCGACCGTCCATGTCGCGCAGCCGGGCCAGCCGCGAGGGCAGGTGCCGACGGGAGGCGAACGAGGGCAGGGTGCGCACGCTCCAGGGCACAGCAACGCTGCGCTGGCGCCCGGCCACGCCCAGCGGCCCGAGGCTGCGCAGCGTCACCCGGTCGGTGGGCCGGTCACCGCGGCGGACCGGCCGGACGTCGATGGCCAGGGCCAGCGAGTCGCCGGGCGCGAGGTCCAGGGCGACGCGGTCCGAGCCCGTGCCGGCCACCGTCGCGCGGGCGGTGGGCACCCAGGCATCGCGCAGCCACCCGCGCCACCGCCGCTGGCCGGTGTGGGTCACGCCCAGCTGCACCGCCGCGCTCTCGCCGAGGCGCACGCGCTCCTCCCCGGAGCGGGTCAGCGCAAGGTCGGTCGGTCGTGCGGGCCCGGGCGGCGTCGGTCACCAGCGCGGCCACGATCACGGCGTTGACCGCCAGCAGGCTCACGGCCGCCGACACCCCGCCGGCGACCAACAGGCCCACGGCCGCGGCTCCCAGCAGGGCCAGGAGCGCGGCGCGACCGGTCAGGACCATCAGCGCGGGACCGGCACGGAGCCCAGCACCGAGTCGATGATCACCTCGGCGGTGACTCCCTCGAGCTCGGCCTCGGGGCGCACGCTGATCCGGTGGCGCAGTGCCGGCCGGGCCAGGGCCTTCACGTCGTCGGGGGTCACGTAGTCACGCCCGGCCAGCCACGCCCAGGCCCGCGCGGTGCGCAGCAGCGCGATGGCCCCACGCGGCGAGACCCCCAGCTGCGCCGAGGGGGAGGTGCGCGTGGCGCGCCCGAGGTCCACGACGTAGGCCATCACCTCGGGAGCGACGCCCACTCGGGCCACGGCCTCGCGGGCGCGGGCCAGGTCCTCGGCGCTGGCCACCTGGCGCACCCCCGCGGCGGCCAGGTCGCGCGGGTCGAATCCGGCCATGTGCCGGGCCAGCACGCCGTACTCGGCATCGCGGTCGGGCAGGGGCACGGAGAGCTTGAGCAGGAACCGGTCGAGCTGGGCCTCGGGCAGCGGGTAGGTGCCCTCGTACTCGATCGGGTTCTGGGTGGCCGCCACCAGGAACGGGTCCGGCAGAGCCCGGGGCTGGCCGTCGACGCTGACCTGCCCCTCCTCCATCACCTCGAGCAGCGACGGCCTGGGTCTTCGGCGGGGTGCGGTTGATCTCGTCGGCGAGCAGCAGGTTGGTGAACACCGGCCCGGGCCGGAACGAGAACGCCGAGGTCCGGTTGTCGTAGACCAGCGATCCGGTGATGTCCCCGGGCATGAGGTCGGGGGTGAACTGCACGCGCGCGCTGTCCAGGGCCAGGCTCGCGGCCAGCGCCCGGACCATCAGCGTCTTGGCCGTGCCGGGTACCCCCTCGAGCAGCACGTGGCCGCGGCACAGCAGCGCGATGACCAGCCCGGTGATGGTCGCGTCCTGGCCGACCACCGCCTTGCCGACCTCGGCGCGCAGCGCCAGCAGCGGTTCCCGTGGATCGCTCGTCATGCCCCGCCCACCTCTCGCATCAGGTCCTCCAGGTCGCCGGCCAGCGTGGCCAGCTCCGAATCCGTCGCCGGCTCCGGACCGTACAGCAGGGCCCCGACCTGGCCGGGCGCCCGGGCCGAGCGGGCCGCCGCGGCGGCCACCAGGGCCCGGGGCTCCACCGTGACCGACAGGCCCAGGCGGGTGCGGATCCGCTCGCACGCCCGGGCCCGCAGGTGCCCGGCGGCCTCGCCGCGGGCGTGCTGGGCGTGCAGCAGCCGGGCCTCGCCCGCCGAGGTCTCGCCGGCCGGGACCACGACCGGCAGCGGCTCGATCACCAGCCGGCCCAGCCGGCGCGAGCGCCACCAGGCCAGCAGTGCGCACCCCACGAGGAGCTGCAGGACCACCGGCAGGACCCAGGTGGGCAGCAGCTGGCGCAGGCTCGGGGTGGAACCCGCCAGCGCGGGGTCGGTGGCCACCGGCCGCCACCACACGAGCCGCTCGTGCGCCCCGAGCAGGCCCAGGGCCAGCGAGGCGTTGCCCTCCTCGTCGAGGCCCCCGTTCGTCAGTGGCGTGGCGCTGCCCAGCAGCACGACCTCCGGTCGCGGGCCGCGGGCCGCGAGGAAGACCAGCGCCGCCGACTCGGGGGGCCCGTAGCAGCTCGACTCCGGCCACGCCCGGGCGTCGTAGCGCAGCCCGGGCAGCGTCGTCGAGCCGGCCCGTCGGGCCTCGAGGCGGGCGCACCCGGGCTCCACCGCCTCGTCCTCACCCGTGCCGGTGAGGCGGATGCCGGCAGCCAGGCGCTCGAAGGCGCCCTCGCCGGGGGCCGGGGTGATCAGCACGACCCGGGCCGGGCCGGCGTCGAGCACACTGTCGATCATCTCGGGCGTGGGCAGCAGCGTCGAGGTGACCAGCACGGTGGCCCCGGGGGCGGCGTCGGTCGCCTGTGCGGTGGTGCGCACGTCGGCCACCGTGACGCCGAGGTCGGCCAGGATGTTGGCCACGGCGCGGGAGCCCTGCGGGTCCACACCGGTGGGATCCAGGTCCTCGCCGCGGTTGGGCACGGTGGCCACCAGCAGGGCCAGTGCGGCCAGCACGAGCACGCCAATGCCGACGCCGAGGCGGGTCGGGCGCCAGCGTCGCAGCCGGTCCCACGCGGTGGGGTCGCCCCATTCGCCCGGCGTCAGCGGCCGGCGGGTGGGGGAGCCCGGGCCGGGAGCGGCGCTCACCGCGCCACGACCGGCGCCGCGGCGACCGCGTCGTCGGCGCGCGCCACGAGCGCGTAGGCCTGCGCACTTCCCGTACGACCGCCGTAGCGCACGTCGTCGAATGTGCGCGCCGCCTCCTCGAGCACAGTGACGGAGCCGGGAACCCCGGCGGAGGCCGCCCGGGCCACCTCGTCGGCGGTCCAGCCCGGGCGGGTGTCGATCAGGGCCCTCTCCTGGCAGGTGCGCACCAGCGCGCGCATCCGCTCGGACACCGCGAGGTCCCACTGCCCGGCGCGCGCCAACTCCTCGGCGCGCGCCCGGTACTGGGCCGAGGACGTGCTCGGGTCCACCATCACCACCGCGCGATCCGAGCGGCTGACCGGACCCATCCGCCACCGGACCACCAGGACGGCCACCGCGAGCATGAGCAGCAGTCCCAGGATCCCCAGCCACCCACCGGGGGCGATCGCCCCGGCACCCTCGACCAGTCGGGAGACCTGGTCCACCAGCCAGTCGATGGCGCGCGACACGAGGCTGGGCTCCGCAGCGCGGTAGGCGGGGTCGGACAGCTCGGCAACGGCCAGGCGGTGGGCCGGCTCGCGGCCGAGCTCGATCGGGATGTCGGGGGTCAGCATCGTGGGTCAGCGCACCCGGCGGTAGGGCTCCAGCGGGTCCCCGGTCGGTGAGACGCCGGCCGAGATCAGGGCGATGTCCAGGCCCTCGCGGCGCATCCGCAGGTCGGTGTAGAGCAGGCCCGTCACGGCCGCGGTGAAGGGCAGCGTGATGATCCCCGAGATCAGGGTGGCCAGCCCGGTGGCCAGCACGGTCGGGAGCAGGGAGGTGCTGAACCCGGTCAGGACGGCGGCGAGCAGGCTGATCGGCACGCTGACGATCCCGGCGAGAACGCCGGTGATGATGGAGGCCAGCAGCGTGATGCCCAGGACCCGCCACCACGACCCGCGGACCAGCTCCCAGGAGCGACGCATCGACGCGATCGGCCCGACTCCCTCGATGACCAGGGCCGGGGATGCCACCGTCAGCCGGATGTAGGCGAAGACCAGCACGCCCACCCCGGCCAGGCCCAGCAGGGCGCCGGGCAGGGCGCCCCACGGGCCGAAAATCATGAACATCAGCGCGATGAGGCCACCGGTGACCACCGCCCACGCCACACCCAGGGCGAACAGCAGGAGAGTCACGAGGATCAAGGGCCACATCCGGGGGCGCAGGAGGTCCCAGGTCTGGCCGGCGTCCAGGCGGCGACCGAGCACCGCGGCCCCGACCAGGACGACGAACAGGCCGGAGGCCAGCACCTGCACGAAGGCGACGACCAGGGCCGGTACGGCCTGGGCGAACTGCTGCCCGATCAGGGGGGTCAGGTCGGGCTCGCCCGCTGACGGGGCGAAGTCGGTGATGCCCATCGCGCTGAGCAGTGCCCAGGACATGACGACCTGGATCACCGCCGAGACCGCCGAGACGGCCGCAGCCAGGCCCAGGACCGTGCCCGGGTTGCTGCGGATCAGGCCCAGGGCGCCGTCCAGCAGCTCGCCCACGCCCAGCGGGCGCAGCGGCACGATCCCCGGCTTGGGTGCCTGCGGCACGCCGCCCCACGCGCCCGGCTGGCCCCACGGATCAGTACCGGGGGCGGCTGGCGGGTACCCCCACCCGGGCTGTCCGCCTGCCCCTGCGGGCGGGGCGCCCCACTGACCGGGCTGGCCGGCGGGGGGCGGCGGGTAGCCCGGTGCGGGCTGGCCCGGCGGGTACCCCCAGCCGGGCGGCGCGCTGCCCTGCGGCGGGTACCCGGGCAGCGCGGGATACCCCGACGGAGGGCCTGCGGGCGGGGGTCCCTGGGGGGCGCCCGGGGGCGGCGTGCCCCAACTGGGCGGCGGTTGCTCGGCGGACCATCCGGGCGGCGGGGTCCACCCGCCCTGGCCCGGCGGGGGTGGCTGCTGCGACATGTCCTGATCGTCCCATGTGGACGGTGCGTGGCAAGCCCTGTGCCCAGATGCGACCATGTGCGGCGTGAAGGGGCGCGTGCTGGTCGTCGACGACGACATGGACCTGGCGGAGATGCTCGGTATCGTGCTGCGCAGCGAGGGCCTGGACCCCGTGTTCTGCCACAACGGCAAGGACGCGGTGCCGGCCTTCCGCCGCGAGGCCCCCGACCTGGTGCTGCTGGACCTGATGCTCCCCGGCCTCGACGGGCTGGCGGTCTGCCGGCTGCTGCGCGCGGAGTCCACGGTCCCGATCGTCATGCTCACCGCACGCGGGGACACCCTCGATGTCGTCGAGGGCCTGCAGGCCGGCGCCGATGACTACATCGTCAAGCCCTTCAAGCCCAAGGAGCTGGTCGCCCGCATCTTCGCCCGCCTGCGCCGGCTCGAGGAGACCGCCAACGAGGTCCTGTCGATCGGTCCGGTGATCATCGACCTCGGGGCGCACAGCGTCACCCGGGGCGGCGTGTCGATCGGGGTCACCCCGTTGGAGTTCGACCTGCTGGCCACGCTGGCCGCGCGCCCGGGCTACGCCTTCTCCCGCGAGCAGCTGCTGGCCGACGTGTGGGGCTACCGGCACGCCGGGGACACCCGGCTGGTCAACGTCCACGTCCAGCGCCTGCGCGGGAAGGTCGAGATAGACCCCGAGAACCCCGAGGTCATCGTCACGGTCCGCGGGGTGGGGTACCGCGCGGGACCGCCCTGATGCTCAGCCGGATCCGCCAGCTGCCCGGCTGGGTGGCCTCCCGGTGGCGCAGGTCGCTGCGCTTCCGGGTCGTGCTCAGCACCATCCTCGGCTCGACGATGGTCGTCGTGGCGCTCATGCCCGCCCTGCTGGGCAACATCTCCAAGGGCATCCTCGGCGCGAAGGAGGCCAGTGCCCTGGCCGAGGCCACCGCCGCGCGCAGCGAGGCCCAGCGCCTGCTGGACGCCAGCAGCGCCCAGGGTGCCGACACGCCCCCCTCGCGGCTCATCGACGCGGTGGTCGCGGCCATGGCTGCCCGCGGAGCCCAGGCGGGACTCTTCGACGTGCTCGTGCTCTCCTCCGAACCCCGCGGCCTGAGCGCCACGCCGGAGCGCGGCACCAACCTGGTCAGCGAGACCTCGGTGCCGGCGCAGATGCGCCAGATGGTGGCCGGCAACCAGCGTCAGGCCTGGACCTACACGACGATCGACTACACGGACGGTCGCTCCGTGCCGGGCTTCGTCGTGGGCGCTCCCCTGGCCGTGCGCGGGGTCGGGCCCTACGAGCTCTACCAGCTCTTCCCGCTGGAGCAGGAGCAGGGCACCCTGACCCTGGTGCGCAACTCCAGCGCGGTGGCCGGCCTGTTCATCATCCTGGGCCTGGCCGGGCTGGCCACGGCGGTGACCTTCACGCTCGTCACCCCAGTGCACGAGGCCGCCCGGACCGCGCGGCGGTTCTCCTCCGGGCACCTCGAGGCGCGCATGCGCGTGCGTGGGGAGGACGACCTGGCCCAGCTGGCGGTCAGCTTCAACGAGATGGCCTCGACTCTGCAGACCCAGTTCCGCGAGATGGAGGCGATGTCCAGCGTCCAGAAGCGCTTCGTGGCCGATGTCTCCCATGAGCTGCGCACCCCGCTGACGACCGTGCGGATGGCGGCCGACCTCCTGCACGACAAGCGCGATGAGCTGCCCACTGACGACGCACGCGCCGTGGAGCTGCTGCAGAACCAGCTCAACCGCTTCGAGGTGCTCCTGTCCGACCTGCTGGAGACCTCGCGCCAGGACTCCGGCGCTGTCGAGCTGGACTACCAGGAGGTCGAGCTGCGCGGCCTCGTCGAACGGGTGGTCGCCTCCCTGGCCCCGCTGGCCGACGAGATGGGCAGCGACCTGCAGGTGCTCGGCCGCGAGGAGCTCGTCTGCTGGTGCGACCCCAGGCGCGTCGAGCGGATCATGGCCAACCTGGTGTCGAACGCGATCGAGCACGGCATGGGCCGGCCGGTGGTCATCGAGGTGATGCACGAGGACGACGAGGCCCAGCTGGCCGTGACCGACCAGGGCGTGGGCCTGAGTCAGGAGGAGCTGGCCAGCGTGTTCACCCGGTTCTGGCGCGCCGACCCCTCCCGCGTGCGCCGGATCGGCGGCACGGGGCTGGGCCTGTCGATCGCGCTCGGCGATGCCCGGGCCCACGGGGGGACGCTCTCCGCGGCCGGAGCCCCGGGCGAGGGCGCGACATTCACGCTGCGCCTGCCGCTGGACCGACCGGGGTCCCGATGAGCGCCCCCAGCCGGAACGTCCGGGTCGGACCGGGCGCCCCCCGCCCGGGCCCCCCGCCCCGGTGCCCCCCGCGCGGGGGCGACGCGGCGCGCGTGCGTGCCGGTGCTGCCCGTGCTGGTGGCCCTCGTGTCGCTGGTGCTCGCGGCCTGCTCGTCGGTCCCGACCTCGGGGCCCATCGAGCAGGGGCCGGTGGTCGACGCGGGGGAGTCCACGCAGTTCATCCGGGTGATCGCCGCCCCCCCGAGCCAGGGCGCAAGCCCCGCCGTGATCGTGCGCGGGTTCCTGGAGTCCGGGGCCAGCCTCGAGCAGGACCACGCCATCTCCCGGCGCTACCTGACGACGGCGGCGGCCGAGTCCTGGCAGGCCGATGCCTCCACCACGGTGTTCGAGCAGAGCACCCTGAAGGTGTCCAAGGGCTCTGACGGCCGGGTCGTGGCCCGCCTGGCCGTCAACGGGGAGCTGGCCGAGGACGGCAGCCTGACCCTGATCGACCCGGCGGTGCCGCGCACGGTGGAGTTCCACCTCGAGCAGGTCCAGGACGGGGCGTCCTCGATGCCGGAGTGGCGCATCACCGACCCGCCGCCGGGGCTGCTGATCAGCGACGCCGACCTGCGGCGTGCCTATCGGCTCCACCAGGCATACTTCCCCTCGGCCCGCAGCTCCGTGCTGGTGCCTGACGGGCGGATGCTGCCCGTGATCGGGCCGGCGCTGACCACGACCCTGGCCGAACGGGTGCTCACCGGTCCGGCCGCCTGGTTGGCCCCCGGCGTGCGCCAGGGCGCGCCGCCGGGCACCGCGCTGGCGCTCGGGGCTGTCCCGGTCACCAACGGGGTGGCCGTCGTCGAGCTCACCGACCAGGCCCTGTCGGCCACCGACACCCAGCGCCGGGACCTGGCCTCCCAGCTCACCTGGACCCTGACCCAGCTCCCCGAGGTGGTCGCCATCCGGCTGCTCGTCGGGGGTGAGCCCTACCAGGTGCCCGGCGCACCGGAGCTCATGGACCGCGCGGCGTGGGCTGCCCGCGGACCGGACGCGACCTCGCTGCCCGCGACGGGGACGCTGGCCTCCTACACCCTGGACGGGGCGACCATCGTGCGGGTGTCGGACACCAGCCGGACCTCCATCCCGATCGCCGCCGCGGACGCCGACACGCTCGAGGACCTCGCGGTCTCCCTGGACCAGCGCTACGCCGCGGCCGTGGCCGCCGACGCCTCGGCGCTCCTCGTGCTGCCTCTGGACCGGGGGGTCAGCGAGCGGCGCATCCCGGGTCGCGACGTCGGCGGGCCCAGCTTCGACGTCGACGGCCAGCTGTGGTTCGCCGAGGGCGGGGGGATCCGGCGCCTGCAGGCCGACGGCACGGTCGAGCAGGTGCCGGTGCGCGGGGATGAGGTCGACGCCGAGGTCACGGCAGTGGCGCTGGCCCGTGACGGGGCCCGCATCGCCGTGCTCGCCGGAGGGGAGCCGTACCTGGGGGTGCTGGCCACGCGCGGCGGGCAGCTGCAGGTCAGCTCCCTGCACCGCACCGACACGGTGGTGGAGAGGGCCAGCGACCTCGCCTGGCGCGACGCCACCTCCGTGGACCTGCTGGGCTCGGCCGCCGGGGCGGGCCGGCAGGTTCTGCGCGTGGCGGTGGGCAGCGGCCAGGTGCTGTCGCTGGGTGCCCCGGGCAAGCCGGCCGGTGTGGCCGCCGCACCGGCAGCGGTCACCCTGGTGGCCAACGACGACGCCCAGGTCTTCGCCAATGTCGGCCTGCAGTGGCGCGAGCGCGGCCCAGGTCGCTCGGTCGCCTACCCCGGATGAGCATCGGGCCCTGGCCGGCGCGCGCACGCGCGGGCGCGGCCCTCGCGCTGGACCTCGTGGTCCCCCAGGAGTGCGCCGGCTGCGGGGAGCAGGGCCGGGCCTGGTGCGCGCGGTGCGCGGGTGCTTCGCCCGGTGTACCGCTGGCCGTCCCGGCGCCGTTCCCCTGCCGGGCCGCTGCCCTGCATGGCGGTGCGGTCGGCCGGGGGGTCGTCGCCCTCAAGGAGCGCGGTCAGCATCGGCTGGCCCGTCCCCTCGGGGAGCTGCTGGCCGGCTCCGTGCAGCAGGTGCTGGCCGACGCCGGGGTCCGGCCCGGAATCCCCGTCTGGCTGGTCCCGGTGCCCGCCCGCCGCGCGGCCCGCCGCCAGCGCGGGTCCGACCACGTGGCCGCCCTGTGCGCCCGGGCGGCGCGCGTGCTGCGCAGGCGGGGCGTCCCCGCGCACCGCTGCGCCGCGCTGCGCCATGTCGGGCCCTCCCGCGACCAGGTGGGCCTCGGGGCCCGGGAGCGCCGCAGCAACGTGGCCGGCACGCTGGCCGGACTCTGGGTGCCCGATGGTGCACTGGTCGTCTGCGACGACGTCACCACCACGGGCGCCACCCTGGCCGAGGCGGTGCGGGCACTGGGGGCGGTCGACGACCGCCCCGTCGCCGCCGCCACGTTGACCTGGGCGGCAGGGTGGGCGCACCTCGCGTAAACCCCCGGTGCGGACTAGCGTGGAGATCGCGCAGCAGCCCCACTCACAGTCCGGCGCGCTGGCCGCGCCGGCTACCTACGGAGGTCACGTGGACATCGTCGTCAGGGGTCGTCATGTGGATGTGTCCGATCGGTTCCGCGAGCACGTGACGGGCAAGCTCGGGAAGGCCGACAGGTTCGGGCTTCCCATCAGCCATATCGACGTCGAGGTGTCCTTCGAGCCGAATCCGCGCCAGTCCGACCGCGCGTTCGAGGTGGAGCTCACCTGCCGGGGAACCGGCCCGGTGATCCGGGCGGAGGCGCACGCCCAGGACAAGTACGCCGCCACCGACGTGGCCCTGGCCCGCCTGGAGGAGCAGCTGCGCCGCGCCTCGGACAAGCGCAGCCGCCGCCGGGTCGAGAAGCTGGTCGTCGTCCCGGCCGCCGAGCTGCCCCTGCTCGAGCCGGCCCCGGCGGCCGTCGAGGAGGAGGTCGACGCCGACGGCACCGTGTGGGAGGAGGGTCCCATCGTCGTGCGCCTCAAGGAGCACGTCGCCGCACCGATGACCGTCGCCCAGGCCGTGGAGGCCATGGAGCTCGTCGGCCACGACTTCTACCTGTTCCGCGAGCTGGACACCGGCTGCCCCGCCGTGGTCTACCGCCGCCGCGGGTTCAACTACGGCCTGCTGCGCCTCGAGGGCGGTGACGACGCCTAGCGGGCGGGGGGCGCCCGCACACGTCCTGATCGCTGACACCGAGCCTGTGTACGCGGTCGGTGCTGAGCACGTCCTGCGGGGGGCGGGCTACGAGGTGACGCTGACCGACGCGTGGGCCGCCGGGCTCGTCGCGAGGGTGCTCGCCATCGGGGCCGACGTGGTCCTGCTCGACGCGCGGCTGGGCTCGCGGCCCTACGCGGCCGACACGGTGGCAGCGCTGCTGGCGGAGGTACCGGGGGTCTGCGTGGTCGTCTCGGTCGGGTCGGGCCGGCCCGTGGGCCTGCTGCAGGCGATGGAGAGCGGGGTGCGCGCCCTGGTCCACCGGCGCAGCACCCCCGACGAGCTGTGCGCCGCGGTGGACGCCGCCCTGCGCGGCCAGAACTGGGTGGCGGCCCCGCTGGCGGGCCTGCTTCGCGCCGAGCTGATCGCCGATGCCGCCGGCCAGCGCGAAGCCGAGCTGACCCCCCGGGAGCGCGACGTCCTGCGCGGCATGGCCACCGGGGCGACCAACGCCTCCATCGCCGCGGGCCTGGGCATCAGCGAGCACACCGTGCGCAACCACGCCCACTCCCTGATGCGCAAGCTCGGGGTGGCCAACCGCACCGACGCGGTGGCCACGGCCGCGCGCCGGGGCCTGGTCGACCTCGCCAGCTGAGCCGCGCACGGCTCGCGATGGCGACCGGGCCCCCGTCAACCGGGGGCGACTACGATGGGTCGATCAGTGTCCTGCGCGCGCGCATGGGCACCGCAGACCGTTACCGAGACCCGAGAGGTGCCCCGAGTGGCCATCATCGACAAGATCCTGCGGGCCGGCGAGGGCAAGACCCTGCGCAAGCTGGAGGCCGTCGCCAAGCAGGTCAACGCGCTGGAGGGCGCCTTCTCGGCGATGTCCGACGAGGAGCTCAAGGCCCTCACCCCCGCCTACCGGGAGCGACTGGCCGGCGGCGAGTCGCTCGACGACCTGCTCCCGGAGGCCTTCGCCACGGTGCGCGAGGCCGCCAAGCGCACGTTGGGCCAGCGCCACTACGACGTGCAGGTGATGGGCGGTGCCGCGCTGCACCTGGGCAACATCGCCGAGATGAAGACCGGCGAGGGCAAGACCCTGGTCTCCACCCTGCCGGCCTACCTCAACGCGCTGGCCGGCGACGGCGTCCACGTGGTCACGGTCAACGACTACCTCGCCCACCGCGACGCCGAGAACATGGGCCGCGTCCACCGGTTCCTGGGCCTGCGGGTCGGCGTGATCCTCTCCGGGATGACGCCCACCGAGCGGCGCGGCCAGTACGCCGCCGACATCACCTACGGCACGAACAACGAGTTCGGCTTCGACTACCTGCGCGACAACATGGCCTGGACCAAGGAGGAGATGGTCCAGCGGGGCCACAACTTCGCCATCGTCGACGAGGTCGACTCGATCCTCATCGACGAGGCCCGCACGCCGCTGATCATCTCCGGCCCGGCCGACGAGGCCGACAAGTGGTACCAGGAGATGGCCAAGCTGGCCACACGGCTGCGCATCGATGTCGACTACGAGGTCGACGAGAAGAAGCGCACCGTCGGCCTGCTCGAGGACGGCATCACCCGCACCGAGGACTGGCTGGGCATCGAGAACCTGTACGAGCCGGTGAACACCCGGCTCGTCGGGTACCTGAACAACGCGATCAAGGCCAAGGAGCTGTTCAAGCGCGACCGTGACTACGTGGTCATGAACGGCGAGGTGATGATCGTCGACGAGCACACCGGGCGCATCCTGGCCGGCCGGCGCTACAACGAGGGCCTGCACCAGTCGATCGAGGCCAAGGAGGGCGTGGAGGTCAAGGCCGAGAACCAGACCCTGGCCACCGTCACGCTGCAGAACTTCTTCCGCCTGTACAAGAAGCTCTCCGGGATGACCGGCACGGCCATGACCGAGGCCAACGAGTTCAACAAGATCTACAAGCTCGGCGTCGTGCCGATCCCGACGAACCGGCCCATGGTCCGCGACGACCTGGCCGACCTCGTCTACCGCACGGAGAGCGCCAAGTGGGACGCCGTGGTGGCCGACATCACCGAGCGGCACCGAGCCGGCCAGCCGATCCTCGTGGGCACGATCAGCGTGGAGAAGTCCGAGAAGCTCTCCGGACTGCTGCGCAAGGCGGGGGTGCCCCACCAGGTGCTCAACGCCAAGTACCACGACAAGGAGGCCGCGATCATCGCCCAGGCCGGGCGCAAGGGCTCGGTCACGGTGGCCACGAACATGGCCGGGCGCGGCACCGACATCATCCTGGGCGGCAATGCCGACTTCCTGGCCGACCTGTCGCTGCAGAACCAGGGCCTGACGCCCAGCGAGACGCCCGAGGACTACGAGGCCGCCTGGCCCGAGGCCCTGCGCGCAGCCCAGGAGGCGTTCGCCGCCGAGCACCTGGAGGTCACCGACCTCGGCGGGCTCTACGTGCTGGCCACCGAGCGCCACGAGTCCCGGCGCATCGACAACCAGCTGCGCGGGCGCTCGGGGCGCCAGGGCGACCCCGGCGCCTCCCGGTTCTACCTGTCCCTGCAGGACGACCTGATGCGGCTGTTCAAGGCCGACATGGTCGACGCCTTCCTGCGCCGGGCCAACGTGCCCGACAGCCAGCCGATCGAGTCGAAGATGGTCACCAACGCCATCCGCTCGGCCCAGACCCAGGTCGAGGCCCAGCACTTCGAGATCCGCAAGGACGTGCTCAAGTACGACGACGTGATGAACCGCCAGCGCCTGGTGGTCTACGAGGAGCGGCGCCGGGTGCTCGAGGGTGAGGACATCCACGAGCAGGTGCAGCACTTCCTGGCCGACACCATCAGCGGTTACGTCAACGCCGCCACCGCCGAGGGGTACCCGGAGCAGTGGGACCTCGAGGAGCTGTGGCGGGCCCTGCGCGGGCTGTACCCGGTGGCGGTCTCGATCGAGGAGGTGGAGGCCCAGTCCGGCGGCAACCGCGCCGGGCTCTCCCGGGACTTCCTGCGCGAGGAGATCCTGGCCGACGCGCGGGCGGCGTACGAGGCGCGCGAGGAGGACCTCGGCTCGGAGACGATGCGCGAGCTCGAGCGGCGCGTGATCCTCTCGGTGCTCGACCGCAAGTGGCGCGAGCACCTCTACGAGATGGACTACTTGCGCGACGGCATCGGACTGCGCGCGATGGCCCAGCGCGACCCGCTGGTCGAGTACCAGCGCGAGGGCTACGACCTGTTCAACGCGATGATGGAGTCCATCAAGGAGGAGACCGTCGGGCTGCTGTTCAACCTGGAGGTCACGGTCGAGCAGGCCGAGGACGAGGACGACGACGACTTCCTCCAGGCCGGTCTCGAGGCCGGCCTGCGCGGGCAGGTCCCGACGCTGAGCCCCCCGACCGGGGCCCCGGCGGCGGGCGCGATCATCGAGGGGTCCGAGGGCGTGTCCGGCGGCGCCGGCACGACGGCTGCGGGCGGCGGGGCTTCGGGTGGCGCGGGCACGGCTGCGGCCGGTGCGGCTTCGGCGGGCGCGGCTTCGGGTCGTCCGGCTGCCCCAGGCCCCGCGGGTTCATCGCCCCGGCCCGGTGCGGCTGGCGCCCCCGGCTCATCGCGGCCCGACATCGCTGCGAGCGTGCTCGGCCCGCGTCGTCCCGAGCGGGTGCAGTACATCGCCCCCTCCGAGACCGGCGATGCGACGGTCATGGGCGCGAGTACCGACGAGTTCTCGGGCGTGGGCCGCAACGAGCTGTGCCCGTGCGGCTCGGGCAAGAAGTTCAAGCGATGCCACGGCGACCCCCGGATGACCGCCTGACGCAACCCGCATGGTCCATCCGGGCGGCGCCGGTCAAGGCCGCCCGGATGGGCGACGATCCAAGACCTGAGCCGGCCCGGGTGGGCCCCGGAAGCCAGTTCCTCAGGCGCAGGTATGCGGAGGCCGGTGAGGCCCCCGGTCCGGCTCCGCCATGCGCCCGAGCGGGTGGCGTACCCGGCGCCGGGTTGGTGTGGAAGATGCCGGGTGGCGTGCCCCGAACGGGTGGCGTGTTCGAGCGGGTCGCGTATTCGGAGCCGCGTGGTGTAACCGGAGCGTGTGGCGTGCCTCGGGCCGATTCCGTGTGCACCGTTCGCGGCGGTTGCCCGTTGCCCGTTCCCGTTGCCCCGGGCCCGTGCCGGTTGGCCCGCCATCGGGCCGGCCGCCGGGCGCCTCATCGTCGCGCAGCTGGTCATGTCCCCGAGCCGTGACCGCCCGGTGCACCGGTGGGGCCCTCGTAGAATCAGCCGGTGCTCATTCCCGTGCTGCCCGGACTGACCCCGTGGGGTGAGCCCGACGCCGAGGTGGCCCGGGCCGCGGCTCGTGCCTGGTCGGCTGGGGGCATCGTGGGCCTGCCGACCGAGACGGTCTACGGGTTGGCTGCCGACGCCCAGGACCCGGCAGCGGTGGCGCGGGTGTACCGGGCCAAGGGCAGGCCCGCCGACCACCCGCTGATCGTCCATGTCCAGGCGGCTGCGGCACTTGAGGGCTGGGCCGCCGCGCCGAACTCCGCCGCCCAGGCGCTCGCCGAGGCCTTCTGGCCGGGCCCGCTCACGGTGATCGTGGCCCGCAGCGAGCGTGCCGGGGACCACCTCACCGGCGGCCAGTCGACGGTCGCCCTGCGCTGCCCGAACCATCCGGTGGCCCTGGCCTGCATCGGGGCCCTGGTGGCGCTCACCGGGGATCCCGCGCGTGGTGTGGCCGCCCCCAGCGCGAACCGCTTCGGCCGGGTCAGCCCGACCCGCGCGGCGGACGTGGTCGCGGAGGTCGGGGACCGCCTGGATCCGACCCGGGATCTCGTCGTCGACGGGGGGCGCTGCGAGGTGGGCGTCGAGTCCACGATCGTGGACTGCACGTCGAGCCCGGCGCGCGTCCTGCGCCTGGGGGCGATCAGCCAGGCGCAGGTGGATGCTGTGCTGGACCGGGCGGACGCCACGCCGGCGGCCGGGTCCCGCACCTCGGGCCTGGGTGCCACGGCGGCAGCGAGTGCTCGGCCCGGCGCTGGAGGGTCTGGCCCGGCGTCCCGATTCACGTCCGGAGGTCCCGGGCCCGTACCCCGCGACGCGACCCCTACAGCGGGGCCCGAGCTTCACGACGCCACCTCCGCGGCCGGGGCCGAACCCCACGACGCCACCTCGGCAGCGGCGCCGCGCGCCGGTGGGGCGACGCACCAGCTCCCGCGGGTGCCGGGGACGCTCGAGTCGCACTACGCCCCCGCTGCGCGCGTCCGGCTCGTCGCGGCGGTCGACCTGGCCGCCGACGGGGAGCTCACCGAGGGCAGCGCGGTCGGCCTGATCGCCGAGACCGACGTGCCCACGCCCACCGGCTGGGTCAGGCTGCTGGCTGCCGACAGCGCGGGGCAGTACGCGCGCGAGGTCTACCGCGCCCTTCGCCGGGCCGACGAGCTGGGCCTCACGGACGTCGTCGCCGTGCCTCCGGAGGCGGGCTCCGGGGCGTTGGCCGAGGCGGTGCGCGACCGCCTCACCCGCGCATCCGCCGCACAGGGGCTGACCCGCCCGCCGGGGCGAGATCCGCGCACCCACAAGGCCCCCGTCCCACCGCCTGGCCACCCCGCCGCCTGACCGCTGGGCCGTTCGGTGCGGCCCGTACCCTGACCGGGTGCCGAGCCGACTCACGCGTACTGCGCTCACGTGGGCCATGTACGCCGTCAACGGGGTCTCGGCCTTCTTCGTGTACAGCGTGGGCCCAGCCACCCCGCTGATCGCCGACGACCTCAGCGTCTCGGCCCAGGCGGCCTCCCTGCACGGCACGGCGATGGCCGCTGCCCTGCTCACCTCCGGGGCGGTGGCCACGCCCGCACTGCGCCGGTACGGTCGCGCGGGCACGATCGGCCGCTGCATGCTGGTGATGGCCCTCGGGGTGCTGCTCATCCTGGCCGCACCCGTCCTGGCGGTCTCCCTGGTCGGCGCCTTCCTCGCGGGGTGCTCCGGCTCGGTCGCGGCGATCTCAGCCAACGCGACCCTTGCCGAGGTGCATCCCGAGGTGGCCCCGACGGTGCTCACCGAGGCCAACGCCGCCGCTGCGTGGGTGGGGCTGTTCGCGCCCCTGCTCATGGGCGCCTTCCTGACGGTCGGTGCGGGGTGGCGATGGGGCCTGGCCGTGGCGGTCCCGCTGTGCCTGGTCATGGTCCCGGTCACGCGCAGCGCGCTGCGCTCGGCCGGCGTCGACGAGCCGGCCGGGCAGGCGCGGGAGCGCGCCGAACGTGCGGCTGCCCCGGCCGGCGCGCCGTCGCAGGCACCGCTCCGGGCGCCTGTCCCGCCGATCCTGTGGGTGGTGATGCTGGCGGTGGCGGCCGCAGCGGGCGTGGAGTTCGCCGTGAACTACTGGGGGGCCACGCTGCTGGCGCAGAACACCGGAGCCCCGGCCGGCACGATCACCGCGGCGATGAGCGCCCCGGTGGCGGGCGTGGCCGTGGGCCGCACGCTGGGGGCGCGGCTGGCCCTGCGGGTGCCGGCCCACACGCTGCTGATCGGGGGCTGGGCCCTGGCGCTGTTGGGGTTCGCGGGCTTCTGGCGCGCCGGATCGGTCCCGCTGGCCTTCGTCGGCATGTTCGTCACGGGCCTCGGGCTCTCGGTCCTCTACCCGCTGCTGCTCGATCGCGCCGTCCTGCTGCTGCCGCAGAACCCGGATCGCGCCCTGGCCCTGGCGATGCCCTTCGTCGGCGTGGCGATCGGCGTCGCCCCGTTCGGCCTCGGCGCCGTGGCCGGGGTCGTCGGGGTCGGTACCGCGTTCCTCGTGGTCCCGCTGCTCATGGCGATGGGGCTGGGCGCGGTGTTGCTCTCGCGCCCAGCCCCATCGGACTGATCAGTCCCGGATCACCGGGGCCGCCTGCTCAGGCAGCCGGCTTGGGGTCGTCGGTCTTCGTCTTGGTCTGGGAAGGCACGACATTGACGATGCGCACGCAGTCGCCGCCGTTCTCCTTCTTGGTCACCTGCTTGGCATCCGCACGCACCGTGCCGGCGGTCGCGGTCAGGTCCGCGCTCTGGACGCAGAGCAGGATCTTCGCTCCGACGGCCAGGTTGGCTGCGTTGACCGCGGTCTTGAGGTCAGCGGCCTTGACGGTGCCGACGTAGTCCTTGGCCTTGTGCTTGGTGCGCTTGAGGTCCAGGTTCACAGTGATCGGGGTGGCCGCAGTGGTGACCGCGCCCTTGCGCTTGTCGTAGCTGGCCAGCACCACGGTGACCGAGGTGGGGTTGTTCACCTTGTCGGTGTCGCGAACGGTGGCGCGCACCTTGAGGTCGCGGGTCACCGCAGCGGCGTTGACGTTGATGGGGCTGTGGCGGTGGATATCGACCTTGGTCAGCTGCAGGTACGCGGCCTGGCCCTTGGCGACATGGCGACCGTGGTCCGGCTTGCCGGTGGCCATCGCGCCGGTGGCCGACCCGATGACGAGGGCACCCGCAGCAGCAGCGGCGAGCACCGAGCGCATTCCGTTCTTGGTGGTGTTCATGTTGGGGAGGCTACCAACCCGCGCTGGGCCCACGACACACCGTTCACTCGATCGGGTGGTGGGCCGGCACGATCGGCAGGGCCGCCTTAGCCTCCGCATGTGCCCCGCTTACGCCCGGGGCCCACTCGCAGGGGCCGCCTCCCAGCCAGCGACTATCCTTCGCTGCGGAGAGAGGAGCCAGCCGTGGCAAAGATCAAGGTCGTCAACCCGATCGTCGAGATGGACGGCGACGAGATGACGCGCATCATCTGGGCGTTCATCAAGGAGCAGCTGATCCTGCCCTACCTCGACGTGGACCTGAAGTACTTCGACCTGTCCATCGAGAACCGGGACGCGACCGACGACCAGGTGACCATCGACTCCGCGCACGCGACCCAGAAGTACGGCGTGGCGGTCAAGTGCGCGACGATCACCCCGGACGAGGCGCGCGTCGAGGAGTTCGGCCTGAAGAAGATGTGGAAGTCCCCGAACGGGACCATCCGCAACATCCTCGGCGGCGTGATCTTCCGCGAGCCGATCGTCATCTCCAACATCCCGCGACTGGTGCCGGGCTGGACCAAGCCGATCATCATCGGCCGCCACGCCTTCGGCGACCAGTACCGCGCCACCGACCTCGTGGTCCCGGGCGCCGGTGCGCTGACGCTGACCTTCACCCCGGCCGACGGCTCCGATCCGATCGAGCTCGACGTCTACGACTTCCCCGGCGGCGGCGTGGCGATGGCCATGTACAACCTCGACGAGTCGATCCGCGACTTCGCCCGCGCCTCGATGCGCTACGGCCTCGACCGCGGCGTGCCGGTGTACCTGTCGACGAAGAACACGATCCTCAAGGCCTACGACGGCCGGTTCAAGGACCTGTTCGCCGAGGTGTTCGAGGCCGAGTTCGCCGACCAGTTCGCGGCCGCCGGGCATCACCTACGAGCACCGCCTGATCGACGACATGGTCGCCGCGGCGATGAAGTGGGAGGGCGGCTACGTCTGGGCGTGCAAGAACTACGACGGCGACGTGCAGTCCGACACGGTGGCGCAGGGCTTCGGCTCGCTGGGCCTGATGACCTCCGTGCTGATGACCCCGGACGGCCGGACGGTCGAGGCCGAGGCCGCGCACGGCACGGTGACCCGCCACTACCGGATGCACCAGCAGGGCAAGCCGACCTCCACGAACCCGATCGCCTCGATCTTCGCCTGGACCCAGGGCCTGGCCTACCGGGGCAAGATGGACGGCACTCCAGAGGTCACCGCGTTCGCCCACACGCTCGAGCGCGTCTGCGTCGAGACGGTGGAGAGCGGGAAGATGACCAAGGACCTCGCGCTGCTGATCGGCCCGGACGCCCCGTGGCTGACCACGCAGGAGTTCCTCGCCGCGATCGACGAGAACCTCCAGGCGGCGCTGGCCGGCTGACGACGAGCACCGGTCGACCCGCCGGCCCGCGTCGGTCCCCCGGCCTCGAGGTCGTGGACCCGCTGACGGGATGACCCGCGCTGTGCAGTCGATTCCGACGGTGTGACGGTCGGAATCGACTGCCCAGCGGCCCAGCGGCCCAGCGGCTGTCGGCCTGGCGGGCCAGCGGGCTGTCGGGGTGAGTCGGTGGTCGGCCGCGCCGGCGTGACGGCCGCTCAGGAGAACGTCGCCGACAGTGCCGCGTGGTCGCTCCAGCGCTCGGCGTAGGTTGCGGCCTTGTGCACCGTGATGCCGGTGCAGCGCGGGGCCAGGGCGGGGGAGGCCAGGGCGACGTCGATGCGCCAGCCGCCGTCTGTGTCGAACCCGCGCCCGCGCCACGACCACCACGTGTACGGCCCCGGCCGGTCCCCGGCGAGCGCGCGGCCGAGGTCCACCCAGCCCGGCCCGTCGGCGGCGTACCACGAGTCGAGATGTGCGCGTTCGGAGTCCAGGAAGCCGGCCTTCCCTCGATTCCCGCGCCAGTTCTTGATGTCGTTGGCCGTGTGGGCCACGTTGACGTCCCCGCACACGAGTGCCGGTTCCGAGCCCTGCGCCGACATCCACGCGCCCATCGCGGCGAGGAACCGCTCCTTCTCCTCACGCCGGGGGCCCTCGGGCTCCCCGGTGTGCACGTACACACTCGCCACGCGGATTCCCGGCCCGCCGCCGGGGTCGGCCACCGTGGCCTCGACCCAGCGGCCCTGGTCGGCGAAGTCGTCGAGGCCGAGGACCGGATCGACCAGCGGCGTGCGGGCGAGCAGCGCGACACCGGCGTGGCCGTTGCGCGCGCCTGGGGCCAGGGCGAGGTGCCAGTCGCCGAGGCCACCTGCTCCCAGGGCCTGCGCCACCTGGTCGGGCGTGGCGCGGACCTCCTGCAGGCACATTACGTCCGCGCCGCATCCGGCCAGCCAGTCGAGCCCGCCGCGCCGCAGCGCCGCCCGGATGCCGTTGACGTTCGCCGTCACCACATGCAGTGTCACGGAGCGCGATTATCCCGTGCCCCGCACCGCGCCCCGTGGGTGCGCCCGGAGTCTGCGCCCTGAGCTCGGGATCGATCCAGGTCCGCGGGGTCCCGGGGCCATCGGTCTTGGATGGATCCAAGTTTCGGCGAGCGATCGTGGATGAACTCAGGCGGCGGCGGCGGCGCGCGCGCGCGCGATGCGCGGGGGCTGCCGCCGAGGAACAGGACGGGGCGGAGCGCTATGCGCGGGGGCTGCCGCCGAGGAACGGGACCAGGCCCAGGGCGGGTCGCGTGGCGCTGCGCACGAGCACGGCCGGCAGGGTCTTCTCCAGGGCGTCGGGGAGCTGGCGCAGGAGCAGTCCGGCCATCAGCTCGTCGAGCTTCGCCTGGGTCTCCATCTCGGAGACGGCCTTGAGAACCGAGGGCAGCACGACGGCCAGCACGTCGTCGCTGGCCTCCTCGATGGCAGCGACGGTCATCTCGCGCATCGCGTCGCTGGTGACCGCAGTGGTCACAGCCCCCGTCACCGCCTCGGCGAACGCATCGGAGCGCTCCTGGCGCACCCGTCGGCCCCGCTCAGCCAGGGCGTTGATCCGTGCCGTTGCCTCGTCGTTGGCGATCTGCGGCGAGACCGCGCGCACGACCCCGACCATCGTGGACAGGCCCCGCGTCGCCAGCGCGAGCCCGGAGGCGCCCGCTCGCCACACGCCCTCAGCGATCAACGACGCGACCCCGAGGGCGACGTCCTGCACGTGGGCGGCGGGCGTGGTGGGCAGCGCCGGGGGCGACTCGGCGCGCTCCACCCGGACCATGTTGGCCAGGGCGTCGTCGACGGCGCTGGTGCCCTGCGCGGAGTCTGGCTGCCCTGGTCCGGGCACCGCGGTCGAACCGGGTACCCCCTCATCAAGCGTGGGCCGCGATCGGGAGGCGGTCAGCGCGCTGCCGGTCCGGGTGAGGTCGGGCGAGGGGGGAGCTGCAGCCTCGGCAGCGGCCTGGACCGTGGCCGTCGCGACCTCGACCGTCGCGGCGGCGGCACCGGCAGCGGCCGCCGTGGCAGCTGAGGTGGCCACCCGGGTTGCGGCGCGGGCCATCGAGGCTGCGCTGCTCGCCGCAGTCAGGGCGCTCAGGCCCACCGTGGAGCGCCGGGTCGCGGGTCGGGGGGTGGCGGGTCGGGGGGTGGCGCGGGGTGCGGCGGCACGGGGCACCGCGGGCGAGGCGGAGGAGGCGGGGGCTGCGGCTCGTGACGTGGTCGAGGTGCTGGCGGCGGTGGTCCGTCGGGTGGGGGCGGAGGCCGTGTCCGCGCCGGGGGTGGCCACCTTCGGTGGGGCGGCCTCGGGCTTCTGAGGGGAGGTGGCGGGCTTGCGCGTCGAGGTGGCGCGCGTCGCGCTCGCGGCGGATTGCCGCTGGGACGAGGAGGACGCCGCGGCGGCGGCCTTCGACGGGGCCGGCAGGGACGTCGCGGAGGCCTTGGGCGTGGCACGCTTCGAGCCAGCGGCGGCCTTCGGGGTGGGCCTCGTCTCGGGCGGCGTGGTCCGCTCCGGCGTCGCGTCGCCCGTGGAGCTGGCCTTCGTGCGCTTGGGTGAGGAGGTGGTGGCCGGGGAGGAGGGCTTCGCGGCGGCCCTGGACGTGGCCCTCGGCGCGGAGCCCGACGTGGTGGCGCGCGTGGTTGCTGTGCTCTTGGCGGCGGGCTTGGACGCGGCGGGCTTCGCTGCGGTGGCGTTGGCTGCGGCGGTCTTGGACGTTGCGGGCTTGGCTGCGGAGGCCTGGGCAGCGGTGGCGTTGGCCGCGGTGGCCTTGGACGTTGCGGGCTTTGCTGCGGTGGCCGCACCCGGCTTCGTAGCGCGTCGGGAGGTGGGGGTCTCGGCAGCCATGGGAGAACGGTACGCCGAACCCGCGCCCCGGCCCGCCGCCACCGCTCGCTTCCTCCGCCCGCCGCCTCCGCCCGGGTGCGCCGAGCCCACGCGCCGGCCCGCCGCCGCCCGCCCCGGCCCACGCTCTCCCCTATCCCCCCATTCCACGCCGCCTCCCCCATCCCCCAGTCCCCGCCCGCCGGCCCCGCCGCCCGACCCCCGCCGGCCCCGCCGACCGCCTGTGCGCGCGCTCCAGGCCCGAGGCCGCGTCGCCGTGCGGTAGTTTCGACCGCACTGTGGGCGACCTGGGCACGACCTTCGTGATCATCCTGATCTTCACGCTGATCGGGGGGTTCTTCAGCGCCTCGGAGACCGCGCTGGTCTCCCTGCGCGAGAGCCAGATCAACCGCCTGGCCGACAGCGACCTCCGGCGCGGCCCCCGGCTGCGCTCCCTGATGGACAACCCCAACCGGTTCCTGGCCGCTGTCCAGGTCGGCGTCACGCTCGCCGGGTTCATCTCTGCCGCGTTCGGCGCCTCTCGGATCGCCCCCATCCTGGCCGGACCCATGGTCGACTGGGGGATGAGCCAGGGGGTGGCCGACTCGGTGGCGTTCATCGGCAGCACGCTGCTGATCGTGTACATCTCGCTGGTGCTCGGCGAGCTGGTGCCCAAGCGCCTGGCGCTGGCCCGGGCCGAGGCAGTCGCCCTGACGGTGGCCACGCCGATCGACGTCCTCGGCCGGCTGTTCACCCCCTTCATATGGCTGCTCTCGGCCTCCACGAACCTGCTCGTGCGCCTGCTGGGCCTGGACCCCTCCGGGGGCCGGGAGGCGATCACCGGCGAGGAGCTGCGCGGCATGGTCGCGGCGCACACCGAGCTCTCCGACGAGGAGCGCGAGCTCATCGACGACGTGTTCGACGCCGGGGACACGGAACTGCGCGAGGTGATGATCCCGCGCACGGAGGTGGAGTTCCTCGACGGCGACCTGCCCGTGTTCCGGGCGGCGACGATCGTGGCCGGCATGCCCCACTCGCGCTACCCCGTGATCGGCGAATCCCCCGACGACGTACTGGGCTTCGTGCACGTGCGCGACCTCCTCAGCCCCACCATGGTCGACCGCTCCGTGCGCCTGGAGGACCTCGCCCGGGAGGTGGCGTTCTTCCCGGGCAGCAAGCAGGTGATCCCCGCGCTGACCGAGATGCGCCGCGGCGGCCACCACCTGGCCGTCGTGGCCGACGAGTACGGCGGCACCGCGGGCATCGTCACGATGGAGGACCTCGTCGAGGAGCTCGTCGGCGACATCCACGACGAGTACGACCAGGCCCAGGTGGCCGGGCAGGCGCGCCAGGGGTCCACCGAGCCGTTCGAGGTCGACGGCCTGCTCAACCTCGAGGACTTCGAGGAGGAGGCTGGCTTCGCCCTGCCGGACGGGCCGTACGAGACGGTGGCGGGGTGGTTCGTCGCCCAGCTCGGGTCGCTGCCGGAGCTCGGGTCGCAGGTGCGCGCGGAACCGCTCGGTGTCCTGTTCGACGTGGTGGGGATGGACGGTCGACGCATCTCGCGGCTGCGGGTCACGCCCCCGCTCCCGGCGGCCGATTCGGTCGGCGAGGACGGCGCGCGCCGCTAGCGGGAGCACCCCACCCCGCGCGGTGATCATGCATCGCCCGGTGTTTGCGAGAATGGCGCCCATGTCTGCGCGACCCCGAGTGCTCTCCGGCATCCAGCCGACGGCCGATTCCTTCCATATCGGCAACTACCTCGGCGCGCTGCGCAACTGGGTGACCCTCCAGGACAGCCACGAGTGCTTCTACTGCGTGGTCGACCTGCATGCGATCACGGTTGAGCACGACCCGGCTGAGCTGCGGGCGCGCACGCGTGCCAGCTACGCCCAGCTGCTCGCACTGGGGATCGACCCCGAGGCCTCCACGGTGTTCGTGCAGAGCCACGTCCCCGAGCACACGCAGCTGCAGTGGGTGCTGGCCTGCCTGACCGGCACCGGCGAGGCCGGGCGGATGACGCAGTTCAAGGACAAGTCCGCCAAGGCCGGCATGGACCG
This sequence comes from uncultured Actinomycetes bacterium, assembly GCA_963777855.1. Classification (GTDB taxonomy): domain Bacteria; phylum Actinomycetota; class Actinomycetes; order S36-B12; family CAIYMF01; genus Prado023. The sequence goes on along the minus strand of CAVZRW010000005.1, from coordinate 56,723 downwards.
GACCAGCGTGGGCCTGTTCACCTACCCGATCCTGCAGGCCGCCGACATCCTCGTGTACCGGGCCAATGCGGTGCCGGTCGGTGAGGACCAGCGCCAGCACCTGGAGCTCACCCGTGACCTGGCCGCCCGGTTCAACACCCGGTTCGGCGAGACGCTCGTGGTTCCCGAGCCGCTGATCGTCAAGGACACCGCGAAGATCGTCGACCTCGCCGATCCCACGTCGAAGATGAGCAAGTCGGCGCCGAACGGCTGCGTGTTCCTGCTCGACCCGCTCAAGCGGATCGAGAAGAAGATCAAGTCCGCCGTGACCGACTCCGACGCCGAGGTCCGCTTCGACCCGGCCACCAAGCCCGGCGTCTCGAACCTGCTGACGATCCTGGCGACGTTCTCCGGCCGCCCGGTGGACGACGTGGTGGCTGACTTCGAGGGCCGCATGTACGGGGACCTGAAGAAGGAGGCGGCGGCCGCGGTCGTCGGGTTCGCCGAGCCGTTCCAGGCTCGGGTCGGCGAGCTGCTGGCCGACCCCGCCGAGCTCGACCGGCTGATGGCCATGGGCGCCGGGCGGGCCCGGGCGGTCGCGTCGGCCACGCTGGCCGATGTCTACGACCACGTCGGGTTCGTGATCGGGCGATGACCTCAGGGGTGACGCCGGCCGACGTCCTCGGCGAGGAGCCCGCCGAGTGGCCGTTGACGATCGGCGTCGCCCTTCCCATCCCCGAGCCCTTCCTGGGCGAGCTGGGCGCCTATCGTGAGCGCTTCGGCGACCCGCTTGCCCATGCGATCGTCGCCCACATCACGCTCGTTCCGCCGACCCCGGTCGCCGACGAGGCGGCGCTGGCTGCCGTCATCGAGCACCTGGCCGCCCAGGCCCTCGCGCTGCACCCCTTCGAGGTGGTCCTGGCCGGCTCAGGCACGTTCCGACCCATCTCGCCGGTGGTGTTCGTGCCCGTCGAGGAGGGTGAGGCCGAGATCCGGGCCTGCGAGGCGGCCGTCCGCCGTGGGCCGCTGGCCCGCACGCTGGCCTTCCCGTACCACCCGCACGTCACGGTGGCCCATGACCTCGACGAGGACTGGCTCGACCAGGCCTACGAGGCGATGGCGCCCTACCGGGCTGCCTTCGAGGTGGACTCCCTCGCGCTGTTCGTCAACGGGCCCGACGGCGTCTGGCGGCAGCGGGCGGGCTTCCCGCTGGGCGTCTGATCGACTGCGACACCCGAGGCTCCGGTCCAGCGCCCGGCGCGGACGCTCTCCGCCCACGGCCATCCCGCCGCGACGCTCAGCTCGGGCGCCGGCGGTCCGCCGTGGTCCGTGCTGGGGTGTGATGCTCCGGCTGGTCACAACGGTCCCCACACCCCGGGTGGCGGAGGGGGCGAGCCCTGGGCGGTCGCATCCTCGAAGGGTCGGTGGTCGCCGGTGAACCCGCGCAGCTCCGCTCCGGCCATCAGCCGCGCGGGCCACGGGTCGCCGGCCCAGCGCCGGGTCAGCGTCGCCACCTCCAGGGGCGGCGCCTCCGCGGAGCGGGCCACCACGATCAGGTTGCCGAACCGTCGCCCGCGCAGGACGCCCGGCTCTGCGCCCACGACGACCTCGGCGAAGACCGCGCGCACGCCGGCCACGAAGCGTCGGGCGTAGGTCAGCGGGTTCTCGTCGGCGATGTTGGCCACGAGGGTCCCGTCGGGGGCGAGCACCTGCCGCGCCCGGTCGAAGGCCTCGAGGGTCGTGACGTTTCCCGGGGTGCGCGCGTCGGCGAACACGTCGATGATCACGAGGTCGGCGCTGGCCTCGGGCAGCGTGTCGAGTGTGGCGCGTGCGTCGGCGATGCGGACCCGGATCTGGTACTCGTTCGGCCACGGCAGCTCGCGACGCACCCAGCCGGCGAGCGCGGCGTCGGACTCGACCACGAGGTTGCGCGAGCGCGGACGGGTGGCACTGGTGTAGCGGGCCAGCGTCATCGCCCCGCCACCGAGGTGCACCGCGCGCACCGCGCCCAGCGGCAGGGTGTCGATCACGTGGCCGATCCGGCGCATGTACTCGAAGGCCAGGTGGGTCGGGTCGGCCAGGTCGACGTGGGACTGCTGGGTGCCGTCGACGAGCAGCATCCACCCGGCGGCCATGTCCGGGTCGGGCACGAGCGAGGCGGTGCCCCCCTGGACGGGCAGCGTCCGGCTGCTGCGCTGCGACTGCCGACCCATGCGCCCATTGTCGTCGGCCACGCCTGCGATGGGCGCGGTGCCCGCAGGCGGTCGCGAGCGGGGAATGTTCGTCCACGAGGTGTCGTTACATACCCGCTGGGGTATAAGACCCCTGCACCGACCCGCGACCTGAGGACCCGACATGGCCACCGTGAACCTGACCGCCGCCGACTTCGAGAAGACCGTCCTGGACAACGACATCGTCCTGGTCGACTTCTGGGCCGCCTGGTGCGGGCCGTGCCGCATGTTCGCCCCCGTCTTCGAGGCGTCGTCGCAGACCCACACCGACGTCGTGTTCGGCAAGGTCGACACCGAGGCCGAGCAGGAGCTCGCCGGCGCCGCGCAGATCACCTCGATCCCGACGCTGATGGCCTTCCGCGAGGGAGTGCTCGTGTTCTCCCAGCCCGGGGCGCTGCGCGGACCGCAGCTCGAGCAGGTCATCGAGGCCGTTCGTGGCCTCGACATGGACAAGGTCCGCGCCGAAATCGCGGCCAGCGCGCCTTCCGCCGAGTAACGTCTGGAGCAGATGCCCGGGTCCGACCCGATCTGGGTGATTCGTCCCGGTCCCCCGACCAGGGCCCGTGGACTGGACGACGGCTCGTCACCCCTCGACCCGGTGGCGAGCCGTCGCCATGTCCACCCCCGCTCCGCCCAACGCCGCCCAACCGCCGCTGCCCGCCCCCGCCGCGGCCGTGTCGGCGACGCCCGCCCCGGGACCCGCCGGGGATTTGGGCCCCGTTTCGGGGCGGGAATCCTCCGAGACGGGGCCCAACCGGTCACGTCCCCATCGAGACGGGGCCCAGATGGGGGCGTGCGCGGGGTGGGGGTGTGGTCAGTGGGTCTCGGGATTCGGGTCGACCGGCGCGGGGGGCTCGGGCGCCGGGCCCGTGGCGGCGGTGGGCGCCGCAGGTGCTGATCCGGCGGGGGCGGGCCCGGCGGGTGCGGACCCAGCCGGTGCGGGTGCGGGCGTTGCCTCGCCAGCCCGGCGCTGGCGGCGGCGGACCCAGGCGATGATCCCGCCGGCGATCAGCAGCGGCGAGACGATCAGCAGGGCCTTGCCCAGCCAGCCCCACGCCTGTCCGAGGCCCTCGAGGAACGAGTCCCACCAGGTCTGGTCCGGCTGGGGGTCGACCGCGGAACGGGCATCCTCGGGGCTCATCAGCGTCAGGCTGATCGTCGACATCGCGGTCTGGTTGGCCAGGTCGCGCTGCTGGGCGCGCAGTGAGTCGAGCTCGGACTGCCGCTGCGCGATCGCCGACTCCAGGGCGATCACATCGGAGACGTCCTTGGCGTCGTCCATCAGCGCCGTGAGCCGGGTCAGTGAGGACTCGAGGGCCTTCACGCGGGCGTCCACGTCGGCGATCTGGGTGCCGACGTCGTAGGACGACTGCTGCAGCTGTACGACCTCACCCTGGGCACGGGCGGCTTCGACGGCCTTGTCGTAGGAGTCCGCGGGCACCTCGACGGTCAGCCACACACCGGGGCCACTGGCGTACCACGGGTAGGGGTAGCTCATGCCCATGTCGGCGCGGTCCGCCGCCACGCCGCTGTCGTACACGGATGTGCCGCCCTGGCCCTCGGTCACCACCGACTCGGAGGTGACCCGCCCGCCAAGGGTGAGCACGGTGGCCACGAACGAGTCGCGGGAGGCCGTGATGTCCTCGGTCCCCACGAGCATGCTCGCGGAGCGGATGAGCCGCTGTGTCGGCGTGGTGGTCTCCGTGCCGGGTGTGGTGGCCGCGTCGCGCTCGGCCAGGGCGCCGTCGGCGGCCTTGTCGGGAGCCCCGACCGCAGGCCCCCCGGCGGCCGAGTCAGAGGACTCGACGGCGGATCCCGCACTCACGGAGCTGTCGCTGGAGCCTGCCGCGAGCCCGGGGAGAACCGACCCGGCGGCCAGGGCCAGGGTGGCCACCGAGGCCGCGGCCACGAGCATGCCCTGCCAGTGGCGGTGCAGGAACGTCGGCCGAGCGGGGGCGGCGGCGGTGGCCGGAGGCGCCTGCCATTGCGGGCCAGCCGTCGAACAGCGCTGGCTCGGCGGGTGCCTCGTCGGCGATGCCCGCGCGGACCCGCTCGAGCAGCTGGGTCGGGGTGGTTGACGGCACGCCCCTCTCGGGGTCGGCCTGGGCGATCAGGGCGCGCAGCGCCTCGTCGGCGTGGTCCTGGTCGATCGGGGTGGTCATCGCGGGTCCTCCGAGCCGTTGCGGGGGGTCAGGGGTGGTCTGTGGGGTCCACGCCGGTCACGCCGCGCTGGGTGAGGGCCTCGCGCAGGCGAGTCCTGGCCCGGTGCATCCGGGTCCGGGCCGTGCCCGGCGAGCAGCCCAGCACCGCGGCGATCTCCGCGGGCTCCAGTTGCTCCCAGGCCCAGAGGCGAAGCAGTTCGGCGTCGGACTCGCCGAGGTCCTCGAGGGCGGCGGCCACCATGTCGCGGGCGACCGCGGCCTCGACCAGGGATTGGGTCGGATCCTCCACCTCGCCGCGCAGCGGCCGAACCGTGGCCAGCTTCGCGCCGAGGCGGGTGCGTCGGCCCTCGGATCGGATCACGTGCGCGATCACGTTGGCCGCGGTCGCGTACAGCCACGGCAGCGCCTCGGCAGGCACGGCCTCGCGGCGCCGCCACGCCGTGGCGAACACCTCCACGACCACGTCCTCGGCGTCCTCGGCCGAGTTCAGCCGACGCCGCGCGTAGGCCAGCACCGCTCCCGAGTGTCGACCGAACAGGTCGGTCAGCCAGTCCTCGCCCTGCCAGTCCTGATGCGTCGGCTCGCTCACACCCTCATGTTCCCGCCGCGGGCCGTGGCGTTCCAGGGTCGTTCGGGCATCCGTGCTCGATCCGGGCGTGGCGAACCGGGCGTGGCGAACCGGGCGGCCGCGAACCGGGCGCCGGCTTCGGCCGCCCGCGGGACCCGCCGCCCCCTCAGGACCCCAGCGCCGCCGAGACCACGTCGCGGGCCTCTGCCTGGATCCGGCGCCAGGTGGTCGGGGCCGAGGAAGGACTCCGCGTAGATCTTGTACACGTCCTCGGTGCCCGAGGGCCGCGCGGCGAACCAGCCGTTCTCCGTGGTCACCTTCAGCCCGCCGATCGCCGCCCCGTTGCCGGGGGCCTCGGTCAGGCGCGCGGTGATCGGCTCGCCGGCCAGCTCGGTGGCGGTCACCTGCTCGGGGGAGAGCTTGGCCAGCGTCGCCTTCTGCTCGCGGGTCGGCCGGTGCGTCGATGCGCGCGTAGGCCGGCTCGCCGCATGGCGGCCGTCAGCTCGGCGTAGTGCTCGCGAGGGGTCCTTGCCGGTGACGGCCGTGATCTCGGCGGCGAGCAGCGCCAGCAGGATCCCGTCCTTGTCGGTGGTCCAGACCGTGCCGTCGCTTGCGCAGGAACGAGGCGCCGGCGGACTCCTCGCCGCCGAAGCCGAACGAGCCGTCGACCAGCCCCGGCACGAACCACTTGAACCCGACGGGCACCTCGACCAGGCGCCGGCCGAGGTCGGCGGCCACCCGGTCGATCATCGACGAGCTCACCAGGGTCTTGCCGACCGCGGCGTCCGCGCGCCAGCCCGGACGGTTGGCGTAGAGGTACTCGATGGCCACGGCCAGGTAGTGGTTGGGGTTCATCAGGCCCGAGCCGGGGGTGACGATCCCATGCCGGTCGGCGTCGGCATCGTTGCCGAAGGCAACCCGGAACTGGTCCTTGAGCGCCACCAGCGAGGCCATCGCGTAGGGCGAGGAGCAGTCCATGCGGATCTTGCCGTCCCAGTCCAGCGTCATGAACCGCCAGGTCGGGTCCACCTTCGGGTTGACCGTGGTCAGGTCCAGGCCGTGCAGCTCGGCGATGTAGGCGTAGTAGGCCACGGCCGCGCCGCCCATCGGGTCCGCGCCCAGGTGCAGCCCGGCGGCGCGCACGGCGTCGAGGTCGAGCACGTGAGGCAGGTCCCGCGCGTAGGCGTCGAGGAAGTCGTAGCGCCCGGTCGAGTCCAGCGCCAGCGCGGTGCGCAGCGGGATGCGCTTGCACCCCGGCCATTCCCTCGGCGATGATCTCGTTGGCCCGGTCCTGGATCCAGCCGGTGGCGTCGGTGCCGGCCGGTCCGCCGTCCGGCGGGTTGTACTTGAACCCGCCGTCCGCGGGTGGGTTGTGCGACGGGGTGACGACGATGCCGTCGGCCAGCCCGGTGGTCCGGCTCCGGTTGTGCGCGAGGATGGCGTGGCTCAGGGCCGGTGTCGGGGTGTACCCGTCGCGGCTGTCGATGAGCACGTCGACGCCGTTGGCCCCCAGGACCTCCAGCGCCGAGGTCCACGCCGGCTCGCTCAGGCCGTGGGTGTCCTTGGCCAGGAACAGCGGGCCGTCGGTGCCCTGGGCGGCGCGGTACTCCACGATCGCCTGGGTGGTGGCCAGGATGTGCCACTCGTTGAATGCCGTGCGCAGGCTCGAGCCGCGGTGGCCGGACGTGCCGAAGCTGACCCGCTGGTCGATCTCGCCCGGGTCGGGCTGGTCGGCGTAGTAGGCGGTGATCAGGCGGGCGACGTCCACCAGGTCGGAGTCCAGCGCGGGTAGGCCGGCGCGTTCGTGGATCATGGGTCCTCCTGGGCGCGGGGTGATGGGGTCCCGCCCAGACTATTGACGCCCCCCGGTCCGGGGCGCGGCGAGAGGCACACTCCCTCGACCCGGGCTGGATCAGTGCCGCCCGCCGATGGCGCGCAGCCGGGCGGGACCTGGGCCCTTGCGAGCCGGGATCGGCCACCCTGTCGGCAGTTGCGTCCGGCGATGGCCCCGATTCGTGCGCGCCCGGGGCGTGGACCCCGGCGCGCCGGGCGCGTCGTGCGGCTGGCCTCCCGCGGCCGCGACCCGTGCGATCATTGACCGGTGAACGGCTCGACCCTGTACCGGAGGATGCCGGACGGAACGTGGGCGGCGCTGCGCGAGGACGCGATCTCCAGGGTCCCCGCGGGTGCGCCACCTGCGCAGTCGGCGCACGCCTCCGCCCCGGCGGCCGGGGCAGCGGCGGGCGCCCCGCCGGCCCAGCCTCCCGGGCAGCCCGCCGGCCAGTCGGCGCCCGTCCCGCCGACCCCGGCCCCGCCGACGGGGCCCCCGAGCTCGCCCAAGCGCCGCAGGCCGGTCCTGCGCGTGCTCAAGTGGGCGGCCATCGCCTACGTCGTCTGGCTCATCGGGCTGCTCACCTACGCATCCCTGTCGCTGCCCCAGACCCAGGCCCTCTCGCCGAACCCGATCCCCGACACCAGCGGCAGCGTGTGGCTCATGGTCGGCTCGGACAGCAGGGCCGGCCTCACCCCCAAGGAGCAGTCCCAGCTGCACACCGGCAACGAGGAGGGCCAGCGCACCGACACGATCATGATCGTGCGGATGGCCGCCGGCGAGGCGCCGACGATGATCTCGGTCCCGCGCGACTCGTGGGTCACGATCCCAGCGCACACCGCCAAGGACGGAAGCCAGGTACCGGACCGCAAGGGCAAGATCAACGCGGCGTTCGCCTACGGTGGGGCGCCACTGCTCTCGGAGACGATCGAGTACAACACCGGCCTGCACGTCGACCACTACATGGAGGTCGGGTTCGGGGGCATCGTGGCGATGACCAATGCCGTCGGGGGCATCGAGGCCTGCTTCGACGAGGCTGTCAAGGACCGCAACAGTGGCCTGGACGTCGAGGCCGGCTGCCAGAACCTGGACGGCAGGGAGGCGCTGGCGTGGGTGCGCATGCGCTACGCCGACCCCAAGGGCGATCTCGGTCGCATCGAGCGCCAGCAGCAGTACGTCGCGTCGATGGTCGACGAGATCCTGAGCTGGCAGACCCTGGTGAACCCGTTCCGGCAGCTGGCGATCGTCAATGCGGTGCTCGACTCGATCCTGGTCGACGAGAACACGGGCCCCTTCGACCTCGGCCGGTTCGGCCTGGGCATGGGGCGCATCGCCTCGGGCGGCGGCGAGGTCACCACGGTGCCGATCGACGACTCCAGCCACTGGGCGGGCGGGCAGTGGGTCATCAACTGGGACCGCGGCGAGGCCGACGAGTTGTTCGCCTCGCTGGGCGGCAGCACCCCCCAGGCGACGCGGACCCCCTGACCCGCGCCCACGGCGCCCGCGTCTCCACGGCGCCCTCGTTCACCGTCACGCCCGCTTCCCCGCCGAGTCCCGCACCGCGCCCCGCCCTCCACGCCCGCACCGCGCCCCGCCCGCGTCACGGCCTTCCCGCAGACCCTCCGCAAGGGCACAGATCCTCCGCATCGCCGGGGAGGGTCTGTGCCCAAGCGGAGGGTCTGTTGCGGTGGCGGAGGTTCGTTTCGGTGGGGGAGGGTGAGCGGCACCTACCCTGTGATCCATGGAAGCCGGCACCGTCCTCATCACCGGCCTGGGCCTGGCCGTGGCCGCGGGCTTGAACGCCTACATCCCCCTGCTCATCGCCGGGCTGCTGATCCGCTTCGACGTGTACAGCTTCGGTGATCCCTACGACGTGCTGGGCAGCACCCCCGCGCTGATCATCCTGGCGGTGCTGCTCACTGTCGAGGTCCTGGCCGACAAGATCCCGGCGGTCGACTCGGTCAACGATGCGATCCAGACGTTCATCCGCCCCGCGTCCGGCGCCGTGCTGTTCGCGGGCGTGGCCACTGGGTCGGACAGCCAGTGGTCGCAGGCACTGGCCCTGATCCTGGGCCTGGTCACTGCCGCCGGGGTGCACGCCACCAAGTCGGCGGCCCGTCCCGTGATCAACGTCAGCACCGCGGGCGTGGGCGGACCGGTCGTGAGCACCGTCGAGGACGGGTTCTCGGCCGGGCTGTCGCTGGCCGCGCTGCTGGCCCCCGTGGTTGCGCTTCTGATGATGGTGGGGCTCGTGTGGTGGGCGGTGCGGGCGATCCGCCGGGTCTCCCAGCGCCGGGCCACGCGCAGCGAGGGACCGGGGGCCGGTCCGGGCGCGGCCGCCTGAGCGACCCGGGTCGACTTCCGCGGTGACGCTGGGGACGCCCACTGCGGCACGCCCCACCGCTGCCCCGCGCGGTCGGGGCGACCTGCGGGCGCCAAGTAGGCTGTGCCCAGCACATTCGCCGCATCCCCCAGGAGTACCAGTGGCCCGCGTCGTGGTGGACGTCATGCTCAAGCCCGAGATCCTCGACCCCCAGGGCAGGGCGGTGATGGGAGCCCTCGGCCGCCTCGGTCTGACGGGCATCGCGTCGGTCCGCCAGGGCAAGCGCTTCGAGATCGAGGTCGACGGCGAGATCGACGAGGATCTCGCCGAGCGCCTCGAGGAGCTCGCCGGCTCCCTGCTGAGCAACCCCGTGATCGAGGACTACGAGATCTACGAGGAGCTCGAGCCCGAGGGTGGTTGCGACTGCGACGACTGCGCCTGCGAGCGCGGCGACGCGCCGGCCGGGCCGGTGGACATCGACGGCCCGACCGGGGTGGGGACCGCCTGATGCGCATCGGCGTGGTGACCTTCCCGGGGTCCCTCGACGACCGGGACGCGGCCCGCGCGGTGCGGGTCGCCGGTGGTCAGGCTGTGGCTCTCTGGCACGCCGACGCCGACCTGCACAGCGTCGACGCGGTGGTGCTGCCCGGTGGCTTCTCCTACGGCGACTACCTGCGCTGCGGGGCGATCAGCCGGTTCGCCCCGGCGATGGACTCCATCATCGACGCCGCACGCGGCGGCCTGCCGGTGCTGGGCATCTGCAACGGGTTCCAGATCCTGTGCGAGTCGCACCTGCTGCCCGGCGCGCTGACCCGCAACGCCGGCCTGCACTTCGTCTGCCGCGACCAGGAGCTCGAGATCGCCAACGCGGCCACGCCGTGGACCCGTGACTTCGAGGCCGGGGAGCGCATCGTCGTGCCGCTGAAGAACGGCGAGGGCCGCTTCCAGGCCGACGAGGTCGCGCTCGACGAGCTCGAGGCCGAGGGCCGCGTCATCGCCTACTACACGGGCCTGAACCCGAACGGCTCCCAGCGCGACATCGCCGGGATCTGCAACGAGGCCGGCAACGTCGTGGGCCTCATGCCGCATCCGGAGCACGCGGTGGAGGCCCTCACCGGCCCCGGCACCGACGGCCTGGGCTTCTTCACCTCGATCCTGACCCACCTGGCCGCCACCGGCTCGGTGGCCGGCGCCCCGCTGGGAGCACACGCATGACCGACACGGTCGCCGATGCTGCCGCGCAGCCCGACGCAGTCCAGCCGTTCGCCGAGCTGGGCCTCAAGGCCGACGAGTACGCGCGCATTCGCGAGATCCTGGGCCGGCGGCCCACCTCGTCGGAGCTGGCGATGTACTCGGTGATGTGGAGCGAGCACTGCTCCTACAAGTCCTCCAAGGTGCACCTGCGCCAGTTCGGGGACAAGAAGCCGGAGACCGACGTGCTGCTCGTGGGCATCGGCGAGAACGCCGGCGTCGTGGACATCGGCGACGGCTGGGCGGTCACCTTCAAGGTCGAGTCGCACAACCACCCGAGCTACGTGGAGCCCTACCAGGGCGCGGCCACCGGGGTCGGCGGGATCGTGCGCGACATCATGAGCATGGGTGCCCGGCCCGTGGCGGTGATGGACCCGCTGCGCTTCGGTGCCGCCGACCACCCTGACACCCGCCGCGTGCTGCCCGGCGTCGTGGCCGGGATCGGCGGGTACGGCAACTGCCTGGGCCTGCCCAACATCGGCGGCGAGATCGTCTTCGACGCCTCCTACCAGGGCAACCCGCTGGTCAATGCGCTGTGCGTGGGCGTGATGAAGCACGAGGACATCCACCTGGCCAGCGCGCACGGCGTCGGCAACCTCGTGGTGCTCTACGGCGCGCGCACCGGTGGCGACGGCATCGGCGGTGCCTCGATCCTGGCCTCCGACACGTTCTCCGACGGCGGGCCGACCAAGCGCCCCGCGGTGCAGGTCGGGGACCCGTTCATGGAGAAGCTGCTCATCGAGTGCACGCTGGAGGTGCTGCACTCGGGACTCGTGGAGGGCATCCAGGACCTCGGCGCGGCCGGGATCTCGTGCGCCACCTCCGAGCTGGCCTCCAACGGCGAGGGCGGCATGCACGTCGTGCTCGACCGGGTGCTGCTGCGCGACTCCACGCTCTCGCCCGAGGAGATCCTCATGAGCGAGTCGCAGGAGCGGATGGCCGCCGTCGTGGCCCCGGAGCGCATCGAGCAGTTCCTGGCGATCTGCGCCAAGTGGGACATCGAGGCCGTCGTGATCGGCGAGGTCAACGACTCCGGGCGGCTGACGATCGACTGGCACGGCAAGCGGATCGTCGACGTGCCCCCGCGCACCGTCGCCCACGAGGGCCCGGTGTACGAGCGGCCGTTCGCGCGGCCCGAGTGGCTCACGCCCCGCCAGGACGACGCCCCGACGCCGGAGCGGCTGGCCCGGCCGGCGGAGGCGGGCGCGATCCGCGAGACGCTGCTCACACTGCTGGCCTCGCCCAACCTCGCGGCCAAGGACTGGGTCACCGAGCAGTACGACCGCTACGTGCAGGGCAACACCGTGCTGGCCCAGCCCGAGGACGCGGGCGTGATCCGCATCGACGAGCAGACCGGCCGCGGTGTCGCGCTGGCCACCGACGCCAACGGCCGGTTCGCCGCCCTCGATCCGTACGCGGGTGCCCAGCTGGCGTACGCGGAGGCCTACCGCAACGTGGCGGTCACCGGCGCGGTGCCGCTGGCGATCACCAACTGCCTGAACTTCGGCTCGCCCGAGGACCCGGCGGTGATGTGGCAGTTCACCCAGGCGGTCGGCGGCCTGGCCGACGCGTGCCTGCAGATGGGCACGCCGGTCACCGGCGGCAACGTGTCGTTCTACAACCAGACCGGCGACGTGGCGATCCACCCGACGCCGGTCGTGGGCGTGCTCGGCGTGATCGACGACGTGGCGCGCCGCACTCCCATGGCCTGGGGCGCCGACGGGGACCTCGTGTACGTGCTCGGCGACACCCGCGACGAGTTCGGCGGGTCCGAGTGGGCGCACGTGGTGCACGGCCACCTCGGCGGCATGCCCCCGCACCTGGACCTCGAGGCCGAGCGGCAGCTGGGCCAGATCCTCGTGGCCGGCTCGCGGGACGGGATGTTCAACGCGGCGCACGACGTCTCCGACGGCGGCATCGCCGTGACGCTGGTCGAGATGGCGCTGCGCGCGGGCGTCGGCGCCCGCTGCTGGGTGCCTGACGGGATCGACCCGTTCGTGTTCCTGCTCTCCGAGTCCGCGACGCGGGCCGTCGTCGTGGTGGCCCGCTCCGAGGAGCTGCGGTTCACCGAGATGTGCGGTGCGCGTGGGTTCACCGCGACCCGGATCGGGGTCGTGGACTCGGGTATCGGGGCGGAGTCCGGCGTGGCTGACGGCGGCCAGGCCCTCGTGATCGACGGCGTGTTCGGCGAGTCGGTGGTGCTCCCCCTCGACGAGGTGCGCGAGGCCCGCGAGGCCACCTTCCCGCCCTGTTCGCCTGACCCACCCACCCACCCCGCCCCCGCCCCCGCCCCCGCCCCCCCGCACCGCGGATTCTCCGGAAGTTGCTCGATTCTCCGCGCAGTACGCGGAGAATCGAGCAACTCGGGGAGAATCCGGCGCTGGCCAGCGCCGGCCAGCGGCCAGCGGCCAGCGGGCGGGCGACGGGAGCGGTCGGGGCTGGGCGCGGTTACCCTTCCGCGATGGGCCTCGATGACTTCGAGCAGGTGCTGGTGACCTCGCGCGCCGAGCTCCGGGCGTGGCTGGAGGCGAACGCCGACACCTCGCCGAGTGTGTGGCTCGTGACGTACAAGCGCTCCGCGGACAAGCCCTCGCCGACCTACGACGAGATCGTCGAGGAGGCGCTCTGCTTCGGCTGGATCGACTCCACCGTGCGCACGCGCGACGAGCAGACGGCGATGCTGCTGTTCAGTTCCCGCAAGCCGAACTCCACGTGGTCGGCGGTGAACAAGGCTCGTCTGGAGAAGCTCCTGCCGTCGGGGCTGATGACCGAGCGCGGCCTGCGCGCCATCGAGGTGGCCAAGGCCAACGGCTCGTGGGAGATCCTGGACTCCGTCGAGCGCCTGGAGGTGCCCGAGGACCTCGCCGAGGCGCTGGACGCGGACCCCGCGGCGCGGACGTTCTTCGACGCGATGCCCCCGGGCGCGCGCAAGCAGCACCTCTGGTTCGTGATCAGCGCCAAGCGGCCGGAGACGAGGGCGGCGCGCGTGGCCAAGGTGGTGTCCGAGGCTGCGGCGGGCCGGCGCGCGGTCGGCTGAGCGCGCTGGGCCGCAACGCTTGTCGCTGGGCGCAGGCTCAGCGCCGGGCCGCAGGCTCAACGCCGGCCGCGCTCACCCAGGCCCCACGCTCGTCGGTGGCCGCGCTCACCCCGGACCCAACCCACGCTCGTCTCTGGCCGCGCGCTCACCCCGGGCCCCATACTCGTCGCTCGCCGCGCGCTCACCACCTGGCGGCACGCTCGACGTTGGCCGCGCGCTCACCCTTGGCGCACGCGCAGCGCCGGGTCCGGGCCCACGCTCAATGCCGGGCTGCAGGCTCAGCGTAGGGGGAGCACCGGGAGCCAGTCGCTGAGGTCGGCGCGGTGGCCGCTGGCCCGCACGCGGCCCGTGGCCAGCGCCTCGGAGAACCCGATCCGGCCGGTGGCCAGGCCCAGCCACGTGGTGGCGTCCATCTCGACGACGGCCGACGGAGTCCCCCGCCGGTGCACTGGCCCCGGGATCGCTTGGACCGCGGCGTACGGCGGGATGCGCACCTCGACGGAGTGCCCCGGCGCCCGGTCGGCGAGCAGCTGCAGCGTGTACTTCACCGCGAGGCGCATCGTCGCCCGGTCCGCCCCGGCTGCCGCGAAGGCCGAGGCGACGGCGTCGCGGCCCTGCGCGTCGTCGATCCGGGTCCGTGCCATGGCGCAAGTGTCCCCGATTGCCCCAGCCCGTCCGTGCTCCGCCGGCGCGCAAGGGCTCCGGCCACCTGCACGACAGCCCGAACGGGCCCCCTGGCCCCGTCCCCGTGCGTGCTCCGCCGGTCCGCCCGGCACCGGCACAGTCGCCGCCGGCCACCGCTGCGCCGGCGCGCCCTGGCCCCGGACCCGGCCACCGCTGCGCCGGTCCGCCCCTCCCTCCAGTCGCCCGCCCCCGGCCGACCGCCGGGTTCACAGCTGGCGGGACCGTGCTCACAGCACCGGGGCGGCCTCCGGCTCGCCGGGGGCCGTGCGGGCCACAAGCGCGCCCTGCAGGAACAGCCCGACGAGCAGCAGCACCACGCCGGCGATGGCGACCGGGGCCAGAACCTCGCCGAGCACGAGCACGCCGAGCAGCGTGGCGACGACCGGGTCGGCGAGCATCAGGGTGGTCACCGGGCCGGTGGTCAGGTGGCGGATCCCGCGGGCCAGCAGGACGTTGGCCAGGCCCATCGTTGCGATCCCGAGATACAGGGCGAGGGCCAGCCCACGAGGCTCGGACACCCAGCCAAGCGGCTGGGTCGCCAGCAGGGGGAGCAGGAGCAGGCCGGCGAGAGTGAAGCTGCCGGCGGTCACGTCCACCGGGCTGGTGCCGCGGTCGAGCTGGACCTTGGCGGCCGTGTTCCAGCCGGCGATGCACAAGGCCGCGCCGAGGGCGAGCAGCAGGCCCGCCGTGCTTCCCCCATTCACGTCGGGCGCCATCAGGAGGGCAAGGCCCAGCAGGCAGACCACGGTGGCCAGCGCCCAGCCGCCGGTGGGCCGGTGACCGAGGACGGCCCACCCCACCAGCCCTGCGAGGATGGGCGCGCTGCCGACCGCGACCAGCGTGCCCAGAGCCACCCCGGCCCGCTCGACGCCGGCGAAGAAGAAGAGCTGGTAGGCCCCGGCACACACGGCGGTCACCAGGTTCGCGGGCGTGTGCCAGAGGCCCGGGACGCGCCGCGGGCTGGCCCCGAGCAGGGGCATCGCGACCAGCAGGGCGATCGCCCCCACCTCGATGCGCAGTATCCCCACCCCGATGGGAGTCGTGCCGGCCGGGCCGAGCGCCTGCGCGGTGCCCGCCGTCCCGAACAGGACCCCCGCGGCCACGACGAGCAGCAGCGGCACGCGCGAGGACGACACGCCCGCGAGCCTAGCCCCGCGCCACCCACTCCCCCCCGCACACCGCCGACCCACCCAACGCCCCGGCCCACGGCCCCGCGCGCAGCCGCCGCGCCCGTCGATTTGGGCCCCGTTCGGGGGGCGACTGCCTTCGCGACGGGGCCCGAACGCTCTTCTCCCCACTCAGGAGGGGCCCAAATCCCCGCGCGCCGCCCCGGGCGCGCGCCCCACCCGTCACCTCGTGTAGAGGGCCTCGATGTCGGCGGCGTGGTCTGCGGCGACGACCGCGCGCTTGAGCTTCAGCGTGGGGGTCATGTGCCCGGACTCCTCGGTGAACTCGGTGTCCAGCAACCGCCACGCGCGGATCGACTCGGCCCGGGAGACCGCCGCGTTCGCGTCGTCGACCGCCGCCTGCACGTCGGCGCGCAGCTCGGGGTCGTCGTGCAGCGCCGCGGTGGTCATCCCCGAGCGCCCGTGGGCCGAGGCCCACCTGGCCACCGCCTCCGCGTCGAGCGTGATCAGGGCCCCGATGAACGGCCGGCCCTCGCCGACCACCATCGCCTGGCCGATCAGGTTGTGTGCCTGCAACCGGTCCTCGAGCACCGCCGGGGCCACGTTCTTGCCGCCGGCGGTGACGATGATCTCCTTCTTGCGGCCCGTGATCTTCAGGTACCCGTCGGAGTCCAGGGCCCCGAGGTCCCCGGTCTGGAACCAGCCGTCGGGATCGACCACGAGGGCGGTCGCTGCGGGGTTGTGGTGGTACCCGGCCATGACGTGGGGGCCGCGCAGCCAGATCTCGCCATCGTCGGCGATCCGCACCCCGGTGCCGGCCATCGGCTGGCCGACGCTGCCGATCCGCGGCGACTCGGCCCGGTTGAACGTGCCCGACGCGGTGGTCTCGGTCAGCCCGTAGCCCTCCATCACGGTGAGCCCGATGCCCGCGTAGAACAGCCCCAGGCGCTCGCCGAGGCTGGCCCCGCCGGTGATCGCGTAGCGCAGCCGCCCGCCCATCGCCGCGCGCAGCTTGCCGTAGACCAGCCGGTCGAACACCGCGTGCTCCACGCGCAGCCGCAGCGACGGCCCGTCGGCGTACGAGGCCCGGCCGTAGGCGATCGCCACCGTCGCGGCACGCTCGAAGATCCGGCCCCGGCCGGCGGCGTGGGCCTTCTGCTGCGAGCCGTTGAAGATCTTCTCGAAGATCCGGGGAACCCCCACCAGGAACGTGGGCCGCACGCTGGCCATGTCGCCGACGAGCAGCTTGGGGTTCGGGCAGTGCGCCACCCGCATGCCCCCCTCGGCGCAGTAGAGCTGCGCGCCCCGGCCCAGCACGTGGGCCAGCGGCAGGAACAGCACCGTGCAGGCATCCGGCTCGGTCACCACCGGCTGGGTGCCGGCCACCAGCGTTCGCACCACGAACAGCAGCGCCTCGTGGGTGATCACGCAGCCCTTCGGCCGGCCGGTGGTGCCGGAGGTGTAGACGATCGTGGCGGGGTCCTGGGTGCTCACCGCCGCGGCGCGTGCGCTGAGCACCTCGTCGGCCACGGCCTGCCCCTCGCGGGCCAACTCGTCGAGCAGGCCCTCCTCCATGATCCAGACCGCGGGCGGGTCGAGGGTCGCCCCGAGGACCCGCTCGGCAGCCGCGGGGGTGTCGGTGATCACGGTGCGCGCGCCGCTGTCGGCCAGGATCCACTCGATCTGCTCGGCCGAGGACGAGTCGTAGATCGGCACGGCGAACGCTCCGGCGCTCCACAGCGCGAAGTCGAGCACCGTCCACTCGTAGCGGGTGGGCGAGAGGATCGCCACCGGTTCGCCGACCTCGATGCCGCGCGCGACGATCCCGCGGGCCACCGCCCGCACCTGCTCGTGGAACTGCCGGGCGGTGACCTCGGACCAGCCGTCGGGGGTGCGCAGTGAGTACATCGCGCGCTGCGGCCACCGGGCGGCGTTGCGGGCAGGGATCTCGCTGAGCGTCCCGGTGATCGGCATGGCGACAGCCGGCGGCGGCTCGAGGTCCTGCATGGATCCTCCTTGGATTCAGTCCTCGGGACTGGTCGCCGCGTCCTCGCGCAGGGATGCGCGCATGGTGGCCACCCCCTCCTCGATCGTGCTCCTCCACCGCAGCCGAGTCCTCTCGAGCAGGCGGACCATGCCGGCGTTCTCGGCCAGCACCACGCCCACCACCTCCTCGAACCCCAGCCGCTCGGCCAGCGCGATCTGCCGGTTGAGCAGCGCTGTGCCCACGCCGGTGCCCTGGTGGGCGTCCTCCACCAGCAGCGCGATCTCGGCGGTGCGCTCGTCCCCGGCCCGCTCGGGGAACACGTTGCCCAGGCCGATGACCTCGCCGTCGTCGCCGAAGGCCACCAGCGTGGCCCCACTGTGCCCGCCGGAGAGCCGACGCATCTGGATGTCGTGCCAGTCCCCGGCCGAGACGTAGCGCAGGTACAGCGAGCGCTGGGAGCAGCGCCGATGCATCGCGGCCACCGCGTCCGCATCGCCGGGGTGGGCCAGGCGCATCCACACCGTCCCGGAGCGGATCGGCTCGACCCATCCCGCGGCGTCAGTGTCCCCGGCGGCCGTCGCGATGGCCGCGAACAGCCGCAGCAGGGCCGAGGCGCGGGTCTGCTCGGCGCGGGCGAACGGGGCCCACTCGCGGCTGAGCAGCACGTGCCGGGTCGGGGTCCACTGCAGCCGCAGGACGTCGGAGCCGTCGTCCTCGCCCTCGGTGGCGGCGACCACCCGCACATGGGAGGCCTCCACCAGCTCGGCTGCGGCGAACGGGGCCCAGCCGGGATTGGCGACCAGCGCCGTGGCACCGTCCATGATCCGCGTGGCCAGGTCCAGGGCGTCGTCGGGGACGCCCGGCTTGACGTAGGCGTTGTGCCCGGCCGACAGGGCCGCCGCGCGGAGGGTGGTCTCGGTCACCCCTTCCGGCGCGGTCAGCGCCAGGTCGAGGGTCCGTGCCCCCTCGCTGGAGCCGATCACGTAGACGGCCAGCGAGTAGGTGTGCAGGGCGCCCACGGCGCGGATGAGGCGGGCCACAGCCCCCGGCCGGTCGGGCACGTCGATGCGCAGCCGCCAGTTCACCCGTGCCTCGTGATCGGGCACGAGCAGCATCTGCGAGGGCGCCACGGCGGTACCGATCCGGGCGATCAGCGCGTTCCAGTGCGCCCGCATCGGTCGGTGCTCGAGGGAGGGACTGAGCACGGCCAGTCCCACGGACAGCACCATCGAGAGGTGGGCCAGCGCGTCGTCGTCGACGTCCTCGTCGATGCCGCCGGCGGTCCGGATCTGGCGCACCACGGCGCGCATGTTGTCCCACCGGCGCTGGATCCGCGCGGACTCGATGACCCGCAGCTCCGGGTCGCGGTGGGCGCGGGTCAGCGCCTCGAGCTCGAGCAGGTCCCAGCTGCGCTCGGGGGCGGTGAACACCGCGTCGGCGGCGGCGATGATGGCGGCCAGGGGTGGCAGGTCGTTGGGCAGGCTGACCGCGCGGGCGATGCGGTCAGCCGCGTCGGAGGTGACCTTCTGCTCCATCACCGCCGCGAACAGCTGGGAGCGGCCCCCGCCCAACCGTCGCACCGTGCGGGTCCCGACGCCCGCCCGTTCGGCCACCATGCGCACCCGGGTGCCCTCGTACCCGTGCTGGGCGAAGAGCTCGGCGGCGGCGTCGACGATCCGCTGGCGCAGTGCCTGATCGCCCTTCATCGCTCGACGCTAGCAGCGGCCGCGGGACGGTGTCCCCCGGCAGCCGCGGCAGCGTTTATCGCATCGGCCCCGAGCCGCCTAGACT
The DNA here is from genome assembly GCA_963777855.1 of uncultured Actinomycetes bacterium. Lineage (GTDB taxonomy): Bacteria > Actinomycetota > Actinomycetes > S36-B12 > CAIYMF01 > Prado023. Next base: position 37,752 of record CAVZRW010000005.1, on the reverse strand, counting down.
GCCCCCGTGGCGCGCGGCGATGGGATGCTCACCCACGACCTCGATCCCCAGGATCGCGGTCCGCAGGACGCATGCGGCGTCTTCGGTGTCTGGGCGCCCGACGAGGACGTGAGCAAGCTCACCTACTTCGGTCTCTACGCCCTGCAGCACCGGGGCCAGGAGTCCGCCGGCATGGCGGTCTCCGACGGCCACCAGACCATGGTCTACAAGGACATGGGCCTGGTCTCCCAGGTCTTCACCGAGGGCGCGCTGGCCTCCCTGCGGGGGCATGTGGCCGTGGGCCACTGCCGCTACTCGACCACCGGCTCCAGCGTGTGGGAGAACGCCCAGCCGACGTTCCGGCCGACCGCCACCGGTCACCTCTCCCTGGCCCACAACGGCAACCTCACCAACACCCACGAGCTGGCCGTGCGCGTGTCCGAGGCCCAGTCGCATGCGGGCACCCTGCCCTTCGACGGGGGAGTCCCGGCCACCTCCGACACCGAGCTGCTCACCGCACTGCTGGCCGCCCACAACGGTGAGTCGATGATGACCGCCGCCGTCGACGAGCTGCCCCACGTGCGGGGCGCGTTCAGCCTCGTGTTCATGGACGACACCACCCTCTACGCCGCTCGCGACCCCCAGGGCATCCGTCCGCTCGTGATCGGCCGGCTCGCCGGCGGCGGCTGGATCGTGGCCTCGGAGACCGCAGCGCTGGACATCGTGGGCGCCACGTTCGTGCGCGAGGTGGACCCGGGCGAGGTGATCTCCATCGATGAGCGCGGGCTGCGCTCGGACCACTTCGCCCCCGCGGAGCCCAAGGGCTGCCTGTTCGAGTTCGTCTACCTGGCCCGGCCCGACACGCGCATCTCCGATCGCAGCGTGCACTCCACGCGCGTCGAGATCGGCCGGATCCTGGCCCGCGAGCACCCCGCCGAGGCCGACCTCGTGATCCCGACACCGGAATCGGGCACCCCGGCCGCGGTCGGGTTCGCACAGGCCAGCGGGATCCCGTTCGCCCAGGGGCTGGTCAAGAACGCCTACGTGGGCCGCACGTTCATCCAGCCCTCGCCAGACCATCCGCCAGCTGGGCATCCGGCTCAAGCTCAACCCGCTGCGCGAGGTCATCGAGGGCAAGCGACTGGTGGTCGTCGACGACTCCGATCGTGCGCGGCAACACCCAGCGCGCGATCGTGAGCATGCTGCGCGAGGCGGGGGCGGCCGAGGTGCACGTGCGCATCTCCAGCCCGCCGGTGACGTGGCCCTGCTTCTACGGCATCGACTTCGCGACCAAGAGCGAGCTGGCCGCCAACGACCGCACCGTCGAGCAGATCCGGGAATCCATCGAGGCGGACTCGCTGGGCTACGTCTCGCTCGAGGGCCTGACCGCGGCCACCCGCCTGGGCGCCGAGAACCTGTGCCGGGCGTGCTTCGACGGGATCTACCCGATCGCCCTGCCCGAGCCGGAGCTGCTCGGCAAGCACCTGCTGGAGGCCGTGGAGGTGGGGGTGCGATGAGCACGACCGAGCAGGTGCCCGGGGCGACCTATGCCGCCGCCGGGGTCGACGTGGAGGCCGGTGAGCGGGCCGTGGCCCTGATGCGCTCGGCGATCGCGCGCGCCCAGCGCCCCGAGGTGGTCGGTGGGGTGGGGGGCTTCGCCGGGTTGTTCGACGCCTCGGCGCTGACCCGGTTCCGCCGGCCCCTGCTGGCCACCTCCACCGACGGCGTGGGCACCAAGATCGAGGTCGCCCGCCGGATGGCACGTCCACGACACCATCGGCATCGACCTGGTCGGCGATGGTCGTCGACGACCTGGTCGTCTGCGGGGCCGAGCCGTTGTTCATGACCGACTACATCGCAGTGGGCTCGGTCGTCCCCGAGCGGGTGGCCGCGATCGTGACGGGCATCGCCGAGGGCTGCCGTCGCGCGGGCACCGCCCTGATCGGCGGGGAGACCGCCGAGCACCCGGGCCTGCTGGCCCCCGACGAGTACGACGTGGCCGGTGCGGGCACCGGCGTGGTGGAGGCCGACGCCCTGCTGGGCCCGGACCGGGTGCGCGACGGCGACGTGCTGGTCGCGATGGCCGCCAGCGGCCTGCACTCCAACGGGTACTCGCTGGCCCGGCACGTGCTCTTCGACCGCGCCGGCTGGGCCCTGGACCGTGAGGTCCCCGAGCTGGGCCGGACCCTCGGCGAGGAGCTGCTCGAGCCCACGCGGATCTACGCGCTGGACGTCCTGGACCTGATCGCCGGCGGCGGCGTCCACGCGGTGTCGCACATCACCGGGGGCGGGATCGCTGCGAACGTGGCGCGCGTGCTGCCCGAGGGCCTGCACGCCGTCATCGAGCGGGCGACCTGGACCCCGCCGCCCATCTTCGCCCTGATCGGCGAGCTGGGGGCCGTGGCCCTCGTCGAGCGTGAGCGCACCTTCAACGAGGGGCTGGGGATGGTCGCGGTGATGTCCCCGGAGCTGGCCGAGGCCGGGATCGCCCGGCTGGCCGCGCGCGGGGTCACGGCCTGGGCGTGCGGCTCGGTGCGCGCCGCGGGGCCCCAGGACGTGTCCGACGCGCAGGCCAAGGGTGGGGTCGGGGGATCCGTGGCCCTGGTCGGCGCCCACCCGTAGGCGGTGGGCCCCGTCGCCACCGCAGCGGGCCCGCGCCGCGGCCCTGCCCGCGTCGAGCGGTACGCGTCCTCCCGCCCCGCACATGCGGCGACCCAGCCGCTGGATCAGCGACTGGGTCCGCGAGAGGGGTCAGCGTCAGCGGGCCGGGTCGTCCCCGTCCTCGACGTCGTCCTCGTCGTCGACGTACTTGGCATAGGGATCGTCGAAGTCGTCGGACTCCTCGTCCTCAGCCTCCGACGGGGAGGACCCTGCCAGCTCGGCCTGGAGTCGCTCCAGGTCGGTGGTGGGGCCGCCGTACTTCAACTGGCGTGCCACCTTCGTCTGCTTGGCCTTGGCTCGGCCGCGCCCCATGGCTCGACCCCCTCCTCCGGTGCTCCGGGCGATACGTGTGCACCGGCGTGACACGTGCTTCGCGCCCTCGACGCGCGATCCGGCCACATATTACCCACCCACGCCAGCACCTGCGCACCTGCGCGCGCTCCGCTGCCGTCGGATCTGCGGCCGCCGAGCCGCTGGGTGGCCCCCAGGCCGACCACGGTGGGTGACGGCTGTGCGTGACCCATCCGAGTAGTTTCTTCGTGAATTTGCCCCCCTCGTGTTGAAGCGCCCCATTCCCAGGTGCCATGCTTCCCAGCAGATGTCCGATTGATTACGTTCTGTGAACTGTCTTCGAGGAGCGCGTGATGGTCGCACGACACCAGGAAGTGGAACCGCTTCTCACGCCTGCCGAGGTGGCGGCCCTGTTCCGCGTGGACCCGAAGACCGTGACGCGGTGGGCGAACTCGGGCAAGCTCACCTCGATCCGCACCCTCGGCGGGCACCGGCGCTACCTCGAGAGCGAGGTCCGCTCGCTGCTCGAGACGATCCCCGCGCCCCGCGACGGCATCGGCGGTGACTCCGGGGACAGGTGACGCTGCGTCAGCGGGTGGCCCCGGTCACCAGCCACGCATCCCCGCGCATCCGCCATCCGAAGGCCGCCGCGCGGGCCAGCATGAAGATGCTCAGCGCCACCCAGAGCTCGGTGACCGTACCCTGCGTGCGCGCCACCCACCACGCCGCCGGCGCGAAGGCGGCCAGCGCGAACAGCTGCGACCACGCCAGGTAGGTCGCGTCACCCGCCCCCAGCAGCACGCCGTCGAGGACGAACACGACTCCGGCCAGCGGCTGCTGGAGCGCCACCACCACCAGGGCTGAGGCGATCATCGCCTGCACGACCGCGTCGTCGCCGAAGAGCGTGGGCACGCTGGAGCGCAGGGCCAGCACGACGACCATCAGGATCACGCCCAGCCCGACCCCCCAGCGCACCATCTGCCAGGTCGTCGCCCTGGCGCGAGCGGTGTCCCCGGCGCCGAGGTGCCGGCCGAGCAGCGCCTGGCCGGCGATCGCCAGCGCGTCCATGGCGAAGGCGAGCATGTACCAGATGGTGAAGCTCACGTAGTAGGCCGCGAGCTCGGGGTCGCCCAGGCGCGCGGCGACCACGACCGCCAGCACGAACACCGCCCGCAGGGCAACCGTGCGCCAGAACAGGGGCACCGATCCGCGCGCGGCCACCAGGACCCCCGATCGGCTGGGGCGCAGCGGGGCCCCGTGCGCGCGGGCCCGGCGGGCCAGGACCCACAGGTAGAGGCCCGTGGCCAGGGCCTCGGCGGCCACTGTCGCCCACGCCGATCCGGTGATCCCCCACCGGGCCACCAGCACGAGGTAGGCGGCCAGCGCGGTGTTCATCGCAACCGCGGCCAGCGTCACCCAGAGCGTGGTGGCTGTGTCCTGCAGGCCGCGCAGCACGCCGATGGCGGCCATCGCGGCCAGGGCGAACGGGAACGCGAGGCTGATCGTGCGCAGGTAGGCCAGGGCCTGGGGGGTCGTCTCCGGTGAGGTGCCGATCCAGTGCAGCAGGGCGGGTCCGGCCAGCCACGTGACCACCGTGGCCAGCAGGCCCAGGCCCAGGCCGAGGGCCACGCCCTCCACCCCGTCGGTGATCCCGGCCGCCACCTGGCCGGCGCCGACCCGGCGGGCGACCACCGCAGTGGTGCCATAGGCCAGGAAGATCGCCAACCCGGTGACGGTGGTGAACACCTGGGCACCGGCCCCCAGGGCAGCCAGGGAGGTCGTGCCCAGAGTGCCGACGATGGCCGCGTCGATCAGGGTGAACAGCGGCTGGGAGACCAGCGCCCCGAACGCCGGCACCGCCAGGCGCAGGATCTCACGCGCCGAGGACGTGCCGTCCGCCGCCGACGAGGACTGCGGGGCGCGCTGCACGCGCACGACCCTAACGCGCGGCCGGTCCCGGTCCTGCGTGGGTCAGACCAGGGTCACCACGAGCTTGCCCCGGCGAGGAACTCGGCGTTCCCCGGGCTGGCAGTGCCTACCACGGTCGCGCCGGCGGCCAGCGCCAGCTGGCAGGCCAGCCCGCCCACCCCGCCGGCGGCGGCGGAGACCAGGACGGTGTCGGCCGGGGTCAGCCCCGGGGAGGCGACGCTGGCCCAGGCCGCCCGTCCCACGACCGGCAGCGCGCTGGCGAGCTCCCACGGGAGCGCCGCGGGCGGGGCCACCGAACTGGGAGAAGCGGACTGAGCGGGACATGGGTCCTCGCTCCATGGTTGTGGTGCCCCGGGGCCGGGCCGGAGGTGGTGCGCCCGGACTGTGGGGTCGGAAACCGAGGTGGACTCCCCGAGAGTAGCGGGTGCCGTTGGCCTTGAGATAGGTAAGGCTTACCTATTGACGAGGGGGAGTGAGGGGCGTAGGTTCGGCACGACCGCGGACGTGGGCGCGGAGGTTCGACCGGCGCGGGGTGACATGGCCGCGCCCACTTGTTGACGCGGGGCCGGGGATTGCCTCGCGTGCCCATCTCGCTGGTGGCAGCAGCGGGCTCATCGTGGTGAGCGTCAGTGCACGTCTTCGGAACCGGGGAGACCCGCTTGTCGGTGATGCTCCCCACCTACCCGGGAGGACTCCCTTGAGATCAATCCGTGCGGTGCGCACATGCGCCGCCATCACCCTTGCCAGCGCAGTCCTCGTCGCCCCCGCGGCCAACGGTGCCTCCGGTGGAGCGGCTGGACCTCGTGGGGGTTCGACACCTCGAACACCCGCTACAACTCCTCCGAGTCGACTCATCGGCGTCGGGAACGTCGGGCGCCTCGCGGTGAAGTGGAAGCTGCCGACCGCGGGCAACGTGTCCGCCACGCCCGCCGTCGAGAACGGCGTCGTGTACGCCCCTGACTTCGCCGGGCAACCTGTACGCGGTGAACGCCGCCACCGGTGCCGTGAAGTGGCAGGCCAGCATCCCGGCCATGACGGGCGTCGTCGGTGACTTCGCGCGGGCAACCCCGGCCATCTCGGGCAATGTCCTGGTGCTCGGTGACCAGGCGGGCCGGGCGGTGGACCCGGTCACGTTCGCCCCGACCAGCGCCGACGGGTACCTGCTGGGCATCGACAAGCGCGACGGCCGCCCTCCTGTGGAGGACCACGGTCCCTGGTGGCTACCCGATCCTCACCCAGTCGGCGACGATCGTCGGCGGCGTCGCCTACGTCGGCGCAGCCTCCTACGAGGAGGCGCTCGTCCGGTTCGGGTTCCCGCTGACGTTCCGCGGCTTCATGATGGCCGTCGACGTGGCGACGGGCGCCGTGCGCTGGAAGACCTACACCGTGCCCGAGGGGTACACCGGGGGGGCTGTCTGGGGCAGCTCGCCGGCCGTGGACGCCAAGCGCGGGTCGCTCTACATCGCCACGGGCAACAACTACTCGGTCCCGGACTCGGTGACCGCGTGCCTGGCCACCGCAGCTGACGACGTGGCCCGAGCCGCCTGCGTGCCGGCCAGCAACATGTTCGACGCCATCGTCGCGCTGGACATGAACACCGGTGCCGTGAAGTGGAGCACCCGTGCGCTGCCGTCCGACGCCTGGAACCTGGCCTGCGGCATCGCAGGATTCCCCGGCTTCGAGGACCCGACACCGGACTGCCCGGAGGGCGCCGGCCCGGACTTCGACTTCGGGCAGGCCCCCGCGCTGTTCAAGTCCAAGGGCGTGGAGTACGTGGGCGCCGGCCAGAAGAGCGGCATGTACTGGGCGCTCGACCCGGCGACCGGCGCAGTGCGCTGGAAGACCCAGGCCGGCACCGGCGGGATCGGCGGCGGACTGCAGTGGGGTTCGGCGGTCGACGGCACCCGCGTCTACACCGCCAACGCCAACAGCCAGTACAAGGACTGGCCGCTGACCAACGGGACCACGGTCAACGTCGGCGGGTGGTCGGCACTGGATGCCAGCACCGGCCGGATCCTCTGGCAGCTCCCGAACCCGTCGTTCAGCACGGCGGCCGGACCGGTGTCGGTGGCCAACGGAGTGATGTACGCCTGTTCCGGTGACGCCGACGGTCACATGTACGCCCTGAAGGCCTCCGACGGCACGGTCCTGTGGGACTTCGCCTCCGGTGACCAGTGCTTCGGCGGCGCATCGATCGTCGACGGCGTCGTGTACTGGGGCACCGGTTACGCCCTGGGCGGCCCGGACATCGACGCCGACCAGGGGCTGTACGCCTTCGCGGTGAGGTAGGGCAGTGCCGCTGGCGTGTGACAGTGACAGCGGCGCAGCAGTGCCCCCGCAGCACTGATCGTGGGTGGGCCCGAACAGGGGGTCCACCCACGATCCGTGTCGTCGGTTGGGCCTGAACGCGTGAACATCGGCCCGCAGGCCCTCGTGGAACGTCAACCATTCCCACGAACGCATTCAGGGTTCGCGTGATCTCGGCGATGGCCGGCCACCGTGATCGTCGGCGACTTCTCCGTGGAGCCGCCGCGGTCCGACTGGGCGGTCGCGTCGGCTCGTCGGATGTCGCCGAAGAGTCCCGGACAGGACGAATCCCCCACGCGACGGGGGAGACACGTGGGGGATTCGTGGTGGCCAGGGGCGGGGTCGAACCGCCGACCTTCCGATTTTCAGTCGGACGCTCGTACCAACTGAGCTACCTGGCCCCTGCCGCCACCGGCTGAACCGGTGGTGGAGCGACCCCGACGGGACTCGAACCCGCGACCTCCGCCGTGACAGGGCGGCGCGCTAACCAACTGCGCTACGGGGCCTTGCGTTGCCGCGAGGCTGTCGTGCTCGGCGACCCGGGGGTCGCTTTCGTGCATCCCCAGCCCGCTGGGCTGACGTAGCCCCAACGGGATTCGAACCCGTGCTACCGCCTTGAAAGGGCGGCGTCCTGGGCCACTAGACGATGGGGCCGGACCTGTTCTTGTTTCCGACCCTGACCGGCGGCCGGGGACGGAGAGAAGCATACGGGAGGCCTCGGGGATTTCCCAACTCGGCGCCGGATGCCCGATCCCGTGGGCACAGAGGGCCGATGGCGTCTGCGTGGCGCATGCGGCAGGATGACCGGCATACCCGTCGGCCCGTCCGCCCGGGTGGGTCGGCGAGGTGGTGCTGGCCCGTCCGCCCGGGGCGGGCCGTGACGCCCGAGGAGCCCCCCATGCCCGACCGTCTGAGCCCGTTGGACGTCTCCTTCCTGTACATGGAGGAGCCGACCACGCCGATGCATGTCGGCGGCGTGGTCCTCTTCGAGGTGCCCGAGGGCGGCTTCGACTACGAGCGCCTCGTGCGCCTGATCCGGGCCCGGATCAACCTCGTCCCGCGCTACCGCCAGCGGGTGCGCTGGGTCCCGGGGCACCTGGCCAATCCGGTGTGGGTCGACGACGAGAACTTCGACGTGACCTACCACGTGCGCCGCTCGGCCCTGCCCCGCCCGGGCACCCAGGAGCAGCTGCACGACCTGGTGGCGCGGATCATGAGCCGGCCCCTGGACCGCTCCCGGCCGCTCTGGGAGATGTACCTGGTGGAGGGCCTCGAGGAGAACCGCTTCGCGATCCTGACCAAGACCCACCACGCGATGGTCGACGGCGCCACGGCGGTGGACATCGGCCAGGTGATCCTCGACACATCCCCGGAGCCGCGCGAGCTGCCGGTGGACGACTGGCGCCCCCTGCGCGAGCCGTCGTCGGCCGAGCTCGTGGTCTCGGCGGTCAACGAGATCGCACGCTCCCCGAAGGCCGTCGTGGACACGGTGCGCACCGGGCTCGGCGACATGCAGGAGACGGTGACCCAGGTCGGGCGCAGTGTGGTCGGCCTCGCCTCGGCGGTGCGCACCATGGCCCGGCCGGCCGGGTCCAGCCCGCTGAACGTCTCGATCGGGGGCGCCCGGCGGTTCGCCTCGACCGAGACCGAGCTGGAGAACCTCAAGCGGATCAAGCGGGCCCATGGCGGCACGATCAACGACATCGTGCTCACGGTCCTGGCCGGCGCCCTGCGCTCCTGGATGATGACCCGCGGCGAGGTCGTCACCGCGCGCAGCTCGGTGCGGGCCATGGTCCCGGTCAGCGTGCGCACCTCGGAGGACTCCTCGGGCAACCAGATCGCCGCCTTCCTGTGCGACCTGCCGATCGGGGAGCCCGACCCGGTGATCCGACTCGAGCGGGTGCGCTTCGAGATGGACATGCTCAAGGAGTCCGGCCAGATGCTGGGAGCCACCGCCCTGGTGGGCGTGGCCTCGTTCACCCCGCCGACCATCCACTCCCTGGGCGCCCGCGTGGTCTCGGGGCTCTCCCGCAAGGTCTACAACGTGGTGATCACCAACGTCCCGGGCCCGCAGTTCGCGCTGTACGCGGCCGGTGCCCGGATGCTCGCGGCCTACCCGGTGGTGCCCCTGGCCCGGGGCCAGGCGGTCTCGATCGGGCTGACCTCGTACGACGGGGGGATGTTCTTCGGGCTCAACGCCGACCGCGAGGCGATGCCCGATGTGGACGTCCTGGCGCAGTGCATCGACGACGCCATCGCCGACATGCTGGCCACGATCACCCCCAGCGGTCGCCCGAAGCGGGTGAAAAGGCCCACCGCACAGTGAATATCGCGTCCCGGCGGCGCATCGGGGTCCGGGGGGCGTAGTCTGGATCGGCCGCTCCGCGAGAGCGCGCACCCGTACCGCACCGCCGAGGAGGGGACGCATGTCGCAGGCCAGGCCCAAGCGCCGTCGCGGGCTCGTGCTCGGCGGTGGCGGCATCCTGGGCGGGGCCTGGGCGGTGGGTGCGCTCAACGCGCTCAAGGAGGTGCACGGCTTCGAGGCCCGTGACGCGGACTACATCGTGGGCACCTCGGCGGGCTCCGTGCTCGCCTCCCTCATCGGCGCCGGCGCGACCGTGGCCGAGCTGGCCGCCCAGGAGCGCGGCGAGCGGGTGACGACCGGCCCCATCGCCGGGTTCAGCTGGGACATCGCCGCGGTGACCGGGGGATCGCGGCCCGGGCGACCCAAGCTCCAGCCCGGCTCCCGGGCGCTCATGCGCACCGGCCTGAGCAGGTTCCGGCGCATGCCCCCGACCGCCGTCCTCTCGGCCTTCCTGCCGACGGGCTCCAAGACGCTGGACCGCGTGGCCCACATCGTCGAGGGCTTCACCCCGTACGGCGAGTGGTCCCCACACCCCAACGTGTGGATCGTGGCCATGGACTACGACACGGGCCGCCGGGTCGCCTTCGGCCAGGAGTCCGCCCCCGACGCGCCCCTGTCCCTGGCGGTCCAGGCCTCCTGCTCGATCCCGGCGTGGTACTCCCCGGTGGAGATCGGCGGCCGGCGCTACGTGGACGGCGGTGCGTGGTCGGCCACGTCCGTGGACCTGCTGGCCAACCTGGGCCTCGACGAGGTCTACGTGATCGCCCCGATGGTCAGCTTCCACATGGACCGGCCCGACCACCTGCTCGCCCGGCTGGAGCGCACGTGGCGGGTCCAGGTCACCAAGCGCTGCCTCAGCGAGGTCGAGAAGGTGCGCACCGGGGGCACCGACGTCACCGTCCTGGGCCCGGGTTCCGAGGACCTGGCCGCCATCGGCGGGAACCTGATGGACTTCGAGAAGCGGATCCACGTGCTGGAGACCTCGGTGCGCACCTCGGTGGAGGCCCTGCGCGACCCCGACCACATGGGCCCCGACCACCTGGCCTCGGTCGGCTGATGCGCCTCTACGCGCCTGTCGGCTGGGAGCTGCTGGCGGCGTTGCAGGCGGATGGCTCGCTGCCGGGTCCGCGCACGGTCGTGGGCGTCGACCCGCAGTGGCGCTCCGGCGCACCGGAGGTCGACGAGGAGGAGTGGGAGTTCGAGGCCCAGCAGCTGGCCGCCGCCGCGCTGGCCGAGCTCGGCGGGGGCGTGGTGCTGGCCTTCGATGCCGAACCCGACCAGCCGCAGGACGACGGCTGGTCGACGCTGGCCGGGCCGCTGCGGCGCCGCGACCTCACGGCGGTGTTCACCGCGGACCTGGCCTGGCACGCCGTGCAGGAGATCCCCTACCTGGCCCCCGACCCGGGCGACGGCACGGGAACCGGCGCTGCGTCGGGTGCGGGCCTCGTCGACTCATGATCCGTGCGGGTTGTCTGGACTAGAGGTGGGGCAACCACCACGACTCTGCGGCGCGGGGGGCGGGAAGGCTCAGAAGTGCTTGACCAGGGCCGAGGTCGCGCCCTTGAGGGTGTCCTTGACGGTCTTCTTCTGCACGAACCCGGGCAGCGGGATGGCGGTGTCGACGGTCAGCGACATGGTCGCCTCGGTGCTGGCGCCCTTGTCGACCAGCACCCAGGAGCCCTCCTGGGCCTTCTGCACCCTGGTCGCGGTGGGCAGGTGCCAGGAGAACCCGGTGTCGTTGTGCGTGTAGTCCAGCACGAACTCGTCCTTGGCCACCTTCACGTCGTTGACCAGGCGGGCCTTCGACGGCCGCCCCTCGTCGTCGCGCTCCAGCACCTCGGAGGCGGTGTTGCCGGGGAACCACGTGCTCTGGTTGTCGATGTCGCGCAGGAACGCCAGCACCTCGTCGATCGGGGCGTTCACGGTCACGGTCATGGATTCGGAGACGGCCATGGCGCGACGGTAGCCGCCGGTCCCGCGCGATGCCCGGCGGGGGATGCCGCTCAGCAGGGGCGACCTACTCGCTGAACCACTTCGGGGCGATCTCCTGCTCCTTGCGCAGCGCCCGCATGAACTGCTCGCCGACGACGCCCTCGAGCTTGCCGCCGACCAGCGGCACGCTGGCCTTGGAGTCGATCACCACGGCCATCACCGAGCCGGTGCCCTCGGGGCGCAGCTCCAGGGTGCCCTTCACCGACATCGGGGCGCCGCCGAAACTCGCGGTCACGATCCCGTGTCGCGTGCCGTCGGTCTCCGGGTGCGACCACCGGTGCACCTCGTCGATCGTGATGGAGTCGCCGACGAAGCGCCGGGCCGCCGCCGGGATCTCGGCGGGCAGCTTGCGCGAGGAGCTGATCGTGACCCCGGTGCCGGTCTCCTCGACCTCGGCACTGACGTCGAAGGCCGCCATGTTCTCGTGCTTCCAGACCACGTAGTCCGGGTCGGACTGCGCGGCGAACACCACGTCCGGGGCGACCTCGAAGTGCATCTGCCCGGTGTACCTCCTGGACATCGATCCTCCTGCTCGTCCCGCCGCGCGAAGCCCGTTCCTGCGCGCGCTCGGTGTCACACGTCAGTCACGCAGGACTATAGGCGTCGCGGGATCCGATCGCCCTGTGCCAACACCGGATTCTCCCCCGGCGCACGGCTGCCCCGTTCGACCGGCAGGCACAGGGCGTGCGAGTGTGTGGGGTTGATTGCCGCGGGCCGCGCGGACGGGGCCGGTGCAGAAGGAGTGACGTCGTGGGCGTGGGGTTCGCCGAGGGTTACCGCTGGGACTCCGAGCAGCAGGCGCGCCTTGCGGCGCTGTTCTACCGGCACATCGACCCCAACGACCTCACCGGCCGTGACCCCGCTGCCATCCATGGTGCGGTCCACCACCTCGTCGACTCGGCGGCGTCGCGCGCCTCGGGCCTGGCCATCGTGACCGCCACCAACCCCACCGTCGAGGCCGACGGCTGGACCTGTGGGCGCACCGTGGTCACGGTCGTGACCGACGACATGGCCTTCCTGGTCGACTCGGTCACGGCCGAGCTCAACCGCCTGGGGCTGGGGATCCAGCTGGTCGTGCACCCGATCGTGGTCGTCACCCGCGACGATGCGGGCAGCGTGATCCGCGCCGAGGCTCCGGAGGTGGGTGCCGACACCGAGCCCTCGGCGGCGCCGGTCCTGGACATCGGGTCGCTCGAGTCGTGGATGCACATCGAGGTCGACTGGCAGGCCGATCCGGCGCGCCTCGAGCAGATCGTGAGCAACCTCCAGCGGGTGCTGGCCGACGTGCGCCAGGCGGTGCACGACTGGCCCCGGATGGTGGGCGAGGCCCGCGGGCTGGCCGCCCAGCTGGTGGCCGAGCCGCCGCGCGGCGTGCCCACCGCCGAGGTCGAGGAGACCATCGACCTGCTCAACTGGCTGGCCGCCGACCACTTCACCTTCCTGGGCTACCGCTCGTACCTGCTCGACGGCCTGGGTGGGGACCCGGCCGACCTGGCCCTGGTCACCGAGGCCGGAAGCGGCCTGGGCCTGCTGCGCTCCGACCGCGCGGAGTCGGTGTCCTTCTCCGACCTGCCGCCCACGGTGCGCCAGAAGGCCCTGGAGCCCCGCCTGCTGATCCTGACCAAGGCCAACCGCCGCTCCACCGTGCACCGCCCGGTCTACCTGGACTACGTCGGGGTGAAGAAGTTCGACCGCGCGGGCAAGGTCGTCGGCGAGGACCGGTTCATCGGCCTGTTCTCGGCGGCGGCCTACACCCAGCCGGTGACCAGCATCCCGGTGATCGACCGCAAGGTCCGCGCTGTGCGCAAGGCCCTGGGCTTCAGCAAGGGCTCCCACAGCGGCCGTGACCTCATGCAGTTCCTCGAGACGTTCCCCCGCGACGAGCTGTTCGCGATCGAGACCGACGAGCTGGTCGCGATCTCCGAGGCGGCGCTGAGCCTCAAGGAGCGCCGGGCCACCCGCGTGTTCCTGCGCCGGGACCCCTACGAGCGGTTCCTCTCGGCGCTGGTCTACGTGCCCCGCGACCGGTACACCACCGATGTGCGCCTGGCCATCGAGAAGGAGCTCGTGGACGCCGTCGGCGGCACCAGCGTGGACTACACCGCGCGGGTGACCGAGTCGGTGCTGGCCCGGCTGCACGTGGTCGTGCGCGTGCCGGCCGGCCAGTCCGTGCCGCCGGTGGACATCGAGGCCCTGGAGGCCCGCATCGCCGCGGTCGTGCGCTCGTGGGACGACGAGCTGGCCTCGGCGCTGGTCGGGGCCTCCTCGGAGGCCCGGGCCCACGAGGTGCTCAGCCGCTACCCGGACGGCTTCCCGCAGACCTACCGCGCCGCGACCCCGCCGGAGGATGCGCTCGGGGACCTGGCCGAGATCGAGCGCCTGAGCGGCGACGCCCCCCTGCGCGTGGCCCTGCGGCCCGTGGGCGAGGGCAGCGGCTCCCAGGCCAACGCCCGGCTCAAGCTCTACTCCCGCGAGGACATCTCCCTGGCCCAGGTGCTGCCCGTGCTCACCAGCCTCGGGGTGCAGGTGGTCACCGAGCGGCCGTTCCGCCTGGTGCGCACCGACGCGGCGGGCGTCACCGGCGGGGCGTTCATCTTCGACTTCGGCCTGCGGGCCGCCGGCACCGGTCGCCTGGGGGAGGTCCGCCGGATCTGGGAGGAGGCGTTCCTGGCCTGCTGGCGGGGCCGTGCCGAGGCAGACGGGTTCAACGGACTGGTCGCCGAGGCGGGCCTGGACTGGCGACGGATCTCGGTCCTGCGGGCCTACGCCCGCTACCTGCGCCAGACCGGCTCGGCGTTCAGCCAGGAGTACATCGAGTCCGCGGTGCTGGCCAACCCGCAGATCTCCAGCCTGCTCGTACAGCTGTTCCACGCCCGTTTCGACCCCGACGTGGTGGGGGACCGGCCGGCCATGGCCGAGCAGCTGGCCACCACGATCACCCGCAAGCTCGACGACGTGGCCAGCCTGGACCAGGACCGCATCCTGCGCTCGCTGCTGGAGCTGATCGGCGCGACGGTGCGCACCAACCACTTCCAGGCCGACCGGCCCGCCCTGGCGCTGAAGCTGGAGCCGCGGCGCATCCGCGACCTGCCCGAGCCGCGGCCGAAGTTCGAGGTGTGGGTCTGCTCCCCGCGGGTCGAGGGCGTGCACCTGCGCTTCGGCTCGGTGGCCCGCGGCGGCCTGCGCTGGTCGGACCGCCGGGAGGACTTCCGCACCGAGGTGCTCGGCCTGGTCAAGGCCCAGGCCGTGAAGAACGCGGTCATCGTGCCGGTCGGCGCCAAGGGCGGCTTCTACGCCAAGGCCCTGCCGGACCCGGCGGTGGACCGCGAGGCGTGGCTGGCCGAGGGGATCGCGGCCTACAAGGTGTTCATCGGCTCGCTGCTGGACCTCACCGACAACCTGGTGGGCTCGGAGGTGGTGCCCCCGCAGCGCGTCGTGCGCCACGACGGCGACGACCCCTACCTGGTGGTGGCTGCCGACAAGGGCACGGCCACGTTCTCCGACATCGCCAACGGCGTGGCCGCCGAGTACGGCTTCTGGCTGGGCGACGCGTTCGCCTCCGGTGGCTCAGCGGGCTACGACCACAAGGCCATGGGCATCACGGCCCGCGGCGCCTGGGAGTCGGTCAAGGCGCACTTCCGGGCCCTCGGCCACGACATGGCGACCACCCCGTTCACTGCCGTGGGCATCGGCGACATGAGCGGCGACGTGTTCGGCAACGGGATGCTGCTCTCGGAGAACCTGAAGCTCGTGGCCGCCTTCGACCACCGGCATGTCTTCCTCGACCCGGACCCGGACCCGGCCGCCTCGTTCGCCGAGCGCCGGCGACTGTTCGCCCTCCCGCGCTCCTCGTGGGCCGACTACGCCGCCGACCAGATCTCCGAGGGGGGCGGGGTGTACCCGCGCACCGCCAAGGCGGTGCCGATCAGCGCGCAGGTCGCCGCGGTCCTGGGCATCGAGGACCGGGACTCGATGACCCCCAACGAGCTGCTGCGGGCCGTCCTCACCGCGCCCGTCGACCTGCTCTGGAACGGCGGCATCGGCACGTACGTGAAGGCCGTCTCCGAGACCCACGCCGACGTCGGGGACCGCGCCAACGACGCCATCCGGGTCAACGGCGCGCAGCTGTGCGCCCGCGTGGTCGGCGAGGGCGGGAACCTCGGCCTGACCCAGCGCGGGCGCATCGAGGCCGCGCGCAACGGCGTGCGGCTGAACACCGACGCCATCGACAACTCCGCCGGCGTGGACACCTCCGACCACGAGGTGAACATCAAGATCCTGCTCGACCGGGTGGCCGCCGCCGGCGAGCTGGCCCCGGGCGAGCGCGACCCGCTGCTGGTCTCGATGACCGACGAGGTCGCGGCGATGGTCCTGCAGGACAACATCGACCAGAACACGCTGCTGAGCTTCGAGGCCCACCACGGCGGGGCGATGGTGCCCGCCCTGGCCCGCCTCATCCGCACCCTGGAGCGCACCGCTGGGCTCGACCGCGCCCTCGAGGCGCTGCCCGGCGACGCCGAGCTCAACGCCCTGGTGGCCGAGGGCCGGGGGCTGACGGCCCCGGAGCTCGCGGTGCTGGTGGCCTACACCAAGCTGGATCTCAAGGAGTCGCTGCTCGCCTCGAGCATCCCCGACGAGGGGTTCGCGGCGCACTGGCTGCACGACTACGTGCCCGCCGTGCTCGACGAGCGCTTCGCCGAGCAGCTCGACGCCCACCCGCTGCGCCGGCAGATCATCGTCACGGGCCTGGTCAACGAGATGGTCAACCGCGGCGGCATCACCTACGCGATGCGTGCGGCCGAGGAGTCCGGCGCGGCACCCGCGGAGATCGCGCGTGCCTTCGAGGTCTCCTGCGGGGTGTTCGGCCTGCCCTCGCTGTGGCAGCGGATCGACGCCCAGGAGGGCTCGGCGCCGACCACCGCGCTCAATGCCCTGCGCGCCGAGGTGCAGCGCCTGCTGGACCGGGCCACCCGCTGGCTGCTGCAGGCCCGGGGCGGCACGCTGGACGTGCCCGGCGAGGTGGGGCGCTTCCGCGAGACGGTGGCGACCATCTCGGGGCGCATCCCGCAGTTCCTGGTCGGGGTGGAGCACCAGCGCCTGGAGAGCCGCGTCGCGGACTTCGAGGCCGCCGGGGCGCCGCCGGAGCTGGCCGCGGAGGTGGCCGCGCTGCTCGACGTGTTCTCGCTGCTGGACATCGTCGAGATCAGCCGGCGCACCAAGGAGGACCCGGCCAGCGTCGCGTCGGTCTACTTCACCGTCTCCGAGCGCTACGAGGTCGACCGGTTCCTGGGCCGGATCACCGCCCTGCCGCGCGGGGACCGCTGGTCGTCGCTGGCCCGCTCGGCCCTGCGCAGCGACCTGTACGGGGCCCTGGCGTCGCTGACCGCGAAGGTGGTGCGGGCCACCCCCGACGCAGGCGAGCCCCAGGCCCGGGTGCAGGCCTGGGAGGAGCGCTACGCGGAGGGACTGGGCCGTGCGCGGGCGACCCTGGCCGAGATCGGCACGCAGGAGACCTTCGACCTGGCGACCCTCTCAGTGGCCCTGCGCGCGATCCGCACGCTGGCCAGCCAGGCCGGGTAGCCGGCGGCCGCCGCCCGGGGCATGCCGGGGCGGCGCCTTCCCCCCCGGCGGGGGCGGGGTCAGCGGGCCGCTCGCGGCCCCGGCGGCCCTCGTGCGGGCCGTAGGCTGTGCCCATGGCGACCGACTTCCCCGCGGAACTGGCCGATCTCGAGTCCACGCTGGCCGGGATCGAGTCCGTGCTGGACCTGCCCGCGATGCGCGCCGAGGTGGCCGACCTCGAGGCGCAGGCCTCAGCCCCCGACCTGTGGGACGACCCGGCGGCCGCGCAGAAGGTGACCTCCCGGCTGTCGTTCGTCCAGGGCGAGCTGCGCAAGGTCGCCTCCCTGCGCCAGCGGGTCGACGACCTGCCGGTGCTCGTGGAGCTGGCCGAGGACGAGGGCGACGCCGACTCCCTGGCCGAGGCGGACAAGGAGCTCGGCGAGCTGCGGGCCACTGTCGCCGAGCTCGAGGTCCGCACCCTGCTGGCCGGCGAGTTCGACCAGCGCGAGGCCCTCGTCACGATCCGTTCGGAGGCCGGCGGGGTGGACGCCGCCGACTGGGCCGAGATGCTGCTGCGGATGTACACCCGCTACTGCGAGCGCCACGACTGGCCCTACGAGGTCTACGACATCTCCTACGCCGAGGAGGCCGGCATCAAGTCGGCCACCTTCGCGGTCAAGGCGCCCTACGCCTACGGCACCCTCTCGGTCGAGCAGGGCACCCACCGGCTCGTGCGGATCTCACCGTTCGACAACCAGGGCCGCCGCCAGACCTCGTTCGCTGCCGTCGAGGTGCTGCCCGTGACGGAGACCACCGACCACGTCGACATCCCCGAGAACGAGATCCGCATCGACGTGTTCCGCTCCTCGGGCCCCGGCGGGCAGAGCGTGAACACCACCGACTCGGCGGTGCGGATCACCCACATCCCGACCGGCATCGTCGTCAGCTGCCAGAACGAGAAGTCCCAGATCCAGAACCGTGCCGCGGCCATGCGCGTGCTCGAGGCGCGCCTGCTGGAGCGCCGCCGCCAGGAGGAGCGCGCCGCGATGGACGCGCTGAAGACCGACACGACCGGCTCGTGGGGCAACCAGATGCGCTCCTACGTGCTGCACCCCTACCAGATGGTCAAGGACCTGCGCACCGAGGACGAGACCGGCAACACCGTCCGCGGTCCTCGACGGAGAGATCGACGCGTTCATCGAGTCCGGGCATCCGCTGGCGGCGCCAGGGCGCCTGACCCGGGCCTGCCCGCCGGTCGGGCCGGCGCGACGTAAACTGGCCGCGCCGCAGGCATTCTCGCAGCGGTGACCGACGTTCTGGCACTCGGGGAGGGTGGCGCGTGATCCGCTTCGCGAACGTCACCAAGCACTACCCGACGCAGCAGCGCCCGGCCCTCGACGACGTGAGCCTGGAGATCACCAAGGGCGAGTTCGCGTTCCTGGTGGGCGCCTCCGGCTCGGGCAAGTCGACGTTCCTGCGGCTGGTCATGCGCGAGGACCGGCCCGACCACGGGCGTGGTGCACGTGGCCGGCAAGGACCTCGGCCGGATGCCCAACTGGAAGGTGCCGCACCTGCGCCGCCAGATCGGCGCCGTGTTCCAGGACTTCCGCCTGCTGCCGAACAAGACGGTCTTCGAGAACGTGGCCTTCGCCCTGCAGGTGATCGGCCGGCCCACCTCGCACATCCGCAAGGTGGTGCCCGAGGTGATCGACCTCGTGGGCCTGGCCGGCAAGGAGCACCGCTTCCCCGACGAGCTGTCCGGCGGCGAGCAGCAGCGGGTGGCCGTGGCCCGCGCGTTCGTGAACCGGCCCATGATCCTGATCGCCGACGAGCCGACCGGCAACCTCGACCCGGCCACGAGCGTGGGCATCATGCGCCTGCTCGACCGGATCAACCGCACCGGCACGACGGTGGTCATGGCGACCCACGACGCGGCGGTCGTCGACCAGATGCGCAAGCGCGTGATCGAGCTCGAGCACGGCCACGTGGTGCGCGACCAGTCCCGCGGCGTCTACGGGGCCACCTGATGAGGGGGATCCCATGCGGGTGAAGTTCGTGCTCGGCGAGGTGTTCACCGGCATTCGGCGCAACCTCACGATGACCATCGCGGTCGTGATCACGGTCGCGGTCTCCCTGGCGCTGTTCGGCGCGGGGCTGATGGTGCGCTCGCAGGTCGACCTGATGAAGGACTACTGGTACGACAAGGTCCAGGTCTCGATCTACCTGTGCGGCCAGACGTCGGTGGTGCTCTCCTGCGCCGAGGGATCGGTGACCCAGGCCCAGCGCGAGGAGATCCGCAACGACCTCGAGCTGCTCAAGCCGCTGGTCGCCGAGGTCTACTACGAGTCCTCCGCCGAGGCCTATGCGCGGTTCTCCGAGCAGAACCGCGACGCCCCGATCCTGGCCAACATCACCCCGGACCAGATGCCCGAGTCGTTCCGCGTGAAGCTCTCCGACCCCACCAAGTACGACGTGGTGGCCAGCGCGTTCGTCGGCAGGCCGGGCGTGGACTCGGTCAACGACCAGCGACGCGTGCTCGACAAGCTGTTCGCGATCCTCAACGGCTTCCAGACCGGGGCCCTGGTGATCGCCGCGATGATGCTGCTGGCCACCGTCCTGCTGGTGGCCAACACCATCCGGGTCGCTGCGTTCAGCAGGCGCCGCGAGACCGGGATCATGCGCCTGGTGGGGGCGTCGAACTTCTACATCCAGCTGCCGTTCCTGCTCGAGGCCGCGCTGGCGGCCACGATGGGCGCCCTGGTGGCGATCGGCCTGCTGGCACTGCTGAAGGTCATCCTCGTCGACGGTGTGCTCACCCCGAGCTTCCAGTTCACCAACTTCGTCGGTTGGGATGTCGTGGCCCAGGTGTCGTTGGTGGTGTTCCTCACGGGGATCACGTTGGCCTCCGTGGCCGCCCTGGTGACCCTGCGCCGGTACCTGCGGGTCTGACCCCGCGCCGTCCTGCCCCGGTCGCCGAGTCGCCGCAGGCTTGAGGCCCAGGGCTTCAGATTGGGCCGAACGGGAACCGATGACTCAGGTGTGGGCGGCAGTCGCGGTACTCTGGTCAGGCGCATGGGTGTGCACGCTGCCGCGTGCCGGCCCAGCGCGCTACGGCCGTCGCCCGGGCGAGGGCCGTACACCGGATCGGGTCGTGGGATGAAGGTGGGGCGAATGCACAGGTTCCGGACAGCCGTCGTGGCTGCCGCGGCCGCGCTCGCCCTTGCCGTGGGAGCCCTGGTGCCGGTGGCCGCCGACCCCGGTGACGACAAGAAGAAGGTCGACGCGGCGGTGGCCGCCGCCGGCGACGACCTGCAGCAGGCCAACGCCAAGGTCGACAAGGCGATCAGGGACCTCGAGGAGGTCCGTACCCTGCTGCCCGGGGCGCGCAAGGAGCTGGCCACGGCACGCGAGGCCGCCACCGAGGCCGAGGCCGAGGACAGGGCCGCGCAGGCCGAGCTCGAGCAGGCCACTGCCGCTGCCATCCGGGCCGAGCAGGAGCGCGCGGAGGTCGAGTTCCAGATCCAGGACCTGCAGAGCCGCGTGGGCAACCTGGCGCGCTCGGTCTACCAGAACGGCGCCTTCGCCGACTTCGACCTGCTGATCACCGCCGATTCGCCCACCGAGCTCGCCGACCGGGCCGCCGCCCTCGACGCAGTCTCGCGGGCCAACAACCAGACCCTGGCCCGGATGGGCGAGATCCGCGCGGAGCTCTCGCTCAAGGAGGCCCGCCTCGAGCTGCTGCGCGCCGAGGTCGACGAGCAGCGCACGAAGGCGGCCATCGCGCTGAAGAAGGCGAACATCGCCCGGGACAAGGCCGCCGCCGCCAAGGCCAAGGTCGACGCCCTCGTCGCGCAGAAGGCCACCGCCCTGGACGTGGCTTCTGCCCAACGGGCCCGGGTCCTCAAGCAGTACAAGTCCGTGCAGGCCGAGCAGCAGCGCATCGCTGCCCTGCTGGCCCAGCAGGCCGCCCGTGAGGCCGCCCGACTGGCCGCCGGGGGCCGCCTGAAGTTCGTCCCCACCTCGGGTGAGGGCTTCTTCTGGCCGATCCCGGGGGTCGCCGCCGGCGGCGGGGTCGGGCCCCGCATCCACCCGGTCTACGGCTACCGCTCCTGCCACACCGGCGTGGACTTGGGCGCCCCCTCGGGCACGCCGATCCGGGCCACGGCGGCCGGGGTCATCGTGTCGAACGCCCGCGGCGGCCCGTACGGCAACCACACGCTCATCTCGCACGGAAACGGCCTGTACTCGATGTACGCCCACCAGTCGCGCTTCGGCGCGGCCGAGGGCGACACCGTCAAGCGGGGTGAGGTCATCGGGTACGTGGGCTCCACCGGCTACTCGACCGGGCCCCACCTGCACTTCGAGATCCACGTCGGTGGCACGCCCTACGACCCCCTGGGCTGGTTCGGCGGCAAGAAGGTCCCGGTCAAGTGCTGATGGCACGTGAGCAGGGGCGCAAGCTGATCGCCCAGAACAAGAAGGCCCGCCACGACTACCACATCGACAACTCCGTCGAAGCGGGGATCGTGCTGGTCGGCACCGAGGTGAAGTCGCTGCGCGAGGGCCGGGCCAGCATCGTCGATGCGTTCGCCCAGTTCCGTGACGGCGAGCTGTACCTGCACGGGCTGCACATCCCGGAGTACACGCACGGCTCGTGGACCAACCACGCGCCGCGGCGGGTGCGCAAGCTGCTGCTCAAGCGCGCCGAGCTCGAGCGCCTCGAGCGCAGGACCAAGGAGAGCGGTGTGGCGCTCGTGCCGCTGGCCCTGTACTTCAAGGACGGCTACGCCAAGGTCGAGATCGCCCTGGCCCGCGGCAAGAAGGCCTACGACAAGCGCCAGACCCTGGCCGAGCGCGACGCCAACCGCGACATCGCCAAGGAGATGGGCCGGCAGTTCAAGCGCGGACGCTAGGGGCTGTTGCGGCCCGAGACCGTGGCGGGCTGGTCGTCGGCCGCGGGATCGGCGAGTGACAGAAGTCGGGCGCGGGGCTACTCTGGAGGAGCCGGTTCGTACCGGTGACAACTCAACAGGGGGGTGACAGGTTTCGACATCGGCTGTGGTCGATGGGAGAAGCGGGCCGAGGACGGCGGTTATCTCGATAACGATCCGCCACAACCAATAAGTGCCAACAAGAGCACCAACGACTTCGCCCTCGCTGCCTAAGCGAGCCTGAAGTCCGTCAGCCCGGGGGCGTCTCCGCTCCGGACCTGGCGTCGCTAGGAGACTCACCAACTCACCCGGTAACGGGGTGGGACGGGAAAACTGACAGTTGCTGGACCGTGTTCCGCGCAGTGCCACACGAAGCGCGGAGGTCGAGACCACGACAGCGTGGCTGCGCCCGGAGAAGACCCTGAGAGACACCGATGGACCCGGGTTCGATTCCCGGCACCTCCACCACGACCAGGGGATGGCCCAGGGGTGTTCCCTTTGGGCCATCTCACGTTGTGCGTCCCGCCCCGCGTGGTCTGCGCGGAGGCACGGCGATGAGTCGGTTGCCCTGGCCGAGCCGCTGGCTGTGCTTCTGAACCCGCCCGGGCTCGCGAGGGGCTGACGGGCCACCGGCCTGTACTCGGGCGGGAGCAGACTCGACCAGCCACCGGGGCTCCCCGCACCCCCGACTGCCGCGCTGCACGCGGCCGGCCCTCCGAGGTCCGCAGCGGTCGCGATCTCGCCGCGCGCGCAGTAACGTCCGAGGTTCGTCACAACCCGGTGATTGCCACGGAAGGGCAGGGAGCACTGCGATGTCGTACTCGATCAAGGACCTCAAGGACGTGTCGGCCGGCGCTGCGCAGAAGCTCGCGGAGCTCGGCGTCACCACGACTGAGCAGCTCCTGGAGAAGGCTGGGGCAGCCGCGGGCCGCAACCGGATCGCCGACGAGATCGGCGCCTCGGCCTCCCAGGTGCTGACCTGGGTGAACGAGGCCGACCTGATGCGCATCCCGGGCGTGGCCGAGGGCTTCTCCCAGCTGCTTGAGGCCGCCGGTGTCGACACGGTCAAGGAGCTGGCCGTGCGCAACGCCGAGAACCTCACGGCCAAGATCGCCGAGGTCAATGAGCAGCTGCACCTCACCGGTCGGGTCCCCAGCCAGGAGCAGGTGGCAGGGTGGATCGAGGCGGCCAAGTCGATGGTGCCCAAGGTCAGCCACTGACACCGGCTCCTCGCACGACGCGGAGCAAGCCCGTACAGCGGGTGTCGGGCTGCCGCAGCCGCCAAGGGCACGAGTCTGCGGCAGGCGCCCGCCTTCGAGTCCACGCGCTGGGCGGAGTGCTGCCGTGGGCTGGTGACCGTGGCCTCAGCGCAGGCTGAGGGCGGCCAGGGCGCCGTTGATGATGGATCCGGGGTCGAGGTCGTGGGCGGCGTACAGCGCGGCCACGGATCCTGACTGGCCGAATCCGTCGACTCCGAGGGGGACCGCGGGGACGCCGAGTGCCGATCCCAGCCAGGCCATCGAGTGGCTGGCGGCGTCGTGGACGCTGACGAGCGGGGCGCGGTCTGGGAAGCAGGCGCGTAGCGCACCGGGGATGCTGGGGGTGGTGGCTGTGCGCACCGCTTGGCGCAGGGTGCGTTGCCAGGCGCGGTAGAGCCGGTCGTTAGAGGTGATGTCGACCACGTGGGCGGCGACCCCTTCACTGCGCAGTTCCTCGGCCGCGGCCAGGACCTCGGGCAGGAGGGCGCCTGTGCCCACGACGTTGACCACGGGTGAGTCCGGTGGCAGGTCGGGGTTGGCCTGCCATGCGTCGACCAGCCGGTAGCCACCGGCGAGGACGGCGCGGCGCAGCACGGCGTCGCCGATCCGGGCACGTGCAGCGGCGAAGGGCGTCTGGTCGATGGGGCGGGTGGTCAGGCGCAGGTAGTACGCCCCGGCCTCGGCCGGATCCGCGGTCACCGGTGGGTCGTCCGCGGCGACCCGGCCCAGGGCGTCGCGCAGCAGCCAGTTCAGGGCCCCGGCGTAGGCGGGCTCCATCAGGGTCACCCCGGGCAGTTCCAGGCCCACTGATGCGGTCAG
Source organism: uncultured Actinomycetes bacterium (assembly GCA_963777855.1). GTDB lineage: Bacteria > Actinomycetota > Actinomycetes > S36-B12 > CAIYMF01 > Prado023. The sequence goes on along the minus strand of CAVZRW010000005.1, from coordinate 13,660 downwards.
GGTCGACTGGTGGGCACCGCCTTCGGGAGCCAGGGTCACCCCGGAGGGGGTGCCGGCCACGACGAACCGGGCGCCCATGTAGGCGGCGTAGATGAACGCATCCAGCCCGCGCAGCACGAACGGGTCGTACACGGTGCCGATGGGCAGCAGCCTCTGGCCGGACATGTCCCCGGCCAGGCCGAGCTGGCCGAGCATGAGGAACAGGTTCATCTCACTGATCCCCAGCTCGATGTGCTGCCCGGTGGGCCCCTCGTGCCAGCGCAGCACCGGGTCGGAGTGCCACACGTGCTGCCGGGCGGGGGTGTAGATGCCGGTGCGGTTGATGAAGCCGGCGAGGCTGGTGGAGGTGGCCACGTCGGGGGCAATGGTGACCAGAAGGGGTGCCACCTGGGGGTCGCGGGAGAGGTCCACCAGGATCCGGCCGAACGCCTCCTGGGTGGCGATCGGCCGATCCCCCGTGCGGAACCCGCCGTCGCGGGCCACGGTCACTGCAACGTCGGGCGTGTCCGGTGGGCGGGCCAGGTGCGCGCGCCGCTGGGCGGCCAGGATGCCTTGCGGGCTCGTGGGGTCGAACCGGTCCCACTCCGCGGCCGGCGCCAGGCCGACCTGGGTGCGCAGGGCCTCGACCTGCTCGGCGGTGAGCAGCGCGCTGTGGTTGCGCGGGTTGCCGGCCAGCGGCAACCCCCAGCCCTTGATCGTGTAGGCGAACACGACGCTGGGCCGGTCGGTGACCGCGTCACAGTCGGCGAACGCCTCGAGCAGGTCGGCCAGGTCGTGTCCGCCGAGGTCGCACACGAGCTCGGCGAGTTCGGCGTCGGCCAGGTCCGACACGAGCGAGATCACGTCGCGGGGTGCACCGTCCAGGAACCGGGTGCGCAGGTCCTGCGGTGCCATCCCGAACATCGACTGGTAGTGCTCGTTGGGCATCGTGTCGATCCAGGTGCGCAGCGCCTGGCCGCCCGGGCGGTCGAAGAAGGCTCGCAGCCGGCGGCCGTACTTGAGCTCCACGACATGCCACCCGACTGCTTCGAACTGGCTGCGCCACTGCCCGATCCGCACCCCGGGAACGACCCGGTCCAGGGACTGTCGGTTGAAGTCGACCACCCACATCACGTTGCCCAGGCCCGCCGTTGCGGGGTCGGCCAGGGCCTCCCAGATACTGCCCTCATCGAGCTCGGCGTCCCCGAGCAGGCTGATGAACCTGGCCGGGGTTCGGGGCCCGAAGTGGTCGTCGACGTACCTGCGGGTGGCCGCGGCGAACACGGTGGCCGCAGGCCCCAGCCCGACCGACCCGGTCGAGAAGTCCACCCGGTCGGGGTCCTTGGTGCGACTGGGGTAGGCCTGAAGCCCACCGAAATCTCGCAACCGCGTCAGGTGGGAACGGTCGAGGTCGCCGAGCAGGTAGTTCAGGGCGTGCAGCACCGGTGAGGCGTGCGGCTTGACCGCCACCCGGTCGGGGGCGTCGAGGTGAGCCATCCACAGCGCGGTCATCGTCGAGACCAGCGACGCGCTGGAGGCCATGTGCCCGCCGACCTTCACCCCGTCGGCGGTGTCGCGCTCCCGGTTGGCGGCATCCACCATCCGGACGGCCAGCCACAGGACCCGGCGCTGGACCGACTCGAGCAGGGCGATGTCGCGAATCGGCCGAACTGCCGGGGGCCGCTGTGCCGGCGCCGGGGTCGCGGTCTCGGAGGCCGCCGTGGTGGTATCGATGTCCGGATCCGTGGCGAGGGTCGCGGCCGTCACGCGGGCACCTCGGTCAGCGCCTTGTCCAGATCGGTGATCAGGTCGTCGACGGACTCCAGGCCGGCCGAGATGCGCAGCAGGCCGGCGCTGGGTCGGGACGCGGGGGGCACGGGGCGGTGGGTCAGGGCCGCGGGGTGCTGAATGAGGGTGTCCACGCCGCCCAGCGAGACGGCGTGGGTGATCAGCCGCACTGCGCCGGCCACGGCGCTGGCCGCCGCGAACCCCCCGTGCAGCTCGAACGAGAGGATCGACCCCGGTCCGGCCATCTGGGTGCCGACAAGCCCCAGCGGGTCGAGGCCGGGCAGGCTCGGATGCAGGACTCGCTCGATGGCGCAGTGCCCGACGAGGTGCCGGGCCAGTGCGGTGGCGGTCGCCTGCTGGGTGCGCACCCGCAGGGGGAGGGTCGGCAGCCCCCGGTGCAGCAGGTAGGCGGCCATGGGGTTGAGGATCCCCCCGGTCAGGGCGCGCACCTGCCGCAGGGCCACGATCCGGTGATCGTCGGCGGCGACCAGGCCACCAAGGGCGTCGGAGTGCCCGCCGATGAACTTGGTCGCCGAGTGCAGCACCCAGGTGGCGCCCAGTTCGTGGGGGCGCTGCAGCACGGGTGTGGCGAAGGTGTTGTCGACCAGAACGGGCACTCCACCGGCCGCCTCGACGACCGAACGGATGTCCACCAGTTCCAGGGTCGGGTTCGCCGGCGACTCGAGGATGACCAGCCCGGTGTCCGCGCGGATCGCGGCGGTCACCCCCTCGGGATGCACGAACGTCACCGAGGTGCCGACCATGCCCGTGCCGAGCAGGTGGTCCGAGCCGCCGTACAGCGGGCGCACGGCCACCACATGGGGGGTGCCGCGGCGGACGGCGTCGATCAGGACAGCAGTCAGGGCAGCCATCCCCGATGCGAACGCGATCGCATCGGCGGTGCCCTCCAGCTCGGCAACCGCCGACTCCAGCCGGGCGACGGTCGGGTTCCACAGCCGCTGGTAGACCGCCGACTCACCCGGTTCCAGCCGGCCCCCCAGAGCCAGGTTCTCATACGAATCCCCACCCTCAGCGATGCCCGACAGCGGGTTGGTGCTCGACAGGTCGATCGGCAGGGCATGCACCCCCAAGGCGGTCAGGTCGTGGCGCCCGGCGTGGACGGCGGTGGTGTCGATCGAGGCATCCATGGCAGGATGATTGGGCAATCCTTCGGTAGTGATCAAGAGCGCATGTGCTGATCGGTGGCATTGACCGACCATGGCGAAGGATCTTCGATCAGTGTTGCTGGGAGGCTGGGCATGCCGAACGATCTTCGACCGTTGGACCGCACCGACCTCAGGATCATCCGCGCGTTGCTGCGCGACGCGCGGATGCCCAATGCGCGCCTGGCCGAGGAGGCCGGGGTCGCCCCGTCGACCGCGCTCGTACGCCTGCGGGCGCTGCTGCGCCTAGGGGTCATCCGCGGCTTCCGCGCCGACGTCGACCCAGCCTCGGTCGGCCGACCGGTCCAGGCGTTGATCGCGGTCCGGCTGCGCGCCCATGACCGGGCCGTCATCGAGTCGTTCGCCCGTCGGCTGCCGACCCTCGCGGAAGTGATCCAGACGTTCCACGTCGCCGGGTCCGACGACTATGTCCTCCACGTCGCCGTGCCCGACGCCGAGCACCTGCGCGACTTCGTCCTCGACCACCTCACCACACACCCGGCAGTCGCCCACACGGAGACCAGTCTCGTCTTCACCCACTCCGAGGGCCACCGGGGGGCGCTGCCCGGCTGACGTCAGCGTGCCGCGATCACCCCACCGGTGTGCAGGTGCTGACCCCGGATACTCCGGCTAGCCTTCCCCTCCCAGGATCGGAGATGAGCCATGGCGTCACGTGCACACCCCGCCGATCGGATCTACTTCGGTGGGCCGATCCTGACCGTCGAGGATGATCGACCCACTGTTGAGGCGTTGGCGGTGAGGGACGGCCTCATCGTCGGCGTGGGCCGCCTGATCGAGGTGGAGTCCGTGCGAGGGCCGGACACCGAGATGGTGGACCTGGCCGGGCGCACGTTGGTGCCGGGGTTCATCGATGGTCACGCGCATGTCAACGGGTTCGGTGCGCAGGCGGTCGGGGCCAACCTGCTCGCGGCGCCGGATGGGAGCGCGAACTCGATCGACGACCTCGTCGAGGCGCTGCGGGGGTTCGCCGCCGGTCCCGACGTGGGGCGCACGGGGTGGGTGTTCGGGGTGGGGTACGACGACTCGCTGCTCGGTCGGCATCCCGATCGCGACGACCTCGACCGGGTCTCGACGGACCTGCCGGTGATGGCCATCCACATCTCCGGGCACTTCAGTGCTGTCAACTCGGTGGGCCTGGCTCGGATCGGCTACTCGGCGTTGACGCCGGACCCGTCGGGTGGGGTGATCCGCCGGCGGGCCGATGGGCAGCCCAATGGCGTGCTGGAGGAGCTTGCGAGCTTCCCGCACATGATGGCGGTGATCAGTCCCACGGATCCCGAGGACGTGGCCCACTTCGCGGCGAAGGGCGTGGAACTGGCCAAGAGCTACGGGTACACGACCGCGCACGAGGGCCGAGCCACGGCCGCGACGCATGAGGCGATGGTGGCCACGGCTGCGGCGGGCACGTACGACATCGATGTGTTGTCCTACGTGGACTACATGGCCAAGGACATCCTCGACGGCCCGTGGCACAGCCGGGAGTACCGGGATCACTACCGGGTGGCCGGCTTGAAGATCACCCTCGACGGTTCGCCCCAGGGGCGCACCGCGTGGCGCACGGTCCCGTACCTGATCCCGCCGGACGGTCAGGAGCCCGGCTACTGCGGGTACCCGGCGATCCCGGACACCGCTGATGTCGCGGCGCTTTTCGAGGAGGCGTATGCCAAGGGGTGGCAGGTCCTGACGCACGCGAACGGCGACGCGGCGGCTGACCAGCTGTTCGCCGCGGTCCGTCCGAGTCAGCAGAAGTACGGCCCCGGTGACCGGCGGCACGTGTTGATCCACGGTCAGCTGATCCGCATCGACCAGCTCGACGACTGTGCCGAGCTGGGGATCATCCCGTCGTTGTTCCCGATGCACACGTTCTACTGGGGTGACTGGTATGACCAGATCATCGGTGAGCAGGCCGCGCAGCGGATCTCGCCGACCCGCTCGGCGTTGGACCGGGTGCCGGTGATCACGAGCCACACCGACGCCCCGGTGGCGCTGCCGAACCTGATGCAGATCATGTGGTCGACGGTGAACCGGGTCTCGCGCTCGGGGAAGGTGATGGGCCCCGGTGAGCGGCTGACCCCACTGGAGGCCCTGAAGTGCATCACGATCTGGGGCGCGTACCAGCACTTCGAGGAGGACCGGAAGGGGTCTCTGACCGAGGGCAAGCTCGCGGACCTGGTGATCCTGTCGGACAACCCACTGACGATCGACCCGATGCTGCTGAACACCATCACCGTGCAGGAGACGATCAAGGAGGGCCTGACCGTCTGGCGCCGGCAGGGCTGATCGGGCCGGGGCGCGGCCGTCCCGGAGGTCCGTGACCGGTGCGCGGGCGCCGGCGTCGTGTGAGTTGCCTCGCTTCACCGGGTGCAGATTCGTCGGGAGGTCGCAGCGGCGGTCACAATGGGGGTGCTCGCCACCGATGGCTTCCAGGGGGTCTCATGGGCATCACGTCACTAGCCGGCGTCGCCAGCCTGGCGTCCGGGCTGGCGGATCGAGCCATCGATTCGTACCGGACCAGGGTCGAGTCCCAGGTCCAGCAGCGACGCGTCGAGAGTCTCAGGGTGAGCATGCTCGTGACCGCCTCGCTGGCTGCCGTCGGGATGGTCGTGGACGTGCTCTCGCTGCAGGTGCGGGTGAACGCCGTGCAGAAGGCGCTGGACGAGGCTGTGGCGGCCGGTGACCTGGCGTCCGCCGAGGTGCTGCGCGGCCAGCAGGTGGCGATGCTCAACGAGCCGCAGGCCTCCGCCAGGTTGATGGCGACCCTGGCCGACTACATCCCGACGGTGCTCGCCGAGCAGAACGGCCGGGAGGGCCGGCTGATCGAGGGCGACGTCGTCTGAGGCCAGCGCGACGGGCGACGGATGTGCGCTACCGCGCCCAGACGAACGGGGCTTGGCGGGGGTAGAGATCCTGCTCGAGGACGTCGACGAGGAACACGGCGAGGTCGGCCCGGGGTATGGACCAGTGGCCGGGCTTGTGCGGGTCGTGCCCGATCCGCCCGGTCGCGGGCGCGTCGTGCAGGCGGGGCGGGCGGACCAGGGTCCAGACCAGCGGCGAGTCGGCCAGCACCCGGAACTCGGCCGGCTTGTCCCGGGCCACTGCGCCGCCGACGGTGCGGATGAGGGTCGAGATGATCCGGTCGCGGGTGCCCTTCTGGTCGCCGGGGACGTCCATGCCGGCGCCGCTGATCCCGATGAAGCGCGTGACCCCCTGGGCGGGCATCGCTGCGACCAGCAGGCGGGCGGTCGCGGTGTGCAGGTCGGACTCGTTGGCCGTCGGGCCCAGGGCGGAGAGCACCGCGTCGGATCCGGGGAGCATCTCGCCGATCGCATCGCGGTCCGTCGAGGAGCCGACGACGACACGCACGCCGGGATCCGGGTCACCGAGCCTGGCTGGGTCCCGGACCAGCGCGGTCACCGTGTGGCCTCGGCGGCGCAGGTCGGACAGGACGAGGCGGCCGGTGCGGCCGGTGGCGCCGATCAGGGCGATGTTCATGGGTTCCTCCCTGGCAGACACGGCCCCTGCCTCACAGCGGGCCCGCAACGTCGTTGTGGATCGAGCGCATCGCGAACTCCCCATACGTGAACGGACCGGCGGCGCCGCGGTGCAGCAGGTGCCGGCCGTCATGGTCCCAGTACTCGCTGACAGGCGTGGACCAGCCCATCGGCACGAGCAGCGGCTGCTCGGCGAACTCCGCCGCCACGACCCGGTCGTGGCGGACCCTCAGGGAACGGCTGCTGGGGACCATCTCTGCCTCTCGACGTGCGGCGAACGGCACGCCCACCCTGTCACGTCCAGCACGCTCGGGGTGTCAGACCGGACCACCTGGCCGGATCGTCGACCGCAGTCACCAACCGCTGGCTCTGCGCACCGTGTCGTTTGAGGTCACCGACAGCTTGCGTGGATCCGGAAAGGGTCGCTGGGCCCTGCAGGGCAGCCCACTCGGCCCAGTAGGACGCAGGCGATAAGGCGCCGGTTGCCGCTGTGTGGCGTGCCCGGCCTGAAACACTTCAAGTGTGTCTGGTGACTGCACTCTAGAGTGCACTATGATGCACTCATGGAGGACGCGGCAGAGCTGGCGAGGGCGATCGGTGGACGGGTGCGCGCGGAGCGGCAGGCCAGGCGCTGGACCTTGGATCAGCTGGCGGTTGCGGCGGGGGTGAGCCGGCGGATGCTGGTCAACGTCGAGCAGGGTGCGGCGAATCCCAGCGTGGGGACGCTGCTTCGGATCAGCGACGCGCTCGGGGTCGGGCTGCCCGCGCTGGTGGAGCCACCGGCGACCTCGCGGGTGAGGGTGACCCGATCCGGAGACGGGCCAGTGCTGTGGAGGGGTGATCGCGGCGGGCGTGCGGTGCTGGTGGCGGCCACCGAGCCGCCGGACGTGGTCGAGCTGTGGGACTGGACCTTGGGGCCGGGTGATCGACACACCGAGTGAGGCGCACACGCCGGGCACCCGGGAGCTGGTCCAGGTCCTGGCGGGGTCAGATCGCTGTCGGAGTCCGCCGACGAGTCGGTGACCTTGGAGCCAGGCGATGCGGTCGCGTTCCCGGGTGACGTCGCGCACGCATACGCCAACTCGGGCAGCAGCGACGGCGCGGTTCTCGCTGGCTGTGTTCGAGCCGGGCGTGATCGCGGCGGAGTCCAGGGAGTCCGGCGATGACTGATGTGGCAGCACTGGCGGGATTCCTGGCCGGGGCCAGCGTCGCCCCGGACGTGTTCGCGCTGCGACCGGACTACCGGGTTCTGCTGCTGGCCGTCGACGGGCTCGTCCCCGGACCGAGCGACGAGGCCAGCGACGCTGCTTCTGGCGCGGGCCGAGGCCGCGGCCCGGGTCGCGCTCGCGGTCCGGCCCGCTGACCAGCTGCCTCACGTGGCCGCGTGGCGCGAGGCGTACCGGGGTTCGGGGCCAGAGCCGCAGCGGACCCGCAACAGCCTCGAGGCGCTGCTGCGCCGAGCCGAGGGCGGGCTGCCCCGGGTGAACCGGCTGACCGACATCTACAACGCGGTCTCGGTGCTGCACCAGATCCCGCTGGGCGGGGAGGACCTGCATCGGTACGTGGGCGCACCCCGGCTGGTGCGCGCCACGGGCGCGGAGCCGTTCGACACCACCGTCGGACGGCGCACGTCGTGGTCGAGCACCCCGACCCCGGTGAGGTGGTGTGGTGCGACGACGCCGGGGTGACCTGCCGGCGATGGAACTGGCGCCAGGCACGGCGCACCCAGCTGCGCCGAGGACACCACCACCGCGCTGTTCATCCTCGACGCCCTCGCCCCGATCACCGACGAGGCCCTCCTCACGGCCGCCGAGGACCTCCTCGACCCACCTGGGCTCGCCACGCGCACGCCGCCCACCGGATCATCGGCGCCCCCACGACCATCCACGCCGGAGACTGACATGCTGATCCACCCCTGGGACGCCGCCCTTGACCCGGCCGAGTGGCGCGACGTGGCTGGCCACCACCGACCGGTTCGGCGTGCTCGCGGTCAACAACCTCGACCCCGCCCAGGCGCCGCTGCTGGTTCCCACCCACTTCACCGTGGCCGGCGACGAGCTGCTGGTGCACCTGGCCCGACCGAACCCGATCTGGCCGCACCTGGAGGCGGCCGCTGAGGTGCGACTGGCCGTCATCGGCGACTACGCCTACATCCCGAGCTACTGGCGGGCCAAGGCCGGCGGGCCCGACGAGGACGGCGTGCCGACCAGCTACTACTCGTCCGTTCAGTTCGTGTGCCGCCCCACCATCGTCGACGACCCGCAGGACAAGGCCGAGCTGCTGGCCGCGCAGCTGGCCGACCTCCAGCCCGAGGGCGGGCACGCCCCCGTGGGCATCGATGCCGCCCCGTACGGGCGCATGCTGCCCGGCCTGCGCGGGCTACGGCTGGCCGTGCTGCGCGTCGACGCCAAGTTCAAGTACGACGACCACAACCCGACCGCCCACCGTGAGCAGGTCGCCGACCGGCTCGACCAGCGCAACCACGGCCTGGACACCGCGCGCCGCCGCCCAGCAGCGCCGCCGCCTGACCGCGATCGGCGAATGGTCCACCACCCGAGATCGCCCATGACCATGACCACCCGGGTGCCGCCGTGGGCGCTGGCGGTGGCCGCCATGGCCAGCGTGCAGCTGGGCGCTGCCCTGTCCGTGCACCTGTTCCCGGCCGTCGGCACAGCCGGCACCGCCTGGCTGCGCCTGACCATGGGTGCGGTGATCTTCCTGGCGATCGCCCGCCCACCGCTTCGCTCCCTGCGGCGCCGCGACCTGCCCGCCCTGCTCGCACTCGGGGCCGCCACCGCAGGTGTCACCCTGGCGTTCCTGGCCGCGATCGACCGCATCCCGTTGGGCACCGCCGTGGCCATCGAGTTCCTCGGCCCCCTGTCAGTCGCCGCGCTTCGAAGCCACAGCAGGCGAGCCCTCGTGTGGCCCGCCCTCGCCCTGGCCGGCGTGCTGCTGCTCACCCAACCCTGGACCGGCCAGGCCAACCCCGCCGGCATCGCGTTCGCCGCCCTCGCTGCCCTGGGCTGGGCGGCCTACATCCTGCTCACCCAGCACGTCGGCGACCGGTTCGCCGGCACCACCGGGCTGTCCATCACCATCCCGATCGCCGCGGTGATCGCCGGCATCGTCGGCATCCCCCAAGCAGCCGGCCACCTCACCCCGACCATCCTGGCTGCTGCCGCCGGACTGGCGCTCCTGCTGCCCGTGCTCCCGTTCGCCCTGGAGATGCACGCACTTCGACATCTCACCCCCACCGCCTTCGGCACCCTCATGGCCCTCGAACCCGCCCTCGGCACCCTGATCGGAGCACTCGTGCTCCACCAGACCCCTGCCCCTGCCCAAGTGCTCGGCATCGCACTGGTCGTCACCGCAGGCGCCGCCGCCCAACGTGGCGGACGACGCACCCCACGGACCACCACCCACAGCGACCTCCAGACCTCCATCACCTAACGTGCCGCGGGCGCAGGGGGAGGCGGCGTTCGTGGAGTTCCTTGCCGAGCGTCCGGTGGCGCTGAAGCGGCTGCATGATGCCCTGGCTGGGGATGGGATCGACCCGGATGGGCTGCTGGACGGCAGTGTCGCCAGCCTGGTGGCGCTGTGGGTGTGGCTGCGTGCCCGGCTCAGCGGCAAGGACGATGCCCAGTCTCAGCGGCTGGGGGTGCTGCCGACCTGGTCGAGGTACACGTTTCGCGAGGAGTCGACCCTGTCGGAGGCCGCGATATCTGCTGCGGGCCTGTCGGGGGTCACGGCCCGAGGGTCCGGGCTAGCCTGACGGCAGTACAACACGCTCATGGCACGGGGACGACACCCGGCCGCAGCCCGGGCATCCCGCGTGCATCACCGCCTGCACTGAGGTGATCGGCCCGGATCTGGGCATGCGTCGTTCGCGCCCAGGGTGGGTCACGGGAACTCGGGTGGTCGTGGGCATGGCCCGCTCACGGTGGTCAGGGCGCTCACGACGTTGAGCAGGTCGTGGTCCTGCCAGAGTCGGCCGATGACCTGCACCCCGATCGGCAGGTCCCCGTTGTGGTGGGTCAGGGGCAGGGCGACGACGGGGTGGCCGGTGAGGCTGGCCAGCATGGTGTGGCCCATCGTCGCGACGGTGCCGGGCACCTTCTGGTTGTCGACCTGGACCGGGCGACCGGTCTGGCGTGCCGGCCGATGCGGGAAGGCCGGTATCGAGGCCACCGGGCAGATCCACGCGTCGACGTCGGCGAGGAACTCCTCCATGGCCCACATCAGCGTGTCGCGGCGGGCCAGGGCGTGCAGGAACTGCCGGGCGCTGGCCGTCGCCGCGCGGGAGGAGGGGCCGAAGATGGGGTCGCGGAACATGGCCGGGCCGACGGTGCGCAGGGCGACCCGGGCGACCCGGGGCTGCATCGCGAAGATCATCGCCCCGTACAGCGTCCCGTAGGTCTGCCACACCTCCTCGATGTCCACCCCCGGCGGGGCTCGCGCCGGACCACCTGGCACCCGGCGTCGGCCAGGTCGGTCGCGAACCGGGTCAGTGCGTCGCGGGTGTCCGCGGTGACCGGGATCCCACCCACGTCATCGGTCCACGCGATCCGCAGCCCAGCCAACGTCCCGGGGCAACCAGGTCCGGACCCGCCACCGGCACCGGTGGCACGGTGCCGTCGCGCCCGTCCGGGCCGGCCACCAGGGACAGCCACAGGCCCAGATCCGCCGGGTTCCGGGCGATCGGCCCGTTGACGGCCAGGTGACGAACGGTGTTCACGACTGCCGGGCAGGGGCGGGATGTGCCCGGCGTTGGAGACCCGGTGATCGGTCGGCTTGAGCGCGAACACCCCACAGAAGTGCGCCGGCAGTCGAAGCGAGCCCCCGATGTCGCTGCCCGACCCCAACAGTGACAACCCGGCGGCGACCGCGGCGGCCTCCCCACCCGAGCTGCCCCCCGGGGTCCGGGCCAGGTCCCACGGGTTGTTCGCCCGGCCGAACACGGGGCTGTCGCTCTGGTTGTCGCCGGCCAGTTCGGGCATGTTCGTCTTGCCCAGCACGATCGCCCCAGCCGCCCGGAGCCGGGCCACCACGGTGGCGTCGCGCTGCGGCACATACCCGGCCAGCGGCTTGTGGCTGCTGGTGGTGCGCATCCCGGCGGTCTCGAACACATCCTTGAACGTCACCGGCACCCCATGCAACGGCCCCCACACCTCCCCCTGGGCCAGGGCCACGTCCGCCAGGTCAGCCCGCGACCGGGCCCCGACCTCATCCAGGGTGACGATCGCGTTCAACGTGGGGTTGTAGCGGGCGATCCGGTCCAGCAGGGCCTCCACCACGTCACGGGACGACACCACGCCCGCGCGGACGGCCGACGCCACGGCCACCGCACCGCACGCGCCGAGATCCTCCACCGAGCGCGTCACCACCTCCACCGCGAGGTCCTCGTGATCCGGGCCCCGGGGATACCCAAGATCACGCGGTACCACCACCGATCATCCTCGCCCGCTCGCCGGGAGGGAACCCCGAACGATCGACTGCAGCCGGGCGGGAACGCTCGGCGCACTCGCCCGGGGCCTTCCGGGGTTCGGGACGGACGGCCCTACCCGGGTGGGGCTCGGGTGGTCCACGATGGTGGGCATGGAGCAGGGCCCCTGGTGGGCGGCCCTGACGACGTGGGTCGTGGTCAACACCGTGAACGTCGCCCAGGCCGTGGGGTTCGCCTCCCGCCGCAGTCATGGGATGGCCGTCAACCAGGTCCTCGGCCTGGTCATCGCGGTGCTGGCCATCCCGGCCACCGTGGCCCTGGTCGGGTTCGCTCGGACGGGCAACCCGTGGTGGATCGGCCCAGCCGTCTTCGACGCGTTCGTTGTCCTGATGCTGATCGTGGACTACCTGTGGCCGGTGGAATGGCGCGACCCCGCCCGGCCGAGCATCCTCATCCCCTACCTGGTGCTGTTCTTCGGCAGCATCCTGCTGATGGGGATCCCGATGTACACCCTCAACCGCGGACTCTGGCTGGTCACCGTGGCCACCACCACCGCCCTGCTGATCACCATGACCCTGGCCATCCGGCAGGGCACCGCCTGACCCAGCCAGCGCACCGCACAGCCCTCGGACGTCAGAGGCCGAAGGCCCACCGGGCTCCAAGTCCACCATTGGCTTGAACCCGTGACCTGCACCAGCCCGCAGGCTTGCCAGAAACCGGCCACCGAGCGGCCACCGATCCGTTGCCAACGACCCAGCCAACGACATTTGGGCTACAAACTGGGCTACACGGGACAGCCCCGAGCCCCGTCCCGGGATCGCCCACCCCATCGCCACTCTCGCCCCCACCCCTCGCCCAAACCCATTACCGCGCCCGGCGCCCTGCAGCCCCGTGACCAGGTCTTGGACCTGCTATCGGGCGGACTCGCCAGTCGCAGCTGGTTCGAGCAGGTACCTCAGGCGGGCGTTGCTCGACACCGACGCTGACAAGGTCGTCGACTTGCTCGCGGGTCAGGTTGTCACCCTCGGCGTGCCGTTCGCCGACGATGCCGACAGCGCGTCTCGGGTGCTGACGAGTGCAAGGCGATCGTTGGCTCCACCTCCACCGTCGATCTCCAGGCGAAGGGCTCTACCCCGATCGTGGCCGGCTCGTAGCGGCCCTCCGCCAGTGGAGCTGGACGGTCACGCAGGGCGTCCGCCGCGGCACCGTCGGTACCTCCACGGGTCGCGGAGAAGTTGTGAACTTCCCGACTCCCCCCACCTGCGAAGAGCGGTGCAGGAGCCATGGCCAGGACTCGTCCCCAGTGACCTGCTCCCCAGATCCTGACCCCGGTTCGAGGTGATCCACTGCCGGCAGGACAGACGCTCGCGGGGGACGGGCCCCTTGTCACGAACCCACCCGCCGCATCGGCGGGCTGCCCATACCCCCCCTCCCATTGACCGCCGAGCTGAGGCCTGCCTAGCCTGTTTGTCACGGGAGCCCAGTCGTCCACGCGGCTGGCCATCCGGGATAGCCGGGGACCCGCAGCGCGCATCCCCCGTCACGCTGCGGGGCCTCATCCCCTGCCCGAGGCATGCCGGCACCTGGTTGTCCCCGTGCAAAGTCCCCCTTTCGATCTTTCGGGGCACGCCCGACCGGCAGTAACGTCATGCACCACGAGGCCTCACTTGGGACGGGGAGGCGCCAAGGGGGGCCTCGCCGCTGCACCGCCCCACCCATGGGACGCCGACGCAGGCACAACCAACACAGACGCCGACGTCGGGGACCTCCGTAGG
>CAVZRW010000004.1:0-332427 GCA_963777855.1 uncultured Actinomycetes bacterium | reverse complement strand
ACGTGCCCAAGACGATCGACAACGATCTGCCCCTGCCCGAAGATATTCCCACGTTCGGCTTTGAGACCGCCCGCGCCCTCGGAGCGAAACTGGCGATGAATTTGAAGCGGGACGCCGCCACCTGCCGGCACTGGTTCCTCGTGGTGACGATGGGGCGCAAGGCGGGCCACCTGGCGCTGGGAATCGGGAAGAGCGCGGTGACGCCGCTGACCCTGATCCCGGAGGAGTGGGGCGGGCGAAAGATTCGCCTGCAGGAGCTGGTCGACATCCTGGCAACGACGATCCTGATGCGCATGCTGGATAACAAGCCTTACGGGGTGGCCATCCTGGCAGAAGGGATGCCTGTGGAAAACCTGGCGCATGAAGATCTGGAAGACCTGGATCACGTCGAGCGGGACGAACACGGGCACATCCGCCTGGCCGAAGTCAATTTTCTGGATATCCTGAAGGAGAATCTGGACCGGGACCTGCAACGGATGGGGGTGCACGTGCGGACGATCAAGCACGTGATGGGGTATGAGCTGCGTTGTGCCCCGCCCTGCGCCTTCGATGTGGAATGCACGCGGACCCTGGGCGAAGCAGCGATCGGTTTCCTGGTCCACGGGGGACGAACGCGATCATCACCGTGCAGCACGACCAGATCGTGCCGATCCCGTATCACGAGATGATCGACCCGGAGACCGGCAGGACGGAGGTGCCGATGGTGATTCAGCACCAACCGCTACCAGTGACCCACTCATGGCACGCTTGAGACCCGAACATGCCGGCGACGATGCGCTGTTTGAGCGGTTGACCGCCCTGACCAACCTGACCGTCCCCGAGTTCAAGGCGCGGTTTCGGGTATCTGGCCGGTGCGGCTCCGGCGACTTGAAGAAAGGGGAGGCTTTCATGAAATCCGCTCGCTGGTCCAGGATGGCCGTCATCGTGCTGGTGCTCCTGCTCGTGACCGTGGCCCTGCCGGCCTCGGCCGCGCAACAGATCGAACCCCCTCCTCCGGGCGAAGAGAGTCGCGAACATCGCCGTGTACCGTGTGGATAACGTGGTCAGCCGCGGTAAGATCGCTCCGCGATCCGCAGCCACCGGCGCAGCCATCGAAGAGATCGGCACGGACTATGTGATCGTCAAGGCCACGCCTGACGAGATGGCACATCCGCGGGTCGGCTACCCGTCGAAGAGATGTTCGGCGCGCTCGACTTCCCTCCGGCCGACGCCGCCTATCACAACTACGCTGAGATGATGGCGAGATCGAAGAGGTGGCCGCCGCTCACCCAGAGATCGTCAGCCGTTTCAGCATCGGCCAGTCGTACGAGGGCCGCGAGCTCTGGGCGGCCAAGATCAGCGACAACGTCGCCGTGGACGAAAACGAGCCCGAGGTCCTGTTCCTCGGCCTGCACCACGCCCGCGAGCACCTCACCGTTGAGATGACGCTCTACATCCTGCACCTGCTGGCCGGACAGCTACGGCACCGACCCGCAGATCACCGACCTGGTCAACACCCGCGAGGTGTACATCGTCTTCGACGTCAACCCGGACGGCGGCGAGTACGACATCGCCACCGGCTCCTATCGCTCGTGGCGCAAGAACCGCCAGCCCAACACCGGCTCGAGCTATCGTCGGCACCGACCTGAACCGCAACTACGGCTACAAGTGGGGCTGCTGCGGCGGATCGAGTGGCTCCCCGTCCAGCGAGACCTACCGCGGCGCGTCGGCCTTCTCTGCTCCCGAGACGGCGCGCGTGCGCGACTTCATCAACAGCCGTGTCGTCGGCGGCAAGCAGCAGATCAAGACCTCGATCACCTTCCACACCTATGCCGAGCTGATCCTGTGGCCCTACGGCTACACCTACACCGACATTCCCAGCGACATGACGCAGGACGACCATGGCGTCTTTGTCGCCATGGGCCAGTACATGGCCGGCACCAACGGCTACACGCCGCAGCAGTCCAGCGACCTCTACATCACCGACGGCACTACGACGACTGGGCCTACGGCGTGCACAAGATCTTCGCCTACACCTTTGAGATGTACCCGACAACCTCGAACCCGGGCTTCTATCCGCCCGCCTCGGTCATCGCCGCGCCAGACCAGCCGCAACGACGCCGCCGTGCGCTACATCATCCAGCAGGCCGACTGCCCCTACCGCACCATCGGCAAGGAGGCGCAGTATTGCGCTCGCCCACGCCGCCGGCTGCCCCAACCAATCTGGCGGCCACCGCCGTCGTCCAGCAGCCAGATCAACCTGGCCTGGACAGACAACGACAACAATGAGACGGGCTTCAAGATCGAGCGGTGCACCGGCGCGGGCTGCACCGACTTCACCCAGATCGCCACGGTGGCCGCGAACGTCACCAGCTACGCCAACACCGGGCTGAGCGCGCCGCCACCAGCTACAGCTACCGCGTGCGCGCCTACAACGCGGCCGGCGACTCGGACTATTCCAATACCGCCAGCGCGACGACCCACGCAGCTCCCGCCGCTCCCGGCCGCGCCCACCGGCCTGACTGCCACGGCCATCTCGAAGAGCCAGATCAACCTGACCTGGACGGACAATGCGACCAACGAGAACGGGTTCCGGATCGAGCGCTGCAAAGGCTCGACCTGCACCAACTTCGCGCAGATTGCCACCGTCGGCGCCAATGTCACCACTTTTGCGAATACCGGGCTGAGCAAGAACACGACCTACCGCTATCGCGTGGTCGCGTACAACGCCAGCGGAACGTCAGCGTATTCGAATATCGCGGTGGCGACGACGTTGAGAAGGTGACGGAGCGAGGACCAAACTGACCCTATACGCCCCCTTACCATATTATTAAAGGAAGGGGGCGTATTTTCGATCGCAGCAAAGAGCGATTTGGGGTCACATTTACACACAAAACTCCTGCGCCACCGCCGTGAACACATCCGCGCACTGGTGCACGCTCTCCAGGTCGATCCATTCCTCGCGGCCGTGCGCACCGGCGCCCGCCGGACCGAGCAGGACTGCCGGCACGCCGGCCGCGGAGAGGAGCGCGGAATCGGCCCAGAACGACACCCCACCCACCTGCGCCGGATGCCCCGTCACGCGCGCCAGATGCTCCTGGCAGAGCTGCACGATGGCTGCATCCCCGGCCACCTCGAACGGCTCGCGGGCCAACCCACGGGTCAACCGCGCCTCGAATGCGGGGTCCGCCGCGGCGCACCGGTCGAGCAGGGCCTGTAACTGGGCCTGGGCCAGGTCCGGGGACTCGCCCGGCACGGTCCGGCGCTCGAGCTGCAGCCTGCAGTATGCCGGATATGACGAAACCTCCTGCCCGCCCTGGATGATCGACGCGTGCACTGAGCCGCTGCCCAGGTGGCGGTGGGTCGGGTTGGCGCGCAACGCGAGGTCGTGCTGCTCCAATTCGACCAGCACCCTGCCCATCCTGGCGATTGCGTCGACCCCCAGGTGGGGCCGCGAGCCGTGCGCTGCAACGCCGAAGGTCTCCACGTCGAACCAGGCGAATCCCTTGTGCGCCACGGCCAGCGCCATCTCGGTCGGTTCTGCCACGATGGCAGCCGCGGGGCGCCAGCGGTCCAGCTCGCGGCAAATGGCCTGCGTGCCCAGACTGGCCATTTCCTCATCGATGACACCCGTTACAATCACGTCCCCGGCCAGGTGGAGCGCCGCGGCGCGCCTGGCCGCGATCAGGCACGCGGCGAGCCCGGCCTTCATATCGTAGACCCCGCGGCCGGACATCTTGCCGGCCTCGATGGCCGGGTTGAAGGGATCGGCCATGCCTGCCAGGCCCACGGTGTCGAGGTGGCCGTTGAGCAGCAGGTTCTTGCCGCCGCCCGACCCCACGCGCGATGACGATCACATTGGGCCGCCCCGGCGCGACCTCCTCCACGCTGGCCTCCAACCCGGCGCGGGTGGCCCATTCTGCGATGAACGCGGCGATGTCCGCTTCGCCTTGGCCCCCGGGATCAGGTCGGGGTTAACGGAGTCGATGCGGACGAGGTCCGCGAGCAGCGCGGTGAGTTCGGTGTCGGTGACCATATGTGGAGAAGCTCCTCATTGAGATGGGTGACTGCTGCGATTCTATTCCCAAACGAGGGCGGGTACAAGTTCTGCTTGACACCAGGCCGAACGCAGCCTACAATTTCGGCGCCAACCATCGTGGCGGACACCCTCCTGGTTTAGCCTTATGCAAAGCACGACCTGGCAGACACTTGGCAGCGGGTTTCGGCTGCTCAGCCGGCCGATAGACGTGCTGCGCGGGGTCCGCCGCGAGCACCTCGGCGCCGACCTGTTCGCAGCCCTGACTGTGACCATGGTCGTGCTGCCCCAGACCATGGCCTATGCGATCCTGGGCGGCCTGCCGCCGGAGGTAGGTCTCTACTCGGCCGCGGTCGCGAGCATCGTCGGCGCGCTGTGGGGCTCCTCCATTCAGCTCCAGACCGGCCCCAGCAACACCGTCGCACTGTTGACCCTGGCGGCAATCACCCCGCTCACAGCCATCGGCACGCCCGCCTACCTGGCCGCGGCCGGCTTGCTGGCCCTCCTGGGTGGCGTGCTGCGCCTGGTGATGGGGCTGGCCCGCCTCGGTCTGCTGGTACGGTTCGTCTCCGATGCGGTCATCGTGGGATTCACCGCGGGCGCAGGCGTGCTCATCGCGGTCAACCAGCTCCGCGACCTGCTCGGGCTCAGCCTGTCGTCCACCGCCGAGCTGGTGGATACGGTGCAGGCGATCGCGCTCAACCTGAATCAGGTGCACCTGCCCAGCCTGGCGGTGGGCCTGCTGTCGATCGGCCTGATCGTTGGGGTCAGGCGCATCAACAAACGCATCCCGGGACCGCTGGTTGCGATCATCGCGGCCGCGGCCGCGGTGGCGCTGTTGCGCCTGGATGTCAAGACGGTGAACAGCCTGCCGCGCGGCTTTCCCCCTTTCAGCCTCCCGCCGCTCACCGACCTGAAGCTGATCGGTCAGCTATCGACCACGGCGCTTTCCATCGCCGCCATCGGCCTGGTCGAGGCGATCTCCAATGCGCGCGCCATGGCCAGCCAGACCGGCCAGCGACTGGACAGCAACCAGGAATTCGTCGGCCAGGGGCTGGCGAACATCGCCTGCGCGTTCTTCACCGGCTGCCCGGTCACCGGTTCGTTCGGCCGCTCCAACCTCAACTTGCAGGCGGGCGCGAAGTCGCCGATGGCCAACGTGTTCATCGGCATGATGGTCCTCATCGCCCTGCTCTTTGTGGGACCCGCGGCTTCGCTCCTCCCGAAGGCTGCGCTGGCCGGGGTGGTGTTGGTGACGGCCTACAGCCTGATCGATCGCAAGGAGATCTCGCGCATCTGGCGCGGGGGCGGCGTCGACCGGCTCACCCTGGTGGTCACGCTGGTGGCCACCCTGCTGCTTCCGCTGCAGTTCGCCATCATGGCAGGCATCCTGATGTCGTTGGGGGGTTACCTGCTGCAGACCAGCACCCCGCGCGTGCGCACGGTGGTGCCCACGCAGGATTTTCGCCACTTCGAACATGATCCTAAGAAGCCACCGTGCCCCCAACTGGGCGTCACGGAGATCCTGGGCGACCTGTATTTCGGTGCGGTGCAGCATATCGACGAGCAGGTCTATCGCAACCTGGTCGACCACCCCGGGCAGCGCGTCCTGCTCCTGCGCATGGAAGGTGTCCGCAACTGCGACATCAGCGGCATCCACGCGATGGAATCCATCGTGCGCTCGTACCGCGAGCAAGGCGGCGAGGTCTTCATGTCGCGGGTGCAGCCGGCGGTATTGCAGGCGATGACCTCGTCCGGCTTCCTCGAGAACCTGGGCTCCGATCACCTGCTGCCGGAGGACTCAGCCGTTGACCATCTCTTCCACCACGTGCTCGACCCGGCGATTTGCATCTATGAGTGCCCGCTGCGGGTGTTCCGGGAATGCCAGAACCTGCCCAAACAGCTTCACGCAGAGGCCGGTGTCCTGACCACGACACGGCCCAGTGCCCCCGCGCCGGCGATCGAGCCGGCCGCGCTGTGGCGTGCGCTGCGGAGCGAGACGCCGCCGCTGGCGATCGACGTGCGCGAACCGCGCGAGTTCAAGCAGGGCCGCGTGCCCGGCAGCCAGTCGATTCCGCTGCCCAGGCTGCTCGCCGATCTCAACCTGGCGCCGCGCGACCGGGCAGTGGTGGTGATCTGTCGCGGCGGCCGGCGCAGCGCACGCGCGGCCGCCGCGCTGCTGGCGGCCGGCCATCCCCAGGTCGCTTCATTGAAGGGCGGCATGGTGGCCTGGGAGGCTGCCAATTTGCTGGAGGCCAGCGGATGAACGATCAAATCGAAATTACTCCCAACATCGGGCTGGATCTGGCGCGCGCCACCGAGGCCGCCGCGCTCGCTGCCGGGCGCTGGGCCGGCCTGGGGCGCCCATTGGATGCCGAACGCGTGGCCACCGAGGCGATGATCGAGGTGCTGCAAAAAATCGAGATGGACGGCGTCGTGAGCCTGGGCGAGGCGGACCGCTGGGGCGAAGGGGTGGCCTTCGCGACCGGCCAACGCCTGGGCGCCGGCCGCGGCCCAAAAGTCGACCTGCTGGCCAAGGCGCTCGAGGGCAGTCGCCTGCTGGCCGGCGGCTACCCGGGCGCGTTGTCGGCCGTGGCCGTCGCTCCGGCCGGGGCCATCCGGACCTTCCCGGGGATCCATTATATGGATAAGATCATCGCAAATGCAGAGGTCGCATCCGCGTTGGTGCCCGAATGCCTGGATGCCCCGGCCGCGTGGACGCTGGCGCTGGTGGCGCGGGCCAAGGGGAAGCAGGTGCGCGATCTGGTCGTTTTCGTCCTGGATCGCCCCCGCCACGTCGATCTGGTGGCTGAGATTCGCGCCGCGGGCGCTCACGTCCTGCTGCGCTCGGGCGGCGATCTGGCGGGCGCACTGATGGCGGGCCTGCGCGATTGCACGGTTGACCTGCTGATGGGCACGGGCGGCGTGCTGCAAGGGCTGCTGGCCGCGTGCACCGTCAAGGCCGCGGGTGGGGCGATGCTGGGCCGGCTGGCGCCGCAAAACCCGGATGAAGAGGCCCAGTTGCTCGCCGCAGCTCCGGAATTTCGGGGCATCCGTTCCGCCGACGAGCTGGTCCGGGGGAAGATTGCCTATTTTTCGGCCACCGCGATCACGGATGGCCCGATGTTGCGCGGGGTGCGTTACCACGGACGCCGCGCGGAGTCGAACTCGATCATCATGCGCGCGGATATCGGCGTACGGCGCACCTTGCTGACCGAGCACTGGCTGCCTGAGTAAGGATGCAGCGGAATAAGAGATTTTCGGCTCAGGCTGCAATGGGATAGAATGGGATCGTCTCAATCCGTTTCAACCACAGGAGGCAGCCATGCATTCAATCCCCCAACCTCTCCCCGTCATCGCACGCCGGCGCGGGCGATCTGCCCAGGCTGACCCTCGTCGCCCCCGACGGCGCGCGGGCCGAAGTCTACCTCTACGGCGCGCACGTGACGTCGTGGATCCCGGCAGGCGGCGAGGAGCGCCTGTTCGTGAGCCGCGTGTCCGCGTTCAAGCCGGGCGCGCCGATCCGCGGCGGTGTGCCGCTGGTGTTTCCCCAGTTCGGTGGGGGTGGACCGCTGCCCCTGCACGGCATCGTGCGCATCAACTCGTGGGAGCATGTGGGCGCGGAGGTTGCCGGCGGACGGGCGACCGCGACCTTCCGCCTTCAGGATTCTGAGGCGACCCGCGCACTCTGGCCACAGGCATTTCGGACCGGGCTGGCGGTCACGGTCGGCGGCAACGAGCTGACGATCGAGCTGGCGGCCGAGAACACCGGTGACGCGCCGTTCACCTTCACGAATTCGCTGCACACCTACCTGGCCGTGCAAGACCTCGCCGCCACCTGCGTCGAGGGGCTGGCCGGACTGCGGTACCGCGATGCCGCGGCCGGCGGGATCGAAAAGGTCGAGGAGGAGCCGCGGGTCGATTTTCGCGGTGAGGTGAACCGGATCTACTTCGATGCGCCGGCGGAGGTGCGTCTGGTCCATGGGGATCGCACGCTCGTCGAGCCGGGCCGCGGGCTTTGCCGATGCCGTGGTGTGGAACCCGGGCGCCGCGAAGTGCGCGACGATGGCTGACCTGGAGCCCGAGGACTACCTGCGCTTCGTCTGCGTTGAGGCCGCGACGGTCGGCGCACCGGTGACGCTGGGGCCGGGCGAGCGCTGGCAGGGCAGCCAGACGCTGGTGGCCTGAGGGGTACGACACAAGGCCTCTGGGGTTTGCCAAACCTCGGAGGCCTTTGCCTGAGAGACCATCCAAGCCGCCCCTGCGGCACTGTAGTCAACGCGACAATCACCTCATGATCAACGGCAGGAAGGTCAGCGCGCTGACCACGACATCGGCGCCGGCCTGGTTGTCGGCCGGATGGACATCCCCGGTCGAGGTCGCCAGCGACACGTTGAGCGGCAGCCTCGCGCCCAGGGGTTTTTCGGCTGCGGCCCGGACATAGATCTTGAATGCCCCACGCTCCAGGAACGCGAGATCGGGAAGCTGCCAGGTAACCTGCCCGCTGCCCGCCGCGCGCACGGAACTGCCGCCAGACGCCCCAAGCGAGTCGCCGAGATAGGTCAGCCCGTCGCCCAGCGTGGCGGTCAGCACCACGTTTCGGGCGACCTGGCCTCCATGGTTCGCATAGCTCAGGGTCAGGGTCGTCGTTCCGCCGGGCGCAGCGTACGCGCCGGCAGGCGCGATCGCAGCCACGCCATCCACCCCGTCGGGCGGCGTCCAACCGTAGGAGGTGCTGTCGCCCGGCTCCAGGTAGGTGCCCTCAGCCTCCGCGTTGCGGAAGATCATCGGCGGGGTCAGCACTTCGCCCTGGCCCGAGAGCAGGGCATAGAACAGCCGGTAGCGGTAGTTGTAATACCCGTCCCGCCATGTCAGCACTGCTTTGTCGCCGGCCGGCGCGACCGAGAGCTTCCCATTGCCCTGCGGCGCAACAGGGTTCGCCAGGGTGAAGGGCGATTTGACGATGTCGCCGGCCGGGTTCAGAACGGCCCGCGCGCGACGGAAGACCGGTCGCGGCCGTAGGACCATGCCAGAACCATGTTTCCGCTGGAAACACGCGCCGCATCAACCTCCCAATTGGGCGCGCTGATCGACCCGTCGTTGGTCAGCCGTTCGGTCGCCCGCGGGTTTCTCCGCCACTCGTGATGATCTTGTAAGACAGATCCTGTGTTGCGCCGCCGGCCCAGATCAGGAGGCTGCGGCTCCCAGCCATGGCGGCCACCGACGGGCTGCTGTATCCGGAACCATCGGCGCTGCCTGGCGCATCCGCGGTGTGACGGATGGGTGCGCTCACTTCCGCGCCGGCCGTGTCGCGTACTGCGGCGAAGATGTCGCTCACAAGACCGGCGCTCTCATAATGATACCGTCTCCAAACGAGCACGAAGCGGTTGTCGTCCGTGCTTGTGATGCGCGGCGTCTCGAACGTCGGGACATTCAGCCCGCCGGAAGACCCCCAGGAGGCGTTGTTCGTCAGATTCTCAGGACCGAAAACCGGGGCGCCGGCCGGATCGAGGATGGCAAAGTAGAGGTTGTACCGAGACTTTGAGGCTGCCGGATCCTGCTCGTACCGCTGCCAGATGACACCGGTGCGGCCGTCCGGCGCAGCGGCCGCTTGCGGACGCGAGTCGGAGATGTTGAGAGAGGCGTTGGTGTGGTCGGTCAGTTTGGCGGCCGGCCGCTGGATGTCGCCGAAGCGATCCACCAGCGCATACTCGATCTCCCCTACCCATACCTTCGTGGCAGGCGTGGTTCGGCTTGCCGACCATGCGTAGACAAAGGTGTGGGCCGGCGTCTCTGCCACGGTGGTGAAGGACCCCCAGTCTGGCTTGACTGTCACATCGACGCCGCCCGCCGGATGCTGCAGCCGGAGCAGCGCGGGGTAATACCCGTTGTTGTAAGCCTGGGCGAACGGGGCGGCAACGGCTGCCTGGCAGGTAATGACCTTGCTGCGCGCCGGGTCCCTGGAGGACCGGAAGGTTACGGTCGCCGTAGCGTGATCCCCCAGCAGCGCGCCATCGGGCACGCGCAAAGTGATGACGGTGTTCGTTTCTGCGCCCTGCGCCACGGGACCCGTGTCGGGCACAGTGTCGCCATCCGTGTCCTGGAGCGGCGTGAGACCGTCGGCGCCCAGGGCCTGCGCAGCCCAGGCGGAGGCGATCTCTACATTATAGGTATCGACTCCGAACTCACCGTGGTTGCTCACCGTCCAGTTGCAGCGCACGGTCGTCCCCGCGGGAGCCAGGGCGCCGCGGCCCGACCGCGGCCACAGCGACACACGCGCGCTGGCCGGCGGCCGCGTGATGGAAACGACTCGTCCGTCCCTCAGGTAATCCGCGTTGTAGTAGAGCCCATCGCGCCCGCGGCCGTCTTCGATGCCCACGCCCGGCGTATACCTGCCCCAGTTCGCGCCGTAGTAGACGGTCTGGTAGCGGAATTCGATGTTCCCGTTCTCGTACAGGACGATCTCGAAGGTCAGGTGGCTGTCAGGGTACGCGTCGCGCACCTGGTGCCATTCCACGGCAAACCACCGGCCGGGTGCGACGCCGCCGCCGAGATAATAGACGCCCCCCGTGGAGACGTCCTCGGGGGCCCAGTTGGCCGCGATCACGTTGTTCGGCGCGGCCGGGTTCGGGAACGCGTATTCCTGGGAGTCCTGCGTCAACGCTCCGCTGAAACCGATGGTGCCGTTGGTGCTGATGTAGAGCGAGGCGTAGGCGTTCTCGTAAAAGGGGAAGGCGAAGGGCAGGGTGACCGGTCCCACCTGTTGATTCGATCCGGTCATGCCCGTGTTCGTGCCTGCGGTGGCATCGATCCACGCGCTGCTGAGGCTGTCAACCAGCGTGTAGCCGAAATCGTCAGGCCCATTGGACCAGGCCGAGCGCGGCCGGCTGGAGGGCCGGGACGTGTTCGATTTCGGCGCCAGGGCTGTTCTGCCCGGCGGCCGCCGGCTCTGCCGCGAGGCCGGCCACGACCCAGGCGAGCAGCAGGGACACGAAGACCGTCGCGGCGGGGTGGATCCTTGATGGGGACATTGGGTTTCCTCCTGGAGTGGATGGGAGAGTGACTGATTGTAAGTCGGTAATGTGAGTCGTGCAAGTGTACGTGTCGGTCCGAAACGGGGGCATGCCACAGTCTTCCAATACTCTTGACCGGATTGCAGTGCGAGAACGTCCCTGACGGCGCCGGTCGCACCCTGCGCATCAGTCGCTTGTGATATAATTCCTCTGCTGCCACGGTTTTCGTCCATGCCCTGCGCGAGCCCTTCCGTCGATCTCGCAGCGCGGCGCACCCATGAACGAAAGGACTCAGACTTAAAATGAAGCCCCCCAAGCTCCACGCGATGTTCTTGCTGACCCTCCTTGCCTGCCTGTTGACCGGCGCCGCGCCTTGCGCCGCATCAGACGTCTTCGCAACGGTATCTCCGGGACTGGATGCGCCGGCCGGACCTGCGGCGGCAGAACCACAAATCATACTGAACGCTCCCTCGGACTACTGGTCGATCGGTGGTGGGCTGTTGTACTGGAGCCTGAATCCGAGCGCCGACTATGATGATGAATGGTGGGCGCTGAAGCGCCGGCCCCTGGCCGGCGACCTCGTCCGCGTCCTTGCCACCACCGCATCCTCCGGCATGCCGTGGACCCACCTGTGGGCCGACGAAACGGGCGTTTTTTACATCAACCAGGACACCGACCTGGTCGAGTTCCGGTCGATCGGTGTGCCAACTACGGTGGTCGGCGTGGCCACGCCGAGTGATGCGAACAGCCTGGTCCTCGCCTCCGACGAGAGCTACTTCTACATCGCGGGACCTGCCAACGTACGCCGGGGGTCGCGCGACAGCTACGGCACCGGGACCTTGAGCGAGCTCGATGGGGTGAACTCGCTCTTCGTCAAAGATACCTACCTCTGGATGATGAACAGCACCGGCATCTACCGGCAGGACAAGAGCTGCACGACGATCGCATGCCAGACCGGCTACGAGCTGCGCGTGAGCGCTGCCGAACGGCAAACACCTGCGCCGGGTCGGCGACCAAACCTACTATCTGGTCGCGCCAGGGCGATGATTGGCGTCTCGGCCGTGTCTTTCCGAACGAGCTGGGCGGCGCGATCCTCTACACGGCCCACGGTGCGGCCGACGTCAGCCCCGTGGTGGGCAACGAGACGCACCTCTTCTGGATCGAGATGCCCACGCCCACGAGCCAGGTCATGCGCCGCATGTCGCTCGCCGATCTGACGGTGGAGACCATCCACGTGTTCACCTCGGGTGCCGATCTGACGCAGCTCTACAGCGACGAGGTGGGCGTGATCTACGGCAGCGGCCTGGTCTACCGCATCCCCTATGATGCGGAAGCAATCAACTGGGATCTGAAGCTGTGCGACATGCAGATCGTCCAGACGATCCAGAACTGGGCCGATACGGATACCGACGGGAAGATCGACCTCATAGGCAACAAGAAGACCTATGTGCGGGTCGTGGGCGAGGCCGGGCCGGGTCCCAACGCGTATGACGTCGAGGTCGTGCTCCACGGCATGACGGTGGATGGTGGGGTTGTGAACCTGCCGGGTTCGCCGCTGCGCCCGCTCGAGAGCTTGCCGGACCTGATCCCGGGCAAGAGCTGTGCGGACAACCGCGACGCTCAATCCTGGCTTTTCGAGTTGCCCGATAGCTGGGACGATCCGGGACGAATCCAGCTTAAGCCCGAGCTCGACCCGCGTGGGGTGTTTACCGAGCTCTCGCGCGACGACAATCTGCTGCCCCTCCCCTGGCAGCTCGCCGAGTTCCGCAGCCAACCGCCGCTGTGCGCGATCTTCATCCCGGTGCGCACGCACGACCCGCTGCCGAAGATCACCGACCGGTGGGCGCCGGAGGCTGTTGACCGGTGGGCCAGGCTGTGGCCGGTGCCTGCCGTGTGGACCTACACCCAGAGCGAGCCGATCGAAGAGCTGGAGGTTTGCTGGAAATGGGGCATCATTCCCTACCCGTGCTGGGGCCCGCTCGAGCTCGACGAAGGCGTCAGTTGGGACGACTGGGTTCCCGACGCAGAATCGGTTCTTGTAAGCCTGTTCGGGCGCTGGGCCGTGACGGATGATCCCGACGAATGCGATGACCGGGGGCGAGGGTGCACTACGTTGGCATGGTCAACGGGGAAGCGGCGACCAACGTGAACGGCCTCGGCAGTGAGGTGGCCAACTTCTTCTGGGTGCGCATGCCGAGGGTAGATGCCTCCCCGGATCACGACAACTTCGACTGGCCGTGGTCGGGCACAACCATGGCCCATGAATCCGGCCACAACTGGGGTCAGGACCACGTGGACTGCGGCGACCCCGAAAACGTGGGTTATTTCCCCTACGAGAACACGTGCTGGCTCAACGACAGCGATCCTGCGGACTGGATGGCGTATTGGGGGTTTGACTCGCGAACCGTGAAGTTCATCAGCCCGCGTTCGGCCGCGGACATCATGTCGTACGGCAATCCGCGCTGGATGAGCGATTACACGTATCAGAAACTCATGCCCATCATCATCCCTCCATCGAGCGCGGCGGCAGACGACGCAGCCCCGGATGCCGCTCAGATTCCGGACCTGGCGTTGGTAACCTACAGCGCGAAGATCGACGGGGTGATCAACCTGACCAGCGGCGAAGGCCGCCTGAACTGGGGGTGGGTGTACCCGACGGCCAGCCTGAGCCAGGGCATCCTCAACAAATGGCAGAGCCTGGCCAGCCCGGCCTACGATGCGGCCGCCGAGCGCGGCGCCTGACGAGGTTCGCTATCACATCGTCCTCCTCGATGCAAGGGGCGAGGCCCTGGCCGATGTCACCGTTACTCCCCAACCGGCCATCGACGACGCCGCGGCCGGATCCGATCGCTTTGCAACATTCAGCACAACCTTCGCCGATCCCAGCCTGGGGGGCACTGTCGTCAAAGTCCGGCTGATGCGCGACAAAGCGATCCTGGATGAGCTGACGCCCGGCAGGACCGGACCAACGGTCACCCTGACATCGCCAGCGGCCAACCAATCCTACAGCGAAAACCTGACCATTCAGTGGCGGGCCACGGATCCCGACGGAGACGACCTGCGCTTCAACGTGCAGTACAGCCCCGACAACGGAGCGACCTGGCTGGCGCTGGTGACAGATTACCCGGCTCCTTACGGCGAGACCAGCCACACGCTCACTCTGGAGGATCTGACCAGCCTGCCGGGCACGAACCTCAAGGTGTACCCCATGCTGATCCGGGTCGCAGCAAGCGACGGCTACCACACGGCGGCCGCCACCTCCGGCAATTTCCGGGTGACCAATCAGCCCCCGCGACCTAGTATCTCCATGCCGCCCGCGGGCCAGGTGTTTCAGCCGCGGAGAGCGCCTTGTGCTGCAGGGCCAGGCCATGGACGCGGAGGACGGACCCCTGGGCGACGAGGCCGTCTCGTGGAGCATCTCACCGGGCGGCGGGTTTGGGACCGGCGCCAGCAAGATCCTGGAGGGATACCGGCCAGGACCATACACGCTGACCTTCACCGCGAAGGACACGGCAGGTCGCGCAACGGTCGGCCCAGGTGCAGGTCACCGTGGCCAACCTGGCCATTCCGCTCGGCGCCACGCCGGTGCTCGACGGCCGCTGCAACGATCCGGCGTACGGCGCCTCGCCCGAGCTGCGGTTCCCAGTCTTCAATAGCGGCAGGGTGGCGTGGGCGGCCAGGGGATCGTGCGACTGAAACGCACCAGCGACCACCTGTGGGCCTGCTTCAGCGGGTTCGACAACGTCGGCGGCTACCCGGGCCAGGTGGGCCTGCTTCGTCGATCCGGACCGCAGCGGCGGGACCGCGCCCCAGAGCAACGACTACGCGTTCTTCGTCACGCAGGACGGCACCCCTTACACTCGGCAGGGCAGCGGGGGCACATTCTCGGCGCCCGGCCCGGCGGGGCTGGAGGCGCGCGTCAGCGGCAACGAGAGCGTGTGGCACGCCGAGATGCGCATCCCCAAGACCCTTCTCAGCAACTGGGACCATCTCGTCGGGATGGCCTTCAATTTCAGCAGTGCGTACTACGTAGGCCCGGATCCCTCGCCGGTGACCTTCCACTGGCCCTGGGCGGCGACCAAAAACAACCCGTCCACCTTCGCCACCACGGCGTTGGGCAGCACGCCCATCATCGAAGAACTCTCGCCGGCGTATGTGGAGGCCGGCAGCAGCGGCCTGTTCCTGCAGGTGTTCGGCGAGGGGCTCACGTCGTCGGCCAAGGTGCTCTGGAACGGCGAGCAGATGGCGACCATGGTGCTCTCCGACTCCGCCGTGGGCACTATTCCCGTCGCCAGGCTCGCTGTCCGCCGGCTACGTTACGGTCCAGGTGCGCAATGGCGTCACCGACGACTTGCTGTCCAACAGCCTGACTTTCGAAGGTGCGGAACCCGGCGCCGGTGGTCACAGCGGCCAACCCCATCTGATTTCGCCCGACCAGGGTGACTTCACGCTGATCCTGACGGGCAGTGGCTTCGTGCAGGGATCGGTGGTCCGCTGGGAGCTGCGAGGCCCGCCCAACGCAGCTTGACAGCAGCGCGCAGGCGCGGGTGCGGACCAGGCTGCGGCGGACGGCGCCGAGTCGCGGACGATTGGCGTTACGGTCAACAATCCGGGTCCCGGGGGTAGTCACCAGCGCGCCGGTGTACGTCACCGTCTCTCGATGCCAGGAGGCTGTACCTGCCGCTACTGAGGAGGTAGGGCGCAAATGAAACAGATCGCCGTTGTCATGCTGCTCCTTGCCGGGCTCAACCTGGCAGCCTGCCGTGCCGCAGAACCGACTGCGGCTCCGGCGGTCCGGACCGTGCCCCTGACGGGCGTCGCGCCTCGACGACGCCCTCCGTGCATGCCGGCCGGCACGGGCGTGCCACGCCGCCTCGGCGCCGGGACGGCGCCGGTCAGTTGCTTGCCGGCACGGTTCAGCCCACGCCGCCTCCCACCGAAACGGCGCAGGTCAGTCCCTTGCCTACCGGTGCGGCGCCGGTCAGTCCGCTGCCCACCCCCACGCCGGAGGCCTCCGAGGCTTCCACCGCCTCAACTGAAGCCTCAGCCGCGGTGCTGTGGCGGCTGGGCGGCGACCACGGATGCGGAGGATGCCCGTTTCTCCGAGGTGGGCGGCCTGGCAGCCTGGGACGACCTGGTTTACGTGGCGGACGCGTACGGCGGCGTCTTCATGTTCGACCTCGCGGGCGAGTATCGAGGGGTGATCTCGGCCGGGGAGATCGTGTACATCACCGATGTGAAGGTCGGGCCCGCGGGCGACGTCTACATCGCGGACAGCGGGGCTGCACCAGATCACCCGGTTCAACGCGGATCACGACCTGCTGGGCGGGTTCGGCGCCTACGGTCCCGGCGACGGCGAGTTCGGGTCGAACGGCCCGGCCGCGCTTGGCCGTGGGCGCGGACGGCGAGGTGTTTGCGCTGGATCCCAACGTGGACAGCAGTGGCAAGCCCATCATGCGGGTGCAGGTCTTCAGCGCGGAGGGCGAGTTCCTGCGCAGCTTTCCGCGGAAGCCCGGCCTGGATTCGGTCGGAATGGCCGCCGGCCCGGATGGCACCCTGTTCATCGTGAACCCTCAGGGTTACGTGGCTGAGGTGGAGCCTGAGACCGGACGCCTCATCCAGCGGGTGGGGCAGGAGGCGCTGGCGAGCGCCTGGCCGCAGATGATCGATGTCGACGACGCGGGCAACCTGTACGTGACCACGCAGAGTCCCCTCGGCCGTGGCCGTGCTGGGCGCCACGGGCCACCGGCTCGTCGAGCGCATCGGCGCCGAAGGCGTGCGCACGGAAGAGGGCTGGCCCGCGGGCGAATTCCTCATGCCGCACGGCGTCGCGGTGTCCCGGGATGGACGCCGGGTATTCGTGGGTGAGACCGCCGATCCGTTCGCGTACGTGACCGCGTTCGAGCGGAGATGACGAATAGTCCGGGCCTCTCCTGATATACCCAGATTATGTAACTTTAAGCTACTGACCGGGAATTGTTTCCGTACTACTATCAACTTGATTTAGTTATACAAAAATCTGTTTTATGGGATCATGAAATGGCGTCACAGTCGATCGAAGACTACCTGAAGGCGATCTATGAGCTGGTCTGCGAAGGCCGCCAGCCCTGGGCAGGGACCACGATGCTGGCGCAGGCGCTGGGGCTCTCGCCCGCTTCGGTCACGGCCATGCTGAAGAAGCTCGCCGCGCTGGACCCGCCCCTGATCGTCTACGAGCCCTACCAGGGCGCTCGTCTCACCGGAGCAGGTGAAAAGGCGGCGCTCGAAATCGTGCGCCACCATCGCCTGGTCGAGAGCTTCCTCACGGTGGCGTTGGGGTATTCGTGGGACAAGGTGCACGCGGAGGCGCACCGGCTGGAGCACGCGATCTCCGACGAGCTGGAGGAGCATATCGCGGCCTACCTGGGCGACCCGGCGCGCGACCCGCACGGCTCTCCCATTCCTCAACGCGATGGGACGGTGGCCGCCGCTCGGCGATATCCCCTTGACGGACCTGCCGCTCGGGCGGCCGGCGCGTGTCCAGCGGGTGGCGGATCACGACCCCGCGCTGTTGCGCTACCTCCGTGAGCTGGGGCTGGTGCCAGGTGCGCACGTGGAGGTGACGGCGCGGGCGCCATTTCAAGGTCCCCAGCAGGTGCGGCTGTTCGAGCCGCAAGTCGCGCATGCCCTGGGTTTCCAGGTGACCGATCAGGTTTTTGTGGTGGCCGACGAAGTGCCAGCGAAATGACCGCAGGGGGGAACCTTTGAGAGCATGGAACGATGAATGAGAAGAGAACCGGCCTGAGCAGGCGAGAGCTGCTCACGACCGGCCTGGCGATGAGTGGGGTGGCCACCCTGCTCGCGGCCGGTGGCGTGGCGGCGCAGGAGCACACCCCGGCGGCGAGTCACACAGAGGCGGGCGAGGATTCCGGTCCGGCCATGGCCCACGGCGAGAACAGTGGTCTGGTCGGCGAGGTCGATCTGGCCGGCTTCGATCCAACCCGGTTCCTGACGGAGTTCGACTGGGGCCGCGAGAGCGTGGCTGCGGATGGCCGCACGGTGCGTGAGTGGGATATTCACGCGGTCGATAAGGAGATCGAGGTCGCACCGGGCGTCTATTTCCCTGCCTGGACTTATAACGGCCAGGTTCCGGGTCCGACGTTCCGCTGCCGGCAGGGCGATCTGCTTGCGCTTTCACTTCCGCAACGCCTCCTCGATGCCGCACACCATCCACTTCCACGGCATCCATCCCCCGAGCATGGACGGCGTGACGCCGGTGGTGCCGACCGGCGGAGACTTCGTATACGAGTTCGAGGCCCGGCCGTTCGGGCTGCACCTGTACCACTGCCACGTCATGCCGCTCAAGCGCCACATTCATAAGGGATTGTACGGCGCCTTCATTATCGACCCACCCCAGGGGCGGCCGCCCGCACGGGAGATGGTGATGGTGATGAACGGCTTCGACACGAATTTCGATAACGAGAACGAGGTCTATGCGGTCAACACGGTCGCGTTCCACTACGCCAGGCATCCGATCCAGGTCAAGGTGGGAGAACTGCAGCGGCTGTACCTGGTGAATGTCACCGAGTTCGACCCGATCAACTCGTTTCATCTGCACGCTGGCATGTACCGCCTCTATCGCACCGGCACCGATCTGGAGCGCTACGAGCTCACCGATAACGTGACCATGGGCCAGGGCGAACGTCACGTGTTGGAGTTCACCCTGGAGTACCCGGGGCAGTATATGTTCCATGCTCACCAGAGTGAGCTGGCCGAGCTGGGTTGGATGGGCTTTTTTGAGGCGACGGAGTGAGGATGGAGGCAGAATGACGACATCGAGAAAACTTGAGAACAAGCTGACCGTCCCCGCGGGCCTGCCGGTATGGATTTCGGGTCTGATTCCGCTGGTGGCCCTGGCATTGATGCTGGCCCTCTTCGCGTTCGGCAGGCCGTTGGCGATGTTCACCGCCGGCCTGCCGCCGATCGAGGAGCTGACTTTCGAACGGATCACCGTGACGCCGGCCGGTTTCCAGGCGCGGCTGGTCAACGGCGGCCCGGACCCCGTGACGATTGCCCAGGTGATGGTGGACGATGCGTACTGGCAGTATACGATCGCGCCATCCCCGGTGATCCCGCGGCTGGGCCGCGCCACCCTGTCGGTGCCCTACCCGTGGGTGGAGGCCGAGCCGAACGTCCTGCGCATCGTGACATCCACCGGCGTGACTTTCGACGGGCAGGTGGCGATTGCCACGCCCGCGCCACGGCCCGGCTTGCGGCAGTTTCTGGCGTACGGCCTGCTGGGCGTCTACGTCGGGATCATCCCGGTCGGCCTGGGCCTCCTCTGGTATCCGCTCATGCGGAGAATGGGCCGCAAGTGGTTGGGCGCCATCCTCGCGCTGACGCTGGGTCTTCTGGTGTTCCTGCTGATCGACACCTTGCTGGAGGCGTTTGAGGTGGCGGCGGCGCTGCCCGGCGCGTTCCAGGGCATCCCCCTGGTGCTGTTTGCCGCGCTGTTGACGTGGCTGGTCTTGCTGGCGATCGGCTCCCGCGGCCAGGGCAAGTCGGAGCACCGGTCTACTGCCCGGCGGGCTTATCGCCGTCAGCATCCGCGCGACATCTGGGCGTGACCCGAACCGCCTTGTCCCGCGTACTCAACGGGCGTGCCGCCATCTCGCCCGACATGGCCCTGCGCCTTGAGGCATGGCTCGGCACCGAGCGCGGCGGGCGTGCGGAGCTCTGGCTCGGGCAGCAGATGGTCTATGACGTTTGGCAAGCGCGGCAGAAGGCGCGGCCGGAGATCGCTCGCCTGGCCGAGAGATAGCCGACCGTCACGGCGCTGGCTCGAGCCCTGCTTGGCAGCGCCGCGGTGACGGATGCTCAAGAAGGGGCGAGCGTTTCAGGCGGGCAGGAGCGCGCAACGCCGGGCGCGCGTCGGGCGGAACGCGCAGCAGTTCCGCCATCTCCTCGCTGGACAGTGAAACCGAGACAGCCTCGCGGACACACTAGATATCGGTGGCTTGCCGCGAAAACCTGGATTCCGCTGCGCTCCATCCAGGCTACGACTGCCGCCGGGCGCAAATT
Source organism: uncultured Actinomycetes bacterium (assembly GCA_963777855.1). Classification (GTDB taxonomy): domain Bacteria; phylum Actinomycetota; class Actinomycetes; order S36-B12; family CAIYMF01; genus Prado023. The sequence continues at coordinate 312,339 of CAVZRW010000004.1, read as the reverse complement.
CCGAGACCGCTTCCGGCGGTTGTCGTTGTCGTGATCGTTGTCGTAATCGAGCGGCAGGAGGTTGGTGATCCTAGCAGCCTGTCGGGCTTTGCCCGCGGAACAGCCATTGGATGGTTGTTGAAGGGCCGTTTGCGGCGTAAAAAAGACGAATATCGGTTAAAAGCGCGGTTTTCCTCGGTGTTCCCCTTATTACGGGCGCAACACCGCCATGCGTTTTAGATTCCATGCCAGACACAACAGGGTCCACTCGCCTTGGACATTCGCCAGTCCGCGGGTGAGGAACTGACGGAACCCCATCACCGATTTGATGATGCCGAACACCGGTTCCACCGTCTGCTTGCGCAGCGCGTAGGCGGCGCGGCCGGCGCCGCTCTTAAGCCGATGGGCCATGCGCTGCACCGGCGTGGCGTCGGGCGCCAACGCGGGCGGCTCGCTGAAACGCTCCGCCCAATGGGGGTGGTGTTGATCGCGCTTGATCGCAATCAATGGCTCGATCCCCGCCGCGTCGCAGGCGTCCACATTGGCGGCGCTGAAGTAGCCGGCATCGGCCAGGGCCTGCGCGGGCTGATTCAATCCGTCCGGCAGCGCCTGCAATTTCTCAATCATCGGGGCCAGTTGTTGCTTGTCGTTGGGCGCCTGGGTGACCTGCGCAACCAGCACCAGCAGCGTCGCGGTATCAACGATGGCTTGGGCGTTATAGCACTGCTCGAAGCCGCCCCCGGCGACCGGCATGATCCGTGACTCCTCGTCCGTGAGGTTGATCTGGTCTTGCGCGCGCGGGCCGGGTTGCGGCGGCGCGGGAGGCTTGCCGCCCGGCGGCTTGCCGCTGGCCGCGGCCTTGGCGGCGCGCGTACTGAGCTTGGCCTCATAGTCGGCCTGCTCGCGGGCGAAGCGTTCGGCCGCCCGCGCCGCGATCTTGCGCTTGGCCGCGGCGATCGCCGCCAGACGGTCTTCGCGCCGCGTCAGTTCTGCCGGCAGATCCATCCCCTCCGGGGCATTGACCCCATCGGCCTGCTCGGCCAATGCCAGCAGTTGCTGCACCTCGCTTTTCAGTTGCGCTTCGATGGCCTGCGCATGCCCATAGGACAGGGCGCTGTGGCGGCTGGCGTTGGCGTGAATCTTGGTGCCGTCGAGACTGACACAGCCGAAGCGGCTGAGCTGGTTTTCGCGGGCGACTTCCAGCACCTGCACGAAGGCCGCCTCGAACTCCTGGGCGAAGCGCTGCCGGAAGGTGGCCAGGGTGGCGTGGTCGGGGTGGCGATTGCAGGCGATGAAGCGAAACGCCAGCGAGTCGTAGGTGGCCCGTTCGATCTTGCGGCTGGAGTAGCAGCCGGTGGCGTAGCCGTAGATCAACAACGACAGCAAGGTCGCCGGGTGGTAAGGCGCGCTGCCGCGCCCGGCATAGGCGCGGACCAGGGCGCTGAGATCCAACCCCTCCACCACCTCGACGACGTAGCGCGCGAGGTGCCCCACGGGCAGCCACTCTTGCACCGAGGGGGGCAGGAGAAAGTCGGTGTCGCGATCGATCGGGTGGAAGTGGCTCATCGGCGGGTGGCCCTCAGGTTCGATCATGCGATTCTACCGAGTACCCCACCGCAGGGCAGCGCCAAAGTCCGACAGGCTGCTAGACCAAGTCGAAGACGACTACGACAACGACAACGATTTGGAGATGGTCTCGAAATCTCTGCTTCGTTGCGCTAGTACCCTGTCAAGCAGCGCCAGAGCCCAGCCATGACCCTCAGCCTCATCCTGTGCGACGACCACACCCTGTTTCGCGACGGGCTGGCGGCCCTGATTGCCCGCGAGCCAGGTTGGCGGGTCCTGGCCCAGGCCGCCGACGGGGCCGAGGCCGTGCGTCTGGCGACGGAGCTCAAGCCCGACGTGGCGGTGCTCGACGTGGCCATGCCGGGCATGAGCGGAATCGACGCGGCGGAACTGATCCGCGTCGGCTCGCCGAGCACCTGTATCGTCGCCGTCTCCATGTATGCCGATGCCCACTATCTGCAACGCATGATGACGGCCGGGGCCAGGGCCTATGTGTTGAAGAACGAGGCCGGCGCCGACCTGATCCAGGCGATCCGCGCCGCCGTCGCCGGGGATCGCTTCATCAGCCCCGCCCTGGCCCAGGCGGGTACGGCCGCGGTGCAGCGCAGCGCGGATCTGGACCAGGCGCTGCTGACCAAGCGCGAGCGCGAGGTGCTGCGGCTCATGGCCCTGGGTTGGCGCACCAAAGAGATCGCCGAAACCCTGGGCATCAGCGCCAAGACCGTGGAGACCTACCGCGCCCGGATCATGATGAAGCTGCGGATCGACACCCTGGCCGGCCTGGTGCGCTTCGCCATCCGGGCGGGGCTAACCCCGGTCGAGTAAGCCCGGGCGACTGCTCCCGCGGCGGTGATCACAGCGCGGTCAGGGTCGAAGCGGTGTCTTTCCAGCGGCGGCATTGCGATGAATTCCAGTCGCTCCGCCGTTCGGCCTGACGGGCAGCAATGGGGCGTGACCCGACCTTAGGTTCCCCGAGGAAATCCCTGGCTTATAGCCTCGTTCCGCACCTGCTCTTCACGGTGGATTCGCCGGGACGCCTCGAGGTCTTTACCGCCGAGACATCCATCGTGCCCGCCGCGGGCTCGGCCGTCCTGGCGCTCGTCGATCCCGCTGCGGTTATCTCTTGGGGCGTCGCGGTCAGGACTCCTTGACGGCTGCCGCCCTTGCCCCGAGTCTCGGTCCGCTGGCCGCCGTGCGGGACTGGCTCGCCGGTCTGGTCGCCGTATTCGATGAGGCCGACATGACGACACAAGAGACCGACAACCTGGACCTCGGGGTCATCGGCAACGGGACCCTGGCCGCCCTGATCGACCGCTATGCCACCGTGGTCTGGTGCGGCTACCCCCGCCTGGACGGCGACCCGGTCTTCTGCAGCCTGCTCAACGGGCCCCGGTCCTATCGCCCGGAGGAGCCCGACAACGGCGGCTATTTCGCCTGCGAACTGGTCGGGACCCTGGTCGAGACCCGGCAGTGGTACCAACTCAATTCGGCGGTCCTGGTCACCCGGCTCGAGGACCAGGAGGGTAACGCCATCGAGGTGACGGACTTTGCCCCCCGCTTTGCGCAGTTCGAGCGGATGTTCCGTCCCCCGACCCTGATCCGCCGGTTGACCACGGTGAAGGGCCGGCCGCACCTGCGGGTCCGGGTGCGCCCGCGTTTTGCCTACGGCCAGGTGTCGCCCCAGATCACGCTCGGCTCCAACCATATCCGCTACCAGAGTCAGGCCGGCGCCCTGCGCCTCACCACCGACGCCTCCCTGTCCTATGTCGTCGAGGAGACGCCCTTCCTGCTCGACGGCCCGCTCACCTTCATCCTGGGCGGCGACGAGTCGCTGACCGCCGGCGTCGCCGAGACCGCCCGGCGCTTCCTGGAGCGCACGCTGGACCACTGGCACAACTGGGTCCGCGCGCTGTCCATCCCCTTCGAGTGGCAGGAGGCGGTGATCCGCGCCGCCATCACCCTGAAGCTGTGCAATTTCGAGGAGACCGGGGCCATCGTCGCCGCCCTCACCACCTCGATCCCGGAGGCGCCCGGCAGCCAACGCAATTGGGACTACCGCTTCTGCTGGCTGCGCGACGCCTACTTCGTGGTGAGCGCACTCAACCGCCTGGGGACGACCCGCGCCATGGAGGCCTATCTCGGCTACATCGCCAACATCGTCGCCGCGAGCGAGGACCGCGTGCTGCGCCCCTGCTACGGGATCACCCGCCGGGTCGACCTCGACGAGCGCATCGCCCCGGCCCTGCCCGGCTACCGCGGGATGGGGCCGGTGCGGATCGGCAATCAGGCCCATCTCCAGGTCCAGAACGACGTCTACGGCAGCGTCATCCTGGCCGCGACCCACGCCTTCTTCGACCGCCGGATGCCGCTCGCGGGCCATCCGGCGCTGTTCGAGCGCCTGGAGGAACTGGGCCGCCGGGCGATCGCCGTCTTCGACCAGCCGGACGCCGGCCCCTGGGAATTGCGCAACCGCCCGGCCGTCCACACCTTCTCCGCCGTGATGTGCTGGGCCGGCTGCGACCGCCTGGCGCGGATTGCGGCCGTGCTGGACCTGCCCGAGCGCGCGGCGCAGTGGCAGCAGGCGGCCGACCGGCTGCACGCCGAGATCGCCGCGCGGGCCTGGAACCCCGCGTTGGGCAGCTTTGTCGCCACCTTCGATGGCGACACCCTGGACGCCAGTCTGCTGCTCCTGCACGAACTGGATTTCCTGTCCGCCGCCGACCCCCGCTTCGCCGGCACCGTCGCGGCCATCGGGCAGCACCTTGAGACGGGGCGATCTGCTGCTGCGCTATGGGGTGGAGGACGACTTCGGCCGCCCGGAGACCGCCTTCACCATCTGCACCTTCTGGTACATCGATGCACTGGCCGCCCTGGGCCAGCGGGACGAGGCGCGCCGACTCTTCGAGTCCATCCTCAAACGGCGCAATGCACTGGGACTGCTCTCCGAGGATATCCATCCCGAGACCGGCGAGCTATGGGGAAACTACCCCCAGACCTATTCCATGGTGGGGCTCATCCACTGCGCGGCACGACTCTCGCGCAGTTGGGAGGATGCGCTGTAGCAGGGCGCATTGCCCTCCTGACCGCGGCGACGCGAGCAGCCGTTCCGACACCCGGGCGGGGACCTCAGAGCGGGGCGAAGAAGGCCCACAACTGGGCCATGAGTTCCCGTTCCCGCGGTCCACGGTCGGGATAGTCGAAGTGCCCGGCCTCAAGCAGCAGCAAGCGTTTGTCTCCGGAGATCGCGTTATAGACCGCAAACTGACCCGGCGGGGCCACTGCCGGGTCGAACCCGGCGACAGCGAGGTGCATGGACTGACGGATGTGCCGGGCGGCCACCGCGGAGTCGAAGTAGGCCAACGTATCGAGGAGCGGACCCGGGTTAAGGCACTGGAGTGCCGCGGCGCTGCCGACGGTGGGCAGCGCAAGCCGCAGGGGCTGATGACCGAAGGCGGGTACATGCAGATGACCGCGGCCGATGCGCTCATCCCAGGCCAGGGCCATGGCACCGAGGCCGCCGCCCAGACTGGTCCCCAGGTAACCGACATGCCCCGCACGTTCGGGGAAGAAGGCGAGCAGGGCCGAGACCCCGGTCCAGAGGTCATCGACGCAGCCGCCCAAGATGTAACCGTGGCGGTCCTGGATGCCGTGCCGCACATGGCCGCTCGGGTCCTCCGGGATGGATGGACAGCGGCTGAGGCAGAGACCGCGGACACAGGGGATGAGGTAGGCCCCGTCATCCCGGGGCAGGTCCAGGGGTAGATGCGCGAATCCCCCGTAGCCGTGTCCCACCACAAAGCCCCGCCGGGGCGGCTGGAACAGCGGCGTCAAGAGCCAGCCGCGAATCGTGAACCCATCGGTCGAGCTGTATGCCAGGTCATGGACACGGAAGCGCGCATCGGTGAGGTCTGCCGGCCGCAGGCGAGAATTGGGCTCTACCATCAATGCGCGCCGGTACCGGGCACGCCAGAAGGGCACAAAGTCCGCGGGTTCAGGCGGGGGCTGCACGGCCAGCAAATCATCCAGGCTGTAGCCGTAGGTCGGATCGAAGGGGAATCCGTGGGCCAGTGACATCGCTTGTCAGCGCTCACAGGGCGCGTATGCGGCGGCCGTGTCCGCGCGCTAACCCAGGTCAGTGAGCAAGGCGGTGGCCGGAGGGTCGAGATCAATCCCGCATCGGCCGGTGGGGCTCCGGTGCGTCGACACGAATCATAACCCGCACGCCCTGGTGCACCAAGACGCCAACCCTGTGGTTGGAGCGGTTTCGCCCCGGGTCGGTGCGCCCCCGAGCCGGGTTGGCCGGCGCCGACCGCGGCACGGACGCGCGTGATGCTCACGCCCCCAGATTGATTCCCGCCGCCCGGTTTCGGTATGGTGCCGCGGTCTCAGCGCCCCGTCTCATACCCCGGAGCACCGCCCATGCCCCAGGTACCAGCCGCCCTGGTCGGCGCACTCACCCTTCTGTCACCCCTCGCCGCAGTCGCAGCCGAGACCGCACCGCCGCTCGACCTGACCGCCCACCCGGTCGGACTGGCGGCACTCCTGGTGTTCATCCTGGCCTACGCGGCGGTGATGGCCGAGGAGTTCCTGCACCTGCGTAAGTCCAAGCCGGTCATCATCGCCGCCGGTCTGATCTGGGCCATGCTCGCCGCTGTCTCCGCCCAACAGGGGGCGCCCCAGGCGGCGGAGCAGGCGGTGCGTCACGCCTTCCTGGACTTTGCCGAGCTGATGCTGTTCCTGCTCGTGGCCATGACCTATATAAACGCCTTGACGGAGCGCGGCGCCTTCGATGCGTTACGCGCCTGGCTCATCCACAAGGGCTTCGGGCTGCGCGCCCTGTTCTGGATGACCGGCACCCTGGCCTTCTTTATCTCGCCGATCGCGGACAATCTCACGAGCTGACGGTTTCCTCCATCGCCGCGCTGGCCGGCAAACCGGAGCGTTGTGTGGCTCGGGCTGTTGGTTCGCGCGGGCCTTGCCGCGCGCGATACGGATGCGCCGCCGTGCAACGCGCGCCCCTGGCGATCCCTGTCCGGCGGTGTGATCGGACTGGCCGCGCTGGTGCTCGCGGGCCGCCTCTTTGTCGGGGGCGCGACCGGCATCGCCACCGCCTTTGGCGTGGATGCCTATGTCGTCGGCGCCATCGTGGTCGCCATCGGCACCTCGCTGCCCGAGCTCGTCACCGTGCTGCTGTCCCGGTTGCGCGGCCATGACGATGTCGGCGTCGGCACCCTGATCGGCAGCAACCTGTTCAACGGCATGGCGATCGTCGGCGTTGCGGCCAGCATTCACCCGATCGCTGCCCCTCCGGGGGACATCGCCGTCGCCCTCGGCATGGGGGCACTTTCCCTGTTGCTGCTCGCGCCCGGCCGCGCCGGTCTGATCGGGCGCGGGCGTGGCGTGTTGCTGCTGACCAGCTATGGGGCATTCGTCGTTGCGACCATCGCCGCCGGCCGCGCCCTCTAACCTCGATACATGATCATGACCCCTGCGCCCCCAGTCCTTGCAGGCACAGCATCCGTCACGGGGCCCAAAACCTGGCACGCGACAGCGCCCGAGGCCGTCGCCGCCGTGCTGGACCTCTCGGCGGCTGCCGGCCTAACCACCGCCAAAGCCGGGGCGCGTCTCGCGACCCATGGGCCGAACCGCATCGAAGGCCGCCCGGCGCGGCGGTGCTGGTCGGCGCCTTCAAGAATACCCTGGTGACCGCCCTCCTGGTGCTCGTCCATTGGGGACCCGCGCAATCGATTTTCGACACCATCGACCTGACCGTCTCTGACGGGCTGGCCGGATCGATTCCCGCCAGCGTCTTGGTACTTGAAGGGGGCCGCAAACTGGTCGTGAGTTGGCTCCCGGTCGGTCGTTGAGGGCGTTCTCCGCACCAGGTGGCACCCCGTTCAGCAGGGCGCGGCCCAAGACGGCGCTGAATCGCCCGGCCTGTTGATATTGAAAAAGCAGTCGGGCCGGTCGCTGAGATCCGCCAAGGCCAGCCGGTGTCGCGCATACCAAAGGTCGACCTTGCGCTCGCCGCCGGCCAGGAAGGCGTCCAGGCTGGCGGCGAGACTGACCGGCAACAGGGCATGCACCGGCTGCATGCGCGCCCCGTCGCAGGCCACCGCCAGTTCGGCGTCCTGATCGTGCAGGGCCAGGCTGAGCCGTTGAACCAGATCGGGTGCCGGACAGGGTCCGTCACAGGGCAGGATGACAATCCAAGGGGTGCGTGCCGCCTGCATGGCGCTGCGGATGCCGGCCAAGGGGCCCTGGAAGCCCGGCTCCAGGTCCGCGATCACCTCAAGGCCATAACCGGCATAGCGTTCGGTGTTGCGATTGGCATTGATCAGCAGGGCACCAACCTGCGGGCGCAGCGCCTCGATCACCCATTCCACCAGGGGCCGGCCGGCGAACGGGACCAACCCCTTGTCGACCCCACCCATGCGGCGTGCCTGACCGCCGGCCAGGATGACCCCGGTGATCGCGTGTGTCGGCAATGGCATTTTCACCTGACGACCGGCGCGACGTGCAGGGCCACCCGCCCCGGAGCTCCGGTTGTCGGGGTCCACATTGAGATTGGAGGGTACAATTTTTCCGCCTGCTGAGGTGTCTCCGACGTCTGCCCTGCCCGCCGCGCGTGCCTTCGATCACGTGGCCGTGCTGGCGGGCTACCGGCGCTAACGCGCCGAAGGTCGCGTCGCGCCCCTGCACATCGCGTGAGGTCGATCCCGACCTGAGGCTGGGCACCGCACCGGGACCGGGGCTTGAACCGCCACGGTGCTGAGGACGCCAAGACCCCCACTATGCGAGACTCACGCGGGCGGGGACGAGCGCCGCCCCACGCGCATCGCAACCCATTGTTCCTCCCATCGACCCCAACCAGAGGCCCCTTTTCATGACTCACGCACTGTCACTCGCAACGCTCCTGTCCGCCCTGCTGGCCACACCCGTGTTCGCCGCAGAGACGCCCGCGAAAGCGGTCGGCGACCTCTACAAAGAGCGGACCGAACTCAATGGCAAGCCGGTCACGCTGCACGGTAAGGTCGTCAAGGTCAATAACCAGATCATGGACCGGAACTGGGTGCACCTGCAGGATGGGTCGGGCGATCCCGCCGATGGCTCCAACGACATCACGATCACCACTCAGGACACCGCAAAGGTCAACGACCTGATCACGGTCACCGGCACCCTCAAGGTGGACCTGGATTTCGGCGCGGGCTACAAATACCCCTTGCTGGTCGAGGAGGCCACCATCACCCAGGGCCAGTAACACCGCGCGCCCTGGCGCGCGTGGTCGAGGCCGAGACCAGACACTCCGCCCGCCGCCCGATCCATTGTTGATGCTCGGTCATCCAGGCGGCGGCATCACGGGGGAACTCGGCAATCAACCCACCTCCGGGCACGGGTCCACGCACCCTCCCTGCCCGGTCAGGCGCCTCGGGCGCGGGTCCCCATCTGCCTAACGGCCACGGCGTCCCTCACCCCAGACCGCCCGGGGATCCATCAGCCAGTAGACGATCCCCAGCGCCAGAACGACGGCCGCGGTGGCCAGGACGTACATCGGCTCGATCTTATGGAAATCGAAGACGATGACCTTCCGGGCGATCGCCATCAAGGCCGTGGCGATCACCAGTTTGACATGCACCACATCGTCGCGCAGGTAAAGCGTGATGTTCATGAAGATCTCAATGGCGATGAGCACCGCCAGGAAGGCCCCGAAGGTCACGACGATGTCCCGGGCCTGGAGGTCCTCAAAAGACGGCAGAAAGACCTCGCCGTAGAGGACCATCATCACATCGAGCACCCCCCAGAGGATGGTCACGACCATCAACACCGCCAGGACCCGGACGGCGCCCCGGATGATGCGGTGGAGCACATTGATCATCCGGTCCTCTTCGTCGACCCCCAATTCGCTCTGACCGATGGTCTTGAAGCGCTCCTTGCGGAAATGATTCATCAGACTCTGGACGATGGCGTTGTGCGCAATGAGATGTTCGGGGTTGAAGTCCTTTTCGCTGAAGTCCCGCAGGCCCTCGATGCTCTGCAACTCCTTATCCGAGATGCGTTTGAATCCCATGCTCCAGTCTGAATACTGACGCCGTTCGATCTTGATACGGTGCAGGATCTGCAGGTTGGTATGGCGCGGATCCCGGCGAATCGTCTCGATCAGGTCATCGACCACCTTCTCCTCGCCCTCCAGCACCTGCAGGAAGGTCGCGTTGCCATAGAGCAGCATCCCGGTCACCCCCCTTCCGGCATTGCTCTCCCGGCACGCCTGCAAGAGCCCCAGCAGTTCGTTGGTCGACATGGGCTCGGTGGCTGAACTGATGTACGAAATCTGGATCATGATCACTCCGTCTGGACTGCTGGTAAGCGGACAGGAATAACCGTTCGCAAAAAGGGTAAGCGTACCGCAACACGATGCCCAGGGCCTTGGTTTAGAGGCACCGCCACCACGAGATCCCGGCACCGGACACCGGACGTCCCGCACACGAACCGGGCGTCCGGACCCCGGATCGCCGTGGTGCGGACGGCGACGGGTTAGTCGACGACCTTCGTGATCGCCCGATCGCCCGGGGTGCAGATAACTGGCGAACGGTCAGCTGCAGCAGATAGGTGGTTTGTAACCGCAATATCCGCGCTGTTACTTTCGGCCCTTGGTCGCGCCGCCAATCACGGCGGCAGCCAAATCCGGCGATGCGTGCGTCAGCTCGGCAAGCCAGCGGGTTTGCGCGAACGGGATGGGGGAAACCCGGGCCGGCATAACACAACGGCCATCCCGTGCGGTCAACCGACGACACCCATCGCCTCCGCACGACAAGCACGAGGAGGATGACGATGAGTAGACATGGACCCGCGGCGTCCGTCCTGTCCGCGCTGATAGCGCTCACGGCGGCGCCCTTACTGGCGGATAAGGATCACCATGACGAACACAAGGAGCGCCATCGCGGCAAGAAGCCCACCCTGAACCAGCAACTGGTCCACGACCTGATGGAGGGCGAGATACACCTCAAGGGCGACCACGCGGCGGTCGACGAGCTGATCCTCAATCGCAACATCCCGATCTCCTACGACTATGTCGCTACCCTGATGCGGACGCCCAATGCCTTCGGCGAGGGTGTTGCCTGCATCGTCTGCCACTCCTCGAGCGATCCCGCCAGGAGCTATCGCGGACTCGATCTGTCGACCTGCAACGGGATCAAGACCGGCTCGACCGAGGCGCCCGCACGCAAACTCTTCGAGCCCGGGCAGGACCCCAAGAAAACGATTCTCGGCCGGCGTCTGCGCAACAACCGGATGCCATTCGGCGTCAACTTCAATGTCCCGAACGACAGCCCGTCGCGCCGCGCCGTGCGCGACTGGATCGCCGCGGGGGCACCCAACGACGACGCACTTCCGCACCAAGGTGCTGCCGCTCTTCAGCGACGGCAATGCCTTTGCACCCAAATGGCAGGCCTGCACCGACTGCCACATGGCCAATGCGGAACCGCCGAGCTTCCACGAGCTGAATCTGAAGACCTACGACGGCATCATGCTTGGCGCAGACTCGGTGGCCAAGGGCGTAGACAAGGCCACCAAGATCGTGATCCCCGGCAAACCCGAGGACAGCCCGCTCTATCAGCACCTGGTGGAGGATCGCATGCCTCCCGGGATCTCGCCCGACCGCCGATCGCGACCATCCCAACACCCGCATCCTGCTGCGCTGGATCGAGCAAGGGGCCAACTGCAAGTGAGGCTCGACCGGCGCCAGTTCTGGCGGCACTGATCGCCGGCGGTCTGATGCGATCCGGCGCGGCGAGGACGGCCCGGCGAAGCCCGTCCACCCCTGGCCATCTGCCACCGGTGGCCGACCGGCGACACGGCGCTGGCACCCTTGGCCTGGACGGCGACCACTCGCCTTCGCGGGCGCGCGTACCCTGGGCGTCAGGTCGCCCGCAGGACCGGGAGGCGAACTCGCGGCTGTGGGGATCGCCTGGCAGCAGCCCCATGGGTTGCCCGGCGGGGCGGCCTTCCGTCCCCGCGTTGCTGGCGGGCTCGTCGTCTGCGGCGGCCACCCGGGGCTGGGTGCCTGGGACCTCGCCACGGGCGCACCGCGCTGGCGCTACGCCGCGCGGGTGCAGGTCGGGGTTCCCTTTACCGATGGTCAGCGAGTCTATTGCGGCGACGGCCACGAGATCGTCGCCCTGGACCTGACCACCGGCGCCACCGCTCTGGCGTTTTGCCGGGGTTCCCGACACCCTGGCGAGCTATGCGCCGGTGGGGGACGGCACCCGACTGTTCGCGGGGCCGGGCGACGGCCGTCTGTATGCCCTGTCCGCCGTGGACGGCTCGCCCCTCTGGGTGCTGGACCGGCGAAAGGACTGGCAGTACCTGCGGCAATTGCGACTGCAGCGGTGAAGTGCTGGTGGCGGGCGAGCTACAAGGAGCAGCTCTACGGTCTGGACCTCCGCGACGGTCGCGAGCGCTGGGTCTTCAATGCCGGTAACTTCATCAACTCTCACCACGTTGCCGACGGCACCGCCTATCTGTGGTCACCGACCGGCTGGGTCTATGCCATCGACACCGCCTCCGGTCAGGTCCGCTGGCGGCACCGCACCACTGATTTTTCGGCTAACCGCACGCAACTGGGCGCCGCTCATGGCCGAATTGATGACCCATGACGGGGTCCTCTATGCCCTGGCCATGGACCAGATCCTGCATCGGCTCGACGCCAGCGGGCACCGCAATCGACCGACGTAAACTCTCCGAGCCGGTTCAGCCGTGCGTCCTGCCGACGCCGGTTGGCGTCTTTCTGGCCGCCGCGGCGGGGACGTGCTGCTGGGCGCTTAGTGCAATGGCGCGGAACCTCCCTTGCTCTATTGCGATCGGTCACCCATCGGTCCGCACGGCGGATCCCAACGCCGTCGTGGTCCGATGACCTTCGTCTCCCGCTACGAGATAAGGACTGCTCACGGCGACCACTCCCTGGCCGCCGGTCCGTCTCCTACTTCTTCCGCCGCATGGCCGCCAGGAAGTTGGTCATGGATGACTCCGCCACGCCCCACCAGGCGTCCGAGATCTCCTGGAAGGCATGCATGGAGTCGTAGAGTCCCTTGAAAGTGGGATTCCTGGCCGACTCCTCGGCAAAGACGGTCTGCGCGATCTCGTAGGCCTTGAGCAGCACGTCGTCCGGAAAACGCTTGATCACGGCGCCGTTTTGCTGGAGCCGCTGCATGGCCGGCGGGTTCTTGGCGTCATAGGCGGCGAGCATCATCAGATGGGCCTCCGCGGCCGCGGTCTGGAAGGCCGCCTGATAGGCAGGGGGCAGCGCGGCCCACTGGTCCTTATTGACATAAAAGACCAACTGGGTCCCCGGCTCCCACCAGCCCGGATAGTAGTAATACTTGGCGACCTTGTAGAACCCGAGCTTCTCGTCGTCATAGGGGACGGTCCATTCGGCCGCGTCGATGGCGCCGCGCTCCAGGGCGGGATAGATCTCGCCGCCGGGCAGCGATTGGGGCACGGCGCCCATGCGCGAGAAGATCTCAGCCCCGAATCCCGGGATGCGGATCTTGAGTCCCTCGATATCCGTCAGCGACTTGATCTCCTTGCGGTACCAGCCACCCATCTGGGCGCCGGTGCTGCCGCCCGGAAAGTTGATGATGTTGTACTCGGCGAACATGGCCCGCAGCAGGTCCATCCCGCCGCCGAACCAGGTCCAGGCGGTAAGTTGGCGGGTGTTGAGCCCGAAGGGCAAGGTGGTCTCCAGGGCCAGGGCGCGATTCTTGCCGAAATAGTAATAGGAGGCGGTATGGCCGCACTCCACCGTACCCTGCTGCACCGCATCCAGGACGCCGAAGGGCGGCACGATCTCCCCGCCGGCGAAGACCCGGATCTCGAAGCGGCCGTCGGTCAGTTCCGCCACCCGCTTGGCCATGGTCTCGGCGCCGCCGTAGATGGTGTCCAGGCTCTTGGGGAAGCTGGAGGCCAGGCGCCACTTGATGGTCGGTGTCTCGGCCCGGGCCGGCAGGGCCAGGCCCGCCGCCGCGGCGCCGACCCCGGCAGTCTTCAGGAAATCACGTCTCTGCATGGCTGCTCCTCGCTACGGGTTTCGATGGTGATCGGGACAGTATCCTGCCCGCGGCGACCGGGCCGCGCTGCTGCAAGAGGTCGCGGTTGGGGGCGCCGGGGCGATTGTAACCGGATCGCCCGACGGTTCATCCGGCACTGCGCCAGTGCTGACTTGCGCTGTTGCGGCTGTCCCGAACCGACCCCGCCCAGGGTATGGAGGCACAGACGCAAGGCGAGCCGGGGCGTCGTGCCAGGGACTCAGTTCGACGGCGGTGCCGATCGCCCGAGGCTCAGGGCGGGTTGCCCGGCGACGCGGGGTCATGGATCGCCATCGGCACCGGTGTCTGAACGCCGCAGCGGCGGGCGAACCACTGGACCGCCGCGGCGATCTGCTCCGCGGCAATCCGCGCTCAGGTCTCCCCGGGGACCGCAAGAGGTCGCGGTGCAGGTCAGTGTCCCTCCTTCCAGTGCCAGGTTCAGGGTCAGTTCGACCGGGCGTGTCCCGCCGGCCGCGTCGAGCCGGGCGTGAACGGCCACGGACTGACTGGCAATCCCGGGCGGCGCCACGACCACCGCGGCCAGGCCGCCCGAACCGCCCCGGCAGGCCACGCGTAACGGCACCCCCAGTTCCTGTTCGCTCAGGCGGGCGAGCATCGCCCGGTACTCATCGAGCCGGCCCAGGACGCGGCGCAGTTCACGGGGATTCGGGGTCTCCTCACGGACCTGGCGGTCCAGTACCTGGCGCAGTCGGTCGAAGGCCTTGGGCAGGCCGCCGCCATGAAGGCCGCGCCGCAGCAGCGCCGTCAGGGTCTCGCCATGGTCGCCCAGACGGGCGGGGGGCACCGGGTCGGTGCCGGTTGGCCGCGTAGAGGCGCCAGTTCTCCTTGAATTCCCAGAAGAGAAAGCCGAAGAGCCCGGGCAGCAGGAACACGGTGACGGCGACCAGCGACACGGCGAGCGCGTCCGGCAGGAGGGGTGACGTCGCGGCGTAAAGCCCGCTGCTCAGGGCCGGCAGAAAGGGCAGCATCAGCTTGTGGCCCAGGGTGACGACCGGGAAGTGCTTGATCGGATTGGTCTGCGGCTCGATCAGGACCACCACGTAGAACTCGATCAGCGCCTCGCAGAGGGCCCAGGGCGGCGCGGCCAGGGCCTTGAGCAGGGTCGTGCCCGGGCGTTCGTCCAGGCGCGGGCTGAGCCGGGTGCGGATGCGGTGCAGACCCTCGGTCGAGCGCGCGCGTCGCCTGTTTGAAGAACTCCATGACCGGCGCGATCAGACCGGCCAGGCGCTCCTGACGCAGCAGATCCAGGAACCGGCGCCAACCGGTGGCCAGATCGTCGAGCCGGCGTCGGCCCGCCGGGGTATCGCGCAGCAGGGTGCCGAACGCGTAGGCCAGGGCCAGCACCGGCAGCCAGGCCGTGACTCCGGGTGCCTGCGGCATGGCCAGTGACCACAGGCGGCCACCGGCAGAAGGGGCAGCAGACCCAGGGTCAGGGGGGCGAGCAAGCGATCGAGCAGGGTCGCGCACCAGGCGCCGCGTCAGGAACCAGACGACCGGGGGCCAGCGCAGGAACCGCGGCAGCCCGGTAATGAACAGCAGGCGCGGATCAATCCCGTGGCCAAGCGCCACGGCAGCGCGGCCGCGACGCGACCCGCGCCGGGTGTTGACCGTCGCGCTCAGGGCCGCCCCCAGGCAGCAGCACCGGCCAGGCTCCGGTCAGTGCGGGGTACAGGTCGTCAGGGTGTGAAGAGTCTCCACACGAGGCCGGTGATCTCGATGGCCGCCCAGGCCGCCAACCCCGGCAGCACCACCAGGCGCAGCAGGCAGCGCCCGTTGCGGCTCCCGAACAGCGGGGCGCTGAGTCGCTGGAGCCCCTTCACGTAGAACTCACCGGGCTGGTAGACACCCGGCAGGGCAGCGGGCGGCGGCGCGCATCGAAGCGGCCGAGGTGATCGCCCTTCCCAGATCTCCGCCAGGCGCAGATCCGGCAGACTCAAGGCGTCCTGATTCAACAGATCGCGGACATCGGTGAACTTGAGGTGCTGACGACGGCGGATCAGATCCGGCCATCGCGCTCGGTGAGGCGTCCGGCAGCGAGTCGGCCGCGCGCGGACGCTGGGACCAGTCCGGCCGTTTCCAGTGCGCCCGCAAGCCGGGGCCGCAGTTGGCCCTCCAGGCGTTCGCCGATGCGGTCGTCAAGCGCTCCAGGGTGCGCCGAAGCGGTCCAGATCGGCGACCGGCCAGGGCAAGTGCGCGAGCAGGCGGCTCGCGGTGTCCAGGGCGGCGAGGCCCTTTCAGCGTGCCCAGGAAGGGCAGAATCCGGCGCGGCCCGCCCGCGGGTCAGCCAGGTGCGCCGATTCGATGCGGTAATAGGTGTTGCGGCTCCTCCTGCAGCGCGATTTCCAGGTGTCCGAGCAGGTCCTGGGCCGGCGGGCAGCCGCCGTCCCGTGCTCCGCCGCCAGGCGCCAGAGCAAGGCGCCGAGGTCGCCGGCCGCGGCGGCCGGCAGGCGCCAGGTGACGGCCAGGACGTTGGCGAAGGACTCCGCCGCCGCCTCGCTGGCGCTGCGTCCAGAGGCGCGTCCACCGGGTCGTCGGGTGGCGGGCTCACCCGGCGATGCGGGCGTAGCAGGGCGCGGGCGGCGTGCAGGTGTCCCAGGGCGGCGGCGAAGCGTCCGTCCCATTCCGCGCGTTGGGCCGCCGCGGACGGCGGCGCAAGCGCGCCCAGCCGGACCAGCGGCCCCGGATCACTGACTGGCCGGCGAGCCGTGACCGGCGGCCGGGTTCCCCCGGGGGCCGGCCGAACCACGGGCCGCCAGGCCGCGCTCAAGGCGTCGCGCAGACCGGACAGCAGGTGCGGACGGCGGCGGATCGCGGTGCCCCTGGTCGCAGGGCGTGCAGGCACCGGGCCTGAAGGTCCGTCGGCAGGTCCCGGGGCCGGGTGTTGCCGCGGGGCCGCGCCCGGGGTCGGTGGCGGCCCGGACAGCTGCGCCAGGGTATCCGCGGACCGCTGCCGGTCGGTGGGTGGCCCGCCATGACCCCGGACGCCGGCGCCCCGTCGCAGCGATCGGGACGCATGCGCAGGCCGGAGCTCGGTACGCCGGCCCTGCGGTCACTCGGTCCGGATCGGAACGGCCGAAGGGCAGGTCGGCGGGCAGCGGCAGGCGCACGCCGGCAGGCCGCAGCGGCGCGCCGGTCGGCTGCGCTCCAGTGCCTGGGGCAGCCGGCCGCCGGGGCGGGGCACTGGGCAGATCGAGTCCGCTCGTCCTCCAGCCAGCGGTCGACGGCGGCCCAGTCGCGGACCGCCGGGAAGCAGCAACCGCGGGTGCCGGGCGCGAAATAGCGCAGACGCACCACCCGGGCGACGAAGGCGCGGCACAGCGCCGGCTCGTCCGCGAGCGCGCCCCGGCACGCCGTCGCGGGCAGCACGTCCCGCGCCTCCGCGAGCGCGGTGCCGCCGATCAGGTCCGCGAGGGCCGCCGGGCCGAAGCGCGCCAGGTCCTGGTTGTCGTCCCGCGCCATCTGCCAGGCGCGGGCCACCTCGCCCTCGAAGCGCCTGGCCCAGTAGTCGCGCAGCAGGGTGCGCCCGGGTGTGCCCTTGCAGGATCGCGGCGCCCGGCATCGGCAGCAACAGGATCCAGTCCGGCAGGGGCAGACCCTCGATGACCGAGAGTGCCTCCGGGTTCTCCGGTTCCAGGCGCTCCAGAAAACAGCGCCGGGCCAGCAGGTGGTAGCAGACCTCCCCGACCGTCCCCGGGGGCTGGCGCCCCGGCGCACGCTGGAGTCGTTCCAGTGCCCGGGGGTGGAACAGGAAGACCCCCTCGGCGGGTCGCAGGACCCACCGGCGAAAGGCCGCGGCGGTGACCGGGCGGGCGGCCGCCGTCGGGCTCGGGTCGGTGCTTGGCGCCTGGTGCACGGCGGAGTCCGGGGACAGGTGGAGTTGATCACGGCATCCTGCGCAATCCTGCCGATCCTGTCCATGACCGAACCTGAATCCGGCACGCCGTCAGGCCGGGGATCGGCCCAACCCGCCATCACCCCCGGGGGGGCGCGCGGGGCACGCCAGGGGCGTACCGAGGGACATCGGGACGGCCCCGCGCCCGGCTCGGATTGGCCGCCCCGTTATGGCCCCAAGGCCACCACCGCCCGCCCCGCCTGACCCGCCATGAGGTCATCGAGTGCGTCCGCATCCCCGGCGGACAGGAGATAGACCGACCTCGCGCGGCGCGCGCATAGGTGGGAAAGAGCGGGTCGACGATGGCGTCCCGGACCAGCGCGTCCAGGGCCAACGGCCCCGGTCTCAAGGGCGCGACCTTGACCAGGACCAGGGCCGCCGCCCCCAACTGGCCCGCCAGCCAGGCGGCCAGGGAGTCGGAGGTCAGGTCCCAGCTCCGCGGCAGGTCCGGGTCGGCCAGGGCCAGGGGGGCCGGCATCCACACCGGCGTCTGCCCGGCGGCGGCGAGCGCCCGGATCTCCGTCGGTCGTCGCCGCGGGCGCGAGCCCCGGGTGCAGCGAGCACAGGGCACGGCCGTATTGCTCCATGGCGAGCAGGGCCAGGTGGTGAGCCGGTGGCGTCGTCGAAGCCCAGGGTCTGCTGCACGCGGCGCACCTGATCGGCGAAGGGTCCGCCGCCGGGCACCAGGACCAGATCGCGGCGGCCCGCCAGGGCGGCGCACCAGGTGCGCAGGTGATTGGACGCGGCCAGGCTGCCGCCGAGTTTAACTACCCACATGATCGAGTCGCCGCCTTTCAGTCGATCGGATCGTTGCGCAGATCAGCACCGGTCCCGCCAGTGCAGCAGGGGGCGGCCTTGTGGAAGGTCTCCCGGTATTCGGACGCGGGGTCGGAGTCGGCGACGATGCCGCCGCCGGCCCAGAGGCGGGTGACCCCCGCGGACTGGACCAGGGTGCGGATGGCGATGTTGGTGTCCATGGCGCCGTCGAAGCCGAGGTAGCCGATGGCCCCGCAATAGACGCCGCGGCGGTGGGGCTCCAGTTCCTCGATGATCTCCATGGCGCGCAGCTTGGGCGCGCCGGTGATGGAGCCGCCGGGGAAGCAGGCGCGCAGCAGATCGACGCGCGGTCGCGGCCCGCTGCCAGACGGCCGCGCACCGTGCTGACCAGGTGATGGACGCGGGCGAAGCTCTCCACCTCGAACAGTCGGGGCACCTGGACGCTGCCGATGGCGCAGACCTTGCCCAGGTCGTTGCGCAGCAGGTCCACGATCATGACGTTCTCCGCCCGGTCCTTGGGGCTGCAGCGCAGGGCCTCGGCGAGCAGCAGGTCCTCGATGGGGTCGGCGCCGCGCGGGCGGGTGCCCTTGATGGGCTTGGTCTCCACCTCGCCGTCGCGCACCTGCAGAAAGCGCTCGGGCGAGGAACACAGCACCTGGCAGTCCGGGGTCTGCAGATAGGCGCCGAAGGGGGCCGGATTGATGGCCCGCAGGGCCTGGTAGGCCGTGCCAGGGGTCGCCCTGGGCCGGCACGGCGAAGCGCTGGGCGAGATTGACCTGATAGCAGTCGCCTTCGCGCAGGTAATGCTTGATGCGCGCGACGGCCGTCGAGATACTGCCCGTGGCTCAGGTTGGACGTGCACCCGGTCCAGGACGCGGAAGGGGGCCCGGGCGCCGCGCCGGGCGGCCGGCGAGCGCGGCGGCGAACCAGCGCCTGGTACTCGTGCGAGGCGGCCGGATCCTGACGCGACCAGCCGGGTGCGCCGCGCCTCATGGTCCACCACCAGTGCCCAGTCGTAGATGCCGACCGCCATGTCCGGGATCCCCTCGGCGTCCTGGGCCAGGCTCGGCAGGCGTTCCAGGCGGCGGGCCAGGTCGTAGGCGAAATAGCCGATGGCCCCGCCGCTGAAGGGCAAGTCCGGGACGCCGGCGCGCCGGGGTCCCAGGGCCTCCTGCAACAGGCTGAAGGGATCGGCCAGGGAGGTCCGGATCGCGCATCCGGCCCTGCGGACCTCGGTCCGCTGCCCGCGGGTGACCGAGCCGGGTGCGCGGGTCCGCGGTCAGGATGTCGTAGCGGCCCTGGGCGCTGTGGGGTCGGCCGCTGTCGAGGAACACGGGCCAGGCGCGATCGACCAGGGCCGCGAACAGCGGCGTGCTGTCCGGCCGGTAGCGGAAGTCTCGATTACCTGGGGCGGGGTCGTGCGGTCATGGGGTCTCCATGCCTCGGCCAGACGGGCCACGGCGGCCGCGGGCGCGCAGTCCGCCACATCCGGGGCCGCGCCGGCTGCGCCCCATCGAAGAGGCACTCGAAGCCCAGGTAGGCGCGCCCCAGCCGCTCTGCCAGGCTGCGCACCAGGAAGCGCCCGACCCCGGCCCCCAGGATGGGGGCGTCCGCGCGCCAGTTCCCCGCGGGAGAACAGGCGCCCGCAGGCGTCCGCCAGGGTCCGCAACTGGACCTCGGCCAGGAAACCCGGCCACCCGCTGCCAGGCGGCCAGGTCGGCGGCTGACCCGTCGAGCCCAAGCAGGCGGGCGAGCCGCCCGGCGCTGGCCGCCGCGGTCTTGGCGCCGACCGTCCGCACTTGGCAACAGGTCCGCGTGCTCGGGCAGTTCCCCGGTCAGCCGGTAGAGGTCGGCGGTGGTCGCAAAGTGCTCCGCCATCAGCGGAACCCAGTCCCCGTCGAAGGGGACGCGCCGGGCCAGGGCCATCACCGGGGTCCGCGACCACACCGCTGTAGACCAGTTCGCCCACGGACAGGCGCTCGTGGTCCGCGTAGCCCCGGGCGATCACCCGCCCGCCGCGGAAGGGCACCAGGTCCGTGGTGGTGCTGCCGCATGTCCACCAGGACCCCCTGCGGGAAACGGGTGGCGGCCAGAGTGGCGCTCGCCATCCAGTTGGCCGAGGCGACCTGGGGGGCGGCGGCCAGCGGCCGCCGCCGGCGCCAGTAAGCCGGCAGGCACCGGCATAGACCCGGATCGCTCTCACCGGCGAAGCGCGCTGCACCATGAACTCGACCAGGGCCTGGACCCCCTGGGCGCGATCCTCGAAGAGGTCGGTCAGTTCGCCGGTCATGGTCACCGCGTGGCGGGTCGCGCGCCCGGGATCCGCTGCAGCACGCCGGTCGATGGCCGACTCCAGATGGTCCAGCCCCTGCCACAGCGGGCAGGGCACCTGCACCACGGCCTGCGACCCGCCCGTCGCCGTCGATCTGGACGGCCTTGAGGTGGGCCCCGCCCAGATCCCAACCCAACCAGGGTTCACGCGACACCGGCGTACTCCAGACAGACGTCCACCGCCGGCCCTCCCACGCCTCCCTGCCGCGGGGACGGCCGCCGGACAGCAGATCGAGCACCAGACCAGCCGGGTTGATCCCCAGGGATTCGCGCAGCCCCACATAGGAGGTCGTCAGGCGCGGGTTGACCTCCAGCACCCGCGGGCCGTCCGCGGTGACGATCAGGTCCACCCCGACATAGCCCCAGAGCCCCGGGAGCGCCGCCGCTACATCGCCGGCGAGTCGGCGGAAGCGGGCATCGCCCGCCCCCAGACCGTTGACCACGCAGCCCAGCAGCACCAGCTCGTCGTCCATCACCGCGATGCGTTGGCGATTGACGCTGAGCAGGACCGCCTCCCCGTCCTTGGACCAGCAGGCTCAGGCTCGCCGCCGTCCCCTGGACAAAGGGCTGGGCGACGAAGGTCGGACCATCGGCCAGCTGCCCCCAATGGCGGCACAGGGCGTCGCGGTCACGGCACAGCCGGATCCCCAGGCAGCCGACCCCGTCGTCCGGCTTCAGCACCCAGGGACCCGGATCCGCGGGGAGCGCGTCCGCGACGCCGAAGGTCGGCACCACCGGCACGCCCCAGGACTCCAGCAGCCGCACCGTCTGGAGCTTGCTGGCGGCGGTGCGCACCGCCGCCGGGGCGCTGTTAGAGCAGGCTGCCCGGCGGCGAGGACCGCATCGCTGATCCCCTCCAGGGCACCCTGATGCTCCGGGGCGATGGGCCAGACGGCATCCGCATCGGCCAGGGCCTCGTCCCAGACCCGGGGGAACTCCGCCGCGTTGTGCACCGGACGGCAGTCCGCGGCCAGGCGGATCGGGGGCAGACGGGCATCGCGGGTGATGAGACACTCCACCCCGTCGCAGGGCGGAGAGATCGGAGACCAGTGCATGCAGCATCAGGTCGCCCTCGCGGACCAGCGAGGCCGGGATAGCGGCGCCCTGCAGGCCGCCGCCGGTCACGTACTCGAAGACGAAGATGCGCATGGAGAACCTTCAGATGAAGCTGATTCCTGTCATCGACCTCAAGGGCGGTCTGGTGGTCGCCGCCCGGCTGGGCGATCGCCGCGACTATGCGCCGATCAGCACGCCGCTCTGCCGGTCCGCCGCGCCGCTGGCGGTCACCGCGGCCTTGCTGGGGCTCTATCCCTTCGACACGCTCTATATCGCCGACCTGGACGCCATCGGCGGCGGCGCGGGCCACCTGGATCGTCATCGCCGCGACTCCATCGCGCACCACCCCCGGGTCAGCCTCTGGGTCGATAACGGCCTGACCGCCCTGGACGATCGCCCGCCTGCGCGGCCCATCGCGCGCCCGGTCATCGGCAGCGAATCGCTCGTCGACCTGGCGCAACTGCGCGAGCTGCGCGCCGCCCTGACCGACCCGATCCTGTCGCTCGACTACCGGGGCGACCAGCTCCTGGGGCCGCCGGGGCTCGACGGGCGGCCGGACCTCTGGCCGCCCGAGGTCATCCTCATGACCCTCGGCCGCGTCGGCAGCGGCGCCGGGCCGGACCTGCGCGCGGCTCGCCGATCTGCGCCGCGCTGGCGCCCGGACATCCGACTCTATGCCGCCGGCGGGGTGCGCGGCCCGGCCGACCTGGAACGACTGCGCGAGCTCGGCGTCGCCGGTGCCCTGGTCTCCACCGCCCTGCACCGGGGGACCATCACGGCCCCATGCCTGGCCGATCTGCAGTCCCAGCGGATCGAACGCCCGGTGACCCTGACAGCGCATTCGCCGACTCAGAGCCGCGATCAGCTCCCGCAACGGGAAGCGTCCAGAGATCCCGCTGGAAATAGCTCGAGCACCGGGTCGCTTCCCGCGGCGCTGGAACTCCTCCAGGCTCGGCCCCCGATAGTTGCACCAGGACTGGGTGGTCTCATGGAGCTCCAGCTCGACTGAGCCCGGGCAGATAGTCGATCAGCTGCTCCCAGATGTAGACGCACGAGCATCTCGGTGCTGGAGCGCCAGGCCAGTTCCGGGGCGGTGTAGTTCAGGTTGGCGTGATCGAAGCGGTCGATCACCCGGCGGCTGACCACCCGCTTCAGATAGCCGTAATCGATCACGCAGCCGGTGACCGGATCGATCCGCCCGCGGACCTTGACGTTCAGCGCGTAGCGCCCGCCATGCAGGTTGGAGCACTTGGCCGGGTGATCGGTGATGAAGTGGGCCGAATCGAAGACCAGGTTCTTGCAGACGGTGACCACCGGGGTCTCCTGCTCGAAGCGCTCCAGGGCGCCCGGGCATCTCCGCAGAAGCGCGCCCGCAGCAGGTCCAGGAGGCGCCGGGCATCCGCCGGGGTCGAAGGTCCGCAGCAGGGCGCCCTCGGGCTGATCGGCCGCGTCCAGTTCCTTGAGCTGGATCCCTGCCGCGCCAGCTCGATCGGCCACCCAGCGGCCCGCGGCGGCTCCGGGAATCGGCAGGAACGAGATAGCCGGCATGCAGTTCGGCGACATGGGCGACGAAGACCGCCAGGCTCGGCAGGAAATCCGGCGGCGGCATCGGGGACAGACCCGCATGGCGCCGAAACGCTCCAGATGGGCCTTCGGCGCCTTGAGACGGTTGTCGGCCACCACCCGATGGGTCGCGTCGGAATAGCGGTACTCCTGGCGAAAGCGAAAGCCGTAGTCGCGCAGCGCCGACAGGTCCCAGAGCAGCAGGTCCAGGCGCCGCACCTCGCCGGGCACCAGACGAAGGCACCCTCCTCCCGGACCAGCCCGGCCCAGGTCAGACCGCGCAGGACGGCCCGGGCGCGCTCGCCGGGGTAGGCGCCGGGCGGCGGATAGTCCGCCACCCGGTCCGGTCGATTCACGGTCCGCCCGCTCGACCACCAGGTCCGAGCGGCAGATGATGGCGCAGGGCGTACTCCTGGGGGGTCAGGCCGTCCGCCGAGCAGGCTGGCGGCCTCCTGCGGGTGATCGGCACGCAACAGGTAGATTCAGGTCATGGCGCTGGTCGGCGAGCGGCGATGGCGAGCGCGGCGAGCCCTGACCCTCGCCACCGCGCGGCACGCCTCGCCGACGGTTCGGTGGATTCCCGATCAGGTGGGCCGCGAAGGGGTGGGCCGCGGTGCCCTTTTGCTTCACCACATCGGCGGCCTTGGGCGTGCCGGCGACGGCGCGCTTGATGGACTCCTTGGTCGCCTGGTAGTTGTAATCCTGGATCTTGGCGTCGTCCTCGGCCTGCCAGTGGATGAAGACGCCGACGCAGATGAAGATGTCGTCCGCCTCGTCGGCCGGGATGGTGCCGTCCTCGACGCAATCGGCCACCGCCATGGCCACGCCGCGCTGGGCCGGCCCGAACATCTGCACCGCCTGCTTGGCGCCCTTGATGGTGACCTTGTTGAACATCATGGTGTTGGGCTTGACCGCCAGGTTGGGCGCCACCACCGCCAGCAGGCGCGGTGAAGCCGTCCTTGTTGTTGACCAGGCCGTTGCAGAAGGCGGTCTCGGCCGCGGAGCCGCGCGGCCCCATGATCAGGTCGATGTGGGCGACCTCGTTGCCGTCGCCCACCAGGGACTCGCCGACCAGGGTCTTGTTGATGACTGGCATTGCACTCTCTCCTCAGGTTTCAGGTTCTTCAGTGGAAGCACCGGCCGGGACCGGTCCGGTGCCGGGGAACGGCGGGCATCCGCCACGGATCGAGCGAGCGGACACAGGGACTCCAGCCGGCGGATCAACAGGCAGGCGACGGTCAGGTCCGCCGAGGTGCCAGGGTTGATGCCGGCCTCCTTGAGCCACCGGTCGAGCTTCGACAGGACCTCGACATAGGGCTCGGGCCGCGCGCGAGCGATTCAGGGCGGCGGCGATGGGCGCGACCCGCCGGGATACGGCGCAGGGCGCGATTCAGCCCGAATTTGCGGGCGATATGGGTGTCCGGATAGCGCGCCAGGAAGTCCAGATAGAGCCCGGCGGCCGCCCAGGCCGGGTCTTGCCAGCGCCGTTCGAAGTCCGCGAGCAGCGGGACCGCCCGCACGAACAGGTCCCGATAGCCCTCGCTGTACTGGCGGGCGATCAGGTCCCGGTGGGCGGCAGACGCATGACCTCCAGCGGGGTGGCGACGGCCGCGCCCGCCACGTCGTGCCCGGGCGACTCCCCCAGCCCCCCGGGGGCGGCCAGCCGGATGGCCCGGTTGAGCCATTCCGTATCCCGCCGATCGGCCGCCCCGAGCACGCCCTCCAGTCGCCCCCGCAGGCTGCCGCACGCGGCCGGACGCCAGGGCGGCCTGGATCAGGGGGGCGCAGAGCAGCAGGATGCCCAGATTGGTGTTGCAGCCGACCGCCTGCCGGGTCGCCGCCACGGCGCGGAAGACCCGCTCGCCGAGCCCCAGTCCGGGCTCGGTCAAGGGTCCGGCGCTGACCTCGGCGCTGCGCAGGAAATCGTCGCACGGTCATGCCGTGCCCCTCGGACCCGCGATAGACATTGCCCGGTTTGAGCGCGGCCAGCTCCAGGGCACAGACCTCGCGGTAGGCGTCGGCGATCAGTGCCCGCGGCGATTCGGCGACCTCGGTCGGCGGTCGGCGATGTCCGACCGATGGCGCGCACGGTCTCGGGTCACGCAGGCGGACCGCCTCCCAGCGTCGCGGCGGCATGCCCGACGCGCCTGGCAGACGCTGGCCGATCGCACCAGGTCGGCCGCCAGGGCCGCGGCGATGTCCAGTCGCAGACCTGCTGTAGCCCCTTCCAGGCCGGGACGCCGTTGACCTCGATCACCCAGGCCCGACCCGCCGCGTCGCGCAGGATATCCACCCCGGCGTAGGACATCCCGAGGGCCTGGGCCGCGCGCCTCGGCCAGGTCGCGCAGCTCCGGCTCCAGGACCGCCGGGTGGCAGGTGGCGCCCTGGGCGACATTGGTGATCCAGCCCCGGTCGCGGTCGCGCCGCATCGCCGCCACCGCCCGCCCGCCGATGACGAAGACGCGCCAGTCCTGGGCCGGCGCGGCGCCGTCGGGACGAAGCGCTGGAGATAATGGATACCGTTGCAGACGGCCGGATCCGGCAGGGTCCGGCGGCGGCACCGACCCGCGACCAGCCCCTCGCCCTGCGAGCCGAACAATGGCTTGAGGACCAGTTCGTGGCCGGCGGCCAACTCGCGCGCCACCAGACGGCGGGCCAGATCCGGGGTCGCGGATCACCCAGGTCGGCGGCGTCGGGATACCGGCGGCGTGCAGCAGGAAGCTGGTCATGCCCTTGTCGACGCTGCGCTCGATCGCGCGGCCGTCGTTGTAGACCAGGACCCCCAGGTGCCGCAGGGCGTGCAGCACGTCCAGGTAGTAGACGACCTGCTCCAGCGTCCCGCCCGGGACACCGCGCACGAAGACGGCGTCGGGCAGCCGGTCGAAGCCGGGGAGCTGCAGGCCCGGACCCGCCGTCCGCGAGATCGAAATGGCAGGACTGGAGCGACACATAGCGACCCTCCCAGCCGCGGGCGGCGAAGGCCTCGCACAGCCGCGCGCCGTGCCAGCCGGGATCGTCGGTGAAGATGGCGACCACCGGCGTCGGCGCGCTGGCCGCTGGGATGGACCGGCCGGCTTCATGGGCCGACCCCGAAGGAGGCCGCCAGCAGGTCCGGGTCGATCCGCCCGGCGGTGAAGGTCCGGCCGCTGTCCAGGGCCGTCACCCGGATGCGCGCCGGGCTGAAGAGCAGCGGATCGATCTGGAAGAAGTCGTAGTCGTAGGCCTTGAAGACCTCCGCGAAGGGCCGGCCATAGTCGCGCGAGGCGCTGCTCGGCAGACGGTCGGCCAGCTCTTCGGCGGCCTCATCGGCGCCGCTGACGAAGAGCTGCACCTGGCCGCCGAAGAGGATGGCGTCATTGGTGCGGCCCATGGCGGTCACGAAGTCCGCGGCCGGCGGCGCCAGGGGGGCGCTGCCCATGCCATCGCGGATGGCGTGCAGATCGAAGCCCAGGTTGTGGGCCTTGTGCAAGGCCACCTCCAGCACCCGGGCCACGATCTGGACGGTGCCGGCCAGGCTGCGGGTCGGGGTCAGAATCAGGGTGAGCGCGGCGGGCGCGATACCGCAGTCCGCGCGATCTTGTCGACCAGCGGTTCGGGGGCGGCGGCGGTCGACCTCCAGCACCAGACAGGCACGCCCGGCCCGATCCCGATAACCCAGCTCCGCGAACAGCGGCTCCTTGCAGGCCAGCGCCCGGCCGGGACCCGAGCCCAGGGCATGGAACGCGCCCTTGCCCTCGCCATGACTCAGACTCCAGCCCGCGTACTGGCTGCCCAGACAGGCCAGCACCGGGTCGGTGGTCACGACCTCCACCGCGATCGGCCAGTCACCCAGCGTGCCGCCCAGTTGCAGACCGCCGCGCAGGGCGACCCGGCCCAGCCCGCCGAGACAGATCTCGGCGATCCGCCGGCCGGCCTCCAGTCCGCCGGGGCTGGCGATGCCCGCATCCACCAGCAGGCGCCATTGTCCAGGCGGATCACCCCCAGACGCAGCGCGATCGGCGTCGGCCACCAGGGCATCCACCAGTGGGGCGGTCAGGGCGTTGATGCTCAGGCTGGTCTCACTCATGACAGTTCGCCGATCGCTGAATGTTTTCACGCAGGGGCGCATCGACCGCAGAGGGCGCACGGTTCAATGGATACTCATCACTCACCCGGGGCTCGCTGGCTTGCCGGTTCGCCCCGCGCTGAACAGTACTCGACCGATTCTATCCTCGGCGAACCCGGCGCCCCTGCGTGACAGTTTCCGATGCGGGCCAGCAGGTGTTCGCACGCGCGGCCAACAGCGCCGCACCTGTCGGCCTCGCGCCATCCGCCAGTACGGTGCACAAGGCGCGCCCCGGGGTATCGCGGTCCCGGCGGGCGGCCGGTCCCGGCACCAGTGCGGCCAGGTCAGACCCGCGGGGATGCGCAGCCCCAGCGGGGCATAGACGACCCGCTGACCGCGGACCAGGGCGTCAGGGCGGACTGGCGACCCGGGCAAGGCCCCGAGACAGGCGCGCACATGATGCCCGATCCAGCCCCCGTCGCACTGACCCTCGTAGAGGCTCAGGGTGGCCGAGGGCCGGGCATTGAGCTCCAGCAGCCAGAGCCGTGCCCTGGTGCAGGATGAAGTCCAGGTTGTTGAGTCCGCGCAGACCCAGCGCCGCGCACCAGGGCCGCGGCCCAGCCAGCGACCGTCTGCCGCACCGGGGCCGCCAGGGTCGCCTGGCCGATGGCCCCGCCATAGAGGAAGGGCCGCCGCGGCCCCGCCGTCCGCCACCAGCAGGCGGTTGAAGCCGATGATCGCGAGTGCCTTGCCGTCGGCGATAAAGAGCACGGACATCGGGTCCCCGTCCAGCCGGCGCTGGAAGTAGTGGGGGGTCGCCGGCCGCGCGCACCCGTCCCGCCAGGGACTCACGCCTTGGCCGCCGCTCGCGCCGCACGCCTTCAGCAGCCAGGGCGCGGGGGCACCCGCGGGGGGCGGGTCGAGGCGGGTCTCCGGGTGGGGGATCCCCAGGTCCGTCCAGCAAGCCAAAGAGCCGGACCGGGTCGCCCAACAGGTCGATGAACCCGCGGGTCGTTCCCCAGCAACCGCACGCCCGCGGGGAGGTCGGACAGCACGCCGGGCGACGACTCCAGTCCAGCCCCGTAGACCAGACCGACCTCGGCACCCCCGCGGCAGCACCGCTCGATCGCGGCGCGCACCCCCGCCGGGTCCAGACCCCAACCCGCCATGGGCACCCGGGTGCAGGCCCCCAGCGCCCGGGTATCCTCGATCGCAAAAGCCGTCCAGGACCCGGACCCCGAAGCCCCCGCGCACCGCCGACTCGGCCATGGCGCGGGCGCTGTTGGCCACCAGGAGCAGTTCGGTCGGGCTCAGTCCGCATACCGACGTGCCGCCTCCAGTGCCTCGTCGAGCCCCAGATACTGGGGCGAACCCGCCTCGTGCATCTGCCGCAGCAGGCCCTGCTGGACCTGGTACTTGAGGTTGCCGACCGCGAGTGCCCCGAGACCCAGGGCGCCGCTGCCGGACCCCGGCACCGGGACCCCCTGGTCCATCACCCCGATCCCCTCGATGCCGGCCGGGGGGACGGCATTCACGTCGCAGGCGACCTTCAGCTGACCGGCCGCGCCGATCTGGTGGGTGCGCAACATCTGCACCCCCGCGGCGGCCGCGTTGAACACCAGATCGGCCTCGACCATCAGGTCCAGGATGAGCGCATCGCTGCTGCCGTCCGCCCCCTGGAGATTCACCGCGCAGTGCGCGTTACAGTGCTGGGCGACCTCCGCGGCCCGGGCCAGGCCGAAGACGCTGACGATCGTCACCCGCGCCCCGGCCCGGGCGGCCAGGATCGCCGCGGCCGACCCCACCGGCCCGGTGCCGCCGAAGACCAGGCAGCGACACCCGGCCAGCTCGGTCCCGTGGGCGCGGCGCAGCAGTGGACTCGGCCCCGGCGACCATGGCCGCGGCCGTGGTGAAGGCGCCGCTGGGGTCGGCGAAGACCGAGACCGCGAAGGGCGGCACCATGGCCGCCCGGGCGGCGGCGAGCATGTCCATGCCGAGGTGGATGTCACGACCGCCCAGGAAGATCCCGGTGCGCGCGGCACCCTTGGGCCCGCGGGAGAAGATCGCGTCATGGGTGAGGCCCTGTCACCTCCTCCAGGGCGACCTCCGTATAGGGGGTGCAGACGGTCCAGCCGGCATCGCAGGCCATGTTCACGTCGAACGGACTGAGATTCTTGGCCGCCGTGATCATGTGCAGCAGGTAGGGCTTTTCCATTGGGATTCACTCACGGGTCGCGTCACTCATCGCGGGGCGCCTCGCTCAGGTCGCGGGTGCCGAATACCAGGACGCCCGCGACCCTCGCCGGCCAGCCGGCCCCTGAGGGCGTGCTTGGCGGGGCCGTCTGGACCGGCTCCACGACGGCCCCCCGGTTGCGCCCGCGACGACCCGCAAACTCAGGGGCGACAGGTCGCCGAAACGCGCCTTGATCGCCCGTTCCAACCGGCACGCCTGGTCCGCGTCCTCCACCAGGATGAATCCCGTGGGACCCCAGGAGGACTGACCGCTGCCCGTGGAACCCCTGCCCCGCCGCCCAGTCCAGGACGGCGGCCACCGCCGGGGAGGCGAACAGCCCCCCTGGGCCGGGGCGAAGTGGGCGCCGACCGCCCGCTGGATCTGGCCGATGGCGTCAGCGACCGGCGGCCAGCCGGCCCTCGATCAGACCCGGCACCAACTGCATCAGGAGCAGCCGGCACAGGTGACCGGCGGTGGCCTCCGGGAAGGCCGGCAGCGCGGCGAAGGCACGCGCCTCCCGGTCGCCGTGCAGCCCCTGGCCCCGGCGGTCCAGCACCAGCAAGACCCGCCAGTCCGCGGGGAAGGGCAGCCGCATCACCACCGGCGGCACCCCGGGGCAGGTCGCCGCGCCCGCAGTCGACGATGAAACCGCCCTCGTCGAAGGCACCGATACCGATGCCCGAGCGCTGGCCGCGCCCCAGTGCCCGGGCGATGGCGCGGCTGTTCCAGCTGCGTCGACCCCGCCCGCGGCACCCGAACCCAGCAGACGCTCCAGGGCGGTGCCGACGGCCAGCGCCATCTGGGTCCCGGAACCCAGGCCCGCGTGCCCGGGGATCTCCTCGCTCGAGCCGGATGCGCACCCCGCCGCGCAGTCCGCGCGCCGCGGCATAGGCCCGGGCACAGGCCAGCGCGCGCCCCGCCCCTGGCCCCTCGGCGCTGCATCGTCGGCGAGCTGCGCCGTCAGTCGGGTGGCAAAGGCGTCGATCGTCAGCCCCAGGCTGCCGAAACGCCGGCCCAGACCGCCGTTGAGGTCCAGGAAGCCGAGGTGCAGACGGGCCGGGGCCTCCACTCGGACGCTTGGGCTTCGGACGATCGATCATGGGGATATCTCTGCGTGACCCGGGGTCGCTGCCGCGGCGAATTCGGTGTCGGACTCGCGACGCCGACTGGCTTGGCGTAGGATTCTAGGCAATCTTCATGCCCCTCGTACGCGGACATGCGGCGAAGTCAGGGAGCCGGTCGTACCGCCCCGGCGCTGGAGCAGGGCGACTCAGGCCGACGAGTCCGCTCGCCGGCGACATGGCCGTCGTGCCGACGTCCCCGCAAGCGGGCCCTGGCCGACGATCGGGGGCACCGTCGGGCCGGGGCGCAGCCGGGCGGATCGCCAACGACCGCCGGCGCACCGCGACGGCCAACCCCGACCCTTGTCCCTTCACTGCATCACTGTGTCACATCCGGTCTGATCCGGGAGAAACAGTCGCGCCCCTGGGCCCGGTCGGCAGAGGCGCGACCGTGCCGGCGGTCGGACCGGACACCCAGGCCGGATTGACCGATGCGCCAGATTGGCACGCTTTCTGAACCGGCCCTCCGTCGTCCGGCCGCACGACCGTTCGCGTGCCGGAGATCGCGGACCTCTCAGACCATTCCTACAGACCGGACGAACCGGAGCCCAAGCGCAACGATGTGGCAGACCGAACCGGCCGACACTCCAGTCAGACCTGACCTGCCCCTTCTGCGGGCTGGCCTGCGACGACCTGCGCGTCGACGGCAGCGGGGCCGGCCGGCCGGTCCTGGTCAATGGGTGCGGCGTCGCCCGGGGGGCCTTCTCCGCGGCCATGGACCAGGCGCCCGGGACGCCGCGAGATCCAGGGCCGGCCGGTCTCCCTGGACGAGGCCGTCGCCAGGGTGCGCGCGACTCATCGCGGCGGCGCTGCGCGCCCCTGTTCGGCGGACTGGTGACCGATGTCAACGGCATGCGGGCGGTCCTGGACCTGGCCGACCGGTGCGGCGCCCTGCTCGATCATGTCAACGGCGACGCGCTCTTTCGCAACCTGCTGGTCCTCCAGGACGGCGGCTGGATGACCGCCACCCTGACCGAGGTGCGCAACCGCGCCGACCTGATCCTGGTGGTCGGCAGCCAGTGCCTGGACCGCTTTCCGCGACTGGTCGAGCGTGTGCTCCTGCCCCCCGAGGCCCTGTTCTCGCCGTCCGGCCAACGCGCCCTGGTCCTGCTCGGACCCTGGGACCAGGAGACCCTGCCCGCCGCGCTCGCGGCAGCGCACCCGACCGTCATCCCGGTCCCACGCTCGGACCTGGCCGGGGTCTGCGGCCTGCTGCGCGGGCTGATCGCCGGGCGGCCGGTCCGCTCGGACGCCATCCCCGGGGTGTCGGGCGCGCAGTTGGAGTCCCTGGCCGGGCAGTTTGCGCGCCGCCCGTTACGCCGTCGTCACCTGGGCCGCCGCCGAGTTGGACTTCCCCCACGCGGAACTGACGGTCCAGGGATTCGTGGAACTGGTGCGGGACCTCAACCGCGCCACCCGGGCCGCCGCCCTGCCCCTGGCCGGCACCCTGGGCGACGTGACCGTCAATCAGGTCTGCACCTGGCAGACCGGCTACCCGCTGCGCAGCGGGCGCCAGCAGGGCCGACTCCGTTACGAGCCCCAGACTCTACCGCCACCAGGACCTGCTGGCGCACGACCAGTGCGACCTGCTGCTGTGGATCCAGGCGCTCCCGGCAACGCCCCCGGCGACCGTGCCGGCCACCGCCCGGCCGACCATCGTCCTGGGTCACCCTGGGATCGCCTGGGAACGGGCGCCGGAGGTCTTCATCCCGGTGGGCCTGCCGGGCCTCGACCACCCCGGCCACTGGTACCGCGGCGATGCCGTCTGTCCCCTGCCGCTGGGCCAGGTGCGCGACCTGGGCCTGCCGTCGGTGGCGCGGGTGATCGGAATGACTGAGCCAGCGGCTTGAAGACGAATGCGACCGCAAATGAACGCCAGAATGCTGACCAAACTCGCCGGCGGCCGCGTCTACGACCCCGCCCAGGGGATCGACGGCGAGGTCCGCGACCTCTATCATCCGCGACGGACGCATCCTCGCCGCGGCACCAGACGGGGAGAGCCCGCAGCGGACCCACGATCTGCGCGGCAAGCTGGTGATGGCCGGGGCCATCGACCTGCACACCCACATCGGCGGCGGCAAGGTCAACATCGCCCGCACCATGCTGCCCGAGGACCAGCGCGCCCATGTGCGCCCCCGCACCGCGCTGCACCCGCACCGGCGGCGGCCATGCCGCACCCGTCGACGCTCGCCGCCGGCTACCGCTATGCCGAGATGGGCTATACGACGGCCTTCGAGCCCGCGGTCCTGCCGGTGAACGCCCGCCAGGCCCACATGGAGATGGCCGACACCCCGATGCTGGACACCGGCGGCTACGCCATGCTCGGCAACGACGACCTGCTGCTCCAGCTCATGAGCGAGGGTGCGGGCCAGGAGGTCATCAACGACTACGTCGCCTGGACCCTGCACGCCGACCCAGTGCATCGGCGATCAAGGTGGTCAACCCGGGCGGGATCAGCGCCTTCAAGTTCAACGCCCGCACGCTCGACGTGGACGAGCGCCACCCCCACTACCCGCTCACCCCGCGCGACATCCTGCGCACCCTGAGCCGGGCAGTGTATCGAGCTGGGGGTCCCGCACCCGCTCCATGTCCACGCCAGCAATCTGGGCATCCCGGGCAACCACGCGGCGACCCTGGCCACCATGGAGGCCGCCGAGGGCCTGCCCATCCATCTGACCCACATCCAGTTCCACACCTACGGCACCGAGGGCGACCGGCGCTTTTCCTCCGCCGCGGCGCAGATCGCCGAGGCCGTCAACCGACAGCCGCAACGTCACCATCGACGTCGGCCAGGTCATGTTCGGCCAGACCGTGACCGTGTCCGGCGACACCATGCGCCAGTACGCCAACCACCGCCATGCACACCCCCGCAAGTGGACCTGCATGGACATCGAGTGCGAGGCCGGCTGCGGCGTGGTGCCGTTCCGCTATCGCGACCAGAACTTCGTCAACGCGCTGCAATGGGCCATCGGGCTGGAGCTGTTCCTGCTGGTCGACGACCCCTGGCGGGTCTTCCTGACCACCGACCACCCCAACGGCGCCCCCTTCACCAGCTACCCGCAGCTGATCCGGCTGCTGATGGACCGGAGCTTCCGCAACGACCAGCTGGCCCGGATCCATCCGGAGGCCGCCGCCCTGTCCTGCCTGGGCTCGCTCGACCGCGAGTACAGCCTCTACGAGATCGCCATCATGACCCGCGCCGCCCCGGCGCGGATCCTGGGCCTCGACCGACCGCGGACACCTGGGCCCCGGCGCCCGCGCCGACATCACCGTCTATCGCCCGCTGGGCGATCCGGAACAGACCTTCGCCCGTCCCCTGCTGGTCTTCAAGGGGGGCGAGGTGGTCGTGGAAGACGGGTGCCGTGGTGCGCGTGGTGCGGGGCGGCACCCAGGTGGTGCGGCCCGCGTTCGACCCCGCCATCGAGACACCGCATCGGCCGCTGGTTCGACCGCTACCACAGCATCCGCATGGCCAACTTCCGCATCACCGAGACCGAGATGGCCGATGGCATCGGCAGCCCGGTCACCGTCCATCCCTGTCGGCCGGGCGCGGGGTATCGCATGATCCGAAACGGCATCGAGATCGAGGACACCTTCGCCGAGGCCTTCGGCATGAAGGCCGCGCGCCTCATCATCACGGCGATCGATCCCGCACTGGGCACGGATCGCCGGTGAGACCATGACCGGCTTCGCCACCTCGGTCATCGGCTGCGGGGCCGAGGCCGGGATCGAGTCCGAACTGACGCCGGAGGAGACGCCCGACGGCCGCCCCGGGGTCAGCGTCCTGCTGTTCGCCATGTCCGGCAAGGAACTGGAGAAGCAGGTGGAACGCCGTGTCGGTCAGTGCGTCCTGACCTGCCCCACCACCGCCTGCTTCTCCGGCCTCTCTGGAGATCGGCCGACGAAAAGCCGGTGCCGCTGGGCAAGAACCTGCGTTACTTCGGCGACGGCTGGCAGATCGCCAAGCGGATCGGCGGGCGGCGCTACTGGCGCGTCCCGGTGATGGACGGCGAGTTCCTGTGCGAGGAGTTCACCGCCCGCACCGATGCGGTGGGCGGCGGCAACTTCCTGGTCCTGGCCCGCACCCTGCCGCAGGCCCTGCACCGCCTGCGAGCGCGCGGTGACCGCCATCCGGCGGCTGCCCAATGTCCTGCTGCCCTTCCCCGGCGGGATCGCCCGCTCCGGCTCCAAGGTCGGCTCCAAGTACAAGGCACTGATGGCCTCCACCAACGACGCCTTCTGCCCGACCCTGAGGGGTCTGGTGCCATCCCGGCTGGACGCCGACATCGGCGCGGTGCTCGAGATCGTCATCAACGGGCTGACCGAGGCCGACGTGCGCGCGGCGACCCGGGTCGGCATCGCCGCCGTCTGCGGCCTGGGGGCCGAATCGGGCGTGGTGCGGATCTCCGCCGGCAACTATGGCGGCAAGCTCGGGCAGTACCACTTTCACCTGCGTGAATTGGTCGACTGATTCCTGGATTCAACATGACCGCTTTAACCCTGGAATTGATCACCGCCCCACTGCCGCGCATCGACCTCGCGGCACTCACGCCGGACGGGCTGGCGGGCCAGTCGGTCGACGCGATCCGCCGCCTGCCCCTGTGGGTCGGTAACCAGGAGGTCGCGACCGGCGACCTGTTTGCGGTGTCCGGCGAGGATACCGACGACCTCCTGATCCGCGCCGACAGCGATCGCCTGGACGGCATCGGCACCGGCATGACCCGGGGCGCCATCCGGATCGAGGGCCGCTGTGGGGCCTATCTGGGCCGGCAGCAGCGCGGCGGGACCATCGCGGTCAGCGGCGACGCCGGACCCTTCGCCGGCAGCGGCATGTCCGGCGGGACCCTGCGCATCGGCGGGAACGCGGGTGACCTCCTGGGTGCCGCCATCGCCGGGGAGCGGCGCGGGATGCGCGGTGGGCGCATCGAGGTCCTGGGGAACGCCGGCGACCGGGTGGGGGACCACCAGCGCCGCGGTCAGATCCTGATCGCCGGTAACGCCGGGGACTATTGCGGTTCCCGCATGGTCGCCGGGACCATCCTGGTCCTTGGCCGCACCGGCACCCACACCGGGTTCGCCATGCGCCGCGGGACCCTGCTATTGAGCGCGGAACCGCACCTGCCGCCGACCTTCAACGACAACGGCACCCAGGACCTGAGCGTCCTGACGCTCCTGACCCGGGACCTGGCCGGGACCGCCGATCCATTCGCGATGCTCCAGGGCCGCGGGACCCGGGTCCGCCGCTGGCTCGGCGACCTGGGGTACGGCGGCCAGGGTGAGGTCCTGGTCTGGGCCTGAGGCGGCCCGCGGGGCCGCTCGCCTGGGTCTAGTCTTGCGCTTAAGCAAGACCCGGAGACCCGTCACATGACCCCGATCCGCCCCTGGCGCCTGACACTGGCCGCCCTGCTGGCCGTGCTGTTTGCATCGGGGACGGTGGCCGCCGTTCCCCGCGAGGCCCTGCCCCTGGGCCTGCTGAGCGACCCCAACGTTGCCTATCTCCTGCTCCTGATCGGCTTCTTCGGGCTGGTCTACGAGATCGCCAACCCGGGCGCCCTGCTGCCCGGCATCCTGGGCGCCGTCTGCCTGCTGCTCGCCCTCTATGCCTTCCAGTTGTTGCCGGTCAACTGGACGGGCCTGGCACTGATCGGACTGGGTCTGGGGTTGATGACGGCGGAGGCCTTTGTGCCCAGCGTCGGCGCCCTGGGCCTGGCCGGGGCCGCGGTCTTCGTCATCGGCTCACTGATCCTGATCGATCGCGATGCCCCCGGCCTCGGGATCTCCATCCCGCTGATCGGCGGGCTCGCCGTGACCAGCGCCCTGCTCCTGTTCTTGCTCGTCGGGACGGCGCTCAAGGCCCGCCGCCGCCCGGTCACCACCGGCGCCGAGGAACTGCTGGGCGCCCTGGGCACCGCCGTCTCAGGCTTCCCGGGCGCGGGCAGCGTGCAGGTACGCGGTGAGATTCTGGAGTGCCCGCAGCCCTCAACTCATCCCGCGCGGCACCCCGATCCGGGTCCGGGGCCGCGAGGGCCTCACGTTGCTGGTCGAGACCCTTTCCGAACCCAAGGAGTGACTGCCATGTTCTTCGGTGTCTACGCCGTCCCGCTGATCATCCTCGGTGTCTTATTCCTCTCTGCCCTGCGGGTCCTGCGCGAATACGAACGCGGGGTCGTCTTCACCCTGGGCCGCTTCACCGGGGTCAAGGGGCCGGGGCTGATCCTGCTGGTCCCCGGTATCCAGAAGATGGTGAAGGTGGACCTGCGGGTCCAGGTCATGGACGTGCCGAGTCAGGACGTGATCTCACGCGACAATGTCTCGGTCAAGGTCAATGCGGTGGTCTATTTCCGCGTCATCGATCCGGAGAAGTCGATCATTCAGGTGGAAGAGGTGCGCAATGCCACCAGCCAACTCGCCCAGACCACCTTGCGCTCGGTCCTGGGCCAACATGAATTGGATGAGATGCTGGCCGAGCGCGAGCGGCTCAATCACGACATCCGCACCATCCTCGACGCCCAGACCGATGCCTGGGGGATCAAGGTCGCCAATGTGGAGATCAAGCACGTGGATCTGGATGAATCGATGATCCGCGCCATCGCCCGCCAGGCCGAGGCGGAACGCTCGCGCCGCGCCAAGGTCATTCACGCCGAAGGTGAACAGCAGGCGGCCGAGAAGCTCGCCGAGGCCGCGCGCATCCTGGGCCAGCAACCCCAGGCCATTCAATTGCGCTATCTGGAGACCTTGACCGAGGTGGCCGGGGACAAGTCATCGACCATCATCTTCCCGCTGCCGCTGGATCTCATCGAGCCGCTGCTGCGGCGCCTGCCGTCGGGCGGGTGAGGATCGGGCCTTCCGGCGGGGTCGACGAACCCCCGGCAGCCGTCCGGCATTGCGGTTTCCGCGTCGCGGCGTCGATCATCCTTGCGGCCGCAGCGAAGTCGCAGGGAGACTGGAGGCCGAGGCTTTAGCCGGTTGGCGGCGATGCGCTTCGCGCCCTGGCCCGGCTGAAGCCTCGGCCTCCAGTAGGGGCCTCAAGGGGCTTGGCCGGAACGACGATCAAGGCCCGCGTCGCGGTATCAAAGTATTGGTGAACCATTGGTCGATGAGATTCGAAAGCGACAACTTTATGAACAAGCACACTGACCCAGACGATCTGCGCGAGGAAGTAACCGGTAACTCTACGGCGTCGTTGCTTTTGCGGGCAGGTTGTGCAAGGCCGAGCGCAGCGGGTTGGCGGCGAAGTGCTGCTTCCACAGCCGCGGGGTGAGCAGATGGACTTGCGAAGCCGGGTGCCGGTCGACGCGTTGCAGGACATCGACCAGGTAGTCGTAGGGATCGATCTGATGCAGCCGGCAGGTGACGATCAGGCTTTGTACGATGCCCACGTCCTTGGCCCCGAGTTCGGTCCAGCTGAACAGCCAATTCTTGCGACCCATCGGAATGGCCGTAGGGCACGCTCCAGAGTGATTGGTGTCGATGGGGACATCGGGGTCGTTGAGATAGACCTCGAGCCCGCAGCGTCGCTCTCGGGCATAGGGCAGGGCCTTGGTCAGCGGATTGCTCGGTAACAATCCCTGCGCCTCGAACTGCGCCTCGCCCAGGCGAAGAATTGCTCGACGATGGGCTTGGCGTGGATGAGGCGGTAGTCGAGCTTGCGCGCCGCGGTGAGGTCCCTGTCACGGATGCGGGCCTCGATCGCGTAGAGGGCGCCGATGAGCTCGAGCGCCTCGGCGCTGGCCGCGGGCTCGATGTCCTGTTGCGCGCTCGAAGAATAGCCTCCGGGTATGTGTCCAGCATTGGGCGTGGGTGATGCCGGTCTTGGCCGCGTACTGAGCATAGGCGCTGTAGCCATCGGAGAGCAGCACCGCGCCTTCGCTATGACTGAGCCCCAAGGCCTGCTCACGTGTTGGCGCGCGGCGGCGGTCGAAGAACGGGAAGCACACCTCCTCGTCGTTCGCCGTACATCGGCCAGAAGTAGGCGCCTTTCATCTTGCCCGGTCCGGCGCGCCCGGCCTTGATCGGGGTCTCGTCCATGGCCTTGACCCGGCAGTCGACGGATCGAGGCGAACTGCGCGGCACAGATCGGCTCGAGCAGCAGCGCCACGCTGATGCGCGATGCTGGGTCAGCCACGCCGGCTCACCGTGATGCCGGCGCCAGCCCAGGCGCTGGTGCTGGCGGTACAACGGCAGGTGGTAGGCGAACTTGTCGATCAGCACCCCGGCGACGAAGCTCACATCAGCGCGGCTGCCCTCGATGACACCGCAGGCCGGGGCTGGCGCACACGATGCGCTGGCGTCTCGCGTAGCTTGATCACCGGGCGGCGGTACTTGAGCACCACGTAGCTGCCCGGGCGCTGCGCCAGCCGGTGGCTGTCCTTGTCGCCGATGACCTCGTAGGCGTGCGGCGCCAGTGCGGCGACCTCGGGGTTAGGCACTTCAATCGCTTCAACCGGCACCCGCGCGGGGTCGAAGAACAGCGGCGTCTCATCGCCGTTCCCGCCCGTGGTCGCGCGGTGTCGGGTGTGGGCGGCTACCGGCTGGGTCGCCGCCGGGTCCGGGGTGGGACCGGCCAGCCCCTCGCCCAGGGATAACTGCTCGGGCGGCGGATCAAGGTGTCGGCGCTCGGACTTCTCGCCGAAGATCTGGCGCTGCAACCAGGCCAGTTGGTGCTCGAGCTGCGCGATGCGGGCCTGCAATTGCGCGCGCTCGGCCGCCCAGGTGGGCGGTGGGTCGGCGGCAACAGGCAGCGCGGCGGGCATGGGTGTATTTTACCCTGCCCCCGATGGAGTCGCACCCAGTTGATAACGCAGGCGCCGGCGCGCCGGCTCAATGCCTTCGAGCAGCAGTTTCAACCCCGTCACATCCAGCTCCCGGTGCGCCGTCGCGCGCCAGTGGCTGACGAAGCGCCCGCGCTCCAGGCGCTTGGCCCACAGACAGAAGCCGGTGCGGTCCCAGTACAGCGCCTTGAGGTAGTCGCCGCGCCGGTTGACGTAGACGTAACCGGTAAGCCCGCGGCGTCCTTCCTCACCCGCCCCCGATCCGGACAATGGTGCCCGTCATCCACGACGACGGGAGCAACCGATGGGAACGACCGAGAAGCCCACGCGGCGCAGTCGCGCCCGATGGCGAGCCGTGATCGCGCGTGCCGAACGCAGCCCACTGGGGGTAGCGGCGTTTTGCCGGACCGCGGGGATCAGCACGGCGAGTTTCTACGCCTGGCGCCGACGCCTGGCGGACGGCGCGCCGAGCGAGACGCCCGCGCCCGTGGGGGAACCCGCGAGTTTGGGCCTGCTGCTTCGTGGCATCAAGCGCGAGGACGTCGAGCGTGGCCAGGTCGTGTGCAAGCCGGGTTCGGTGACCCCGCACACGGAGTTCGAGGCCGCGGTCTACATCCTGAGCAAGGACGAGGGCGGACGGCACACGCCGTTCTTCAACAACTACCGTCCGCAGTTCTACTTCCGGACCACCGACGTGACCGGCGTCGTGACCCTCCCCGAGGGCACCGAGATGGTCATGCCTGGTGACAACACCAACATGAAGGTCGACATGATCCAGCCGATCGCGATGGAGGAGGGCCTGCGCTTCGCCATCCGCGAGGGCGGCCGCACCGTCGGCGCCGGTCGGGTCACGAAGATCATCAAGTAGTTCCACACCGCGCCGATGGGGCGCGACGGCCACTGAGCCGCCGCGCCCCATCGGACGGATTCGAAGGCAGCCAGGAACACCGGCCGGATCTCCGGCCATTGGAAGAGAAGGACAGGCGAAGCCACCATGGCGGGACAGAAGATCCGCATCAGGCTCAAGGCATACGACCATGAGGTCATCGACACCTCGGCGCGCAAGATCGTCGAGACGGTGACGCGTACTGGTGCGCAGGTTGCCGGCCCGGTGCCGCTGCCGACGGAGAAGAACGTCTACTGCGTCATCCGTTCGCCCCACAAGTACAAGGACAGCCGCGAGCACTTCGAGATGCGCACGCACAAGCGGCTGATCGACATCATCGACCCCACGCCGAAGACCGTCGACTCGCTCATGCGACTCGACCTCCCGGCCGGTGTCGACATCGAGATCAAGCTGTAGAGGAACGCATCAGATGGGTACCAACGTGAAGGGCATCCTGGGCGAGAAGCTCGGCATGACCCAGGTGTGGGACGACGCCAACCGCGTCGTCCCGGTCACCGTGGTCAAGGCTGGGCCGTGCGTCGTCACGCAGGTGCGCACCCCCGAGGTCGATGGCTACGAGGCCGTCCAGATCGCCTACGGCGCGATCGACCCCCGCAAGGTGACCAAGCCGCAGACCGGGCACTTCGCCAAGGCCGGGGTCACCCCGCGGCGCCACCTCGTCGAGATCCGCACCGGAGATGCCGCCAGCTACACGCTGGGCCAGGAGCTCAGCGCCGAGCTGTTCGAGGCGGGCCAGACGATCGACGTCGTCGGCACCACCAAGGGCAAGGGCTTCGCCGGCGTGATGAAGCGCCACGGCTTCCACGGCGTCGGCGCCAGCCACGGTGCGCACCGCAACCACCGCAAGCCCGGGTCGATCGGCGCCTGCGCCACGCCCGGTCGCGTGTTCAAGGGTGTGCGCATGGCCGGCCGCATGGGCGGCGAGCGCCAGACCACCCAGGGCCTGACCGTCCACGCGGTGGACGCCGAGCAGGGCCTGATCCTCATCAAGGGCGCTGTGCCCGGCCCCAAGGGTGGCCTGGTCTTCGTCCGTACGGCTGCGAAGGGGGCATGACGATGACGAGCATCGACGTGCTGACCCCCGCGGGCGGCACCACCGGTTCGGTGGAGCTCCCCGCCGAGGTCTTCGACGTGCAGGTCAACGTGCCGCTGATCCACCAGGTCGTCGTGGCCCAGCTGGCCGCGGCACGCCAGGGCACGCACGACACCAAGACCCGCGGCGAGGTCCGCGGTGGTGGTCGCAAGCCCTACAAGCAGAAGGGCACCGGCCGCGCCCGCCAGGGCTCGACCCGCGCACCGCAGTTCACCGGTGGTGGCGTGGTGCACGGCCCGACGCCGCGCGACTACGAGCAGCGCACGCCCAAGAAGATGAAGGCCGCCGCCCTGCGCGGGGCCCTGTCCGACCGGGCCCGCAACGGCCGCGTGCACGTGCTCAGCGCCGTCGTCGAGGGCGAGCTGCCCTCGACCAAGGGCGCCCGGCGACCTCGCGCGATCACCGACCGCCGAACCTGCTGGTCGTCGTGGAGCGCGACGACGTGCTGGGCTGGAAGAGCCTGCGCAACGTCGCCGGCGTGCACGTGCTGGTCGCTGACCAGCTCAACACCTACGACGTGCTCTGCAGCGACGACGTGGTCTTCACCTCCGGCGCGCTCGAGGCGTTCCTGGCGGGTCCGACCCGCGGCAAGGGCGCCAAGGCCGTGGCCACCTCCACCGAGGCCGAGGCCCTGGCGCAGATCGACAGTGAGAAGGAGTCGGCCGAATGAGGGTCAGCGACCACCGGGACGTGCTGATCGCCCCGGTCATCTCCGAGAAGAGCTACGGGCTTCTCGACGAGAACAAGTACACGTTCCTCGTCGATCCCGATGCCAACAAGACTGAGATCAAGATCGCCGTGGAGAAGGTCTTCGGCGTCAAGGTCCTGTCCGTGAACACCCAGAACCGCGAGGGCAAGCGTGTGCGCTCCCGCCGGGGCTTCGGCCGCCGGGCGAGCACCAAGCGCGCGATCGTCTCCGTGGCCGCCGGCGACCGCATCGACATCTTCGGCGGTCCGGTCTCCTGACCGGGCAACCAGAGCAGAACGAGGAAACTCATGGGAATCCGCAAGTACAAGCCGACAACGCCGGGCCGTCGTGGCTCGTCCGTTGCCGACTTCGTGGAGATCACCCGGTCGGTGCCGGAGAAGTCGCTGGTCGAGCCGCTGCCCAAGAAGGGCGGCCGGAACAACTCGGGCCGGATCACCACCCGGCACCAGGGCGGCGGGCACAAGCGCGCCTTCCGGGTCATCGACTTCAAGCGCTCCGACAAGGACGGCGTGCCGGCCAAGGTCGCTCACATCGAGTACGACCCGAACCGCACCGCCCGCATCGCGCTGCTGCACTTCGCCGACGGCGAGAAGCGCTACATCGTGGCGCCCAACAAGCTCAAGCAGGGTGACCGTGTCGAGACCGGCCCGTCGGCCGACATCAAGCCGGGCAACAACCTCCCGCTGCGCAACATCCCCGTCGGCACCGTGATCCACGCCGTCGAGCTGCGCCCGGGTGGCGGGGCCAAGATCGCCCGCTCGGCCGGTGCCAGCGTCCAGCTGGTGGCCAAGGACGGCCCCTACGCCCAGCTGCGCATGCCCTCCGGCGAGATCCGCAACGTCGACGCCCGCTGCCGCGCGACCATCGGCGAGGTCGGCAACGCCGAGCAGTCGAACATCAACTGGGGCAAGGCCGGGCGCATGCGCTGGAAGGGCAAGCGCCCGACCGTGCGTGGCGTGGCGATGAACCCGGTCGATCACCCGCACGGTGGTGGCGAGGGCAAGACGTCCGGTGGTCGCCACCCGGTCAACCCCAATGGCAAGCCCGAGGGCCGCACCCGCAAGGCGCACAAGGCCTCCGACAAGTTCATCGTCCGCCGTCGCAAGACCGGCAAGAAGCGCTGAGGATAGACATGCCACGCAGTCTGAAGAAGGGTCCCTTCGTGGACGACCACCTTGCCAACAAGGTGGACGCCCAGAACACGGCCGGGACCAAGACAGTGATCAAGACGTGGTCGCGTCGGTCGATGATCGTCCCCGAGATGCTCGGGCACACCATCGCCGTGCACGACGGTCGCAAGCACGTTCCGGTGTTCGTCACCGAGAACATGGTCGGCCACAAGCTGGGCGAGTTCGCCCCCACCCGCACCTTCCGCGGGCACGTCAAGGACGACCGGAAGGCCAAGCGCCGCTAGGCGCTCGGCACCTTCCGACGAAGAGCACACAAGAGAGCAAGGGGAAAGCGATGGAAGCCAGGGCCCAGGCGCGGTACGTCCGTGTCACGCCC
The DNA here is from genome assembly GCA_963777855.1 of uncultured Actinomycetes bacterium. GTDB lineage: Bacteria > Actinomycetota > Actinomycetes > S36-B12 > CAIYMF01 > Prado023. Next base: position 268,689 of record CAVZRW010000004.1, on the reverse strand, counting down.
ATGAAGGCCCGCCGAGTGGTGGACCTCATTCGTGGACTGCCGGCTGCGCAGGCGCAGGCCGTGCTCCAGTTCGCACCGCAGGGTGCCAGCGAGCCGGTCGGCAAGGTGCTCGACAGCGCCATCGCCAACGCCGTCAACAACCACCAGCACACCGATGTGTCGACGCTGTACGTCTGCGAGGCCTACGTCGACGAGGGTCCGACCATGAAGCGGTTCCGCCCCCGGGCCCAGGGCCGTGCCTACCGGATCAAGAAGCGCACGAGCCACATCACCGTCGTCGTCGCAGAGCGTCCTGCGACCGTGAAGAAGGGCTGACCCCATGGGCCAGAAAGTGAACCCGCACGGGTTCCGACTCGGCATCACCACGGACTTCGCAAGCCGTTGGTTCGCCGACTCGACCAAGCCCGGCCAGCGCTACCGCGACTACGTGGCCGAGGACGTCGCCATCCGCAAGCTGCTCAGCAAGGGCATGGAGCGCGCCGGCATCAGCCACGTCGACATCGAGCGCACCCGCGACCGCGTGCGGGTGGACATCCACACCGCGCGTCCGGGCATCGTCATCGGTCGCCGCGGCCAGGAGGCCGAGCGCATCCGCGGCGATCTCGAGAAGCTCACCGGCAAGCAGGTGCAGCTCAACATCCTCGAGGTCAAGCAGCCCGAGCTCGACGCGCAGCTGGTGGCCCAGGGCATCGCCGAGCAGCTCTCGAGCCGCGTGTCGTTCCGTCGCGCCATGCGCAAGGGCATGCAGACCACGATGAAGTCCGGCGCCAAGGGCATCCGGGTGCAGTGCTCGGGCCGCCTCGGCGGTGCGGAGATGTCGCGCTCGGAGTTCTACCGCGAGGGCCGCGTCCCGCTGCACACGCTGCGTGCCGACATCGACTACGGCTTCTACGAGGCCCGCACCACCTTCGGGCGCATCGGCGTGAAGGTGTGGATCTACAAGGGCGACGTGACCGGCACCAAGGCCGAGCGTGAGGCTGCTGCCGCGGCCAACCGCCTGGGCCAGGCCCGCCGTCCGGCCACCGGCCGACCCCGTCGCGAGCAGGTCGCCGCCGCTGCTGCGCCGGCGACCACCGGAACGGAGGCCTGAGGACCATGCTGATCCCCCGTCGGGTCAAGCACCGCAAGCAGCACCGCCCTGACCGTCACGGCCAGGCCACCGGTGGCACCCAGGTGACGTTCGGCCAGTACGGCCTGATGGCCCTGGAGCACTCGTACGTGACCAACCGCCAGATCGAGAGCGCACGTATCGCCATCACCCGGCACATCCGCCGTGGTGGGCGCGTGTGGATCAACATCTACCCGGACCGTCCGCTGACCAAGAAGCCCGCGGAGACGCGCATGGGCTCCGGCAAGGGCTCGCCCGAGTGGTGGGTGGCCAACGTCAAGCCCGGCCGCGTCATGTTCGAGCTGAGCTACCCGGACGAGAAGACCGCTCGGGAGGCACTTCTGCGCGCCGCGCACAAGATGCCGATGAAGTGCCGGATCGTCCGGCGTGAAGTGGGTGAGGACTGATGGCTACCACCGCAGGCGAGCTGCGCAACAACGACACCGAGGACCTGGTGACCAAGCTGCGTGAGGCCAAGGAGGAGCTGTTCAACCTGCGCTTCCAGGCCGCCACCGGCCAGCTGGAGAGCCACGGTCGCCTGCGCGCGGTCAAGAAGGACATCGCGCGCATCTACACCGTGATGCGCGAGCGCGAGCTGGGCATCACCGACGAGCCCGCCGCCGAGGCGAAGGGTGCCGGAGCATGAGCACGAAGGATGAGGCTGTGACGCCGAACACGTCCGGGACCGATGAGGCCACCCGGGGTTACCGCAAGACCCGCGAGGGGTATGTCGTCAGCGACAAGATGGACAAGACCGTCGTCGTCGCTGTCGAGGACCGCTTCACCCACCCGCTGTACGGCAAGGTGGTGCGGCGCACCTCCAAGCTCAAGGCGCATGACGAGGCCAATGCCGCCGGCATCGGCGACCGTGTCCTGGTGATGGAGACCCGCCCGCTGTCGGCGACCAAGCGCTGGCGCGTGGTGGAGATCCTCGAGAAGGCCAAGTAAGTCAGTTCGGCCAGGCTCGTGGGGCCAATCCCGCGAGAACCGGCACGACGATCAGGAGAAGAACGTGATTCAGCAGGAGTCGCGACTGCGCGTCGCCGACAACACGGGTGCCAAGGAACTTCTGTGCATCCGTGTCCTCGGCGGCTCGGGTCGACGCTACGCGGGCATCGGTGATGTCATCGTGGCCACGGTCAAGGACGCCATCCCCGGCGGCAACGTCAAGAAGGGCGAGGTCGTGAAGGCCGTCGTCGTGCGCACCTCCAAGGAGCGCCGCCGTCCCGACGGGTCCTACATCCGCTTCGACGAGAACGCGGCTGTGATCCTCAAGGGTGACGGCGAGCCCCGCGGGACCCGCATCTTCGGGCCCGTCGGCCGTGAGCTGCGCGAGAAGAAGTACATGAAGATCATCTCGCTGGCCCCGGAGGTGCTGTGATGGCCAAGATCCGCAAGGGTGACACCGTCCAGGTCATCTCCGGCAAGGACAAGGGCCTGACCGGCACCGTCCTGGTGGTCTACCCCGACCGCGACAAGGTCCTCGTCGAGGGCGTCAACCGCGTGAAGAAGCACACCAAGGTGGGCCAGTCCGCGCGCGGGGCCAAGACCGGCGGCATCATCACGCAGGAGGCCGCGATCCACGTCTCCAACGTGATGCTCGTCGACCCGGACACCAAGCGGCCCACGCGCGTCGGCTCCCGCCGGGAGACCGTCGAGAAGAAGCGTGCCGACGGCACCACGTACACGGCCGAGCGCAACGTGCGAGTCGCCAAGCGCTCCGGTGAGGACATCTGATGAGCACCCAGACCGAGACGGCGATGCCGCGCCTGAAGGCGCGCTACCGCGAGGAGATCCTGCCCGCGCTGCGCACCGAGTTCGACTACGACAACGTGATGCAGGTCCCCGGCCTGGTCAAGATCGTGGTGAACATGGGCGTCGGCGAGGCCGCGCGTGACTCCAAGCTGATCGAGGGCGCCATCCGCGACCTGACCGCGATCACCGGCCAGAAGCCGCAGGTGACCAAGGCCCGCAAGTCGATCGCCCAGTTCAAGCTGCGCGAGGGCATGCCGATCGGCTGCCACGTGACGCTGCGCGGGGACCGCATGTGGGAGTTCCTGGACCGCCTGCTGAGCATCGCGCTGCCCCGCATCCGCGACTTCCGCGGGCTGAACCCGGGCCAGTTCGACGGCAACGGCAACTACACCTTCGGCCTCAACGAGCAGTCGATGTTCCACGAGATCGACCAGGACGCCATCGACCGCGTGCGCGGCATGGACATCACGGTGGTCACCACCGCCAAGACCGACGATGAGGGTCGTGCGCTGCTCAAGGCGCTCGGCTTCCCCTACAAGGAGAAGTGACCGTGGCGAAGAAGGCCCTGATCAACAAGCAGGCCCGCAAGCCGAAGTTCGCGGTTCGCGGCTACACGCGCTGCACCCGCTGCGGCCGGCCCCACTCGGTGTACCGCAAGTTCGGCCTGTGCCGTGTCTGCGTGCGCGAGATGGCCCACCGCGGTGAGCTCCCCGGCGTGACCAAGTCCAGCTGGTAGGCGACCCCACCCGTCCCCACCCCCACCGAACGCCGCAGGTCCCCCACCAGGGACGGATACCACGGCGAGAAAGGCCAGACGGCCATGACAATGACAGACCCGATCGCGGACATGCTCACACGCATCCGCAACGGGAACACGGCCTACCACGAGACCGTGTCCATGCCCCTCTCCAAGATCAAGCTGGGGATCGCCGAGATCCTCAAGGCCCAGGGCTACATCGCCGACTTCGCCGTCGAGGATGCCCCGGTCGGCCAGACGCTGGTCGTCACGCTGAAGTACGGCCCCAACCGGGAGCGCTCGATCGCCGGCCTGCGCCGCGTGAGCAAGCCCGGCCTGCGTGTCTACGCCAAGAGCTCGGCCATGCCGCGCGTGCTCGGCGGCCTGGGCATCGCGATCATCTCCACGTCCACCGGCCTGCTGACTGATCGGCAGGCCCAGGCCAAGGGAGTGGGCGGGGAAGTCCTCGCCTACGTCTGGTAAGGGAGCCCCACCATGTCCCGCATCGGACGACTTCCGATCACGATCCCGGCCGGCGTCGAGGTGACCATCGACGGCGCCGAGGTGACCGTCAAGGGCCCCAAGGGCACGCTGTGCCACACCGTCCCCGCGCCCATCGCGGTGGAGCGCGCTGAGGACGGCACCCTGGCCGTGACCCGCCCCAACGACGAGCGCGTCGCGCGCTCGCTGCACGGCCTGACCCGCACCCTGGTGGCCAACATGGTCGCCGGCGTGACCGAGGGCTACACCAAGAAGCTCGAGATCGTCGGTACCGGCTACCGCGTCGCCGCCAAGGGCTCGGACCTCGAGTTCGCGCTCGGCTTCAGCCACCCGGTGGTCATCCCCGCCCCCGAGGGGATCACCTTCGCGGTCGAGAACCCCACCCGGTTCTCGGTCTCCGGGATCGACAAGCAGCAGGTCGGCGAGGTCGCCGCGAACCTGCGCAAGCTGCGCAAGCCCGACCCGTACAAGGGCAAGGGCGTGCGCTACGAGGGCGAAATCATTCGCCGCAAGGCCGGAAAGGCAGGTCGGTAGACCATGGCTGTCGCAACCAAGATCGGCTCCGGGAGCAAGACCCGGGTCGGGCGGTCCCGCCGCCACCTGCGCGTGCGCAAGAAGGTCTCCGGAACCCCGCTGCGTCCGCGCATGGTGGTCAACCGCTCCGCGCGGCACCTGTTCGTGCAGGTCGTCGACGACACCACCGGCACCACGCTGGCGTGGGCGTCGACGATGGAGCCCGACCTGCGTGCGGACTCCGGGGACAAGAGCGCCAAGGCCCGCAAGGTCGGCGAGCTGGTCGCCGGGCGTGCCAAGTCTGCCGGCATCGAGACGGTCGTCTTCGACCGTGGTGGCAACAAGTATCACGGTCGCGTTGCGGCCCTGGCCGACGGCGCACGCGACGCCGGCCTGGCCTTCTGACGAGGAAGAGGACACACACCAATGGCTGGAGTTCAGCGTCGCACAGGCGGTCCCGGTGAGGGTGCCGCCGGCGGCTCAGGAGAGCGTCGCGGCCGCCGCGACGATCGGGCCCCCCGCGAGGAGAAGTCCGCATTCGTCGAGCGCGTCGTCGCGATCAACCGCGTCGCCAAGGTCGTCAAGGGTGGTCGTCGGTTCAGCTTCACCGCGCTGGTCGTGGTGGGCGACGGCGATGGCCACGTGGGCGTCGGGTACGGCAAGGCCAAGGAGGTGCCCGCGGCCATCGCCAAGGGCGTCGAGGAGGCCAAGAAGCACTTCTTCGAGGTCCCGCGGGTCCAGGGCACCATCCCGCACCCCGTCACGGGCGAGGACTCGGCAGGCGTGGTCATGCTGCGCCCGGCCGCCCCCGGTACCGGCGTGATCGCCGGTGGCCCGGTGCGCGCCGTGCTCGAGTGCGCCGGCGTCCACGACGTGCTCAGCAAGTCGATGGGCTCGTCGAACGCGATCAACATCGTGCACGCGACGGTCGCCGCCCTGAAGATGCTCGAGCGCCCCGAGGCCGTGGCCGCGCGCCGTGGCCTTCCGCTGGAGGACGTCGCCCCCGCCGCCCTGATCCGCGCCATGAACGCGGGCAAGGCCCAGGAGGTCGTCGCCTGATGGCCGCCCAGTTGAAGATCACGCAGGTCCGCGGGCTCGTCGGCTGCACCCAGGTGCAGAAGGACAGCGTCCGTTCCCTGGGCCTGAAGCGGATCCACGATGTCGTTATCAAGCAGAACCGTCCCGAGATCCTCGGGATGGCCAGGGCGGTGCCCCATCTGGTGACCGTCGAGGAGGTCGACTGACATGACCCTCAAGGTCCATCACCTGCGCCCCGCACCGGGCGCCAAGACCGACAAGACCCGCGTCGGTCGCGGCGAGGCCGGCAAGCGCGGCAAGACCGCGGGCCGCGGCACCAAGGGCACCAAGGCCCGCTACCAGGTCCCGGCGTCCTTCGAGGGCGGGCAGATGCCGCTGCACATGCGGCTGCCCAAGCTCAAGGGCTTCAAGAACAACAACAAGGTCGCCTTCCAGGTGGTCAACGTCGCCGCGCTGGCGTCGCTGTACCCCAACGGCGGCGACGTGACGGTCGATGACCTGGTCGCCAAGGGCGCGGTGCGCAAGGGCGAGCCGGTCAAGGTGCTGGGCACCGGCGAGCTGGCCGTGGCACTGAACATCACGGTCGACGCCGCCTCGGACGCGGCGAAGGCCAAGATCGAGGCCGCGGGCGGCTCAGTCACGACCGCCTGACCCACTCACACGCCGAAGGGCCGTCACCCACCAGGGTCGACGGCCCTTCTGCACGTCCCGACTCCGCCCTCACCTCACCCCGTCCACATCCCACCCGCCCCACCCCACCTCTGCCCGGCCCGGCCCACCCGGCCCCACCTCCACCCCGTGGACCCTTCGCGAAGGGCGCGACCCTGCCTGTTGCCGCGGAGGATCGGGCCCTTCGCGGAGGGTCTGGCGGCGTGCAGCGCCGTCGGGGGGCCGGGTGGGGTGGGGCGTGGCCGGGGCGGGGACTCGGCGGGGCGGGCGCGGAATCGTGCGGTTCGGTGCGATTCTGGCTGGCTGTTAGGCTGTGCCGGTCTGGCGCACGGTCATGGGCGCCATCAGGAGGATTGTCGTGCAACTGTCCGCGTTCGCCTCGGCCTTCCGCACGCCGGACCTGCGCAAGAAGCTGCTCTTCACGTTGGGCATCATCGCGCTGTTCCGGCTGGGCTCGGTGACCCCGACCCCCGGTGTGGACTACTCGGCGGTGCAGTCGTGCATCGCCAGCGTCGAGGGCAACTCCCTCTACGGGCTGATCAACCTCTTCTCCGGCGGGGCGCTGCTGCAGCTGTCGATCTTCGCGCTGGGGATCATGCCCTACATCACGGCGAGCATCATCCTGCAGCTGATGACGGTGGTGATCCCGCGGCTCGAGGCCCTGAAGAAGGAGGGCCAGTCCGGCCAGGCGACCATCACGCAGTACACCCGGTACCTGACCATCGCCCTGGCGATCCTGCAGTCCACGGGCATCATCGCCCTGGCCCGGGTGCCCGGCCAGCTGTTCCAGGGCTGCTCGGCCGAGCTGATCCCCGACGACAACATGCTCACGATCGTCACCATGATCATGACCATGACGGCCGGCACCGCCGTGATCATGTGGCTCGGCGAGCTGATCACCGACCGGGGCGTCGGCAACGGGATGTCCCTGCTGATCTTCACCTCGATCATCTCCTCGTTCCCCTCCCAGATCAGCAGCATCTGGGCCACCAAGGGCCCGTTCGCCACCGGGATGACCCTGCTGGTCGGGTTCTTCGTGATCATGGCTGTGGTCTTCGTTGAGCAGGGCCAGCGCCGGATCCCGGTGCAGTACGCCAAGCGGATGGTGGGCCGCAAGATGTACGGCGGCACCTCGACCTACATCCCCCTCAAGGTCAACATGGCCGGCGTCATCCCGGTGATCTTCGCCTCGTCGCTGCTGTTCATCCCGACCCTCTTCGTGCAGCTCACCGACTCGACCAGCTCGATCTCGCAGTTCATCCAGCGCCACTTCCAGAGCGGCACCGAGCCGCTGTACCTGCTGGTCTTCTCCGCGCTGGTCATCTTCTTCACCTACTTCTACGTCGCGATCACCTTCAACACGACCGAGGTGGCCGACAACATGAAGAAGTACGGCGGGTTCATCCCCGGCATCCGTGCCGGTCGGCCGACTGCCGAGTACCTCGACTACGTGCTCAGCCGACTCACGCTGCCCGGGTCGGTGTACCTTGCGCTCATCGCGGTGATCCCGGTGTTCGCCTTCAACGGGCTCGGGGTCTCCGGGAACTTCATCTTCGGTGGCACCAGCCTCCTGATCATGGTGGGCGTCGGCCTCGACACGGTGAAGCAGATCGAGAGCCAGCTGCAGCAACGCAACTACGAAGGGTTCCTCCGCTGATGCGCATCGTGCTCATGGGCCCCCCGGGGGCGGGCAAGGGGACACAGGCCGTCGTCGTGTCCGAGCAGCTGGGCATTCCGCACATCTCCACCGGGGAGATCTTCCGCAGCCACCTGGCCCAGGGCACACCCCTGGGTATCGCCGCCGGCATGTACATGGACCGCGGCAACTACGTCCCGGACCGGATCACCAACGCCATGGTGCGCAACCGCCTGGCCCAGCCCGACGCGGCCGACGGGTTCCTGCTCGACGGCTACCCGCGCACGCTGGACCAGGTCGCCGTCCTCGACGAGATGCTCGACGACGTCGGCCTCAAGATCGACGCGGTCGTGGAGCTCACCGTGGACACCGACGAGGTCGTCGGCCGCCTGCTCAAGCGGGCCGCGGAGCAGGGTCGCGCCGACGACACCGAGGAGGTCATCCGCCGGCGCATGGAGGTCTACGCCGAGCAGACCGAGCCGTTGACCCGGGTCTACGCCGACAAGGGGATCCTGCTGCGCGTGGACGGCATGGGCACCATCGAGGACATCCGCGACCGCGTCCTGGCGGCGCTGCGGTAGCGCGCATGCTGGGTCGCAGGACGCGCATCGAGATCAAGGACGCCGAGCAGCTGGCACACATGCGTGCCGCCGGGCTGGTGGTGGCCGGCGCCCTGGATGCCACGCGTGCCGCCGTCGCCCCCGGGGTGAGCACCGCCCAGCTCGACGCGGTGGCCGCGCAGTACATCGCCGATGCCGGCGCCCGCTCGAACTTCAAGGGCTACCACGGCTTCCCCGGGGTCATCTGCACCTCGGTCAATGACGAGGTCGTGCACGGCATCCCCGGCACCCGGGTGCTGCGCGAGGGCGACCTGATCTCCATCGACTGCGGGGCGATCGTCCACGGCTGGCACGGCGACGCCGCCATCACCGTCGCGGTCGGTGGCGTCAGCGACGAGCTCGCCGAGCTCTCCGCGGCCACGGAGCGCGCCCTGTGGGCCGGCATCGCCAGGGCCCTGGTGGGCGGGCGACTGTCGGACATCGGCGCCGCTGCGAGTCGGCGCTGGGTGGTCGCTACGGCATCGTGCGCGACTACGTCGGGCACGGGATCGGCTCGGCCATGCACATGGAGCCCTCGGTGGCCCACGTCGGGCCACCCGGGCGGGGGCCGGTGCTGCGCGCGGGGATGGCCCTGGCCATCGAGCCGATGGTCACCCTCGGGTCCGACGAGGTGACGGTGCTCGATGACGACTGGACGGTGGCCACGATCGACGGCTCGATCTCGGCGCACTGGGAGCACTCCGTGGCCCTGACCGACTCCGGGCCGGTCGTGCTGACCGCCCACGACGGCGGGGTGTCTGGGCTGGCCGCCCTCGGGGTCGCCCCCGGTCACCTGGGGTGATCGCACGCACAGCCGCTGCGGGGATGCTCTGAACGGGTGATTACCGTCACCGGGGGTTACAGGCCGGTCTTGCGGCGGCATGCTGGCCGTGGGGTGGACGCCGACCGTGGGTTAGAGTCCATCCGCTCGCACGGGCCCGTCCGGGCCCGCTCCAGGGAGGGGACACGTCCATGCTCGGCAGCACCATCGCGCTCGAGCCCTTCGCGCCAGCCGAGCCGGTGTCACTTCGCGAGGCGGGCCTGACCGACAGCGAGGTCGAGGCCCTGATCCTCAAGTTCCTCGCCGCTCGGGGCGACGCGAGCGGATGGGCGATCAGTGACCAGGTCAAGCTGCCCTACCCGCTGGTCGCCGAGTGCCTGACCCGGCTCAAGGACACTCGGTTGGTGGCCTACCGCGGCTCCTCCGGCGCCAACGACTTCCTGTACCAGATCACCGACCACGGCAGGGACAGCGCCCGACGCCTGGCCCATCGCTGCACCTACTTCGGCGCGGCGCCCGTGGGCCTCGAGGACTACATCGACTCCGTGGTGGCCCAGGGGATCACGGATCGCACGCCGACCGAGGCCGACCTGGAGGCCGCCTTCGCGGGCCTCCTGCTCGACCGCGCGATCCTCGACAGGCTGGGCCCGGCGATCAACTCGGGCCGCGGCATGTTCCTCTACGGCTCCCCCGGCAACGGCAAGACCAGCATCGCCGAGCGGATCACCCGCTGCTTCGGCAGCTACATCTGGATTCCGCGCGCCATCGGCGTCGACGGCGAGATCGTGCGCCTCTTCGACCCCGAGATTCACGAGGAGGTCGCCACCGACGGACGAGCCGGCGTGCTCGGGAGCCGCCGATGGACGCGCGCTGGGTGCGCATCGAGCGGCCGACCGTCATCGTCGGCGGCGAGCTCACCATGGACCAGCTCGAGATGCGCACCAACCCGCACACGGGCATCAGCGAGGCGCCGCTGCAGCTCAAGAGCAACTGCGGCACGCTGGTGATCGACGACTTCGGCCGCCAGCGGATGCGCATCGAGGACCTGCTCAACCGCTGGATCGTGCCGCTGGAGAAGCGGCTACGACTTCCTAGCAGCCTGCAACAGCGGTCAGAAGATCCAGGTGCCGTTCGACCAGCTGGTCGTCTTCTCGACCAACCTCGAGCCCCGCGACCTCGTCGACGAGGCGTTCCTGCGCCGGATCCCGTACAAGATCCCGGTGCCAGACCCCACGGAGGGCCAGTTCCGCGCGCTGGTCGACGCGGTCGCGGCCGACCTCGGCGTGGTCGTCATGCCGGCGGCGGTCGACCATCTGGTCAGTTGGCACTTCCGCCGGGAGAGCCGGCCCATGCGGTTCTGCCACCCGCGCGACCTCGTCCTGCAGATCCTGCACGAGGCCCGTTACCGTGGTGAGCCCCCGATGCTGACGGAGGACAGCGTCGACCGGGCCGTCGACAGCTACTTCTCCGTGATCTGAGCCGCACCGGCGTGCCGCCGCCGGGGATCGGGCCGATGCGAGGGGTACTATCCGCCGTCGTTTTGGTCATGGGGGCGCCCAGCCCGTAGACTTGTCAAGCGCTGCGTGTGCACGCCCCTGTTCTCCGGGGGTGCGGGTCCCCTGGCCCAGGCCACCCGCAGCCACGTCCGACTCGATCGTCCCGACCGAGTGCAGCCTGCGAGCAGCAAAGTGTGGTGTACCAGACGCCTATGGCCAAGAAAGACGGTGCCATCGAACTCGAGGGCACGATCCGCGAGTCCCTCCCGAACGCCATGTTCCGGGTGGAGCTCGACAACGGCCACAAGGTCCTGGCCCACATCAGCGGCAAGATGCGCCAGCACTACATCCGCATCCTGCCCGATGATCGGGTCGTCGTGGAGCTCTCGCCCTACGACCTGACCCGCGGACGGATCGTCTACCGGTACAAGTGACTCACACGACCCCCGGTTGGTACCGGCGGTGAAGGCTGCGAGGAAAGAGCGATGAAGGTCAAGCCCAGCGTCAAGAAGATCTGCGACAACTGCAAGGTGATCCGCCGTCACGGTCGCGTGATGGTGATCTGCGAGAACCCCCGGCACAAGCAGCGCCAGGGCTGATCGCGCAGTCGTCGCCACGAGCACGACCCGCACCACCGGCAGCGCGCCCACCCGGGCGCGTCCCACCCGCCTCGCGGCGGTGTGGGGGCCACAACAGAACAACGCGTGATCCCGTCCCCCCTCGGGTGGGCCCCAGCCAGGGCCCCAGGGGACGTCACCCCCGGCCCGGAGGCCGGGGACCCACCTCGAAGGGGGGTGGGACCGGTCGCGCGTGGCAAACCTCCGGGGACAACAGGAAGAAGGATCCTCACCCGATGGCACGTCTCGTCGGCGTCGACCTCCCGCGCGACAAGCGCGTCGAGGTGGCGCTCACCTACATCTATGGCATTGGCCGTTCCCGCGCCAAGGAGATCCTCACCGCCACCGGGGTCAACCCCGACACGCGCGTGAAGGACCTCACCGACACCGAGCTGGTGCCGCTGCGCGACTACATCGAGGGCAACCTCAAGGTCGAGGGCGACCTGCGCCGCGAGGTGGCTGCCGACATCCGCCGCAAGGTGGAGATCGGCTGCTACCAGGGCATCCGGCACCGCCGGGGCCTGCCCGTGCGCGGGCAGCGCACGCACACCAACGCCCGTACCCGCAAGGGTCCCCGCAAGACGGTCGCCGGCAAGAAGAAGGCCGGCAAGAAGTAGTCCGACTGGTCCGGGCAGGGGCACCCCTGCCGCAGGCGCACCCGCGCCGGCCAGCGGACCGACGACCTCAAGCAAAGGAACGCAATGCCTCCCAAGACTCGCCAGAGCGCGGCCAAGTCCAAGGTCCGCCGCAAGGAGAAGAAGAACGTGGCCCATGGCCACGCGCACATCAAGTCGACGTTCAACAACACGATCGTGTCCATCACCGACCCCTCGGGTGCGGTGATCGCCTGGGCCTCCAGCGGCCAGGTCGGGTTCAAGGGCTCGCGCAAGTCGACCCCGTTCGCCGCGCAGCTGGCCGCCGAGGCCGCCGCCCGTCGTGCCATGGAGCACGGGATGAAGAAGGTCGACGTCTTCGTGAAGGGTCCCGGCTCCGGCCGCGAGACCGCGATCCGGTCGCTGCAGGCCGACCGGCCTGGAGGTCGGCTCGATCTCCGACGTCACCCCCATGGCCCACAACGGCTGCCGCCCGCCCAAGCGCCGCCGCGTCTGACCGAAGGAATACACGATCATGGCCCGTTACACAGGGGCGGACTGCAAGCGCTGCCGCCGCGAGAAGACCAAGCTGTTCCTCAAGGGTGCCAAGTGCGAGGGGCCCAAGTGCCCCATCGAGCTGCGCCCGTTCCCGCCCGGCCAGCACGGCCGCGGCCGGACCAAGGACAGCGAGTACCTGCTGCAGATGCGCGAGAAGCAGAAGTGCGCGCGCATCTACGGCGTCCTGGAGAAGCAGTTCCGCGGCTACTACGAGGAGGCCCAGCGCAAGCAGGGCAAGACCGGTGAGAACCTGCTGAAGATCCTCGAGACCCGCCTGGACAACGTCGTGTACCGCGGTGGGTTCGCCAAGAGCCGCGACATGGCCCGCCAGCTCGTCGGCCACGGCCACATCATGGTCAACGGCAAGAAGGTCGACATCCCGAGCTACCGGGTCTCCCCGTCGGACATCGTCGAGGTGCGCCCGTCCTCGCGCGAGCTGACCCCGTTCGTGGTCGCCCACGCCGAGGCCGGCGAGCGCCCGGTGCCTGCCTGGCTCGAGGTCTCGCCCAACCAGATGCGCATCCTCGTGCACGCGGTTCCCGAGCGCGCTGTCATCGACACCGCCGTCCAGGAGCAGCTGATCGTCGAGCTGTACTCGAAGTAACCCCTCGTCGGGTGGCGGCCCCGCCGCCGCCCGACTCCTACCGCAGGCTCAATGCAGCGCGCGGCGTCAAATGGTGGGCGCCGCGGAAAGGACCGGTAACCCGTGCTTATTGCCCAGCGTCCGACCCTCACCGAGGAGCGCGTCAGCGACCACCGTTCGCGGTTCGTCCTGGAGCCCCTCGAGCCGGGCTTCGGCTACACCCTGGGGAACTCCCTGCGCCGGACGCTCCTGTCGAGCATCCCCGGTGCGGCCGTCACCAGCATCCGGATCGACGGTGTGCTCCACGAGTTCACCACCATCCCGGGCGTCAAGGAGGATGTCACCGAGATCATCCTCAACCTCAAGGAGCTCGTCGTCTCCTCCGAGCACGACGAGCCCGTGGTGATGTACCTGCGCAAGCAGGGCCCCGGCGTCGTCACCGCCGCCGACATCGCCCCGCCGGCCGGCGTGGAGGTCCACAACCCGGTGCTGCACCTGGCCACCGTGAACGCCAAGGGCAAGCTCGAGATCGAGCTCGTCGTCGAGCGTGGCCGCGGCTACGTGACCGCGGCGGCCAACAAGGTGCCCGGCCAGGAGATCGGCAGGATCCCGGTCGACTCGATCTACTCGCCGGTGCTCAAGGTCACCTACAAGGTGGAGGCGACCCGCGTCGAGCAGCGCACCGACTTCGACAAGCTCATCGTCGACGTCGAGACCAAGCCGTGCATGAGCCCGGCCGACGCCGTGGCCTCCGCCGGCAAGACCCTGGTGGAGCTCTTCGGCCTGGCCCACGAGCTCAACGTGAACGCCGAGGGCATCGACATCGGCCCGTCGCCGGCCGACGAGCTGGTCGCCGAGCAGCTGTCCACCCCGATCGAGTCGCTGGACCTGACGGTGCGCTCCTTCAACTGCCTCAAGCGTGAGGGCATCCACACCGTGGGTGAGCTCATCAGCCGCAGCGAGGCGGACCTGATGGACATCCGCAACTTCGGCAGCAAGTCGATCGAGGAGGTCAAGGACAAGCTGCGCTCCCTTGGCCTGGCGCTCAAGGACAGCCCTGCCGGATTCGTGCCGGCCTACGAGGACGAAGAGGACGGGGACTTCGCCGAGGACGAGCAGCTCTGAGCTGCGCGCCCCCGCCGGAACCCAGGAACACAGGAGTCAGGAACTATGCCCACGCCCACCAAGGGCCCCCGTCTGGCCAGCAGCCCGGCCCACGAGCGGCTCATGCTTGCCAACCTCGCCACGGCGCTCTTCGAGCACGGTGCGATCACCACGACCGAGGCCCGCGCCAAGCGAGTCCGGCCGCTGGCCGAGCGGATGATCACCTTCGCCAAGCGCGGTGACCTGCACGCCCGCCGCCAGGTGATGACCGTCATCCGTGACAAGTCCGTCGTGCACACCCTGTTCGACGAGATCGGTCCCCGCTTCGCCAACCGTCCCGGTGGCTACACGCGGATCACCAAGATCGGGCCGCGCAAGGGCGACAACGCCCCCATGGCCGTGATCGAGCTGTGCGAGCCGCTGGCCGAGCAGGTCGTCGCCGAGGCCAGTGCGGCCACCAAGCGCGCCGTCAAGGAGGCCGCCGCAGCCGACGCAGCCCCGGTGCTCACCGAGGGCGTGGACTCCGTGGCGACCGCGCCGGCGGTCGAGGCCGTCGAGGCCGCGCCGGTGGGCGAGGAGGCCGCGGAGGTGACCGGGGCTGTCGAGGCCGAGGCAGCCGTCGAGGATGTCACCGCCGAGGCTCACGCGCCGGCGGGGGATGACACCACCCAGGCGTGACCACACTGCACGATGAGCCCGCTGGGGTGCCGGAGGAATCCGGCCCCGGCGGGCTCATCGGCGTCCCGGGCCAGGATCAGGCGGTCCTCCGGCTGCGCCTCGACGTGGCCTACGACGGGACGGACTTCTGCGGCTGGGCCCGCCAGCCGGGCCTGCGCTCCGTGCAGGGCGAGCTCGAGGCCGCCCTGCGCGCCACCCTGCGGGTCGCGGACGGGACCCCGGTGCGGGTGGCGGTCGCCGGGCGCACCGATGCCGGGGTCCATGCCGTGGGCCAGGTGTGCCACGGCGACGTCCCTGCCGCCGCCTGGGCGGGGCTCGCGGTGGGTCGCCGCGCGCCTGCCGGGGATCCACCGGCCCCGCCGGCCCCCCCGGCCGAGGCGGGCATCCGGTTGCGGCGCCGGCTGAACGGCCTGCTGCCCGCCGACCTGCGCGTGCGTCGGGTCGGCGTTGCTCCGGCGGGCTTCGACGCGCGTTGGTCGGCGTCGTGGCGGCGCTACTCGTACCTGGTGGCCGACGACCCCGCCGGTCAGGACCCGCGCACCCGGGGCCACGTGCTCTGGCATCCGCGGGGCCTCGACGTGCACGCGATGGACGCCGCCGCGGCCGCTTTCGTCGGTGAGCACGACTTCGCGGCCTACTGCCGTGCCCGCGAGGGTGCCTCCAGCGTGCGCACCGTCCACGACATCGGCTGGCGCCGGGTGGGCCCGAGTGCCGCCGCGACCTCGCCCGTGGAGTTCTCGGTGCGCGCCGACGCCTTCTGCCATTCGATGGTCCGCAGCCTCGTGGGTGCGTTCATCGCCGTGGGCGACGGGCGCTGGCCGGTCGGGCGGCCCGCCGAGCTCCTCGCCGGGGCACGGCGGGTCCCGGCGATCGCCACGGCGCCCGCCCATCCGCTGACCCTCGTGGAGGTCGGCTACCCGGCCGACGAGCTGCTCGCCGCACAGGCTGAGCGCGCGAGGCGCTGGCGCGGTCGCTGAGCCCGGCCGCACGCGTGGTCGATCCGGTCGGTTCACTCGACCGAATCGACTAAGGCTGGGTGGTGGCTCTCGGCAGGGGCTGCGGAGGGTGGTCGGCAGTGAAGGAGGGGGCGGCGCGCTGGCCCACGCAGGCGACGTGGGCCGAACGGGGGAATCCGAGGGGTGCCGCCCATACTCGGTATGGACGCTGAGTAATACCCGGTATACAAACAGTGACGTGTCCATCCGCACAGGCCTCCTCGCCCTCCTGGCGGAGGACTGCGCCTACGGCAACCAGCTGCGGCTTGCCTTCGAGCAGCGCACCGGGGGGACCTGGCCGCTGAACATCGGTCAGGTCTACCAGTCCCTGGACCGCCTGGTGCGCGACGGTCTCGCGGTGGTCGAGGACCCAGGGCCCCACCAGGGGCCGGCGCAGGCCCGCGCCCACTACCGGATAACCGGGGAGGGCCGGGCCCAGGTCCGGACCTGGTTCGCCCAGCCGGTGCCGCGGACGTCGGCACCGCGTGACGAGTTGGCGATCAAGCTGGCCATCGCCCTGTGCTCGCCGGAGGCCGACGTCGTGGCGCTGATCGACACCCAGCGCACCGCCAGCATGGGTGCCCTCCAGGCGGCCACGGCCGTGAAGCGTCGGGCGCTGGCGGCCGACCCGGGGGCCGCGCACCAACCCTGGCTGCTGGTCCTCGACCGGCTGTTGTTCGACATCGAGGCCGAGTTGCGATGGCTCGACCTGTGCGAATCGTCGCTGCTCGTCCCCCGGCCCCGTTCGTCGAGGGGTGACGCGCTGGCCGGCCCTGTTCCGCCCACACTGGAGGAGTCCCGATGACCGCTCTGTCCCCGGCCGTTGAGCCGAGGGTTCCCGCCCTCCTGCAGATGCGCTGCGCGTGCCGCGTGCACGGCGAGGGGTCCGATGCGGTGACCGCCCTGCGCGACGTGGACCTCGACCTCGTCCCCGGCGAGCTGGTGGCGGTGATGGGCCCCAGCGGATCGGGCAAGTCCACACTGCTGAACCTCGCCGGCGGCCTTGACCGGCCCACGCGGGGGCAGGTGCGCATCGCCGGGGAGTCGACGGGGGGCCAGTCCGCGGCCCGGTTGGCGATGCTGCGCCGGCGCCACCTCGGGTTCGTGTTCCAGGAGCTGAACCTCGTGGCGTGCCTGACCGCCCTCGAGAACATCGCCCTGCCCCGCGAGCTCGACGGCATCGCGGTCCGCACGGCGCGGGCGGAGGCCGAGGCGGCGCTTGGCGAGGTCGGGCTGGCCGGGCTGGGTGACCGCTTCCCGGCGGACCTCTCCGGCGGCCAGCAGCAGCGGGTGGCGATCGCGCGCGCCCTCGTGGGCGGGCGGCGGCTGATCCTTGCCGACGAGCCCACCGGAGCGCTGGACACCGGCACCGGGGACGAGGTCCTGCGCCTGATCAGGGCCCGCTGCGATGCCGGGGCCGCCGCGCTCGTCGTCACCCACAACGCGCGGCACGCCGCGTGGGCCGACCGGGTCCTGTTCCTGCGCGACGGGGCGGTCGTCGACCGCAGCGCGCTGCAGACCGCGCCGCTGGGCGCTCCGCATGGGGTGCCCACCGAGCTGGCCGGCCTGTCATGACCACGCCCCTGCTCCAGGCCCGCCCTGAGGCGCCGCCCGAGCGTCGGCCGACCTGGCCCCGATGGCGGCCGGCCATGCGGCTGGCGGTCCGGGACGTGCGCCACCACCGTGGGCGTGCTGCCCTGGTCGTCGCCCTCGTGGCGCTCCCGGTGGCGCTGGTCGTGGGGGTCTACCTCTACGGCACCAGCAACGCGGCCGGATCGGCCCGGCTGCCCGTGATCGCGCTGGGGTCGCAGGCCGCCGGGTCCGTCGAGCCCGTTTCGGGGCTGCCCGTGGTCGAGGGCTGGACGCACACCCTGCCCGAGCAGTGGCGGCTGGTTCCGTGGCCGGTCGTCGGAGCCCCGATCGGGCCGGACGGGGCGTGGGCGACCGGGACCGCCGGCGACTTCACCGACCCGGTGCTCGCCGGTCTGCTCGACGTGGCCGAGGGCCGCGCGCCGGTCGCGCCCGGAGAGGTGCTGGTCACCCCCGCGCTGGCCGACGCGCTGGCGCTCACGGTAGGCAGCACGTGGCGGGCCCGCGTGGAGTCGTGGGACCTCGCCGAGCAGCCGTGGACCGGCGAACACCGGGTCGTGGGGATCGGGGAGATCGCCGGGCTCATCGACTCGGCCGGTTTCGTGCTCGGGGCGCAGGTGTCCGGCGGTGGGGCGACCCGCTACCTGATCGACGCCGCGTCCCCGATCACGGGCGACCAGGTCGCGGCCGCGAGTCAGTCGCGGCTGCAGGTGGTCGGCCGTGACCTGCCAGCCCCCGGTCCCGACACGTCCCTCACGCTGACCAGCGGGCTGGTGCTCGGCCTGACGCTGGCCTTCCTGCAGATCGTCATGCTCGCCGGCGCGGCGTTCGCCGTCTCGGTGCGCCGGCGCCAGCGTGAGCTCGCGCTGCTGTCGGCAGCGGGCGCCGAGCCCGGCGACCTGACCCGGGCGATGCTCGCCTCCGGCGCGCTGCTCGGCTGCATCGGGGCCGCGGTGGGCGTCGTGGTCCCCTGGCTGGTGGTGGTCGCCTGCCGGCCCCTGCTGGAGCACGTCGGCCACTCTCCGCTGGCCGTGCTACCGCCCGTGGAGCGCGCGATCCTGCTGGTGCCGATCGTGGGGGTGCTGGCCTGCCTGGCCGCCAGTGCACTGCCCGCGGTGATGGCCTCGCGGATCCCGCTGGCCAGCACGCTGCGCGCCCGCGACGGGGTGGCCGTCGGGGAGGCGGGGTCACCCGACAGGATCGGCCGCGCCACGGCGAGGGCGGCACTGGCCGGGGTGGCCCTGGTCGGCCTGGGCATCGCCGGGCTGCTCACCGGCGCGAGCGGGTCGGGCGACCCGACGTCGCCGGTCGGATGGCTGGGGGCGTCGCTTGCCGGGGCGGTGCTGCTCTGCGAGCTGGGTGTGCTGCTGCTCGCACCGCTGCTGCTGGCCCTGATCGCGGCCCGGCTGACCCGGGCCCCGCTGGCTGTGCGTCTCGCCTCACGCGATGCCTCGCGCAACCGGGTGCGCACCTCGTTCGCGGTGGCCGCCGTGGCTGTGGCGGTGGGGCTGGTGTCCGGGTACCTCACGTGGCAGGGTTCCGTGCGCTCGGCCGTCGACGCCGCGGGGATCGCGGCGGCTGCGCCGGGGACGATCCTGCTCGTGGCCCCTCCGGACGCCTCGCCAGTTCCTGCGCTGGGCGCGCAGCAGTTGGCCGCGGTCGGTCGTGACCTGCCCGGTGCGGACCTCGCCCTGATCGGGTTCGGCCCGTCCTACGGACCGGGTGGGGGAGCCTCCCTGGCCCTGGTCAGCCCTTGCGATGCCGTGGTGGACCTCGGAGCTCCGCCGGCGGCGATCGCCGTGATGGACCCCGTGGTCCGTGGTGGCCTGGCCTCCGCGCTGCCCGCGCCCTCGGCCTGCCGGGCGCCGTCGCCGGCGGGCGATCCCCTCGCGTACGGCTCGGTCCTGCGGGGTGCAGGGGACCTGCGACCCGGTGTCGTCGTGGTCGACGCCGACGCGGCCGCACTGCTGCTCGGCGAGGACGACCCGGCGGTGCGGGCGCAGCTGGAGTCCGGCGGGGCGGTGGCCCTCTCGCCCGATCCGGTGGTTGCCGGAGAGGTGCTCCTGCAGGTGGATCCCGAACCGACTGCACCGCGGGACGACGCCGGGGATCGCCCCGCGGTGCAGGTCGCGCAGCTGCCCGCACTCGTGCACGAGTCCCAGTACCGACCGGCGGCCGTGCTGGTCAGCCCGTCGGCACTGGTGGGCGCTGGACTCCCCGTGCCGAGGAACGCCATCCTGGCCCGGCCCGCTCCGGGAACCATGTCCGAGGCCCTCACCGGGGCGGTCACCCTCGGGGGGCTCGAGGTCCGAGTCCTGTCGGACGGGGCCAGCCCGCTCGGTCGTGGGGTGTGGGTCCCGGGGCTCGTCGCCCTGCTGTTCGCCGTGCTGGCGAGCCTGCTGGTGACGGGCCTGGCACTCGGCGAGGCCGGCCCGGAGCTGGCGGTCATGGCCGCGGTGGGCGCCAGCCCGGGCCTGCGCCGCCGGTTCGCGATGGCCGCGGCGGCGCTCGTGGCGGGGCTCGGGTCCGTCCTGGGTGCCCTGGCCGGGATCGCCCCGGCGTGGGCGGCGCTGCGCGCGCTGCAGACCGTGGTCGACGTGCGCCAGTGCCTGTGGGTGCCCGATCGCGGCTCCGGTGAGGCCTGGCTGGACGCCCAGGGCGCTGTCTACTGCGACGTGGCCCTGCCGGTTGCGCTGGACGTCCCGTGGGGGTGGCTCGGCGTGGTCGTCGCCGGGGTGCCCCTGGTGTGCGCGATGGTGTTCCTGGTGGCCACGCGATCCAGGACCGCACCCGCCCGGCGCTGACCCGCCGTGGGTGGTCGTAGTCGATTCGGCCGATCCAACCGACCGAATCGACTGCGTCTGGCGGGGTGAGGCTCGCGGCACCGGTTGGACGCCTTGCCGGTGTGGGGGGAGGATGCCGCGGTGGGCCACCTCGACATCGCGCGCGTGACGTTCGCGCTGCCCGACGGCCGCGTCCTGCTCGACGAGGTCTCGTTCAAGGTCGCCGAGGGCCGGGTCACCGCCCTGGTCGGGGCCAACGGCTCGGGCAAGTCCACGCTCATGCGGATGATCTCCGGCGACGAGCCGATCCAGTCGGGGGCCATCACCCGGGCGGGGTCGCTGGGGGTCATGCGCCAGTTCGTCGGCCACATGGCCAGCGGGACGCTGCGCGACCTGCTGCTGGCTGTGGCCCCACCGGCGCTTGCCGCAGCCGCCGCGGAGCTCGATGCCGCGGAGCTGGCGATGATGGACGCCGACGACGAGGCCACCCAGATGCGCTACGCCCACGCCCTGGCCGAATGGGGCCAGGGCGGCGGCTACGACCTCGAGGTGGTCTGGGACGTGGTCGCCGTGGCCGCCCTGGGGGTGCCGTTCGCCCAGGCGCAGTACCGCGAGCTGGCCACGCTCTCCGGCGGGGAGCAGAAGCGGATCGTGCTCGAGGCGCTGTTCCGCGGCCCTGATGACGTGCTGCTGCTCGACGAGCCGGACAACTACCTCGACGTGCCGGGCAAGCAGTGGCTCGAGGCGCGCCTGCAGGAGACCACCAAGACGGTGCTGCTGATCAGCCATGACCGTCAACTGCTGGCCAACGCCGCCGACGTGATCGTCACGATCGAGCTCGGCGGGGCGGGCAACACGGCCTGGACGCATCCGGGCAGCTTCACGACCTACCACGAGGCGCGCGCCGCGCGCTTCGACCGTCTCGACGAGCTCACCCGACGCTGGGACGAGGAGCACGCCAAGCTCAGGGCGCTCGTGCAGTACTACAAGACCAAGGCCGCGTACAACGACGGCCTGGCCTCGCGGCTGCAGGCGGCCCGCACGCGGCTGGCCAAGTTCGAGGAGGCCGGCCCTCCCGAGGCGCAGCCGATCAAGCAGGCCGTGACGATGCGCCTGCGCGGAGGTCGCACGGGCAAGCGGGCCGTCGTCTGCACCGACCTGGCGCTGAGCACGCCAGCCGGCGAGCAGCTGGTCGCCCCGTTCGACCTCGAGGTCTGGTTCGGCGACCGCGTGGCGGTCCTGGGGGCCAACGGTTCGGGCAAGTCGCACTTCCTGCGCCTGCTGGCCGCGGGCGGCTCCGAGCCGGACCTCGAGCACGAGCCGGTGGGCGAGGTCGTGATCGAGCCGGTCGCGCACTCGGGTTCGGCGCGGCTGGGCGCGCGCGTGCGACCTGGCTGGTTCGCCCAGACCCACGCCCATCCCGAGTGGCGGGGGCGCACGCTGCTGGAGATCCTGCACCGGGGCGACGAGCATCGCGACGGCCTCGGCCGCGAGGCTGCCGCCCGGGTGCTCGACCGCTACGAGCTCGCCCGCGCCGGCGAGCAGGTGTTCGAGGTGCTCTCCGGGGGTCAGCAGGCGCGCTTCCAGGTGCTGCTCCTCGAGCTGTCCGGGGCGACCCTGCTGCTGCTCGACGAGCCGACCGACAACCTCGACATGGCCTCAGCCGAGGCACTCGAGGAGGGTCTGGACGCGTTCGCCGGCACCGTCCTGGCCGTCACCCATGACCGGTGGTTCGCCCGCGGCTTCGACCGGTTCCTTGTGTTCGGGGCCGACGGCCGGGTCCGTGAGGTGGACGCCCCGGTCTGGGACGAGGCGCGGGCCGCGCGCTGAGGGCCAGGTGGGGCTCAGAGCCAGGTGGGGGGTCAGGGCGTCCAGCGGCACGTGGCGAGGTCGACCCGCGGGCCGCGCGCACCCTCCAGGATGGGCACGCCCTCCGCGCGCAGGCGCTCGGCCGCCGCCACCTCATGGCCCGGGGCGAGCCACCCGCCGGCGCGCACGACGCGCCACCACGGCACACCGGCCCCGTACCGGGCCAGCGTGGTGCCGACCGCGCGCGGGGCCCGGCTGCCCACCAGCTCGGCGATGTCGCCGTAGGTCGCCACGTGCCCGGCCGGGATGGCCCCGACCACGTCGAGGATGCTCTCGGCGAAGGGAGTGGGCAGCACACGGCACAGTCTGCCGGGTGCCGGTACCGGGGTGCGGTCGCAGGGCGATCCGAGGCCGGGCGCCTGCGATTTGGCCGCCCGCGCGGACCCCGGTACCCTAGTCAGAGCATTGTGCGTGGTGGTATCCGCGGTCCTGGCCCCCTGGTCAGCCAGCGGGTGGCCGTCCATGCACCGCGAACGGTCCCGCAGCGCTGGTCACCGACGAGCATGCTGGCAACGGTGCCGGTCGGCCCCCACACGAACGAACGAAGGCTCTCACAGTGCGCACGTACAGCCCCAAGGCTGGCGAGATCACCCGCCAGTGGCACGTCATCGACGCGACCGACGTCGTCCTCGGCCGTCTGGCCTCCCAGACGGCTGTCCTGCTGCGCGGCAAGCACAAGCCGACCTTCGCGCCGCACGTGGACACCGGCGACTTCGTCATCATCATCAACGCCGACAAGGTGGCCCTCTCCGGCGCCAAGCGCGAGCAGAAGATGGACTACCGCCACTCCGGGTACCCGGGCGGCCTGCGCGCCACGTCGTACGCCGACCTGCTCGAGACCAACCCGCGCCGGGCCGTGGAGAAGGCCGTCAAGGGCATGCTCCCGCACAACAAGCTCGGCCGTGCCCAGGCCGCCAAGCTCAAGGTCTACGCCGGCCCGGAGCACCCGCACGCGGCCCAGCAGCCCGTGCCGTTCACGATCTCCCAGGTCGCGCAGTAAGCGCCACGGCGACCCAGGCATAACGAAAGGAACCCGTGGCTGTGAGCACCGAGACCACTGAGCTCGTCGACGAGACCCCCACCGAGTACAGCACCGAGACCCCGGCTGCGTCGGCCGACGCCGCCAAGCGCCCGGCCGTGACCGCCCCCGGCGCGGCCACCGGCCGCCGCAAGGAGGCCGTCGCCCGTGTGCGCATCGTGCCGGGCTCGGGCAACTGGACCATCAACGGCCGGACCCTCGAGGGCTACTTCCCGAACAAGGTCCACCAGCAGCTGGTGAACGAGCCGTTCCGCACCCTCGAGCTCGACGGCGCCTACGACGTGATCGCCCGCATCGACGGCGGCGGGGTGACCGGCCAGGCCGGTGCCCTGCGCCTGGGCATCGCCCGTGCGCTCAACGAGATCGACGTGGAGGCCAACCGCCCCGCGCTGAAGAAGGCCGGCTTCCTGACCCGCGACCCGCGGGTCAAGGAGCGCAAGAAGTACGGCCTGAAGAAGGCCCGCAAGGCGCCCCAGTACTCCAAGCGCTGACGCCCCGCTCGGTCCGCCGAGCCGGCGCGCTGCGCCACGACGATGCCCCCCACGGCCCGGCCGCTGGGGGGCATCGCCGTTGTCCGCCCGGTCCCCTGCGTCGCAGGCCCTCCGCGAAGGGCGCGAACCTCCGCGGCCATGGGGAGGGTCCAGCCCTACGCGGAGGATCTGCGGCACACCGGCGGTCGGCGGGCGGCACGGCGGCGGGAGGTGGGCGGCGTGGGGCCGGGCGGCGGTCGGCGTGGCGGCCGGATCGGGGGTGGGGGCCGGTAGGCTCGCGGGGCAGTCGGGCGCAGCGCCCGGGTGCGCTCGCGGAGGTGGGTCATGGGTCGACTGTTCGGAACCGACGGCGTGCGGGGGCTGGCCAACCGGGACCTCACGGCCGACCTCGCCCTGGACCTCTCCGCCGCGGCCGCCCACGTGCTCGGTGAGCTCGGCGAGCTGCACGCCGGGCGGCCCGGGGCTCGCGCGCGCGCGATCGTGGGGCGCGACCCCCGAGCCAGCGGGGAGTTCCTCGAGGCCGCCACGGTCGCCGGCCTGGCCAGCGCCGGTCTCGACGTCCTCGTGCTCGGAGTCGTGCCGACCCCGGCGGTGGCCCACCTGACCGCCGAGCTGGGCGTGGACCTGGGCGTGATGATCTCCGCCTCGCACAACCCGATGCCCGACAACGGGATCAAGTTCTTCGCCCACGGGGGCCACAAGCTGCCCGACGAGGTCGAGGACCAGATCGAGGCCCGGCTGGCCGAGGGATGGAAGCGCCCGATCGGGGCCGACGTCGGCCGCGTGGTCCGCCACGAGGATGCGCTCAGTGACTACGTCGAGCACCTGCTCTCGTGCACGCCGAACCGGCTCAACGGCCTGCGCGTCGTGGTCGACACCGGCAACGGCGCCGCAGCGGGGGCCAGCCCCCGGGCGCTGCGGCGGATGGGCGCGGAGGTGCTGGCCATCCACTCCAGCCCGGACGGCTACAACATCAACGAGGGGTGCGGCTCGACGCACATGGCCGACCTGCGCGAGGCCGTCGTCGAGCACGGGTACGACGTCGGCATCGCCCATGACGGGGACGCCGACCGCTGCCTGGCCGTCGATGCCGAGGGCAACGTCATCGACGGGGACCAGATCATGGCCGTTCTGGCCCTCGCGCTGCGCGACCAGGGCAAGCTGGCCCACGACACCGTGGTGGCCACGGTGATGAGCAACCTCGGGTTCAAGATCGCGATGCGCGAGGCCGGGATCGCACTGGTGGAGACCGGGGTCGGCGACCGCTACGTGCTGGAGTCGATGCGCGCCCACGGGTACAACCTCGGCGGCGAGCAGAGCGGGCACGTGGTGCTGCTGGACTACGCGACCACCGGCGACGGGACCCTGACCGCGCTGCACCTGCTGGCCCGGATGGCGGACACCGGCCGGTCGCTGGCGGACCTGGCCTCGGTGATGGTCAAGCTGCCCCAGGTCCTGGTCAACGTCCGCGGGGTCGACCGGGCCGCGGCCGACAGCTCCGCGGGCCTGGCTGCCGCCGTGGCCGCGGCCCAGGCCGAGCTCGGCGACACCGGGCGCGTGCTGCTGCGCCCCAGCGGCACCGAGCCGGTGGTGCGCGTCATGGTCGAGGCCCCCACGGACGCCCGCGCCCGGGCCGTGGCCGAGGAGCTGGCCGGCGTCGTGGCCCGCGAGATCCCGCTGGGCTGAGGCTGCTGCGCCCGCGGAGAAGCGAGCGGGGGCGAACCGCAGCCCGGCCCGGGCCGGAGCGGCAAGCTGTCCCGGACCCCGCGCCGGGCCGATCAGCCGTGGGCCTGCGGCCCGTGCCCGGTTCGCGTCGGAGCCGGCGTCGCCCACGGTCGGATGCCGGCGCGCGTACCAGCCGGCCAGCGGCCCGGCGGACAACCCGTGCAGCAGCACCGACATCCCGACGGTCACCCCGACCACGACCGCCACCGAGGCGCCGTCGGCCGCCGCCAGGTCCTCCAGGGCGATGATCGCGAACACGATGGAGGCCAGCCCGCGCGGGCCGAGCCAACCGATGAGCAGGACCCGGTCCCACGGCGCGCGCGTGCCGACCAGGCTGAGGGCCACGGGCACCATGCGGATCACCGTGAGGCTCAGCAGCGCATAGAGCACCGCCCGCCACGTGGCCTGGGACAGCGCCGTGGGCAGCAGGAGCAGGCCGAACAGGAACCACACCACCAGCCCGAGCAGCTCGCCGAGCTCATGGCTGAACTCCACGGCGAACTCCTCGGCCGGGTGGTGGGCCAGCGCGTGGCCGAAGGCCAGGCCGGCCACGAAGGCCGCCACGAAGCCGTTTCCCCCGACCAGAACCGCGCCGAAGTAGGAGAGCAGGACCAGGCAGAACACCCCGAGCGGAACCTGGGTGCGCTGCGCCAGGCCGCGGTCCAGCGCCGCGCGAAGCAGCCGCCCGCCCCCGCCGCCGACCAGCGCCCCCACCACCAGGGCGATGGCCAGCTCGACCAGCGCGGCGACGATGGGGTGCCCGAGGGACTGGCCCTCCTCCTCGGCGACCGCGACGGCGATGAAGAACAGCACGATCGGGGTGGCCAGCCCGTCGTTGACCCCACTCTCGACGTTGATCGTCTCGCGGGTGCGGCCCGGGATCCGCTCGTCGGAGATCACCGAGGCGCCCAGCGCGGCGTCCGTCGGGGCCAGCGTCGAGGCGATCACCGCCACGACGGCCCAGCTCAGGCCGGCCAGCAGCGGCATCCCGAGGGCCCAGCCCAGGGCCACGGTCAGGGGCAGGCCGATCCCGAGCAGCCGGGCCGGCTGCTGCCAGGAGGTGCGGAAGAAGCCGAGGCCCACGCCCGAGGCGTCGCAGAAGAGCACCAGGGCCAGGGTCACCTCGACCAGCAGCTTGAGCGGCTCGGCGTTGAGGTCCACCTCCAGCAGGGGGTCGCCACCGGCGCCGAAGAGAAGCCCCAGCACCATCAGCAGGATCGGGGCGGTGACGCTCATCCGGCTCAGGCGCCGCGAGACGACGACCCAGAGCAGGATCGCGCACAGCACCACCACGACCGCGACCACGGCGCACCGCCTCCCACGGGCCCGGGCGGCCCGTCGGGGGAAGTGTGCACCGTCGAGGGCACCCGGTGCCTGACCGAGGTCGCCGTGCCCCCTCGGTGCGGTGGGGGTCGGCGCGCGGCTCGGCACGGGCGGGCTCGGGACCGCGGGCGACTACCCTTCCACCCATGTGCGGAATCGTGGGGTACGCCGGCCATCGCCGGGCCGTGGACGTCGTGATCGCGGGCCTGCGACGGCTCGAGTACCGGGGCTATGACTCCGCCGGTGTGGCCGTCGTGGCCCACGGCGAGCTCGACGTGCGCAAGAAGGCCGGCAAGCTGGCCAACCTCGAGGCGCTGCTCGTGGCCGAGCCGATGGCCGACTCCTCGACGGGCATGGGGCACACCCGCTGGGCCACGCACGGCGGCCCCACCGACGTCAACGCCCACCCGCACGTCTCCAGCGGTGGGCGGGTGGCGGTGATCCACAACGGCATCATCGAGAACTTCGCCGAGCTGACCGCCGAGCTCACCGCCCAGGGGGTGGTGATGGCCTCGGAGACCGACACCGAGGTGGTCGCCCACCTGCTGGAGTCGACGCTGATGCAGACCGGGGATCTCGCCGAGGCGATGCGCTCGGCCTGCCGGCGGCTGTCCGGGGCGTTCACGCTGGTGGCCGTCAGCGCCGACTCCCCGCAGCGCCTCGTCGCCGCGCGGCGCAACTCCCCGCTGGTCGTGGGCGTCGGGGACGGGGAGAACTTCGTGGCCTCGGACGTCTCGGCGTTCATCGAGTTCACCCGCGAGGCGATCGAGCTCGGCCAGGATCAGGTGGTCGACCTGCGCCCGGACTCGGTGCTGGTCACCGACTTCTCGGGCAATCCCGTCGAGGTCAACCCGTTCACCGTGACCTGGGACGCCGCCGCCGCCGAGAAGGGCGGCTACGACCTGTTCATGCTCAAGGAGATCGCCGAGCAGCCCAAGGCGGTGGCCGACACCCTGCTGGGCCGGATCGCCCCCGACGGACTGCTGAGCCTCGACGAGATCCACATCCCGGTGGCCGAGCTGCGCGAGATCGACAAGATCGTCATCGTCGCCTGCGGCACCGCGTACCACGCGGGCCTCGTGGCCAAGTACGCGCATCGAGCACTGGTGCCGGATCCCCACCGAGGTCGAGCTGGCCAGCGAGTTCCGCTACCGCGACCCGATCCTGACCCGGCGGATCCTGGTCATCGCCATCAGCCAGTCCGGGGAGACCATGGACACCCTCATGGCGCTGCGCCACGCCCGCGAGCAGGGGGCGCGCGTGCTGGCGATCTGCAACACCAACGGCTCGACGATCCCGCGCGAGTCCGACGCCGTGCTCTACACGCAGGCGGGTCCGGAGATCGCGGTGGCCTCCACCAAGGCCTTCCTGACCCAGATCGTGGCCGTCTACCTCGTGGCCCTGTACCTGGCCCAGGTCCGGGGCAACAAGTTCGGCGACGAGGTGGCGGCGATCGTCGCCCAGCTGGCCACAATGCCGCACAAGGTCGACCTGGTCCTCGACACCGTGGAGGGCGTGCGGGCCCTGGCCCAGCAGTTCGCCTCATCGCCGTCGGTGCTGTTCATCGGCCGGCACGTGGGCTACCCGGTGGCCCTGGAGGGGGCGCTGAAGCTCAAGGAGCTGGCCTACATGCACGCCGAGGGGTTCGCCGCCGGCGAGCTCAAGCACGGCCCGATCGCGCTGATCGAGGACGGGGTGCCGGTCATCGTGGTGGTGCCCTCACCGACTGGTCGCGGCGTCTTGCACGAGAAGATCATCTCCAACATCCAGGAGGTGCGGGCCCGGGGTGCGGTGACCATCGTGATCGCCGAGGAGGGCGACGAGGTCGTCACGCCCTACGCCGACCACCTGATCCGGATCCCGGCGTGCCCCACGCTGATGCAGCCGCTGGTGGCCACCGTGCCGCTGCAGGTGTTCGCCTGCGAGCTGGCCACCGCCAAGGGCCACGACGTGGACCAGCCGCGCAACCTCGCGAAGTCGGTCACGGTCGAGTAGTCCGCACCGCTGGACCGAGGGCGAGCGGTCCAGCGGTGCGGACCGCCACGCTGCCCGGGCGGGGTGCGCCTCCGGTCAGCCGATGTGCACGGCGGTGACGAACCGCGCGTCGTACCAGGACTCATGCAGGTGGCGCATGCGCACGCCGCGCCGCGGGTTGGCCGCCTCGACGACCAGGTCGCCGCCGAAGTACATCGAGATGTGCGCCGAGGACCCGTCGCGGTAGTAGAGCAGGTCGCCCGGGACGATGTCCTCGATCGGGATCCGGGTGCCGGCGAAGCTCTGCTGGCTGGCGGTGCGCGGCAGGCGGACGCCGGCCTTCAGGTAGGCCTGCTGGACCAGGCCGGAGCAGTCCCAGACGTCCGGGCCGGTGCCGCCGAGCACGTAGCGGTCGCCCACCTGGGACAGTGCGAAGGCCAGGGCGATCTGACCGGGCCGCGGGTTGTCGGGCAGCGAGTACTTCGGGGTGGGGATCGTGCCCGGGCTGGGCGTGGTGGGCTTGGGGGCCGGCGCGTCGGGGTCGACGGTCCGCCCGGCCTGGATCGCGTCCCAGGTCAGCGGTCCGACCTTGCCGGTGGCGCTGATGCCCAGACCGGCCTGGTAGGCGCGCACCGCCGCGGTGGTCAGGGTTCCGTAGTACCCGCTGGCCGGGCTCACGTGCAGGTAGCGCTGCACGAACACGACGGCCGGGTCACCGGGACCCATGCCCGCCTCGAGCAGGGGGCGCTTGGCGGCGGCCCGCTCGGGGGTCAGGGTCGGCGTGGGGTCCTCGGGCTTGGGCGCGGGCGGTGCGCCCTCCTCGGGCAGGGCGATCACGCCCTTGGCGCCCAGCAGCACCGTCCAGGTGGCCGGGCCGACGGTGCCCGTGGCGCGCAGGCCCTTCATGGACTGCAGCGTGGTCACCGCGGAGCGGGTGAGGTTGCCGAAGTACCCACTGGCCGGGGTGACGCCGAGCTTGGACTGCACGTAGACGACCGCGGGTCCGCGGGCACCCACCGAGAGCAGGGGCTTGAGCGCCGCGGCCTTGGCCGGGCTCAGCGCCGGGGTGCCGGCGCCCGGGGACGTGGCGGGCTTGGCCGCCGGGAGCGTGATCACGCCCTTGGTTGCGAGCAGGACCTTCCACGTGGGGCGGTCCACTGTGCCAGTGACGCGCAGCTTGCGCGCCTTCTGCAGGGCCGTGACCCTGGCGCGGGTGACCGGGCCGTAGTAGCCGGTCGAGGGCGCGATGCCCAACTTGCGCTGCACGTAGACCACGGCGGGCCCGCGGACGCCGAAGGCCAGCGCGGGCCGCAGTGCCGCCGCCGCGGTGGGAGTCAGTGCCGCCGAGGCGGTCATCGCCCGGGAGGTGGTGCCCTGCGGCCCGGGGGGCTCGGTGGCCCACGCCGTGCCGGGAAGCGCTGCCCCGCCGACGAGTGCGGCCGACAGGATCGTGCTCGTAAACGCCTTCCTCATCGCGTGCCCCTTGTCGCCTGCGAGGTGAGCTGTCGGGTCCCGGCCACCTGGCATGTGGCGCGGTGCGGCGGCCGGCGCGTGGTGCGTCGACCGCTCGCGGGACCCCAAGGACTCCATCGGGCCATTGCTGGCCCGGGGGGAGTCCGGTGGTGCGTGGGTCCCCCGCTCCCGCCCTGGTCAGGGAAGCATCGGAGGGGGCGGGATTCGGCGGCCTCCGACGTCACCCCGGATGGGGCTGTGGCGCACGTTACCAATGTGACGCATGTGACGGAAGTCCCCGGGCGCCATCGTCCGGTATGAGCATTCCTGTGGTAGGCAGGCCCCCTGAGTCTGGAGGTGGGCATGCGCACGGTCTGCTCGGTGGCCACGGTCCGCCACGCCGAGGCGGGGGCGGGGGTGGCCGAGCCGGTGCTGATGGCCCGCGCGGCGACCGCCCTGTCGACGATCTGCGCGGAGCTGCTGCGCACCGCGCGCGGTGGCGTGCGCGGCGCGCGGGTCGTCGGTCTGGTCGGCACCGGGAACAACGGCGGGGACGCACTCTGGGCGCTGGCCGCGCTGGCTGGGCGTGGTGTGGGGGTCACGGCGGTCGGCCATCCCGGGCGGATGCACACCGAGGGCGCGGCGGCAGCACGGGCCGCGGGCGTGCGGGTGCTGGACTGGGGCGACCCCGCGGTCGCGGCGTGCCTGGCCGCTGCGGACCTCGTGCTCGACGGCATCGTCGGGATCGGTGGCCGGGGGGCCCTGCGCGCCCCGGTCGCGGGCGTGGTGCGGGCCGTGGGCGAGTCCGGTGTCCCGGTCCTCGCCGTCGACGTGCCCAGCGGGATCGATGCCGACACCGGCGAGGTGGCCGGGGACCCGGCGCTCGGGCAGGCGGTGCGCGCGGCGGTCACGGTCACCTTCGGGGCGCTGAAGGCGGGGCTCGTGCTCGCGCCCGCACGCGAGCTGGCCGGTTCGGTCACAGTGGTGGACATCGGGTTGCGACCCGCCGACCTTGAGGCGTCGGCCCTCGTGATGGACCTCTCGGACCTCGCCGGTCCGCGGCCGGCCGCGGATGCCCACAAGTACCGCCGCGGGGTGGTCGGCGTGGCTGCCGGGAGCCCCCAGTACCCCGGCGCGGCCCTGCTGGCCGTGGGGGGCGCGCGGCGCGCGGGGGCCGGCATGGTGGTGCTCGAGGCGGTCGGCGGCCACGATGCCGGCGTGGTGCCGCTGGGATCCATGGTGGTGGCGCGCTACCCCGACGTGGTGCTCGGCACCCCCCGCCCGCTGGACGCGCGCTGCATCGGCCCCGGACTGGGGCCCGGTCGGGAGGCCGCTGACCGGGTGCTCGCCGCGATCGAGGATCCGGCCCCGCTGGTCATCGACGCCTCCGCCCTGTGGGTGCTGGCCAGCCGCGCGGGCCGGCAGGCGCTGCAGGCGCGCAGCACGGCAGGCTGGGTCAGCGTCCTGACCCCGCACGAGGGCGAGTTCGCCCGATTGGCCGACCCGTCGGGCGGCAGGCTGGTCGCGGCTCAGCGGCTGGCCGACGACACGGGTGCGATCGTCGTGCTCAAGGGCCCGGGCACCGTCGTCGCCGCGCCGCGCACGACGCCGCACGTGGACACGTTCGGCACTGCGGCGCTGGCCACTGCCGGCTCCGGCGACGTCCTCGCGGGCCTTCTCGCCGGCATGCTGGCCAAGGTCGCCGCCGTCGCCGCTGCCTCGGGTGAGGGCCTGACCGGACCACGGGCGGCTCACGTCGCCGCACGTGCCGTGGGCCTGCACGGGCTGGCCGGACGACTGGCCGCCGAGCACGGGGGCCTGATCACCGCCATGGACGTCGTGGACCACCTGCCCGATGCCCGGACGGTCGCCGCTGCGGGATGACCCGCCGAGGTGCCTGCGCGTGCGGCAGGATGGCCCCGTGGTTGCCCGCGCCGTAGTGGAGATCGACCTCGACGCCATCTCGAACAACGTCGAGGCCCTGCGCCGGCATGCCCCCGGGGCGGCCCTGCTGGCCGTCGTCAAGGCCGACGCGTACGGCCACGGCCTGGTGCCGGCGGCCCGCGCCGCGCTCGATGGTGGGGCCGACTGGCTGGGTACCGCCCTGCTGGCCGAGGCGGTCGCCCTGCGCCAGGAGGGCCTGACCACCCCCATCCTGACCTGGCTCTGGTCGCCCGGTGACGACGACCTGACCGCCTGCGTGCGCGCCGAGATCGACGTGACGGCCAGCAGCGCCTGGCAGCTCGACGCGCTGACCTCGGCGGCCAACGCCAGCGGGCTTCGGGCCCGGGTCCAGCTCAAGATCGACACGGGCCTGGCGCGCAACGGGGCAACCGCCCAGGACTGGCCGGCTCTGGTCGCCCGGGCCGCCCGGCTGCAGGCCGCCGGCACGCTGGTGGTGACCGGGGTGTGGTCGCACTTCGCCCTGGCCGACGCCCCGAGCAGCACCATCAACGCCGCCCAGCTCGAGGCCTTCGACGCCGCGCTCGAGGTGGTGGCCGCAGCGGGGCTGACCCCCGCCGTGCGGCACATCGCCAACTCCGCGGCCACCCTGGCCAGCCCGCACGCGCACTTCGACCTCGTCCGCCCCGGCATCGCGGTCTACGGCGTCTCGCCCGGGGGCGAGCTCGGGGCCCCGGAGCACTACGGCCTGACCGCCGCGATGACCCTGCGCGCCCGCCTGGCCGGGGTCAAGCGGGTGCCCGCCGGCCAGGGCGTGTCCTACGGCCACGAGTACGTGACCTCCGCACCCACCACGCTGGGCCTGGTGCCCCTGGGGTACGCCGACGGGATCCCGCGCGCTGCCGGTGGGCGCGGCCCGGTCCTTGCGGCAGGGAGGGTGCGCCCGGTGGCGGGGCGGGTGTGCATGGACCAGTTCGTCCTCGACCTCGGTGACGACCCCGCGCAGCCAGGCGACGAGGTCGTGCTGTTCGGCAGCGCCGAGCGGGGCGAGCCGACCGCCGAGCAGTGGGCACAGGCTGCGGGCACCATCGGCTACGAGATCATCACGCGACTGGGTCCCCGGATCCCGCGGGTGCTGCGCGCGAGGAGGAGTACCGGGTGAGCGACGTGGACGTGCGCAGGGTTGCCGGGGCGGTGGGCGCCGCTGCCGGTCTGCTGGCGGTGGGGGCCGCTGCCGGCGTGCTGGCCGAGCGTGCCGTGGTGGCCAAGTCGGGGCGGGCCGATCCCGAGGGCGACGAGCCCTTCGGCAAGCTGCGCGGCACACCCGTGGCCGTCACCGACGTGCACGGCACCGGGCTGCACGTGGAGGTGGAGCCCTGCACGCGGGCGAACCCCGAGGGGCTGACCATCGTCTTCTGCCACGGGTACGCCCTGAACCAGGACTGCTGGCACTACCAGCGCCGCGACCTGCGCGCCCTGGGCGATCTCGTCTTCTGGGACCAGCGCAGCCACGGCCGCTCGGACCGCTCCGTGGCCGAGACCAACACCATCGACCAGCTCGGCCGCGACCTGCGCATGGTGCTCGACCAGGTGGCCCCCGAGGGGCCGATCATCCTCGTCGGGCACTCGATGGGCGGCATGACGATCATGTCGCTGGCCCTGGAGGCCCCGGAGCTGTTCGGCACCCGGGTGCGCGGCGTGGCGCTGCTGTCGACCTCCCCCGGCGGCCTGCGCGACGTCTCGATGGGCCTGCCCGGGTTCGCCTCGCGCTCGCTGCACCGGGTGCTGCCGGTGACCGCCGCGGTGCTCGTGCGCAACGCCGACCTCGTGGAGATGGGCCGTTCGCGGGTCAACGACCTGAGCCTGCTGTTCACGCGGTACTACTCGTTCGGCTCCTCGGCCTCCCCGGCCCTGGCCGACTTCACCCATCGGATGCTCGGCGAGACCCCCATCGACGTGATCTCGGAGTTCCTCCCGACGCTGCAGCGCCACGATCGGCACAGCGCACTGCGCACGATCGCCCGGGTCCCGGTCCTGATCATGGTGGGGGACCTGGATCGGATGACCCCGGCCGAGCACTCCCGCGAGATGGCCCAGCGGATCCCCAACGCGCACCTGGAGGTGATCGGGGACTCCGGGCACATGATGATCCTCGAGGAGTACGAGCAGGTGAACCACCAGCTGCGCGCCCTGGCCGCCCGGGTCCGCGAGGAGATCGCCGCCGACCCGGCACCTGCGCCGTGAGCCCTGCACACGACCCGCTGGGTGCGGGCGGGGGCCGGCGTGGCAGGCCGAGGCCGACGACGCCGAGCAGATGCGCGCGGTCGGGGCGAGCCTGGCCGCGCACCTGCGCGCCGGGGACGTCGTGGTGCTCGACGGGCCCCTCGGCGCCGGCAAGACCACGCTGACCCAGGGCATCGGGGCGGCGCTGGCCGTGCGCGGCTCGGTGACCAGCCCGACGTTCGTGATCGCCCGCCGGCACCCCGGACCCGGACCCGACCTGGTGCACGTCGATGCCTATCGGCTCGGCGGCGCGGTCGAGGTGGAGGACCTGGACCTCGACGCCGACCTCGACCGCGCGGTCACGGTGGTGGAGTGGGGTGCGGGCAAGGTGGAGGGCCTCAGCGAGGACCGGCTGGAGGTGCGCATCCTCCGGGCGGCCGGCGGGGATGCGGTGGCGGACCGGGGCTCCGGCCCCGCCGCGCGTGCCGATGCGGACCTCCACGCGGACCCCGATGAGGACCCCGTCGCGGACCTCCACGTGGACCCCGACGTGGACCCGGCGGGGGGGCGGCGCCTGGTCGTGGTCACCGGGGTCGGTCGGCGCTGGGCCGGGCTGCACCTGGCCGACGGGTAGGTTTGGCCCGTGCTGGTCCTGGCCCTCGACACCGCCACGGAGTCGGTCTGTGCCGCGGTGGTCGACGCCGCCACGGGGCAGGCGCTCGCCCGCGAGACGCATGTCGGTGGTGCCGCGCACGGCGAGCAGCTGGCCCCGGTGGTCGCGCGGGCCCTGGCCGGCGCCGGTGCCCAGCCCGGCGACCTCGGGCTGATCGGCGTGGGCCGCGGGCCGGGGCCGTTCACCGGCCTGCGGGTGGGCCTGGCCCACGCCGAGGTGATGGGCTGGGCGCTGGGCATCCCCGTGCAGGGCGTCTGCACCCTCGACGTGCTCGCTCGGGAGGCGGCCGCCCACCTGGGCACCGAGTTCCTCGTGGCCACCGACGCGCGGCGCCGCGAGGTGTACTGGGCGCGCTACGACGCCGCCGGCACCCGGCTCGCGGGGCCGGCGGTGGGCCGGGCCGAGGACCTCGCCGAGCGCGCCCTGCCCGCGGTCGGCGCCGGTGCGGCGCGCTACCCCGAGGCCTTCGCCGACCGGCATGCCCCGCTGCACCCGGACCCGGCCGTGCTGGCCGTCATGGCGGCCCGGATCGTGGGCCGACGGCCAGGTCCCGGACGTGACTCCGCTCTACCTGCGCCGGCCGGACGTGACGGTGTCCGCGGGGCGCAAGCGGGTGACGCCCGCATGACCGGGCCCCGCACGGCGGATCCGGCCGGTTCGCCCTCGCGCACCGGCGCCGACATCCCCTTCCCGACGCCCCCGCACCCGACGCCCCCACACCCGACGCCAGGGTGTCCGGCACCGACCCCTCGACCCTCGAGCTGGCCCCCCTGCGCTGGTGGGACCTCGAGGAGGTGGCTGCCCTGGAACGGGCGCTGTTCGCCCATGACCCCTGGAGCCCCGCGCAGTTCTGGGCGGAGCTGGCGCGCGTGCCCGAGACCCGCTGGTACGTCGTGGCCCGCCGCGACGGGGTGCATCGTGGGCTACGCCGGGCTGTTCGTCGTCGGCCCGGAGGCCGACGTGCAGACCGTGGCGGTGGCACCGCAGGCCCAGGGGGCCGGTGTGGGTCGCGCGCTGCTCGGGGCCCTGCTCGCGCGCGCCGACGCGCTGGGGGCGGGGACCGTGCACCTGGAGCTGCGCGCCGACAACGAGCCGGCGCACCGGCTCTACCGCGCGATGGGCTTCGAGGTCGACGGCCGGCGCCGCGACTACTACGGCCGTGGCCAGGACGCGATCCTGATGACCCGCCGGGCGCACGCGCAGCAGGAGGCCGGCCGATGGCTGACGAACCCCTGGTCCTGGGCATCGAGACCTCGTGCGACGAGACCGGGGTGGGCATCGTGCGGGGCATGACCCTGCTGGCCGACGTCGTGGCCTCCAGCGTCGAGCAGCACGCCCGGTTCGGGGGTGTGGTGCCCGAGGTCGCCAGCCGGGCCCACCTCGAGGCGATGGTGCCGACGCTGGACGCCGCCTGCGCCCGGGCGGGTGTGCGCCTGCAGGACCTCGACGCGGTCGCTGTCACCG
This sequence comes from uncultured Actinomycetes bacterium, assembly GCA_963777855.1. Taxonomy (GTDB): domain Bacteria; phylum Actinomycetota; class Actinomycetes; order S36-B12; family CAIYMF01; genus Prado023. Next base: position 232,221 of record CAVZRW010000004.1, on the reverse strand, counting down.
CCGGGCCGGGCCTGGCCGGGGCGCTGCTGGTCGGCCTGGCCTCGGCCAAGGCGCTGGCGATGTCCCTCGGCGTGCCCCTGCACGGGGTCAACCACCTCGCCGCGCACGTGGCCGTCGACACCCTCGAGCACGGCCCGCTGGCCGAGCCGACGATCGCCCTGCTGGTCTCCGGAGGACACTCGTCGTTGCTGCTGGTCCCCGACGTGACCGCGCGATGTGCGCCCGCTCGGCGCGACGATCGACGACGCCGCGGGCGAGGCCTTCGACAAGGTGGCCCGGGTGCTGGGCCTGCCGTTCCCCGGCGGTCCGCACATCGACCGGGTCGCGACCGGCGGCGACCGGGCCTTCGTCCGGTTCCCCCGGGGCCTGAGCACGCCGCGGGACCTGGACCGCCACCGGTTCGACTTCTCGTTCTCCGGGCTGAAGACCGCGGTCGCCCGGTGGGTCGAGGCCCGCGAGGCCGCCGGTGAGCCGGTGCCCGTGGCCGACGTGGCCGCCGCCTTCCAGGAGGCCGTCGTCGACGTGCTCACCCGCAAGGCGCTCGACGCCTGCCGGGAGCACGGCGTCACCGACCTGCAGATCGGCGGCGGGGTCGCGGCGAACTCGCGGCTGCGGGCGCTGGCCCAGGCCCGCTGCGACTCGGCGGGCATCCGGCTGCGGGTGCCGCGCCCGGGCCTGTGCACCGACAACGGCGCCATGGTCGCCGCCCTCGGATCGGCGATGGTGGCCCGCAACCGGCCCGCGTCGGCGCTGGACATCGGGGCCGATTCGTCCATGCCGGTCGAGGTCGTGGGTCTCTAAGCGGGGCCGCCACGTGCCGATACACCACGTGTGGGCGTGACACACTGCGTGCTCGGAGAGCTCGGGCGTCATGGGGCGCGGGCTGCGTCGTGCTCGTGGCCCGCGGTGGGGAGGGGGTGCTCGTGAGCGTCGCCGAGCAGATGCGCGCTGCGCTGGCCGCTGCCCCGGATCCCGCGCCGCCGGCGATGCCGCTCCCGCCCGGTCCCGCCTCGGCGGAGCGCACGATGGTCGCCATCGCCGTGGACGGCGTTGCCGTGCTCGTGCACTGGTTGGTGATCCTGATCCTGCTCAGCCAGGCGATCACCTCGGTGCTCGACCCGCCCGAGGGCGTGCGGGCGATCGGGGTCCTGTCCGGCCTGGTGTGCCTGCTCTGGGCGACATTCGCACTCGGCATGGGCGTGCTGCGAGGCACCCGACCCGACGGCGGGGACGCACCGCCACCGGTCTGGCTGGCCCTCGTGGCCAGCGTGGGCTGCCTGGCCAGCCTGGTGATCGTGCGGGTCGGGTCGGAGCTGCCGGGGCCGTGGTCGAGCGAGGTGGTCGCGGGGGGCCTGGTCGTCGCCTCCCTGACGGTCTGGGCCGGACCCGTCGCCGGTGGGGCCTCCGGGATCGTGCTCGCCCTCGGGGTGCTGGCAGCCTCGGTGGCCGGCCAGGACGCCTCGGCGCCGCTCAACCCGTCGCTGGCCGAGGCTGTGCCGGGCGTCGCCCTCATGGCGGCGGGATTCGCCCTCGCGCTGGGCCTCGGTGCACTGCGGTGGTCGGCGATGGGGCTCGAGGAGTCCCTCGACGAGCGCGACGAGCTGCTCGTGCGCGAGGAGTCCGTGCGAGCCGGCGCCGAGGCTGCCGCTGAGGTCGAGCGGTCGCTGCACGACAGTGCCCTGAACACGCTGGAGACGATCGCCGCGCACGGCGACCACCTGGACCGGCAGCTGGTGGCAGACCGGTGTCGCGCCGACAATGAGCAGCTGTCGTCCTGGCGGTGGGAGTCCGGGCTGGCGGATCTCGACGAGGTACGGGACCGGCTCGGCGCGCACGCCGCTCGGCTGGGACTGCACCTTGAGGTGGACACGGTGGCCGACCCGGACGACCCCGGGGATGTCGCGCCCGGAGCGGCCTCGACGGCAGCGACCGCCGTGGACATCCCGCCGCCGGTCCTGGGCGCACTCGCCGGGGCTGCGACCGAGGCCCTGACCAACGTCGCCAAGCACTCGGGGCGCTCGCGTGCCGGCCTGCTGGTCAGCCACGGCCGCACGGGCGTGCAGGTGCTGGTCGCCGACGGCGGGGTGGGTCCGGGGCCTGCGTCCGAGGGCTTCGGACTCGCCCGGTCCGTCCAGGAGCGGATGACCGCGGTCGGTGGCACCAGCATGGTCACCGAGGGTCCCGGACGCCGCGGGACCGTCGTGCTCCTGGGCTGGCGGCCCCAGGCCCAGGTCGCTGGAGGCCTCGGTGCCGACCTGCTGGCCCGAACCGCTGGGGTCGCCGTGGCGGCGGGCACGCTCATCGCCGGCGTCGCCAGCGCCCTCGTGGTTCTCGGCTGGTCCACCTACGAGGTTCCCGTCCTGGGCCTGGTGGCCGCTGTCGCACCAGTGCTGGTTGCCGCCGCGATGCTGGAGAGGTCGCGCGACGGACTTCGGATCGGGGGCCGTCAGGTGGCTGTCGTGTGCGCCACCTACGTGCTGGTGGGGGCGATCTGCGTCGCAGCGGATCCGCGCTGCGCATCGGTGCTCGGGGAGGGGGCGATGCTCGACTCCCGGGCCCCCATGATCGCCGTGGCGCTGCTGCTGGCCCCCCGGGTCGGGGTCCTGGCGTCCCTGGTGGCGACCGTGTCGCTGGCCCACCTGGCCACGGCCCTGGTGTGGCATGCGCGGTGGTCCGGCTGCGGGGCGGACACGGCCAGCTCGGGGATCTACGCCGTCGCGTTCCTGGTGGCGGCGTGGCTGTTCGTCCGCCGGATCGAGCGGGTCTCCGCGGAGGCGGCCCGGACCCGCGCCCAGGCCACGGCCGCGCAGGTTCGTATCGTCTCCCGGCTGTCCGTCCGCGCCGAGGAGGAGCACTGGGTCGCCGACACGCTGGCCTCGGCGGCGCTGCTTCTCAACGACCTGGCTGAGGGCACCAGGGACCCCGCCTCGCCCGACACCCGGGCGGCCTGTGCCGCTGAGGCCGCGTTCCTGCGGGGCCTGCTGGCGGTCGGACGGGCGCCGGCATCGGTACGCGGGTCAGCCCGCACGTGGATGCGCCTGCTTCATGCAGCGGGGGTGCGGGTGCAGGTCCGCGCCGGATTCGCCGACTGCGATCCGCCGGCGTGGGTGGTGACCGAGGTGGGGGCCAGCCTGGCCACGGTCGCCTCGAACGCCCCGGGGTGCAGCGTGACGCTGTCGGCGTGGTCGGATCCGGATGCCGCGGCGCTGCTGGTGACCGCGCAGGGGGGTGCGGTGGCCCGGGTTCCGGAGCTGCCGGCGTACCTCATCGGCGTCGGCCCGTCAGCCAGGCTGGATGCGACGCCGGACACCGTGACCCTCGAGTGGCTGTGGCCCCGTGCCGTGCCGGCATCGGACCGGAATGTCGACCAAGTGAGAGGCAGGATGTGATGACCCCCGGATCCGCGTGGTCATCCTCGACGACCACGCCCTGTTCCACCAGGCGTTGGCGGCCTGGCTGCAGGGGCATGAACCGACCATCGAGGTCGCCTACGCAGGGTTGGACGTGGACGCAGCGCTCGACGTGGCTCCGGGGTGCCACGTGGTGCTGCTGGATCTCGACCTCGGTCCCGCTGCGCCATCGCTGCCCGAGCTCGTGGCCCGGTTCCTGGAGGTCCAGTGCCGGGTGCTGATCGTCAGCGCACTGGGCAGCCCCCGCGTGGTTCGCCAGGGCTTGGCCGCCGGAGCCCTCGGCTACATGTCCAAGCGGGAGGAGCCCGCGGACCTGGTGACCGCGATTCGCTCGGTCGCCGACGGGGTGGGGTTCCTGACTCCCGAGATGGCCGCGATCCTGGCCGAGGCCCCCGAGGACGTGCCCAACCTGAGCATCCAGGAGCTGACGGCGCTGCGCCTGTACGCCTCGGGCATGAAGCTGGACTCAGTGGCCCGACGGATGAACGTCAGCCCCGCCACGGCCAAGGAGTACCTCGACCGGGTGCGGGCCAAGTACGCCCAGGCGCACCGGGTGGTCCGCTCCAAGTCGGACATGCACCGGGCAGCGATCGCCGACGGGTTCCTCACCGATGACGACGCGGTCGCGACGGGCTGACCCGGCCCCGCCGGGCTTGCCCCCGTCGAGAGCCCGGCGCACGATGGGTTCGTGCCCAGGCCACTGTCGGTGATGCTGCTCACAGCAGCAATGGCGCTGCTCGGGCTGCCCGCACCGGCGCACGCCGAGCTCGTCGGGTCGGTGTCGGGCACGGTGACCTCCGCCGGCGCGCCGCTGGCCAATGCGTGGGTCCAGCTGAACCCGGTCACCCCGCTGGGTGAGTGGGCGGGCCGCGGCGCCTACACGACGACCGATGCCCGGGGCCGCTACTCCTTCGCCGACGTGTACGTCGCCCACGCCAAGATCGACGTCCGGCCCCCGCTGGGCAGTGGCCTGGTGGCCACGTTCTGGCCGCAGGCGTTCACCTTCGACACCGCCGGGGTGGTGCGGGTCACCTCCTCCGGCGCGGTCGCCGACCTCGACCTGCCGGTCGGGGGATCGGCCAGCGGGACGGTCGTCGACGAACGCACCGGGCAGCCCGTCACCGGCGTCGGGGTGAGCGCCTACATGGTCGAGGCGCCCTGGGCGGGCCCCGCCGGCACGGTCGAGCGCCAGCACGCGTCCGGGCAGTTCACGATCACCGGCCTGCCGCCGGTGCCCATCGGGCTGCACGTACGCCTGCCCGAGGGCAGCGCGTACCTGGGCGACGGCCTGCGCGAGCAGCCGCACTCGGGTCTGGTCCTCGACGGAGCCGCGCAGAGCACCGGGCTGGTCGTGGCCCTGCCCCGGGGTGCGGAGGTCCGGGGCACGGTGCGCGACACCTCGGGCAGCCCGGTCGAGGGCGCCCTGGTCGAGGTGCAGGGCTGCGGGTACGCCTGCCCACTTGGGGTGCGCTCGGACTCCCTGGGGGCCTACCGGATCACCGGCATCCCGCCGAGCACCCACATCATGGTCATGGCCAGCCAGGGCGAGGACTCGTTGGCCCAGTGGTACGACCGGGCACCGAACACGATCGGGGCCACGACCCTGGACCTGGCGGCTGGTGAGCTCGCCGAGGGCATCGACTTCGCGCTGGCGCCGGCGGCCTTCCTCAGCGGCCGGGTGCTCGACGACGCCGGGTCCGGGGCCCTGCCCGGCGTCACCGTGATGCTCGACTCGCTGGGCGACGAGTACGACAGCCACTTCGCCACGTACACCCGCGACGACCCGACCCGGTTCGTCATCGGTCCCGTTCCGGCGGGGGCCTACCGCCTGGTGATCTACCCGGGCGCGGGAAACGCCCTGTTCGACCCCGCGCGGTGGGTGGCCACCTCCGGGATCGCCCCGACCGGCGAGATCACCCTCGCCCCCGGCCAGAGCGCCCAGGTGGAGGTGCACCTGGCCGCGAGCAGGCCCCTGCAGGTGCCCCCTGGTGGGTGGCCGGGGCTCTCCCGGGGGTTCCTCACCCCGGCGGCAGGCTCGGCGCTGCGCATCGCGTGACCAGCAGGGCCAGGGGGCGCTCGGTGCGGGTCAGCACGAGCGTGGCGGTCGGGCCGGACCCGTCGAGGCGCAGGTCGGCGCGCAGCTGCTCGGGGACGACATTGATGCCGCGCTTCTTCACCACGACGTCGCCGTAGCCACGGGCGCGCAGGTGGGCGCGCAGCGCCTTGCGGGCGAACGGCACCTCCTCGACGACCTCGAAGGCCTGCCCCCACGGCCCCGGATCCGGCCGGCTCCCTGCGCTGATCCAGGCGATGTGCGGGTCGAGCAGGTGACCGTCGAGCCCGGCCGCGAGCACCGACACCAGCCCGGCGCGGATCACCGCGGGGTCGGGCTCGACCAGCCACCCGGCCACGGGGCCGACCGGGGCCACGGGCACCCCGGCGGCGTCGTCGAGGTGGTGGGCGACCCCGTCGCGCAGGACGGTGGCGACCCGGCGCCCCTCCCCGAGGCGCAACTGGGCCCCACCAGACCCCCGCCTCGAGCAGGTCGCCTCCCACGCTGACCCACTCGGCCTGCGTCCCGGCCGGGATCGCCGCGTGGTCGATGCCGGGGGCGACCTTCGCCCCGGTCGCCGGAACCCGCCCAGCCAGGCCCACGACCCAGGACCAGGGCGGCGACCACGACTCGGGCGCCATCCGCCGGGATCCGCCGCTGCGCCGCGCGGGGTCCACGAAGCAGCCGGTCGTCGGTCCGGGGTGGCTGTTCCAGGTCGCGGCGGGGTCCGTCACGTCGCCCAGCACGGTGCGCACCGCCAGGCCCCGATCGGCCGCGGTGGCGGCCAGCGCGGCCAGGGCGGCGGGGTCCCGGTCGACCGCGGTCACGGCCAGGCCCGCCTCGGCCAGTGCCAGCGCGTCGGAGCCAGCCCCGCAGCCGAGGTCGACCACCTCGACCACGCCCGCCCCGGCGAATCGGGCGGCGTGCTGGGCGGCCACCTCGGGGCGGGTGGCCTGTTCGAGGCCGTCGGGGGTCCACCAGCGCGGCGGGCCGGGGAACCGGGCCGCGGCCCGCGTGCGCAGGCGGGCCTGGGTGGCGGCCGTGGCGACGACCTCCGGGCGGTCGGCCCAGTCCGGGTCGCGACGGGCCGTGGCCAGCACACTCAACGCGGTGGCCGGGTCGTAGGGGGTGAGCCGCTCGACCAGCGCCCGGCCCGCCGGGGTCAGCAGGTCAGCCAGGGCGGCGTCGGCGTCGGGCACGCCCGCCATTGTGGCCCGCCGGGGGTCCCGCTGCCCGGCTGGCACTCTTGCGCGTCGAGTGCCAGATGGTGTTAGTGTTCACCTAGCACTCGACCCGAGTGAGTGCTACCAGCGACGCAGGTCGCGCCGGCACCGCGACGACGGATCGGCCCGCTCGCAGCACACATCCGAAACCGACGAATCCCGCAAGGGGGAGGTCAGACCGTGGCGGTCAACATCAAGCCTCTCGAGGACCGGATCCTGGTCCAGCCGCTGGACGCCGAGCAGACGACTGCTTCCGGCCTTGTCATCCCGGACACCGCGAAGGAGAAGCCCCAGGAGGGCAAGGTCCTCGCGGTGGGCCCGGGCCGCTTCGATGATGCGGGCGCCAAGCGCATCCCGCTGGATGTCGCCGTCGACGACGTCGTCATCTACTCGAAGTACGGCGGCACCGAGATCAAGTACAACGGCCAGGAGTACCTGCTCCTGTCGGCCCGCGACGTGCTCGCGGTCGTCGAGAAGTAGCCGACCAATCCGCGCGACGCCCCGGTTCCGAATCCTCGGGGCCGGGGCGTCGTCACGTTCGAGACGGAAGCAGACGTAACACATGGCCAAGATCCTGGAATTCGACGAGGAAGCCCGCCGCGCCCTCGAGCGCGGTGTCGACGCCCTCGCCGACGCAGTGAAGGTGACGCTGGGCCCCAAGGGCCGCAACGTCGTCATCGACAAGAAGTGGGGCGCGCCGACCATCACCAACGATGGCGTGACCATCGCCCGTGAGATCGAGCTGTCCGACCCCTACGAGAACCTCGGCGCACAGCTGGCCAAGGAGGTTGCGACCAAGACCAACGACGTCGCCGGCGACGGCACGACGACGGCCACGGTGCTGGCCCAGGCCCTGGTCCGCGAGGGCCTGAAGGTCGTGACCGCGGGCGGTGCCCCGGTGGAGATCAAGCGTGGGATGACCGCGGCGGTCGCGGCCGTGACCGAGTCGCTGGCCGCGGCCGCGCGCGAGGTCGAGGGCCGTGACGAGATCGCCCAGGTGGCCACCGTGTCCTCGCAGGACGCGGCCATCGGCGGGCTCATCGCCGACGCGTTCGACAAGGTCGGCAAGGACGGCGTGATCTCGGTCGAGGAGTCCTCCACGACCTCCATGGAGATGGAGTTCACCGAGGGCATGCAGTTCGACAAGGGCTACCTGTCGCCGTACTTCGTGACCGACCCGGAGCGCATGGAGACCGTGCTCGAGGACGCCCTGGTCCTGCTCGTGCAGGGCAAGGTCGCCTCGATCGCCGAGGTGCTGCCGCTGCTGGAGAAGGTCATGGCCTCCGGCAAGCCGCTGCTGATCATCGCCGAGGACGTCGAGGGCGAGGCCCTGAGCACGCTGGTGGTCAACAAGATCCGCGGCACGTTCAACTCGGCTGCCGTCAAGGCCCCGGCGTTCGGCGACCGTCGCAAGGCGATCCTGCAGGACATCGCGATCCTCACCGGCGCCCAGGTCGTCTCCGCCGAGGTCGGCCTCAAGCTCGACCAGGTGGGCCTGGAGGTGCTCGGCAGCGCGCGGCGCACCGTGATCACCAAGGACACCACCACGATCGTCGACGGTGGCGGGGCCTCGCAGGCGGTCAGCGACCGCGTGGCGCAGATCCGCCGCGAGATCGAGGAGTCGGACTCCGACTGGGACCGCGAGAAGCTGCAGGAGCGGCTGGCCAAGCTGGCCGGCGGCGTCTCGGTGATCAAGGTCGGGGCGCACACCGAGGTCGAGCTCAAGGAGAAGAAGCACCGCATCGAGGACGCCGTCTCGGCCACCCGCGCGGCCATCGAGGAGGGCATCGTCGCCGGCGGCGGCGCGGCGCTCGTGCACGCCGCCAGCGCGCTGGACGGTGGCCTGGGCCGCACCGGCGACGAGCTGATCGGGGTCAACGTGGTCCGCAAGGCGCTCGACGAGCCGCTGCGCTGGATCGCCGAGAACGCTGGCGAGCAGGGCTACGTGGTGGTCTCCAAGGTCGCGCGAGCTCGGCGTGGGCAACGGCTTCAACGCCGCGACCGGCGAGTACGGCGACCTGGTGGCCGCCGGGATCATCGACCCGGTCAAGGTGACCCGCTCCGCGCTGGAGAACGCGGTCTCGATCGCCGGCATGCTGCTGACCACCGACGCCCTGGTCGTCGAGAAGCCGGCCGAGGACGAGGACGACCACAGCCACGGGCACGGCCACAGCCACGGCCCGGGTGGGCACAGCCACAGCCACTGAGGCACACGACGAGGCCCCGGCCGGCGCCCGATCACGGGTCAGCCCGGCCGGGGCCTCGTTCGCGCGTGCCGGGGCCTGCGCGGGCCCGCGCGGGCGGGGCGGGGGCAGTGATCCGTCGTGGGTCAGCCCACCGTAGAGGTGGGGTAACCCACACGGATCATGCTCGCGCGGCGACGGATGGGGATCTCGCGGCGACCCGTGGGGGCTAACCCGCGACGCGGGCCCCGCTGCGCACCTGGGACTCGTAGATGCTCGCCCGCTCACCCTCGGTCAGTCCGCCCCACACGCCGAAGGGCTCGCGCACCCTCAGCGCGTGCTCACGGCACTGCTCGAGCACCGGGCACGTCGCGCACAGCGCCTTGGCCGCCCTCTCGCGGGTCTCCTTGGCGCTGCCGCGCTCGCCCTCGGGATGGAAGAACATCGCCGAGTCGAGGCCCCTGCAGGCCGCCTTCATCTGCCAGTCCCAGAAGTCCGCGTTCGGTCCTGGGAGCCGAGACACATCTGCCATGGCCGGTCCTCTCACCGTTGTTCCTCGCTTCATCCTAGAACTTGTGCGTAACTTGGGCAAGGGGCTTCTTGTCCCATGTTCGGCCGGGTGGCCTCACCCTCTTCAACATCCGGGGCGTTCCCCATGTTCCTGACTCGTGCGGCCGGCGTCGAGTGTCCGCAAGCGCTTCTTGCAAAGGTCTTGCACAATATTCACGTGCCACACCCCCCCGCCGGTGCCGTTCCCTCGGACGCCCACCCGGAACCCCCCGTCCAGGGCGCTGCCCCCACTGATGCCGGGGCCGCACCTGCGCTCAGCGTGGCTGGCGCCGCCCGGGGTCTCGGCGTGGCCCCGGCGACCCTGCGCAGCTGGGAGCGCCGCTACGGCTTGGCGCCGAGCCTGCACACCAAGGGGGGCCACCGCCGCTACGGCCCCGAGGATCTGGCCCGACTCGCCGTGATGAACCGGCTGGTGCGCGATGGGGTGCCGCCCGCCGAAGCGGCGCGCGTGGCGATCCGGACCCATATCGACCTCGACCGGCCCGACCAGACCAGCCCTGTCCATCCGTTCGGGGGGCTGGTCGAGCCCGGGGCGGGTGCGGTGCCCGGCCCCACGACCGAAGGGACGACCGGTGCCGGGGCCCCGGGGCACCCCGTGCTGGCCGAGGCGATCGGAGTCTCCGCCCACGGCGCCGGAGCTGGCCCCGCGACCGACGCGGCAGGCGCGATGGACGATGCACCTGCCCACGGGGCTCCCGGCGGGGGCCGGGTGCTGCGGATGCCACGGCGCTCCCCGAGCGCGCGGGGCCTGGCCCGTGCGGCCATGGCCCTGGACTCCCACTCCTGCCAGCGCGCGGTGCAGGCCTCGCTCGCCGACCGCGGCGCCATCGCCACCTGGGAGGCAGCTGGTCCGCCCGGTGATGGCCGCGATCGGCGAGCGGTGGGCCGACACGGGCCGGGGCGTGGAGGTGGAGCACTCCTTCTCCGCTGTGGTCAGCGGGGCGATGGCGGCGCACGCCGCGCGGCTGGCCCGCCCGCGCAACTCGCGGCCCGTGCTGCTGGCCAGCGTTCCCGACGAGTTGCACGACCTGCCGCTGGTGGCGCTGCACGCCGCCCTGGCCGACGTGGGGATCCGCAGCCACGTGGTGGGCGCCCGCACTCCCCAGGCCGCCCTTGACGACGCGATCACCCGCCTGGGTCCGCCGGTCGTCTTCCTCTGGTCGCAGATGGGGACCCCCGCGGTGCCGAGCGTGCCGGCGGTGCGCCCGGCACCGGTCGTGGTGGTCGGGGGGCCCGGCTGGGAGGCACTGCCGGAGGAGGTCGTCGTCACCGGTGACCTGGCCAGCGCGGTCGGCGCGGTGAGCGCGGCGATGGGCCTGTGACCTCCTAGGGTGGCCCCGTGGTCGATGAGGAGCTCGCGGGTCTGCTCTCCGCGGGGGAGCGTGCCGTCTTCCGGGGCGTCCCCGGCCAGGGCGTCGTCCCGCTGGAGCGCGCCCAGATGATGGCCGCCGAGATCGCAGACCCCGCCAGTGGAGCCCGCGCCGCGTGGCTGCTCGGGGTGTGCCGCACGGCGATCGGCCAGTACGGCACGGCGCTGGCCGGGTTGACCGCGACCGCGGCCGACTCCAGCCTCGATCCCGCGCTGCGCTCGCTGCCGGCCTCGGCTGTCGCGGCGATCCAGCGCCAGATCGGCCGCCACGAGGAGGGCCGCGACTGGGACAACGGGGCACTGGAGTCCGCCGCGGGCAACCCGGAGGCCGAGTGCGACGCGCACCTGGGCCTGGCCGCGGACGCGGTGGGCCTCGGCGACCCTGAGGCTGCCCAGGCGGCGCTCAAGGAGGTCGAGGTGCTGATCGCCGACGGGGCACCCTGGTGGCGCCAGCGGATCCGCGCCGACTGGGCCCGTGCCGAGCTCTTCCTGCTCGTGGGCGAGCCGTCCCAGGCCCGGACCGCGGCCGAGCGCGCCCTGGACGCCTCGGAGTCGGCCACCGCACCGCGCCACGTGGCCAAGTCGCTGCTGTTCGCAGGCGTCGCGGCCACCGCGCACGGCCAGTCCAGCGCGGCGGTCGACCTGCTCTCACGGGCTGCGGTGCTCGCCGAGGGCCTCGGTGCGCGGCCCCTGATCTGGCCCAGCCGCGCGATGCTCGGTGCCCTGCTGGCCAGCACCGAGCCGGCGGACTCCGCACGCAACCTGGACGTGGCACGCGCGGTCGTTCGCGACATCAGCCAGGACCTCCCCCCGCTGCTGGCCGACGAGTGGTTGGCCCGCCGAGACATCCGGGCACTTCTGGATTGAGCTCGGGCTCAAGTGGGCACCTGCCCCCTGCCGATCACGGTGGGGAAGGAGGTGCGCCCATGACCACGGTGCTCGTCTGTGACGACGCCCCGCTGGCGCGCGAGGCTGTGCGCCGGGCGGTGGCTGCCGTGCCCGGGGTCGAGCGGGTCAGCGCCGCCGGGTCCGGCGAGGAGGTCCTCGCGCGGTTCCCGCTCGAGCGCCCCCAGGTCGTGCTGATGGACGTGCGCATGCCGGGCATGGGTGGCGTCGAGGCCACCCGCCGCCTGCTTGCCGCCTACCCGGGGGCCGTGGTGGTCATGCTCACCATGGGTGAGGACGTCGAGGGCGTGGCCGCGGCCGTGGCCGTCGGCGCCCGCGGGTACATGGTCAAGGACGCCTCACGCGAGGAGACGGCCACGGTGCTGAGCCTGGCTACCAGCACCCCCGTGCGCCGCTCCGGAAACGTGGTGCCCCTGCCGGTGCGCCCCTCCGCAGGCGGGCCGGCGCTCAGCGAGCGCGAGGTCGAGGTGCTCGAGGGCATGTCCCGGGGCAAGTCCAACGCGCAGATCGGCCGCGAGCTCTACCTCTCGGAGGACACCGTCAAGACCCACGCCCGCCGGCTGTTCCGCAAGATGGGCGCCGCCGACCGGGCCCAGGCCGTGGCCCTCGGATTCCGCTGGGGGATCCTGAGCTGAGCCGGCGAGACCAACCGGCCGACGCAGCTGAGCCCGCCTGCCCGCCGGTCCCGCACGGCCTGCCCAGCCCGCCGGGTCCCGCTCGCCCCCCCCGGCCGCCCTGCCTGCGCAGGCGTGACGCCGGCTCCGGCAGGGCCGGATACCCTGATCCCCACGAGTGGGAGAGGGGCACCTGTGATCGATCCAGCCGACCGCGCCGCCGCCGAGGAGGCCTTCGGGTACACGGGGCTGACCTACGACGACGTCCTGCTGCTGCCCGACCACACCGACGTCGTGCCCTCCGAGGTCGACACCACCACCCGGCTGACCCGCGGTATCTCGTTGGCCGTGCCGCTGATCTCGGCGGCGATGGACACGGTGACCGAGTCGCGCATGGCCATCGCGATGGCCCGCCAGGGCGGTATCGGCGTGCTGCACCGCAACCTGTCGATCGCCGACCAGGCCGCCCAGGTCGACGTGGTCAAGCGCAGCGAGTCGGGGATGATCTCCGACCCGGTCACCGTGGGCCCGGGGGCGACCGTGGCCGAGCTCGACGAGCTGTGCGGGCGCTACCGCGTCTCCGGCCTGCCGGTCATCGACGCCGAGCGCCGGCTGCTGGGCATCGTGACCAACCGCGACCTGCTGTTCCTGCCGATCGAGGAGTTCGCCACCACGTTGGTGCGCGAGGTGATGACCCCGATGCCGCTGGTCACCGCGCCCGAGGGGATCAGCCGCGACGATGCCGCCGCGCTGCTGGCCCGCCACAAGATCGAGAAGCTGCCCCTGGTCGACCCCTCCGGCCGGCTGTCCGGGCTGATCACCGTCAAGGACTTCGTCAAGACCGAGAAGTACCCCCTGGCCACCAAGGACGACGAGGGCCGGCTGCGGGTCGGCGCGGCCATCGGCTTCTACGGCGACGCCTGGGAGCGGGCCACCGCCCTGGTGGAGGCCGGCGTCGACGTGCTGGTCGCCGACACCGCCAACGGCCAGGCCCGGATGCTGTTGGAGATGGTCGCCCGGCTCAAGAACGACCCCGCCACCGCGCACGTGCAGGTCATCGGCGGCAACGTGGCCACCAAGGCCGGCGCCCAGGCCCTGGTCGACGCCGGCGCCGATGCCGTCAAGGTGGGCGTGGGCCCGGGCTCGATCTGCACCACCCGCGTGGTCGCCGGTGTGGGCGTGCCCCAGGTGACCGCGATCTTCGCGGCCGCCCGGGCCTGCCGCGCGGCCGGGGTGCCGGTGATCGGTGACGGCGGCCTGCAGTACTCCGGGGACATCGCCAAGGCCCTGGTCGCAGGGGCTGAGACGGTGATGCTCGGCTCGCTGCTGGCGGGCTGCGAGGAGAGCCCCGGGGACCTCGTGTTCGTCAACGGCAAGCAGTACAAGCACTACCGCGGCATGGGCTCGCTGGGTGCGATGGCCTCGCGCGGTCGGGTCTCCTACTCCAAGGACCGCTACTTCCAGGCCGACGTGTCCACCGACGAGAAGATCGTGCCCGAGGGCATCGAGGGCCAGGTGCCCTACCGGGGCCCGCTGGCCGCCGTGGCCCACCAGCTGGTCGGCGGCCTGCACCAGTCGATGTTCTACGTGGGGGCGCACACGATCGGCGAGCTGCAGTCGCGGGGCCGGTTCGTGCGGATCACCCCCGCGGGGCTCAAGGAGTCCCACCCGCACGACATCCAGATGACCATCGAGGCCCCCAACTACCACGGCCGCTGAGGCGACCGGCCACCGCAGGCTGATCAGGGAGGTACCCCATGAACGACATCGAGATCGGCCTGGGCAAGCGGGGCCGTGCGGCGCTGAACTTCGACGACATCGCCATCGCGCCCTCGCGGCGCACCCGCGCCCCCGAGCTGGTGAGCACGGCCTGGCAGATCGACGCCTACCGCTTCGACAACCCGATCATCGGCGCCCCGATGGACTCGATCATCTCCCCGGAGACGGCGATCCAGATGGGCGAGCTCGGTGGCCTCGGCGTGCTCAACCTCGAGGGCCTGTGGACCCGCTACGACGACCCGTCGGAGGTGTACGCCGAGATCTGCGAGCTGCCCGAGCCCCAGGTCACCGCCCGCATGCAGCAGCTGTACTCGGCGCCCGTGCAGCCGGACCTGATCGCCGAGCGGATCGCGGCCATCCGGGCCGCCGGGGTCGTGGTGGCCGGGGCCCTGTCGCCGAACCGGGTCACCGAGCTCGCGCCGGTGGTCACCCGCGCGGGCATCGACCTGTTCGTGATCCGGGGCACCACCGTCTCGGCCGAGCACGTCTCCGGCGGCGACGACGCGCTGAACCTCAAGGACTTCATCTACACCCTCGACGCCCCGGTGATCGTCGGCGGCGTGGCCACCTACCGGGCCGCCCTGCACCTGATGCGCGCCGGCGCAGCGGGCGTGCTGGTCGGGTTCGGCGGCGGCGCGACGCACACCACGGCGGACGTGCTGGGGGTCCGCGTCCCGATGGCCACGGCCGTGGCGGACGTCTCGGCCGCGCGCCGGGACTACATGGACGAGTCCGGCGGGCGCTACGTGCACGTCATCGCCGACGGGGCGATGGGGCGCAGCGGGGACATCGTCAAGGCCGTGGCGTGCGGCGCGGACGCGGTGATGGTCGGCTCGCCGCTGGCCCGGGCCGCCGAGGCCCCGGGCCGGGGCTGGCACTGGGGGATGGAGGCCGTGCACAGCGAGCTGCCCCGCGGCGAGCGGCACTGGACCGGCACCGTCGGGGGCCTCGCGCAGATCATGCACGGGCCCTCCCGGGTGCCCGACGGCACGATGAACCTCGTCGGAGCCCTGCGCCGGGCCATGGCAACCTCCGGGTACTCCGAGCTCAAGGAGTTCCAGCGGGTCGACGTCACCGTCTCGCCGGGCCGATGATCCTGCGCACCGCGTTCCCGGGGTTATCCACACCCCTGCGCGGTGCCTCGTGCACGAATGGCCCGACAATCCACATGATCGGGCCGGTCATCCACATGACGCAGATCACGAAAACGCCGATGGCATCGGCACAATGGGCCCATGGCCACCGCTGATCCGCTGCACCGGCAGACCGCTGACACCCTCGGCCCGCAGCGTCGCGCGGCCGACCTGCAGCGCCTGCGCGACAGCAGCGCCGAGCACCCCCTGGACGTGCTGGTGATCGGCGGCGGCGTGGTCGGCTGCGGGGCCGCGCTCGACGCCGCCGCCCGTGGGCTGTCCGTCGGGCTGGTCGAGGCCGGCGACCTCGCGGCCGGAACCTCGAGCCGGTCCTCGCGGCTGGCCCACGGGGGGCTGCGCTACCTCGAGCATGGGGAGTTCGCCCTGGTGCACGAGGCGCTCACCGAGCGCGGGCTGCTCCTGGACCGCCTGGCCCCCCACCTGGTCCGCCCGGTGCCCTTCCTGCTGCCGGTCACCGGCGGGGTGGAGCGCTCCTACATGGGCGCCGGCGTGGCCCTCTACGACCTGCTCTCGCGGATCGGGGCCTACGGCGGCACGATGCCCCGGCCGCGCACCCTGTCGCGCGCCGCCGTCCACGGCCTGGCCCCCGGGCTGCGGGTCGAGGCCACCCAGGGTGCGGTGCGCTTCCACGATGCCCAGATCGACGACGCCCGGCACACCGTGGCCCTGGCCCGGACCGCCGCCGCCCACGGGGCCGCCGTGGTCACCGGCGCCCGTGTCGAGGACCTGCTGCGCGTCGCCGAGCCCGGCGCCGGCCACCGCGTCGTCGGTGCCGTGGTGCGCGAGGCCGACACCGGTCAGCGCATCGACGTGCACGCCCGGGTCGTCCTCGGCGCGGTCGGGGTGTGGACCGACGACCTGCTGGGCATGGCCTCGGGCACGCCGAGCGCCGAGCCGGGCGGGCACTCGGTGCGCCGCAGCAAGGGCGTGCACCTGGTCGTGCCGCGCGCGGCGTTCCGCTCGACCACCGCGGTGATCGCCCGCACCGCCGCACAGCGTGCTGTTCCTGCTGCCGTGGAGCGAGCACTGGCTGGTCGGCACCACCGACACCGACGACCAGGGGTCCCGGGAGAACCCGGGGGTCGGCCTCGAGGACGTCGAGTACCTGCTCGCGCAGGCCAACCGCTGGCTGGCGCGCCCGCTGACTGGTCGAGGACGTGGTGGGCGTGTACGCCGGGCTGCGCCCCCTGCTCTCGGCCGGGGCCCAGGCCGAGACCACCGAGCTCTCCCGTGAGCACGCGGTCCTGCACCCGGCGCCGGGCCTCGTGGCGATCGCCGGCGGCAAGTACACGACCTACCGGGTGATGGCCGCCGACGCCGTGGACGCGGCCGCCGCCGAGCTGCCCGGGGAGGTCGCCCCCAGCAGCACCGCCGAGATCCCGCTGGTCGGCGCCGAGGGGTTCCGCGAGCTCTGGGCCGCGCGGGTGCGGACCGCCCGGCGCGCGGGGCTGGACGTCACAGCCGTGGAGCGCCTGCTGCGCCGCCACGGCGACCGGACCCCCGACGTCCTTGCGCTGGTGGCCGCGGACCCGGCACTGGGCGCCCCGCTGCACCCCGGTGGCCGGGTGATCCGGGCCGAGGCCGTGGTCGCTGCGCGCGACGAGGGCGCCCGCAGCCTCGCCGACATCCTCGTGCGGCGCACCCGACTGGCCGTCCAGACCCGCGACCGCGCCCTGTCGGTGGCCCGGGACACCGCCGCGCTGGTCACGCCCGATCCTGGGGTGGGACGCCGCACGCGTGGAGACCGAGATCGAGGCCCTGGCCGCCGCCCAGCCGGCGGTGCCGACCCGCGTGGGCTGAGCCCGGCGCCGGGGCTCGCGGGCTCCCGTACGGCCCCTCGCCACCGCCGGGCCCGGTGGGGGTACTGCGACCCTCCCCCGACCGGGCCCCGCGCGCTACGCTGCCCAGCATGAGCCTTGATTCGGCCACAGCGCCGGGGATCGCCCCCCACTCGGCCCGCCCCGGATTCGACCACGACTTCGCCGAAGCCCTGCTGTCGGTCGCGATCGTCGGCCCGAACGCCACCGGCCACCCGGCCATCGCCCCGTTCGACGGCGCCCCCCTGGTGGACGTGCCCTTCTCGACGGTGGCCGATGTCGACATGGCCTTCGACACCGCGCGCGAGGCCCAGCGCCGGTGGGCCGAGACGACCGTCGCCGAGCGCAAGCGAGCCATCCTGCGCTTCCACGACCTGGTGCTGACCCACCGCGAGCAGGGCCTGGACCTGATCCAGTGGGAGACCGGCAAGATCCGCATGGACGCCATGAAGGAGCTGCTCGGGATCTGCACGGCGGCCCGGCACTACGCGCGGGATGCCGAGCGCCTGCTGGCCCCGCAGCGTCACCGGGGCCTGTTCCCCGGCCTGACCAAGGTGCGCGTCGTGCACAAGCCGATGGGCGTCATCGGCCTCATCACCCCGTGGAACTACCCGGCCTACCTGCCCGGGGCCGACGCGATCCCGGCGCTGCTGGCCGGCAACGCTGTGGTGCTCAAGCCCGACCACCAGACCTCCCTGTCCGCGCTCTGGGTCGTCGACCTCATGCACCAGGCAGGTATCCCCCAGCGCGTGATGCAGGTCGTGCTCGGCCTCGGCCCAGAGCTCGGGCCCGAGATCGTCGAGCGCGCCGACTTCGTCATGTTCACCGGGTCGAGCGCGGTCGGCTCGCGGATCGCCGGGCGCTGCGGCGAGCGGCTGGTGGGCTGCTCGATGGAGCTCGGCGGCAAGAACGCGATGATCGTGGCCGCCGATGCCGACCCCGCCCGCTCGGCTGAGATCGCGATCCGTGCCTGCTTCGACAACGCCGGCCAGTTGTGCGTGGGCATCGAGCGCCTGTACGTGGTGGACGGCGTGTACGACGCGTTCATGGAGCGGTTCCTCTCCCGGATCGCCGCCCTGCGCACGGCCGCCGAGGTCGGGTGGGGTGCGGACTACGGCTCGCTGATCAGCGCGACCCAGCTGGCGCGGGTCAGCGCCGTGGTCGACGACGCCGTGGCCAAGGGCGCCACCGTGCTCACCGGCGGCCGCCCGCTGCCGGAGGTGGGGCCGTTCTACTACGCCCCCACCGTGCTGACCGGGGTGACTGAGGGGATGACCGCCTACCGCGACGAGACGTTCGGCCCCGTCGTGGCGGTGCAGCGGGTCAGCTCGGTCGAGGAGGCCATCGGCCTGGCCAACGACTCCGAGTACGGGCTCAACGCGTCCGTGCTGATCGGCGACACCCGCGCCGGCATGGCCATCGCCGAGCAGATCCACACCGGCTCGGTCAACGTCAACGAGGCCTACGAGGCCACCTTCGGCTCGACGCGGGCACCCATGGGTGGGGTCCGCAAGTCCGGGATCGGCCGGCGCAACGGCGACCACGGCCTGCTCAAGTACACCGAGGAGCAGACCATCGCCGTCCAGCGGGCCATCGGCATGGGGGTTCCGCCGGGGTTGGAGGCCAAGGGCTGGTCCGAGGCCCTCACGCGCGGGTTCCAGGCGGTCAAGGCGATCGGGCTGAAGTAGGCCCGAAGGGCCAGCTCCTCGGCTCGGGTCGGGCGAGCGCACCGGCGCCCGTCGGCGCGCGCTGTGTGGCCGTCGCCCCGCCCGCCCCGGGGCGAGAACCCTGAGCCGATCGGCGATATGGTCCGAGCATGGCCACCTCCGGCACGTCAGCACCGGGCGCCCAGGGCGCCGCACACACCAGCCCCACCGCGGGCACCGACTACGACGTGGTCGTGATCGGCTCCGGCTTCGGCGGGTCCGTCAGCGCGTTGCGCCTCACCGAGAAGGGCTACCGGGTCGGGGTCCTGGAGACCGGGCGACGCTTCGCCGACGAGGAGTTCGCCAAGACCTCCTGGCGGGTCCGGGACTACCTGTGGGCCCCCGAGCTCGGCTGTTACGGCATCCAGCGCATCCACCGCCTCGACGACGTGATCGTGCTGGCCGGGGCTGGGGTGGGCGGCGGCTCGCTGGTGTACGCCAACACCCTCTATGTGCCCGGTGAGGGCTACTTCACCGACCCCCTCTGGGCGCACATCACCGACTGGGCCGCCGAGCTGCTGCCCTTCTACGACCAGGCCCAGCGCATGCTCGGGGTGGTCACCAACCCCACCATGACCGCCGCGGATGTGGCGTTCAAGGCCGTCGCGGACGAGATGGGGGTGGGCCATACGTTCAAGCGCACGCCGGTGGGCGTGTACTTCGGCGACAGCCCCGGGGCCACCGCCCCCGACCCGTACTTCGGCGGCGTGGGCCCCGAGCGCACCGGGTGCATCGAGTGCGGCGAGTGCATGACCGGCTGCCGGCACAACGCCAAGAACACGCTGGTGAAGAACTACCTCGGCCTGGCCGAGGGTGCCGGCGCCGAGGTCCACCCGCTTACCACCGTCACCGGCGTGCGCCGGCTGCCCGACGGCCGCTGGGCCGTGGACACCCGCGCGACCGAGTCGCTGGCGGGCAGGGCGACGGGCAAGGTGCGCGCGAAGCTGGCCGAGCGGCGGGGCGCCGGGAGCGCGGCCACGTCGGCCGAGTCCGGCGCCGGCGACGGTGCGGGAGCTGCGGGGCGGACGTTCACCGCCGACCAGGTGATCTTCAGCGCGGGCACGTGGGGCACCCAGAACCTGCTGCACCGGCTGCGCGCCGACGGTGTGCTGCCCGAGCTCTCCCCGCGGCTGGGCACGCTGACCCGCACCAACTCCGAGTCCCTGGTCGGCGTGGTCAACGCCACGCCGCCCGGCGAGGGTGACTTCACCCACGGCGTGGCCATCACGTCCTCGTTCTTCCCCGACCCCAGCACGCACATCGAGCCGGTGCGCTACGGCCGCGGCTCGAACGCGATGCTCATGCTCGGCACCGTGCATGAGCGACGGGCAGGAGGGCACCCCGCGCTACAAGCAGTGGTTCAAGGAGGCTCGGCGCAACCCCAAGGACGTGCTGCAGTCGATGTGGGTCAAGGGCGCCTCGGAGCGCGACATCATCGCCCTGGTGATGCAGAACGTGAACAACTCGATCACGGTGTTCAGCGAGCGGACCCGGTCCGGGCGGTTCCGGCTGCGCAGCAAGCAGGGTGAGGGCGCACCGAACCCGACCTGGATCCCGGTGGCCAACGACGCGATGCGCCGCCTGGCCCGGATCATCGGCGGTCGGCCCATGGGCAACTGGGGCGAGGTCATCGACGCCCCCATGACCGCGCACTTCATCGGCGGCGCCGTGATCGGCCTGACCCCCGAGGAGGGCGTGATCGACCCCTACCACCGCGTGCACGGCTACGAGGGCCTGCACGTGGTGGACGGCTCGACGATCACTGCCAACGTGGGCGTGAACCCGTCGCTGACGATCACCGCGATGGCCGAGCGGGCGATGTCGCTGTGGCCCAACCGCGGCGAGGTCGACCAGCGCCCCGCCCAGGGTCAGGGCTACGTGCGCCTGGCTGCGGTGGCACCGAAGAACCCGGTGGTGCCCGACCACGCCCACGGCGCCCTGCGCCTTCCGGTGGACCTCGGCATCCCGGTGGTCCCCAGCGCGTAGCGGCCCCCGCTGCGCACCCCGGCGCTTGTGTAGTCGATTTCGACGCTCCCACCGTCGGTGTCGACTGCACAGCCCCTCGTGACGGTTCGGGCGCTGGGTGACGGTGGCGCCCTCGGTGGTTGTGGCGTCGATTTCGACCGTGGGAGCGTCGGTTTCGACTGCACGGGCTGCGGTGGCGCGGGGCGGCGGGTGCGCCCCCGTAGGCTTGCGCCGTGACGAACCCCCGCCCCGTCCTCGTCGTCGACTTCGGTGCCCAGTACGCCCAGCTGATCGCCCGGCGCGTGCGTGAGGCGCGCGTGTACTCCGAGATCGTGCCCTCCACGATGCCGGTGGCCGAGATGCTCGCCAGGGGCCCGGCGGCCGTGATCCTCTCCGGCGGGCCGAGCAGCGTGTACGCCGAGGGTGCCCCCTCGGTCGATCCCGCGCTGTTCGAGGCGGGCGTGCCGGTGTTCGGCATCTGCTACGGCTTCCAGGCGATGGCCCGGGCCCTGGGCGGCGAGGTCGCCCAGACCGGCCTGAGCGAGTTCGGCCGCACCCCGCTGGAGGTCACCGACCCCGGCGCACTGTTCGCGGACCTGCCCACCGAGCTCTCGGTGTGGATGTCCCACGGCGACTCGGTGTCGGTGGCCCCGGCGGGCTACACCGTCAGCGCGTCGAGCGCCGGGGCCCCCATCGCCGCCTTCGAGAACCCGACCACCCGCTGCGCCGGTGTGCAGTTCCACCCCGAGGTGCTGCACACCGAGCACGGCCAGGCGATCCTCGAGCACTTCCTGCACGACGTCGCCGGTCTCGCAGCGGACTGGACGACGGCCTCGATCGTCGACGAGCAGGTGGCCGCGATCCGCGCCCAGGTGGGCGACCACCAGGTGATCTGCGGGCTCTCGGGCGGTGTGGACTCCGCGGTGGCGGCGGCGCTGGTGCACGAGGCGGTCGGTGACCAGCTGACCTGCGTCTTCGTCGACCACGGCCTGCTGCGCAAGGGTGAGCGGGAGCAGGTGGAGCGTGACTACGTGGCCGCCACCGGCATCCGGCTGGTGGTCGTGGACGCGGCCGACCGGTTCCTGGCCGAGCTCGACGGGGTGACCGACCCCGAGGAGAAGCGCAAGACGATCGGCCGGCTGTTCATCCGGGTGTTCGAGGATGCCGCGGCCCAGGTCGTCGCCGAGCGCGGCGAGGCCGGCGGCACGGTCGACTTCCTCGTGCAGGGCACGCTGTACCCCGACGTGGTCGAGTCCGGCGGGGGCACCGGCACGGCCAACATCAAGAGCCACCACAACGTCGGCGGGCTGCCCGACGACCTGCAGTTCCAGCTCGTCGAGCCGCTGCGCACGCTGTTCAAGGACGAGGTGCGCCACGTCGGCGAGCAGCTGGGGCTGCCCGCGGCGATGGTGTGGCGCCACCCGTTCCCGGGCCCGGGCCTGGCGATCCGGATCATCGGCGCGGTCAACCGCAATCGGCTGGACATCCTGCGCGAGGCCGATGCGATCGCCCGCGAGGAGCTGACCGCCGCCGGGCTGGACCGGGATGTCTGGCAGTTCCCGGTGGTGCTGCTGGCCGACGTGCGCTCGGTGGGCGTGCAGGGCGACGGGCGCACCTACGGCCACCCGGTCGTGCTGCGGCCCGTCTCCAGCGAGGACGCGATGACTGCCGACTGGTCACGGCTGCCCTACGACGTGCTGGCCCGGATCTCCACCCGGATCACCAACGAGGTCCGCGACATCAACCGCGTGGTCCTCGACGTGACGAGCAAGCCCCCCGGCACCATCGAGTGGGAGTAGCGGCGCCCCACCCCCGCACCCACCCCCACCCTGCTCGTCCCCACCGGGTCCCACCCGCACCCTGCCCGCCCCCGGGCAGCCGCCCCGCGGCCTCGTGTGGATCAGTCCAAGAATGCTGCCTGGAACGCGGATCGCTCCAAGTCTGCTGGGCCGGTGGGCCCGCTGGCTTGGAGCGATCTCGTCTGGGTGCGGGGTTGGGTTGGGGCTTTGGGTTGAGGCTTGGGGGTCGGGGTCGCCGTGAGGGTCGACATGGGGGTGGGCGGGGGCCGGCTCGCCAGCCCCCGCCCACCCCTGAAGGGATCAGGCGAACGGGTCACCCAGGGGGCGCACCGAGGTGTCGGCCTCCGCCGCCTCGAGGGCCTCGGCCTCCCGGCGCTGACGGTTGCTGGCGGCCAGTGAGGCGGCCACCCCGCCGGCTCCGAGGGCGATCAGGGTCACCGGGGCGATCCAGCGCCCGTCGAGGGTCCAGTCGAATGCTGCGTCGATCGCCAGGGCGATGCCCAGGACCGTGAACAGAAGGCCCGCGGCCAGGGAGAAGAAGTCGGTCTCATGCTGCCTCACGGCGCACCTCCAGGTTTCCGACGCCGATCTCGGCGTCCAGGGTCACGATGTAGGCCGGGGGGTTCCCGGTCAGGGCGGGCGTGGTGGTCTGCTGCGTCAGGCTGGTGCCGCTGACCGGGTCGCGCCCGGGGGTGTCGATCTCGCCGAGGCCGCACGGTGGAGCTCAGGTCCAGGGTCATGTCCTCGGGGATAAGCACGACCAGCTGGCCGAGGCCGACGTTCGCGTCGATCTCCACTCGCTGGCCGGAATCACCGGGCTCGGTCGCGTCGACCTGGGTGAGGGCGGTCAGGTCGAGCACCGCCTCTCCGGCACCGAGTTGGAAGTCCAGCGGCGGGCCGCCCACCTGGTCGGTGGTGACGACCCAGGTGCGGTCGCCGACTCCGCCGTTGGAGCCGAACAGGTCGCTGTTGTCGCTGGCCCAGTTGCCGGCCGAGACCGTCGCCATGGTGATGAAGGCCAGCGGGACAGCGAGCCACACCAGCCAGCGCGCCCGGCCGTACCGGGTGCCGACCAGCAGGCCGAGGCCCAGGATGGCCAGCAGGATGCCCAGGGTCACGCCCCAGGCGGTGACGCCCCAGTCGAACATGACCGCCAGCAGGCCGAGCACGCCAGCCACCAGGATCCCGATCGACAGGGTCAGCCAGCCCAGGTGGGACCGCTCCCGCGGAGCCGGGGGGACGTAGGCCGCGGCGTAGTCGGCGTAGGGCGGGTTGCCCCCGGCCGCGTAGCCCAGGGGCTCAGCTGCGGGGGCCGTCCCGAAAGGGGCTGCGGGACCCATCGGCTCGTCCGGGATCGCGATCCAGGCGATCAGGTAGCCGAGCAGCAGGGCGCCGCCGGTGGCCAGCGTGAGCACGACCGCGAGGATGCGGATGAGCACCGGGTCGGTGTTCCAGTACCGGGCCAGGCCCCCGCACACGCCACCGAAGTAGCGGTCGGAGCGGCTGCGCACCAGGCGCCGGATCGGGGGGTAGCTGCCGGGAGCCGCGTAGCCGGGCGGGTAGCTGGCGCCGGCGGGCGGGTACGCGGCGCCGGGCGGGGTCGCCGCCGGCGGCGGGTAGGCACCCTGGGCGTAGGCGCCCTGACCGTAGCCACCCTGCGGGTACGCGCCCTGGGCGGGGGCCCCTTGGGCGTAGCCGCTGGGCTGGCCGTACGGGGCCTGCCCGTAGGCGCCGGCCGTCGCGTAGGCCGCGGGGTCGGGCTGGGGCGGGGCCGTCGTGGGGGCGCTCGCCGCCGCCGGGTGGGGCAGCGCGGTGGTGGGGGCGGTGGCGCTCGTGCCGGGCAGTGCGGTGGTGGGGGCGTCGACCTGGGTGCTGTCGGTGCCGGGGGCCTGGCCGGGCTGGCCGGGCTGGTCGGTGGTCATGGTGGGGGTCACCTCCGGGGGGTTGGATCCGGCCGCGGACTGCGGCTGGGGTGCTGCGCTCGGTTGAGGGGTGGGGGGCGGGGTTGCTGTGTTCTCTGTGTTCTCGTCCATGTCTCAACCCTCTCGCCCGGCGGCCCCGGCCGACACGGGGTACACCCCCGAACCGACCCTGAACGCACCCTGACCCCGACTCAGGGTGCGTCCCTGAGGCGGGGACCCCCCGCACAGCGCGATCATGGGGGCGTGACCCTGACCCCGAGCGCCCGGCCCGCCCACCGCAGCGGCACCGACCGGTGGATCGCCGGAGTCAGCGGGGGCCTGGCCGAGCACACCGGCCAACCTGCCTGGCTGTTCCGCGCGGGGTTCGTGGTGGGCGCCCTGATCGGGGGCGTGGGCGTCGTGGCCTACGTGCTGATGTGGCTGTTCCTCCCGGCCGGCGCGCCCCGCGCGAGCACCAGCCGCCCGGTCACCGGGCTGGACACTGCCGGCCTGCTGGGCGTGGTCGCCCTCGGGCTGGGCACGCTGATGGCGCTGTCGCTGCTCGGGGCCTCGATCCGGGTCTCGCTGTGGGCGCCGATCATCCTGCTCGGCGGAGGGGTTCTGGTCCTGCTGCGCCAGGGTGACGAGGCCCGTCGGGTGCTGGCCCAGCCGCCCGGGTCGGTGGGCGGGTCCTGGGTGCTGACCGACCGCTCGATGTGGCTGCGGATGGCCCTCGGGGCCGGGCTGCTGATCCTGGGCCTCGTGGGTGTCATCGTTCCGCGCATCGATCTCGGGGATGCCGTGCAGGCGCTGCTGGCGGCCTCTGCCCTGGTGGCCGGGCTGGTGGTGCTCGCCCTGCCGTGGCTGGCGGCCTGGGCCCGCCGGCTTCAGGCCGAGCGGTTCGCGACGATCCGCGCCGAGGAGCGCGCGGCCATGGCCGCCCGGGTGCATGACTCGGTGCTGCAGACCCTGACCCTGATCCAGCGTCGCGCCGACGACCCGCGCGAGGTGGCCCGCCTTGCCCGCGCGGAGGAGCGGGCCCTGCGCTCGTGGCTGTACGCACCGACCTCGGCCTCCGGGACGCTGGGCGCGGCCCTGGCCGAGGTGGTCGCGACGACTGAGGCCGACTACGACGCGCGCATCGACCTGGTGACGGTGGGGGACCTGGCGGTGGATGATCGGGTCGCGGGCCTCGTGGCCGCCACCCGCGAGGCGGTCGTCAACGCCGCCAAGCATGCGGGGGCCCCGGCGCGCATCTACGCGGAGGTGGCCGATGGCCAGGTGGAGGTGACGGTGAAGGACCGCGGAGTGGGGTTCGATCCGGATGCGATCGGCGGGGACCGCCACGGGGTGCGGCAGTCGATCGTGGCCCGGGTGCAGTCCCTGGGAGGCACGGCCGACGTGCGCACGGCGCCCGGGGAGGGCACCGAGATCCGCCTGGTGCTGCCGGTGGACGCGACCCCGGCACCCACCGTGGCGCCCGGCGCACCCGCGTCCAACCCGGCGGCGCCCACTGCGCTCGAGGTCGCGCCCGCGCCCGAGCACGGAGCCGGCGAGCGCGCAGAGCCGGTGCCGGGGCACGGCTCCCCCGTCGGTGAGCGTCGATGAGCGCCACCCCGGGGTCCTCGCCCGGCGCCCTCACCCGGGTCGTGCTCGTCGACGACCACGGGCTGTTCCGTGCCGGCGTCGCCGCCGAGCTCGCGGGCCGAGTGGACCTCGTCGGCGAGGCCGGTGACGCCCCGCGAGCGATCATGGTGGTCCGGGCCACGCGGCCCGACGTGGTCCTGCTCGACGTGCACCTGCCCGGGGGCGGCGGCCGGGCGGTGCTCGACGCCTGCGTGCCGGAGTTCCCGGCCACCCGCTTCCTGGCGCTGAGCGTCTCGGATGCCGCCGACGACGTGATCGACGTGGTCCGCGGGGGTGCCCGTGGCTACGTCACCAAGGGGGTCACCGCCGACGAGCTGCTCGACGCGATCCACCGTGTGGCCGCCGGGGAGGCGGTGTTCTCCCCACGCCTGGCCGGATTCGTGCTCGACGCGTTCGCCGGGGCCTCGGCGCCGGTCGACGAGCTCGACCAGCTCTCCCCCCGTGAGCGCGAGGTGATGCGGTTCATCGCGCGCGGCTACACCTACCGGGAGGTCGCCAAGGAGCTGGTGATCTCGGTCAAGACCGTCGAGACCCACGTCTCGGCGGTGCTGCGCAAGCTCCAGCTGTCCAACCGCCACGAACTGGCGCGCTGGGCCCAGGCCCGCGGCGTGGTCTGAGCACCACATCGTCTGGACATGGCACTTCGTCTGGACATGGCACTGCCCCGGGGCCGGTGGCTCCGGGGCAGTGGCGTTGGTTCGGGGGTGGGCTGCCCGCTCAGACGAAGACGGCGATGACGATGTTGGCGATGGTCAGACCGCCGATGGCCGCCCAGACGCCCATGGGGATCGACTCCTTGCGCCGGTTGGCCCAGGCGAGGGCGGTGATCACCAGCAGGATCACGAGCTTGGCCGCGATCTTCGCGTGGTTGATGTCCTCCTCGTCGGCCAGCGCCGTCTCGGCGAGGCCGACCATCGCCAGGCCGGTGACCAGCTGGGTCAGCGAGCCGTGCAGCATCGCCGGGTTGACGACCTTCGTGGGCGAGCTCATCTGGACGAGCCATCCGCCGAGGAGAGCGGCCAGGCCGATGAAGTGCAGGACGACGAGGGACTCGAACAGGATCTCCATGCCCACAGGGTAGGCGACCGGGACGAACCAGACGAAACCCGGCGTGGGTAGCGGGCGGGTGTGCGGGCGGGTGTGCCAGGTCCGGCCGAGTTCCGTGCCGGCGGAGTCCGCTGCCGGCCCTGGGCTCAGCCGATCGTCACCGCGTGGAACATCTCGGCCAGGCGGCCCTCGGGCAGGCCGCCGCGCTGGGCGGCCACCTCCATCCAGCCCCGGATCATGCCCTCGAGATCGGGCATGTGCGCCGTCTGGCTGTCGTGGGCGCGCAGGGCGGCCAACTTGGCCGGCAGGTAGTCGGTCACGTCGACGTAGGTGTTGGGCGTCGGGGAGCCGAACATCCACAGCTGCCCGACGTGCCACTCCCCGAGGCCCTCGTCGTTGGCCAGGGTCGGGTGGGCGAACTGGTTGCGGGCATCGGGGTAGATCGCCTGCACCGTGGCCTCGGCCGCGGCCATGTGGTCCGGGTGGGAGGCGCCGATCCGGTCCCAGTTGCGCACCGGCGACATCGTCATCACGCGCTGGGGCTGCACCTGGCGGATCACCCGGGTGATGTCGCGGCGCAGGTCGTGGCTGACAGTCAGCTCCCCGTCGCGATAGCCGAGGAACCGCACGTCCGTGACGCCGAGCACGGCCGCGGCCGCGGTCTGCTCCGCGCGGCGGATCCGCGGGATCTCGGAGCGGGGCACCGTCGGGTCGAACCCGCCGGCGTCGCCGTCGGTGACCACGCAGTAGGTGACCGCCACGCCACCGGCGACGAGGCTGGCCACAGTGCCCCCCGCACCGAAGTCGACGTCGTCGGGGTGCGCAGTGACCACCAGGACTCGGGTCAGATCAGCCGGGATATCCACGGCGCACATCGTAGGTTGCATTTCAGTCCGGGGTGACGGCGTGCCGATAGGAGGGTCATGCGGGTAGTGCGGGAACTCGCAGCTGCGGTGACAGCCGCGCTGGCCCTGGGCATCGGGGGGATGTCGGCCAGCGCGGCTGTCCCTGCTCCGGTACCGCCGCAGCCCCTGCCTGCGGCGCTGGACACCGCGGCCGCCTACGAGCCGCAGACGATCTGTGATCCCACTGCCCGGCCCGGCTCCACGGCACTGAAGGGCCTGCTCGTGGACACGTACGGCCCGGCGACCGTCTACATCCCCCGGGCCTGCGCCTCGGGCTCCTCCGAGCACTACGACGGCAGGGCCGTGGACTGGATGCGCTCAGTGCGCGTTCCCGCGCAGAAGGAGATGGCCGACGCGTTCGTCGCCTGGCTGCTGGCCCCTGCCACGGACGGGACGCCGCAGGCGATGGCCCGGCGGCTGGGGATCATGTACATCATCTGGAACAACCGGATGATCCGGATGTACGACCCGGGCCGGGGGTGGACCGAGTACCGCAGCTGCCTTGACGCGGCCAACTCCGGCTCCGGGATGGACAACACCTGCCACCGCAACCACGTGCACCTGTCGCTGTCCTGGGACGGGGCCGCGGCGTTCACGAGCTGGTGGACCGGCACCGCGCTGCTCACCCCCGCGTGCCGCGCGATGACCTCCTCGGCCGCCCCCGGGCCGGGGGCCACCCAGCTGGTCGGTGACCTCGCGGCCGTGCCCGGGCTCGTCGAGGTGCCGGCCGTCCCGGTGCTCGACACCGCGGTCGGGTCGGGAGCGGGCCTGTCCGGGCCCTGCCGGCTGGCCAGCGGGCGCATCCTGCACGCGTCGGTGGCCGCCGCCGTGCCGGACTCCGCCAGCGCCGTGGCCCTGCGCGTCACCTCCACCAGCAACGCGCCGGCACGCCTGGCGATCTGGTCCTCGGGTGCGGTCCGCCCAGCGGGACAGCTCGCCACGCCGCTCGGCACGGCGACGAGCGCGACGGTGCTCGTGCCCGTCGCCTCCGACGGCACCGTGGCCCTGGCGACCTCCCTCGGTGCGGCTGCGGTGCGCGCCGAGGTCGTCGGCTACGCCACCGGTGACGTGACGGTGCCCCCGCCCCCGCCCCCGCCGCCCCGGCGACGGCGACGGCCCCGAGCAAGCCCCGCACGGTCCGGGCCACCTCGCCGGCGCGCAGGACCGTGCGTACCACGTGGAAGGCGCCGACCTCCGACGGTGGGGCCGAGGTGACCGGGTACCGGGTGCAGGCCCTGACCAGCAAGAAGAAGGGCGCCCGCTCGGCCGGGTCGTGCACCGTCGGCCCGAAGAAGCGCTCCTGCACCATCAAGGGCCTGACCCGGGGGCGCACCTACTGGATGAGCGTCTCGGTGGCCAACGAGGCCGGGCGCACCTGGGCGGCGCGCAAGTCCGTGCGGGTGCGCTGACCACCCACCGGGCGCTCCGCACGCGGGGCTCGGCACGCGGGGCTCGGCTCCGGCCAAGGTGGGGCCGAGCTCGGTCGGACCAAGGTGGGGCGGGCTCGGTCGACCGCGGCGCGGTCAGGGTGGGGTCTGCGTTCGATGATCCGTGGTGGTTGGGTGGCTTCTAGTTGGGGCAACCCGCATGGATCATGCGCCGCCGGGGCGAGTCCACGCAGCGCGCCAGCTCTGCGCCGCGCGAGCAGAGCCGCCCAAGCCCCGCAGCGCCCCAGCTCCGCGCCGCGCGAGCCCGCGCGAACCTCGCGTGAACCCCGTGCCGGGCCTTCGGGGGCCAGTGCACGCGCCGCGCTCGGGTCCGGCAGCCGACGTCGGACCGGGCGCCTAGACTCTGCGAGTGCTGCTCGACGACCACCTGCCCCGGCTCCCACGCGCCACCCTGCCTGATCCGGACGTCGACCTGCGGGCTGACCTCGAGGCGGACGCGCCGCCTGCCCGCGATGCCGGCTCCCCGGCGGGTCCGGGGGACCCGCGTCCCGGGTCCTTGGTCAGCGGTGGACCGGCCATCCTGGGACGATCGCCCGGTTCCCGGGCCGTGCCCCCGGTGCGTCCTGCGGTCATGTCCCCCGCGACCCCCGCTTCCGCGACCCCCGCTTCCCCGACCCGCGGTGCACCGACCCCCGGTGCACCACTCGCCGAGGGCCTCTTCCCCGTCGGGTCGCTGCCCACGGCATCCGAGCCCGCGAGCACCGCCGCCGCCTCCGCGAGCACCGCCGGACCGACGGCCACCTCGAACCCCTCTGCCGCCGCCACCTCCACGGGGCGCTCCGCCGGGGAGGTCTCGCGCGCTGCGGACATGGTGCGCGCCGCGGTCGCGGCCGCCAAGGACGGTGCCGAGCAGCAGCAGGTCCGCGCCGAGCAGGCCCGTGCCGAGCGCGAGGCCAGCCGTGAGGAGCGGCTCGCCGCGCTCGTGGCCGGGCTGAACCCGCCGCAGCGCGCTGCGGTGGAGCACCGCGGCGGCCCACTGCTCATCGTCGCCGGCGCCGGCTCGGGCAAGACCCGGGTGCTGACCAGGCGCATCGCGCACCTGCTCGAGACCGGCCACGCGCGCCCGGGCGAGATCCTGGCGATCACCTTCACGAACAAGGCCGCGGCCGAGATGCGCGAGCGCGTCGAGGACGCGGTGGGCAACCGGGCCCGGGCCATGTGGGTCTCGACCTTCCACTCGGCCTGCGTGCGGATCCTGCGCCGCGACGGCGAGCGGCTGGGCCTGAAGTCGGGTTTCTCGATCTACGACCAGGCCGACAGCCTGCGCCTGGTCACGCTGGTCTCCCGAGATCTGGACCTGGACCCCAAGCGGATGCCCCCGCGGGGCCTGCTCAACAAGATCTCGGGCCTGAAGAACGAGCTCGTCGATCACGAGACGTTCCGCTCCCAGGCCGCCAACGACACCGAGCAGCTGCTCGCCGAGGTCTACGCGGCCTACCAGCTGCGGCTGTCGCGCTCGCAGGCCGTGGACTTCGACGACATCATCGGCCACACGGTGGCGCTGATGATCGGGTTCCCGGACGTCGCCGAGCACTACCGCCGCCGGTTCCGGCACATCATGGTCGACGAGTACCAGGACACCAACCACGCCCAGTTCCGGCTCGTGGCCGAGCTCGTCGGTCGCCCCGGCGGCGAGGTGCCTCCCGGGGAGCTGGTCGTGGTCGGCGACTCCGACCAGTCGATCTACGCCTTCCGCGGGGCGACGGTGCGCAACATCGTGGAGTTCACCACCGACTTCCCCGAAGCCCGCCAGATCGTGCTCGACCAGAACTACCGCTCGACCCAGACGATCCTCTCGGCGGCCAACGCGGTGATCGCCCGCAACGCCGACCGGCACGCGAAGAAGCTGTGGACCGACGCGGGCCAGGGCGAGCAGATCGTCGGCTACGTGGCCGACTCCGAGCACGACGAGGCCGCGTTCGTCGGCAACGAGATCGACCGGCTCACCGACGCCGGCCAGGCCCGGCCCGGCGACGTGGCGGTGTTCTACCGGACCAACGCCCAGTCCCGGGCGCTGGAGGAGGTGTTCATCCGCACCGGCCTGCCGTACAAGGTGGTCGGCGGCACGCGCTTCTACGAGCGCCGCGAGATCCGCGACGTGCTGGCCTACCTGCGCGCCGTGGCCAACCCGGCCGACGACGTGAGCCTGCGCCGCATCCTCAACGTGCCCAAGCGCGGCATCGGTGACCGGGCCGAGGCGTACGTCTCGGGCTTCGCCGAGGCCGAGCGGATCACCTTCGGCGAGGCGCTGCGTCGCGTCGAGGAGATCCCCGGGATGGCCGGGCGCAGCGCGAACGCTGTGAACGCGTTCGTGGCCGTGATGGACGAGCTGGCCGCCGCCCTGGACTCCGGGGCCGGCCCGGCCGACATCATGCGCCTGGCCCTCGAGCGCTCGGGCTACCTGGCCGAGCTGCAGGCCTCCGACGACCCGCAGGACGAGGTCCGAGTCGAGAACGTCGCGGAGTTCGAGGCCGTCGCCGCGGAGTTCTCCCGCGAGGCCGAGCAGGCCGGCGAGGGCCCGGGCACGCTCGGGGACTTCCTCGAGCGCGTCGCCCTGGTCGCCGACGCCGACGAGATCCCCGAGGGCGAGGACCACGAGGGCGTGGTCACCCTGATGACCCTGCACACGGCCAAGGGCCTGGAGTTCCCGGTGGTGTTCCTCACCGGCATGGAGGACGGGGTCTTCCCGCACATGCGCTCGATGACCGACCCGGTCGAGCTCTCCGAGGAGCGGCGCCTGGCCTACGTGGGCCTGACGCGCGCCCGGGAGCGGCTCTACGTGACGCGAGCGATCAGCCGCTCGGCCTGGGGGGCGCCGAGCTACAACCCCGAGTCACGGTTCCTTGCCGACATCCCCCCCGAGCTGATCCGCTGGGAACGTGAGGAGCCGGCCCGCTACACCGGGCCCTCGGCGGGCGGCTACGGCTCGGCGCCGTCGCTGTCGGCGGCAGCCGCGCGGGTCGAGCAGCGCACCCCGGCCGCGCGTGCCGTGGTCTCGCTGGCCGCGGGCGACCGGGTTCTGCACCCCAAGTTCGGCATGGGCACCGTGGTCAGCACCTTGGGCAGCGGCGACAAGGCGGAGGCCTCGGTCGACTTCGGCTCGGAGGGCGTCAAGCGCCTGCTGCTTCGCTACGCCCCTGTCGAGAAGCTGTAGGCGGCGGTCCCTTCGGCTCTGTGCCCTGCCTCGTGGCGTGCCTACGCTGGAGATGGGCGGGAGCCCCGCCCACCGCGGCGGAAGGAGTGCGGCGATGGCCACGGCGAATCCCAGCTACTTGGACGTGCAGGCCGCGATCGGAATCACGAAGCACAACGGCGGCTACCCGGCCACTGAGCGGCTGCTGGCGATGTGCCACGCAGGCAGAGCCCGCGACGTGCTCTACGTGGGCTCGGGCATCGGCGTCGGCCCGGTCCACCTGGCCCGGCACTACGCGCACCGGGTCACCGCGCTGGACATCGACCCGGCGATGCTCGAATGGACGCGACGGCGGGCCCGGCGCGACGGGGTCAGCGGCTCCATCACGACCGTCCAGGGTGATGTCCTGGACCTCGACCTGCCCGACGGGCGCTTCGACCTGGTCGTCGTGGAGTCGGTGATCGCGTTCGTGCAGGACAAGGACCGGGCGGTCGCCGAGTGTGTCCGGGTCACCCGGCCCGGCGGGTGGGTGGGCATGAACGAGGCGGTCTGGCTCGGGGAGCGCCCGTCGCTGGAGGTGGCCGCGCAGGGTGACGTGCTCGGCACGTGGCTGCCAACCCGGGCGCAGTGGCAGGCGCAGTGGGACGGGTCCGGGCTGGCTGATCGGTCGTTCGAGGTGCATCCCCTCGAGATCGGGGCCGAGGCCCGCAGCCGGATCGACTGGATCGGGTGGCGATGGCTGCTGCCCGCCTGGGGTCGTGCCCTGCGTCTGGTGGCCCGGGACCCCGCGGTCCGGCGCACCCTGCGCACGCAGATGTCCTACCCGTCGGAGCTCGTGTCGTTGATGGGCTACGCCCTCTCAGCGGGCCGCCGCGAGTAGCGGGTCAGCGCAGGCGCTTGCACACCTGCTCGGAGGCTCCTGGGGGCGAGGGCGGACGGTCAGCGTCCGGGGGTGCGCGGAACGGCTGCCTGGCGGCTGGGGGCGCTGGCGATCGAGGTGGCGCCCTCGGCGACCGTCGACCCGTCGGGGTCCAGGTGGGACAGCGTCGTGCAGATCTCGTGGACCACTCGGCCGTCGACCGGCAGCGAGTTGTGCCCGACGGAGGTCACCAGCACGTTGCGGGCGTTGAGGTCGCCGTGCTCGATGCGTGCGTTCGTCTTGGGGATGATCATCTGGTCGAGGTCCGACCAGATCGCCACGAACCGGGTGCGACAGCCCGGGGCAGGGGCAGCCAGCTGGGTCATGATGTCCGACCCGGGGCGCATCTGGCGGGCCACCGGGTGAGGAACGATCCGTGCCGGAGCGGTGCCCATGTGCGGCGTGCCGAGGGTCACCAGCGTGTGCACCCGGGAGTCCCCGCCCATCCGCTGGACGAAGTACCGGGCCACGAGCCCGCCCATCGAGTGCCCGATCACGTGCACCCGCTCGTAGCCGGTCTCGGCGCACAGGGCCTCGACGAGCGCCTCGAGCCGCTCCGCAACGACCCGGACGTCATCGGTGAGCGGTGAGTAGTTCAGGGTGATGATCCGGCCGAACCCGCGCCGGCGCAGGCCCCGCTTGAGCAGCGTGAAGACCGACCGGTTGTCGACCACTCCGTGGATCAGGATGATCGGGGTGCCCGCGGCCTCCACGTCGCCGATGATCAGCCCGCGCTTGATCGGGTCCAGGCCGTCGAGGTTGAGCCGGTCGTCGGCGTGACCCACCTGCTCCTCGAGCACGCCGAGGGGGTAGGTCACCACGTGGGTGGCCAGCCAGGCGATCTCGATCGCGGTACCGCGGATCACCGAAGGGGTCGCCGCCCGCCGGACCCCCCGACCGGTCGTGCGGCCGAGCCGGCGGATCGGGCCCCCGGCGGGGCGGGGCTCGGGGTGCGCTGCGCCGGGATCGGGCATGGCGGCAGGACGGGTCGGCACGCGGGCACGGTAGCGCATTCCGCGCCGGCCCACCCGCCCCGGGCGTCGCGGGTCGCCGCCGACTCGCCCACACTGTCGAGGTAAGTAGACATCGGGACCATCGATCGTGCGAGCAGGCGCCACCGCGCGTGATTCCGTGCGGATGCGTAGGGTCGAACAAGTCGCCGTCTGATCCCTCGGACAGGCGCTCGGAAGGAGTGCCCCCGTGAGTCACGACACCCAGATGCTGCTGGTGGCCGCCTATCAGGACCCGGCCTCGGCCCAGGCCGAGTTCGACGCGCTCGTCGCGCAGGTCGCGGCCAAGGAGCTCACCAGCCAGGGCATGATCCTGGTCGCCAAGGACGGCGAGGGCCGGGTCACCGTGGGCGACACCGGCAACCACGTGGGGCGCAAGGGTGCGGGCTGGGGCGGCGGAGTGGGGGTCCTGGTGGGCCTCCTGGCGCCCCCGATGCTCGCGTCGGTGGCCGTGGGGGCCGCCGCCGGGTCCATCGTCGGCCGGTTCGCGGGCCACTCGTTGACGACCGGCATCCAGGAGAAGGTCTCCGAGGCGCTGGCCCCGGGCAGCGCCCTGGTGATCGGGGTGTTCCCCGCTGAGGAGCGCCTGCGCGTCGAGCGCGCCCTGCCGGGCTCGTTGGCCACGTCCGTGATCGAGTCCGATCGCCGTGGGATCGACGAGCTGACGTCGGCCCTCGGCGAGGCCATGGGCAAGTTCAACCCGGACCGCACCGTGCTGCCGATCCCGGACCGGGCGTTCGGTGGCGTCGCTGGGCGCACCCTGGACACCTCCGTCGCGGACTGGTCGTTCATCCCCGGCCCCCGCGCTCCCGAGGGCGCACCGAACGTGCTGCTCGTCCTCATCGACGACGCCGGTTTCGGGTCGATCGACTCCTTCGGCGGGCCCGTGCGCACCCCGGCGTTCAGCCGCGTCCAGCAGATGGGCGCCACCTACAACCGCTTCCACGTCACCGCGGTCTGCTCGCCCACGCGCGCGGCCCTGCTGACCGGGCGCAACCAGCACCGGGTGGGGTTCGGGTCGATCGCGGAGTACCCGGGTCCGTTCCCGGGGTACTCGGCAGCCAAGCCGCGCAGCTGCGCGGCGTTCCCCGGATCCTGCGCGACAACGGCTACGTCACCGGCGGGTTCGGCAAGTGGCACCTGACCCCGGACAACGTCCAGGGCGCCGCGGGCCCGTTCGACCACTGGCCCAAGTCGTGGGGCTTCGACCACTGGTGGGGCTTCCTGTCCGGGGCTGCGGGCCAGTACGACCCGATCATCACCGTGGACGACGCGATCATCGGCGTGCCCGAGGGCAGCGACGGGGCCCAGTACTACTTCCCGGACGACATCACCGACAAGGCCGTCGAGTGGCTGCACGCGGTGCGCGCCCAGGACGCTGAGAAGCCGTGGATGATGTACTACTCGACCGGCGCCGCCCACGCCCCGCACCACGTGGCCAAGGAGTGGGCCGACCGGTACCGGGGCCAGTTCGACGACGGCTGGGACGCGCTGCGCGAGCGGACACTGGCGCGCCAGAAGGAGCTGGGCATCGTGCCCGCCGACACCGAGCTGACCGAGCGGCCGGACCTGTTCCCGGCCTGGGACTCCCTGAGCGACGAGCAGCGTCGGCTGTACGTGCGCCAGATGGAGGTCTACGCCGGGTTCCAGGAGAACGCCGACTGGAACGTGGGCCGGTTGCTCGACGCCATCGAGGAGATGGGCGACCTGGACAACACCCTGGTGCTCTACATCTGGGGCGACAACGGGGCCAGCCTCGAGGGCACCCTCACCGGCTCGTTCAACGAGATGACCTTCCTCAACGGGATCGTGCTCGACGCCGCGCAGCAGCTGGCCCTGATCGAGCAGTACGGCGGCATCGACGCCCTGGGCAACGACCACACCGCCCCGCACGTCGCGGCCGCGTGGGCCCACGCGATGAACACCCCGTTCCAGTGGGGCAAGCAGATGGCCAGCCACCTCGGCGGCACGCGCGACCCGATGGCGGTGGCCTGGCCCGGGCGCATCCCGGCCGGGGGAGCCCTGCGCACGCAGTTCACGCACGTGATCGACGTGGGCCCCACCGTGCTCGCGGCCGCGGGGATCCCCGAGCCGACGGCGGTGGACGGCATCGCCCAGGAACCCATGGACGGCACCAGCTTCCTGGCCTCCTTCTCCGACGCGGCGGCCCCGGAGCACCGAACCTCGCAGTACTTCGAGATGTTCGGCGGCCGGGCGATGTACCGGGACGGCTGGTGGGCGGCCTCGAAGCCCGACCGCATCCCGTGGGACATCTCCCCGACCACGCTGGCCCGGTTCGGACCCGGCTCCGGCTGGGACCCGGATGCCGACGCGCCCTGGGAGCTCTACGACCTGACCACCGACTTCTCGCAGGCCCACAACGTGGCCGCGGCGCACCCGGAGATGGTCGCCGAGCTGCAGGAGCTGTGGTGGGCCGAGGCCGAGCGCAACCGCGTGCTGCCGCTGATGGGCGGGGTGTCGGTGGTGTTCGGGATCCTGCCCCCGCTGCCGACCCAGACGCGGTTCACCTTCGCCGGCGACGTGCAGAACATCCAGCGCGGCATGATCCCGCGGATCTTCGGCCGGTCGTACGCCATCGAGGCCGAGCTCGTGGTGCCCGAGTCCGGGGCCGAGGGGGTCATCGTGGCCAACGCCGACTTCATCGGCGGGTTCGGGCTGTGGGTCGATGGCGACGGGCTGCTGCACCACACGTACTCACTGCTCGGCGTGGACACCTACCGGCAGGTGGCGACCGAGCCGCTGCCCCCGGGCGAGGTGACGGTCACGATGCACTTCCAGGCCGACCAGCCCACGCCCGGAACGGGCGGGACGGTGACGCTGCTGGTGGACGGCCGCCCCGTGGGTGGGGGGACGCTGCCCCGCACGGTGCCGATCGCGTTCACCTCGTACGCGGGCATGGACATCAGCCGCGACAACGGCCTGGTGGTCGACCTCGCCTACGAGGACCGCGCCCCGTACGTGTTCACGGGCACCGTGAAGCGGGTGGTGTTCGACTTGAGGCCCAACGCCCTCGAGGACGAGCAGGTGCTGCACGCGGCGACCGCGCAGGCCAACGTCGCCCACGGCGTGGGGGGCTGAGGCGGTAGCGGGGTCCCTGCAGGACCCGGCTACTCGGCCGCCGACCCCGGCGCCGCGTCCGCAGTCTGCGCGGGCTCCGCGACCTCCGCGGGCTCCGGGC
Source organism: uncultured Actinomycetes bacterium (assembly GCA_963777855.1). Taxonomy (GTDB): domain Bacteria; phylum Actinomycetota; class Actinomycetes; order S36-B12; family CAIYMF01; genus Prado023. The sequence continues at coordinate 194,464 of CAVZRW010000004.1, read as the reverse complement.
GCCGGGGGGCCAGGAACGCATTGGCCAGGAAGCCGGTGAGCGTGCCGAAGATGCCCACGCCCACGACGATGATCGCCGAGCCCATCAGGCGGCCGGGGTTGGTCACCGGGTACTGGTCGCCGTACCCGACGGTCGACATGGTCACGATCGAGTACCAGAGGGCATCCGAGGCCGTGGTGATGTTCGCTCCCGGGGCGTCGGCCTCGAGGCGCAGCATCCCGATGCTGCCGAACTCCAGCATCAGCATGCCGATCAGCAGCAGGCTGTACAGGGCGCTCTCCGCCCGGTCGCGCACCAGGCTGCTCCAGATGGCCGAGGGTCCGATCTCGCGCATGAGGCGCACGACCCGCACGATCCGGAAGAGCCGCAGGACCTTGACCTGCTCGACGGGGAGGCTGGCCAACAGGTCGGCCCAGCCGAAGCCGCGGAGGAAGTAGCCGCTGCGCGAGGTCGCCGTGCGCAACCGGTACAGGAAGTCGAAGAACAGGATGACGCTCAGGATCCCGTTCATGGCGAGCATGACGAAGTCGATCGCCTCGTCGGTGATCACCGACATGAGCACGAGGTTGACGATCGAGAGCACGGACAGGGCCCCGACGAAGATCTCGTAGGAGGTGCCCTTCAGCTCGCTGTTGCGCCTGCTGCTCTGCGACATGCTCGCTCCTGCGCTCGCACGGGCCACGGTCCCCGCAGTCCTCGACCGGGTCAGTATCGGGCCCCGCCCGCGGCCCGGACGGGATTGCCCGCGAGTGTCCCGGGCCCCTGTTCGACCAGGCGGTCGTGGGCCACCCCCGCAGGGCTACCCTTGGGCCATGAGTTCCCCCTCAGCCACTGGTGAGCACATCCGCGTGATCGTCGGAAAGCCCGGCCTGGACGGCCATGACCGCGGCGCGAAGGTGGTGGCCCGCGCCCTGCGCGACGCCGGCATCGAGGTCATCTACACCGGCCTGCACCAGACCCCCGAGCAGATCGTGGCCACGGCCATCGCCGAGGACGCCGACGGGATCGGCCTGAGCATCCTCTCCGGCGCGCACATGACCCTGTTCGAGGCGGTCATCGGCCTGCTGCGCGAGCGGGGCGCCCAGGACATCCGGGTCTTCGGCGGCGGGATCATCCCCGAGGCCGACATCCCGGCCCTGGAGGCCATGGGCGTCGCGCACGTGTTCACCCCCGGGACTCGCACCGACGAGATCGTCGACTGGGTCAGGGAAAACGTGGCCCACGCCGCCTGACGCACGCCCGGCACCGCTCGTCGCGCAACCGGGGGACCGGGCGCGGGACCGTCGTGGGGCGCGGCTAGTCTGACGGGCGTCCCCCTGTGATCGGTGAGGAGCGCCGCGTGGATCTGTACGAGTACCAGGCCAAGCACCTGTTCGGAAAGCACGGGGTCCCGGTCGTCCCGGGCGCCGTGTGCGAGACCCCGGATGCCGCCCGGCTGGCGGCCCGCCGCATCGGCGGCACTGTGGTCGTCAAGGCCCAGGTGAAGGTCGGCGGCCGCGGCAAGGCCGGCGGCGTGAAGCTGGCGGCCGACGAGGACGAGGCCAGCGCCCGCGCCGGTGACATCCTCGGGATGGACATCAAGGGCCACACGGTGCACAAGGTCCTGGTCACCGAGGCCGCGGACATCGCCGAGGAGTACTACGTCTCCTTCCTGCTGGACCGCGCCAATCGCACCTTCCTGGCGATGGCCTCCGTCGAGGGCGGCGTGGAGATCGAGCAGGTCGCCAAGGACAACCCCGACGCACTGGCGATGATCCGGGTGGACGCACTCGAGGGGTGCACGTACGAGAAGGCCCGCGAGATCGTGGCCGCCGCGAGCTTCCCGGCCGAGGTCGCCGACGACGTGACCGAGGTGCTGGTGGCCCTCTGGGACGTTCTGGTCGGTGAGGACGCGACGCTGGTCGAGGTCAACCCGCTGGTGAAGACCACCGACGGCCGGGTGCTGGCCCTCGACGGCAAGGTCTCCCTGGACGAGAACGCGCACTTCCGCCACGCCTCGCACGCGGACCTGGTCGACGTGGCCGCGACCGACCCGATCGAGCTGCGCGCGAAGGCCTTCGACCTCAACTACGTCAAGCTCGACGGCGAGGTCGGCGTCATCGGCAACGGCGCCGGGCTGGTCATGTCGACCCTGGACGTCGTGGCCTATGCCGGCGAGGAGTTCGGCGGGGTCCGCCCGGCGAACTTCCTGGACATCGGCGGCGGGGCCAGCGCTGAGGTGATGAGCAACGGCCTGGACATCGTGCTCACCGACCCGGCCGTGAAGTCCGTCTTCGTCAACGTGTTCGGCGGCATCACCTCGTGCGTGGAGGTCGCCAACGGCGTGAAGCTCGCGCTGGCCATGCTGGCCGACGCCGGCAAGCCGGTGGACAAGCCCCTGGTGTGCCGCATCGACGGCAACCGGGCCGAGGAGGGCCGGGCGATCCTGCGCGAGGCAGGCATCCCCGGCGTGGAACTGGTCGAGACCATGGATGAGGCCGCGCGCCGCGCGGCCGAGCTCGCTGCGGCGGGGAAGTGAGGTAGGGCAATGGCGATCTTCCTCGATGGCGACTCCCGCCTGATCGTGCAGGGCATGACCGGCTCGGAGGGCATGAAGCACACCACCCTCATGCTCGCTGCCGGCTCGACCATCGTCGGCGGGGTGAACCCGAAGAAGGCAGGCACCACCGTGGCCTTCCCGGACACCGAGCTGCCCGTGTTCGGCACCGTGGCCGAGGCGATGGCGGCCACCGGCGCCAACGTGTCGGTGGTGTTCGTGCCGCCGGCGGGCACCAAGGGCGCGGTGAACGAGGCCATCGCGGCGGGCATGCCGCTGGTCGTGGTCATCACCGAGGGGGTGCCGGTGCACGACACCGCGGCGTTCTTCCAGGAGGCCACCGACCGCGGCACCACGCGGATCATCGGCCCCAACTGCCCCGGGATCATCACCCCGGGCGTGAGCAACGCCGGCATCATCCCGGCCAGCATCAGTGGCGCGGGCCCGATCGGCCTGGTCAGCAAGTCGGGCACCCTGACCTACCAGATGATGTACGAGCTGCGCGACATCGGCTTCTCCACCGCGATCGGCATCGGCGGCGACCCGATCATCGGCACGACCCACATCGACGCGCTCGCCGCGTTCGAGGCCGACCCGCAGACCGAGGCGATCGTGATGATCGGCGAGATCGGCGGCGACGCCGAGGAGCGCGCTGCGGCGTTCATCGCCGAGCACGTGACCAAGCCGGTGGTCGGCTACGTGGCCGGGTTCACCGCCCCCGAGGGCAAGACGATGGGCCACGCGGGCGCCATCGTCTCGGGCTCCTCGGGCACCGCGCAGGCCAAGAAGGAGGCCCTCGAGGCCGTCGGCGTGAAGGTGGGCAAGACCCCCTCGGAGACCGCGCGGCTGATGCGAGAGGTGCTCGGCCGCTGAACCCCCGGGCCGGCGCATCCTCACCAGGTGCGCCGGCCCGTTCACTGTGTGGTGACCGAAGCCGGCCCCGGTGGGTGATGCGTGGGCCGGTTCGCGCCCGCGAGGGCGGCGCGCAGCCTGCGACACGCGTCGGGCGCCCCGGGGCTGGGCTGTGGCTGGGGGAGAATCCGGGGATGAGTGTCGACGTGCCCGAGCAGGTGCAGGACCCGATCGCGGAGCAGGCGCCGAGCGCCCACCGCCGCCGCCGGCCCTTCGTGGCGGGGTTCGCCTCCGGGCTGTGGTCCCTGGTCGTGGGCGTGGCCATCGTGACCAGCCTCGTGATGCTGGCCTGGGCGACCTCGCCGAACGCTGCCGGGGACTCGGTGGCGGCCTGGCGTGCCGTCGGGCTCGTGTGGCTCGGCGCCCACCAGGTGGCCCTCGACATCGGGGGTCGTCCGGTCACCCTGCTGCCGCTCGGCGGGGTCCTGCTGGGGCTGCTGCTCACCCGCCGCGGGGGCGCCTGGGCCGGCCGGTTGCTGCCGGACCCCACGCCCGGTGAGGTCGGCGGGATCCTGGCCGGTGCGGGCGTGGCCTACGGCCTCGGGGCAGCGGGGATCGCCTGGCTCTCGGGGTCCGGACCCACGACGGCGGCCCCGGGGCAGGCGTTCACGGCGGCCGCCGCGGTGGCAGTGGCGGGGACGGCCTGGGGGATCTCCCGCGAGGCGGACCTCGTGGGCCAGGTGCGTGAGCGGATCACCGACGGCGCCTGGCGCACTGTGGTGGCCGGTGCCACGGCCGTGGCGGGCCTGGTCGCGGTGGGATCGGCGCTGACGGCGCTGAGCCTGTTCCGCAACGGCGGGCAGGCCTCGCTGACCCTGGCCGACCTCGATGCGGGGTTCCTGGGCGGCCTGGCCCTGACGGTGCTCGATGCGCTCTGCCTGCCGACGTTGGCCATCTGGGCCATGTCAGTGGTGGTCGGGCCCGGCTTCTCCCTGGGCTCGACGGGCAGCCTCTCGGCGTTCGGCGGGCAGATCGAGGCACTTCCGGCCCTGCCCGTGCTCGCCGCGATCCCGACCACGGCACCGGCCTGGGCGCGGTTCCTCCTGCTGGTCCCGATCGGCCTGGGCGTGCTGGCCGGGCGGATCCGGTGGGGTCGCGACCTGCCGACGCTCAGCGGGGCGCTGGCCGGAGCGGCAGGCGTCGGTGCCGTCGTGGCGGCCGGCTGCGCGGGCCTCGCTCTGCTCGCCTCCGGGTCCCTCGGTGGGGGCCGGTTGGACCAGGTGGGGCCACAGGCCCTTCCGGTGGCCGCGGCGGCCGCGGGTCTGGTGATGCTCGGCTTCCTGGCCGAAGCGGCCTACCAGTCCCTGCGGCTGAGTTGGGAGCTGCACCAGGCCGAGCAGCGGGCGATCGCGCGCGGGGCCTCGGTGCCCGAGGAGGCCGAGGAGGCCGCCGAGGGGACACGCCAGGCCGAGCCGGCCGGAGCGGATGATGCCGATGGGTCCGGGGCTGGCGAGGCCGACGTCCAGGAGGAGGAGCCCCACGGTCAGGAGGCCCCGGTCACGGTGGACCTGACGGAGACCAGGGTGTCGGACCCCGGGGCGAGCTCGCGGGAGGCATCCGGAACCCGCGACCACGCCTGAGGGCCCAGCCGACGCCGGTGCGCCGGCACTGCCTCAGTCGTCGTCCTCGTGCTCCCGCTCCGCGGCCTTCTCGGCCGCGTGCTTGGCCGCCTCGCGGGCCTCCTCGGCGGCGTGCTCGCGGCTCTCGCGCTCATCGCTGTCCTCGCGCTCGGGAGCGCGGGTGCTGGGCCGCTTCGTCGCCGGGCGCTTCGTGGCCCGTGTCCGCTGGGGTGCCGGGCGCTGGGCTGCGGTGCGTCGCGCCACCGACTGGGCGGCCGGTCGTGCGGTGCGCGCGTCTGCGGGTCGGGCCGCCGCCGCGGTCCGGGTGACCACGACCTCCTCGGTGACCGTGCGGGTCGGAGTCGGCTCCACGACGGTGCGGACCTCGGTCCGCGTGATCGTCTGGGCCGGCGCGGGCTGGCGGATCACCGGGGCGGCTGCGGCCACCGCCCGGGGCGCGGGGCTGCTGAGAACCGAGGTGTAGACCGCGGCCCCCACGAGTGCACTGGCGGCAAGGGCCACCATCCAACCGATCAGTGTGCGCATCTGTGCCTCCCGATGGTGACCCCGCTGTTGCCCGCAGTCTGCCGGGAAGGCAGTGAATCGCAACACAGCGCCACGTCAAAGATACGTTCGGTTACACATGACGTGGACTTGACGTCTCGGGTGCTGCTTGCTTGCCGCACCCGCCGACGAGGATGAGGCCATGAGCAGACGACATGCAGCCACCCGTGGGATCGCCGGCCTCAGCAGTGGGGTCCTCGTGGTGGGCGCCGGGGCCTCCCTGGGGATCCTCGCCGCGCAGATGCACGAGCAGTGGACCGCCGAGGCGACGCTCGAGGCGGCGGCGCAGCTGGCCGCCGAGCCGCAGGAGCCCCCGGCCGCCGAGCTGCCGTTCCCCCGCCCCGTGGTGGTCACGGTGGTCAAGGAGAAGCACGTGACTCCGGAGCCGGTCATCGTGCACCGCAAGGTCTACGTGACCAGGACCGTCCCCGGGGGCGGTGGCCAGGCCAGCCAGTCGGGCCAGGGTGCGGCACGCGTGCGCAGCGGCGGCTCGGGTCAGGGTGCCCGACCCGTCGCCCGACCTGCGGCCAAGCCGGCGGCCCGTCCTGCGCGGGCCCGGGTCGCGCCGGCGCCGGCGGCCCCCCGCCCGGCGGCCAAGCCGGCCCCCAGCGCCCCGAAGTCGACGACATCGTGACCACGCCCACCCCCAGCGCCAGGTCGGTGGGCGCGGCGGACGCCGCCGAGATCGCCGACATCGTCGACCGGCGCTGGCGCACCACCCTGGCGCTCACGCTTCGCGGACCCGGGGCGCAGGCCCGGGTCCCCGCGGTGCGGACGTGGTTCCTGGCGGAGGTGGAGCGTCTCGAGGGGGCCGCGAGCCGGTTCCGTGCCGACTCCCAGATCTCGGCCGTGAATGAGGCGGCCGGCAGCTGGGTCCCGATCGGCCGCCTGCTCGAGGAGCTCATCGAGGTGGCCCTCGCGGCCGCCGAGCAGACCGGGGGGCTGGTCAGCCCCCTGCTCGGCCACGCCGTCGACGCGGCCGGCTACCGGTCGTGGCGGGCCTGCGAGGTGATCGCCCCGTCGGTGGACGGGGCCACCGTGGTGCATCCGGATGCCTGGCAGTGCCTCGAGCTGGCGCGCGGCCGGGTGCGCATCCCCGAGGGCACCGCCCTGGACCTCGGGGCCACCGCGAAGGCCTGGCTGGCCGATGAGGTCGCCGAAGGGGTCGCCGAGCAGACCGGGCTGGACGTGGTGGCCGAGATGGGTGGGGACCTGCGGGCCATCGGCCGGTCGGCACCCTGGGTGGTGGCCGCCGACCATGGGGTTCCCGGATCACCCACGCGCTGGCTCGAGGTCAGCGACGCGGGGCTGGCCACCAGCGGCCAGGGTCGTCGGCGCTGGCTGACCACCCAGGGCCCGGCCCATCACCTGATCGACCCGCGCACGGGGCGCAGCGCCCTCTCGCGGTGGTGGGCGGCCACCGTGCTGGCGAGCACGGCCACCGCCGGGAACATCGCCTCGACGGCCGCCGTCCTGCTCGACGGGGAGGCGGTCGGCTGGCTCGAGCAGAAGGGCCTCGACGCCCTGCTGACGACCTGGGCCGGCTCCGGCCGCGCCCATCAGGTGACCGTCGGGCGCTGGCCCCGGGAGGTGGCAGCATGACCGATGCGCCGTGGACCTGGTTCGTCGATCCGCTCCTCCGGGCTGGTCGCGGTGGGCCTGCTCACGATCTCCGTGGCCCTCGGCCTCGTGGGCCCCCGGCTTCGGCCGGTCAGCGCGGCTGGCCGCGATCAGCACGCACCGGGCCGCCTCGGCCGTCGGCAGCGTGCTGGTGGTGGCCCACATCGTGCTGGCCGTGACCGACACCTGGATCACCCTCGACTGGCCGTCGGTGTTCGTGCCCGGTGTGGCCGGCTGGGAGCAGCACGGGGATCGCCCTCGCGGCCCTGGCGGTGGACCTGCTGGTCGCGGTCCTGGTCACCACCGCGCTGCGCAGGCTCGCGCCACAGCTGTGGCGTCGCGTGCACCTGCTGGCCTACCCCGTGTGGGCACTCATGGTCGGGTCACGGGCTGCTCGTGGGCTCCGATGGCCAGGTGATGCGCATGCTCGCCCTGGTCTGCACGGGCCTCGTGGGCCTGGCCCTGGCGGTGCGCCTGATCGTGCGGCCCCGCCCGGTGGCCGTCGGAGCCCCGGGTCGGGTCCTGGCCGGGCAGGCCGTGCGATGACCGCCGATTCCCTGGTCGGCCTGGCCACGGCGGGCTTCCCCGGCCTTCCGGGCATCGTCCTGCCCGGGCGGCTGCCCGGGCGCCACCCCCGCGAGCTGCTGGCCAGCGGAACGCTGCTGCTGGCCGGCGTCGCAACCGGGGCGCCCGGTGGGCCTGGCCGAGCACGGCCGGCAGTGGGGCTGGGCCCCGATGCCCGCGGTGCAGGCGCTGGTCGAGCAGGTCGCGGCGGCCGGGATCGTGGGCGCTGGTGGCGCGGGTTTCCCCACGGACCGCAAGCTCGCCGCCCTGGCCGGGCGCCGGGTCTCGCACGTGGTGATCAACGGGGCCGAGGGTGAGTCGGCCAGCGGCAAGGACGGGGTGCTGCTGGGCCACGTGCCGCACCTCGTGCTCGACGGGGCGCAGGCCACGGCGCGGGCGCTGGGGGCGGGGCGGGTCGTGGTCAGGATCGGCGCGGATCGCCCGGACCTGGCCGCCAGCCTGGTCGTCGCGCTGTCCGAGCGCCGTGACGAGATCCCGGCGTCGCTGTCGGTGGGGCCGGCCGGGTTCGTGGCCGGAGAGGCCACCGCGGTCATCCGCGCGATCGCGGGGGGCCCGGCGCTGCCCACGGCCCTGGGCCTGCCGCCCGCGCTGCCCAGCCGGTGGCCCGGGCGCCGCAGCCACGTGATGCTCAGCAATGTCGAGACCTTCGCCCGGGTGGCGCTGGCCACGCGCGGGATCACCGACGGGTCGCGCCTGGCCAGTGCCTCCGGGGCCGTGCGCACTCCGGGAGTGGTCGAGCTGGCCCCGGGGGCAACCGTCGCCGACCTCGGGCGCGCGGCCGGCGGGGTGCTGGGCATGCCCGACGTGCTGATCACCGGGGGCTGGCACGGGCGCTGGGTCTCCTGGGACTCGACCGTGGCCGGCTCGCCACTGGGCCGCGAGTCCCTGGCCGCCGTCGGTGGACGGTGGGGCGCCGGTGCGTTCGTCTGGCTGCCCGAGGACCTCGACCCGATGCTGGCACTGGCCGGGGTGGCGCAGGTCCTGGCCGAGGGCACCGCCGGGCAGTGCGGACCCTGCTGGCGGGGCCTGCCCGCGGTGGCATCCCTGCTGGGCCGGGTGGCGGTCGGGGAGCTCCCCGCGGACCAGGTCGAGGCCACCCTGGCCCAGGTCGACGGTCGCGGGATCTGCGCGCATCCCTCGGCTGCGGTGGCCGCGGTGCGCAGCGCCCTGGACCTGATCGCCGAGCACCGCCCGGGAGGCCGCCCATGACCACGTCCCTGCCCACGGGCAGCGTCCCTGCCCACGGGCGCGGCAACGACGACCGACTCCGGGGCCCCCGCTGCCCGGCGCGGGGATCGGATCCTCACCGTGGACTGGACCCGATGCACCGGCCAGGGCGTGTGCGCGGCGGCGCTCGGCGAGCGGATCGACCTCGACGACTGGGGATACCCCACCGGGGTCAGCACGCGCGGCGTCCGCGTCCCCCGCGGCCTGGTCGGGGCTGCCCGGCTGGCGGTCTCCTCCTGCCCGGCCGCGGCGCTGCGCCTGCACCGGCCCGGGGCTGACCGATGAGGGTCCCGGCAGGGCCTAGGCTCGGACCGTGGCCCACGTCCTGCTGATCGAGGACGACCCCGGGATCCGCACGGCGGTCGTCCGGGCCCTGCTCGCCCGCGGGCACGCCGTCGACTCCGCCGGCAGCGGGCTCGACGGGCTGCAGTCCCTGCTCACCGGCTTCCCGGATGTCGTCGTGCTCGACCTGGGCCTGCCGGACGTCGACGGCGAGCGGCTGCTCGGCATGATCCGTGCGGTCAGCCAGGTGCCGGTCATCGTGGCCACCGCGCGCGACGACGAGGGCCTGATCGTGCGCCTGCTCGACGAGGGCGCCGACGACTACGTCGTCAAGCCCTACGACCCCGCGCACCTCGAGGCCCGCATCCGCGCCGTGCTGCGGCGGGCCGGCCCCGGGGGCCGAGGCCCGGCCGAGCCGCCGCTTCGGGTCGGCGGGCTCGTCGTCGACCGGGCCCGGCGCACCGCCGACCGTGGACGGCCGGCCGTTCGAGCTGACCCGCCTGGAGTTCGACCTGCTGGCCTACCTGGCCGCCCACCCGGGCCGGGTCGTCAGCCGCGCCGAGCTGCTGCGCGAGGTGTGGCAGCGCACCGACGCGGCCCGCACGGTCGACGTGCACCTGTCGTGGCTGCGCCGCAAGCTCGGCGACGACCCGACGCAGCCCCGGTTCATCCACGTCAACAGGGGCGTCGGGGTCATGCTCGAGGACAGGGCCGAGCCGGACCCGGGCCCCTGATGTACCGGCGCCTGGTCACCTTCGCGCTGCTCGTCGTCACCGTCGCGGTCACCGCCCTGGTGATCCCCCTGGCGCTCTCGGCGCGCGACCTCGTGCGCTCGGCGAACCTGGCCACCCTCTCCGACGAGGCCCGCCAGGTGGCCGACCTGTGGGAGGCCCACCGCGGCAGCGGCGAGGACCATTCGGACGCTCCCGTCATCGACCCCCCGGACAGCAGCGCCACGGTGGTGCTCGTCTACCCGGATGGCACGGTGGTCGGAGGCCCGGTCCCTACCGCAGCGCAGGGCGTGGTCGCCTCCGCCCAGCAGGGGCGCTCGGCCTCCCTGGACTCCGACGGCCAGGGCTACGCCGGCCTCCCCGGCGCGTTTCGACGAAGCCGTGGGCGCGGTGCTCCTGGTCGCCGGCCGTGACCGCATGCACGAGGGCCTGGCCCCGCGGCTGGCGGCCCTGGCCGGGCTGTCGGCGGTGCTGCTGCTGGGCTCGGGCGTGGCTGCCTGGCGGCTGGCCCGGCGCACCGCCCAGCCGATCCGCGACCTGGCCGAGACGGCGGACGCGATCGCCGCCGGGGACCTGGCCGCCCGTGCCCGACCCAGCACGATCGGCGAGGTCGACGACGTGGGGCAGGCGCTCAACCGGCTGGCCGGGCGGGTCCAGGAGCTGCTCGCGGAGGAGCGCGCGGCCTCGGCCGAGCTGGCCCACCAGCTGCGCACCCCGCTGACGGTGCTGGCGCCGACGTCGACGCCGTCGAGGACCCGGTGGTGCGCCAGCGCCTGGCCGACGACGTGCTGACCCTGCAGCGCACGACCGACGAGATCATCACCAGCGCCCGGCGGACCGAGCGCGAGGGCCTGCGTGCCATGTGCGACGCGTCGGCGGTGGTGGCCGAGCGGGCCGGGTTCTGGCAGGTGCTCGCCGACTACCAGGCGCGACCGATGCAGGTGCTGGGCACCGAGCAGCCGCTGCCTGTCCGGCTCACGGAGTACGACCTGACGACCGCCGTGGACATCCTGCTGCAGAACGTCTTCGTGCACACCGACGAGGGCGTCGCCCTGCGCCTGGCCGTCGCCCCCGGGCCCGACGGGTCGGTGGCGGTGTCCGTCTGCGATGCCGGCCCCGGCTTCCCGGCCACCCCTGCCGCAGACGGGCGCCCCGGCTCGACCAGCCTGGGGCTGGCGATCGCCGAGCGGCTCGCTGTCGCCTCGGGAGGTCGGCTCGAACGGGGCCGCGGGCCGCTGGGTGGGGCCCAGGTCACGCTCCTGCTGGGCCGCGACTCCGACCGCGCGTGAGGCGGGGCCTGCGTACCCCGGGCCTGACCTGCGCCCGGTGGCCGCGGGGGCCTAGCCTGACGGGCGTGGAACTGGTCTACCCGCCCGCGATCCTCGCCGGCCACACCGCCTTCGCCGCCCTCCGGATGAAGGTGCGCGTCATCGGCGCGGAGCACATCCCCCGCGCGGGCGGGCTGGTGCTGGCCAGCAACCATGTGAGCTACCTGGACTTCATCTTCGTGGAGTTCGCCGCCCGGCCCTCGGGCCGGCTGGTCCGGTTCATGGCCAAGGAGTCGGTGTTCCGCCACCCCGTCGCCGGGCCGATCATGCGCGGCATGAAGCACATCCCCGTGGACCGCGCCGCCGGGGCGGCCAGCTACGCCCACGCGGTGGATGCCCTGCGTTCCGGTGAGGTCGTCGGGGTCTTCCCCGAGGCCACGATGAGCCGCTCGCTGGATCCCAAGGCCTTCAAGACCGGGGCTGTGCGGATGGCCGAGGAGTCCGGGGCGCCGCTGGTTCCGATGGCGGTGTGGGGAACCCAGCGGCTGTGGTGCTACGACAGCCGTTCGTCGATGACCCAGTTCGGCATCCCGATCGAGATCCACATCGGCCCGCCCGTCGACGCCTCGGGTGACCAGGTGGAGGCCACTGCGCGCCTGCGGGCAGCGGTCACGGCACTGGTCGACCAGGCCCGCGACGCCTACCCCGACGAGGGTCTGGGGCAGTGGTGGTACCCCGCGCGCCTGGGTGGGGAGGCCCCGCCCCCTCGCCCCGAGGACGGCTGAGGGCGCCGGAGGACGCCCGCGCGGCCCCACAGTCGAGGACGGCCCCGACCGCGTCCAGCAGTCTGGTGGACTGCCGCGTCGTCAGCCCTCGGTGCGGCTCAGGCGCCCCGCCAGGTCCGTGGCCGCGCTTGCCGACAGCGCCTCGCCGAGGGTGCGGACCCCGCGCTCGGCCAGCAGCGGGATCATCCGCACCAGCACCTCGGCGGTGGCCAGAGCGTCGCCGAGGGCGGTGTGCCGGCCGATGACGTCCACGCCCATCCGCGCGCAGAGGCTGTCCAGGCCGTGCCGGGCGTCCGGGTCGGGGTCGAGCACCGCGGAGAGCAGCATCGTGTCCAGGAACAGCGGTTCCAGGGTGATGCCGGCCTGGCTGGCTGGGGCGGCCAGGAAGCCGAGGTCGAAGGACAGGTGGTGACCCACGAGCACCGAGTCGGCGGCGTAGTCGGCCAGGTCGGCCACGACATCCGAGGCGCCTGCGGCTGCGGCGACCATCTCGTCGGTGATCCCGTGGAACGCCGTGGAACTGCTCGGGATGTGTCGGCCCGGGTTGACCAGGGCGTCGAACGTGTCCTCGCCGCACACCCGCGTGCCGTCGACGCGGACCGCCCCGATGGCCACCAGCCGGTCCCCGCCGCCGGAGTGCAGGCCGGTGGTCTCGCAGTCCAGCACGGTGAACACGATGTGGTCCAGGGCGGTGTCCAGCCACTGCTCCCGGTCGGGCATCGGGCGGCTCGGTCGGGCCAGGTCCGTGGAGAGGGTCACCTCGGGGCCGGCGGGCGGCTGGCCCTCTGAACCGGCGCCCGGCTCGGCGAGCATGAGCACCATCGGCGGCTCCTCGGGCCCGGTGATCCGCACCAGCCGGAGCGAGCGCCCGGCGACCACTGCCCGGGGCCGGCCCCCGTCGAGGGCGTCGGTCGAGCAGGGGGATCAGGTCGTCGGCGGCCAGAGCGCTGAAGATGCTGCGGCCCGCGGCGATCCGCGTGCCCAGGGCCCGGCGTGCGGCCGGGTTCACCAGCAGCACGCGGCCCCGCTCGTCGACCACCCCGACGGGCACGTCGAGGCCGGCCAGCACCGCGAGCAGGGCGTCGCGCTCGCGGCGCAGCTCCTCGTGGGCGGCCGCCAACTGCGCGGTCAGCCGGTCCTCGGCGCCGGCGTGCGCCTCGGCCAGACGGTTGACCGCAGCCTGCACCGCAGTCTCGCCGGCCAGCCGGTGTGCCGGGTTGGCGGTGGTGATGATGTCGATGTCGGCGGCCTGGCTGGTGTCCTGGCGCAGCTCCGAGCGCCACGTGCTCCACGCCACGGCGCCGATGCCGGCCACGAGCACCACGAGGCCCAGGCCGAGCACGAGGGCCTGGTCGCCGAGGGAGTCGATGACCAGTCGGCGCGACGCCTCGGGCAGGTCGGCCAGCACCACGCCGACGGTCAGGGCCGGCACCAGCGTGGCGATGGCGATCAGCAGCAGGACCCTCCAGCGGGTCATCGGGGCTCCCTCACAGGTCGGTCCGGAACGTCACGGCGGTCACGGACCGGGCGGCGCGCACCGCGCGCACGGCGTCGCGCAGACCGGCGAGCTCGGCGGCGCTGAGGCCCTCGGGGTCGACGAGGTCGTCGACCCGCCCCCGGCATCGAGGGCGGCCAGCTGCGTGCGCATCCGCAGGCCGCTGGTGGAGGTGAACGCCTGGGCCAGCCGTGCGCACAGCTCCTCGCCGAGGACCCCGTAGGCGGATGCCTCGGCCAACCTGTCGACGGTGGACACCGCCGTCGACGCCGGCCCGCAACCCATAGAGACGGGCCAGCAGCACCACCGGGGCCAGCACGCCCCGCTTGACGTCCAGCGGGCCCTTGGGCAGCCGGCCGAACGGGGCCCGCGGCGGGGCGAACGACAGCGCGGCGCGGGCCAGGCCGTGCATGAGCCGAGGCGAGCCCGCGCCCGTGGCCAGCACGTCGAGCAGCGGGGTCACCTCCTGCGTGCCGGAGAGCACGCGCAGGTCGAGCAGGATGTCGGCGTCGACCACGGCCTCGGGGGTGGGCGCGGCGATCCGCTCGCGCAGCAGGTCGACCCACTCGTCCACCGCGTACGACCACCGGTCGGCCATGTAGCCACCGTCGCAGGGGCGCAGGCCCGAGTCGGCCAGGCCGGCGATCACGGCGGCGGCCAGGTCCTGTGCGTAGCTGGACTGCGCTGCGCGCGCGGTTGCCCAGACGAGCGCGTGGTCCTGGTCGCTGGCGCAGTGCAGCTCCCCGCGCGCGTGCGAGCCCAGGACCAGCCACGTGAACTCGGCCGGGGCGGGGCCAGCGCCGTGCACGAATCCCTCGACGAGGTCGCGGGTGCGCTGGTCGGCGGCCCGGGCCAGGGCCGCGGGCAGCGCCTCCGCAGTGGCGTCGGGGCCGAGGGCGGCCCGGGCTCGGGCCAGCAGGGGGGTGGCGCCGACCCGGGGGGTGGCGCCGACCCGGGGGTGGCGCCGACCCCGGCGGCGGCCGACCGGTCGGCGAGTCCTCATCGTCGTGCGCTCCAACTGGGCTGCAGGCGCGCGGCCTCGGGGGTGTGCAGCCGGATCATGATCCGCCCCACCGCCGGGTCCAGCCGGTGGCGGGTGGCGCGCGAGACCGCCACCATCGTGGCCATCGCCAGGGGCATCGCCCACGCGGCCGGTTGGGCCAGCAGGGCGGCCGGCCAGCCGGTCAGGTCCGGGCAGGACGCTCGAGGCGGCGATCGCCGCCGAGGGCCAGCGTGCCGCCGACGACCAGCCCGGCTGGCCGCGCCGACGTCGGTCAGCCGCGGCCACCAGATGCCCAGCAGGAGCAGCGGGCAGAACGTCGCACGCCGCCACCGCGAAGGCCAGCGCCACGGCCTGCGGCCAGCGGCAGCGAGGCGGCCAGCAGGCCCAGGGCCAGCGGCACCAGCACGGCGGCCACCGCCGCCAGCCGGAACGAGGTGATCGGGTGGTGCACCCGGCGGCTCACGACGTCCTGGGAGAGCACCCCGGCCACCGTCACCGTCAGCCCGGTGGCCGTGGCCAGGAACGCCGCGGCGGCCCCGGCGCACGACGAGGGCGGTCAGCCACGGGCCCAGTGCCCCGCCGATCATCGCCTGGGGCAGGAGCAGGACCACCGCGTCGGTCTGGCCGGTCATCAGCAGCTCGCGGTGTGTAGAGCCGCCCGAGCATCCCGTAGATCGAGGGGGTCAGGTAGAACAGCCCGACCAGGCCGATCACGACCAGCGCCGTGCGGCGCGCGGCCCGGCCGTCGGGGTTGGTGTAGAAGCGCACGAGCACGTGCGGAAGGCCCATCGTGCCCAGGAACAGGGCGAACATGAGCGCGTAGGTGCGGTAGAGCGGGTGCTCCCCGTCACCCTGCAGCGGCTGGCCCCAGTCCTGGCCGGTGAGGGCGGGCACGCCCTCGAGGTGCGGCACCGGCGCGCCGGCCGGGAAGACCACCTCGCTGCCGCCGTCGATGGTGTGGGTGCCGGCGGGCAGCGCCAGGGGGCCGTCCACGGGCTGCCCGTCCACGACACCGCGGGCGCTCACGGTGATCGGCTCCGCGAGGGCCACCGTGAGATCCGCCTCCACGGAGACGGTCGTTCCGGTGGAGAACGTCGGTGGGGCGTCGGCCAGGGCGCTCGGGGCCCCGTCCAGCCGCCACGCGGCCAGCAGCACCAGGGCCGGCACCGTGATGGCCACCAGCTTCAGCCAGTACTGGAAGCCCTGCACCATGGTGACGCTGCGCATGCCGCCGCCGACGATCACCACGAGCACCGTCAGGGCCACCAGCACGCCGCCGACCCACAGCGGCGTGCCCAGGATCGTGTGCAGCGCGAGCCCGGCCCCCTGGAGCTGGGGCACCACGTAGAGCCACCCGATCACGACCACCAGCACGCTGGCCGCCAGCCGAACGCCCGGCGAGCGCAGCCGCGCCTCGCAGAAGTCGGGCAGCGTGTAGGCCCCGGAGCGGCGCAGCGGCGCGGCGACCAGGGCCAGCAGCAGCACGTACCCGACCGCATAGCCGACCGGGAACCACACCGCGTCGGCGCCACCGACCATGATCAGCCCGGCGACACCGAGGAACGACGCGGCAGACAGGTACTCCCCGGAGATCGCCGAGGCGTTCCACCACGCCGGCACCGAACGGGCGGCCACGTAGAAGTCCCCGGTGGTGCGGGCCACCCGCGAGCTCAGCGCGGCGAGCACGATGGTCACCAGCACGGTGGCGGCCATCCCGAGGATGGCGGGCAGGGTGCTCACCGGCCCTCCACGAGGTCGGCGAACTGGGCCTCGTTGCGCTCGGCGGCCCGCACGTGCCACCAGCCGACGGCGAGGATCGCCGGGTAGACCAGGAACCCGAGCAGCACCCACCACAGCGGCAGCGGGCCCACCTGCAGCGCGCGCACCTGGGGGAACGTCGCGAACAGCAGGGGCATCGCAGCAAGCGGCACCACGACCAGCGCCACGGTCGCCAGGCCGAGCAGCAGCTGGGTGCGGATCAGCGCCCGCAGGTACACCACGCCGACCTGGTTCTGCTGGTCGATGTCGTCGGTCACCGACCGCCGGGTCCGTCGGCGAACGTCGCGGCGGGGGCCGGTGATGACCTCCCGCCGGGGCCGGGCCTCACGGGTGGCCCGGGCCTCGCGGGCTTCCCGCGGCGCGCGGGCCTCCCGCCGGGGCTCGCGGGCCGGGCGCGCCTCGCGGGTCACGGGGCCTCCCGGTCCAGGCGGTGGCGGGCCACCAGCGCGGCGCGCACGTCGGCGGTGTGCCGCCGGCTCACGGGCACCGACTGGTCGGCGCCGAGGTCCACGGTCAGCCGGCCGGCGCTGGCCCGCAGGGCCACCACATAGGCGGCGTTGACCAGGAACCGCCGGTGCACGCGCAGGAACCCGGCCTCGGCCCAGCGCTCCTCCAGGGTGGCCAGCGGGACCCGGACCAGGTGCCCGCCGGTGCGCGTGCTCAGCCGCACGTAGTCGCGCTGGGCCTCGACGAACACCACCTCCGAGCGCTGCACGTAGCGGGTCACGCCGCCGAGCTCGACGGCGATCGTCTCGTCGGCGGGCTCGGCCGGTGGGGTCGGGGCGGGGGTGGCACGCCCCTCGCGGGCGCGCCGGACCCGGGCCAGCGCCTGGTCGAGGCGCTCAGGGCGGATCGGCTTGAGCAGGTAGTCCACGGCGGCCACATCGAAGGCCTCGACGGCGTGGGTGTCGTAGGCCGTGACGAAGACGACCGGTGGCGGGGTGGCGAACCGGGCCAGGATCCCGGCCAGCGCCAAGCCGTCGATGCCGGGCATCCGGATGTCCAGGAACACCGCGTCGACCTCGCGGTCCTGCAGGATCGCCAGGGCCTCGGCCGCGCTCCCGGCGGTGCTCACCTCCGCGACCCCCTCTGCCTGGCCGAGCAGGTAGGCCAGCTCGTTGAGCGCCGGCGGCTCGTCGTCGACGGCCAGCACCCGCAGGCCCGGCTCGGGCTCACTCATCGACGCTCACCGCCTCGGCGTACTTCGGGATCCGCATGCTCACCTTCGTGCCGGCCATCGGCGCGGTCTCGACCACCAGTCCGTGGTCGTCGCCGAAGGTCGTGCGCAGGCGCTCGTCGACGTTGGCCAGGCCCACATGGTCCCCGGGGTCGCCGGAGAGGCTGCGGCGGATCACCGCCGGGTCGTTGCCCACCCCGTCGTCCTCGATGCTGATCCACGCCTCGCCGCCGCGGTCCAGCGCGGTGATCGAGATCGTGCCCGGGCCGTCGCGGTTCTCCAGGCCGTGGCGCACCGCGTTCTCCACCAGCGGCTGGATGCACAGGAACGGGATCCGCACGCCCAGCACCTCGGGGTCCACCCGCAGCGAGACCCGCAGCCGCTCGCCGAACCGGGCCTGCTCGAGCAGCAGGTACTGCTCGATGGAGTGCAGTTCCTCGGCCAGCGTCGTGTAGCGGCCGTGGGTGCGGAACGAGTACCGGGTGAACTCGGCGAAGTCCAGCAGCAGGTCCCGCGCCCGGTCCGGGTCGGTGCGCACGAACGAGGCGATCGCGGTCAGCGAGTTGTAGACGAAGTGCGGCGAGATCTGGGCGCGCAGCACCCGGACCTCGGCCTCCGCGGTGCGGGCCCGGGTCCGGTCGAGCTCGGCGAGGTCCAGCTGCCCGGAGGCGAACGTGGCCACCTCCTCCACGGCACGCATCAGCCCGGGGCCGGCGGGGGCGGTGGTGTAGGCCACGAGCGCGCCGATCACGACGTCGTCGCTGGTCAGCGGCGCGGCCACCCCACTGCGCAGGGCCTCGGAGACCTCGCGTGCCTGGGCCGAGCCGAGCACCACCGCCGAGCCGGAGTCCAGTGCGGTGCGCGCATGCCCGGCTGCGGCCTCCCGGCCCCGCTCGCCGATGCCGTCCCAGGCCAGCGTCTCAGCCCGGTCGGTGATCGCCAGGGCTTCGACGCCCAGCAGGCTGCGCAGGTGACGCACGGAGCGCTGCGCCGCGGCGGTGGTCAGCCCCCCGCGAAGGCCGGGGGCGGCCAGGCTGGCGATGTGCAGGGTCCGGTAGGTGGCCATGTCCCCGGCCGAGCCCATCCCGGAGCGCCCGCGCACGACCCGCGCGATCACGATCCCGAGCACGATCGCGCCGGCTATCGCGGCCAGCGCGAGCACCCAGTCACCCACGTCGCGCACGGTATCCGATCGGTGTCCCTGCGGGGCCGTTGTCGTGTCGGCGCGCTTGGCGGAGTGCTCCGCGGTGCTGGCGCCTCCCCGGTGGGGATGACGCCCCCCTTCCATGGGTCAGTCCGCTCGCTCAGCCTCCCTCACACGCTCCCTCATCCCTGGGCGGGCGCGGCCAGGCCTGCCTGGATGGCGCGCATGATCGTGGGGTCGGCCAGGGTGGTGACGTCGCCGAGGTCGCGGTGCTCGGCCAGGTCGCGCAGCAGCCGGCGCATGATCTTCCCCGAACGGGTCTTGGGCAGCTCGGGGACGATGAGCACCTGCCGGGGCTTGGCGATCGGGCCGATCTCGTGCGCCACGTGCGCCCGCAGGGCGGCCACCAGCTCATCGGAGGACTCGATGCCGCCGACGCAGGATCACGAACGCCACGATCCCCTGGCCCGTGGTCTGCGTCGCTGGCGCCCACGACCGCCGCCTCGGCGACGGCCTCGTGGGAGACCAGCGCGGACTCGACCTCGGTGGTGGAGATCCGGTGGCCGGAGACGTTCATGACGTCGTCGACGCGGCCGAGCAGCCAGATGGCGCCGTCCTCGTCGAGCTTGGCCCCGTCGCCGGCGAAGTAGTACTGGGGCCAGCGCGACCAGTAGGTGTCGACGTAGCGCTGGTTGTCGCCCCAGATGCCGCGCAGCATCCCGGGCCACGGCTCGGTCAGCACCAGGTACCCGCCTCCGCCGGGGGCGACCGGGTGGCCCTCGTCGTCGACGACCTGGGCGCTCACGCCCGGCAGGGGGCGCATCGCCGAGCCGGGCTTGCACGCGGTGACCCCGGGCAGCGGGCTGATCATGATGCCGCCGGTCTCGGTCTGCCACCACGTGTCGACGATCGGGCACCGGGCCCCGCCGATCACGTCGCGGTACCACATCCACGCCTCGGGGTTGATCGGCTCACCGACCGAGCCGAGCAGCCGCAGCGAGCTCAGGTCGTGGGCCGCGGGCAGGTCGGCACCCCACTTCATGAACGTGCGGATCGCAGTCGGTGCGGTGTAGAGGATGGTCACGCCGTGCTTGGCGATGATCTCCCAGAACCGGCCCCGGTGCGGGGTGTCCGGGGTGCCCTCGTAGATGACCTGGGTCGCGCCGTTGGCCAGCGGGCCGTAGACGATGTAGGAGTGCCCGGTCACCCAGCCGATGTCGGCCGTGCACCAGTAGACGTCGGTCTCCGGCTTGAGGTCGAAGACGTTGTTGTGCGTCGACGCGGCCTGGGTGAGGTAGCCGCCGGTGGTGTGCAGGATCCCCTTGGGCTTGCCCGGTGGTTCCCGACGTGTAGAGGATGAACAGCGGGTGCTCGGCGTCGAAGGCCTGCGCCTCGTGGGTGGTCGGGTGGATCGGCACCCACTCGTGCCACCACACGTCGCGGCCCTCGACCCAGTCGACCTGCTCGCCGGTGCGCTGCACCACCAGCACGTGCTCCACGCTCGGGCAGTGCACGATCGCCTCGTCGACGGCGGGCTTCAGGGCCATCGACTGCCCGCGGCGGTACTGGCCGTCGGCGGTGATCACGAGCTTGGCCCCCGCGTCGTCGATCCGGGTGCGCAGGGCCTCGGCGGCGAACCCGCCGAACACCACCGAGTGCACGGCCCCGATCCGGGCGCAGGCCAGCATCGCCACGACGGCGTGCGGGGTCATCGACAGGTAGATCGCGACGCGGTCGCCGGCGGTGACCCCGAGGCCCTCCAGGGCGTTGGCGGCCTGGCTGACGCGGGCCTGCAGGTCGGCGTAGGTGATGTGCTCGGTGCTGCCGTCCTCGGCCTCGAAGATCAGCGCGACCCGGTCACCGATCCCGGCCGCCACGTGCCGGTCCACGCAGTTGTGCGCCACGTTGAGCGTGCCGCCGGTGAACCACCGCGCGAAGGGGGCGTTCGACCAGTCGAGCACCTGCTCCCAGGGGGTGGCCCAGTCCAGCCGGCGGGCCTGGGAGTCCCAGAACGCCAGCCGGTCGGCGTCGGCCGCGGCGTAGAGCGAGGCATCGGCGTTGGCCTGCGCGGCGAACGCGGGGTCCGGGGCGAACGACCGGGTCTCGGTTGCCAGGTTGGCCAGGGTGTCGGTGGACATGGGTGCTCCTGCTCGGGTCGGGGCGGCGTACGGGCTTGGGCGCGGAGTGCGGGTGCGGAGTGCGGGTGCGGAGTGCGGGTGCGGAGTGCGGGTACGGGCTGGGGGCGCGGAGTGGGGGTGCGGGGAGGGGGTGCGGGGTGGGGGCGGGGAGGGGCCCCTGGGGGGTGCGGGCCCCGGGTGGGGTGCGGGGTGCGGGGGTGGTGCCGCCCGGGCGCCAGGAGGAGTGGCCTGCCTGACGCCCGGGCGATCGGGTCAGTGCGCGACGGCCTTCTCGGCGCCGGCACCGGTCAGGGAGCGGACCTCCATCTCCGCGTACTTCATCTCGTTGGGCTTCTCCTTGTCGGTCACCGAGCCCAGCCAGCCGAGGAAGAACGCCAGCGGGATCGAGATCAGGCCCGGGTTGTCCAGCGGGAACCAGCGAGAAGTCGACGCCCTGGAGCATCGACGGGCTCTTTCCGGTGGCCTCGACGATCGGCTTGCCGGAGACCACCGGCGAGAACATGATCAGCACGATCGAGGCGATGAGCCCGCCGTAGATGCTCCACAGGGCGCCGCGGGTGGTGAAGCCCTTCCAGAACAGCGAGTACAGGATCGTCGGCAGGTTCGCCGAGGCCGCCACCGCGAAGGCCAGCGCGACCAGGAACGCGATGTTCTGGTCCTTGGCCAGGATGCCGCCGACGATGGCGAACAGGCCGATCACGACGGCCGCGATCCGGGCGACCTTGACCTCGGCGTCGGCGCTGACCTCGCCGCGCTTGATGACGTTGGCGTAGACGTCGTGCGCGAACGACGCGCTGGCCGTGATCGTCAGCCCGGCGACGACCGCCAGGATCGTGGCGAAGGCGACCGCCGAGATGAAGCCCGAGCAGCAGCGGTGCCGCCGAGCTCGTAGGCCAGCAGCGGGGCGGCCGAGTTGACGCCGCCCGGCGCTGCCGTGATCGCCTCGGAGCCGACCAGAGCGGCGGCGCCGTAGCCGAGCACGAGGGTGAACAGGTAGAAGATGCCGATCAGCCAGATCGCCCAGACGACCGACTTGCGGGCCTCCTTGGCCGTCGGCACCGTGTAGAAGCGCATGAGCACGTGCGGCAGGCCCGCGGTGCCGAGCACGAGGGCGATCGACAGCGAGATGAAGTCGATCTTGGTCAGGGTGGTCTTGCCGTACTGCAGCGCCCGGCTCAGCAGCTTGTCGCCCGGGGGCTGTTGTCGGCCGCCGCCGTCGAGCAGGTTCGACAGGTTGAAGCCGTACTTGCTCAGCACCCAGAAGGTCATCAGCGGCGGCGCCGGCGATCAGCAGCACGGCCTTGATGATCTGCACCCAGGTGGTGCCCTTCATGCCGCCGACCAGCACGTAGACGATCATGAGGACGCCGACGACTGCGATGACGATGGACTGCCCGCACGTTGCCGGTGATGCCCAGCAGCAGGCAGACCAGGCCGCCGGCGCCGGCCATCTGGGCGAGCAGGTAGAAGAAGGACACGGCGAGCGTCGAGATGGCCGCGGCCATGCGCACCGGTCGCTGGCGCATGCGGAACGACAGGACGTCGGCCATCGTGAACTTGCCGGTGTTGCGCAGCAGCTCGGCGACGAGCAGCAGCGCGACGAGCCAGGCGACGAGGAAGCCGATCGAGTAGAGGAAGCCGTCGTAACCCGTTGAGGGCGATGGCGCCGGCGATGCCGAGGAAGCGATGCCGCCGAGAGGTAGTCGCCGGCGATCGCGATGCCGTTCTGGCGCGCCGGTGAAGGAGCGCCCGCCGGTGTAGTAGTCCGAGGCGCTGCGTGTTGTTGCGGCGGGCCCGGATCACGATGACCATCGTGACCGCCACGAAGGCCAGGAAGATCGCCATGTTGACCAGCGGGTTGCCGGCCACTGGGTCGGTCGATTCAGCCAGGCGGATCATCGTGCGCCTCCCTCGAGCTCGTCACGGATCTCGGCCGCCAGCGGGTCGAGTCGGTCGTTGGCGTAGCGCACGTAGAGCCACGTGATCAGCCCGGTGCTCACGAACTGCAGCAGGCCGAAGACCAGGCCCCGGTTGACCGCGCCGTACACCGGCTGCGACATCCACCCGGGGGCGAACACCGCCGCCAGCACGAACGCGAAGTACCAGGCGAGGAACGCCGCCGTCATCGGGAACGCGAACCCGCGGTAGCGCGAGCGCAGCTCGATGAACTGCGGGCTGTCCTGGGCCCGGCGGTAGGCCTCGGGATCAGGCGTGCCCCCGGTCCGGGGCGGGCCCTGGCGGGGTGGTCCCTGCAGGTTGCTCATCTGGGTCGTCCTCCCGTGCTCGCCGCACCGGGCGTGTGCGACGGCGGTCCGTCTGCCCTGCGGGTGCGCTGAACGTAGGGGTGCGGGCAGGGCGGCGGAATGGGGTTCGGGCGGTGGTGCGGCCAGCGGGCCCGGGGGGTCCACGACCGGCGTAGGGGCGTGCGACCAGCGGTCGTTCCGCGCCGACGAGCGGCGTCGGGTGGGCCTCGGCGGGTGGGGTCCGGCCGGCGGGTCGGTGGGCCTCCTGGCCTCCTGCCTGCCCGCCTACCGCCTCCCCGCCCATGATCCGTGTGGGTTCGACCACGTCTAAGTTGGACAACCATCACGGATCAACGCGGGGTCCCGGTGTGGGGCCGTGGATCTGGCCGGTGCGTTGGCGTGGGAACCGCGCGCCGGGGGCGCTCAGGCGGGCAGGGGCTCGGAGAGGCTGAGGATCACCTGCGGCATGGAGGCCTCGATGCCGTGGGCAGCCCCGGTCTCGCCGGAGAGCTCCTCCTCGGCGAGGCTGCTCATGTAGAGCACGGCCACGACCTCGGCCAGGGCCTCGAGGCTCACCGTGGCGCGCCGGCCGAGGCGGGACAGCAGCTCCTCGAGCAGGTCGACGAGCTCGGCGCGGAACCGGGGGTGGAACTGCTGGTAGAGCGCGCGGGCGTCCGGGTCGCGCAACGCCTTGAGCTGCAGCTCGGAGTGCAGGATGAACCACCGCCGGCCCAGCGGCCGCAGGGCGTTGAGCACGCCCTCGATCAGCTCCTCGTCCAGCGCGTGCGTGGGCATCGCCCGCAGGATCTCGCGGATTGTCTCGAGCATCCGCTCCGACTGAGCCTCGAACACGAGCGTGAACACCTCGTCCATCGTCGAGAAGTTCGAGTAGAAGGCGCCGCGCGTGAAGCCGGCGGCCTGCACGAGCTGGTCGACGCTCACGGAGTC
This sequence comes from uncultured Actinomycetes bacterium, assembly GCA_963777855.1. Lineage (GTDB taxonomy): Bacteria > Actinomycetota > Actinomycetes > S36-B12 > CAIYMF01 > Prado023. The sequence continues at coordinate 170,468 of CAVZRW010000004.1, read as the reverse complement.
GGGGCTGGACTCGGTGAGGACCTCCAGAGCCGCGGCGAGCAGGCGCGCACGGGTGTTCTCCCGGCGGCGCACGGTCGAGTCGGTCACGCGACGACGTTACCTGCGCCCACCCCGGACGGGCGCCCCAACGCGACGACGGGCGGGGCGCGCGGCGGTGCGTGGGGCGAGCCCGAGGTGGGGTGGGCGGCCCGGGCACGGGACGCGCGTTGGGGGTGGAGTGGGCCCCGGACGCGTCGCGGGCCTGCCGGTCAGCGGGCGGAGGTGAACACGGGGCGGGTGGCAGAGGGGTCGCTCAGGACGGTGGAGGGGTCCAGGTCGTTGGTGTTCACCGAGACGAGCAGTCCGCCGTCGGCCAGGCGGGCCTCGGGGTGGGCCATCGCGACATACGTCAGCCGGGTGCCGCCGCTCGGGGCCGAGAACAGGCTCCGCTCGGCGAACGGCCCCCACGCAGCCGTGCCCTCGAGGGCGACGACGGTGTCGCCGAGGAACTCGCCGCGCTTGGTGACCAGCGTCCACGTGGCACCCGAGCGGTGGACGCTGAACGAGGTGGACACCCCCGGCTGCGAGCTGCGCAGGACGACCGCGTCGGTGGGCGTGGAGCTCCAGCCGGAGTCGGTGCGGTAGCTCCACGCGGAGGCGTCCACGACCCGCGCGACGGGCACCCGGGCCAGGAGCAGCTCCTTGCCCGACAGCGGCTGGGCGACACGGCGCGTGCCGTACACGTAGAGCGTCGACCCGTCGCGAACCACGGCGGTGCCCCACAGCACGCCGAAGTCGCCGGCCTGCGAGGCAGGGGTCGCGTGCATGGCCACGTACCGCGGAGCCCCGCCCGGCAGGAGCCGGAACTCGGCGAGGTCCACGCCCAGCAGGTGGAAGTCCAGCGTGCCCGTCGACCCACCGGAGACCCGCAGGACGGTCACCCACAGCGTCGAGCCCGCGACCACGGCCTGCTGCGGCCAGTACCAGGAGCCGTCACCCGCGGCCGGAAGCACGGCACCGGCGTAGTGCCCGGCGGCGACGCGGAAGCAGCCGCGGTCCTGCATCACGAACGAACTGTGCACCAGGTGGCCCCCGGTGAGCCGGCCGGCCTCGAGTGAGCCCTGCACGGTGTCGCCGAAGAGCCACAGCACCCTGCCGTCCGGCAGGACGGTGCTCGCCGTCTGGTCCGCGCCGACCCAACTGGCGCCGAGGCTGGCGAAGGCGCGCGTGTACTCCTCGGCGGTGGTGGGGGCCGGCACGGTGCACGTGCCGGCCCGGGTGGCACCGGCCGCAGCAGCGGCCGAGGTCGAGGTCGCGTGGGTGGAGGCGGCCAGCGCGCGGGCCACGGGGCCGTGGCCGGGGAAGCCCGTGGTGACCGCTGAGGCCACGAGCAGGCAGAGCGCCAGAGCCAGGGCCAGGAGCCGACGACGGCTGCGTCGGGCGATTCGCCGGCGGGGTGCCGCGCTGGCGTGGCCGTCCGCCCAGGTGTGCCTCGCCTCCGGGGCATCCGCCCGTGGGCGGTGAGCGGCGGCATGGTCTTCCCGGGTGTCGCGCGGTGGGTGGGCGTCCGCCGGGGTGAGCCGCGGCTCACGAGCTGCCGAGGAGGCGGGACTGGCGGGGAGCGGACCACCCCTCCTCCGGCCCGACTGACCGGGGCGCTGGGGCGATCCCCTGCGGTCTCACGACGTCCCGCCTCCTGAAGCGCACTCTCCTCGATCCATTTCAGTATCGCATACATAAGTGTACTGAGATAGATCCAGATGGCCCTATTTCGGGACAAATGGGCGCCGGGCGGGCTGTGTCACGTTGCGTGGAGTCGTGAGGCGTCGGGTTGCCGCTTCGGTGGGTTGATTCCGACGTGGGAGCCAGGCATGGGGGTCGTGGGGCGGCGGCGAACCTCTCGGGGTGCGCTGCGTAGTAGGCCTGGCGGTCACGGTGGAGCCCGGGCGCGACTCGAGCCTGCAGCGGGTGTCCGGTGGGGGTGCGGGGTCAGGCGGTGGCGGTCGCCGGGGACTCGGACGCGGCCTGGGCCAGCGCCTGCGCGAACGTCTCGGCGGCCTGCGCTCCGGAGACCCCGTAGCGACCGTCGATCACGAAGAACGGAACCCCGGAGATCCCGTACGCCCGGGCCTGGTCTATGTCGGCGTCCACATCGGCGGCGAAGGTTCCGGCGGCCAGCGCGTCGAGGACCTCCTGGCGGTCGAGGCCGACCTCGTCGGCGAGGCCCGCGAGCACCTCGTCGTGGCCGAGGTGGGCACCCTCGGTGAAGTGGGCGCGCATGAGGCGCTCCTTCATGGGCTCCTGGAGGCCGCGGGCGTGGGCCAGGTGCAGAACCTCGTGGGCCTTGCGGGTGCGGGTCTGGCGCATGGCCGCGAAGTCGTACTCCAGGCCCTCGGCAGCCGCGAGGCTGGTGACCCGCGAGATCATCGGCCCGACCTGTGCCGACGGGAACCCCTTGTGCCTCACGAGGAACTCCGCGGTGCTGCCCTCGAAGTCCTCGGGGCTGTCCGGGCTCAGCTCGAATGAGCGGAACGTGACCTCGACCTCCCGGTCCCCGCCGGCTGCCCGGTACAGGGCCACGCCCCGCTCGAAGCGGCGCTTGCCGATGTAGCACCACGGGCACACGACGTCGGACCAGATCTCGACCTGCAGGGGCTGGCTCATGGGGGAATGGTCGCCGAGGGTGCCCGGCCCCGCAAACCCCCGCCCCTACTCCTCTGGGGCGACCCCGTCCGGGACTCGGCTGCGCTGGGCCCACGCCACGGACGCGATGACCGCCAGGGCCGCGGCCACCGTCGCCGCCGTCACGGTCTCGCCGAGCCACCACGCCGACCACACCAGCGTGAGCAGGGGCTGAAGCTGCTGGGTCTGCCCCGCGTGCGCGATCCCGGCCATCGACAGGCCCCGGTACCACGCGAAGAACCCCAGGTACATCGACGAGACGCCGAGGGCGATCAGCGCTGCCCACTGAGCCGTCGTCGGGTCGTGCTCGGCGTGCGTCTGGGCCCAGATCACCAGCGTCGCCGGCAGCGTCACCGGCAGGGCCAGGACCACGACCCACGAGATCACTTGCCAGCCGGGCATCGCGCGGGTCACGGTCGCGCCCTCGACGTAGCACCACGAGGAGGCGACCACTGCGCCCACGACCAGCAGGTCGGCCACGGGGTCCGCAGCCGCGGCCCCGCCGCGGGTCAGTGCGAACACCACGAGCGCCGCGGTGCCCGTGACCGCAGCCAGCCAGAACTGGGCGCTGACCCGCTCCCGGGCGCGCACCACCGCGAACGCGGCGGTGGTCAGCGGCATGAACGCGGCGATCACCGCCACGTGTGCCGAGGTGGTTCGCTGCAGGGCCAGCGCGAGCAGGATCGGCCAGCCGAACACGGCGCCGATCATGGTGAAGACGATCGGGCGCAGGTGCTCGCGCGGGGGGAAGGGCACCCGTCGCACCAGCAGCAGCACCCCCGCCAGGGTGGCGGCGATCACTGCGCGGCCCATGGCGGTCAGGTACGGGCTGAACCCGCCCACGGCGACCTTGGTCAGCGGCACGCTGAACGAGAACAGCAGGACGCCCAGCAGTGCCCACGCCAGGCCGGCCCGGATCACCGACGGCGGTGCGGGCGCCTGCTGGTCGGTGGTCACGCGCCGAACCGTACCCGCGGCGAGGCTTACCATTGGACTCCTGTGCAGGTCTCTCTTGTGGGCGGTCGAGCACCCGACGCCGAACCACTGACGCTGAACGCCAGACCCCCCGAAACGCCCGACCCCCCGAAACCCGACCCCCCGAAACCCCACCCCTGTGAGGCCCCCGTGTCCATGAAGTCCGCCTACGTGCGCGGTGCGCGTGGTGTGCGCTCGGGGCTGGCCTCGACCGGGGCGCTCTCGGCGCTCGACCGGTGGGCGGCGCGCTCGCACACCGGCAGCTGGGCGCGCTCCCTGCTGAGCATCTACGACGTCGAGGAGCTCGCGGCCCTGGACGTGCCGTGGTGGACCTACGACAGCGCGGGGCTGGTCGACGCCTTCCTGGCCGGCCGTCGCGGGGCGCGGGTCTTCGAGTGGGGCTCGGGGGCCTCCACCCTGTGGCTGGCCCGCCGCTCCGCCGAGGCCGTCACCGTCGAGCATGACGGCCAGTGGGCCGAGGTCGTGCGCGGGCTGCTCGTGCAGGAGGGCCGGGTGGACCTGCGGGTCGTGCCCGCGGTGCCCGCGACGGGCGCACCCGGCGAGGTGCTCTCGGCCAAGCCCGGCGCCGAGGGCCTGGACTTCCGTGCCTACGTGGAGGTCATCGACGAGGTCGGCGGCCCGTTCGACCTGGTCGTCGTGGATGGTCGGGCCCGCGAGGCCTGCCTGGCCCGCGCGTGGCCGCACCTGGCCGAGGACGGGATGATCGTGGTCGACAACGTGGAGCGCCGCCGGTACCGCGAGGCGATCGCCGGCCTGGCCCCCGAACCGGCGGTGACGTGGACCCGCGGCCTGACCCCCGGTCTGCCCTACCCGACGCGCACCGCCCTGCTGCGTCGGAGCCGATGACCGGGGACCCCGGCACCCCCGAGCCGGGCACCCCCGAGCCGGGCACCCCCGAGCCGGCCCGGGCACCCCCGGCCCCGGCGTGCCCGACCCCACCGCCGCTGGCCCGCGGCGGCTAGGTGCCCTCGACGTCCTGCGGGGGCTGTTCCTCGTGGCTGCGGTGGGGTTCGGCTGGTGGGGCCTGCGCGAGTACCGCGTCGAGATCCTGGCCGCCCTCGGGCAGACCAGCCCCATCCGGGTCGCAGCCGCCCTGGCCACCGTGCTGGCCGGCCTGTGGCTGACCGCCCTCGTGTGGCGCACGATCATCTCCGGCCACGGCCATCGGGTCCCGGCCCGGCCGGCCGCGCGGATCTTCTTCGTCGGCCAGCTCGGCAAGTACATCCCCGGCTCGGTGTGGGCCCTGGGGGCGCAGGCCGACATGGCTCGCCGGTTCCGGGTCCCGCCGCGCACGACGGTGGCCGTCGGCCTGGTGTTCCTCTGGGTCCACGTCCTCAGCGCGATCCCGGTCGCGCTCGTCCTGGGCAGCACCGGCCCCGGCGGACCGGTCGCCCCCACCGAGCCCGCGCCCGGCCCGCTGACGCCCAGCCCCTCCGTCGCAGTCCTGACCGACACCGCGGCCGCCGCCACCCTCGACTCCCCGGCCCACCCCACCGCCCTGGCCACCTGGCTCGGCGACCTCCCGCTGTCGGTGGTCCTGCTCGGCAGCCTCGCCGCGGTGCTGGCCCTGACCCCGCCCGCGCTGAACCTCGTGGGCACGGTGTTGGCCGGCCGCGAGCACCCGCTGCGCCTGGGTGGGCCGGCGGCCGCGCGGCTGCTGGGTCTCATGCTCGGCGTATGGGCCCTCTATGGGCTGGCCCTGGCGCTGGTGATCCCGCCCCCGGCGGTGGCCGCCGCCGGGGGCCTCGGCTGGGTGCTGGTCCCGGCCGTCGCCGCCTTCGCCGCCGCCTACGTGGTGGGCGTCCTGGTCGTGGTCGCCCCGGCCGGCGCCGGTGCCCGCGAGGTCATGCTGATCGCCCTGCTGACCCCGATCGTGGGCCTGCCGGCCGCCGCCGCAGCGGCCCTGCTGATCCGGGTGGTCCACACCGTCGCGGACTTCACGGCCGCCGGGATCGCCTGGCTGGTGGCCCGGTCGAACCCGGACGATGCGCCCGAACCGCCGGCCGTGCCCGGCGACGATTCGGGTCTGGGCTGACCTGCGCCGTATCCTCGAGGGGGAGCCGGCCACCGCTGGCCCGACCACACCTGAGGTTGCCGTGAAGCTCATCATCCAGATCCCGTGCCTGAACGAGGCCGACCACCTGCCGGCGGCGCTGGCCGCACTGCCGAGGTCGGTGCCCGGATTCGATACCGTTGAGTGGCTCGTCATCGACGACGGATCCTCCGATGACACCCGGCAGGTCGCGATGGCCTGCGGTGTGGACCACGTGATCGGCTTCCCACGCAACCGTGGCCTGGCCGCCGCATTCTCCTACGGCATGGAGGAGGCGCTGCGCCGCGGCGCGGACGTGGTGGTCAACACCGACGCCGACAACCAGTACGACGCCTCGTGCATCCCCGCCCTCGTCGAGCCGATCGTGCGTGGCCGCGCCGACATCGTCGTCGGTGACCGGCAGACCGGCCTGGTGGAGGAGTTCAGCCCGCTCAAGCGCGCGCTGCAGAGCGCGGGCTCGGGGGTCGTGCGCTCGCTGTCCGGACTGCAGATCAGCGATGCCACCAGCGGGTTCCGCGCCTACTCGCGCGCGGCCGCGATGTCGCTGGTCATCACCACCCCCTACACGTACACGCTCGAGTCGCTGATCCAGGCCGGCAACAGCCGCCTGGCGCTGGAGAACGTGCCCGTGCGCCGCAACCCGTCGGTGCGGCCCAGCCGGCTCTTCGGCTCCATGTGGGGCTACGTGCGGCGCAACTCCCTGGCCCTGTTCCGGGTGCTGTCGTACTACACGCCGCTGAGGTTCTTCTGGAGCCTGGCGGTCCTGCTGGGCCTCGGTGCTGCCGCCGCGTGGGCCCCGTTCACCCTCGACTTCCTGTCCGACCGCCAGGCCGACGGCCACATGCAGTCGATCATCCTGGGCGCCGTGCTGGCCATCAGCGCCGTGCAGATGTTCGCCCTCGGGGTGATCGCCGACCAGATCTCCAGCCTGCGCACCATCGGGATCCGAACCCTGCGCGAGACCCGCGAGCTGCACTACGGGGCGCTGTACGCCCAGAACCGGTCGGGGGCCGACGAGCTCGACCTGCGCGTCCGGTGACCTCGAGCCCCGGCAGCGGGGCCCAGACCCCCGACCAGCCGACCGACACCCCGGGTGCGCACCCGGCGCCGGTCGACAGCCCGGCTCACGGGCCGGCGGCGCCCCGCCCCGCGGCGCCGGGCTCAGGGACACCTGGCCCCGGTCGCGCGGCCCGGGCCCTCGTGGGCCTGCCCTCCCGGCTGGGCGTGCTCTTCTTCTGGACCACGCTGGTGGTGGCCCTCACGGTGATCACCGGGCAGTTCCACCCGTGGCTCGTGCTTGCCGTCCTCGGGCTGGTCGTGGCCGCGACCTGGCGGCTGGTTCCGGCGCCGGTGCCCGCCACCCGCGAGGCCGTGCGTGGCAGCGCGGCGGCCCTCGGCCTTGCGGCGGTGTGGGTGGCGGTGAACCTGCCCTGGGCCTCCGAGGTCCTGCTCGTGCAGCGCGACCCCGGGTTCCTGACCCTGCAGGGCCTGTGGCTGGTGGACCACGCCGATCCCGCGGTGCCTGTGCGCTCGGCCGCCGAGGTCGCCGCGGCGGTGCCCGGGCTGGGCCTGACCTCGGACGCGTTCGCCCTCGTCGGCAACGAGCTGCTCGCCCAGGGCGCCAAGACCTTCCCCGGGCTCATCGCGATGCTCGGCTGGGTGGCCGGCACCCCGGGCGTGCTCGCCGCCAACCTGCTCATCGGCGGCCTGGCGCTGCTGGCGGTCTACGACGTGGCCCGCCGGCTGACCACCCCGGGCTGGGCGCTGCTGCCGATGGCCGCCCTGGCGCTGAGCACGCCGATGCTCTACTTCTCGCGCACACCGTTCACCGAGCCGACGAACATCGTGCTCACCTTCGCCGGCCTGGCCGTGCTGTGGAGCGCCTTCGCCGACGGCCGCGCCTGGCGCTACCCGCTGGCCGGGGCGATGATCGGCGCCAGCGCCCTGAGCCGCATCGACGGGGCGGCTGTGGTCGCCGGGCTCGTGGTCGGTCTCGGCGTGATCGCCGCGGGGACCGCCGACCGCGACGCCCGCAGGGCCCGGGTTCGGGGGATGTACCTGGTGGTCGCCAGCGCGGCCGCGATGGTGGTCCTCGGCTACCTCGACCTGCGCTGGAACAGCCCTGTCTACCTCGAGGAGCACGCCACGCTCTACGTGCAGCTCATCGGCCTGCTCATGGCCAGCCTGCTCGGCGCGCTGGTGCTCGAGCGGGTCACGCGCGTGCCCCGCGTGGCCGCCTGGCTGACCGCGCACGTGCGTGGTCTGGCCACCGCGGGGGCCGTCGGCGTGGTCGTGATCGCCCTGGTGCTGGCCAGCCGGCCGCTGTGGATGCAGGCCCACTGGTTCGCGGGGCGCGAGAACTACATGGCGTTCATCGCCGCGTTCCAGCAGGCCGCGGGCGTGCCTGTCGACGGCTCGCGCAGCTACGACGAGATGACCCTGGTCTGGCTGAGCTGGTACCTGGGCCCGCTGACCGTGGTGCTGGCGGTGCTGGGGGCGGCGCTGATGCTGCGCCGGGGGGTGGTCGCCCGCCGGCCCGAGCTGCTGGTCGTGCTCGGCACCCTCGGAGTCCCGACCCTGCTCTACGTGTGGCAGCCGAGCATCACCCCGGACCAGATCTGGGCGATGCGCCGCTTCCTGCCCGCGGCGATCCCGGCGGCCCTGCTGTGCGCCGGGTGGCTGCTGCACGCCGCCTGGGGGGCCGCCTCGGCCGCGTGGCAGCGGGTCCTGGCCGGCGCCCTGGTGGTGGCGACCCTGCTCGCGCCGCTGGCCACCTGGCAGGGCCTGGTCCGGGCCGTGGAGTACGGCGGGCGCGCCGACGAGATCGCCGACGTGTGCGCCGCCGTGCGCGGGGCGCGCGTGGTCGTGGTCCGCGACTCCGGCCCGCCGCTGCTGCCGACGGTGCGCATCGCCTGCGGAGTCGACGTCGTCGAGGTCGGCCGGGGCAGCGCCGCCCAGCTCGCGGCGGTCCGGGAGGCCTGGGACGGCGAGCGCGTGGTGGTCGTGAGCACCAGCGGGGATGCGATCCCGTGGGCGCAGGGCGCGCGACCGGCGAACGCGTGGCGGGCCGCGACGCTGACCCGCTGGCCGCACACGCTGTACCCCGCGAACAACCACATCCGGTTCCGCAGCCTCATGTGGCTCGGCGAGGTCGGCGCGGACGGCACCGTGACCCCGCTGGACCCCGCCGGGGCGTAGCCGACCGTTCGGCTGGGACCATCGGGGCAATCGGCTCGGCAGGAGGCTGGCATGCGCTACCGGTTCGTCATCTGCGACGTGTTCACCGACACCCGCTTCGGGGGCAACCCGCTGGCCGTGCTCCCGGAGGCCACCGGGCTCGACCCGGGCCGGATGCAGCAGGTGGCCCGCGAGTTCAACTTCTCCGAGTCGACGTTCGTCCTGCCCGCCGAGGCCGGCGGGGACGCCCGCGTGCGGATCTTCACCCCCACGCGCGAGGTGCCGTTCGCCGGGCACCCGAACGTGGGCACGGCGTTCGCGCTGGCCGTCACCGGGGTGCTGGGTGTGGTCGACGGGCCGCGGACCGTGGTGTTCGAGGAGCAGGCCGGGATCGTGCCGGTGTCGATCGAGCCCCGAGGTCGCGGGGCGGTTCTGGTGCGAGCTGCGCGCACCCGAGGCCCTGACCCGGGAGCAGGACCTGCCGGTCGAGGCCGTGGCCGCCGCCGTCGGACTGCGCCCCGAGGAGATCCGCACCGACGGGCACGCGCCGGTGGTCGCCTCGGTGGGCCTGCCGTTCGTCATCGCCGAGGTTGCCGATCTCGACGCCCTGGCCCGGGCCCGGCCCGACGCCGGGGGCCTCGAACGGCTCGCCGCCGCCGGCGCGAGCACGCCGGACGTGCACCTGTACGTGCGCGACTCGGCGCCGGGCGGGCCGGCGACGGGGGGCGCGGGCGGTGCCGGTGCCCGGGGGCGGATACGCGCCCGGATGTTCGCCCCCTTCGACGGGGTCGTCGAGGACCCGGCGACCGGCAGCGCGAACGGCGCCCTGGCCGCCCTGCTGGCCAGCGTGGACCCGAGCGCGTCGGGCCAGTACGCGTGGCAGATCAGCCAGGGCGTCGAGATGGGCCGCCCGAGCGTGCTGGACGCCCGCGTGCACAAGGTCGACGGCCACGTGAGCGACGTGTGGATCGGCGGGGAGTCGGTGCTCATCGCCGAGGGCTTCCTCGAGGCCTGAGCTACTCCCCGGTCTGGCCGTCGACGGACTCGCGGATGAGGTCGGCGTGGCCGTTGTGCCGCGCGTACTCCTCGACCATGTGGCGCCGTCGGCCAGGGCCGGCGCCGCCTGGGCCGCCCGCGCCGCCTTGGCCCGGGGAGCCTGTCCGGGTTCCCGCCTCAGATCCCCGTCGCGACCCGGGTGCCCTGGTCGATCGCGCGCTTGGCGTCGAGCTCGGCGGCCTCCGCGGCCCCGCCGACCACGTGGGTCGGGATCCCCGCCGCCACCAGCTCCGCCTCCAGCGCGCGCAGCGGCTCCTGCCCGGCGCAGAGCACGATCGTGTCGGCCTCGACCAGCCGCTCGTGCCTGTGGTCCTCCCCGAACGAGATCACCAGTCCCTCGTCGGTGATCCGCTCGTAGTTGACCCCGCCGAGCATCGTCACGCCCTTGGCCGCCAGCGTCGCGCGGTGGATCCAGCCGGTGGTCTTGCCCAGCCCGGCCCCGAGCTTGCCGGTCTTGCGCTGCAGCAGCGTGACCTGCCGGGCCGGCGGGGTGGGTGCGGGCGTGGTCAGGCCGCCGCGCGCCTCCTGCGGGTCGGTGACGCCCCACTCCTGGCGCCACTCCTTGGCGTCCAGCGTCGGCGACTGGCCCGCGGGCACCACGAGGAACTCGGCGACGTCGAACCCGATCCCGCCCGCGCCGACCACGGCCACCCGCGCCCCCACCGGGGCGCCGTTGGCCAGCACGTCGATGTAGCTCAGGACGTGGGGCGCGTCCTGGCCGGGGATGTGCGGGTCGCGGGGGGTCACGCCGGTGGCCAGCACCACCTCGTCGGCGCCCGTGGCCACGAGCTGCTCGGCGGTGACCGGCGCACCGAGGTGCACGTGCACGCCGGTGTCGGCCAGCCGGTTGGCGAAGTACCGCAGGGTCTGGGTGAACTCCTCCTTGCCGGGCACCCGCTGGGCCATCCGGAACTGCCCGCCGATCTCGTCGGCCGCGTCGTAGAGGTCGACGTCGTGGCCGCGCTCTGCCAACGTCGTGGCCGCCGCCAGCCCCGCGGGACCGGCCCCCACCACGGCCACGCGCTTGCGTTGGGTCGCCCGGACGATGACCAGGTCGCGCTCGTGCCCGGCGCGCGGGTTCACCAGGCACGAGACCCGCTTGTTCTTGAACGCGTGGTCCAGGCAGGCCTGGTTGCAGCCGATGCACGTGTTGATCCGGTCGGCCTGGCCCGCCTCGGCCTTGCGCACGAACTGCGAGTCGGCGAGTAGCGGCCGGGCCATGCTGACCATGTCGGCGTCCCCGTCGGCGAGCACCTGCTCGGCCAGCTCGGGGGTGTTGATCCGGTTGGTCGTCACCAGCGGGATGGTGATCCCGGCGCTGTGCAGCTCGTCGCGCATCTTGCGGGTGACCCACGTGAACGCCCCGCGCGGCACGCTCGTGGCGATCGTGGGGACCCGCGCCTCGTGCCAGCCGATGCCGGTGTTGATGATCGTGGCGCCGGCCTCGGTGACGGCGTGGGCGAGCGTGACGATCTCCTCCCACGTGCTGCCGTCGGGGATCAGGTCGAGCATGGACAGCCGGTAGATGAGGATGAAGTCCTCGCCGACGGCCTCGCGCGTGCGACGCACGATCTCCACGGGCAGGCGCATCCGGTTGGCGTACTCGCCGCCCCACTCGTCCGTGCGATGGTTGGTGTGGGTGACCAGGAACTGGTTGATGAAGTAGCCCTCGGAGCCCATGATCTCCACGCCGTCGTAGCCGGCCTCCTTGGCCAGCACCGCGCAGCGCACGAACGAGCGGATCTGGCGCTCGACCCCGCGACCGGTCAGCGCGCGCGGGGTGAACGGGGAGATCGGCGACTTGATCCGCGATGGGGCCACCGCCAGCGGCTGGTAGGCGTAGCGGCCGGTGTGCAGGATCTGCAGGGCGATGTGCCCGCCCTCGTCGTGAACGGCGTCGGTGACCACGCGGTGCTTGCGGGCCCCGTAGCTGGTGGCGAGCGTTCCGGCCAGGGGCTTGGCCCAGCCCTCGACCGACGGCGCGAACCCGCCGGTGACGATGAGCCCGACCCCGCCTGCCGCGCGCTCGGCGAAGTACGCGGCGAGGTCGGGGAACGCGCCGACGCCGTCCTCCATCCCGGTGTGCATCGAGCCCATGAGCACGCGGTTGCGCAGCGTGGTGAAGCCCAGGTCGAGGGGGGCCAGCAGGTGCGGGTATGTGGTCACGGGGACCAGTGTGGCGCGACGTGCGGCGAGCGGTGCGCGCCGGGTCGGCCCACGCCGTGGGGGTTCCCGTGGGCACGGCAGGCGGCCGGGCCATGGGGCGGCGCGCGCCCGCGCTCGGCCGGTCCACGGCGTGGCGCGCGCCCGCGCTCGGCTTGCCCATGGGCGCGGCGCGCGTCCAGGTCTCGCCGCGGCCACGCGCCGGGCGAACGTCTCCGGGTTGCGACCCTGCGCCGGCGAGCACTCTCCGGTTCATGATCCGTGTGGGTTGCCTGGCCAAGTGGTCGGGCAACCCACACGGTTCCGGTCCTACCCGCCGCGCCCCGCGCCACTCTCCACCCACCGCGACCCTCACCCCCACCGCGCCCTCACCCCCGCAACGCCCGGGCCCCCGCCACCTTCGTCATCCGTCGATCAGCGACCAATGACTGCGGCTTCGCCGTGCCCGCCCGCGTGCCCGCCGCGCACGTGCTCGGTCCGACCACCTGACCCCTCGCCCGCCTACGCTGACGCGATGGTCGACTTCGATGCCTCGCTCGCCGCTGACAGCGCCCGCTTCGCCGAGGTCCTCGCGGGCCTCGATCCCGAGGCGCGGGTCCCGTCGTGCCCGGACTGGTCGGCTGGCGACCTGCTCTGGCACCTCACCGGCGTGCAGCGGTTCTGGGCCGAGATCGTGGGCAACCGCGCCCTCGACCGGGTCGGTGCGCAGGAGGCGGGGTCCGCCATGCAGCGACCGGCCGAGCCGGATGCCGCGACAACCCTGTTCCGGCAGGTCAGCGCGGACCTGCAGTCAGCTCTCGCCGGGGCCCGCGACGACGAGCGGGTCTGGACCTGGACGACGAACGACACCGTCGGCTGGGTCCGGCGGCGCCAGGCGCTCGAGGCGCTCGTGCACCGCGTCGACGCCGAACTCGCCGGCGGCGTGCCCAGCGTGGTCGATCCCATGGTGGCCGAGGCGGGCGTCGAGGAGCTCATGACCAAGTTCGGCGCGGCCGACCCGCCCTGGGGCAACTTCGTCGGGTCGGGTCGCCACGTCCGCGTCACCGCTGCGGAGTCGGGGCGGTCGTGGGTCGTGGAACTCGGCCGCTTCGTCGGCATCGACCTCGACGGTGCAGCCGTCGACGAGCCGGACTTCTCGCCCGTCAGTGAGCCGATCCCCGCCCACGTAGATGAGCCGGAACGGGCGGACGGCGAGGTCGCCGACATCACCGGGCCCGCCGCGGACCTCCTGCTGTGGATGTGGGGCCGCGCGAGTTCTGCCGGGCTCCTCGCCAGCGATCCGGGTGCCGTGGCGGGCCTGCGCGCCGCCATGGACGCCAACACCCAGTAGTCACCCGCCGTCCCGGGGGACGTTGGGCTCTGGTCCGCGCCCGGCCACGGTGATGGCGTGGAGGTATGGGCGAGACGATGCACGGCGCCCAGGTCATCGAGACCCAGGGCCTGACCAAGATGTACGGCAACCACGTCGGCGTCGCGGACCTGACGCTGACCGTCGATGCGGGCGAGGTGTTCGGCTTCCTCGGACCCAACGGCGCGGGGAAGACCACCACGATCCGCATGCTCACCGGGCTGCTCTCGGCCACGCGGGGGCAGGCGCAGGTCCTCGGCCTGGACCCGTGGCGCGACGGTGTGACGGCCCGTTCGCGCATCGGCTACCTGCCCGGCGACCTGGCCCTCTACCCGAACCTGACTGGTCGCCAGACGCTGGAGTTCCTCGGACGGATGCGCGGCCACGTCCCGCACGCGCGCATCGTTGCGCTGGCCGATCGGTTCGCCGTCGACCTCGACCGCCGGACTCGCGAGCTCTCCCGGGGCAACCGCCAGAAGCTGGGCCTGCTGCAGGCGTTCATGCACGATCCCGCGCTGCTCATCCTCGACGAGCCCACCTCCGGGCTGGACCCCCTGATGCAGAACGAGTTCGCGCTGCTCGTGCGCGAGGCTGTCGACGGTGGGGCCACCGTGTTCCTGTCCTCCCACGTGCTGGGCGAGGTCGAGTCCCTGGCCGATCGTGTGGCCATCATCAACGAGGGGCAGCTGGCCGTCGTGGCCCCCATCGAGGAGCTGCGGACCCACGCCGTGCGCCACCTGGACCTGCAGTTCCCCGCCGTCGCGCCGCTGGGCCGCTTCGCCGACATCCCGGGGGTGGTGGCCGCAAGCGCCGAGGGCGTGACGGTCCGCGTGCACGTGGCCGGGCCGGTCACCGAGGTGCTGCGCGTCGCGGTGGAGCACGGCGTCGAGCAGGTGGTCACCCACGAACCGGACCTCGAGGACGTCTTCTGGCAGTACACGAAGGGAGGGGTGCACGATGCTCCCGGTGCTGGTGTCGAAGTCCCTGCATGACCGCTGGCGCTCGCTGCTGGCCTGGACCGTGGGCCTGTGTGCCATCGCCGCCGCCCAGCTGTCCGTCTACCCGAGCGTGCGGGACTCCGCGGCCGGGATGAACCAGTTCATCGACGAGTTCCCCGAGGCGTTTCGCACCATCTTCCGGATCGAGGACTACACCTCCGGCCCCGGGTTCCTGGGCACGGAGCTGTTCTCGATGTTCGTGCCCCTGATCTTCATCGGGTTGTGCGCGGCGTGGTGCGCGGCCGCCACGGCCGGCGAGGAGGACGCCGGGACGGCCGACCTGCTGCTCACGCTGCCCGTCAGCCGGGCGCGGGTGGTGGTCTCCAAGGCCGCCGCGCTGGTGGTGGCGCTGGCCGGGGTCATCGCCCTGTTCTGCGTCGTGCTGCTGCTCGGGGCGCAGATGGTCGACCTGTCGGTGGCGGCCGGGAACGTCGTCGCGGCGACGCTGGCCGCCGCGCTGCTGGGCCTGCTGTTCGGCGGCGTCGCGCTGCTGATCGGGGCGGGGCTCGGACGTCGGGGAGCGGCCCTCGGCGGCGCGATCGGCCTAGCCCTGGCGGCCTTCCTGCTGTACTCGCTGGCCCCGCTCGTGGACTGGCTCGAGCCGTGGCAGAAGGCCTCGCCGTTCCACTGGGCGCTGGGCACCGATCCCATCCGCAACGGACTCGACGTCGGATGGGTCGGGGTGCTGGTCGGGCTCAGCCTGGCGCTGGTGGTGGCCTCCGCGCTCGTGTTCGACCGACGGGACATCCGCTCGCGGTAGGAGGGCCCACCCGACGGTCCGCTCGCCTCGGGACGCCGACGCCCGCCCGCCTGCGGGCCCCCGACTCGGCCTCCGCCTGCCCGCCGGCCAGGCTTCCGCCCCCGCCCCCGCCCCAGCCCCAGCCCCAGCCCCAGCGCCAGCCCCAGCCCCAGCGCCAGCGCCAGCCCCAGCGCCTGCCCCTCGCCCAACTCGCCCAGGCCTCGGCCCCCCGCCCTCCTCACCCGGCCCACGCCGTCGCCCGCTGGAGCGGGCATAGGATGCCGCCCGTGTCGCGCACCCGGCTCGTCGTCCTGATCTCCGGCTCGGGGACCCTGCTGCAGGCCCTCCTGGATGCGAGCGCCGACCCCCACTACCCGGTCGAGATCGTGGCCGCTGTCTCGGACAACCCCGACGCGCCGGGCCTGGCCCGCGCCCGCGCCGCCGGTGTGCCCGCGGTGGCCGTCGCCCTGGCCGACCACCGGGACCGGGCCACCTGGGACGAGGCCCTGCGCGACGCGATCGAGGAGGTCGAGCCCGACTGGGTGATCTCGGCGGGCTTCATGCGGATCCTCGGCCCGGCGGTCCTCTCCCGCTTCCCGCTGCGCGTGGTCAACACCCATCCCGCCCTGCTTCCCAGCTTCCCGGGCGCCCACGCCGTGCGCGACGCCCTGGCCCACGGCGTGCGGGTCACCGGGTCCACGATCCACCTCGTCGACGAGGGCGTGGACACGGGCCCGATCATCGACCAGCGCCCGGTCGTGGTGGAGCCCGACGACGACGAGGCCTCGTTGCACGAGCGCATCAAGGTCGTGGAGCGCGAGCTGCTCGTCGACGTCGTGCGACGCCTGGCCACCCACAACGTGCACGTCTCCGGCAGGAAGGTGACCCTGACATGACCCCGTCGAACACGACCACCGAGGACGGCGCCATCGCCATCCGGCGGGCCCTGGTCTCGGTCTACGACAAGACCGGCATCGAGGAGCTGGCCACGGCCCTGCACGGCGCGGGCGTCCAGATCGTGTCCACCGGTTCGACCGCGGCCCGGATCGCCGCGGCCGGCGTGCCGGTCGTCGAGGTCTCGGAGGTCACCGGGTTCCCGGAGTGTCTCGACGGGCGGGTGAAGACCCTGCACCCGAAGGTGCACGCCGGGATCCTGGCCGACCTGCGCCTCGACGACCACCACAGCCAGCTCGAGGCCCTCGGCGTGGAGCCGTTCCAGCTGGTCGTGGTCAACCTGTACCCGTTCACCGACACGGTGGCCTCCGGCGCCGGCCCCGACGAGTGCATCGAGCAGATCGACATCGGCGGGCCGTCGATGGTGCGCGGCGCGGCCAAGAACCACGCGAGCGTGGCAGTGGTCACCTCCCCGACGGCCTACGGCGAGGTCATCGAGGCCGTGCGCGGCGAGGGGTTCACGCTGGCCCAGCGTGCCGCCCTGGCTGCGCAGGCGTTCATCCACACCGCCAACTACGACATCGCGGTGGCCTCGTGGCTGGGCAACGTGGTCTCACCCACCGACGGCGGCTCGGGGTTCCCGGGCTGGGTCGGTGCGGCCTGGGAGCGCGCCGCCGTGCTGCGCTACGGCGAGAACCCGCACCAGCGCGCCGCGCTGTACGTCTCGGCGCACTTCGGCGGCGGCGGGCTGGCCGGCGCCGAGCAGCTGCACGGCAAGGAGATGTCGTACAACAACTACGTCGACGCCGACGCCGCGCACCGGGCCGCGTACGACTTCGACGAGCCGGCGGTGGCGATCATCAAGCACGCCAACCCATGCGGCATCGCGATCGGTGCTGACATCGCCGAGGCCCACGCCCGGGCCCATGAGACCGACCCCGTCTCGGCGTTCGGCGGCGTGATCGCGGCGAACCGGACCGTGACCGCGGCGATGGCCGCGCAGGTGGCCGGCGTGTTCACCGAGGTGATCGTGGCCCCCGGCTACGACGAGGACGCGCTGGCGGTGCTGCGCGAGCGCAAGAACCTGCGGATCCTGCAGGCGGCCGCGGTGCCGCCCGGGCCTGCGGTGGAGGTGCGCCCGATCAGCGGGGGGATGCTCATGCAGTCCCGCGACCGGATCGACGCCCCGGGCGACGACCCCGCGAACTGGACGCTGGCCTGCGGACCCGCCGCCGACCCCGCGACGCTGGCCGACCTCGCCTTCGCGTGGCGGGCCTGCCGCGCGGCGAAGTCCAACGCGATCCTGCTCGCGCGCGACGGCGCTGCGGTCGGCATCGGCATGGGCCAGGTGAACCGGGTGGACTCCGCCCGGCTGGCCGTGGCTCGCGCCGGGGCGGAGCGCGCCCGGGGATCGGTGGGCGCCTCGGATGCGTTCTTCCCGTTCCCGGACGGCCTCGAGGTGCTGATCGAGGGGGGCGTCCGCGCGGTGGTCCAGCCCGGCGGGTCCGTGCGCGACGCCGAGGTGATCGCCGCCGCCGAGGCCGCCGGGATCACGATGTACCTCACCGGCACGCGCCACTTCTTCCACTGAGCCCGGAGCGGGCCGCGCCGCGCCCGCGCCCGCCCCCGCCCCGCGACGCCACGGCTGCACCGCACCGAGGCGCCGCGGCCGCCCCCGAGAACCCGTCCCCCGAGCGCTCGCTTGGCCCGGTGCGCGGGATCGGCCATCCAGTGTTCGGAATCAGCCACATGTGGCGGCGATTCCGAACCAAGATCGTCCGATTCCGTGGGAGCCGTACGGTGGCGTTGGGGCGGCGGCGCCTTGGGCGCCGTGGTGGATGGCCTCCGGTTGGCTGTTGTGGATCGGCCGCCGGTGGCACCATCGTCGTCGTGGCGCGCCGTGAGCTCAGCACCTCCTCGCAGCTGTGGATCCTGCTGTGCTGCGCCGTGGTGGGTGTGTTCCTGGCGGCGGCACCCTGGTTCCTCGGCGCCCTGTCGGTGTGCGGGCTCAGCGGATGCTCCGGCGGCGGATTCGGGCGCTCGATCGACCCGTCGGGAACCCGCGGATGGATGCTCGTCACCGGCCTCGCGTTCGCAGCGCCGTTCCTGCTGGCGGCCCTGGTCCTCCGCGCCCGCCTCATGGTGATCGCCGCCGTGGCGCTGCTGGTGCTGGGCTACCCGCTGGCGGGCCTCGCGGTAGGCGCACGCCCCGACGGCTGCCCGCTGACGGCCCCCTGCAAGAACGCCTGAGGTGGGGCCCGCCCCGCTCCGTCCCGCTCCGGTCCACCCCGCTCGGCTCGGCCTCGCACCGGTCCCGCCCCGCCCCGCCCCGCCCGCCCGCCCCGCCCCGCCCCGCATCCTCCCGTCCCGTCCCGCCCCACCCAGCCCGCTTCGGAGGAACCCGCATGGCCCACTTCAGTCTCAACGTGAACATGGACGTCCTCGACCTGGACCTCATGACCCGCTTCTGGACCGAGGCGCTCGGCTACGAGTACTCCGGTGAGCTGCTGCCGTTCCGCGCGCTTCGGGACCCGGCCGGCGTCGGACCCAAGATCGTGCTGCAGTCGGTCGACGCGGTGACCCCGGGCAAGAACCGTCTGCACCTGGATCTCTACGTGGATTCGCGGGCGGACGTCCAGACCGAGGTGGATCGGCTCGTCAGCCTCGGGGCGAGCCGCGTCGACGACGGCTGGTTCGACCTCGACGCCGAGTCCTGGCAGGTCATGACCGATCCCGAGGGCAACGTGTTCTGCGTGTGCACCCACTGATCGGGAACGCAGCGGCGGCCTGGGCCTCCGCTGCGGTGGTCGGTGCCCCGGTCGGGCAGATCGGGAATGCCCCCTCGCTCGGGAACACCCCCGATCCGCGGCGCACCACGTGGGGGCGGGTCAGGCCCCGAGCCCTGCGACAATGGGGCCCGTGACGGCGACGATCCTTGACGGCAAGGCGACCGCGGCGGCGGTCAAGGGCGACCTGGCGACTCGGGTGACCGAGCTGCGGGCGGCGGGCATCACGCCCGGGCTCGGCACGGTTCTCGTGGGCGACGATCCCGGCAGCCACGCCTACGTGGGCGGCAAGCACCGCGACTGTGCCGAGGTCGGCATCGAGTCGATCCGCGTGGACCTGCCTGAGACCGCCTCCCAGGCCGACGTCCTGGCCGCGGTCCGCGCCCTGAACGACGACCCGGCCTGCACGGGCTACATCGTTCAGCTGCCGCTGCCCCGTGGGCTGGACTCCAACGCGGTGCTCGAGGCGATGGACCCGGACAAGGACGCCGACGGCCTGCACCCCGTGAACCTGGGGCGCCTGGTGCTGGGCACCCCCGCCCCGCTGCCGTGCACGCCGCGGGGGATCGTCGAGCTGCTGCGTCGCTACGGTGTCGAGCTCAACGGCGCCGAGGTCTGCGTGGTCGGCCGCGGCGTGACGGTGGGTCGGCCGCTCGGTCTTCTGCTCACCCGCAAGTCCGAGAACTCCACGGTGACCCTCTGCCACACCGGCACGCGGGACCTCGCAGCGCACACGCGCGGTGCGGACATCGTTGTCGCGGCTGCCGGGGTGGCGCACCTGATCACCGCCGACCTCGTGCAGCCGGGAGCGGCGGTGCTCGACGTGGGCATCACGCGCACCGCCGAGGGCCTCGTCGGCGACGTGCACCCGGACGTCCGTGAGGTGGCCGGGTTCGTCGCCCCCATGCCCGGCGGGGTGGGGCCGATGACCCGCGCGATGCTGCTGGCCAACGTCGTCGAGGCCGCCGGTCGCGGGCTGACCGAGGTCGGTGGGGGCGCGGGGTCGGGTCCGGAGGGTCGGTGATGACCGCGGACCCGGGCGGGTTGCCGATGCCCGGCCAGGAGGCGGTCGGCGCCGAGGGTGCCGTGGCGCTACCCCCGGACACCAGCGAGCGCGCCGCCGTGATCCCATCGGTCACGGGGACACCGGCTCAGGTCACTCCGGTTCAGGTCACTCCGGTTCAGGTCACCCCGGCGCCGCCCACCCCCGCGCAGCCCACCCCCGCGCAGCCCACCCCCGCGCAGCCCACCCCCGCGCAGCCCACCCCCGCGCAGCCCACCCCCGGTCGGCCGCCGCCCGCGCGGGCGATGACGGCGGCGGAGAAGTTCGCCGCCGATCGTGCCGCTGAGGACGCCGCGCTTGCCGCCGAGCGGGCCCGCGCTGCGGCCGGCCCGCGCTACCAGTGGCCGCTCGTGCTGGTCCTCGCCGGGATGGGACTCTCCCTGGCCATCGTGGCCGCCGACCACTTCCGTCGCGGTTCCGTGCTCTTCTCCGGGTTCGTGCTGCTGGCGTTCTTCCTGCGCCTGATCCTCTCCGACCGCGACGCCGGGTGGCTGGCCGTGCGCAGCCGCGCCATCGACCTGACCTGTCTTGCGGTGCTCGGCGTGGGCCTGACGGTGTTCGCGTTCATCGTCCCGCCGCCGTCGTGACCGTCCGGGGCCGCGCAAGCAGATGCCGCGCCGCTGGGCTACTGGTTCTTCGGCCTGTTCGGCATCGGCGACGACCAGGCATTCGACTGGGGCGGCGTGCTCGGTGCCCTGATCTTCTCGGTTCCGGTCGTCTTCCTCACCTCGTGGGTCCTGCGCAAGATGGGCCACGAGCCCGGCCGGGCCACGCGGGGCCCGGCCGCCACCCCGCCGGCTGCACCCCCCACCCCGCCGGCTGCCCCCCGCCGGCCGCACCCCCCGCCCCGCCCCTCGAGTAGCCTGCGCGCGCCGACCCGACGCCCCACCTCCCGGTTGCCGGTGAGCTGGGGCGTCGCTGCTTCCCGGCCCGGTCCGGGCGCCGAAGGGACGCGCAGTAGGCTGGACGGGCACCGCAGGCGCCGGGGGATCCGGCGCGCGAAGAGAGGAAACCCATGTCCCTGAACGGCAAGGTCACCGTCGTCGGCGCCGGCTTCTACGGCTCCACCACCGCCCAGCGCCTGGCTGAGTACAACGTCTTCGAGACCGTCGTGCTCACCGACATCCTGGAGGGGCGCCCCGAGGGCCTGGCCCTGGACCTCAACCAGTCGCGCCCGGTGGAGGGCTTCGAGACCACGGTCATCGGCCAGACGACCGACCCCGCCACGGGCGCCGGCTACGAGGCCACCGCGGGCTCTGACGTCGTCGTGATCACCGCCGGCCTGCCGCGCAAGCCCGGGATGAGCCGCATGGACCTCATCGAGGTCAACGCCAAGATCGTGCGCAGCGTCGCCGAGAACGTCGCGAAGCACTCGCCGGACGCCGTGATCATCGTCGTGTCCAACCCGCTGGACGAGATGACCGCCCTCACGCAGCTGGCCTCGGGCTTCGCCAAGAGCAAGGTCATCGGCCAGGCCGGCATGCTCGACACGGCCCGGTTCACCAACTTCGTGGCCGTCGAGCTCGGCGTGCCCGTGGGCTCAGTCAAGACGCTGACCCTCGGCTCGCACGGCGACACGATGGTGCCGGTGCCCTCGCGCTGCACCGTCGACGGCAAGCCGCTGGCCGACCTGCTGCCCGCCGAGAAGGTCGAGGAGCTCGTCGTGCGCACCCGCAACGGCGGCGCCGAGGTGGTGGCCCTGCTCAAGACCGGTTCGGCGTTCTACGCGCCGTCCGCTGCTGCGGCCCGCATGGCCAAGGCCGTGATCGAGGACTCCGGCGCGGTCATGCCGGTGTGCGCCTGGGTCGACGGCGAGTACGGCATCGAGGGCGTGTACCTCGGCGTCGAGGCGGAGATCGGCCGCGAAGGCGTGCGCCGCATCGTCGAGGGCGACCTGACCGACTCCGAGCTCGCCGGCCTCAAGGAGGCCGCCGAGGCCGTCCGCGCCAAGCAGGCCGACGTCCAGAGCCTCTAGCCCCGTCCCCCCCCGCGAGCCCCGCGATTTCGGCCCCGTCTCGAAGGCGATCCCCTTCGAGACGGGGCCGAGGCGTCTCGCGGGCCACCGAGACGGGGCCGAACCCGCGGCCGACGGGGCCGAAATCCGCGGCGGCTCGCGCCCGGTCGTGCGGGGCCTCGGAGGGCGCCCGGCGCGCCGGTCCGCGTGATCCGTGCGGGTTACCCCTGCTCTAGGTTGGCCAACCACCACGGTTCCCACTGCCGGCGCCGAGTGACCGTGGACGGGGTGATCCTCGCCCGCGGGCGCTCGGGCTCTCGGGACCCGCGGAAGGTGGGACCCTCGCCCGCCGGCTCTCGGGACCCGCGGATCACGTCTCCGGGAGGGTCTCCTCGCCTGCGTAGTAGGCCTTCAGGCGGTCGAGCACGCGGGCCCAGGCGGCGTCGAAGTAGTCGTACGCGAGGTCCCACTCGCCTCCGTCGCCCCACCCGAGCTGCGTGAGTTCGACGCGCGTGCGCCCGCCGTCTGGGCCGTGCTCGATCGTCGCGGAGCCGTTGTCGCCGGCCTGGGCCTGGCCGGCCATCGCTCGCAGTCGCAGCACGACGACGGTGCGCTGGGCTCGGGCCTCGGCCAGGTGAGGGGGTGCGTTCCAGGTGAACGTGAGCAGATCCGGTGCCTGGAAGCCGATCACCTGGCAGTCCTCTGAGCCCCGCCCCGTGGTCGCGTCGGCGTCGAGGAAGTACCACTCGTAGGCGCCGCCCACGCGCAGCTCGATGCGCGAGTCGTCGACCAGCCACGACCGGATCCCGGCGTCGGTGGTCCATGCCCACCACACGTCCTCGACCGTGGCATCCACGACGCCGGACTTGTGCACGGTCCGCTCATCGGCGGGGAAGTGATGCGCCATCTGCTCCTCCTCGAGTGCGGGGTCGAGTCTCGCACTGACTCACGCCGGTGTCGCGGATCGGCCAGGCCGGGCGGAGCCGACCCGCCAACTGCGCGCGCCCGCCTACAGCCCCCAGCGCTCCAGCACGCGGTACTCCGGATGCGGGCCCGTCGCGGAGGCCACCAGGGTGATCTCGCGTGGTGTCCACCACGGGCCCACGTGCCCCGCAAGCGCGGGGACGACCGCCCGCGCCCGCTCGGCCGCGGCCGGCCCTCGCGTGCGTCCGACGGTGACGTGGCCCCGGAACCGGCGGTCCGCGACGTGCAGGGCGCCCTGCGCTCCGGCGGCCATGTCCCCGAGCCAGCGACCGTGGTCGACCCCCACCCAGACGACGGGCCCGAACGTGCCCGCACCGGCCAGCCGGATGGCCTCGGGCGCCGGAGGGCCGGACTCCAGCCACGCCGACAGCCGCCGTGCCGTGCGCTCCGGCGGGGCGGTACCCACGAACGCGACGGTCACATGCCACCGATCGGGGGGCTGCCAGCGCACCTCGGTTGCCGTGCCTCGGCTGGGGCCGGCGTCCCGGGCTCGATCCACCTCGGCAGCCAGCGCCTGCACGGCCGCGGGTGCCGGCCACAGTGCGACGAACAGCCGGGCGGGGTCCATGGCGTCATCATGGCCCGACTCGGGATTGGAGCCGGGGCGACGGCAGGACCCACGGCGGTCGGTCGCGGAACGGCTCGGGCACGGCCGAACGGTGCTCCGGTGCTGGGCCTCGGCTTCCCGGGGGGTCTAAGTTGCAGGTAGCACCCTCGTGAACCGGAGGACCCCATGACTGACGACACCGCCACCCCTGAGCCCGCCACCCCCGAGCCCGCCACCCCCGACGCGGCCGAGCCGGCTGCCGAGGCCGAGC
Source organism: uncultured Actinomycetes bacterium (assembly GCA_963777855.1). GTDB lineage: Bacteria > Actinomycetota > Actinomycetes > S36-B12 > CAIYMF01 > Prado023. The sequence goes on along the minus strand of CAVZRW010000004.1, from coordinate 146,778 downwards.
CCGCCCAGGCGGGCCCCGCCGACGCGGGAGCGAAGGCGGTCGACCCGGACGAGGCCATGAAGGAGAAGTACCGCGAGGCGCTCGCCCACAAGCACGGGGCCCATGGGGCTGCCCAGAAGGGCCACGGAGACGCGGGAACCTCCGCGCACTCGCAGAGCGCCGGTCCGTCTCAGCGGATGTTCCGCCGCAAGGCCGGCGGATAGGCCGCCGGCGGACACGGCGCAGCGCCTGCTCTCCCGGCGCTGGCCGGGTTCGTCAGAGGAAGTACAGCCGCTGCAGGGGCGTCCGCTCCACCGGGCCGAACCTCAGCGGCTGGCCGTCCATCGTCACCTCGGCGGAGCGGGGGTCGACCCGCACGTCGGCCAGGCGGGCGTTGCGCACCAGCTGGGAGAGCCGCACGTCGCGCGTGCCCCGCACGGGCACCCGGCGCCGAGCGGTGGGGAACGGCGCACCGGACTCGTCGGCCGAGCCGTTGGTGAACAGCACCGAGAGCTGCGCCGGTGCCGCGCCGTACCCGCCGAACTGCGGGCCGAGCCGTAGCGGCTCGGCGGTGTCGATCGAGGCGTTGGGGTCCCCGATCGGGCCCCACGCCGGCAGTCCCGACTTCAGCACCAGCGCCGGCTTGGCCGCGAAGTAGGCCGGCCGCCAGAGCACGATGTCGGCCATCCGCCCGAGCTGCAGGGAGCCCACCTCGTGGGCGATCCCGTGCACCAGCGCCGGGTTCACCGTGAGCTTGGCCAGGTAGCGCAGCACCCGGTCGTTGTCGTGGCCGACCGCCGCGTCCGCCGCGTCGGGGAACGCGCCCTCGGCGCCCTTGGTCACCGACGCCAGCGCGAACGTCCGCCGCCAGGTCTCCCCGGCGCGGCCCATGCCCAGGGCGTCGGAGCTGGTCATCGGGATCACGCCGTGGTCGTGGAGCAGGTTCTCGGCGCCCATCGTGGAGGCGCGCACCCGGTCGCGGGCCAGGTCCAGGTCACCGGGGATCTCGGCGTGCAGGCCGTGCGAGACCATGATCATCGACACGTGCTCGGCCAGGGCGTTGACCCCGAACGGCAGCGTCGGGTTGGTCGAGGAGGCCAGCACGTGGTCGACGCCGGCCAGGCGCAGGACGTTCGGGGTATGACCGCCCCCGCACCCCTCGACGTGGAACGCGTGCACCGCCCGACCGTCCAGCACGGCGAGGGTGTCCTCGACGGTGAGCCCCTCGTTGAGCCCGTCAGTGTGCAGCGCGACCGCGACGTCGTGCTCCTCGGCCACCGCCAGGGCCATGTCCAGGGTGCGCAGGTGCGCGCCGGTGTCCTCGTGGACCTTGAACCCGCACACGCCGGCCTCGAGCGCCTCGAGCAACGGCCCCGGCTCGGCCGAGGACCCGCGGCCCAGTACGCCCACGTTGATCGGCCACGCGTCGAAGGCGGCGTAGGCCATGCGTAGAGCCCACCCGGAGCCGACGCCCACGCCCCAGAACGGCCCGAACTCCTGCACGAGCAGGCTGGTCACCCCGGAGGCCAGCGCGGCCTCCATGACCCGGGGGCTCAGGCCGTGCACGTGCGGGTCCACCGCGCCGGCGGTGGCGATGAGCCCCTCGCCGGGGATCACGATCGTGCCGCTGCCGACCACCACCTCCACCCCGTCGGTGGTGTCCGGGTTTCCGGAGCGACCCATCGCCGCGATGCGTCCCTCGCGGATCCCGATGGAAGTGACCCGCACGCCGAGCACCGCGTCCACCACCAGCACGTTGGTGACCACCACGTCGCAGGAGTCGCTGGTGCGCACGGCCTGGAAGCCGATGCCGTCGCGGCCGGTCTTGGCGAACCCGAGCAGCAGCTCGTCGCCTGCGAGCCGGTCGTCGGCCATGACCTCGAGGGTGAGCCCGGTGTCACCGAGGCGCACCCGATCGCCGAGGCGTGGGCCGTGCACGGCCATGTCGCTCCACGGACCGCGGGTCATGGGCGCACCTGGCCCCGGTCGGTCCGCTCGGCGAGGTCACGCATCAGGGCGGGCACGGCGTCCTCGGGTTCCGCCCGGGCCTCCGACCCGCCGACGGCCGGCCCGCCGAACGCATGCCCGCCGACTCCAGCGCCCGCCCGGGCGTCCCCGGGTTCCGCCCCGGAGCCCGTCCCCGCCTCGGAGTCCGCGCCCGCCCCGGAGCCCGCCCTCGCCCCGGAGCCTGTCCCCGCCTCGGAGTCCACGCCCGCCCCGCCGCCCGCGCCCGCCCCGGAGTCCGCGAACCCGCACGCCCGCGCCCGGGCCAGCGCGGCCTCCTTGGCCCCGGGGGCGTCCAGTGGCCCGTCCACCAGCCCGGCGAACCCGACCACCACCCGCGCCCCGCCGATCGGCACCAGCGCCACCTCGACCGGCACGCCCGGCGGGAACGCCACTGTCGACCCCGCAGCCACGTCCAGGCGGCGGCCGTAGGCGGTGGCCCGGTCGAAGCGCAGGCGCGGGTTGACCTCGAAGAAGTGGAAGTGCGACGACACCGAGATCGGCACCGCCGCCTCGTTGACCACGCTCACCAGCACCGTGTCCGGGGTGCGGGTTGCCTCGCCTACGTGGGTGCCCTCGTCGTCGCGGTGCACACCGGGCAGCAGTGCGCCGGGGGCCGCGTCGCCCAGGTGCCCGCCGCCGATCGGGTCGACCACGGTGACCAGCCGGGAGCCGTCGTCGAAGACGGCCTCGACGTGCACCTGGCCCAGGATGTCGGCGACGCCGGGCAGCACATCGGCGGGGCCGAGCGCCGTGCGCCCCGCCTCCACCGCCTGCGCATGGCCGAGCCCGTCCCGGGCTGCCTCGGCCACGGTGTCGGCGACGATCGCGGTGGCCTCCGGCACGTTGAGCGCCAGGCCGCGCGCCTGCCGCGACCGGGCCAGCGTGGCGGCCAGGTGCAGCATCAGCCGGTCGACTTCCGTCGGGGTCAGGTTCACGGCCGACAGGATAGGCCCGTGCCCTGCCCGCGACGGGCCCGACGAGTACGGTCGGGTCCGTGGCCCAGGTGCACAAGTCCAAGGAGCAGCGACGCCGGGACTTCATCGACGCCGCCGTCGCCGTCATGCGTCGCAAGGGGATGGGCCAGACCACCAGCCGCGACATCGCCGCCGAGGCGGGGGTCAGCACCGGCCTGCTGCACCACCACTTCGACTCCCACGACGAGCTGCTCGCGGTCGCGTTCGAGGAGGTCTCCACCGCCGACCTCGAGCGGGTGCGCGCGGCGCTGGACGCCGTGCCCGACCCGGCCGTCCGGCTCGACCTCCTCATCGACGTGTTCGCCCCGCGTGGCGACGACTGGCAGTACCAGGTGTGGCTCGACGTGTGGAGTGCGGCGGCCCGCCACCCCGCGCTGGCCGAGGTGTCCCAGCGGATCAACGCCCAGTGGCAGCAGCTGATGGCCGACCTGTTCCTCGACGGCATCGACCGGGGCGTGTTCCGCTGCGCGGACCCGCACGCCGCCGCGTGGCGCCTGCTGGCGCTGCTGGACTCGATGGCCCTTCAGGCGGTGGCCCACCAGAGCGACATCCCCCGGGAGCGCATGCACGACTGGGTACGCTCGGCGGCCCGGGCCGAGGCCGGCCTGGCCCGCCCGGAGCCGCGCTACGAGCCGCCATCCAGCCGAGGGACGAAGGTCCTGTAGCATTCGGGACACTGGACTTGAGCGCTTGCTCAAGTTTGGGAGGACAGTGGGTCTGTGGCCCGCGCCGGGCCGCCCGCCGAGCGGCAGCGTCGCCGCTGGAGCCAGGACCCGACTCGAAGGGGTGGAACCCGACGTGACCCTCCCGCTGCATCACTTCATCGACACTCAGGACCTGGGCCCGGACGTCGTGCGCGCCCAGATGCGCCTGGTCGCCGAGCTCAAGGCCGCCGACCGGCACCACGCCTGCCCGCGGCTGCTCGAGGGCGCCTCGCTGGGCATGATCTTCGAGGAGGCCTCGACCCGCACCCGCGTCTCCTTCGAGGTCGCGATGACCAAGCTCGGCGGGCACGCGCTCTACCTCAAGCCCGGCGAGATCCACCTCGGCGAGAAGGAGAACATCAAGGACACCGCCGAGGTGCTGTCCCGGATGGTCGACGCCGTGGAGATCCGCGCGTTCCACCACGACACCGTCACCCGCTTCGCCGAGCACGCGACGGTGCCGGTGATCAACGGCCTCACCGACTTCAACCACCCGACGCAGGCCCTGTGCGACGTGTTCACCATGACCGAGCACGCGCTGCCGGGGAAGTCTGTGGCCGACCTGACCGTCGTGTTCGTCGGCGACGCCACCAACGTGTGCACGTCGACCGCGAAGATCGTCACCATGCTCGGCGGCACCTTCATCCACGCCCGTCCCGAGCAGTACGGCATCAAGGCCCAGTGGCCCACGGTCCTCGACGAGCTCGCCGACAACGAGCAGCGCTTCGGCGGCCGGTACCTGGAGACCGAGGACGTCGAGGAGGCGGTGCGCACCGCCGACTTCGTCTACACCGACCTGTGGTGGTGGTTCGGCCAGGAGGACGAGATTCCCGATCGGGTGCGGGCGTTCAAGCCGCGCTACCAGGTCAGCGCCGCGTTGATGGCACTCGCGCCCGAGCACGCCAGGTTCATGCACTGCCTGCCCGCCTCGCGCGGGGTCGAGGCCACCGACGAGGTCATGGACTCGCCGGCCTCGATCATCTACGACCAGTCCGAGAACCGCCTTCACACCGAGAAGGGCCTGCTGGCCTGGTACGTGTACCCGCGGCTGCTCACCCCGACCGACGCGCTGCGCCGGTACCACGAGGGGCGCATCGAGGCGCTCCTCGAGGACCTCGAGCTGCGCTGATCCCGATGACCACACCGAAGGAAGTGACCCCCGTGAACGGCTCCGCGTCCCCGACGCGACACCCCAGCCTGCGCATGTTCGACATGGTCCTGTTCAGCGTCTGCGCCATGCTGCTGCTCAGCCAGGTCACGCTCACCGCCCAGATCGGCCCGTCGGCCATCGCCTGGACGCGTGATCATCATCGTGGCGTTCTTCATCCCCTACGGGCTGATGACCGCCGAGCTGGGCTCCACCTACCCGGACACCGGCGGGCATCTACTCCTGGGTGGTGCGCGCCTTCGGCAGCCGGTGGGGCACGCGCACGTCGTGGTGGTACTGGCTGAACGTGGCCATCTGGGTGCCCTCGGTCTACCTGATGTTCTCCGCGGTGCTCTCGGCGATGTTCTTCCCGGACCTCGGGTTCTGGCCGCAGGTCGGCATCGCGCTCGTGCTCGTGGCGGCGAACTGGGTCGTGAACCTGGTGGCCCTGGAGACCGGGAAGTGGGTCTCGAACCTCGGGGCGATCCTCACCGTGCTCGTCATCGCGGTGCTGGGCGTGGGCGGCGCGATGCAGCTGGCCGACGGCACCGGCTCGGCCACCACGTTCGCGTGGAGCACCGACTCGATGATCCCGTCCGGGGCGACCATGGCCCTGGCGATCTCGATCATCATCTACAACTTCCTGGGCTTCGAGCTGATGTCCAGCGCGAGCAACGAGATGCACGATGCGCGCCGGGACGTGCCCCGCTCGATCGTCGTCGCGGGCCTTCTGATCGGGGCGTTCTACCTGATCGCCACCGTCGGGATGCAGGTGATCCTGCCGGCCGACCAGATCTCGGAGACCTCCGGGCTGATGGACGCGCTGACCACCGCCCTGGGTGACGGCCCGCTGGTGACGGTGCTGGGCGTGGGCATCCTCTACGCGTTCTTCGCCGCGCTGATCCCGTGGACCATCGGGGCCAACCGCTCGGCCGCGGAGGCCTCCGATCGTGGTGACCTGCCCCCGGTGTTCGGCCGGATGAGCCCCACGCGCGGCACCCCGGTTGGCGCGGCGAACCTGACCGCCGCAGTCAGCGCGGGCTTCACCGTGGCCTACGGCGTGCTGTTCTCCCTGACCGACGGCGGCATCGACGAGCTGTTCTGGAGCCTGTTCGCGTTCAGCTCGGTCATCTTCCTGTTCCCCTACATGGTGATGGCCGCGGCCTTCCTGCGCCTGCGCCTCACTGACGCCGACGCCGTGCGGCCCTACCGCGTACCCGGCGGCGCCGCGGGAGCGTGGCTGAGCACGGTGCTCGTCGTGGCGCTGCTCGCGGCGGCGACCGTGTTCTTCGTGTGGGACCCGTACGGCGAGTTCGACCCGCGGACGTTCTGGCTGATCATGGCCGGGCTGTTGGCCACGTTCGTGGTGCAGGAGATCTTCGTGCACCTGGCCCCGGGGTGGAAGCGGCGCGCCGCCGAGCACCCCGAGCTGCTCGCCGAGGTGACACTCGACGGGTTCGCCCCGGAGGATGCCTCATCGTTGGCCGCGGCGCCGCGGGCTCCGCAGGACCCCATGGCCCCGCCCACCGCAGCCCCGCCGACCGACCGCGCCCGCCACGACTCCACGAGGTGACCTCCATGGCCCACGAGCTGACCAGCACCCCCCGCGCCGACGGCTTCCGGATGCCCGCGGAGTGGGAGGCCCACGCCGGGGCCTACCTGGTCTGGCCCGAGCGCCCCGACAACTGGCGCCTGGGTGGCAAGCCCGCGCAGGCCGCGTTCGCCCGGGTCGCCGAGGCGATCGCCGAGGCCGAGCCGGTGACGGTGCTGGCCTCGGCCGGGCAGTACGCGAACGCCCGGCTGCGCCTGCCGCGGCACATCCGGGTGCTCGAGATGTCGACCAACGACGCCTGGGTGCGCGACACGGGCCCGACGTTCGTCGTGGATGACGCCGGCGAGCTGCGAGCGGTGTCCTGGCGGTTCAACGCGTGGGGCGGCCTGCGCGGCGGGCTGTACTTCCCGTGGGACCGCGACGACCAGGTCGGGCCCAAGGTCGCCGACCTCGAGCGGGTGCACCGCTACCTGCCCGACCTGGTGCTCGAGGGCGGATCGATCGACGTCGACGGCCAGGGCACCGTGCTGACCACCGAGGAGTGCCTGCTCAACCCGAACCGCAACCCGGACCTGACCCGGGAGCAGATCGAGGAGCAGCTGCGCGAGAACCTCGACGTCTCGGCGATCATCTGGCTGCCGCGCGGGGTGCACCTCGACGAGACCGACGGGCACATCGACAACTTCGCGCGCTTCGCCGCGCCCGGGGTCGTGATGCTCACCTGGACCGACGACGAGGACGACCCGCAGTGGGAGATCTCCAACGAGGCCCTGGCGATCCTCGAGGCGGCTGCCGACGCCCAGGGCCGGCCCCTGCGGGTCGTGAAGCTCCACCAGCCTGGCCCGATCCGCATCACCGCCGAGGAGGCCGCGGGCGTGGACCACGTGCCCGGCTCCCAGCCACGGGTCGAGGGCGAGCGCCTGGCCGGCTCGTACGTGAACTCCTACATCGGCAACGGGATCGTGGTGCTGCCGGTGTTCGACGACCCGCACGACGCGGCGGCCGTGGCCGCCTACGAGCAGCTCTTCCCCGGGCGGCGGATCCTGACCGTGCCCGGTCGGGAGATCCTGCTCGGCGGGGGCAACGTGCACTGCATCACCCAGCAGGTGCCCGTCGGGCGCCCGGGCCTGAGCGGGCCGGGCTGGAGCGCCGCGTCATCCGTGGTCATGGAGGCGTGATCGGTCATGCGCGTGGTCGTGGCCCTGGGCGGCAACGCCCTGGCGCGCCGGGGTGAGCCGATGACCGTCGAGCGGCAGCGGGCCAACGTCCGCCTGGCGTGCCAGGCGATGGCCCCGGTGGCGATGGCCCACGAGCTGGTCATCTCGCATGGCAACGGCCCGCAGGTCGGCCTGCTGGCGCTGCAGGCCTCGGCCTACGACGAGGAGTCGACGTACCCGTTCGACGTCCTCGGCGCGCAGACCGAGGGCATGATCGGCTACCTGATCGAGCAGGAGCTGGGCAACCTGCTGCCGTTCGAGAAGCAGATCGCCACGGTGCTGACCATGACCGAGGTCGATCCCGACGACCCGGCGATGGCCAACCCGACGAAGTTCGTGGGCCCGGTCTACGACGAGGCCCGGGCGCACCGGCTGGCCGCCGAGCGGGGCTGGACCGTGCGCGCCGACGGTCCCGGGTGGCGGCGCGTGGTGCCCTCGCCCGAGCCGCGGCGGATCTTCGAGATCCAGCCGATCCGCTGGCTGCTGGAGAAGGGCGTGGTCGTGATCTGCACCGGCGGCGGGGGGATCCCGACCATGTACCTGAAGGAGGAGGGCCTCAGCGGGCCCGACGACCTGAACCCGCGCACGCTGGTGGGGGTCGAGGCCGTCATCGACAAGGATCGCTCGTCGGCGCTGCTGGCCGCGAGCCTGGACGCCGACCTGCTGGTGGTGGCCACCGACGCCGACGCGGTGTACCTCGACTGGGGCACGCCGACCCAGCGGGCCATCCTGAGGGCCTCGCCCGAGGCGTTGGCCGGCGTCGTGCTTCCCCGAGGGATCGATGGGGCCGAAGGTGCAGGCCGCGGCAGCGTTCGCGCGCTCGGCCCCCGGGCGCGAGGCGGTGATCGGGGCGCTGGCCGACCTGCCCGGGATCCTCGCCGGGCAGCGGGGCACGCGGATCAGCACGGCGTTCGACGGGATCGCGTGATGATCCGGCCGGGCCGCGGAGGCCCCGGGGCCCGGGCCAGTCCAGGCCCCGGCATGCGACTTGAACGCTCGACCAAGTAGCCTCCCGGCCATCGAGGGCCCGCACGGACCCTCACCCCGCACGGACCCCACCCCGCACTACCTCTCGCCTGACCCGCGCGACGTCGACCACGCACCCCGCCCCAGCCTCGCCCGACCCCGGCTCCGCGCCGGCCGCCACCCCGAAGGGACACCGATCATGACCCACCACTGCACCCCGGTGCCGACACCGAGTCGCCGGTTCCCGCGCGCACTCGCCGTGGCGACCACCGCCCTGGCTCTCAGCGCCAGCCTCGCCCTGCCGGCCGCCGCCGCCCCGGTATCGGACCAGCACGGCTCCGGCTCGCACGGCTCCGGGTCCGCGTCGTTCGCCCGGGAGTCCGCCCGCCTGAGCGCGGGGCTGGCCCGTGCGGTGACGAAGGCCGGCTTCGACACGCTCGTCGACTACGACAACGTGGACTCCAGCGGGACCGCCCAGCCGGCGGCCCACCTGCCCAACGTGGATGTCGCGGTCATCGAGCTCACCCCGCAGGGCCGGGTCGTCGGTGCCGCGAACGTGCTCTACGACCGGGACAGCCCCAAGGGCTTCACGGTCCGCATCGATCCGCGCCACCTGACCACCAAGGGTGTGGAGTTCTCCCGGTGGCGGCTCAACCGGTGGGACGACCAGGCTGCCTGGGACGCCGGCCCCGCCGCTGAGGACGTCACGGTCCCGGCCCGCAACCCTCAGAAGAGCTACATGGCGGCCTACCCGGCCAGCGTCCTCAAGGTGATGGTCGCCCACTCGATCTACCGCCTGGTCGACCAGCGCCGGCTCACGCTGAGCACCCCGGTGCGCTACCACGAGGAGGTCGTCGACGGGGAGGTGCAGACCTGCGCCTACGGCCCGAGCAACCCCACCGGAGCGGAGCCCGCGCCGGTTGCGGACGGGGCCACCGACACCGTGGCCGGCTGGCTGGACCAGATGATCACCGTCTCGGACAACTTCGCCACCTGCGCGCTGCTCCAGGAGATCAACGACCAGGGCGCCCTGGCCCAGTCGAACGCCCACTTCGCCGCGATCGGCCTGCCGTCGCTGCGCATGCAGCCCTCGCAGCCGCTGGTCGGCAACGGCTGGTCCTCGGGCACGATGAGCATGGGGGCCCTGGACACCGCGAAGCTGATGCTCATCGCCAGCGGCGCCCCCGGGAAGCTGTGGACCGCGCCCAACGGTCGGGCCGTGACGGCCAACGTCCTGTCGCCGTCCTCACGGGCGGCCTACCGCGCGGACCTGGCCGAGCAGTCGTTCAACGAGGTACTCAACCCCGTCAACCTGTGCGGGTCCACGGACGCCGTGCAGGGGATCCCCTCGACGGTGCCGCAGCGCTGGGTCGACCCGGCCACCGGCAACGTCGTGACCTACGACGGTGACCTGGCCATCGACTTCGGCTTCGACACCCGTCCGTGCGACGCCGCCGCGCAGGTCACCTTCGCGCACAAGACCGGGTTGACGTACAACGCCGGCAGCGACACCGGGATCGTGCGCGCGCTGCCGGGCAAGGGCGGGCGCTTCTATGTGGTGGCGGCGCTGACCAACGTGGGCAACCGGTTCGGCGACGCCGACTGGGCAGGGTCCGAGCCGAACGCCTGCGAGGGCTCGCCCTACGTCTGCTACCCCCGGGCGTTCGGTCGGGTGGGTGCGGCGGTCGACGCACTGGTGAAGGCCCGGCCGGCGAGCTGAGGGGCGGGGCTGGTCCGGGCAGGGCGGGGAGCCCAGCGGGGGCCGGCGGGAGCCCACCTCGACGGGGTGCGCACCCGGCGCGCATCGCTGAGGCGCCGGGCGTCAGGGCTACCGAATGGGGGCGGGCTCCTCTAGGGTCACGAGATGAGCCCAACCCCCTGCCTGTGGCTCGACGGTCGCCTCGACGAGGCCGTGGAGTTCTACTCGGGCATCTTCGATGTCGAGGTCCTGGAGTCCAGCCGCTACCCGGAGGGCGACGTGCAGGAACCCGCCGCCGGGCACGCGGGGCAGCTGCTGACCGTCATCCTCACGATCGACGGCCAGCGGGTGATGCTGCTCAACGGTGGCCCCCACTACACGCTCTCGCCGGCCTTCTCGTTCATGCTCAGCGCCCGCGACCAGGCTGAGGTCGACCGCCTGTGGGACGCGCTGGTCGACGGCGGCGAGCCCTCGCGGTGCGGGTGGCTCGTGGACCGGTTCGGGGTCTCGTGGCAGGTGGTGCCCGAGCAGTTCGGGGCGCTCATGTCGAACCCGGACCCGGCCGTGGTCGCCCGGGTGACCAACGCGATGCTCGCGATGGACAAGCTCGACATCGCCGCACTCGAGGCGGCCGCAGCCGGCTGATCGGCTCGCTGTGACCGCGCCATAGCGCCTTCACCCTCGGCGCAGGAGCACACTGGACGGGTTGAAGGAGGCGCGCGATGGCTGGTGGGAACACCGGAGCGGCGGCGGGTGGCGGGGCCCTGTACGGACTCGGGATCTTCGGGGCGTGGGCGTACTTCTGGCAGCAGGCGGACTCCTTCTGGGAGTACGCCTGGGCCCTGATCCAGGGCGTGTTCTGGCCGGCGTGGATGGTGTACGCGGCGTTCAAGTCCCTGGGCGCCTGAGGGCCCGGCGCATCGCGGGCAGGGCTGGGCGTTTTCGGCGGTCGGTGCGGGCCGGTCCGCGCCGTTCGGGTGAGCGCACCTCGCGTACAGTGCCGCCCGGGAGCGCGGGTGTGCACGGCCTGGCCTGTGCCCCGGGCCTCTAGCTCAATCGGTAGAGCTGCGGACTTTTAATCCGTAGGTTGCGGGTTCGAGCCCCGCGGGGCCCACTTCTGAGCACAAACGAGGCCGGTGTCGGCAGAGTTGACGCCAACGGTGACGCCAACGGGATTCGGTCGTCATTATCGGGCAGGCGTCCGCGAAGGTCCGCCGGCCGGGTGTGTGGCGCATCTGCCACACCCCAGCGACGGTCCGGCAGTCTCTGCCTCGACCCTGGGATTGACGCAGGTCTCGCATCCCTAATGACCTCGGATCGAGTATCTGGCTCTCCCCACGAAGCAGTTGCGTGGCCTCCCCTGTCGCGTGGGCCAGTTGGTGATAAGCGCGCCCGCCGCGGCCACCGCCGTGTCCAACGCCGCAGACAGGGCGGCCAGGTCCTGCCCCACTTCTGCCGGGGGATCAGTCAGTGTCATCGGCATCCCCTCCGAGCCCCGTCTATGTTCCCACCGACCACTGTGCGGATGCGTGTTCTCCGTTGGGGCATCCCGGCATTCCTCGCCCGCAGCGGCACGACGTAGTCCTGTGGACAAACACCACCCCCGACACCGGGACAGTGGTGGTCACGGTCTGGGGCCCGGCAGCACCCCGCTTGCGTGGGGGTCCGATGATCACCTGCCCCCTTGTGGGGCGGGGCCGCAGCAGGTTGGTCAGGTGTCGGCTTGGTCGCGTTGTTCCTTGTGGGCGTCGAAGTCCCAGTCGGTCAGGAACTTGGTGGCTGCGTGGCGCCCGGATTGGTAGAGCCGGTCCTGGTCGGCTTTGGACAGGTCGAAGGAGACCGCGGAGATACCGAACGTGTCGACGAAGATGGTGCGCTTGCAGATCGACGGGTCGTTGATGTGGCAGCGGTCGTTCCAGCCGATCAGAGTGGACAGCATCCCGAACGTCAATGTCAGTGGCCCGTGGATCGGTGACGGCTTGGGCGGTGCCCCGGGCTTGCCGGACAGCTTGATCCCGAACGTGGGCCACCGCGGCGGTTTGCCGTCGGTTCGGTCGAAGACGTCGACCGGGAAGTTCGACAGCATGCCCCCGTCGACCAGAGTGCAGCGCTGCCTTGACGATCCTGCCCTGCTCGTCGGTGCTCACGAAGTCCAGGTGGGTCGGTTCGAAGAAGAACGGGATCGACATCGATGCCCGCACCGCCTCGATCACCGACTGCTCGATCGGGTACCTGGCCGTAGTCGGGGTAGTCCCACGGGAACCGCACCAGCACGTGGCGGGACACATCTGAGGCCATCACCACCAGCTTGTAGCGCCGGGACTCGGGCAGGTCGCTGCCCGGGTCATGGGGCAGGCGCATCCCAGCGAAGCTCTCCATGTCATCGGGCAGCAACCGGCGCAGGTAGTCCTTGAGGTAGTTGCCCTCGTAGATGCCCTGCTGGAACAGCAACGAGGCGCCCTGCCCGAGGGGGCCGAGCTTGTCCAGGATGGTGCCGTCCTGGAACTTCGAGTAGTCGGTGGATTGCATCACCTCCTGCATCTGCGCGGCCGGCATCCCTGAGGCCACCAACGCCCCGACGATCGACCCGGCCGAGGTGCCCGCCACCCGCGGGAACGTGTACCCGGCCTCCTGCAGCACGCTGACCGCCCCGACCAGGGCGATCCCCTTCACCCCACCACCCTCGAGCACCAGATCGGCCTTCAACGACTCCTCAGCCACGACCCTCACCACCTCGTGAACCCGGGCCCCTGCCTCGCGCACCGGCTCACCCCCAGCCCTACCGCCCCGCCGGCGCGGGGGCCAGAGGCGTTGGTCACCCACCCGGACCCGGCGCCCCGACAGGCACACCCGCGAGGGCCCCAGGGCTGTCCAGCGTGTTCGACGTGGTGGGGCGCTGGCAGGCTGGGTCCATGGTCGCTGATCGTCGGGTCCGAGCCGTCGCCGCGCTCATGGGTGGGGTTGTGGTGGTGGGTGCTCCGAGCCTGTCGGCCCGGCTGGCCGGTACCCGGGTCCTGCTGCGGGAGGTCGTCCGGGGGGAGCTGGCCGGATCCGGGTCGGCCCTGCTGGGGGTGACCGGCGGGGACCGGCAGGTGCTGGTCACCCACCGGCGCCTGGCCGTGACCGACAACGCCTACGTCGTCGCCTACACCGTGCCGCTGCTGCTGGGCATCAGCCTGCTGTCCTCGCCGGGCCGGCCGGTGGGCCTGGGCCTGACCGCGCTGGCCGCGGCCAGCGACCTGACCGAGAACGCCAACCTGGTCCGCGCCCTGGACCTCCTGACGGACGACCCGGCGCACCCAACGACCGCTGACCGGCCAGCCCGGCGCGCCCGACGAGCGGCCCTGATCAAGTTCGCCGCCCTGATCCCCGCAGCCGGGCTGGCGTTGTGGGGGACCACCGGCACCCTGCGACCGGGCCAGAGATAGCCGTCCACGACCGTCCTCCGGCCCCGCCAGCGCAGTAGGGAAACCGCACCGCGGCGTCCTGCCGGCCCTAGGGGGTCGGGGTCAGCCTCGGACTCGGACGATCACGTCGTTGGCTCGTGAGACGGGGATGCACAGGGGGGCGCCGGGCTGCGGCCAGCAGATGGTCTGCCACTCCGCGTCTTGCTGCCCCTGGGGCTGGTGGTCGATCCGGATGTCGCCGACGAGGTAGGGCAGGTCGAGCGAGTCGGGGAGCAGCCGGAACGCCGTGAGCAGGCCGAGCACCCCGTCCTTCAGGGTGCCTCCGGTGAAGGCGTCGGTCAGTCCTGTGGCCAGCAGGCCGATCGAGCCGAACCCGAGGGCCATCAGCCCGTAGACCCACCATTCGATCCAGATATCGAGGTCGTCGATCCTCGGGGGGTCCACTGTGACGCTGAGCTTCTTGCCGTCCGCGTCGGCGCGCGAGTTGATCGCGTAGCTGGCGCTGCCGGTGATGCCGAAGCCGCCGCTCGCGTGCCTGCTGCTGAAGTACACCCGGGTTCGCAGCGCACCGGCCATGTCGATCTCGGCCATCACTCGATCGATCAGCACCTCGGTGTCCAACTGTGTGCCCAGGCTGATCTGGTCGTCACGGGTGGTTCCCCCGACCCAGTAGCAGGGGTGGGGGTCGAGGAAGGTCCCTTTCCCGGTCAGCGTGAAGCACGTCGTGAGTGCGGGGCGGATCGTCGTGCGCAGCAGGTGGTCGTTGCCGATGATCACCGCGGCGAGGTCCCGGGGCTTGGCGCCGGCAGGGGCTGGGCGGATCGCCGAACGGGTGATCGCCCGCGGGGTGCCGGGCTGGCCGTCCACCGTGACCAGTACCCGGAGTTCCTGCCCCACCGAGTCCAGCTGCGTGTCCCCGACGGGCAGCACGCCGATCAGCAGGCGGCGGGGGATGTTCTTGCTCAGGGGGGTGAGGAGCTGTGCGTGGAGCGTGTCCCAGAAGAACTGGGTCAGGATGCCCAACGGATCCACCAACAGCGCCAGGTAGCCCGCGATGCCCTCGACTGTGCTCCACTCGGTCTTGTCCAAGGAGACCTCGACAGCCATGTCCGTCACCCAGAGTTCCCCGTCCTCGATCGTCGGGGTGCAGCGGGTGGTCACGACGATCGACTTCGTGGAGTTGCCGGCGTCCACCGTGTCGCGTAGGAGGCCGAGCGGGTCAGGGATGCCGAACACACCCCAGTCGATCCGCACCGACAGGGTGCTAGTGGACACGACCGTCGGCCCCGGCTCGAGCGTGAAGCCGGTGAAGGTCCCGGTGATCGTCAGGGCCGGACAAAACCCGAACTGCAGGCCGGGGACGTGGGTGTTCCAGTCATCGGGCGCCACCGCGGCCACCTCGGCGGCCACCCGTTCCTGGATCGCGGCCATGTCGACCTCGAGGACCAGATCGAACCCGCCGCTGTCAGCCCGTGCCATGTCACGCCTGCCTGGGGGAGGCGGGGATGCGGACGGACTGCACCCGGATCGCGGCCGCGACCTGCAGGTCGGGCAGGACAGCGATCTCCACATCCACCCCTGAGCCCTTCGCCGGACCCTGATCCGAGGAGCCCGGCGCAGCGGACAGCCCGAGCACCCGACGGAACCGGGCGCACACCTCCTGGACAACAGAGGCGGCCGCCGTGGACCCCACCGGGACCCCGCGTTCGGCCCACGGGAACGTACTGGCCGCCGAGCGCACCACGGGGTCGGGATCGGCGACGAAGGCCCGCCACGATGCCTGCGACGCCCGCGCCGCACGGATGGCGTGGGCCACTAGGCCACTCACGGCGCTCTCAGGAGCAGGCTCGCCACCGGCGGGTTCTCCGAGCGTGTCACTGCGGATCTCGAACCGCCGGCCCACTCCCGCGGCAAACGGCGAAGCAGCCGACGCCGTGGATGGCACCGCTACCCCAAGGCCCGCCAAGGCCGCACCAGGGTCGGTGGCCAACTCGGCGGCAAACCCCCGATCCTCGGTGACCCGGCGGGCGACCTCGCCCACACGGTCCGCCACCAAGGCGGCCGCGGCGATCTCCCCCTCAGTCAGGCCCAGCGCAGTCAGCTCCTCCCGCGCGGGAAGCGAGCCACCGAACCGCACCACCAAATCCCCCCCACCTGCAGCCGCGCGATCGTGGGCAAGGATCCGGTCCAACCGAGGGCGCCCACTCGGGCGGGTCGGCTGTGCGGGCTTGCCTGACTTCGGCTTTGGGACGCGCATGCCTCTGGCATACACCCACACCCGGGCAGATCCCCGAAGGACGCGCGGGCCCTCTCGACGTGGCCCCCACATCCACCAGCTGCTCGTTCCTCGGCACCGGTGCACAGCGGTGGATAGCTGCGAGAGCTGCCTTCGAGCGCCCGGGCTTCGAGCGCCCGACCACGGCGGTCGACGTCTCGAGTTGTTGCGACCAGCACC
This sequence comes from uncultured Actinomycetes bacterium, assembly GCA_963777855.1. Lineage (GTDB taxonomy): Bacteria > Actinomycetota > Actinomycetes > S36-B12 > CAIYMF01 > Prado023. The sequence continues at coordinate 130,671 of CAVZRW010000004.1, read as the reverse complement.
TCCCCCTGCCTCGCATGGGCAAGGCTTGCGTCACTGTGGTCACGGCAGCCACGGCCTGAGGGACCTTGGTCACTGGTACGCCGGGCTGACCGCGAGCAGAGTGGACCTGAGGGAGCTTGGGACGGGGACGCCGCAGGCGCAGTGAGCCGCCCGGTGCGGCTTGTTGGTTCCCGAGCAAGGGGAGTCTGGCGCGATGACCAGAGGATTCCGGATTCGTCGGCAGTCTGTGAGCGCTGCCAGCCCCGCCATGACTGCGGGAACACCGCTCCTGCTAACCCCTCGAAGTGCCTCCAGCTCGCATCACATCCCGCCCACCCCTCGGGCATTCGGGCGGATCGCACTGGACCAATCGCGCGCCGGGACGTGGCGCCATGGGAGACCGGCCGTCAGCCGGATTAGGGGCACGACCAGATGAAGGAGGGAGCGACATGGACAACCATGCTGATCCCATCGAACACGCACTGATGATCATCGAGAAAGATGGGCACAAGGCCTACGCGAACGTCCTCAGGTCGTTCCAGACCGATCTGCTGCGAGGTGCCGAGTTCGCAGACAGATCCGACGTTGAGGTGTACGTCAACATTTCTCTGAACCTGCTGTGCGGCGAGTTGTACACGTGGCGGAAGCACGTATGCAACCTCTCGTCGTTCTCTCACTACCATGACCCGACCACCGGATTCGGGCTCGACCTGGGCCCCCACGCCAACCTCGAGGACTGGGTGGACAGCGCCGGATTCCTCGCCGGGCTCATCTTCGCCCCGGGGTTCACGGTGGACGTGTCATCCACACCAAATCTGATGTTCGACAGGCCGTATCCTTCGGCGGCCGACCGGTGCCAGGAGGAGTACGACCTTGCCGTGGCCACCTGGCATGGCCAACAGGGGTACCCGTGGGCCGATGCCATGTTCCACCTCGGCTGGGCGTGTCACTTCCTCGCAGACCTGTGTGTCTCACCGCACACCACGAGCGACCGGTTCTGGGATCACGGAACATATGAGGAGCGGATCACCGCTGTCGCGGCACAGCCGAACGCTCACCTGCAGAGCATCGGTTCGCTGGCGCAGTACGCCACCAACACGTCGGCGCGACAGCTGGCCATTGACGCGGCCACCGAAACCCATGCCGAGATGGCCCTTTACGACAACAACCAGTGGGATGACGCCGCGTTCCAGGCCATTCCACGATCTGAGCGGTTCACGGCGCGACTCCTTGCCAAGTTCCTGCAGGACGTCGGCGTGGCCAACAAGCCGCTCCCCTTGAAGGTGCGCGTCGTGGGCGAGCACCCGATCCCCAATGCCTTCGTGTTCTTCAGGCATCAAGGTGATGCATGGCGGCACATTCGGACGGACGCCAGCGGCGTCGGCTACATCGCCCTCGACGCAGATGAAGTGGTCGAGTTGCGGCCCGCCATGCCCGGGTACAAGTACGCCGGCGACTACGATGCTGACGCGCCGACGATTGCGGAATTTCACCCGGATGCGTCACCCGTGCTGTATCGGCATTCCCCGAACCCGTTGCAGCAGGCCACCATCTCCTTCAATGTCCAACGGGTCGTGGACCCCCCGGACCTGGAGGCCATGCGCTGGGTTGGTCGAGCGCTGGCAGCCTCGGGTCGGACAACTAACCTGGGGGCGCTGCGGCTGCTCAGCGAGGTCAGCCCAGCGACCGATTTGGGTGCGGCCGCAGCCGCCGAGGAGGTCGTGTTCGAGGCGGCCGAGCCGCCGGGACACGGCTTGGTATCGGGTGGAGGCGCGGCCCTTTCGATCGCCATCCAGGTCTGCACCAGTGTCGCCATACCGGGCAGGGTCATCGCCCAGGTCGCCGACTTCGACGATGTCGTCCAACCCCTGAGGCGGGCGTGGACAGCCGAGCGCGTGGCGCGGGCACGAGAGAACCCCATTCCTGTGATCGCCCCCGACCGCAGGAGCCACGCACTGCTCCATCGGCTGGCTGAGTCAGCACCGCTCGACGAGCGGGGCCGCCGATACATCGAGAGCCCCAAGCTCGACGTTCACCAGACGGTTCTCGGTCGGACGCAGGTGATGGTGGTCCCGATCGCCGGAGAGCACCGCGTGACCGCGCAGCTCGACCAAGGCCAGGGTCTGGTGGGATACGGCTGTGCCGCGGTGCCACAACTCAGCGGCACGACCGACGTCTTCGGTCGTGCCGTAGTGCAAGTGTTCACCGGCCAGCAACTGGGGCTCATGCGGCTCCGAGTCGCCGTCGAACCCATCGATCCTCAGGCAGATCCCGGCCCGCCGGTCAACCGGACCATCGAGGCAGTCGTCCGACCCGACGGCGGAGGTCCCGACCCCGACAACCCGGTACCCCCACGCCTTGAGTTCCTTGCCCAGCCCAATTGATCCTCCGCGAAGGCCGAGTTCAAGCGATGGCTGGGGCGCAGGTTTCTCCAGTGGCGTTGCTCTGCGCTCCAGCCAGCCACTCGTGCCTCCAGTTCCGTCGGACAGTCCCCCGAGCACAGCCCGCGGCACGCCACGTGAAGTTGGCTCGGGGCGGTGGACGGTCTGATTGGGCCCAGTTGCTGACGAACTCGACCGATGCAGCCGGATCGCGGTCGGTCCAAGCACCAACCTCGTCTTGAACTGAACGGGCAGCGATGGCGCCGATCATGGATGCCGCAGCCGCAAGTCGTTGGTGCGTAGCGCTGCCGGCGCTGAAGTCGACGACGCGATTCGTCGGAGACGTCACGACTCTGCCCCTGCTCACTTGGACCATCGTCCACGTTCGGGTCGAGACTCAGGCCCGCCGTGCGACGACCCAACGCAATGCTGCCTGCCGGGACGGTCCAGGCGCGCGCCAGGTCGATGGGAATCCCTATCGTGTCGACTGTCAGCTGGCTGAGGCACAGCTATTGAGGCCCCACTCGCGGCGCCGGCTTATCTCGACCCGAGCGACGGTCAAGTGCGCGACCACGAGGCCCTCCAACGCCCAGCGCAACGCCCGACGGGACAACTTGGCCCGCGGGGCAGCGGCCTTGCTGGTGTCCTGACGGGTCCTGACGCCACACATGCCCGCAGTCCAAGCGGCTGGCGGGGCGGGTTCCAGCGGCGCTGCAGCCCTTCCGCGACGATGAGGAAGGTGAGCTGGTTCGTCGCGGGCCTACATGCTCGGGGAGATCCCGCCCGACGAGCACGACTTGGGCCCAACGGCACCTGCCCGGGACGGGCTCAGCGGAGCACACTTGAATCACGGGGGAGGAAGGCGATGCGCCATGAGCGACACCCTGCCCACCGGCTCCACCGTCGCCCTGGCGGCAGCCCTTGATTCGCTCGTCACCCGGGGCACAATCTCCCCCGAGCAACGAGCGGCCATCCTTGCCGAGGTGAGCGGGCGGGTCGACGCACCGGCGCCCTCGGCCGCTGCGCCATCAGCGGCAGCAGCCGCGCGCCATCGCCGTACGCTGAGCGAGGTCCTCATCGAGGTCGGCCTCTACGTCGGAGGGGCGCTCGTGATCGCCGCCGCGGTCGTGCTCGTCGCCCAGAACTGGGGGTCGATGAGCCTCGGGGTGCAGATCGCCAGCCTCGGGGTGACCGCACTCGTCGCTGGTGCCGTCGCCCTCGTCGTCGGCCACGGGGCGGCACCAGGCTCGGCCCGACGTCGCCTGGCAGGTGTGCTGTTCGCAGGCTCGGCCATCAGTGCCGCTGGCACCACGGTCCTCCTCGTCGGGGAGGACACGACCTTCACGGGCCCCGCCGCGTTCGGCGTCGCCCTTGCGGTCATGGTCGGGGCGCACCTGGTCGCGTCGAGCACCATCACCGAGCTCGGCATGTTCGTGGCCAGCTTCGGCCTGGTCCAGACCACGATCGAGGTGTTCCGGCCCGAATCCGACGGCTTCTCCTATCAGATGACCGGGTACGACCGGTATGCGCCGCTCGCGGTGGTCCTCTTCGGTGTGCTGTGGTCCCTGGTGGTGTCCCGGCGCCTGGCCCACAAGGAGCTGGCCGTGTTCCTGGGGATGGCCATGGCCCTGATGTGGGCCCTGCCAGTCATCGGCGAGGACTCCTCCCGGGAGGCCGGGATGATCACCATGGCCCTGCTGGCGGCCCTGGGGTTCTGGCGCTTCCTGGCCGATGGATTCTGGCCGTGGCTGGCGGCTGCGATCGCCAGCGTCACCGCACTGGTGTTCTGGGCCGTAGGCGGGGCGGACCGGCCCGCCCTGGCAATCCTCGTGGCCGGTCTGGTGATGCTCGGATCGAGTGCGCTGGGCATGCTGGTCGCTCGGCGGCGTCGGGCTGCCCTCACCAGCGGGGTCGCCTCGCCACTCGGCCGATGACCTGAGCCACGAAGCGGCCCATCGAGAAGCCGAGCAGGTCGACTGCCCGATGAAGCCGCTGGCCGTCGGCTTCGGCGATGCCTATGGGTCGGCGCTCCTCGGTCGGATCTGGCGTTGATCCTCAGCCCTGGGCGGGGAGCTGGACCATTCACCGGTTGCTCAGGCTCGCTTCCGCAGCATGCAGTTGCGCCATCACCGTCCAGGTCGGGGCTCACGGCCCCGTCCAGCGCACCAAGCCAGCAGATCGTCGAACGCGGGGAACGAGTTGCTTCCGGAGTCCGGGGAGAACGACGGGACCACCCGGCGGGAACGACCGCCGCGTACCCGTGGCGGTGACGCACAGCGCTCCTCGCGGCGCATGGACCGGCGGGCGACGAAAGCCCCTACCAGCAGTTCCGGGGCGCGCGTACGTTGAGAGTTGTCCGAAGGGATACGCCATGCGGGCGTCGGTCTGGTCGAACTGGGATCCCTGGAATGGGGGGGGCGAAACGCGGGCTCACACCCCGCTCCCTTCCTGTTGGCCTCGGTGGGCATGCCTGCGGACAGCATGTGTGGACACAAGGAGGAGTTCGTCATGAAGGTAATGAGAAGTGTGCTCGCCGTAGCCACCGCTGCCCTCGTCGCTGCGATCGCGGCCCCGGTCGGCGCGGTGTCGTCAGGAGCATCTGTCGAGTCGTACAAGATCGACGGTCTGACCGCCACGGGCTTCTGGGGGTCCCCCGAAGAGCCCGCAGTCGGCACGCCAAGGGTGATCTACGTCCAGGGAGCCGACGCCATGGAGACCAGCCGGGTCTCGGGCAGCAGGCCGGTCCGCCAGGAGCAGCCATCCGTCGTGGCCTTCGGGACGACGCTGGTCGACGGCAACGGGGACCCCTACCCGGCCGAGGTGTGGGGGCTCGCTGAGGACGCGTCCTTCACCATCACCAGCGATCTGACCGAGGCCAGCCTGTCGTTCGACTGCGACGCGCTCATCGTGATCTGGGATCCGGTGCTGGAAGAGGAGGTCGTGTCCGACGAGACGTTGCCGCTGTCGGTCTCGGTCCACTGGACCGGTGCTGGAGACCTGACCTCCATCAAGAACCACAGCAAGTACACCGAGGAGGGCCTGTTCACGATCGATCGGGGTCGTGGGACCACCCGCCCCGCCATGGTCGAGTTGACCCTGACCGGGCCAAAGGGGGTGCTCTTCGACGGGATGATGGATGAGGGCGAGATGAGCGATGTGAGGGCAGCGTCGATGGTGCACTTCCTGCCGTGACGCGTCGGCGGGCCTCCAGTTGACCGCAAGCGGCGGCTTGCCCATCCCCGCATCCCCGAGGACCAGTTGCGGGTCGGCGCAGTCGATCTCCGCCCGGTCCAGTTGGGGCCATCAGGGCCGCCTCCCGGGCCTTGCGCCTCTCGATCCCGTGCTTCATGTGTGGGTCGCTGGAGTCGCGTGAGACGGGGAACGCATGAGGCGGGTGTGGGTGGCGGTGCTGGCCGCTGCGGCGCTCATGGTCACCGGCTGTGCGAGTGGGGGTCGGGTGGCGATTCGACGGTGAGCGGGTCGCCGATGGCGTCCGCCGCCCAGACCGCGGTACCCGCGGGCAACGGCTCGAACCAGTCCGGGCTGTGCGTGCTCGGGAGCGTGCTGACCATCGACGAACCGACTCCGTGGATCGTGGTGACCCGCTGATCCGAGGTGAGCGGCCACGCGTGGCAGGCGCGGGTTGGGGTGGTTGTGTCACGGGTCGTCCTCCTTCGCCGGTCCCGTGGAGGGCCGCGCTGCAGGTCAGGGCAGCAGTCTGTCGATGTCGAGGCGGCCGGGATCCCAGCTGCCACCGCCGGTCGGTGACCGGGTCTGGCCGCCGCCGAGGACGAGTTGCACATCGACGGCTACCTCGGCACAGACCTCCTGGTCGTCGACAACCAGCCCGGCACCGTCCTGATGGTCGTGCGCTTCCAAGACCGAGACACCTACCGCGCCAACGCCGACTCCACGGACCAGGACGCGCGAAACCTGGACTTCCGAGCCCTGATGGAGGACGACCATGTCTGGTACGACGGCGACTGGGTCACCGTGCCCTGAACGAACGGCTCACGGGTCGCTGAGGCGCAGCAGCTCACGCGGACGGGCCCAAGCCTGGCTGATGTACCTGATGTCCGGGCATTCTCGGGGCCGCCTCGTGCGTGGAGGATCGGTGACGCTCGCGCGGAGTCGCGCCTTCGCGTCCATTGACGAGTCAGTTAGGTGAGCCTACCTTGGTCATGTCTGGGGGGTAGCGAGAACGAAGGGCGGACAAACGATGAAGAACCCCCGCTGCCTTCTTGGTCTGCACCGGTATATGGAGTCAGTCGATGGGGCTTCGGTGCCCGGCAAGTTGCTGGTCGAATGCGCCCGGTGTCATAGGCGCAAGAGCATCCGCTTGGACGTCAGCGCTCGGCCCTCGCCCGGCCACCACGGCATTACCGACATGACCGTAGGAAGTTGAGTACGTCGCCTTCTTCTAACGTGACGGGGTCGCCTCGATCACGGCGGTGCGGCGTTCCCGACGCATCTACCGACGGCTCAACGACGAACTCGAGCGGGAGGTGGAGGTGATCGACAGCCCCCGCGGCACCCGCTGGCACGGAGCTACCGGATGCCGGTGGGCTGGAGCGCGCGGCTCACGGCGTCGCGGATTGTGGTGGGGCTCTCCCACGGGATCATGTGCCCGGCTCCGGCGACCCACACCGTCTTCGCGCCGGGAATGGCGGCGGCTATCCGGCGGGAGTCCCACGGTGGCGTGGTGCGGTCGGCCAGCCCGCACACGACCAGGGTCGGCTTCTGGATCGCGGGCAGCCGGTCGAGCAGGTCGCGGGCGATGAACTCCTCAAGCAGGGGTAGCAGGGGCTGGTGGTCGCCGGCCAGGACCATCTCCTGGAACGCGGTGAGCATCGCCGGGGAGGGGCGGGGTCCGAAGTAGGAGGCGGCGAACAGGGTGCCGAGCGTGGGGTTGGCCGCGACGCGGGCGAGCAAGTGGCTGCCCAGTATGGGGGCCTGGGCCCGGTTCTGTGGGGCGTGGTCCAAGATGTCCCCGGCGAAGCTGGCCACCAGCACGAGCCCGGCCAACCGGTCGGCGACCCCGGGCACGTCGAGGATCGCCTTGAGGGCGAGGAAGCCCCCCATCGAGTGCCCTACCAGGACCGCATCCGTGACCTCGGTCGCCTGGAGGACGGCGGCCAGGTCGTCGGCCATCACCGTCGCGCTGACCCCCTGGCTGCCGATCGTGGACCGGCCGTGCCCGCGCGCGTCGAAGGCCACCACCCGGTACCCGTCGGCGAGCAGCAGTCCGCTGACCAGGTTCCATTCCTCCATGGTCAGCGCCAGGCCGTGGGCCAGCACCACCGTCGGGCCCTGGCCGGCGACCCGGACCCGCAACTGGGCCCCATCAGCACGGTGCACCACCAAGTCCTCACCCGGCGCCGCACGTAGCAGATCCTGCGGCGGGACCCGATCCGGCAGGCCCCGCAGGCGCGCCACTGCCGCCCGTGCGGCCAGGGCAGCCGCGACGATCGCGGCGGCCGTGGCACCGGCCCCGCTCACGATGACGAACCGGCGAGTCGTCACGACCACTCCTCGGGTCGGCCGGAGGCCGGCGGCGGAGGCGACCGCCTCAGCGCCAGATCCGACGGTGCATGGCATCGCCACTTCCAACTAACCTACTCGCCTGACCGACAGTCGCGGCAGGGTCGAAGGGCCTCGGGATCGCCGGTCCGCTGCAACCCTTCCTGGAGAAGCTGCGGAAGCATGGGTGCCCGTCCTCCACGCCGTACCCGTCGGAGAGCGGGGCGCCGAGATCGACCATGTGGTCATCGGAGAGTGGGTGCTCAACGCGCAGGGCCAGGTCGTGGGCCTGGTCGAGGCGAAGGACGGGGCCAGCGAGGGACTGGCCTACGCAGTCCCGGCCGGTGTCGCCGAGGACCTTGTCACCGCGTGGACGCTCAGCCCCGACACGACTGCGGCAGTGGACTGCCCACCGGCCACCGAGGAGCTCATCACCATCGAGAGCATCCACCCTGATGCCCCCGCGCTCGCCGAGACCTTCTACTGGTTCGTGCAGGGGATCAACGAGGAGCAGTACGAGCAGTCGTGGGCCATGATGACCGGCCGGCGCCGGGGTGCCTATGGCAGCCTCGAGGACTTCTCCGTCGAGCAGTCCACCACCGCGATCACGGACTTCGTCGTGGAGAAGGCCAGCAGGAAGGATGAGACCTCCGACACCGCGGACGTGCGCTTCACGTCCTCGCAGGACCCCGCCTATGGACCTGACGGGCAGTCGTGCAGCGAATGGCACCTGCGCTACACGATGCGCATGGACTCGGGCAACTGGCTCATCGACGGCGCGAAGAACCTCGGCGATTCGCCGACCGCATGCGTCGACGGGTGAGTCCCGCCTGCCCGTCAGCGCCGTGAGACTCCGCGGATGCGGAGGGTGGCCGCACTCCCGGGGACCTTGTCCTCTGGCCTGCAGCCCCGCCGCGCGGTACCCCTTGATCATCGGGTCGAGGGGGTGCGCGATGTCCACAGACCAGGCGGTGGTGAAGGCGGCTGCGACGGGAGGCGGGCAGGGCCAGGCGGGCACCGTGTCGAAACCGGGGCCGAGGCGGGTCCTGGAGCACGACCAGCAAGCCCATGGTGGCCAGTGGCGCGAGGACGTCTGGGACCGGATCGGCCGGCTCGTCGATGCCGTCAACGCCGATGTCGACCCGGGCCACGAGGGGCACGCCATCGATCACCTCGAGCGGGCCAGCGCGCTGGCCAACCGGCCCCCGGCGCCCTGGTGGTTCCGCCGGGGCAGCCACATCGAGGCGACGTGGCGGCAGATCCGCCTCGCGGAGGAAGCCCTTCTCCGCGAGGTGCGCGAGGACCGGCTCCTGGCCTCAGCCACCGCCGCCAGTGAGCAGGGGCACGCCTACCTGTCACGCGGGAACCGGCGTCTGGTGGCCCTCGACCAACTGCTCGCCACGTGGAACACCGCCGAGGTCAAGCCCGAGGAGTTGCGAGCGGCTGCCCTGTCCGTCCTCGTCGCAGCGCACTCCACCAGCGACGACCGCCACCGACGCCTGCGCACGTTGGCCAGCCAGCTCTGGTGGCTGACCGCCGTGCTGGGGGTCCTGGCGATCGTCCAGGTGATCGCCGTCGCTGTGCTCGGATGGCAGGTGCTGCCCGCGGTGGCGGACAGCCCGCTCGCCGACGGGTCGAGCGAGGTGATCACCGGTTGGCAGGCGGTGGCGCTGGCAATGCTCGCGGGGTTCGTGGGGGCGCTGTTCAGCGCCATTCCGTCGCTCGCGCTGGTGCCGCCGCGGGACTCGACCTTCAACCCGATCCGCGCCCAGGCCGGCCTCAAGATGGCGATCGGCGCGTGGTCGGGGTTCCTGGGCCTGCTCGCCGTCGCGGCCGGGCTCTCCACCGCCGAGGTGAGTGTCATGACCATCCCCGGCTTCGTGATGGTCGCGGCGGTCTTCGGGGCCGCGCAGGAGGCGCTGACCCGCTTCGCCGATCGCAAGGCCAACACCGTGGAGGGGGCCACGCCGGCGGAGAAGGGGACCGGCTCGGGACCGGTGGTGGTGACGTTGTCCTCTGGTTCCTGATGGCCCTGGCGCCTACCGTCGAGGTGTCAGGCCGACGATCCCGATCAGCCGTGACCACGTGCCACTGACGTGGCTCGCGCCAATCCCGAGGCGGTGCGATGACGAAGAACGCAGCTGATCTACCGGCGACCGGGGAGCCCTCGCCCTACGTGGATGCGGAGACCGGATTCCTGCGCAACGAGGTGAGTGCCACCACGCAGGAGGAGATCGATCTCGCCTCGGCCGAACTCCTGCCGGGCAGGCTGGAGGATCTCGCGAAGGTCCCCATCCCCTGCACGGGGGACAAGGTGCACCTGCAGGCGATCCACCGGGTCCTGTTCGACGGCATCTTCGACTGGGCGGGTCAGTTCCGGACGACGACCGACATCGACAAGCAGGGCACCGACTTCGTCCCCGCTGTCGAGGTCGAAGGGGCGCTGGACCAGCTCTTCGCCGAGCTCGCGGCCGAGAACCTGCTGCGGGGCCTACCGCGCCCGCGGTTCGTCGACCGCCTGGCGCACTACTACGCGCGCCTGAACCAGATCCATCCGTTCCGGGAGGGCAACGGCAGGACCCAGCGCCTGTTCTGGGGGCAGGTGGCCCTGCACGCCGGTTGGTACGTGGACTTCGTCCGGATGTCCAAGGAGGCAAACAACCAGGCCAGTCGCGTGGCGAGCCAGGAGGGGGACCTTGCGCCGCTCATCGCGCTCCTGGACGAGGTCACCCGTCCTGCCCCGAGCGTGGAACAGGGTGAGGCGGACCTGCTGACCTCGGTCCGGCACAAGCAGTCAGGGCGGCACTTCCGCGGCTGGCTGCGGTCCCACGCCAACCGCGACCGGCTCACGTAGCCAGGGGGCGATCCACCCGTGGAGGACGCACGCTGCCAGGCCCCCCCGGGGGATCATGTCGCGTTGCTGATCGGCGATGTCGCCGGTCACGTCGGGGCCCTGCGCTGGGCGCTGGCCGCCCACGGGGTCGACCTGGCCACCGCCACCATCCCTGACGGGCTCGTCGTCGTGCAGGCCGGCGACCTGGTCCACCGCGGCCCGGACTCCGCGGCGGTGATCGCGCTGGTCGACCGCTTCCTGCGCGGCCCGCACCCCGAACGGTGGATCCAGCTGATCGGCAACCACGAACAGCCCTACCTGTTCGACCAGCCCAGCGTGATCCCGCGGGAGCTCGACGAGCATTCCGTCTTGACGCTGCAGGGATGGTGGCGCGAGGGGCTGGCTCGCGCCGCCACCTCGATCGCCCCCGACTGGACCCGGGTGGGGCTCCCCCGGCGGATGCGGGCGGCGCTCCCCTCTGGGGACATCCTGGTCACCCACGCCGGGCTGACCCACGGGGCCTGGCAGGCGTTGGGCCGACCGGCCACCGCGGCCGAGGCCGCCGTCGCGCTCAACGCCGACGCCCGCGGGACCGCGACGGTCACCCTCCGGGAGGGACGGATGACCACTGGGATCACCGATCCAGCCGCCGGCCCGCTGTGGGCCCAGGCAGGTGCCGAGCTGCTGATGTCGTGGGACGGCACGACCGATGCCCCGCACCTGAACCAGATCCACGGACACAGCACGGTGCGGGGATGGTCCCAGGAACGGTGGTATCCGGGCGCCGCAGCGATCATCAACCGAGGTGACGTGCTCGCCGACCACGTCACCAGGCGAGAGGTCGTTCGCATCGGCAGCCGCCTGATCTGGGGCATCGACCCTGGACACGAGCACGCCCCGACCCCGACCTGGGAGCCCCTGGTGATCCCCCTGGAGGGGGACCGCCCGGCCCCTGGTGGGAGCCGGCATGCCACCCGGGACGGCACGAGCCGGTGGGCCGGGAAGTGGCCCCGGCGGCGCCCGGCACCAGGTGGCGCAGTGACCGCCCAGCAGAAGTAGGTCGCGGGTCGCCCGCGGGGCCCAAAGCCCCTACTGGATGGCCGATCCCGGCGGGGACAATCACTCGACGCTGGTCAGGCAGATGGAGGCAGACCCACAGCCAGACCCGGACGTCGGCCTGTACGCGCTGAGCTGGCGCGAGCCGCGACAGTGCCCGGAATCGGGCACCAGTCCGTCTGTCCCCGGGCACGCGTGGACCCGGGGCACCCATCCCGCGGCCCTCAACCTCCCGCCGCGCCGTGCCGATATTCCCAGTGATGGGGCACGTGCCGGGTCATTGCCGCGCGGGCCCCCCCGGGTCACCCCCGCGTCGGCCCATTGCCCCCCGCGGGGGTCCCCGTCGTGAGCGGTCGTGCCCGGCCGCCGTGGTGGACGACGGGTACGGCGTTCCTCGGGATTGGCGGGATTGGCCCGTCGACCAGGTGTGAGCCGGCGGCCGATCATTGACGTTCCGAGCATCTGCCACACCCTCCCCGACGTCGTTGCCGACCTGGGTCAGGCGCAGCACCTGGGGCCTTTCGACAGATGCGCCGGGTCACCGACGGCGGGATGCTTGAAGTGCGGGAGGAGGTGAGAAGGATGACAACCACCAAGTCGGCTGACGGGGTCGGCACCGGGAGTGTGACCGTTCCCGAGGTGCTGACCGACGAGCATCACGAGGCGATCCACCGCTCGTGGGAGATGCCCGCCTACCAGCGCGGCGCGGAGCCCGCGAAGACCTCGCACAGGGCTCTCTACGCAGGTCTGCTGGCGGGAGCGCTGGGCCTGGCCGTGGGGGCGGGCGCCGGGTACATGGCGGGTTCGCAGACCGCCACGACACCGGCACCGGCTCCGATCGTGATCACGGTCCCGGTGAACCCCAACAGCGTGAACCCTCCGACGGACTTCGGTGCCCGCCGAGTTGAGAGTGCGCTTCCGGACCTCAACAGTGCGACGGACTTCGGTGCCCGCCGAGTCGAGAGTGCCCTGGCCGCACACAGTGCGACGGACTTCGGTGCCCGCCGCGTGGAAACCTCCCAGTGAGAGGTCAGCAGTGGACTACGGACGCTGCACGTGCAGCGTCCGTAGTCCACTGCTGACCTACGTGGCGGGGTCGGTAGCGAGGCCCTCTGGCTGACAGCCCCGCGGAAACGGCGCGTGGCTACACTCCCCAGTGCAGGCCCGCGACCAGCGTGGCCCTGCCACCAATGTGGGCAAGGGGAGATTCATGAAGATCCGCATCCGGCCGATCGCCCTCCTGGGCGCCGTCTCGCTGTGCGTGGGGCTGTCGGCCTGCTCGAGCAGTGACACCGACACCTCCGGCGACGCGACGGTCAGCGCAGCGCCGAGCGCCGCCAAGGACGCCGCGCTGGCCGCCATGGTGCCCGCCGAGGTCGCCTCGGACGGCAAGCTGACCATCGGCACCGACGCGTCGTACGCGCCCAACCAGTTCATCGACGCCGACGGCACGACCATCGTCGGCTTCGACGTGGACCTCGCGCGTGCCGTGGGGCAGGTGCTCGGCCTGGAGGTCGAGATGCAGAACGCCCCGTTCGACTCCCTGGTCGAGGGCGTGAAGACCGGCAAGTACGAGCTCGGCGTCTCCTCCTTCACGATCAACCCGGAGCGGGAGAAGCAGGTCGACATGCTCAGCTACTTCAGCGCCGGCACCACGTGGGCGGCGCGCGAAGGGCAACCCCGACGGGATCACCCCGGACAACGCCTGCGGCCGCAAGATCGCCGTGCAGAAGGCCACCGTCCAGGTCGACGACATCACCGCCCGATCGAAGGCCTGCACCGACGGCGGGCAAGGACGCGATCACGATCGAGCAGTACCAGCTGCAGAGCGACGCGACCGCGGCCGTGGTCAGCGGCAAGGACGACGCCATGCTCGCCGACTCGCCGGTCGTGGCCTACGCCATCCAGCAGACCGGGGACCAGCTCGAGACCGTGGGCGACATCTACGACGCCGCCCCGTACGGGTACGCCGTGCCCAAGGGCCAGGGCCAGTTCGCCCAGGCCATCCAGGGTGCGCTGCAGAAGCTGATCGACGACGGCACCTACCAGGAGGTCCTCAAGGGCTGGGGCGTTGAGGCCGGGGCGATCACGACGTCCGAGCTGAACCCGGTGCAGTAGGCAGGAGGCCACCGATGACCACAGCGGCACCGAGCGCTCCGAGCGACGTGGGGCAGCCGGACCCGATCAAGGCGATCCCGGTCCGGCACCCCGGCCGCTGGGTCACGATCGCGATCATCGCCCTGCTGGGGGCCATGTTCGTCAACAGCGTGCTGACCAACCCCAACTGGCAGTGGGGCTTCCAGCTGGAGAACGCGTTCACGCCTCCGGTGCTCCGGGGTGTGGTCACCACTCTGTGGCTGACCGTGGTGGCGATGCTGATCGGGCGTCGTCCTCGGCGTCGTGCTCGCGGTGATGCGGCTCTCGCCGAACCCGGTGCTCTCGGGGGCCGCGTGGTTCTACGTCTGGTTCTTCCGCGGCACGCCGGTGCTGGTCCAGCTGGTCTTCTGGGGCAACCTCGCCGCGCTGTACCGCAGCTCTCCCTCGGCATCCCGTTCGGCCCGGAGTTCGATCACGTTCGAGACGCGACGACCTGATCCCGCCGTTCGCCGCGGCGCTGCTCGGCCTCGGGCTCAACGAGGCCGCGTACATGGCGGAGATCGTCCGGGCCGGCATCCTGTCGGTCGACGAGGGGCAGACCGAGGCGGCCTCGGCGCTCGGCATGACGCGGATGCAGACCCTGCGCCGGATCGTGCTGCCGCAGGCGATGCGCGTGATCGTGCCGCCGACCGGCAACGAGACCATCTCGATGCTCAAGACCACCTCGCTGGTGGCCTACGTGCCCTACGTCGGAGCTGCTCTTCCAGACCAGCGCGATCGGCAGCCGCACGTTCCAGCCGATCCCGCTGCTGATCGTCGCCAGCCTCTGGTACCTGGCGCTGACCACGCGTGCTCATGGTCGGCCAGTACTACATCGAGCGCTACTACGCGCGCGGCGATCGGTCGCGCAACGCTGCCGCCCACCGCTGCAGCTGCCAGAAGATGCGGCGATGCGCCTGACCGAACTACGAGCCGCGATGAGCACGCCGACGACCACGCCGATGGTGCAAGGCCGAGCAGCGTGCACAAGTGCTTCGGGCGACTCGAGGTGCTCAAGGGCATCGACCTGGAGGTCGCGCCCGCGCGAGGTCATGTGCATCGTCGGGCCGTCCGGCTCGGGCAAGTCGACCTTCCTGCGCTGCATCAACCACCTCGAGACGCATCGACGCCGGGCGGCTGTCGGTCGACGGCGAGCTGGTCGGCTACCGCGAGAAGGGCGGCAAGCTCTACGAGCTGCACGACAAGGAGGTGGCCCGCCAGCGCCGGGACATCGGCATGGTGTTCCAGCGGTTCAACCTCTTCCCGCACATGACCGCGCTGCAGAACGTCATGGAGGCGCCCGATCCGGGCCAAGGGCGAGTCGAAGGAGGTCGTGCGGGAGCGGGCGCAGGCCCTGCTCGAGCGGGTGGGCCTCGGCGACAGGGGCGGCGCCTACCCGAGCCAGCTCTCCGGCGGCCAGCAGCAGCGGGTGGCCATCGCCCGCGCGCTGGCCATGCAGCCCAAGCTGATGCTCTTCGACGAGCCGACCTCCGCGCTCGACCCCGAGCTGGTCGGCGAGGTGCTCGACGTGATGCGCGAGCTGGCCGACGAGGGCATGACGATGATCGTCGTCACCCACGAGATGGGCTTCGCCCGCGAGGTCGGCGACTCGCTGGTCTTCATGGACGACGGTGTCGTCGTCGAGGCCGGCAGTCCGCGCGAGGTGCTGGCCAACCCGCAGCACGAGCGCACGATGGCGTTCCTGTCGAAGGTGCTGTAGCGCCTCGCGCGCGGGCTCGGGGCTACAGCAGCCCGCGCGCGAACGGCAGGAACCGGCCGACCCAGTCCAGGCGCTCGTCCAGCCAGCCGAGCAGTCCCAGCGTCGGGCCGATGGCGGCCGGCGGGCGGCCGATCAGCGTGTCCGTGGCCACGACCCGGTCGAAGTCGACGGTGATCGGCCCGGGGCGAGGCGAGCCGTCCCGGTTCGCGAACGCGACCCCGGCCAGCTCCATCACCCGGATCACCTCCTGGGCGACCATCCCGTAGCCGATGGTCGTCGGGTGCACGCCGTCCAGGGAGAACAGCCCGCCGTCGGTGCGCCCCGTGGGCCCGGAGCGGAAGAAGCGGGTGTTGGGCACAGGGTCCAGCGCCGCCAGCTGCGGGGGCAGCGGGTAGGGGGTCCACCAGGCCGGCTGCGCCCAGGGGCTGCTGAGGTAGCGGCGGGAGGCCAGCCGGTCGAGCAATCCGCCGAGGTCGAACAGGTACCAGTCCAGGCCCTCGCGCCGGGCGCGCTCCACGGAGTCGATGATCGTGGCGTTGTAGGCATCGATGGCCGAGTCGATGGCGCGGGCCTCATTCTCCGTCAAGTGCGGGTCGCGCCCGGGCTGGAAGTCCTCGTCGCGGATCCACGGCCTGGTGTAGTACGGGAAGTAGCGCGACTGCGGCGTGACCTTCTGGCCCACGCCCCGGGCGATCGGGGCGATCGTGACCGAGGGGACGGTGGCAACGATCACGTGCTTGGCGCTCACCTGGCGCAGCCGCTGCTCCAGCAGCGCCCAGTCGGCGGCGAAGTGCGAGGGCCGCCAGACGGTGAAGGCGCCCTTGACCGCCATCCGCTGCTCCGGCGCGAGGTCCGCATAGCCCTCCGTCGACCACGACGGCTTCAGCGACACCACGGATCCCAGCGCGTTGTTGGCCCCGAGCATCACGACCAGCGTCTCGATGCCGTCCTTGCGGGCCATGGCCGCCGCGGCGTCCACCACCGTGCTGGGGGTACGGCCGGCCCGGGCGCGCTGCAGCACCACCAGGCCCGCGCGCTCGGCGTCGTTCTGCACCAGCTGGGCCAGCGCGTCGTCGTTCGGCGCGGCGATCCGCCCCTTGAGGATCGGGGCGGTCAGCGTGACCGCGTCGAGCACGTCCCAGCCGTAGACCGCCATGTTGTGCAGGGGCGAGGTGGTGGGCGGGAGCACCGCGCCGGGGCCGCGCTCCCAGTAGTCCTCGATGTCGTCGAGGTAGGACTGGACCCACAGGCCCGCGCTGACCACCTCCCAGAAGTCGAGCTTCGGGCCGAAGCGTCGCTCGAAGGCGCGTGCCAGGCGTTCGAGGTCCAGCGGCAGCCCGCCGGGCCCGGTCGGCCATTCGTAGGTCGGGAACTGGAACTGCGCGGCGGTCAGGCCCATCTCGTGGGCCACCATCGCGGGCCACGAGATGTCGGTGCGGTGGATCGCAGCGCTCATGAAACCGTGGGTCAGGGAGTCGCCGATGGTGACCAGCCGGTGGGCGGGCGCCGGGCCGGTCGGTGCCGGGCCGGCGATGCCGAGTGTGGGGTCGGTGATCGGCTCCCGCGGCTCGGTGTTGATGTGCACCTCGGCCGGGGTGTCGCGCGTGCTCTGGGGCTCGGTCATGGTCGCCTCCAACCCGCCGGGCGGGTGCGGCCCCCGCGCGGGGGTCCGACCATGGTCCCGCTACGAGCGGGCCAGCGCAATGGTGCGCGCCCCGCGGCCTGCGTCCGGCGGCGGTGGGCTCGGGCGGTGTGGGCCCCGTTTCGGTGGGCCGGCGGCGGGCTGGGCCCCATCTCGATGGATTTCGGCGTCGAGACGGGGCCCGAATGTCGCCGGGGCGGAGGGGCCGAGGCGGAGGGGCCGAGGCGGAGGGGCCGGGGCGGAGGGGCCGGGGCGGAGGGGGTGGGGGGGCGCAGTTACGGGGCCAGCTGGTCTAGGCCTGGCAGCTCCGCGGCCGCGCCGAGGAACAGCGCCACCCCGAGCGCCACCGCCACCGCATGCGGGAGGAACACCTGCGGCATCCAGAGACGCTTGCGCAGCAGCCAGCGGATCTCGTCGGGGGAGCGCCGCTCGGGCCGGTCGGTGCGCCAGTCGCGCTGCCCGCCCGCGTCTGCGCTGCGGCCCGGGGAGAACCCGTCGAAGCTCCAGTACATGTCGATCCGCGGCGCGGACACCTCGCCGAGCTCGGGCAGGGCCACATGGTTCAGGTGGTAGCCGGCGACTTCGATGTCGCGCATCCGCGAGTAGTAGCGCAGCTGGTGGCCCTTGGCCACGTACTCGAGCATCCAGAAGGCCAGCGCGGTGCACGCGGCCAGCCCGAAGAGCGCAAAGTGGCCCTGCTGGAAGCCCAGGCCGAGGGCGGCCAGGGAGAGCGTGACCGACCAGCCCTTGACGATGAGCAGCCGCTGGTCGAAGCCGCTGACGACGTCCAGGATCGCGTAGTACTCCGAGTCGAGGTCGGCACGTAGGGCCGCGGGGTCGCCGGAGGGCACGTGATGGGGTGCTGCGGCGGCGGGGCTAGGGGAGTCGGGTTCGGCGGAGTCGGGGCGGGCGGGGTTGGGTGCGGCGGGCTCCGGGTCGGCAGGGTTGGGTGGGGGCTCCGGGCCGGCGGGGTTGGATGCGGCGGGCACGGCACCGGCGGGCTCGGGGCGGGTGGGGTCGGGGCCCCGGGTGCCGCCGTCCGGGGCGAGGGGATGGCCCGTCATCGCGGGCGCCCATCGGGTCGTGGCGGTCCGCGATGGATGGATGCGCCGACGGTCACGTGCGGCTCCCTCCTGCGGTGGAGCCGACGGCACGGGCACCTGACCGAGGCTCCACGTGGACGACGTCCAATGTAGGAGGGGGTCGCGACGGGGGTCAAGGCGCGACGGTCGCGGACTGATCGGGAAGGGGGCGGCTTGATGGCCCCGCCAGTCGCCGGGGACTGCGGTTGTCCGCGCCCCCAGCTGCCGACACAATGACGCAGGACAGTCCCGACCGAGATGAGTCCGAGATGCCCCGCACGAAGACCAAGAGGATCGGGATCCTGACTGCCGGGGGCGACAGTCCCGGCCTCAACGCCGCCATCCGCGGCGTCGGCAAGACCGCCATCGGCCACTACGGCATGGAGCTCATCGGCTTCCGCGACGGGATCACGGGGTTGGTGCAGAACCGGCACACCCCGTTGGACAGCGCGGCACTGTCGGGGATCCTCACCCGCGGCGGGACGATCCTGGGCACGAGCCGTGACAAGGTGCACCGGATGCAGGTCGACGGCGAGGTCCGCGACATGGTTCCCACGGTCGTGGAGAACTACGCGCGCGAGGGCCTCGACGGGCTGATCGTGATCGGCGGCGGCGGTACCGCCAAGAACGCGAGGCGCCTGCAGGAGGCGGGCCTCAACGTCCTCACGCTGCCCAAGACCATCGACAACGACATCGCCGGCACGGACACGAGCTTCGGCTTCGCCACCGCCACCGAGATCGCGACGGAGGCGATCGACCGGGTGCACAGCACGGCGCACAGCCACCACCGGATCATCCTCACCGAGGTCATGGGCCACCGGGCCGGCTGGTTGACGCTGGCCTCGGGGATCGCGGGCGGGGCCGACGTGATCCTCATCCCGGAGATCCCCTACTCCGTGGAGAGCGTGGCCGAGACGATCCGCGCCCGCACGGCGCGGGGGAGTTCGTTCAGCGTGATCGCGGTCGCTGAGGGCGCCCGCGACGCCGACGACACCGCCGACTACGAGGCTGCGAGGCTGCTGGTGAAGGCGTCCAAGACACCCGAGGCCTCCCGCGCGGCGCGGGCCCACCTGGCCCACGTCGAGGACGTACAGCGCGAGCACACCTTCAGGCTGGCCCGCGAGCTCGAGGCGGCCACCGGGCTGGAGTCCCGCGTGACGATCCTGGGCTATGTGCAGCGCGGGGGCGCGCCCTGCGCCGCCGACCGGCTGCTGGCCACCCGCCTGGGTGCCGCGGCGGCGGACCTCGTGGCCCAGGGCCAGTACGGCTACATGGTGGCCGCGCGCGGGGACGGGACCGAGGCGGTGCCCTTGGCGGACGTGGCGGGCAAGGTCAAGCTCGTACCCCCTGACCACGACTGGATCACGGCAGCGCGCAAGGTCGGCACGGGCCTCGGCGACTGATCGGGCACGAGGCGGGGCGGGCTCGGGGTGGGGCTGGGGCGGGGCGCCTCTGGACCGGGGCTGGGGCGAGCGCATGCCCTCAACCCACGCCTCGCTCCCCCTTGCCCGCACCCCGCCTCGCGCCTCGTGCCCTGCACCCGTTCGCACCGCGCCTCGCGCCGCGCGGACAGTGATCCGTGGTGGTTGCCGGCGCTAGAAGCGGTGGAATGCCCACCGTTGTTGGGCGCATCGGCCGGGTCGGCCGCGCTGTTCGGGTGGCCGCCGAGCGGGGGCGGTCAGCTCGCGGCCGCGCGGAGCGTGACGAATCCGTAGCCGAGATCTCGCAGGCCGTCGATGATCTGGGGCAGGGCGTCTGCGTCGAGCGTGGACCCGTCGTCGGGGTTCGCGCCGACGTGCATGAGCACGATCTGGCCCGGCGTCGCCGTCGTGATCACCCGCGAGACCACCGAGTCAACCGACTGGCCGCCGCTGGTGCCCTTCCAGCCGAGCGTGTCCACGGTCCAGCCGATGGCCGCGTAACCGCGACTGTTGACGCTCGCCAGGGCCGAGGCGTTGCTCGCGCCGAAGGGGAACCGGAACCAGGGCGCGGTCGTCGTCCCGCTGAGAGGTCGGATGGACGCCTCCGCCCGGGCGAGCTGGTCGGCCCGTTCAGCGTCGGTGAGCGTGGTGAAGTCCGGATGGGTCCGGCTGTGGTTGCCGACCAGGTGTCCGGCCTGTGCCATCGCGCGAACGCGGTCGGGGTAGCGCGAGGCGAAGTCGCCGGTCACGAAGAAGGTCGCCGTCACCTGTTCGCGCGCCAAGGTCTGCAGGATCGAGGGCACCGCGGTGTCGCTGGCTCCGCCGTCGAAGGTCAGCGCGACGATGCGACTCGTCGTGGGCACGCGGGTCAGCACCCGGCCCGTCAGCGCCGCGGGCAGTGCCGACGTGGCGGTTGCGGTCGGGGTGCGCGTGGGTGTGGGAGTGGGGGTGCCGGTCCGCGTCGGGGTGGGGTCCGGCGTCCGAGTGGGCGAGGGCGACGCGGTGGGCGCCGTGAGGGTCGGCGAGGGGGTCGGCGAGGGGGATCCGGATGGTCGGGATGGACTGGGCGCCGCGGAGGTGGAGAGCGTCGGTGACGGCCCCGACGGCGTCGCGTCCTGCCCCGGCCCTGAACCGCAGCCGACGAGTGCCACGACGGCGATCACTGCCGTCATCCCGCGAGCCATCGTCCACGTCCCCATACCTCCAGCATCCCGCGACAGTTGCCTCCCGGTCAGGGCCGAATGTCCGGGTTCGGGGGTCTCCCGCCCCGGGGGTGCCCTCGCCGTACCCTGCCGGGCGAAGCCGCTGCCTCGCCCCGGGCTGATGCGAGTGACGTGGGTCGGGATCGCTCCAGGATCGGTGGGGCTGGGACGGATCGCGGCAGGTTCGCGGTGGTTCGCGCCGCGCGAACTTGCCGCGATCGCGTGGGCTCGCCGTCGCCGTCGCCGTCGCCGTCGCCGTCGCCGTCGCCGTCGGGCGTCGGATGCGTGGGTGTCGGCGTGGGCGTGGGACGGTTGTGGGCGCGGGGGTGGGGCGCGACCTGTGCCCCGCAGTGTTCCGCCGACTCCTTGCAGGGCGCGTGGCGCGGCTCCCGGGCTTCCGGGTGTGCTTGCCTAGGGTGACCCCGTGCTGTTCAGACCACTGGTCCTGGGGATCGCGCTCGTCGTCGTCGGGGCCGGCTCCCCGGTCTGGGCCGCCGCTCAACCCGCTGGCGCTGCTCCCACCGCGACCGCGCCCGTGACGCCCACCACCTCCGCGATGCCGACCGCCGCCACCGGGCACGCGGCGCCCACCACCGCGCCGACCACCGCGCACGCAGCGCCCCCCGAGGCCCCCACCGCGCACGCGGCGCCCACCGAGGCCCCCACCGCCGCCACCCCCACCACCTCCGGCCCCACCACCGACCCCATCCAGCCCGACTCCGCGGCCCGGTGGATCGACGTGTCCGTCGCGACCCTCTGGACGGCCCCCGGTCGCGCCCGAGCTGTGGACGCCCCGGCAACCACCCGCCCCGCCGACCCCCGTGCCTGGTTGAACGCCATGACGCTGAGCCAACGTCGAGGACTCACCGGGCGCCTGGAGACGCAGGCCCTCTATGGCGAGGAGGTCCGCGTCCTCGCGGAGTCGGGGACGTGGAGCCGGATCGCCGTGATCGGCCAGTCGACGCCCCGGTTGGCAGCCGGGTACCCGGGCTGGGTGCCCACGGCGCAGCTCACGGATCGCGCCCCAGCGGCAGCCCCACGAACCGCGACGGTCACGCGCCGCACGACCCGCCTGTTCGCCGATGCCGCGCTGACCCGACCCGTGATCCGCGTCTCCTACGGGACCGACCTGCCCGTCGTGAGGGTCACGCGCACGTCCGTCGAGGTCCTCGCCCTGGACGGCCGGCACCTCCACGCCGCCCGTCGCGCCGTGCGCGTGACGAGCACCGGGTCCGTCCGCCGGGCCACCGGCGCCGGACTCGTGGCCGAGGCCCGGCGCTTCCTCGGCCTGCCCTACCTGTGGGCCGGCACGTCGGGCTTCGGCTTCGACTGCTCGGGATTCACCTACGCCGTGCACGCCCAGCTGGGCGTGTCCATCCCGCGCGACGCCGGCGCCCAGCACCGGGTCGGCCGGCCGGTCACCCGGGCCAAGCTCAAGCCCGGCGACCTGGTCTTCTTCGCCAACCGCTCCGGCATCCACCACGTGGGCATGTACGTGGGGCGTGGTCGGATGATCCACGCCCCACGTACCGGCGCGAAGGTCCGCATCGAGAGCATCCGCACCCGCTACTGGACACGCGAGTACGCAGGGGCCCGGCGCTACCCGTCGTGACCAGCCGGGCGCCCTGGACGGTGCCAGACTCCCCCCATGGGCGCGCCGTCGAGCATCGAACTCCTTCGGGTAGCCGTCTACCGCCGTTTCGCGCAGACCGGTCAGGCCCCCACCGTCCCTGAGCTCGCCCAGCAGTTCGCTGTGGACGAGGCCTCGATCCGGGCCGGACTTCGTGAGCTCGCGGCCGGACGACATCTGGTCCTCGACGACCGGGACCAGATCGTGATGGCGCACCCGTTCTCGTCGGTCCCGCTGGGCTTCTCGGTGATGGGCACCGAGACGCTCTGGTGGGGAGGCTGTGCGTGGGACGCCTTCGCGCTGGCGCACCTGATCCCGGAGCAGAGCCCGGTCCTCGTCGCGACCCGATGCCCGAACTGCGGTCGGGCCCTTGCCTGGGACGTCGGCACGCACCATCCGCCCGCCGGCACCGAGGTCGCGCACTTCCTGGTGCCCGTGGCCCACATGTGGGACGACGTCGTTCACACATGCGCTCACCAGCGGATCTTCTGCGCGCCCGGGTGCCTCGACCAGTGGCTGGCGGTCAGCGGCAACACGAGGGGCTACATGATGGACCTGTCCACGCTGTGGCACTTCGCGTCCGACTGGTACACCGGCCGCCTCGACGAGGGCTACCAGCGCCGCGAACCGAGCCAGGCGGCCGACTACATGCGCAGCGTCGGGCTCGAGGGACCGTTCTGGGGCCTCTGAGGCGGACACCGCGGCGGCGGCTCAGGCGCTCAGCCCGGCGGCCCTGAGCTGCGCACCACCTGCCACATCCCGCGCATCTGCGTCTGGTCGTCGAAGCCGGCCAGACGGTAGAGCGCGACCGCCTCCTCGGTGGCGAACAGCCCGACGAAGGCGTCGCCTCCGGCGATGACGTGCACCTGGGCCAGCAGTCGCTCGGTGAGTTCTCGTCCGATGCCACGAGCGCGGTGCTCGGGGTCGACCGCGAGGTCCTGCAGGTAGAAGAAGAAGGCACCGTCCCCGACGACGCGACCCATGCCCACCACCGTGCCGTCCGGTGTGGTGGCCACCGTGCCGCAGCATGACCCTGCCAGGGAGGCCGCCATGGCCTCCCACCGGAAGGCATCGGTCCATCCGACCCGTTCAGCCAGGGCGCGATGCTCGTGCGGCGCAGGGACCCGGTCGGTGTAGGTGATCTGACTCATGCCCTGAGAAGCCCCCGGGTCAGGCCGGGGCGATCTCCGCGATCAGGGCCTCGATCCGACGGCGGATGTCGTCGCGGATCGGCCGGACCGCCTCGACTCCCTGGCCGGCCGGGTCGTCGAGCTTCCAGTCCTCGTAGCGCTTGCCGGGGTAGATCGCGCAGGTGTCGCCGCAGCCCATCGTGATCACCACGTCGGAGGCGCGCACGGCCTCGTCGGTGAGCACCTTGGGGATCTCGCCGGCCATGTCGATGCCCTCCTCGGCCATGGCGGCCACGGCAGCGGGATTCACCGACTCGGCGGGGGCGGAGCCGGCCGAGCGGACCTCGACCCGGTCGCCGGCCAGGTGGGTCAGGTAGGCCGCGGCCATCTGGGAGCGGCCGGCGTTGTGGATGCAGACGAACAGGACGCTGGGCTTCTCGGTCATGGGTTTCCTCCGGGTCTAGGGGCGGGGTGAGGGGTCGTGGACGGGTCCGGGCAGGTCAAGCGGCTCGGGCGTGACCCCGGGCCGCGGGTGGAACAGCTCGGTCTGGGCGGCGCCGATCGCGGCACCCACCAGCTGCGCGACGATGAACGGCAGCACCGATGCGGGGGCGATCCCGGCGAACGTGTCGGTGAAGGCGCGGCCGATGGTCACCGCGGGGTTGGCGAACGAGGTCGACGAGGTGAAGAAGTACGCCGCGCCGATCCAGGCGGGGACCAGCACGGGGCCGAGGCGCCCCGAGCCCGTGCGCGTGAGGGCCCCGATGATCCACAGCAGGCCCGCTGTGGCGACCACCTCGCCGAGCAGGAGGTTGGCACCGGTGCGCTGCGTGGTGGAGATCTCGACGGCCGGCAGGGCGAACATCACATTGGCCAGCATGGCCCCGACGATGGCGCCGACGACCTGGGCGGGGACGTAGGCCGCCCCCTCGCGGGCCGCCATCTCGTGGCGGGCCAGGGCCACGCCGGTGACCGCCGGGTTGAAGTGCGCACCCGAGATCGGGCCGAGGGTCCAGATCAGCAGGCCGAGCACCAGGACGGTGGCGAGCATGTTCATGAGCAGCTGCACGCCGACGTCGTCGGTGAGGGAGGTGGCCATGATCCCGGAGCCGACCACCGCGGCGACGAGGATCATCGTGCCCAGGAACTCCGCGAGGACCCGTCGGGACATCGGGGTGACGGTCACGAGCTCCCCTCCCGGAATACGGCAACGTGCATTGAGCAATCGTGCACCATCAACCCTCGGATCGGAAACCCGGGGTGGGTGTGGCGGCCCCGGGGAGGACCCAACCCGGGGCTGTGCACCGCTCCCGACGCCGGGGCGTCCGGGGAGGCGTCCGGGGCCATCCTCGAACGGGACCCGGGCCTCACTCCACCGGGACGATCCGGGCCACCACCCCGGGGTTCGCATCCACGGTGACCCAGAGGCTTCCGTCGGGGGCGTTGCGCACCGTGCGCAGGCGGCCGAGCTCGCCGTCGAGCAGCACGCGGGCTGCCCTGACCGAGCGGCCCTCGGTCTCGGCGAGCAGCAGCTGGCGGTCCTTGAGGACGGCGACGGCGAGCTGCCCGGCCCACGGGCCCCAGGCGCTGCCGGTCAGGAACTCGGCGCCGGACGGCGCGATGGTGGGGCATCCCGAGGACCAGGCCGCCTCCACGGCGCCGGGGATCCGCGGTGAGGTCATCGGGGCGTCCTCGGCGTAGGAGCCGCCGGGACCGACCGGGTCCCAGCCGTAGTTGGCCCCCGGGGCCAGGACGTTGATCTCGTCGTCGCAGCCCGTTCCGTGCTCGACCTCGAAGGGGGAGCCGTCCGAGGGCCGGAAGGCCAGGCCCTGGGCGTTGCGGTGCCCGAGGGTGTACACGTACGGGTCCCACGAGCCCCCATGGTTGCCGGGCGCGGGGCTGCCGTTGAGCGTCGCGCGCAGCACCTTCCCAGCGCGGCTGCGGGGGTCCTGCGGGGCCGTGGGCTGCACCGCGTCGCCGGTGGTGATCCAGAGCATCCCGTCCGGCCCCACCTCGAGGCGGCACCCGAGGTGGCGGTTGCCCGCGCCCGCCGGGATCCCGGTCAGCACCGGGGTCGGGTCACCGATCCCGGAGAGGTCCTCGGCCAGGCGCACGCGCACGACCCGCACGTCGGTGACCGCGCCAGCCCGACCGAAGGCGTGGCACAGGTAGATCCGGCGGTTCTGCGCGAACTGTGGGTCGAGGGCCAGCCCCATCAGGCCGCCCTCGCCGTTGGCCACCACGCCGGGGACCTCGGCGACGATCCGGCGCCGGCCGTCGACGATGGCCACGATCCGCCCGGGCCGCTCGGTCACCACGGGGGTCCCATCGGGCAGGAACCGCAGGTCCCAGGGGGTCTCGAACCCCGCGATCGTGCTGGCCACGCGGACCCCGGACACCCGGGCTGTCGGCTGCGTCGACGCAGGCCGGCCCGACCCCGGCCGGCCTGACGCCGACCCGTCTGCCGGAGGGCTGGTCGCCGGAGACGTGGGCGGGGTGGATGCGCCCGTCGAGGGGGTCGGCGCCCCGTCCGGGACGCCCGTGCCCGAGGTGCACGCGCCGAGCACCGCCAGCGCGAGTGCGCCCACGGCGAGCAGCCCCGACCGGTGGGGGCGGGGCTCTCGGGGGGCAGGGCGCGCGTCTATACCTCGACCGTAGTCAGCCAGCTGCCCATGCGCGACCGGTCGTGGCCGGCCACGCCCCGGGCCGCCGGCCCTCTGGCGGGCCAGGGCGCCCTCGGCTAGCGTCGGGGCAGGCCGCGGGCTGCTGCCAGCAGGCCTCGATCAGGGACTGGAGGACTGCCATGGAGCACACCGTCGGCTACTTCGTCGGGAGCCTGTCGAGCACCTCGATCAACCGACGGCTGGCCATGGCGCTGGTCGGTCTCGCCCCGCAGAACCTGCACCTCGTGGAGATCCCGATCAAGGACCTGCCCCTGTACAGCCCGGACTACGACGCGGCCTACCCGCCGGCCGGGGTCGCGCTCAAGGAGGCGATCGCCGCGGTCGACGCGGTGCTCTTCGTGACCCCGGAGTACAACCGCTCGATCCCCGGCGGGCTGAAGAACGCCATCGACTGGGCCAGCCGCCCCTGGGGCACGAACTCGTTCAACCGCAAGCCCTCGGCGATCATCGGGGCCTCCCCGGGCAGGATCGGCACCGCGATCGCCCAGCAGAGCCTTCGCGGCGTGCTGTCGTTCTGCAACTCCCCGCAGATGAACCGCATCGAGGCCTACATCTCGTTCACGCCCGACCTGATCACCGAGGACGGCGTGGTCACCGACCCGAACACCGAGCAGTTCCTGGCCTCCTACATGGCCGAGTTCGCGGACTTCATCGCCCGGGTGCTGTCGATCCTCCCGAGCGACGAGTAGGCGCGCCCAAGGCGCCCAGCCGGCATATCGGGCAGCCCGGGACAAGTCAGGCGGCGGCCGTCCGAGCGGGGCCCGCACGGCGCGCCGGGGAGGGTCAACGCGACCTGAACCACGCCTCAAGAGGGCGGCCCGACGCGGCCGGGATGGCCGGCCTGTCCACGATCGCCCGCACGGGCTTCGGGTCGATCCAGGACCGCAACGCCTCGTATGCCTTCCTGACCCCGAACGGGTCCAGCCGCACCACCCTCTACGGCCGGCTCCGGTGCCGGCTCAGACCCTCAGCGTGGGGATCGCAGGCCCCTCGGCGCGCAGGGCCCGGCCGGCCTCGGGGAGCTCGGCGACGCTGGTGCGGTGCCGCGCGCGCGCGTCGGCGAGCGTGGTGGTGTCCACCCGCTGTCCGTCGCGCACCAGCGGGACCAGCAGCGGCCGGTCGCGTCCCTCGGCCACGCCCGGCAGCCGGCGTCCCGCCTCGTCGGTGGCCCCGCGGCCCACGATCTCGGCCACGGCCACGCCCTCACTGCTGATCCGCCGGACCGCCTCCTTCTGGCCCCCCGAGCTCGACTTCCCGCTCGCCGAGGCCTTGGCCACGGGCCGGCCGTCGACCTCCACCACCTTGAACACCAGCCCCGCCGCGGGCGACCCGGACCCGGTGACCACCGACGTGCCCACCCCGTAGGTGTCCACGGGCGCCGTGGCCAGGTCGGCGATCGCGTACTCGTCGAGGTCGGAGCTGGCCACGATCCGGGTGCCGGCCGCCCCGGAGGCGTCGAGCAGCGCGCGCGCCTGCGCCGCGAGTGCGCCGAGGTCCCCGGAGTCCAGGCGGACCGCGCCCAACTGCGGCCCGGCCACGGCCAGCGCGTTGCGGATGCCCTCCATCGTGTCGTAGGTGTCGACCAGCAGGGTCGTGCCGGCCCCGAGGGCCGCGACCTGGGCGGCGAAGGCGTCGCGCTCGGTGTCGTGCAGCAGGGTGAAGGCGTGCGCGGCTGTGCCGGCGGTCGGGACGCCGTAGCTGCGCCCGGCCTCCACGTTGCTGCTCGCGTCGAACCCGGCGATCCACGCCGCGCGGGCCGCGGCGACGGCCGACCTCTCGTGGGTGCGTCGCGAGCCCATCTCGATGAGCTGGCGGCCCCGGGCCTGCACCCACATGCGGCTGGCCGCGGAGGCCACGGCCACGTCGTGGTTGAGCACCGAGAGGATCAGGGTCTCCAGGACCACCCCGGTGGCGAAGTCGGTGCGCACCGTCATCAGCGGCGAGCCGGGGAAGAACAGCTCGCCCTCGGCGTAGCCGTCGATGTCGCCGTCGAAGCGGTACTGGGCCAGCCACGCCAGCGTTCCGGGCGAGACCACCGCGGCCCGCTCGAGGTGGGCGAGCTCGTCGTCACCGAGGCGGAAGTCGGCGATGAGGTCCAGCAGGCGCCCCGTCCCGGCGTTGACCAGATAGGCGCGGTCGCGCGGAAGGCGGCGGCCGAACGCCTCGAACACGCAGCGGCGCGACGCGGTGCCGGCCTGCAGCGCCGCATCGAGCATCGTGAACTCGTAGTGGTCGGTCAGCAGGGCGGTGCTGGAGTGCATGGGCCGAAGGCTACGGCCCGTGACGGCCCGCAGTCCTGTGCCACTGCGGCGGACTGCCGATGGCGAGTCCGACGCCAGCGGCCGTGGTGCGCGGGTCGCCCTCCCGGACGGCGCGACGCCTACCCTGATGCGCATGCCCGCCGACCGAGCCGCCCACGAGCCGGCGGCCAGGCCCGAGCCCGTGCCCGAGCCGGGGTTCGCCCAGGGTTGGGCCATCCCGGTCCCGGTCCTGCGCGGCTCGCTGCGGGTGATCGTGGCGCTGCTGGTGCCCGTGGTGGTCGCCTACGCGCTGGTGGGGGCCACGGCGGCGATGGCCGTCGGCCTGGGCTACACCGGCGGCCTGGCACCGGCTCTGGCGGTGCCGCGGCGCTATGCACTGGCCCTGTCGGTGCCCGCCGCCCTGACCGCGGTCGCCGCGGTCGGCGTGCACGGCCAGGCCCTGCCCGCTGCGTGCTTCGCGGCCCTGGCGTGCCTGCTGGTCGCCCCGGCGAACGTGGTCTCCACCGGCCTGCTCGCCGGCCTGCCCACCATCGCCGCGGTCTACACCAGCATCCCGACGTCCTTCGACCCCGCGCGGGTCGGGCTCGGTGTCCTGGCTGGTGCGCTGATCGTGAGCCTGCTGCTCGGAGCCCACGAGCGACCGGACGCGGCACCCGCGGCGGTCGGTGCCGGCGAGGCGTGGCGCCATGCGGTGGCCATGGCCGCGGTCGTGGGGCTGGCGGTCTGGCTGATGACGCGGTGGGACGTCCCGCACGGCTACTGGATGGTGATGACCATGACGGTCGTGCTGCGGCCGTACGGCCGCGAGACGCAGGACGTCGCACGCCAGCGCGTGGTCGGCACCGTGCTGGGGGCGGCGCTGGGCCTCGGCCTGGCCCTGCTGCTGCCCGGATGGGCGTCACTGGCGGTCGCCGGGCTGCTGCTGGTGCCGATGGTGGCCAGCGCGGTGCTCGGCCGCTACGCCCAACAGGTGGCCTACCTCACGCCCTTCGTCGTGCTCCTGGGCTCCGGGACCGCCGAGCAGACGGCCAGCAATGCCCTCGAACGGGTGCTCGCCACCCTCCTGGGGGCGCTGATCGCCGGGGCGGTGGCCCTCGCGGTGCTGCGGATCGACCGGTCCGAGCAGGCGGAGCAGGCGGAGCAGGCGGAGCAGGCCGAGCAGGCCGAGCAGGCCGAGCAGGCCGAGCAGGCCGAGCAGGCGGAGCAGGCGGAGCATGCCGAGTGTGCGGAGCCGGCCGAGCACCCCGAGCAGGCCGAGCGGGCGGAGCAGGAGGACGCGGAGCGCCTTGGCCCGGCGCGCTCGGGCGGGCCTGAGACTGCGTGACCCGGCGCCCGCCTCATCCGCCACGAAGCACCTGCACCCTAGGCGGGCGTGGGCGGTCGGGCGAGCCGCTCGCGCAGCAGCACCTGCTCGGCGGGGTTGGCCGTCAGGGTGAGGGCCACGGCGTCGGCTGCGCGCGCCTCGTCCTCGCGGTCGAGCCGGCGCAGCAGCTCGGCGCGGGTGGCGTGCCAGGGCGCGTAGGCATGCAGGCGCCCGCCGAGGGCGTCGACCTCCACGAGGGCCTGGGCCGGTCCGAACACCTCGGCGCTGGCGATCGCCCTGTTGAGCCGGGTCACCGGCGAGGGCGCCAGGTGCAGCAGCATGTCGTAGAGGATCACGATCTGCAGCCAGTCCGTGCCGGCCCAGGTCGGCGCCTCGCAGTGCACCGCCGCGATCGCCGCCTGCAGCTGGAAGGGCCCCGCCCGACCGCGGCCGATCGCTGCCGCACGCTCGATCAGCGCCACGGCGCGGGCGATGTCGGCGGTGCGGTACAGGGAACGGTCC
Organism: uncultured Actinomycetes bacterium; assembly: GCA_963777855.1. Lineage (GTDB taxonomy): Bacteria > Actinomycetota > Actinomycetes > S36-B12 > CAIYMF01 > Prado023. Next base: position 100,169 of record CAVZRW010000004.1, on the reverse strand, counting down.
TGCTCGGGCAGTCGCACCAGCCGCCCCCCGGCGGTGCGGGCCTCCCGACGCGCGTCCTGCAGGGTCATGAGGGCCAGGAGTCCCAACGCCTCGGGCTCCTCCGGGAAGGCCGTGGCGATCAGCGAGGCCAGCCAGATGGCGTCCGCAGCCAGTGCGCGATCGTCCATCCCGGGCCCCGTGGAGGTGAGGTAGCCCTCGTTGTACATGAGCGCGCAGACGGCCAGCACGTCGTCGAGGCGTGCGGGCAGGTCCACGGGGTCGGGGACCCGGAGGCTGATCCCGGCGCTGACGATCTTGCGCTTGGCCCGGCTGATCCGCTGGCCGATCGTGGGCGCGGGGGCCAGGAAGGCCCGCGCGATCTGCTCGGTCGTGAGCCCCACGACGGCGCGCAGGGTCAGCGGGAGCCGCGACTCCACCGGCAGGGCGGGGTGGCACGCCGCGAACAGCATCGGGATCCGCTCGTCCGGGGGCTGGGTCGGCGATGCCGACCCGCGGACGCCCGTAGACGGGGTCCCCTGCCAATCCCGCTCGGTGTGTGGCTCGGTGCCCTCCGAGGCCCACGTCGGGTCGGCCCCGAGCCGATCCACGAGCCGTTGGGTCCGTTCCCGGGAGCGCAGCCGGTCGATCGCGTTGCGGTGGGCCGCAGTGGCCAGCCACCCGCCGGGGTTGCGTGGGACGCCCGTCACCGGCCAGGTGGCCCAGGCATCGGCCACCGCCTCGGCCACCGCGTCCTCGGCGGTGTCGAAGTCGACCACGCGGGCCAGCCGGGCGACCAGCCGGCCCGCGTCCGAGCGGATCACCCGCTCGAGGTCGACCTGCGCGTCCATGCGGCTATCCCATGTGCCCGGAGTGGTCGACGACCGGGCGGATCTCCACCGACACCCCGGGGAACCGGAGCATCGGCCAGGTCCGGGCCAGCGCGATGGCGGCGTCGAGGTCGGGAACGTCGATCACGCTGAACCCTCCGATGACCTCCTTCGCCTCGCTGAACGGCCCATCGACGACGACGGAGCCCGCCTCGCCGCGGACCGTGGTGGCCGTCTGCACGCCCTGGAGCTCGGCGCCCGAGTCGGAGAAGGCAGCGCCGTTGCGCTCGAACCAGCCGAACACCTCGCCGTACACGGCCTCGGCGTCTGCGGGGTCGATGGTGGCGTCGACCTCAGGGCTGGAGGTGTACATCAGCACGTACTTCATGGTGGTTCCTCTCGCTGCGGACGGCTGGGGTGCCGTCATCAGTGTGTCGCGCGAGGTGGCGGCATTTCGACACGTGAGCCGGACGGATCTGCGCCGGGCCGCGGCGCTCGGGCTCAGCTGAGCCGGGTGTCGATCGCCGTAATCCGCTCGGACCCGAGCAGGCGCTGGTCGTGGACGGGTTCAGCAGCCTGCTCGATGTGCCACGCGCGCCCCATCTGCTCGGCGAGTGCGGCCACGATCCGCGCATGCGTCCACGCAGGGCCGGCGTTGCCGTCGAGGTGGTGCACGCCCGGCGAGGGTCCCTCGAGCAGGCCCAGCAACGCGGCAGCCGTGTCGTCGAGGAAGGCAGCCGCGGGGATCCATCGCGTGCTGGCGCGGACACGCCCCGTACGGTCCTGCTCGGCGTCGAGGTGGGCGAGCATGTTGTTCCCGTGCCCGTCCTGGTCGATCTGGTACCCGAGCCGCGCGACCATGGCCTCGGCGCTTGCACCCAGCACCGCATCCTCGCAGCGCACCTTGTAGCTGCCGTAGTCGTCGGTCGCCGTGCGCGGGGCATCGATCGGGTAGGGCCCATCGGGTCGCTGTGCGAAGACCATCGACGTCGAGGTCAGGACGAACGGAATGCTGCGCTCTGCCGCGGCACCGGCCAGCAGTCCCGCCCATGCCTCGGCTCCGAACGCCATGTGCACGATCGCCGTGGGGGCCGTGGCGGCCAGGAACTGCTGGCAGGCCCCGGGGTCGTCGGGCGACACCCGGCCACGGTCCCAGCCCAGCACCTCGTGCCCCACGTCGCGGGCCCGGGCGTGGAACCTCGGCGCCACCGTGCCGGACATGCCGGTGACCAGGATCCGCATCGTCAGCAGACCTCCGCCTCACCCGGCGCGGGGCCCCCCGTGGTCGATCGGGTGCGTGCCAGCGGGCCCACTCCCGCGCACGTCGAGCCCGCCACGTGGTAGCAGTCGAGGCACAGCCACAGCTCGGCGATGTCGACCTCGGCGTCGTGACCGCAGCGCGCGCACGGGGGAGTCGGGTCCACGGGCCCATGGTCACGCGCGGTGCTGACGGGCGCAAGCGGCGGCCCGGCCGAGCCCGGATGCCGTGGCGTCGGCGGCGCGAGGCGATCCCTGGGCCGAGGAGGAGGGCGCGTGGTGCGGCGGCCGCGGTTAGGCTCCCCTTCATGAGGTACTTCGTGACGGGTGCGACCGGGTTCATCGGCGGCGTCGTGGCGCACAAGTTGCGCGAGCGGGGCGACGAGGTCGTCGCGGTCGTGCGCGATCCGTCCCGGGCGCGAGACCTGGCCGACATGGGCGTGGAGCTCGTGCGCGGCGACGTGTCCGACCGGGCGAGCCTCGTGGAGCCGATGCACGCCGTCGACGGGGTCTTCCACATCGCGGGCTGGTACAGGGTCGGCTCGGCCGACCACGACGCCGCCTGGGCCACGAACGTCGACGGCACCCGCAACGTGCTCGACGTGATGGCCGAGGTCGGTGCTCCCAAGGGCGTGTACACCTCCACCCTGGCCGTGAACTCCGACACGCACGGGGTGGAGGTCGACGAGTCCTACCGTTTCGTCGGCCGGCACCTGAGCCTGTACGACACGACCAAGGCCGAGGCGCACCGGATCGCGACGGCGCGGATCGCCGAGGGCCTGCCGCTGGTCATCGTGATGCCGGGCCTGGTCTACGGCCCCGGGGACACGAGTTCGGTGCGCACCACCCTGCGCCAGTTCCTCCGCGGGCGCATGCCGGCGGTCCCCACGGGCACGGCCTACTCCTGGGCGCACGTGGACGACATCGCCGACGGGCACATCCTGGCCATGGACCTCGCCCCGGCCGGGCGGACCTACATCATCGCGGGGCCCTCGCACACGCTGCAGGAGGCGATGTCGGTGGCCGCGGACGTGTCCGGGCGCCGGGCGCCGATCGGGGCGCCGTCCGGCGTCATGCGCGCGATGGCCCCGGTCGCGGGCGTTCTCGGCAAGGTGGTTCCACTGCCCGACCAGTACACCGCCGAGGGCCTGCGGGTGGTCTCGGGAACCACCTACATCGCGACCAACGCCAAGGCGCGCCGCGAATTGGGCTATGCGCCCCGGCCGCTGGCCGACGGGTGGGCCGAGACGGTCCGCCACGAGATGGCCACGCCGGATTGACCCACGCTGCGATCACGCAGGCGTTTTGGAAACCTACGCGACCGTAACCTACTCTGGGAAAAGTTACGTTTCCGTAGGTTTGGAGTTCGCCATGACCGCAGGCCCCTCGACCCAGCAGACTGGGCTGATGGATGACGGCACGGGACTGCACCGAGCCGATCCCCCCACCGGCGCGGACGCGGTTCCGGCGGCACCCGCGGACCCCAGCCCCCCGGACGCCAGCCCCGCGGACCCCAGCCCCGCGGACGCCTCGGGTCTCGCCGCCCGGCTGGCCGACGCCCGTACCCACGCCGAGGCCCGCCTCGAGCATGGCGTCGCTGTCATGAAGCCCAAGCTGCGCGGGTGGCTGCACTTCGGTGCCTCCCCGCTGGCGCTGATCCTCGGCCTGATCCTCATGGTGGTCACCCCGACCCCGGCCCTGCGCGCGGCCGTGGCCATCTACGTGCTCACCACGGTGCTGCTGTTCGGCGTGAGCGCGGCCTACCACCTCGGTGCCGGGCGCCCCTCGGTCAACGCGTTCCTGCGCAAGATCGACCACGCCAACATCTACCTGTTCATCGCCGGCTCGTACACCCCGTTCGCCGCTGCGCTGCCCTCGGCGACGCTGCGCTGGGTGATCCTCGGCCTGGTCTGGTCGATCGCGCTGGTCGGCCTCATCGTGCGCGTGGCCTGGACGAGCGCACCACGCTGGCTCGTGACGGCTTCGTACATCGGCCTGGGCTGGGTCGCGGTGTTCTTCCTTCCGGCGCTGTACTCCGCGTACGGCCTGGTCACCGTGTCGCTGCTCGCGCTCGGCGGCCTGCTCTACACGATCGGCGGGGTGATCTACGCCCGCAAGAGCCCCAACCCCAGCCCCGGATGGTTCGGCTTCCACGAGCTGTTCCACGCCTTCACCATCGCGGCGTACCTGGTGCAGTACGTCGCGGTGGCCCGGGTCGTCACCGGCTGACGGAGGCACGGCATACGGCCGGCGGGGACCCCGCACACGGCCCGCGGGGATCCCGCCCACGGCCCGCAGTGCTCGCACACGGCCCGCGGTGACTCGGCACACGGGCCGCGGGTCGCGGGGCTCGTCAGCAGCCTGTTCGCGCGGATCTCGGCCGACCGGCCCACCGGCGGCGCGCCTCAGCTGCGCACCGTCTCCAGGTACTCGGCGATCCGCCCGATCGCATACGTGAGGTCCTCCACGCTGGGCAGCGTCACGATGCGCACGTGGTCGTGGTGGGGCCAGTTGAACCCGGTGCCATTGGTGATCAGGATGTGCGTGGCCCGCAGCATGTCGATCACGAACGCCTGGTCGTCGGCGATCGGGTAGACCTCGGGGTCCAGCCGCGGGAACAGGTACAGCGCCCCCTTGGGCTTCACGCAGGTCACGCCGGGGATCGCCGTGAGCAGCGCGTGCGCGACGTCGCGCTGGGCCATCAGCCGCCCGCCGGGCAGCACCAGGTCGTTGATGCTCTGGTAGCCGCCGAGTGCGGTCTGGATCGCGTGCTGCGCGGGCACGTTGGCGCACATCCGCATGTTGGCCAGCAGCGTCAGGCCCTCGAGGAAGTCCGCGGCGCGGTGCCGGGCACCGGTCACCACGACCCACCCGCTACGGAACCCCGCGACCCGGTAGGCCTTCGACAAGCCGCTGAACGTCAGGCAGAGGATGTCCTCGGCGTACGTCGCCGCATGCACGTGGCGCGCCCCGTCGTAGAGGATCTTCTCGTAGATCTCGTCGGCCAGCAGCACCAGGTCGTGGCGGCGGGCGATCTCCACGAAGCCCTTGACGATCGCCTCGGAGTACACCGCGCCGGTGGGGTTGTTCGGGTTGATCAGCACGATCGCCCGGGTGCGCTCGGTGATCCGCGACTCGATGTCCTCGAGGCTCGGGTTCCAGTCGTTCGGCCTCGTCGCACAGGTAGTGCACGGCGCGGCCGCCGGAGAGGGTCACGGACGCGGTCCACAGCGGGTAGTCCGGCGCCGGCACGAGCACCTCGTCGCCGTCGTCGAGCAGGGCCTGCAGCGTCAGCGAGATCATCTCGCTGACCCCGTTGCCGATGAAGACGTCGTCGACCGTCGACGTCGAGCAGGCCCTCGGCCTGGTAGAAGTTCGCGACCGCCGTGCGGGCCTGGTAGATGCCGCGGGAGTCGGAGTACCCCTGCGCCGAGGAGCAGGTTGTGCGATCATGTCCACGAGGATCGACTCGGGAGCCTCGAAGCCGAACGGCGCGGGATTGCCGATGTTGAGCTTCATGACCTTGTGGCCCTCGGACTCGAGGCGCTGGGCCTCGACGAGGATCGGGCCCCGGACGTCGTAGCGGACGTTGAGGAGCTTCGGGGACTGCCGGATCGCACGCATCGGGCAATCGTCCCACCCCCAGCACCCCGCCCCGAACCACACCCCACCCCCGCCCGCCACCCCGCCACGGCCCCGCCCCGCGCCCCGCGCCGCCTCCGCGCCCCGCCCCCCGGCGCAGATTCTCCCGAAGGTGCTCGAATCTCCCCGCAATACGGGAGATTCGAGCACAAACGGGAGATTCCGCGGCGTGAGGGCGCGGCGGGCGGGCGCCGCGTGGGGGCGGGCGCGGGGGGGCGGGCGCGTGGGGTAGGCGGTGGGGTAGGCGGGGGGGGCGTGCGGGGCGGGGCGCGCCGCGGGTCAGCGGTGGATGAACTGGGCCGACTGGAGGCGGGTCGCCTCGTCGCGGCACCACAGCGCGACCAGGCCGCGGAAGTGCTCGATGAACTTGTCGTGCTCGTGGGCCGGGAAGGTCGCGCGCACGGTGTCGACGATCACCGCGTCCATGCCGGGGCCCGTGAACCACTCGAGGACGATCTCGTCGAAGTTGCGCAGCCGCGAGTCGCACCAGTCGTAGTAGCGGTCGGTGTCGAAGTACTCGTCGGCGAGCTTGCGGTAGCCGGCGAGCTTCTCCTCGTAGGAGAGGTCCTCGCGGTCGGCGATCGCGAAGTAGCGCGCGGTCTGCATGTCGAGCCGACGTCGGTCGGTCTGTCACCAGGCAGTAGACGCTCCACTTCACCAGCGCCTTCATCGCCCAGGGGAAGTAGTAGTGCAGGGAGGTGATCGCGACGTCCGGGCAGGCGTTGGCGTAGTCGATCGGGTACACCTCGTCGCGCGCGCCATCCACGCCGCCTTGACCAGCATCTCGCAGGAGTTGAACTCCCACCTGAAGAACGCGTTGACCAGTGCGGTTGATCGTCACGCACCTCGTCGCCGACCTCGGGCGGACAGGAAGTCGTGGTCCACGGCGTAGCGGTCGTGCATCGGCTCGTCGGGCTGGAAGTGCATGACCATCGTCTCGGGCGCCGATCGACAGCGAGCGGGCGAACACGTCGTAGCCGTCGACCGCCGCCTGCAGGTGCATCAGCCGCTCGCCGGAGTCGTCGTAGGCGCGGTGCAGGTCCGTCGCGGTCGTTGATCCGCGACGACGCCCACCCAGCCGCCGCCGTCGAAGGGCTTCATGAACAGCGGGTAGCCGATCTGCTCGGCGATCTCGTCGAGGTCGAACGGCTGGTTGTACCGCTCGGCGGTGTAGGCGTACTTGGCGTGGTCCGGCGGGTTCTTGTACGGCACCAGCACGGTCTCGGGCACCTTCAGGCCCAGGCGCATCATCGCGCAGTAGGCCGCGTGCTTCTCCATCGACTGGAACGTGAACGGGCTGTTGAGCAGGTACACGTCGTCCATCAGCGCGACCTTCTTCAGCCACTCGCGCGGGCACGTAGTACCAGTACGCGAGCCGGTCGATCACCAGGTCGTGGCGCGGCTTGTCGCGCAGGTCGAACGGCTCGATGGTGATCCGCTCGACGTCGATGTCGTGCGTCGCGCCGCGCGCCGTCGCGGATCGGGCCGAGCCGGCGCGCACGAGGGTCTCGAACGCCGCGGGCCAGTCGTCCTCGGTGCCGAGCAGCAGCCCGATGAGGTGGGACGGGTGGCGTTGTCCATCGTCGTCCTCCGGAGGTCGATCAGCGAGCATCGGTCAGGTGGTTGACGAGCCTGGCGCCGCCACGACGGCCAGTCGTGGGGCGTGTCGTGCCCCACACGTCGAGCTCGTGCGGGGATCCCCTTCTCCCAGCAGCGCGTGGCGAGGGCCCACGAGTGCTGGCCAGCGCGCCGGTCGGGTGTCCTCCCACACGCCCTGGACCCGACGACCAGCTGGATGAACACCCGGCGGCGCAGCCACTGCCAGGTGATCGCCGTACAGGTTGGGCACGTAGGCCATCGGGTTGTTGAAGTAGAGCGCGTCGCCCATGCTCGCCCCAGCCGTGCCACGACGCCGGGTCGTAGTTGCCCGACATGCCCGACGGCGTGCGGGAACAGGTCGGCGCGGCGCAGCGCGAAGTTCGCCGCGTGGAAGGCGCCCATGCTGGCCCCGGCGGTCACGATCGGGGTCCAGCCGCCGCAGTCGCCGTGGATCGCGGGGGCGACCTGCGTCGATGATCCAGGCGTCGTAGGCGTTGTGCCTGCGTGCCCGCTCCTCGCTGGGGATCGACGTGTTCGACCACGAGGCGCAGGTCGTAGGTGTCCACGCGTAGACCTTGATCCGGCCGGCCTCGATCGCCGGGGCGAGCACATCGATGATGCCGTGGTCCTCGAGGTCGCGCGCGCTGCCGCCCTCGCACGGGAAGTAGAGCACCGGCGTGCCCCAGTGGCCGTAGGCCATCACGTGCCCGGACGTCCCGAACGAGGGTGCCCAGACCTGCCACTCGTCGCGCCGCATGGCGCACAGTGTGGTGCCTACTGGGGGATGTTGCCTCCCCACACCGAGCGCAGGAGCCGGCGCAGGCCGGGATCCAGGCAGTCGCGCCAACCGGTGTAGTTGTGCCCGTCGGGGTTCTCGATGAGGTCCACCGGAACCTCGATCCGGGCCAGCCGGCGGGCCAGCGCGCGGTTGTTGTCGAGGTTCTCCTCGCCGGTGCCGCAGGTGAGGGTGACCCGAAGGTCGGCCAGGCGGGCGGGGTCGGTGTCGATGGTGTCGACGAAGCGCACGATCCGGTTGTAGAAGCGATAGCCGCGCTCGCGGCCGTCGAAGCGCGGGCGGAAGAACGAGCCCGACTGGCTGAACACCCCGGCGAAGGTGCCCGGGTAGGTCAGGGCCGCGTGCATGAGGCTCAGGCCGCCGAGGCTGGCCCCGACGCCCACGGGTCGACCGGAGGTGGCCAGGCCCGCGGTGACCTGGGGCAGCATGCCCGTGACCAGGGCGCGGGCGTAGGCCGGGGAGGCCGAGTAGCTGCGGTCGCGGTCGACGGGTGTGAGCAGCAGCACGCGGCAGCGCAGGTCCGGGTCGATCCGGGCCAGCGTGGCCAGGTAGCGCAGGAGCTGGGCCAGATCGGCGTACTCAGGGCCGTCGTGCACCACGAGCAGGGGCAGCGGCTCGATCGGCGTCGAGTCGGCGGGGACGTGCAGCTGGCCGGTGACCGCGACGGCGGCCTCGGTGTCGATGACCGGGTCGGGGAGGCGGTGTGGGCCACGAGGGTGCCGCTCGGCGAGGCCGGGTCGAGGGGCGAGGCCGGGTCGGAGTCGGGTTCGGGCTCTGGGGCGGTCGGCTCGGCGCTCGGCGGTCCCCCGGGCACGGCGTCGGCGTGCCCGTACGTGCGGGGCTGGTCCTGCGACGAGGGGTGTGCCAGGGCGCTGGGCGTGCGCAGGATCCGGTCGTCGCCGGTCGAGCGGGGCCGCACACCGAACGGAGGCGATGCCCTCGCCCGGATGTGCCTCCGGGGGGTCACCGGCCGCGAGGTCGCTGCCAGCCACCGGCACCTGCACGGGCACGAACCCGGCGCCGGCCGAGGCCCACGGCCGCCGCCAGGGCGTGGGCACCAGGCCCGAGCCGCGCCGACGTGCCGCGGCCTCGGCGGCGCGGGCGTCGCGACGTGCCTGGGCCTCGGCGGCATCGGCCACCGCGATCCACCACGGGGCCGCGTAGCCGGGGAACTCGATCAGGGAGTGGTCGCCGAAGACCCCGCGCACCCGGCGTGGGTTGGCCGGGTCGGGGACCATGATCTCCCCGCCGTCGGCTCCGGCCAGCACCACCAGGTACTCCATGCGGGCCACCGGGGGCCGCGGGATCCGGGCGACCCACTGGTCGCCCTCCTGGTGGAACGTGGGGTCGGCACCGTAGTCGCGCAGGTGGAACCAGACCCGGCGCGGGGTCCAGCTGTCGTCGGAGTCCAGGCGGAAGAGCACCTCACCGGTCACCGAGTCGACCTGGGGGCCGGGCGCGGTGCGCGCCGCCGTGGCGCCGCGCCTCGTGCTCTGCATCCGTGAATGCTACCCATCCCACGAGGGTGCTCCAGGCGCACGTGACGGGGAGGGCGGCTGGCCCCGATACTGCGCACGGATCTAGCACACGATGCTAAAGGGAGCGCCCTCACTTGTGCTGACGCAGGCCGTTTCTGCGCCTGAGTTGAGTGGAAGAATCGGTACATGACGCTTCACATGAACCCCCAGACCACTGCGACCACCGGATCGGCCGGCCTCGCCGCTGCTGTGCAGGCCGCCGCGCGCCGCCCTGCGACGGGTCGCGCCGCCGCCTTCTTCGACCTGGACGGCACCCTGATCCCCGGCTCGGCGAACATCCCGCTGGCCCGGGCGGCGTTCCGTGCCGGGATGGTCTCGCCGGCCGAGCTGGCCCGCGACCTCCGCCACGGCCTGTCCTTCCTGCTGCAGGGCGCCAGCGACGAGCGCTCGGCCGCGGTGCGCGACCGGATCCTCGCCGCCGTGGCCGGTCACCCCGCCGCCGACGTCATCGCCCTCTCCGAGCACTTCCTCGATCGTCTGGTCGACTCGATCACCCCCGCCATGCGCGAGGTGCTCGATGAGCATGCCGCCGCCGGGCGCGACCGCGTGGTGCTCTCCGCGAGCCCCACCGAGATCGTCTCCCGCCTGGCCGACGCCGCCGGCCTGGAGCTCGGCACCGGAACCACGTCGGAGATCGACGCCGAGGGTCGCTACACCGGCGCACTGGCCGGGCCCTTCTGCTACCGCGAGGGCAAGGCCGAGGTGCTGCGCGCCCTGGCCGCCGAGCACGGCTGGGACCTGGCCGCCTCCTACGCGTACACCGACTCGGCCAGCGACCTGCCGATGCTGCTGGCCGTCGGCCACCCGGTGGCGGTGAACCCCGAGCCGGAGCTGCGTGAACTCGCCGAGGAGCGGGGCTGGCCGATCGTGGAGACCTCGCGCCTGCCGCGGATCTCGCTGACCAGTCCGCACAGCTGGGCCCGGGCCGCCCGCCGCCTGGCCGCGGCGGGGCTGGGCTCGCTGACCGGCCTGGGCTCCCGTCCGGTCGAGGGGTTCGACGAGATCGACGCCTTCGACGAGTCCGAGTTGGGCATCCTCGCCCCGCCGGTGCGCGTGGGCGCGCTGGCCCTCTGAGAGATGGACGCCGCCGAGCGCGCCGCCGCTGCGATCGCCGCGGGGGGAGCTGTCGCCCGGGTGACCGAGTCCGTGGCCGGCACTCACGAGGCGATGATCGACCTGGTCCGCGGTGCGCTGAGCCCCCTGGGCGCGGCTGCCCAGCTGCCCGTCGAGGCCGCTGCCCTGGCTGCCCGCGCCAACTACGCCACGGTGGCCGGGGCCGCCCGGGCCCTCGGGCGTGCCTCGGCCCCGGTGCTGCGGGCGCGCACCGACCCCGCGGCGCCGACTGCCGCCGACCAGCCGGACTCGGTGCCCCTGCTGGCCGCCCTGGGGGCCGCGTTCGGCGACCGCCTGCGCAGCGACGCCGACCTGGACGCGCTGGCCGGACCGATGGCTGTGCGCGACCTCGGCGCCCCGATCGGGGACCTCAGCGCCCTGACCGAGGCCCGCCCGACGCTGCTGGTCCTCGTCCATGGGCTGGGCAGCCACGAAGCGATGTGGTCGGACTCCTACCTCGACCTCGCCCGCGAGTGCGGGGCGACGCCGCTGACCGTGCGCTACACCACCGGCCAGTCCATCGCCGAGTCCGGCCTGGAGCTCGCAGCCCTGCTCGGCAGGGCTGCGGCCCAGTGGCCCGTGCCCGTCGCGCGCCTGGTGCTGGTCGGCCACTCCATGGGCGGACTCGTGATCCGTGAGGCGCTGGCCGCCGGCGGGGACTGGCGTGCCCTGGTGACCGATGTCGTGACGCTGGGCACCCCGCACGCCGGCGCACCGTTGGAGCGGGTCTCCCGGCGGGCCCTCGCGCTGGCCTCGGCCAGCCCTCTGGTGGCCCCGATCGCGGCCCTGGGCGACGAGCGCAGCATCGGGATCAAGCAGCTCGGCGATGCAGCTGTCGCCGCCCCCCATCCCGACGTCGCCTGGCACCTGGTCGCCGGCACCCTGGCCGACCCTGCGCGGGCCGGTGCCCGCGCGCGGGCCACGGCGCTGGCCCTGACCCCGCTCGGCGACGGGATGGTCAGTGCGACGAGTGCCTTCGCCGTCCCGGAGGAGGTCACCGCCCAGCGGGTGCACCTGCCGGGTGTGGGCCACTTGGACCTGCTCGACCACCCGGAGGTGGCGCAGGTGCTCCGCGGGGTCCTCGCCGGGGCCTGAGCCGCGTGGCCGGCCCGCTCACCCCCGGGTCGAGAACGTCGCGTCGTTGTAGTCCCAGTTGGGGGCTGCCTCCAGCACGATGTCCTTCGGGTCCGTCACCTCGAAGGACATGACACAAATCGGTGATGCTCGATCGGTGGGTTGCGCACGGCTGCCGGGTTCGCGCTGCTGACGCGGCCCGCGACTCGCGCGGCGCTCGCCCGTCGCCGCTCGCCCGTCGGCGCACGGGATCATGTGCCCATGCCGCCCGCGCCCGCTGACCGACCCGTGCCCCCGGCCCCGCCCGGGACGGGTCGGGAGGCGCCGCCCGGGTGGGCGATCTACGGAGCGGTCTTCGCCGGGGGCATGCTCGGCGGGACCACGCGCTTCCTCGTCGGGCTGGCGCTGCCCGCCGAGCCGGGCGCGATCCCGTGGGGCATCCTCATGGTCAACCTCGCCGGGGCCTTCGTCCTGGCCGTGCTGCTCGCCGGATGGCTGCGCCGGGGCCACGTGGCCCATCCGTGGCGGCCGTTCCTGGCCACGGGCATCCTCGGGGCCTTCACGACGTGGTCGACGTTCATGGCCGACACCGAGTCCCTGGTGCGCGCGGGGGCGCCATGGCTTGCCGGGGTCTACCTCGTGGGTGCCACGGCGCTGGGGATCGCGGCCGCAGGGCTCGGGTGGTGGGTCGCCCAACGGGTGGTCCCACTCAGTGCCGAGCTCGCCGAGGACCCCGTGCTGGGCGGGCACCCATGACCGGGGACCTGCTCGTCGTGGCCGTCGGCGCGGGTCTCGGCGCGGTCTGCCGGGCCGCGATCGACCGGGGGATCACCGCCCGCGTGGGCCCGACCCGCCTGCCGTGGGCCACGCTGCTGGTCAACGTGGTGGGCAGCCTCGTGCTCGGGATCGTCCTGGGCGCCACGCAGGCGCATCTCGACGAGAGCGATCCAGCGCACGCGGCGGCGCACCTGGCGCGGATGGCCCTGGGGGTGGGCTTCGCCGGCGGGCTGACCACCTTCAGCACGTTCTCGTGGGAGTCCTGGTCGTTGCTGCGCGAGGGGCGGCCGCGGGGGGCGCTTGTCTATGCCGCCCTCACGGTGGCGCTCGGCATGGCCGCTGTCGTCGCGGGGATGGCGCTGGGCACGGCACTGGGCTGAGCCGGCGCCGGGCGCCCGCGCCGTCGTGACCGCGTCGACGCCCGCGCCCGCGCCCGGTGTCGGGCGGCAGTCGCGGCCAGCCCACGGGCGGCGGCAGCTGCAGCCAGCCCGCCGGTCCGCCCGCGATGGGCGAGGAGGCACAATTCAGGGAGGTTGCAGTGCGGTCGCCGGGGGGTGACCGGCCGTTGGGGGGAGGCCCTCGTGCCCTGGTACTTGTTCGTGATGGTGTTCCTCGGGTCGATCCTGGTCGCCTGGTACCGGGGTCGCCGGGCGGAGCGGGCCGTCCGCGAGGTCGGTTCCGGCGGGTCGGCGGCATTCCGCGTGCAGGCGGTCGTCGAGGGTGCGCCCGACGACCGCGACCCCGTGCCCGGTGACCTGGTTGTCACCCGGACCGGGGCGTGGTGGTTCGACGCGGGCGCCCCCGGCGGCGTGGCCCTGCCGGGGCTGCGGGTGGCCGGCATGCACGAACGCGCGGAAGGGGGGGTGTCCCGCGTCTTCGCCGACCAGTCGCTGACCGAGCTCACGCTGGTGACCTCCACGGGCATCGCGCTGCTCGTCACCGTCCCCGTCGAGCAGGCGCTGACCATCACCGACGCCCTGGCTCGGGTGGCGGAGGCCGACGCCGGTGCCGCGGATCCAGCGCCAGCGGTCCACTGGACGGGGTGGCGCCCGCCGGGGTGGGCGGCGGCCAGTGCGGCGGCCGCCCTGGCTGTCGTCGGCGGCTTCCTCGCCCTGCTTGCCCTCGGCAACCACACCCAGGGCACCGTCGTCTCGGTGAACGCCAACGACGAGAGCACGGTGACCTGGACCGACCCGCGCACGGGCGAGCAGCGCAGCGACCGCGTCGACCCGCACAGCTACGAGGGCCCCGATGCCGTGGGCTCGCAGGTGCCGATCACCGTCCTTCCCCGACCGCTCGACGGCCAGGCCTGGAACCAGGAGTCCGCCACGATCGGCGCCGGGCTGCTCGCCGGCGCCTTCGCCCTGGCGGCCCTGGTCGGGGCGGTGATCGGCGTGGTCCGCTGGCGCCGCTCGCGCCGCGCAGCCGCGACCGGCGGCCTGCTGGCTGGTGCCGTGCCGACCCGGGAGGCCCGTTCGCCCGAGGTCGACGCGCGGATCGAGCTGCCCGGCTATTCCGCCACCCGGTGGTCGACGGTGGTGCCCTACCTGGCCGCGCGGGCCGCCGACGAGCAGTGGGACCGCACCCCGGGCGCACTGCCGACCCGGACGGTCATGGTCCGCGCGGGGCTGCTGCGCCTCATCTGGCCGCTGATCGTGCTCGGCGTGGGCGGGTGGTTCGCCCTCGAGGCCTGGCAGACCGCCCTGGCACTCGACGCAGGGCCGACCACCTCGGTCACCGCCACGGTCCAGACCGTCGACGGCTTCCCCCTGCTCGACTCGTGCCTGCTGACCTGGCCCGGCGCCGGGGAGCAGTACCTGGCGTCGGCACCGTGCGGCGGGGTCGACGAGGGCAGCACCGTACGGGCCCAGGTCCTGGTCGACCCGCAGCCCACAGTGATGGGGTACAGCCCCGCGCGCCTGCTCGACGGCGGGGACACCATGACCCGCACCCTGGTGCTCACCTCCGTCGTCTTCCTGGTGGGGCTGGGGATGCTGGCGTGGCGGATCTGGACCGGCCTGCTCCCGCTGCGTCGGATGGGTCAGCTGGTCGCCGCGGGCACGGGCGTCGACCTGCGCTACGCCCGCGGCCGGGACGGCTTCGGCAGCGACTACCTGGTGCTGTTCCCGCTCTACGGCGACCCGGAGCCGCGCTGGGCGATCGACCTGCCCGGCGAGCTGCCGCCCAGCATCGCGCTCTCGGGCGCGCTGCGGCTGGCCGGGCCGACCACCCCGGACGGGCTCTCCCCGGTCGACGGCCAGATGAGCATCCCCGTCGTGGCCGGCACCCCGCTCTGGCCGCAGGCGCCCGTCCTGGCCGTGACGGCGCAGGAGGTCCGGGCCACGATCGCCGCTCCAGCGGACTTCGCCGACGAGTACCTCACCGACGACTGATCGCAGGGATCGGCCGCGGCGCGGGCCTGCGAGCCACGTGATCGGGACGGACTACCGGGTGATCGGCCCGGCCGAGACCTCGGGGTCCAGCGTCAGCACCGGTTCCCGGGACCCGTCGGCCAGGGTCACCCGGTCCAGCGTCGAGGCCGGGTTGGGGGCTTCGGTGTCCTCGGTGGTCTCGCCCGGCGGCTGCGGAACCCGCTGCAGGTACAGGAAGCGCCCGTCGGCCGAGCAGCCGACCACCTGCTCGTCGCCGTCCCAGGGGATGCGCGCGATCGAGGCCGGTCCGATCGCCCAGAACGTCTCCGGCGCGGGCGGCGTGACCGGCGGCCCGTCCACGCTCAGCCCCAGCACCGAGTCCGGGCCGATGGCGCACACGGGCGACCACCCGCCCGGGTACGTGCCCAGCGTCCGGGTCGACCCCGTGGCCGTGTCCAGGGCCTCGATCCGACCAGGGCCGGTGTCCTCCTCGGCGGAGTCGGGCTTGTCGGAGAGGAACAGCAGGACCTCGCCGGGGGTGCTCGAGGCGCTCATCATCGTGAGGTTCGTGAAGGGCCCGTACGTCGCCTCGGTCGTCCCCGTGGCCAGCGAGGTGATGATCACCGAGGCGTCCTGGGCCGGGGTGCTGCTGTCGCTGCCTATCGGGGTGGTGCGGGCCACGCGCCCGCGGTCGACGAGCACGCAGACCCGGAAATCGGTCTGCCCCGCGCACCAGCCTGGCGCCTCGACGCGGCTGCGCACGGCTCCACTCGCCGCGGCACGGTCCTGCAGCTCCGTGGTCTCGAAGTCCGCGACCGTGCCGGTCAGCGCAGCCCCGTCCAGGCCGTCGAAGACCGCGGCGAAGAGGGAGGCGTCGGCCTCCTCGCTGACCAGCGTCGAGCCGGGTCCCAGGGACCCGTCGGCGGCGATGACGCGGCGGGTGATGGTCAGCTGGCCGCCGTCGGGGTTCCAATCGGTGACGTAGAGCGATCCGTTCCCGTCCCCACCCGCTTCGGAGGGGGACGTGGATGTGGAGGCGGGCGCCGAGGGGTCCGTCGTCGAGTCCGGGCCGCTCGTGCAGGCCGCCATCAGCAGCCCGGCTGCGGCCACCGCCCCCGCGCGCAGGGCAGCTCGCCTCGTCGCAGTCCTGCCGGTCATCCTCGGTCCCTTCGTCCGGGGCCAACCCTGCACCCGGGTCACCGGTACGTCCACCTTCCTCCGGCCGGTCGGACCCGGTGTGTCGGGGGGGGGGCTCCGGGCGCATCGCAGCGAGGGCTGCAGCCCCCACGCGGTGCTACCGTTGACCCACCACGACAGGGGAGCGCCACGAGCGCTGAGAGTGCGGGCGACCGCAGACCCTCGAACCTGATCCGGGTCATGCCGGCGAAGGAAGTCGTACGCCCCCGCTGGCGTGGCATCCGTACCTGAGGAGGCCGGCATGCACCAGCGCAGGTGGCGCACCATCGACATCGTGACCGTGGCCGTGCTGGCCGTCGTCTCGGGGGTGGTGTTCTGGGCGTGGAACCTCGTGTGGACCGCGACCGGTCCGGCGTTCGCAGCCTTCCCGCCCGCCCAGGCCCTGATGTACGGCGTGTGGCTGGTGCCCGGGGTGCTGGGCATGCTGGTGGTCCGCCGGCCCGGTGCCGCGCTGGCCACCGCGTTCCTGGCCGCGGCGGTGTCCTGGCTGCTCGGCGCCTGGTGGGGCCTGTCGGTGCTCTGGTACGGCGTGCTGCAGGGCCTGGCCCCCGAGCTGGTCTTCGCGGCTGGGGGCTACCGGTCGTTCGGCCGGCGCACCTCGCTGCTGGCCGGCGCCGCGGCGGGTGCGGTGCCGGGGGTCCTCGACCCGATCTTCTGGTACCCGGACTGGACGTCGGGCTGGCGGCTGGCCTACCTCGGGGCGTGCCTCGTCTCCTCGGCGGTCATCGCCGGGCTCGGCTCCCACGTGCTGGCCGGTCGGCTGGCCCGCACGGGCGCCCTCGACGCGTTCCCCCTGGGTCGCGAGCGGGTGGACGCCCCCTCGCGGTGACCGCGCGCGTCCTCGCCGAGGACTGGTCCTACCGATACCCGGGTCGTGCCCAGCCAGCCCTGCGCGGGGCGTCCTTCGCCGTCGAGCCCGGGCAGCTGGTGGTGCTCATGGGCCCCTCCGGCTCAGGCAAGTCGACCCTGCTCGCTGCACTGGCCGGAGTGCTGCCCCCCGAGGGCGCGGTGGGCCGGCTGGAGGTGACGGCGGAGGTGGGCCCTGCCGGGCAGCCACGGCACAGCACGGTGGGCGCCAGCGCGGCGGGCACCGGCCTCGTGCAGCAGGAGCCGGAGGGCAACCTCGTGATGGAGGCCGTCGGCGACGATGTGGCCTTCCCGCTGGAGAGTGCTGCGGTGCCGCCGGAGCGGATCTGGAGCAGGGTGCGCGCGGCGTTGGATGCCGTGGGTCTGGACGTGGCCCTGGACCGCTCCACCTCCGCGCTGAGCGGGGGCCAGCAGCAGGCCCTGGCAGTGGCCGCGGCGACGGTCGCCGAACCCGGGCTGGTGCTGCTCGACGAGCCGACGGCGAACCTCGATCCAGACTCAGCGGGCCGGGTCCTGGCCGCTGTCGAGGCCGTGCGCGCGGCCATCGGGTGCACGGTCGTCGTCATCGAGCACCGCGTCGAGCCGTGGCTGGCGCGGGCCGACCGCGTGCTGCTCGTCGACGACGGCTCGCTGGTCGACCTCGCCCGGGATGAGCTGGCGGGCCACCTGGCGGCTCGGCCGGACCTCGCGCGCCGGGTGTGGGTCGACCACGAGCACCTGGCCCCCCGGGGATCGGCTGCGCCCGTCGGCCCCGTGGTGCTGGCGGCTCGCGGGGTCGCGGTGGCGGGGCGATTGGCAGCGCTGGACCTCGACCTGCGGTCCGGTGAGGTCGTGGCCCTGACCGGGCCGCCCGGCGCCGGCAAGTCCACCATGCTCGCGTGCGTGGCCGGGTTGCTGACCCCCACGACCGGCGCGGTAGAGGTGCGGGCCGAGGCTGGGGATCCGTCGAGCGCGGGGCCGGCCCGCGACCCGTGGCGCTGGCCATCGGCGCGTGTGGCGGCCACGTTCGGGGTGGTCTTCCAGAACCCCGAGCACCAGTTCCTGACCGGCCGGGTGATCGACGAGCTCACCCATGGGCTGGCGGCCGGGCAGCACCGGGCCACTGGTCCGGCCGATCCACTCCCCGGCGCGTCGCCCGGCTCCCCGGACCTCCGGGCGCGGGCGATGCTCGCGCGCCTGGGCCTGAGCCCTGTGGCTGACGCGAACCCGTTCACCCTCTCCGGAGGTGAGCAGCGGCGGCTGAGCGTGGCCACGGCACTGGTCGCCGCACCCCCGATCCTGCTCCTGGACGAGCCCACATTCGGCCAGGACCCCGCCACCTGGGCGGAGCTGGTCGACATCGTCGCCGGGCACCGGGACTCCGGCGGCGCGGTGCTGATGGCGACCCACGACCCGGATCTCGTGCGGGTGCTCGCCGCGCGGGAGCTCCGGCTGGGGGAGGACCGCCTCCGGCCGGGCACCGAGGGCGCAGGGCCGGGCATCGGGTCGGCCTCCTCTCCGGGCGCCGGGCGGGCCACCCGTCCGGGAGCGGGGCTGGGCGCCGGGCTGGGCGCCGGCTCAGCCGCCTCCGAGGGCGTCGGGCCAGCCATCTCCCCGGCCGCCGGGCCAGCCGCCTCCCCGGGTGCCGGGCCGGCGCTGTTGACCGCGCCCACGGGACTCCGCCGGCTCGACCCGCTCGCGCTGCTCGGCGCAGCCACGCTGCTCAGCATGGCGGCGCTGCTGTCCACCTCGATCGCCCTGAACCTGTCGCTGGCCGGCTTCGCCCTGCTCGTGGCCCTGCTCGGCGGCGTGCCGGCCCGTCGTGTCGCGCTGCTGGGCGCCCCGGCGCTGCTCGCCTCGGCCAGCGTGGCCCTGTCCAACGCGCTGCTCGGCTCGGGGGGCCTCACCAGCGCCGAGTCCTGGGCCTCGGCTGCGCTGCCGGCCAGCCGCGTGCTCGCCGTCGCGCTGCCCGGTCTCATCGCCGCACTGGCCATCGACCCCACCGCCCTGGCCGATGCCCTGGTCGCCCGGGCCCACGTGCCGGCCCGTGCCGCCTACTCGGTGCTCGCCGCGCTGCGCCTGCTTCCCCTGCTGGGCCAGGAGTGGACGATCCTCGGTCGGGCCAGCCGCGCCCGGGGCCTGTCCGGCACCGGGGTGGGCGCTCGGGCGCGTGAGTTCGGGTCGATGACCTTCCGGCTGCTCGTCGCTGCGCTGCGCCGCGGGGGGCAGCTTGCGACGGCCCTGGACGCCCGGGGACTGCGGGCCGGAACCCCGCGCACGATCGCGCGGCCCGTGCGGGGCTCGTGGCGCGATCCCATCGCCCTGGGCCTCGGCGTGGCAGCGGTGGTCGCGGCGCTGGCGACGAGGCGCTGAGGCGGCGCCAGTCGACGGGGCCGGCGCGGCTACGGCGCCTCGCGGACCACCCACTGGCCCTCGGGCCAGACCGCGCGCATCACCCCGGAGCCGGCGATCATCCGCCGGCACCCCTCGCACGGCTCGTGGGTGACGTAGATCGTGGCCGACTCCGCACGGCTGCGGTCGGCGTAGAGCAGGCAGTTCTGTTCGGCGTGCAGGGCCACGCAGGCCCCGGCGCCGGTGTCGTAGGAGCTGCCCGGGGCCACGGTGGTCGCGTCCAGCAGTCCCCGGGGGCATTCGCCGGCCAAGCAGGAGGGTCCCCCCGAGGGCGCCCCGTTGTACCCGGTGGCCACGATCCGGTTGTTGGCGACCAGCACAGCGCCGACGCGTCGCCGGCGGCAGTCCGCGCGCTCAGCCACGGCCGCGGCGATCCCGAGGAAGTACTGGTCCCAGCTGGGCCTGGTGTGCTCCATGGCGCGATTGTCGCCCAGCCCCCGTCTGGGCCCGCAGCGACCCCGGCCCCGGGCCCCTCGATGCAGCACCGCCCGCCGCCCCGGTGATGGCCGGGGTGACGGGCGGTGGGCGTGCAGTCCTGCGGCGAGTGCCTCAGACGTGGGCGACCTGGGCCTCGATCTCGGCGCCCTCGCGCAGCTCGATCACGTGGCCGTCCGCGGTGACGACGCGGGTCGCGGCCCAGGCGGCCCAGCCGATGACGGCGCCGACCAGGGGTGCGGCGATGAACAGCCACACCTGCGACAGTGCGGTGCCGCCCTCGAACAGCGCCGGGCCCAGCGAACGGGCCGGGTTGACCGAGGTGCCGGTCAGCGGGATGCCGACCAGGTGGATGGCCGTCAGCGACAGGCCGATGGCCACGCCCGCCAGCGCCGGGGTCGCCGCGCGCTCGGTGGCCAGCAGGATCACGAGCACGAACGCCGCGGTCAGCAGCGCCTCGAGGACGAACGCGCCGGCCATGTTGATCTGGCCGTTGTCGTAGGAGTTGGTGCCCAGCCCGCCGGTGCGGTCCGTGACGCCGAACGAGCTGACGAACAGCTTGAGCAGGGCTGCCCCGGCGATGCCGCCGGCGATCTGCGCGGCCCAGTACCCCGCGGCCTCACGGCCCGGGATGCGCCGGGCCAGGAGCATGCCCAGGGTGACTGCCGGGTTGACGTGGGTGCCCGACACGGGCCCGAACGCATAGGCCAGCATCAGCACGACCAGGCCGAAGGCCAGGGCCACGCCGACGGTACCCGAGGCCGGGCCCCGCCCATCGGCGCCGACAGCGCCGCCGATGCCGAAGACGGCCGCACCAACGGCCATGAAGACGAGCAGGAAGGTGCCGAGGAACTCGGCGAGGAGCTTGCGATTCACGGGTGAACCTTTCAGGGAAAAGCCAAGGGGGTTGGGGGCTCGCATCCTCGTGGGGGAGCCGGGGCCTGCATTCAGGCGTGGCCGATTCTACCGGGCCGGGCGCGCCCGGCTGACCGACCCTCTGGGCTCGACGGCCCTCCGCCGGCGCTCGACCGTCCTCGGCCGGGGCCGGAGCCGGGCGCTCGCGCGGTGGCCCCGCGGGTCAGGAGGGCAGCAGGCCGGCGGTCTCGAGATCGGCGCGCAGGGCGGGATCCGAGGGCTCGGTGAGGTGATGACCGTCGGGGAAGAGCACCACCGGGATGGACTGGCGCCCACTGGTCAGGGCCAGCATCGCCGCCAGTGCCTCGGGGTCGGCGTCGACGTCGATGTAGGAGTACGGGACAGCCAGCCGGTCGAGCAGGCGCTTGGAGCGACGGCAGTCGGGGCACCAATCGGCGCCGTACACGGTGAGCTCGGCCATGGACGTGATTCTGGCATCACCGGTGCGGTGGCGCGACCGCCCGCGCGCCACGGCTGAACCCACCCGCCCGCGCGACCGCCGCATTCGCACGCCGCCGAGCCGTGCAGCATGAGCGGGCGCCCCAGCCCCCGGCCCTGTCCGGTCGGGCGACAGGTCTGCGGCGTCGGCCGCGCCGTTCGCGGGCGTTCAGCCTTGGTCGACCATCCAGCCGATCGCGGCCAGCACGAGGGTGCGCACGCCGAACCCGATCGCCTGCTCATCGACGTCGAACGTGGGCCGGTGCAGGTCGAGCAGCGCCTCGTTGCCCGGCCAGTTGGTGCCCAGCCGCGCGTAGCAGCCGGGCACATGGTGCAGGTACCAGCCGAACGTGTCACCGCCCCACGAGTGGGGTGTGTCCCGCACGACGTCCGGGCCTCCGGCCAGGCGTGCCGCGCGGGCCACCATCCGGGTGGCGGCGGCGTCGTTGACCACGGGAGGGACCCCGCGGCGGTGCACGAGGGCCCAGGTCAGGCCATCGGGTCGCTGGCCGGCCGAGCTCGTCCCGTCGGTGGTCATGTCGGTGCCCAGCACGGTGGCGATGGACGCCGGCGCGACCTCGTGGAGCACGTCGGCGACCGCCGGGTCGGAGGTGCGCAGCGAGCCGGTCAGCTCGGCCTCACTCGGGATCACGTTGGACGCCGACCCCGTGTGGATCGTGCCGAACACGAGCCGGATCTCCCCGACCGGGGCCTCACCCGCGCCCCGCGCCGCGCCCGGTCCCGTCAGTCCC
The DNA here is from genome assembly GCA_963777855.1 of uncultured Actinomycetes bacterium. Taxonomy (GTDB): domain Bacteria; phylum Actinomycetota; class Actinomycetes; order S36-B12; family CAIYMF01; genus Prado023. The sequence continues at coordinate 78,200 of CAVZRW010000004.1, read as the reverse complement.
TGCTCCTGCAGCAGCGCCTCCACCGCCCCGGGCAGCTCGCGGACCAGCTTTGCGGCCTCGTCGGCGAGGTTCACCGTCAGCGCCGGGCGTGCCGTGTGCCCGCCGGGGCCGGTCATCGTGATCCCGAGGTGGTCCGAGGCCGAGGTGATCGGCCCGATCCGGCAGCCGACCAGGCCCGCGTCCAGCTTGGGGTCGCAGTGGACCCCGAAGATGGCGCTCACGCCCTGCAGCCCCCCGTCGGCGATCACGTCGATCGCCCCGCCGGGCAGGCCCTCCTCCGAGGGCTCGAAGACCAGCCGCACCCGGCCGCGCACGTGGCCCGACCCGATGAGCTCGCGCAGCACCAGCCCCGCTCCCAGCACGATCGCCGTGTGCACGTCATGGCCGCAGGCGTGGCAGGCCCCGTCGTTGAGGGACCGGTAGGGCACGTCCTTGGCATCGTGCATCGCCAGGGCGTCGATGTCGGCGCGCAGGGCGACCAGCGGGCCCTCGGTGCCGATGTCGCACAGCAGTCCCGTGCCCACGGTCAGCACGCGCGGCGCCAGGCCCTCGACCATCAGCCGTTCGCGCAGGGCGGCGGTCGTCTCGTGCTCCGCGCGCGAGACCTCGGGGCGGGCGTGCAGCCAGCGGCGCATGTAGGCCAGCTCGCCGGACCGGTGCTCGACCATCGCGTCGACGAGGTGCACGACCTCGGGCGGCAGTGCGAGGACGGCTGCGCCCTCGCCGAGCTCCTGCGCGGGGGCACCGGGCACCGAGATGCTCATAGTGGGATACATCCTCCGACCGATCGGTGGCCAGCCGTCGCCGAACTGCTGCCGGCACCGTGGCACCGGCGACCGAACAGGTCACGAGACGTGCTCGCCGGACCGCGCGGCTGGCCGATGGCCAAGGATAGCCAGCGCGCCCCGGTGCACGGGCACCCGCGCGGCGGTGAGGAGCCCCCCGATGCCCGCCACCGCCGCGGTGTAGTCGAATCCGACGCTCCCACCGTCGGTTTCGACTGCACAAGGACCCTTCGCCCCGCCCCCCCCCTGTGCGCCGGGGCATCGTGAGGGGGAGTCCGGCGGCCCTCGTGCACGGGACCCGCCCACGGTGTGTGGGCGACTACGCTTCGCGGGTGGCTGAGGATCCGGTGGGCAGTGCCGTGGCAATCGGCGGTCCCGGCTCCTCGGCGATCGCCGCCGGCAGCCGGGCCACCGCCCGCGCCGGCGCCCGGGCCCTGGCCGCCGGCGGCAATGCCGTGGACGCCGTGCTCGCCGCGCACCTGGCCGCGTGCATCTGCGAGCAGGCCGTCACCTCACTCGGCGGGGGCGGGTTCCTGGTCGTGCGCACCCCCGACGGCACCGTGCACGTGCGCGACTTCTTCGTCGACACCCCGGGCCGGGGCCTGCCCAGCGAAGAGCTCGACCTGCACTTCCTGCCGATGGACGTCCTCTACCCGGGCAGCGTCCAGACCTTCTACCTGGGCATGGGCTCGGTGGCGGTCCCTGGGATGCTCGCCGGGATCCTCGAGGCTCACGACGAGTTCGCGCGCCTGCCGCTGGCCACGATCGTCGAGCCGGCCCGCCGCTACGCCGCCGAGGGGGTCCCGCTGGAGCCCGGGCAGGCTGTGCTCTCCGGGCTGATCCGCGACCTCGTCTCGCTGAGCCCCGGGAGCCGGGCCCTGATCGAGCGCGACGGGCGCTACCTCGAGGTCGGTGACCTCGTGCTCAACCCCGACCTCGCCCGGTTCCTGGAGAAGGTCGCCGCCGGGCGGGTCACCTCGTTGGAGAGCGCCCCGTTCGCCGCGCCCCTGCTGCGGGCCATGGCCCAGGGAGGGATGGTGACCGCCGGCGACCTGGACGCCTACGAGGTGGTCTCGCGCACGCCCGTGGTCGCGCACCGGGGCGGGCACACCCTGTTCACCAACCCGCCGCCGTCGTTCGGCGGCTCGATCATCGCCGACACCCTCGGTGTGGCCCCGCAGGTGGACACCGCCGACCCGCGGGGGTGGATCGCCCTGATGCAGACGCTGGTGGAGGCCACCGATCACCGCAGGTCCGGGGGGACCACGCCTCTGACCTCCACCGGCACCACGCACGCCAGCGCCGTCGACGCCGACGGCATGGTCGCGGCGATGACCTCGTCGAACGGGGTCACCTCGGGTTTCGTCATCCCGGGCACCGGGATCCAGCTGAACAACATGCTCGGGGAGGCCGACCTCAACCCGGACGGGTTCCACGCCACGCCTCCCGGCATGCGCATGGGCTCGATGATGAGCCCGTCGGTGCTCGTCGATCCCGACGGCGGCGTGGTGGCCCTGGGCACGGGGGGCTCGGAGCGGATCCGCTCCTCGCTGGTGGAGGTGATCGTGCGACTCGTCGACTCCGGCGAGTCCCTGGCCGCGGCGGTCTCCGCTGCCCGCGTGCATCCCGATCACGGCGGCCTCCAGGTCGAACCGCACCTCGGTGCCGAGCTCATCGACGGGCTGCGGGCCAGCGAGCTGGGTCCGGTCAACGTGTGGCCGGCGCACAACATCTTCTTCGGCGGCGTCAATGCCGTGCAGCGCCACCCCGACGGCTCGGTCATGGCCGTCGCCGACGGTCGCCGCGGCGGCGGTGCGGTCGTGGTCCCGGGCTGACCCCACCCCACCCCACCCCCACCCCACCGCCCGCCCCGCCGCGCCCCCGCCCCGCCCCCCGCCGCAGGTTCTCCCGTTCTTCACCGAATCTCCGCGGACAACGGGGAGATTCGGCCAAGAACGGGAGAATCTGCAGGAGGGGTCGGAAGTAGGTCAGGGTGCCGGGGGCGGCGGGGCCGGGGCCGGGCCGGGGGCCGGGGGCCGAGCCGGGGGGCGGGGGCGGGATCAGGCGAGCAGCTTGGCCTTCTCTGCGGCGAACTCCTCGTCGGAGAGGACCCCGGCCTTGTGCAGCTCGCCGAGCTTGGCCAGCTTGGTGAACTTCTCGTCATCGGCGGCCTTCGCCGCTGCAGCCGCGGCATCCTGGGCCGCCGCCTCCTGGGCCTGCACCTGGGCGACGGCCTGCGCGGCGGCCGCGTCGACCATGGCCTGCTGCTGGGCCGCCGCAGCCGCCTGCTGGGCGGCGGGGTCGACGTACGGCTGCGGCGGGGGTGCCGCCTGCTTCGGGGCGTCCGGGGTCATCGCCCCCGACACCCCCTTGCTGACCGCGGTCGCGGTGCCCGCGATGACCGCGGTGCGCGCCATCGTCCCCATCAGTCCGGGGCGTCCTCGTCGAACCATGTCCCTACTCCTCTCGCAGTGCGTCGATCGCGGCGGTCACCGTCTCGTGCGGGATGCGGTACTGGGCGACGACCTCGCCGCCCGAGCCGCGCACGGCCATGCCCAGGCGCGCGGCCCAGGTGTTCTCCCACACCACGGCCAGGGCCGAGGAATCGGGGTCGAGCTGGTCGGCCAGGCTTTCGAGGTCCTCGTCGCTGAGCAGGTCCAGCGGGTTGTCGGAGACGGCTGCGTAGGCATCGGACAACGCGGTGTCGGTGGCCTCGACGACGCTGACCACGCCGTCGGCATCCTTGATCACGAAGACGAGGTCGATGATCCGCACGGTGCCGTTCTGCTGCAGCTCGGCCAGGGCGGGGGCGACGTCGCCGTTGAACTCGTTGCCCTCGAACAGGATCAGGGCGACGTCCACCGGACCCATCGTCTCGGGATCGGGCAGGTCGGGCATGGGGCCTCCAGGAGAAGTGGGTGGTGAACGCGACCTATGTACCAGTTGGAGCCCCGGTGTTGCCCGCCCTGCGGGACGAACGCCCCGCCCGGTGCGTGCGCGGATGTGAGGTCAGCCACCCCGGCGTGCTCGGCTGGGCTCCTGTTGCACAAGTCTTGCCCAAGTTTTCTTGCGCGATCCGTGCGGGTCGCCCATCATGGAGGGGTGAATCTGGCCCTGACCGAGATGCGACGCGCGAAGCTGCGCTTCGGCCTGCTGACGGCCGCCGTCGCGCTTCTCGTGTTCCTCATCATCTTCCTGACCAGCCTCTCCGGCGCGCTGCTGCGCTCCTTCACCGGCGCCCTGGAGTCCCTGCCCGCCGATGGGCTGGTGTACGCCGAGGGGTCGCGCGCCAACGTGCAGGCCAGCCGCCTGGCCCCCGACACGGTCGCCTCGGTGGCCGCCGTCCCCGGGGTGGCCGCCGCCGCCCCGCTGTCGGTGCTGGCCGCGAACGCCACGATCGCCGGCCAGCCCGGCGAGGTGCAGCTCGTCGGGATCCAGCCCGACAGCCCGAGCCAGCCCGAGGGCCTGCGCGAAGGGGTCATGCCGCGCACGGCGACCGAGGTCGCCATCGACGCCAGCGAGGCCGAGGTCGGCGTCGGCGACACGATCCGGGTCAACGGGACCTCCACCGACCTGCGGGTCACCGGCCGCCTGGTCGGCACCCAGATCGGCGGGGACACCGCGTGGATCACCGACGAGGCGTACGCCACCCTGCTCTCCGAGCTCAACCCTGGCCTGCCGGTGGTCCCGATCAACGCCGTGGCCTTCACCGTCGTCGACGGTGCGGACCCGGTCGAGGTCGCCGCGCAGGTGCAGCAGGCCGTGCCCGGCACCGAGGCCCTGGAGATCTCGGCGGCCGTGGACGCGATCCCGGGCGTCGAGTCCGTGGGCCAGACCTTCGGCCTGCTGGTGGGGATCACGTTCGTCATCGGCGTGGTCGTGGTCGGGTTCTTCTTCCTGATCCTCACCGTGCAGAAGCTCAAGTCGTTCACGCTGTTGCGCGCCACCGGGGCCTCCACGGCCTCGCTCACCGGCTCGGTGACCACCCAGATCGCCGCCGTCGTGTTGATCGCCTCGGCGATCGCCACGGCCCTGGCCTGGGCCGCGCTCAACGCCCTGTCCACGGGGCTGGCCGTGGCCATCGACCCCATGACCACCGGGGGCGTGGTCCTGGCGGTGCTGGTGGCCTCGCTGCTGGCGGGGCTGCTCAGCGTGCGCCGGATCTCCCAGATCGACCCCGCGACCGCAGCAGGTGCCCGATGAATCTCGCACTGGCGGAGTTCCGCCGAGCCAAGGGGCGCTTCGCGTCCATCACCGGGGCGCTGTCCCTGATCGTCTTCCTCGTCCTGGTGCTCGGGGCGCTCGGCGACGGCCTGTTCTTCGGCGGCACCGGGGCCGTCCGCTCCTCGACCGCCGCGGCCTACGCGTTCTCCTCCGACGCGGAGGGCTCGCTGGTCCGCAGCCGCCTGCCGCTGTCCGACGAGTCCGAGCTCGAGTCCCTCGACGGGGTCACCCAGGCCACGGCCATCGGCGCGCTGATCACGTCCACGACCAGCGTGCCCGAGGGCGCCGACGTGGTCGTCATGGGCTTCGTGCCGGAGGAGGATCCGGCCGGCGTGCCCAGCCGGGTCGTCGAGGGTCGGCTGCCCACGCCGGCGGATCCCTCCGGGGTGGCTGTCGAGGCCAGCCTCGCCGACCAGGGCCTGGGCCTGGGCACCACCCTCGAGGTGGGCGGCGTGACCGCCACCGTCGTCGGGGTCGTTGCCGATGCCCAGTACCAGGGCCTGCCCACCGCGTGGACCTCGTTCGAGACCTACGGCGCCATGCGCGACGCGGTCCGGCCGGAGTCCGCCGGCCAGCCCGTGCAGGCCTCCACGTTCGGCCTCGGCCTGGCCGAGGGGGTCACTGCCGAGCAGGTCACCCCGCCGGCCGGCATCGCGGTGCTGAGCAACGAGGCGACCTACCTGTCGATCCCGGGGGTCAGGGAGCAGAAGGCCAGCCTGAACGCGATCATCTATGCCTCCCTGGCCGTGGGTGGGCTGGTCGTGGCGCTGTTCTTCGCCCTCGTCGTGCTCGAGAAGCGCGAGCTGTTCGCCGCACTCAAGGCGCTGGGGGCCTCCACCTCCAAGCTGGGCGCCGGGGTGATCCTGCAGGCGCTCGGGGCCACGATCACCGCCGTGATCATCGGCGCCCTGGCCGCCCGGCTGCTGGGCCTTGCCCTGCCCGGCGACATCCCCTTCCTGTTCCGTGTCGAGACCCTGGTCGTCTCGGCAGTCCTGACCATCGTGGCCGGCGTGATCGGCGCCGTGCTCTCCCTGCGCCGCATCAGCCGCATCGACCCCGCCACCGCCCTAGGAGGCTCCCTGTGATCACCGACGCTGCCACCGAGGCCGCCGGACCCGCCGATGGGGCTCAGTCCCCGATCCTCACCGTCCACGAGGTCACCAAGACCTACGGCGAGGGCCACACCGCCGTCACTGCCGTGCACGAGGCGACGCTGGCCGTCGAGCAGGGCGACTTCGTCTCCCTGCTCGGCCCCTCCGGCTCGGGCAAGACCACGCTGATCTCGATGATCGGCGGCCTGCTCACGCCCACCTCGGGCTCCATCCAGCTGGCCGACACCGTCGTGAGCGACCTCACCGGCAAGCAGCTGACCGCCTTCCGCGCCGAGCGGGTGGGGTTCGTCTTCCAGTCGGCGAACCTCGTGCCCTTCCTGTCGGCCCGGGAGAACCTGCTGTGGGTGGCCGGCCTGAGCAAGCAGCGGGGACGCTCCGCGCGCAAGGCGGCGGCCGTCCGCGCCGACCAGCTGCTCGACGAGCTCGGCCTGGCCAAGCGGGCGGGCAACATCCCCGAGCAGCTCTCCGGGGGCGAGCGCCAGCGCGTGGCCATCGGCCGGGCGTTGATGAACGATCCGGACCTGGTGCTCGTCGACGAGCCGACCGCGGCGCTGGACACCGCCATGGGCCGTCAGGTGGTGCAGCTGCTGCGCCGGGAGATCAAGGACCGCGGCAAGACCGGGATCATGGTCACCCACGACCTGCGCATGGTCGAGTACACCGACCGGGTGTTCGAGATCACCGACGGCGTGCTGCGCGATGGTGGCCTGCCCTCCCAGCGCGCGGCGCTGGTCGCCGACCACTGACGACGACGGACGCCTCCGCCCGGCCGGCGCGGGGCGGTCTTCACCACCTGTTGGCCGCGACATAACCGTCCCCATGCTCAGGACGGCGGCGCGGGTGGCCGATGATGCCAGCATGAGGACTGCTTCCCCCCTCGTCCGCTGCGCGCTGTTCGTGCTCGCCGGGACCCTGGCCGTGGGCGGCCTGGGCCTGCCGGCCTCGGCAGCCGACCCCGAGCAGTACCCCGTGCCGGAGTCGGGCGTGTTCCACATGAAGGGCTCGGGCTGGGGCCACGGCCGCGGCATGAGCCAGTGGGGCGCCTTCCAGGCTGCCACCGAGGGCCGCACGCACGCCGAGATCCTGGACTTCTACTACCCGGGGACCTCGCTGAAGGAGGTCGACGCGGGCTCGGTGCGGGTCCTCCTCGGCGCCGACACCGGTCGGGACCTGCGGGTGCGCGCCGTGCCCGGGCTCGTGGCCCGCTACACCGACGCCTCGGGGGCCCGGGCCGTGAAGCTGCCGGCTCGACCGGGCACGTGCGCCACGAATGCCACCCGTTGGCGGGCGATGGCGACAACCACGGGGGTGCGCCTGAGCGCCTACTGCGGCGCCTGGCGCACTGTCGTGGCTGGGGCGAAGGTCCTCGGCGGGCGGATCTCCTTCGAGGTGCCGGGCGGGATCGTGGCCACCGTCAACGGCACCTCGCGCCGTGGCTACCGCGGGCGGGTCGCCGCCGTGCGCACCGGGTCGCGCTCTGTGCTGGTGGTCAACACGCTGCCGATGGACACCTACCTGCGCCCGGTGGTCGCCGCCGAAGTGTCCCCGTCCTGGCCAGTCGAGGCACTGCGCGCCCAGGCCGTCGCCGCCCGCAGCTACGCCGCCCACGAGGCGCTGGGTCGCTCGGGGCGCTCGTACGACGTGTACGACTCGACGCGGTCCCAGGCCTACCCGGGGGCGGTCATCTACGACTCGGCCTGGCGGGTGGCCAGCACCCGCGAGCACCCGCGCACCGACGCGGCGATCACCGACACCGCCTCCGTCCAGGTCGTGGCCGCGGGTGCACCGGCACTGACCCAGTTCGGCTCCTCGAACGGGGGCGCCACGGCCGACTCACCCCTGAGCTACATGACGGCGGCCGCCGACCCGTGGGACGCCCGGGCCACCAGGAACCCGCGGCTGTCGTGGACGGACTCGATCTCGGCGGCCAGCCTTGCCGCGCGCTACCCGGGCGCGGGCACGATCCGGGCCATCCGGATCGTGAAGCGGGAGGGCGCCGGTCCGTGGGGGGGTCGGATCGCGTCGTTGCAGGTGGTCGGCTCCACGCGCAGCTACACCGTGACCGGTGACAGCGCCATCCGGTCCGTGCTCGGTGTCTACAGCAGCTTCCTGACGTTCACCGACTGACCGGGAAACCGTCCCGACACCGACTGACCGGGACCCCCCCGACTGGACTGGCCGGGACCGCCCCGACCCCAGAGCCCTACCTGGTCTCGGGCTCCTTGGTCGGCGGGGCGTCCTCGTGCAGCGTGCGCTCCAGCTCGTGGTGGTTGACGTGCTGCGGGCCCTCGTACTCGTGCAGGTCCGGGTGGGGCACCGTGTGGTACTGGTGCAGCTCCTCGTCGCTGGGCAGCATCGCGGCGATGTCGTCGGCGTTCTCGGCGCCCATCATCAGGCGGGCGGCCCAGAGCAGCAGGGCCAGGATCGCCGCCCCGCTGACCACCCAGCCCCAGGGGTCGGGGAAGGTCGTGAGCTTGAAGACCACGAATCCGGCTGCCGCGGCCGCCGGCACGGTGAAGATCCAGGCGACCACCATCTCGCCGATCTTGCGCATGTTCAGCCCGCCTCCGGACGCTGCCCCGGCACCCATGACCGACGAGGCGGCCGCCTGGGTCGTGGAGATCGGGATGCCCAGCTCGGTGGCGCCGAAGATGGCCGTGGTGGCACCGATGTTGGCGGCCACCCCGGAGTTGGAGTTCAACTTGGTGATCCGCAGGCCCATCGTCTCGATGATCTTCCAGCCGCCCCACAGGGTGCCCAGGGCGATCATCGAGTAGGCCGCGAGCTCGACCCACAGCGGGATCTCCGCATCCGAGCCCAGGTACCCGCCGGAGACCAGCGCGAAGAAGATCACGCCCATCGTCTTCTGGGCGTCGTTGGCGCCGTGTCCGAAGGAGACCGCAGCCGAGGAGACGATCTGCAACCACTTGAACGGCTTGGCGTCGTCCTCCCACCGGGTCAGCTTCTGCAGCACCCCCACGAGGAACATCGCGACGAACGCCACCGTGAACGCCACCATCGGGGAGAGCACGATCGCCAGCACGGTCTTCTCGACGCTGCTCCACTTGATCGCGCCCGACCCGCCCGCGGCCAGGCCCGCTCCGACCAGCCCGCCGATGAGGGCGTGGCTCGACGAGGAGGGCATGCCGATCGACCAGGTGAAGTAGTTCCAGAAGATCGCGGCCATCAGGGCGCCGAAGGCCACGGCCAGCCCGACGGGCACGCCCCCGGACTGGACCCCGAGTTCGTCGACGTTGACCGTCTTGGCCACGGTGTTGGCCACGGTCGTGCCGACCACGAAGAGGGCGGCGAAGTTGAAGAACGCCGCCATGTAGACCGCGGTCCGGGGCTTGAGCGCCTTGGTCGCGACGACCGTGGAGGTCGAGTTGGCGGCGTCATGGAAGCCGTTGGTGAAGTCGAAAAGCAGCGCCAGTGCGATGACGCCGATGACTGCGATCAGGACCATGTCCACGTCGGACTCCTAGAACCCGTGCGGGGCCCGGCTGGACCCAGGCACACGGTAGGGGCCGTGTCCGTTTCAAAGCCAACCGCAAGGGGGTGCGTCACCTGCACCCTGCGGGCCGTTCACCAAGAGTTCAACTGATGGCCACCGTGTGGTCCCCCAGCGGGTCAGGCCAGCTGGGTCAGGGCGTGGATCGCCAGGCCGGCCAGGGCGCCGACGACGGTGCCGTTGATCCGGATGAACTGCAGGTCACGGCCCACCGCCAGCTCGATCCGGGTGGCGGTCTCGGGGCCGTCCCAGCGGGCGACGGTGTCGGTGATCACGCTGGTGAGCTCCACCTTGTAGTCGCCCACCAGGCTGACCACGGTGTCGGTGATCCAGCCATCGAGGCGGGACTGCACGGCGGCGTCGGTGGCCATCGTCTCGCCGAGCTGGGCCAGGGCCCCGGTGGCCCGCACCCGCAGCTCGCTGGTCGGGTCGTCGGCCGACTCCAGCAGCACCCGCTTGGCTGTGCCCCAGATCTGGCTGACCGAGCGCTGCACGTCGGGGTGGTTGTAGAGGTCGACCTTCGCCGCCTCCACCCGCTCCTTGGTGCTGGGGTTGCTGCGCAGGTCGTCGGCGAACTGCACCAGCATCCTGTCGATCGCGATGCGCACCGGGTGGGCGGGGTCGTCGCGGATGGCCGCGGCCAGCTTCACGAGCTCCAGGTGCACGCGGTCGGCCACCATCCCGTCGACGAACTTCGGCGTCCACGTGGGGGCCCGGGTCTCGACCACGTCGATGATGGAGGCACGGTTGCGCACCACCCAGGTGTGTGTGCGATCGGCCAGGACGTCGACGATCCCGGTGTGGGCGCCGTCGCGCACGATCCGGTCGAGCAGGGTGCCCAGGGCCGGCGAGACCTCGGTGGCCTCGACGCGGGTGGCGATCACCCGCTCGATCATCGTGCGCATCTGCTCCTCGTCGAGCACGGCGAGCAGGCCGCGCATCGCCCGGCCCATCTCGCCGGAGACCCGCACCGCGTTATCCGGCTGGCGCAGCCACTGCCCGGCGCGGCGGGTCACCTGCGCGCCGAGCACCTTCTCGCGCACCACGTCGTCGGCCAGGAAGTGGGTCCCGACGAACTCGCCGAGGCTCTCACCCATCTGGTCCTTGCGGGTGGGGATGATCGCCGTGTGCGGGATGGGCAGGCCCAGGGGGTGCTTGAACAGGGCGGTCACGGCGAACCAGTCGGCCAGGGCGCCGACCATGGCCGCCTCGGAGCCGGCCTGCACGTAGCCCAGCCAGCCCCCGGCATTGGGGCCGTCGACCAGGATCGTGACCACGTAGATCACCGCGGCGAGCACGAACAGCCCGGTGGCCAGTGCCTTCATGCGCCGCAGCGCCAGGCGGCGCCGCTCGTCGGAGCCGCCCCACGGTGAGTCGAGGACGGCCGGTGCTGCCGGGACTGCCTGGATGCTCATCGGACCTCCGGGGGTCGGCTGGCGCCGTGGGATGAGTCTAGTTCGGGGTGCCGCGCTGGCCCTGCGTCACGGTCCGGGCCGGTCCTAGGGTGGGCGGGCGATCCACATGGGCGCGGCGAGAAGGAAGGCAACGATCATGGCAGGACTTGACGACCTCCTCGGGGGATCCTGGGTGCGGCGACCGGGCAGGGCGGCGCGGGCGGGGCAGTCGATCCCGGTGCGGTGTCCCAGGACATGGCGAAGATGATGGCGGTGGCCGGGCCGTTCATCGCGATGTTCGCCCGCAGCGGCGGCCTGCAGGACCTGCTGGGCAAGCTCGGCGGCGCCGGCCTCGGCGACCAGGCGAACTCCTGGGTCGGCACCGGGGAGAACGCGCCGGTGGACGCCGACCAGATCGCCGCGGCGCTGCCCGACGAGGTCGGTGCGATCGCCCAGCAGGCCGGCCTGGACCCCACCGACGTGTCGGCGAGCCTGTCGCAGATCCTGCCCGGGCTGGTCAACGAGGTGACCCCGAACGGCCAGCTGCCGGCCAATCCGCAGGAGGTCGCCCAGGTGCTCGACCAGATCCCCGGCGGGGACCAGCTCAAGTCGATGCTCGGCCTGGGCTGAGTCAGCCCTGAACCACGGCGGCGGGGCTCGGTCTGCTCCGTTGTGTACTCGTGTATGCGCCCCTATTGTGAATCACTACACGGCGCAATAGATACCTATACTGCCGGGCGTGGACCCCATCTCCAACCCGTACGCACCGGGAGCGGGGCGCCCGCCGGCGGCCCTGACCGGCCGCCAGGCACAGCTGGCGGCCTGGGACGTGGCCCTGCGCCGGATCGAGGCGGGCCGGGACGCCCAGTCCCTGGCCCTCTACGGCCTGCGGGGAGTGGGCAAGACGGTGCTGCTGGCCCGGTTCGCGCGCCTGGCCCGTGATCGCGGCTGGCTGGTCGCGCAGGTCGAGGCCCGGTCCGGGCGCACGATCCGGGACTCGATCGGGGAGGCGTTCTACGACAACCTCGTCGACCTGGCCCGGCCCGGGGTGGGCCAGCGCGTGCTCAAGGCCCTGAAGACGGCCCTGAGCTTCAAGGCCTCCTACGACTCCTCGGGCACATGGAGCTTCGGCGTGGACCTGGCCGGAGCCCCGGGCGGCGGGGCCGGCACCGGCGGCTTCGAGTCCGACCTGGCCAAGCTGCTGCGCGACCTCAGCGGTGCGGCGCAGGACACCGGGGTGGGGGTGGCGGTCCTCGTCGACGAGGCCCAGGACCTCGCCGCGGAGGAGCTGGTCGCCCTGTGCTCGATCGTCCATGCCGCCAACCAGCGCGGCGATCGGCTGGTGATCGCCCTGGCCGGGCTGCCGAGCCTGCCGCGCAAGCTCGCCGAGGCCAAGTCCTACGCCGAGCGGCTCTTCGACTTCCACACGGTCGGCGCCCTGGACACCGCGGCCGCGATCGCGGCGCTGGCCCAGCCGGCCGCGGCCGAGGGGGTGGCCTGGGAGCAGGAGGCCCTGACCCTCGTGGCACGGCGGGCCGAGGGCTATCCATACTTCCTGCAGCAGTTCGGCCAGGAGGCCTGGGACGCCGCCGACGGGCCCGGCATCACGGTGGCCGACGCCCGCGTCGGCGTGGCCCACGGCCAGCTCGTGCTGGACTCCGGCTTCTTCCGGGTCCGCTGGGACAGGGCGACCCGCGCGGAGCGGGAGTACCTGCGGGCAATGGCCCTCGACGGCGACGCGGGCAGCGCGACGGGTCGGGTCGCCGAGCGGCTGAACAAGAAGGTCACCTCGCTGGGCCCGCTGCGCGCCAGCCTCATCGGCAAGGGCCTGATCTACTCCCCGGACCACGGGATGGTCGCCTACACGGTGCCGGCCATGGCCGCGTTCGTGAACCGCCAGCCCGAGGACAGCTGAGGCGGCTCACCTCCGGTGGGGCCGGCCGGGCTCGCGGACCAGTGCCTCGGCCCAGCGCTCCACCATCGCCGGGGTGCTGGCCACGATGAGCACCTCGCGCAGCGTGGTGGGCGTGGACAGCAGCACCGTCAGGGCCACCCGGGTGACGTCGTCCAGCGGCCACACGCCGCGGGCCAGGATGGCCGGCAGCGCCATCGACCGTGCCCCGCGGTCGTTGGCGGCCGCGATCGCCTGCCGGTAGGCCTCGGCCAGCAGGCGGTCGTCCCTGCCCGCCTGCCACCGGGGGGCCGGCACCGTCACCGTGCGTCCGTGCGCAGCCAGACGCGTCCCGGCCACCACGATCAGCTCGGCCGAGGTGTCCTCGGGGTGCCCGAGGACGACCCTGACCCGGGGAGTGTCCACGCCCCGGACGCTGCCACCTGCGGGCCGGTCGTGGCAACTGCCCCGCTCAGGCGTTGCGCTCGAACATGCCAGCGACGGCGGCGATGCCGAGCACAGAGCGGGCGGCGTACTCCGATCGCCACAGCCCGCCGTGGGCTGCCCCCTCGATGAACAGCTGCATCGGGTGGGGCAGGTCGACCTCGGGGTTGGCGCTGGAGGCCGGGTTGCGCAGGTCGTGCACGAGCAGCCCGGCCATGATCGCGTTGGACGTGTTCGGCTCGAAGATCTCCAGGCCGAACCGGCCGGCTCCGGCGTAGGCCGCGGCCAGGGCGCGGTTCTTCACCACGGAGCGCGTGCGGGTGCTCGGGGCCACGTTCAGCGAGCTGCGCACACCCTCGTCGCGGGCCACCAGGGCTCGCCAGCGCTGCAGGCGCTTGGCCAGGTTGTAGTTCGGCCCCTGCTGGCTGACCAGGCAGTCGCTTATGCCGTACTGCACCCCGTTCGAGGTCCACACCGTGCTCGGGTAGTTCGGCGCGAACTGGCCGGCCAGGCGCATCGGGCGCCGCGCCGCGCGCCAGGCTGAGGCCGCGTCGCGCCAGCGCCGACGGGACTCCTCGACGGCCTCGATCGGCACGGCGAAGACGTCGGTGGGCGTGGCCAGCCAGGCCAGGGTCACGTCGCGGCCGGCCCCGATCAGGTCCATGCTGACCGCGTCGATGGCCAGCGAGACCCGCACGTGCAGCGGGCCGTCGGCGTACACGTAGTTACCGACCGTGAACGGCCCGTCGATGCCTTCGAGCCAGGTGCGGATCTCCGGGCCCTGGGTGAGCAGGTCGGCCCCGGCCACGGCGGCCAGCGCCGCGCCCTCCAGCGTCGTGCGATCGGGGGCCGCGGCCGGGACGGGCACCTTGAGCCGGCCCGCCCGCTTCTGGGCGCTGGCGATGATCCGCCGCCACGGCTCGGCGCGGGGCAGGTCCACCGCCCAGACCGTGGCGCCCCAGTCGAGGAGGCTGCGCAGGGGTCCCATCTCGGCCCCGGCGCCGAGCACCACGAAGTCCTCGCCGGTGAGGTCCAGCCACTCCGGGTGCGCGATGAGCGTCTCGAGCGCGTTGGCGAAGCTGGGCTCGACCACGCCCTTGGCCACCCAGACGTCGAGCTGGTGGCGCAGGTCGGCGCCGGTGAGCACCCGGCCGTGGTACGGGATGGCCAGCTCGGTGACCGCACGGCCGGTGCCGACCACCTCGGCGGTGGCGAAGTGCGCGTCGGTGAAGGCGGCGAACGCCTCGGGCACGCTGGTGGTCTGTGCGTCGCGGGTGAAGGTGAAGCGCTGGTAGAGGCTGGCCAGGCCGTCACGGCTCATCGACACCGACCCTGCGTCGGCCTTCAGCCCGGACTCGACGAAGTCGCGCACCGGCCCCATGTAGTCCTTGCGCCAGTTCGTCGTGCCCTCGATCTGCCGCGCCAGCTCCGGGTCGGTGGCCCGGGCGGCGTCGGCGAAGACCGCCCGTCCGGTGGCCAACGATGACTGCCGGCCGTCCTCGACCGGGAAGTCGATGCCTCGCTGCGGATCGAACTCAGTCATGCATTCCTCCGGGTTCGCTCAGCCGCGTGCGTCGATGGCCCTCTGGTACACGTCGACGGTGATCCTGGCGATCTTGTCCCAACCGAACTCCTCGACGGCGCGCGCCCGGCCGGCCACGCCCATCGCCGCGCCCTTGGCCGGGTCGGCCATGACCGAGGTCAGTGCGTCAGCCACCGCGGCCTCGAACCCGGTGGGGTCGGCCTCCTCGTAGTGGACCAGGTGCCCGGTCTCGCCCTCGACGACCACCTCGGGGATGCCCCCGACGTCGCTGGCGACCACGGGCGTCTCGCAGGCCATCGCCTCGAGGTTCACGATGCCCAGGGGCTCGTAGACCGACGGGCAGGCGAAGACCCCGGCATGGGTCAGCGCCTGCACCAGGTGCGCCCGGCTCAGGTGCTCGTTGACCCACACCATGTTCGCCTCGCCCTTGCTCTGGCGCAGCGCAGCCACGCCGGCCTCGACCTCCGCGCCGAGCTCGGGGGTGTCCGGCGACGAGGCGATCAGCACCAGCGGGATGTCCGGGTCCATCCGGGCTGCGGCCTTCAGCAGGTGGGCGATGCCCTTCTGCCGGGTGATCCGGCCGACGAACAGCACGTACGGCCTGCTGGGGTCGATCCCCGCGGCCTCGATCAGGTCCGTGTTCGGGTCGGGCTGGTAGAGGGCGGTGTCGATGCCGTTGTGCACGACGTCGACCTTGGCCGGGTCGACATCCGGGTAGGACTCGAGCACGTCACCGCGCATGCCGTGGCTGACCGCGATGATCCGGTCGGCGCCCTCGTAGGCCGTGCGCTCGATCCACGAGCTCAACCGGTACCCGCCGCCGAGCTGCTCGGCCTTCCACGGCCGCTTGGGCTCCAGGGAGTGCGCGGAGATCACGTGCGGCACGTCGAGGTAGATCCCGCCGGTGTGGCCGGCGAAGTTCGCGTACCAGGTGTGCGAGTGCAGCAGGTCGACACCCTCGCTGGCCGCGACCATGGCCAACGAGATCCCCATCGTCTGCACCGAGGCGTTGGCCCCGGTCAGGGTCTCGGGCACCTGGTGGGCGGTCGCGTCAGTCCGGGGGGCTCCCCAGCACTGCACGTCGACGTCGATGAGCTTGCGCAGCTCGCGCGCCAGATACTCCACGTGGACGCCGGCACCGCCGTACGCCTCGGGTGGCCACTCCCTTGTCAGCAGTCCGACTCTCATGCGCTGAACAGTAGGCCGGGGCGCGGGGTCGATGCTCGTCACGGACACCCCGATCGGACCCCCGTCGGCGCGACGGGGCCCAGCGCCGGTGACTACCGTGAAGGCATGTCGAATCCTCATGTCCTGGGCATCGTGCTCGCCGGTGGGGAGGGCAAGCGGCTGATGCCGCTGACCGCGGATCGTGCCAAGCCCGCGGTGCCCTTCGGGGGCGCGTACCGGCTGATCGATTTCGTGCTGAGCAACCTGGTGAACGCCGGAATGGCGCGCATCGCGGTGCTGACGCAGTACAAGTCCCACTCGCTGGACCGCCACATCACCCAGACCTGGGCGATGCCGGCGATCCTCGGCGACTACGTGACCGCCGTGCCCGCCCAGCAGCGGCTCGGCCCGCGCTGGTACACGGGCTCGGCCGATGCGATCTACCAGAGCCTGAACCTCATCGAGGACGAGGACCCCGACTACCTGCTCGTGTTCGGCGCGGACAACATCTACCGGATGGACCCCCGCCAGATGCTCGAGCAGCACATCGACACCGGGGCCGCGGTCACCGTCGCGGGCATCCGCAAGCCGCGCGCTGAGGCCAGCGAGTTCGGCGTCATCGAGCAGGACCCCAACTCCACGCGGATCACGGCGTTCCACGAGAAGCCGATCGACCCGCCGTCGATCCCGGGTAGCCCCGACGAGTCGTTCATCTCGATGGGCAACTACATCTTCACCCGCGACTGGCTGGTCGAGACCCTGCGCGCCGACGCCGTCGACGAGGGGTCCGTGCACGACATGGGCGGCAACATCATCCCGATGCTCACCGACCAGGACCTGGCCCACGTCTACGACTTCGGCACCAACACCGTGCCGGGCCAGACCGACCGCGACCGGGCCTACTGGAAGGACGTCGGCTCCATCGACGCCTACCACGAGGCGCACATGGACCTCGTCAGCGTGCACCCGGTGTTCAACCTCTACAACCGCGAGTGGCCGATCATCACCTCGGCGATCGGCTCCTACCCGCCGGCGAAGTTCGTCGAGGGCGGCAACGCCCACGAGTCCATCATCGGCTCCGGGTCGGTGATCGCCGGCGGGCACGTGCGCTCCTCAGTGCTCAGCCAGGACGTGCGCGTGCTGCAGGGCGCCTACGTGGAGGGTGCGGTGCTGATGCCGGGCGTGCGGATCGGCCGCGGCGCGGTGGTCCGCAACACCATCCTCGACAAGAACGTCGTGGTGCCCGACGGCGCCCAGATCGGCGTGCACCTCGACGCCGACCGCGAGCGCTTCACGGTCTCCGAGGGCGGCATCGTCGCAGTAGGCAAGGGCATCACGATCTAACCCCCCACCGCCCCGCCCCGCCTCGGCCCCCGCCCCCGCGCCCCGCCCCGCGCGGGCCCCGCCCCGCCCCCGGCCCCCGCGGATTTGGGCCCCGTCTCGAGGGTGAATCCCTTCGAGTCGGGGCCGAAGCACCTTCAAGTCCTCGCGAACGGGGCCTGAATCGGCGGCGCGGCGGGGTGAGCGCGCATCCGAGTCCTCGCGACCCGGGGCCTGGTTCCGTGGTGGGGGCTCCGCTCAGGCCTTGCGCACGGCCTTGCACCGGTCCTCGGCGTGCTCGTGGGCGTCTGCGCGGGCCTTCTTGCGCGAGCGGCGGGCAGGCCCTCGCCAGCCACAGTCACACTCGGCGTGGGCGAAGTTGCCCTTCTCGATCAGGCGCATCGGACCCTCACCCCTGGTGGGGTCGTCGTCCTTCTTCTTCCCCATGGGCCGGCCCCTCCTCTGGCCCACAGACTAGGGCCCCCGTGCAACCGATCGGTTCCCGAGGGCGCGGGTCTACCCTGTGAGCATGGCAACAACCACCTGGACAGTCACCGGGATGACCTGCGGGCACTGCGTGAAGGCCGTGACCGACGAGGTCTCGAGCATCGAGGGGGTGCAGTCCGTCGACGTCGACCTGGCCACGGGGGCGGTCACCGTGACCGGCAGCCCCGACCCGACTCGCGAGCAGGTCGCCGCCGCGGTCGACGAGGCCGGGTACGCGCTGGCGTGAGCGCCCTGACGATCGTCGAGGTCAGCGCGCGCGACGGCCTGCAGAACGACCCCGCGCGGCTGAGCACCGCGCAGAAGGTCGAGCTGGTCGCCCGGTGCGCCGGCGCGGGCCTCACCCGGGCCGAGGTCGCCTCGTTCGTGAACCCGCGGCTCGTGCCGCAGATGGCCGATGGGGAGGCGGTGGTCGCCGGCGTGCGTGCCGCCGTGCCGGGCCCGGCCTCGTGGATCGGGCTGGTGCTCAACACCCGCGGGTTCCACCGGGCCGCGGCCGCCGGGGTCGACGAGGTCAACTGCGTCGTGGGGGTCTCCGAGGAGTTCAGCCGCGCCAACCAGGCGATGGGCACCGACGAGGCGATCGCCGTCGTCGCCGAGGTCGTGCCCCTGGCCAGGGCCGCTGGGATCGTGCCGACCGTCACGCTCTCGGTCGTGTGGGGATGCCCGTTCTCGGGGGAGGTGGACCTCGACCGGGTCCGCCGGGTGGCCGAGCGGGTGGCCGGCACGGGCGTCGAGGAGGTCGCGATCGCCGACACCATCGGGGTGGCCGTGCCGCGCGACGTGGCCGCGCGGGTCGCCGCGGTGCGCGAGGTCATCGGCGGGGCCCGGCTGCGCGCGCACTTCCACAACACCCGCAACACCGGGTACGCCAACGCCCTGGCCGCGGCCGATGCGGGCGTCGAGGTGCTCGACTCGAGCCTGGGCGGGATCGGCGGTTGCCCGTTCGCCCCGCGCGCCACCGGCAACATCGCCACGGAGGACCTGGTCTACGCGCTGCACCGCAGCGGCTACGCGACCGGCGTGGACCTCGAGGCGGCCATCGCCGCCAGCCGCTGGCTCGGCGAGCAGCTCGGCCGGGACCTGCCGGCCTACCTACCGCGGGCCGGGGTATTCCCAGCGACCTGACCCCCGGCCGGGGAGGACCGCGGGCGCGGCGAGGGCGCGGCCCCGGCCCGGACTAGCCGAACCGGCCGGAGATGTAGTCCTCGGTGGCCTGCACCGCGGGCTTGGAGAAGATCTGCGCCGTCGGGCCCATCTCGACCATCCGACCGGGCTGGCCGACCCCCGCCAAGTTGAAGAAGGCGGTGGTGTCCGACACGCGACCGGCCTGCTGCATGTTGTGGGTCACGATGACGATCGTGTACTGCTCGACGAGTTCCCGGATGAGGTCCTCGATCGCGAGTGTCGAGATCGGGTCGAGCGCCGAGCACGGCTCGTCCATGAGCAGAACCTGCGGCTTGACGGCGATGGCCCGCGCGATGCACAAGCGCTGCTGCTGGCCACCTGACAGTCCCGAACCCGGCCGGTCCAGGCGGTCCTTGACCTCCTCCCAGAGGTTCGCCCCGCGAAGCGACTCCTCGACGACGGCTTCGGCGTCGGACTTGGACAGCCGACCACCGGTCAGCCGCATGCCCGCGAGCACGTTCTCGGCGATGGACATCGTCGGGAAGGGGTTGGGCCGCTGGAAGACCATGCCAATGGTGCGGCGCACGTTCACCGGGTCGACCCCCGGGCCGTAGATGTCCTCGTCATCGAGCAGGACATGCCCTTCGACCCGCGCCCCGGGAATCACCTCGTGCATCCGGTTGATCGTCCGCAGCACCGTGGACTTGCCGCACCCGGAGGGGCCGATGAACGCGGTGACCGAGTTCTTCGCGACCGTCAGGTCAACGCCCTCCACGGCCTTGAACTTGCCGTAGTAGATGTCGACATCCTTCATCTCGATGGATTTGCTCATGGGAGAGCGAGTCACCCCTTCGGTGCGAAGCGTGCAGCCAGCAGTTTCGCGGTGATGTAGAACAGCATGATGATGGTGATCAGGACGAGCGCGCCTCCCCAAGCGCGGGCCACTGAGGCTGTGGTTCCACTGGTGATCTGGTCCCAGATGAACAGCGGCAGCGATGACTGTGGGCCCTTGAAGGGGTTGTTGTTGTAGCTCTGGGTCAGGAAGGTCGTCAGCAGCAGCGGCGCGGTCTCGCCGGCCACGCGGGCAATGGCGAGCATGGCCCCGGTGACGATACCGGCAAGCGCCGTGGGCAGCACGACCTTCAGCACTGTGCGCCACTTGGGGACACCCAGGGCGTAGGCGGCCTCGCGCAGCTCGTTGGGCACGATCCGCAGCATCTCCTCGGTCGTGCGGATGATGACCGGCAGCATGAGGATCGCCAGCGCGAGCGCCGCGGCGAAGCCCGAGCGCTCCAGGCCCAGCCCGAGCACGAATGCGGTGAAGATGAACAGACCCGCGACGATGGACGGGATGCCCGTCATCACGTCGACGAAGAACGAGATCGCGCGCGCCAGCCGGCCCCCGCCGTACTCCACCAGGTAGATCGCAGCAAGGATGCCGACGGGCATCGCGAACGCTGCGGCGAGGCCCACCTGCTCGAGCGTGCCGACGATGGCATGGCCGACACCGCCACCCTCGGCACGCGGGCTGACGTTGCGCATCGACGACGTGAGGAATGTCCAGCTGATCACCGCCAAGCCCTTCACGAGCACGGTGAAGATCACCGACACCAGGGGCACGATCGCGGCGATGAAGGTCGAGTAGACCAGGGTGGTCGCCAGCCGGTCGACGGCGTGACGGCGACCCTCCACCCGGAAGCTCCAGGTGCTCTGGATGAGGAGGAAGATCAGCCCGATCACGAGGGTGGTGCCGAACCAGCCAGCCAGTCCGGTGGTCACGTTCAGCACGAAGCCCAGGGTGACCGCTATCGCGAGCAGGACCGAGGTCGCCCAACGGGGCAGTTGGCCGCCCGTCAATGACTCGTGCCGGGGGGTTGTGGTCTCGGTCAGCGTGGCCATGTCAGTTCGCCCCCGAGAACTCAGCCCGCCGTGCGATGATCCAGCGGGCGATCATGTTGACCGTCAGCGTGAGGAAGAACAGCACCAGGCCGCTGGCGATGAGCGCCGAGAGTCCATTGCTGCCCGCCTCGTTCCACTTCAGCGCGATGTTCGCGGCGAAGGTGTTACCACCGGGCTCCGTGAGGTGGACGTTGATCGTGAAGGCCGCAGAGAGGATCAGTGCCACGGCGATCGTCTCGCCGAGGGCGCGGCCCAGGCCAAGCATCGCGGCGGAGATCATGCCGGGCTTCGCGAAGGGGAACACGGCCATCTTGACCATCTCCCAGCGCGTGGCGCCCAGCGCCAGGGCAGCTTCCTTGTGCCCGGGCGGCACCTGAACGATGACCTCGCGGCTCACGGCGGCGACCGTCGGCAGGATCATGATCGCCAGGACGATCGAGGCGAGGAACAGGCTCTTGCCGTAGAGATCCAGGGTGTTGTCGAAGATCACCGTCCACGCCAGGTAGTCGTTCATCCAGACCTGGATGCCCTGTGAGCCCGACAGGAGAACCTCGAGGCCCCAGAGGCCGAAGATGATCGAGGGCACCGCCGCCAGCAGGTCGGTGATGAAGGCCAAGGTGGAGGCAAGGTTCCTGCCTGCGTAGAGCGAGATGAACAGGGCGATGCCTATGCCGACCGGAACCGCCAGGAGCATCGCGATGAACGCCGCGACGATCGTTCCGAACGCGAGGGCAGCGATGCCGAACGCCGGCGGGTTGGCGTCGGGGCTCCACCCCTCGTAGGTGAAGAAGTTCACCGAGTTGGTGGTCAGTGAGGGGATCGACCGCCAGATCAGGAAGACCGCGATCGCGGCCATGATGACCAGCACCAGGCTGCCCGCCCCTTTGGACAGGCCGCCGAAGACCCTGTCCCCCCGGCGGATGCTCGCCCCACTGATCGGGGATTCGTTCGTGGAGGTCGCGGGTTCAGCCATCGCGGGCTCGTCTCCCGTCGCAGTTCAGTGGGTGGTGGGGTCTGGCATCGCGGGGCGGGGGGCTGTCCGCCCTCCGCCCCGCGATGTTGGCATTGCGATCAGGATAGGGACTCTACCGAGGCCTTGACCTTCGTCAGCAGCTCGCCGGTGATCGGCACGTAGCCGATGCCCTCGAGGATGCCCTGGCCGGCGTCGCTGGCCGTGTAGGTCAGGAACGGCTTGACCACGGCCAGGTCGGCGGCGGGCAGGCCCTTCGAGCAGGTGATCTGGTAGGTGACCAGCACGATCGGGTAGGCCCCGGCGGTCTTGATCGTCGGATCCAGCTCCAGCGCGAGGTCCCCGCCCTGGCCGGTCACGGTCGCGGCCGCGATGGTGGTGGCAGCGGTGGCCGAGGTGGCCTCGACGGCACCTCCGCCGTTGTCGACCTGGGCGGCCTTGAGGCTGGTGCCGTCGACGAAGGAGAGCTCGACGTAGCCGATCGAGTTGGGGGTCGAGGTCAGCGAGGAGGCCACGCCGTCGCTGCCCTTGGAGCCCTGCCCGCCCGGAGCGGTCCAGGCCTTGCCCACCTCATAGGTCCAGATGTCAGCGGCGGTCGCGGACAGGTAGCTGGTGAAGTTGGCGGTCGTGCCCGACTCGTCGCTGCGGTGGAACTGGGCGATGGCCTTGTCCGGCAGGGTCACGCCGGCGTTGAGCGCGGCGATCTTCGGGTCGTTCCACTTCGTGATGGTGCTGTTGAAGATCCCGGCGATGACCTCGGGGGTCAGGGTCAGGGAGTCCAGCCCCTCGACGTTGTAGGCCACGGCGATCGCGCCACCCACCATCGGGATGTTGATCGCCTTGCCGCCGGTGCAGCGGGCGTCTGCCCCGGTCTGCTCCTCGGGCTTGAGCGCGGAGTCGGAGCCGGCGAACGCGGTCTGGTTGTTGATGAAGTCCTGGATGCCCGCACCCGAGCCGTTGGCCTGGTAGTCGATCGTGGCGTCGGGGTTGGCGGTCTGGAACGCGTTGATCCACTCGGCCATCGCGTTCTTCTGCGCCGAGGAGCCCGAGGCCTTGATGCTGCCCGAGACTCCGGTGCCCGACGCGGCGCCCGAGGCGCCGTCGGTGGCGTCGCTGGTGCCGTTGCTGTCGCTGCAGCCGGCGAGGGTGAGGGTGATCGCAGCGGCCGCAGCCACGACGGTCAGGGAACGGTTGCGCACGTGGTGCTCCTTGGTCGTTGTCTTATGACACCGGCGACGCTAGGTGGAGCAGTCGAATGGCCGGGAAGCCGGCAGTGAACGCAGGGTGAACATCGGCGAAGCGGTTGGGGTGCGCCTCGGGGCCGCCACCCGCCGATTCGGACACCGCACCGGGTCCGGCGTGGCCGGGTGTGTCGCTCAGATGTGGACGGGGGGCAGCTCGTACTGCGCCGCGGAGGTGATCCGCACGGTCGGGTCGACGGGCCGGTTGAGCCAGGCGCGGTTGAAGACGTAGAAGCTTCCCGGGGCCACGCGGTGCAGGAACTTCGCCCCGCCGGCGTAGTCGCGCAGGGCGCCGAGCTGGACGGGGATGACCGGTCGGTGCGAGCACAGCACGGTCGGCCAGGGCTGGTCGAACAGCTGGACCGTGCGCGCGAGGCCCGATTCGGGCTCCGCGAGGAACTCGTCCTCGCGGATGGTGGGCTCCAGCCGGATCCCCGAGCCCAGGGCCGCGGCCAGCGGGCGCAGGGTGGCCAGGCAGCGCTCGGCGTCGGAGGAGTGCAGGTGGCGGATGCCGAAGGCGCGCAGCAGCGGGATCAGCCTGCGGGACTCCCAGTTGCCGCGCTCGAGCAGCCCGCGCGCGGGGTCGTCGCGGTCGCGGCCCGTGCGCTGGGCCCAGTCAAGCCGCTTCTCGGCGCTCGTGTGGCGCAGCAGCACGAAGGGGATGGTCGGCGGGGTCCGCTCGGCCAGGGCGACCAGCCTGCCGTCCCACGGGTAGGTCAGGATCCGCGTGGCCTCCTTCGGGCGCATCCAGCGCAGCCGGTCGACCTCGCGGTTGGCCGTGAAGTGCCCGCCGGACGTCGTTGCCCGCCAGTACTCCACCGTCTTGGGCACGCCATCGACGCGGTAGCGCTGGGTGGGCAGGGGCGCGTCGAGCAGCGGCGTGAAGCCGGTCTCCTCCTCGGTCTCCCGGACCGCGGCCTCGATCGGGTGCTCGCCGGCCTCGAGCTTGCCCTTGGGCAGCGACCAGTCGCGCTGACGGCGGCGGTGGATCACGGCGACCTCGAGATCCTTGCCCATGCCGCGGGTCAGCACGACACCGGCAGCACGGATGACCTCCCGCGATGGGCTGGACACGGCTATCCCAGGCGTGTCCGCTTGCGCAGGCCGCGCACCGGCGGCCACTGCTCCATCAGGCGCACGCGGGCGATCAGCTCGGACTCGCCCTCGTAGGCGTGCAGCAGGCCCAGGGCGAAGCCGGTGGGGCCATCGAAGTGGGCCGCGAGCTCACGCACCGTGTCCTGGGCGATCGAGGCGTCCTGGTGCTCGCCGAGCTGCTCGGTGACGTTGCCCAGCGCGCTGGCCAGGCCCTTCGCGGGAGCGCCGAACACCGGCGCCAGGGCCTCGGCGGCGTACCGGGCGCGCTTGGCGGTGATCCGGGTCTCGTGCCACTCCTCGGCCGGTCCGTCCAGGGTCAGGGCCGCCACCTCGCGCGCGAGCTTGCGCCAGGCCTTGTCGAACAGCGGGGGCAGCACCTCCCGGGAGGGCACGGCCGCCAGGTCGGTCAGCCACGGGTTGGCCGCGGCGTCGACCAGGGCGTCGAGCAGGGCCAGGTGGCGCTCGGAGCGCATCGCCTCCAGCGCCTCTGCCCGGCCGGCCTCGACCTTGGCGGCCATGAGCGGGTCGACGTGCGGCGTGGATGAGTGCCGCGTCCTCGGCGCCGAGCTCGTCGGCGTGGGCGTCCAGGCGGGCCAGCAGCACCTCGGAGTCGCGGCTCAGGCCCAGCTCGGAGGCCGCCCAGCCCAGCTCGTCGCGCAGGTGGCGCGACCACTGCTCGTCGACCAGCGGGGAGAACACCCGCAGGCCGCTGCGCAGGCGTCGGGCGGCCACCCGCATCTGGTGCACCGAGTCGGGCAGGTCCCGGCGCACGCGCACGTCCTGCAGCAGGAACCTGCGCACGTGGGTCCGGATGTGGGCGTGCACGGCCAGTCCGGCGGGGTCGCCGGGCGAGACCGGCGGGGCCTCGGTGACGTCCGGCTCGGCCTTGGCCGCGGGGCCCAGGGCGCTGCCGGCCTTGCTGGAGCCCCCGGGCATCGCGCCGTGGGCCAGCAGGAGCGCCACGACCGGGTCGAGCACCCCGGCGTCATCGACCAGGGCCTCGACCTCGAGCTCGCGGAACCGGGCGGCCACGACCTCGCCGTCGATGATCGAGACCACGTCGTCGACGAGCTCGGCCACGGGGGTGCCCTCGGCGTCGAACAGCACGTGTGGGGTGCGTGCGGTGTGCAGCGTGGCCACGGGCGCCAACGGGTTGCGTCGGGCCAGGGCCGTCACGACGTCGGCGATCGCCCACGGCACCTGCCCGACCTCGCCGGCCGCCAGGGGCAGTCGCACCTCGTCGCGCACGCCCGGGCCGGCGCCCTCCACGGGCAGCTTGAGGTGCCAGCCCTCGTCGGCTCCGCCCTCGCGCCGGCGCAGCGTCACGCCCCAGCGGATCAGCCGCAGGTCCTCGGTGTCGTGGTAGACGGCGCGCATGTGCACGGTCGGCTGGTTCTCGACCCTCGCGATCCCGGTGTCGATCGTGGCGCCGGCCAGGCCGGGCTGGACCCCGACCAGCTCGGGCATCCGGAACAGGGCGTGCACCCGCAGCTTGTGCTCGACCTCGCGGTGGGTCTTTGGGGTGTCGGTCACGTGTCACGCCTTCCGCATGTGCGCTCGGGTCGCTGGAGGGGCACAGGATGCCATGGCCGGGTGAACGACCCTCAGCCCTGGCTGCGGCGGGCCCGACCGGCGCGCTGCTCGATCAGGAACTCCTGCATGTCGACGACCGGCTGGCCGTCGGCGGTGGTGTCGTGCAGCGTCCAGGTGCCGTCCGAGGCCTCGATCCAGGCCTTGGTCGAGTCGGCGAACCCGAGGTCGAACAGGGCGGCCACCTGCGCGGAATGCTCGGGGCCGAGCTTGACCAGCACCTCGACCCGGCGGTCGAGGTTGCGGTGCATCAGGTCGGCCGACCCGATCCAGCACTCGGGGTCGCCGCCGTTGGCGAACTCGTAGGCGCGCGAGTGCTCCAGGAACCGGCCGAGCACCGAGCGCACCCGGATGTTCTCGCTCATGCCCGGCACGCCGGGGCGGATGGCGCAGATGCCGCGCACCCAGACGTCCACCGGGACACCGGCCTGCGAGGCCCGGTACAGGGCGTCGATGATGGCCTCGTCGACGAGCGAGTTGCACTTGAACCGGACCCGCGCCGGCCGGCCCGCGCGGTGGTGGTCCACCTCGCGCTCGATCCGCTCGACCAGCCCGGTGCGGATGGAGTGCGGTGCCACCAGCAGCCGCTTGTAGGTGGTGTTCATCGAGTAGCCGGAGAGCACGTTGAACACGTGCGAGACGTCCTCGCCGACGACCGGGTCGGTGGTCAGCAGGCCGAGGTCCTCGTAGAGGCGGGCGGTCTTCGGGTGGTAGTTGCCGGTGCCGATGTGGCAGTAGCGGCGCAGCTTGTCGCCGTCGTCGCGCACCACCATGCTCAGCTTGCAGTGGGTCTTCAGGCCGACGAGGCCGTAGACCACGTGCACGCCCTGGCGCTCGAGCTTGCGCGCCCACGAGATGTTGGCCTGCTCGTCGAAGCGGGCCTTGATCTCCACGAGGGCCAGCACCTGCTTGCCGGCCTGGGCGGCGTCGATCAGGGCGTCGACGATCGGCGAGTCCCCCGAGGTGCGGTAGAGCGTCTGCTTGATCGCCAGGACCTTGGGGTCGGCGGCGGCCTGCTCCAGGAAGCGCTGCACGCTCGTGGAGAAGGAGTCGTAGGGGTGGTGCAGCAGCACGTCGTGGTCGCGCATCGCCTCCAGCACGTCGGGCGGCGCGGCGGTCTCGACCTCGGAGAGCTCGGTGCTGGTCTTGGGCAGGAACCGCGGCTCCTTGAGGTCCTCGCGGTCCAGGCCGTACGATGGTCCACAGGCCGGTCAGGTCCAGCGGCCCGGGCAGCGCGTAGACCTCGTCGTCGGAGACGCCGAGCTCGCGCACCAGCAGCTCGAGCACGTAGGGGTCGATCGAGCGCTCGACCTCCAGGCGCACCGGCGGGCCGAACCGGCGGCGCATGAGCTCGCGCTCGAGGGCCTTGAGCAGGTTCTCGGCGTCGTCCTCCTCGACCTCCACGTCCTCGTTGCGGGTGACCCGGAACGATGTGGTGCTGCAGGATCTCCATGCCCGGGAACAGGTCGGAGATGTGCGCGGCGATGACCTCCTCGAGCGGGACGAAGCGCTGCTGGGTCACCTCCACGAACCGGGGCAGGCTCGGCGGCACCTTCACCCGGGCGAACAGCTCGGTGCCGGTGATGGGGTTGCGCACCACCACGGCGAGGTTGAGGGACAGCCCCGAGATGTACGGGAACGGGTGCGCCGGGTCGACGGCCAGCGGGGTCAGCACGGGGAAGACCTTGTCCAGGAACATCCGCTGCAGCGCGGTGCGCTCGTCGTCGCTGGCCTGGTGGTAGCGCAGCACCTGGATGCCCTCGGCGCGCAGGTCGGGCAGCACCGAGTCGTGCGAAGCACGCCGCGTGGCGGTCCATCAGCGTGCGGGTGCCCGACAGGATCTGGTCGAGCAGGTCGCGGGGCATGAGCCCGCTGGCGGCGCGGACCGCGATCCCGGCGGCGATGCGCCGCTTGCAGGCCGGCGACCCGGACCATGAAGAACTCGTCGAGGTTGGAGGCGAAGATGGCCAGGAACTTGGCCCGCTCCAGCAGCGGGAGGCTGGTGTCCTCGGCCAGTTCGAGGACCCGCTCGTTGAACGCCAGCCAGCTCAGCTCGCGGTCGGCGAAGCGGTCGGGGGGCAGGGGGGTGAGGGCCGCCGGCCGGTCGGTCACTGTGTCGGTCATGTGCGGCCTCCTCCCCACGCCGGTCGCATGGGCCGGGGGTCTCTGGGATCTGTGAGGGGAGTCTATCGACGGAACAGCGTGTCGCTGTCCCACGCAGCGAATCCGAGGCTGCGGTACAGGTGGATCGCGGCGGTGTTCTGCTCGTCGACGTAGAGCAGGGCCGATCCCAGGCCCGCGCGGCGCAGGTGGTGCAGTCCGGCCAGCGTCAGGGCGCGGCCCAGTCCCCGCCCCTGGGCGGCCGGGTCCACGCCGACGACGTAGACCTCGCCCAGGGGGTCGTGGTGGTGGTCGTCGTGGTCGTGGACCTTGGTCCAGTGGAAGCCCAGGAGCCGGTCGTCGGTGTCGTGGGCGAGCAGGAACCCGTCGGCGTCGAACCACGGCTCGGCCATCCGGCGCTCGAGGTCGGCGCTCGTCCAGCCGGCCTGGTCGGGCAGGTCGGCGAAGGCGCGCGCGTTCAGGGCCAGCCAGTCCTGGGAATCGCGAGCGGGGTCGAAGCCGCGCAGGGTCACGCCCTCGGGCAGCACGACGGGATCCAGGGGGGCGAACAGTGAGCGGCGCATCTGCCAGAGCCGGCGCATGCGCCGGAAGCCCCGTGAGGCCGCGAGGCGGGCCGCCGGGCCGTCGGTGCCGTGCGCCCACAGGCGCAGGCGTCCCGGCTGCTCGTCGGCCAGTGCCAGCAGGTGGTCCAGCAGCGCGGTGCCCACTCCGCGTCGGCGGGCGTCGGGGCTGACCGCCAGCTCGGCGGCCGGTCCCTCGGCCTCGTCGGAGGTGTCGAGCTGCGCGTAGCCGAGCAGCGTGCCGGTCGCGGGATCCTCGGCCAGCAGGTGGGTGGTGTGCGGCCCCCCGCCGTGGCGCAGGTGCAGCACGACGTGCTCCCCGAGCGGGTGGGCCCCGTCGACCCGGGCAGCAGCATCGGCGAGGTCCAGCACGGCGCGCAGGTCAGCCGGGGTGAGGGTGGCTGTCGTGCGCACGGCGGGCGCGGCGGGCGCGGGCACGGTCAGGGCGCGTGCTCGCGAAGGTCCATCGCGGGGCGCAGCTCGCTGGTGGTGCGCAGGGTGGCTGCGGTGGCCACATCCAGGCCCTCGTCCTGGCGCGGCGGCACGAACCGGTAGCCCACGTTGCGCACGGTGCCGATCAGGGCCTCGTGCTCGGCTCCGAGCTTGGCGCGCAGCCTGCGGACGTGGACGTCGACGGTCCGGGTGCCGCCGTAGTAGTCGTAGCCCCAGACCTCCTGGAGCAGCTGGGCGCGGGTGAACACCCGCCCCGCGTGCGAGGCCAGGAAGCGCAGCAGCTCGAACTCCTTGAACGTGAGGTCCAGGCTGCGCCCGCGGATCCGCGCGCTGTAGGCGCTCTCGTCGATGGTGAGCTCGCCCAGGCGCAGCTCGGCGTCGGCATCGACCTCGTCGGCCACGGCGGTGCGTCCGATGGCCAGGCGCAGGCGGGCCTCCACCTCGGCGGGGCCGGCCACGTCGAGCAGCACGTCGTCGATGCCCCATTCGGCGTTGACGGCGGCCAGGCCGCCCTCGGTGGTGATCAGCAGCACGGGGCAGTCGACGCCGGTCTGGCGCACGAGCCGGGTCAGGGCCCGGATGTGCGCCAGGTCGCGGCGGCCGTCGACCAGCAGGGCGTCCGAGCGGGGGGCCTCGAGCAGGGCGCTGGCCTCCGCCGGGAGCACCCGGATCTGGTGGGCGAGCAGGCCGAGGGCGGGCAGCACCTCGCCGGACGGGCCCAGCGAGGCCGTCATCAGCAGCAGCCGGCTCATGGGACCTCCCCACCGTGGACGCCCGGGTGAACCCGGGCCGTGTTGGTAAGAGGATACGTCAGGTCGGGAATCCCGCCCGGGCTGCGGGCGTTGAGCCAGGCATGACCGGGGTCTACCTGCTGCTCGTCGTGCTCGCGCTGGCCACCGCATTCGGCCTGTGGCGCCAGCGCACCGACGGCCGCATGCGCCATGTGGCGCACGCCGAGGACGCCGACACGATTCCGATCTCGCCCGGTGCGCCCGGTGTCCCCCAGTTCCCCCAGTGCCGACGACTCCGAGCCTCTGGTCGTCGACGGGCACGAGCTGGAGCCCGACGACCACAGCGTGATCCCGCGCGCCGACGCGCTGACCTCGGCCGATCTGGCCGGGGCGCCGCTGGGCGAGCGGGCCACCTTGGTGCAGTTCTCGTCGGCGTTCTGCCAGCCGTGCCGGGCGGCCCGGGTCACGCTGGGCGAGGTGGCTGCGATGGTCCCCGGCGTGGTGCACGTGGAGGTGGATGCCGAGTCGCACCTGGAGCTGGTGCGGCGCCTGGACGTCATGCGCACGCCCACGGTGCTGCTGCTGGACTCCACCGGCCGCATCCGGACCCGGGCCACCGGCGCGCCGCGCAAGGTCGACGTGATCGCTGCCCTCGGCGCAGTCGTCTGAGGGCGGCTGCCCCCCAGCGCCGCGCCCCAGCCCTGCCCCCCAGCGGCGGTCAGCTGGGCTGGTCACCTGCGCCGGTCACCCGCGCAGTGCCACCCCCGCGGCCAGCTCCAGCACGCACAGGGCGGCCAGGCGGACCGTGCGCTGGTCGGGGGCGTCGGCCGTCGCGTCGACCTCGGTCAGGTCCATGCTGACCACCCGGGGGTCACGCGCGGCGGCCCGGGCAGCGGCGCGCAGCTGCGCCGCGGAGATCCCGCCCGGCGCCGAGGCCGGGCAGCCGGGGACGACCGCCCGGTCGCACACGTCCACGTCGAGGTCGAGGTGGACCCGACCCGCGGGGCCGCTGCCGGCGATCTCCAGGGCCTCGGCCATCACATCGGACATCGGCCGTGCGTCGAGCTCATCGCGGTGGATGACCGTGATCCCGTGATCGCGGGCCCGGGCGGCGTAGTGCGCGGAGTTCGTGAAGTCCGCGATGCCGATCTGCACGACCCGTCGCCCCTCGAGCCCGGCCTCGAGCAGGCGACGCACGGGGGAGCCGTTGGAGCGCCCGTCGCGCAGGTCGTGGTGGGCGTCGAGGGTGATCAGCCCGTCGGCGCCGGACCCGCGGGCCACCGCGTAGGTGATCGAGTTGTCCCCGCCGAGGGCGACCATCGGGGTCGTCGGCCAGGCGGCCACCGCGGCCATGGTCCGCGCCTCCCCGGCGTCGGAGTCGGGGTCCTCGATGTCGCCGAGGTCGACGGCCACCATCCCGGCGAGGTCGACCTCGGCACTGGGCAGCCACGTGGAGTACCTGGCCAGCGCCGCGCGGATGGCCGCGGGCGTGGCGTGGGCGCCGGTGGGTGAGATCGAGGTCCGGTGCGCCGGGACGCCCAGCAGCACCAGGTCCACCGACCCGGGTGTGCGTGCGTGTGCCTCGGTGCAGGCGCGCAGCCAGGTGGCGGCCCGGGGCCAGTGCGGGTCCTCGGGCGGCGGGGTCGTCGCGGCAGGCGGGAGTCGGTCAGTCATCGCGTGCGCCCTCCCGCGCGGCTTCCCCGTCCCGCGCGGCTGTCCCGCCCTGCTCGGTTGCCACGCCCTGCTCGGTTGCTCCGCCCTGCTCCCCCACGCCCCGAGCCGCCAACCCGACCACTGTCGGGCGCGGCCCGCGGCGGTGCACCCGCTGGCCTGCCCGCCACACGTCAGCGATCAGGTCGACGCCGGGCCGGTAGGCCAGGTGCACGTACGAGGGTGCGTCGAGCACGACGAGGTCGGCGGGCCCACCGACCGACACCCGTCCCACATCCGTGCGCCGCAGCGCCGCCGCCCCGCCCACGGTCGCGGCCCGCAGCGCCTCGGCCACTGTCATGCGCATCTCGCGCACCGCCAGGGCGATGCACAGCGGCATGGACGTGGTGAACGAGGTGCCCGGGTTGCAGTCGGTGGCCAGGGCGACGGTGGCGCCGGCGTCGATGAGACGTCGGGCGTCCGGGTAGGGGGAGCGGGTGCTGAACTCCGCCCCCGGCAGCAGCGTGGCCACCGTGTCCGAGTCCGCCAGGGCGGCGACGTCGTGGTCGGCGAGGAAGGTGCAGTGGTCGGCCGAAGCCGCGCCGTGCGCGACTGCCAGCGCCACCCCCGGACCGTGGCCCAGCTGGTTGGCGTGCACCCGCAGCCCGAACCCGGCCTCGGAGGCCGCGTGGAGCAGAACATGGGCCTCGACCGCGTCGAACGCCCCGTGGTCGCAGAAGACGTCGGCCCAGCGCGCGTGCTCCCGCGCGGCGTCGAGCATCGGGCCGGTGAGCAGGTCGAGGTAGCCGACGCGGTCGTCTGCGTACTCCGCAGGCACCACGTGTGCCCCCAGGAACGTGACCTCGTCGGTGAACTCCGCGGCGATCCGGCAGGCGCGCGCCTCGTCGTCGACGGTCAGGCCGTAGCCGGACTTGATCTCGAACGTGGTGCTCCCGCTGGCCACGAGCTCGCCGACCAACCGGGCGACCTGCCCGCGCAGGGCATCGTCGCTGGCAGCCCGGGTGGCCGCGACGGTGGAGCGGATCCCCCCGGCGGTGTAGCGCTGGCCGGCCATCCTCGCGGCGAACTCCCCACTCCGGTCGCCGGCGAACACGAGGTGGGCGTGCGAGTCGACGAACCCGGGCACCACCGCGGCCCCGGCCAGGTCGTGGCGGGCGTCTGCAGCGGGAGCCCGGGACGCCGGACCGATCCAGGCGATGAGCCCGTCCTCGATCACCAGGCCGGCGTCGGCGTGCAGGCCCAAGCCCATCTCGTCGCCGGCACCTGGCTCGGCCGGGGCCGGGCGCGCAGGCCCAGACCCGAGCGGCTCGTTGGTGACGAGCTGGCCGATGCCCGTCAGG
Organism: uncultured Actinomycetes bacterium; assembly: GCA_963777855.1. Taxonomy (GTDB): domain Bacteria; phylum Actinomycetota; class Actinomycetes; order S36-B12; family CAIYMF01; genus Prado023. Next base: position 45,506 of record CAVZRW010000004.1, on the reverse strand, counting down.
AGGGTTGCTGTCACGCGGGCCCGCCCGCCGTGCCGGGCCCGCCCTCCACGCTGGGCCCGCCCTCCTGCATCGGAATGCGCAGCCCCTGCTCCCGGGCCACCCGTGCGGCGATGTCGTAGCCGGAGTCCACATGCCGGATCACGCCCATGCCGGGGTCGTTGGTCAGCACCCGCTCGAGCTTCTGGGAGGCCAGTACGGTGCCATCGGCGACCGAGACCTGCCCCGCGTGGATCGAGCGGCCGATCCCCACGCCGCCACCGTGGTGGATCGAGACCCACGAGGCGCCCGAGGCCGTGTTGACCAGAGCGTTGAGCAGCGGCCAGTCGGCGATCGCATCGGAACCGTCGAGCATGGACTCCGTCTCGCGGTAGGGGGAGGCCACGGATCCCGTGTCGAGGTGGTCGCGGCCGATCACGAGGGGGGCACTGACCGCGCCGGTGGCCACGAGGTCGTTGAACATCAGCCCTGCGTCGGCGCGCTCGCCCTGGCCCAGCCAGCAGATGCGGGCCGGCAGACCCTGGTGGGCGATGCGCTCGCCGGCCGCACGGATCCAGCGGGCCAGCGGCTCGTTGTCGGGGAACAGGCGCAGCACCGCCGCGTCGGTGGTGGCGATGTCGCGCGGGTCGCCGGAGAGGGCCGCCCAGCGGAACGGGCCCCTGCCCTCGCAGAACAGCGGCCGGATGTAGGCGGGCACGAACCCGGGGAAGGCGAACGCGCGTTCGTAGCCGGCCAGCTGTGCCTCGCCCCGGATGGAGTTGCCGTAGTCGAACACCTCGGCGCCGGCGTCCATGAAGCCGACCATCGCCTCGACGTGGCGTGCCATGGACTCGCGGGCCCGGGTCGTGAACGCCTCCGGGTCCGCGGCTGCCAGCTCGTGCCACTGCTCCACGCTCACGCCGATGGGGCAGTAGGCCAGCGGATCGTGGGCTGAGGTCTGGTCGGTGACGATGTCGATGGCGACCCCGCGGCGCAGCAGCTCTGGCAGCACCTCGGCGGCGTTGCCAACCACGCCCACGCTGTGCCCGCGGCGCCCGGCCTTGGCGGCCAGTGCACTGGCGACGGCGGCGTCGAGGTCGTCGGTCCACTCGTCGAGGTAGCGGTGCTCCACGCGCCGGGCAAGGCGGCTGGCGTCCACGTCCACGATCAGGCAGGCACCGCCGTTGAGCGTCACAGCCAGCGGCTGGGCGCCGCCCATCCCGCCGCATCCGGCGGTCAGTGTCAGCGTGCCGGCCAGCGTGCCACCGAACCGCTTGGCGGCCACGGCGGCGAAGGTCTCGTAGGTGCCCTGCACGATCCCCTGGGTCCCGATGTAGATCCAGGATCCGGCCGTCATCTGGCCGTACATCGTCAGGCCCAAGGCCTCGAGACGGCGGAACTCCGGCCAGGTGGCCCAGTCGCCGACGAGGTTCGAGTTGGCGATGAGTACGCGCGGGGCCCACTCGTGGGTGCGCATCACCCCGACCGGCCGCCCGGACTGCACGAGCATCGTCTCGTCGTCCTTGAGGGTGGTGAGGGTGCGCACGAGGGCGTGGAAGCTGGGCCAGTCACGGGCGGCGCGCCCGGTGCCGCCGTAGACCACCAGGGAGTCGGGGTGCTCGGCGACCTCGGGATCGAGGTTGTTCTGCAGCATCCTCAGTGCGGCCTCCTGGGGCCAGCCCAGGGCACTGCGCGTGGTCCCGCGCGGGGCGCGGACGGGAACGGGGGTGCCGAGATCGTGTGCCATGGTCATCTCTTCTCGTGGGCTCGGATTCCAGTCTCAGTCCAGCGGGCCGACGGCGCCGGTGACCGCGTCGAGCAGTGCGCCGGAGGCGACGAGGGCCTCGGCTGCGTGGATCTCCTCGGAGACGATCCGGTCCGGTCCGGGCCCGTCGACCACTGTGCGCAGCCTCGCGAGAGCGGCCCCCGTGCCCGTGGCCGGCGCCAGCGGGGCGCGCAGGTCGAGACCGCGGGCCGCGGTGATCAGCTCGACGGCCAGCACCTGCCGCAGGCCGCGCACGGCCGTGGTCAGCTTGCGCCCGGCCGCCCAGCCCATCGACACGTGGTCCTCCTGCATCGCCGAGCTCGGGATCGAGTCGACGCTGGCCGGGACCGCCAGCCGCTTGAGCTCCGAGACGATCCCGGCGGCGGTGTACTGGGCGATCATGTAGCCCGAGTCCACGCCGACCTCGTGGGCCAGGAACGGTGCCAGGCCCTGGTTCCGGTTGCGGTCGAGCAGCCGGTCCGTGCGCCGCTCGCTGATCGAGGCGAGGTCCGCGACCGGGATCGCCAGGAAGTCCAGCACGTGGGCCACCGGGGCCCCGTGGAAGTTGCCGTTGGACTCCACGCGCCCATCGGCGGTGACGACCGGGTTGTCGATGATCGACTCGAGCTCCCGCTCGGCGACCACGCGTGCGTGCGCCATCGTGTCCCGCGCCGAGCCGGCCACCTGTGGTGCGCAGCGCAGCGAGTAGGCGTCCTGGACCAGGTGCGTCCTGTCATCGCGATGGCTGGCCACGATCGGCGAGCCGGCGAGCAGCCGGCGCAGGTTGGCCGCGGAAGCGGCCTGGCCGGGGTGGGGGCGCATGCCGACCAGGTCGGCGGCGAAGGCCCTGTCGGTGCCCAGGAGGGCCTCGACGCTCATCGCGGCCGTGACGTCGGCGACGCGGACCAGGTCCTCGAGGTCGGCCAGGGCCAGGGCCAGCATCCCGAGCATGCCGTCGGTGCCGTTGATCAGCGCCAGGCCCTCCTTCTCGGCCAGGGCCACCGGTGTCAGCCCAGCCGCGGTCAGGGCCTCGGCCGCCGGCTGCAGGCCTCCGTCGGCCGTGACCACCTGGCCCTCACCCTGGAGCACGATGGCCACGTGCGACAGCGGCGACAGGTCCCCGCTGCAGCCCAGCGAGCCGTACTCGTGCACCGCGGGGACGATCCCGGCGTTGAGCAACCCCGCGAGGGCCCGCACGACCTCGGGCCGCACGCCGGTCCGGCCCGTGGCCAGGGTGTGCAGGCGCAGCGCCATCATGGCGCGCACGGTCGCGGGCTCGACGAGTGCGCCCACCCCGGCTGCGTGCGATCGGGTCAGGCTCACCTGCAGTGCGGCGCGCCGCTCGGGTGCGATGGCGACTGTGGCCAGCGCTCCGAATCCCGTCGACACCCCGTAGGTCGGCTCCGGGCGCCCTGCGAGCTCCTCGATGTGACGACGTCCCTCGCTCACCCGAGCGAGGCTGGCCGCCCCGATCACGACTGGACGGCCCCCTCGTGCGACGGAGGTCAGTGTGTCGACCGTCAGGTCGTCGATGTCGAGGGGCGGGGATTGCGCCGTGGGCGTCATGGCGCCATTGCTAGCACCGACGGGTGCCGAGAGTCGCCGCCGACAGGCCACCCGGGCCCAGCATCCGGCGCGTTCATGCCGCCACGTCTCCGGTCGGGGACCGGTCCGGGCCGTGCTGCGTGCCCGCTCCGTCTGTCTCTGTCTCCATCGCGCGGTCGGGTGCAGCCGTCTCATGACCGGATGGGTGTTGGGGTGGGTGGGTGCCGAGGGGGGTGGTCCAGCGTAGGCCGGCGTGGGGCAGGGCGGTGACGGTCCAGCCTGGGCTGTGTTTGGTCTGGTGGTGGCGTCGGCACGAGGCCTGGCTCACGCTGCTCAGCCGCGGCATGGGCCCACTCTCGATCACGGCACATCCGTCCTCGGTCGACTCCCCCCATGGGCCCGCACCGACCGCCCCGTCTCACCATGCGGACAACCGGTCAACGGGTCGACCAGTGAGGCTATCCTCAGCACATGTATCGGGTGCTCCTCACCAAGCGGCGGGTCATCGACCACGGCCGCATGGGCGCCTGCCTGTGTCGAATGCCCTGACGTCTCTCGTCCCGCATCCGACCCTCGAACCCCAGGAGTACCCGTGACCACCGTGTCCACCCTCGCCGCCACCTCGTCCGCGCCCGGACTCGATCCCCGCGGCCCGCGCTTCGGCGCCGCCCTCACGACCGTCGTCCTTGCCGCCGCGCTCGTGCTCGCCTCGCCCGTGCTGCTGGCGCTGCAGGCCGTGGTCTTCGCGATCGGGGCCTTCGCAGGACCCGTACGCCAGCCCTACGGGGCGATCTTCCGCCGGTTCGTGCGCCCCCGGTTGGAGGCGCCGGACCACCTTGAGGATCCGGCCGCCCCGCGGTTCGCGCAGTTCTGCGGCCTGGCCTTCAGCCTCGTCGGACTCCTGGGCTTCGCCCTGGGCGCCGAGTGGCTGGCCCTGGGAGCCATCGCCTTCGCCCTGGCAGCCGCCTTCCTGAACGCCGCGTTCGACTTCTGCATCGGCTGCGAGATCTACCTGCGGGCCCAGCGACTGCGTCGCGCCTGATCCCGCGCCGGTCCGAGCACCGGTCCGATCACGATCCGGCCAGCGGCCGGCGGACCCTCGACCCGCAGCCCACCCGGCTTCTCGCCCCGGTATCCGCTCCGGAACCGGGGCGCGCCGGCTACTGCCCCCCGCCCGCGCCGTACACGAGCGCCTGCGCCCCCTCAGCGAGCACCTCGTCGACGAACGACGCCGCTCCAGCCAGCCGTACCCCCGCGATCAGGTCCTGCGCCCCGAGTCCGCGGCGCTTCGCGCACTGGACGCACACCGTCAGCGTCCCCTCGGCCAGCACCGCATCGCGCAGCTCGGCAAGGGCAGGGGAGTGGGCGAGCACGAACTCCTCGGCCCGCCCTGGAGTCGCCAGCAGAGTGGCGTCGCCGGTCAGCCACAGCGACACCTGCGCGCCCGAGGCCAGGGCGGTGGCGGCCACGGTGAACGCCTGGGAGCACGGCTCCGGGTCCGTCGTCGTGCACTTGACCACGAGGTTGCGACCACCCATGCGGGGTAGCCTAGCGAGGGCCGCGGACTAGACTGCCGTTCGTGGACGCCATCGAGATCTTCTTCACCACGCTGCTCGTGCTGGTCAGCATCATCATCACCTGGTTCGCCGGCTACGTGGTCTACAAGCTCTACAAGGGCCAGGCCTGAGTGGCGGGCATCGCGCCCAGCCAGCTGCCCGCCGAGCTGGCCCACCTCTCGTGGCTGATCGGTCGCTGGGGTGGCATCGGTGAGGGCGGCTACCCGACCTCGACCCCCTTCCGCTACGAGCAGGTCGTCGAGTTCGCGTGGGACGGTCGCGCGTTCCTGGAGTACCGGTCCATGTCGTGGATCGTCGACGAGCAGAACAACCGAGTGCGCCCCTCGGCCACGGAGTCCGGCTACTGGCGGCCCCGGCCCGACAACGGCGTCGAGCTGCTGCTCGCCCACCCGATGGGATTCGTCGAGGTCTGGGTCGGCAGCGTCGAGGTCACCGCGATCGTGGACGCACGGATCACCGGCGCGCGCATCGAGCTGACCACCGACGCGGTGGTGCGGACCGAGTCGGCCAAGGAGGTCGTCGGGGGTCACCGCCTCTACGGGCTGGTCGACGGGCGACTGCTGAGCACATACGACATGGCGGCCATGGGCCACGGCCTGAGCAACCACCTGGCCATCTCCTTGGAGCCGATCCCCGACCCGGAGCCGTGAACACCGGGGCCGTGGACACCGGCGCCATGGACGCGGGCGCGGATCCGGCGTGGGACTCCCGGCTCCGGGCGGCGGGCCTGCGCAGCACCGCCCAACGCCGCGCGGTGCTCGGCGCGCTGACCGAGCTGCGCCATGCCACCGTCGACCAGCTCGCCGATCGCGTGCAGCAGACGCTGCCCGACGTCAGCCTCTCCACCGTGTACCGCACGCTCGAGGTGCTCGACGAGGCGGGGCTGGTCACCCATACCCACCTGCACCACGGGTCCCCGACGTTCCACTCCGTCGATGAGCAGCCGCACGTGCACCTGGTCTGCAGCCGGTGCCAGACCGTGCTCGAGGCCGACCTCGACGTGATGCTGCCCGTCGTGCAGGCGTTGCGCCAGGCCGAGGGGTTCACCGTCGACCTCGCCCACCTCGCCCTGCACGGCCTGTGCGCGGGCTGCGCCGGCGAGCCGGGGCCCGAGGGCGCGGCCGAGGCCCACCCGCACGACCACGACTCCGATCACGCCAGCCACAACCACGCAGACTCCCACCACCCAGACGCCCACACGCAGACCCCCACCCCCACGCCGGGTCCGAGCCGCACGAGCACCCGGGCGCCGGACACGCGGGCCCGGGAAGCGCCAGCCCACCGGGCACGTTGTCATGACCGTGACCACAGCAGGAGTCCCCGCCCCACCCGGTTCCCCCGACGAGGGCGTGCCGTGGCACTTCGGTGATCCGCACGCCGAGCAGCGACTGCTGGCCTCGGGCCTCGGGTCCGTGGACCTGCGCCACCGCGACGTCGTCGTGGTCGCCGGCCCCGACCGGCTGCGCTGGCTGCACGACCTGACCACCGCCCACCTGCTGGACCTGGCCCCGGGCGGCTCCCGCCTGGCCCTGATCCTCAGTCCGCACGGGCACGTCGAACATGAACTGCACCTGGCCGACGACGGCGAGACCACCTGGATCAGCGTCGAGCCCGGAACCGGCGCGACCTTGGCCGGATACCTGCGCTCGATGCAGTTCCTGCTGCGGGTCAGCGTCGAGCAGCGGCCCGACATCGCGATCGTCTGGCAGCCGCTGGCCGACCCGCACCCGGCGCTGCCCAGTTGGCAGGTGCCGGGCGACTACCGCCTGGGGGGAACGCCCACCCCCGCGGGAACCGACCGCGGAGGCGCGGCCGACAAGTACGTGCCGGCACGGCCGGCCGACCTCGTCGGGCGTGAGGTCTTCGCGCCGAGCGACACCGCTGACGCGCTCCTGGCCGAGGGCCCGCGAGCCGGCACCTGGGCCCTCGAGGCCCTGCGCACCGCTGCGGCCGTGCCCCGGCTGGGCAGAGAGACCGACCACCGCACCCTGCCCCACGAGGTCGGGTGGATCGGCGCGGGAGTGCACCTGGCCAAGGGCTGCTACCGCGGCCAGGAGGCCGTGGCCCGGGTGCACAACCTCGGCCGGCCGCCGCGCCGGCTGGCGCTGGCCCACATCGATGGGTCGGCCGAGATCCTGCCCGCGCACGGTGACGAGGTGCGCCTCGGTGATCGCGCGGTCGGCTGGGTGGGGACCGCGGCCCGGCACCACGAGCTCGGCCCGGTCGCCACGGTGATCCTCAAGCGCTCCGCCGACCCCACCGCGGACCTGGTGATCGTGGCTGCCGAGGGGCAGGTCGCCGCAGCGCAGCAGGTGGTCGTGGCCCCGTGAGGCTGGTCGTCCAGCGCGTCGACGGCGCCCGTGTGCTCGTCGACGGTGAGGTCGTGGGGGCCATCGAGGGCCCGGGCCTGTGCGTGCTGGTCGGCGCCACCCACGACGACACCCCGGAGCTGGCCGCGCGGCTGGCCGACAAGGTCTACGACATGCGCCTGTTCGACGGTGTCGCTGAGCACCGTCAGGTCACCGCCCCGCCCGCCCCGCCCACCGCGCCCGCCGAACCCGCCGATTCGCCAGCCCCAGCCGGGGCCGGCCGACCGCGCGAGGTCGGCGCCGCGGACCTCGGGCTGCCGGTGCTCGTGGTCAGCCAGTTCACCCTCTATGGGCGCACCACCAAGGGCCGGCGACCCACGTGGGAGGACGCGGCCCCGGCGGCGATCGCCGAGCCCCTGGTCGCCGCCTTCAGCCAGCGCCTGCGCCAGCGCGGCGCGACCGTGGCCGAGGGCCGCTTCGGCGCGACGATGCGCGTGGAGCTGGTCAACGACGGGCCCATGACGGTCCTCGTCGAGGGCTGATCGGCACGCCTGGCCGCGGGCGCGGGACCGGTCAGCGGCCCCAGAGCCGCCGCTTGCGCTTCGGCTCGGTCAGCGGGACGACCAGCCGAGTCACGACCGGCTCCTGCTTGTCGGGGTCGTCGCTGAGGCTCGAGAGCTCGCGCATGAACAGGCTGGTGTCGTTGAAGGGTGAGTCCGCCCCCTCGCCCGAGGGTGCGGGTGCCCCAGCGCCGCCACCGTGATCGGCGGGCATCGACGCGGGTGCCGAACTTCCGAGAGCCGGAAGCGTGGCCACCGGGGCCGGGGGCGCCGGGACCGTGGCGGCCGGAACCGTTGCCGCCGGGACCGCAGCTGGCACCGCCGGCTCGGGCGGGCCGGGTTCGGTCTGCCCCGCGTGCGCGTCGTGCGTCGTCGCGGCGTGCGCTGCAGCCCCGGCGAATGCGGCCTCCATCGCCGCTGCCTGGCTCACCGCGGCCAGGACGGCCGTCTCAGTGGCACCCGCCTCATGGACCCCAGCCTCGTGAGCCCCAACGTCCTGAACCCCAACGTCCTCAACTTCGCTCGACTCCGCTCCCAGGTCCGGCGCGGCCCGCCCGCTGCCCGCGCCCTCCTCGACTGCCGGGGCATTCGCCTGCGCAGGCTCCGCAGCCGCCTCGTCCGCCATAGCCGCCGACCTGACGACCGCCTCCGGGGCAGCGTCAGGGGCAGCGTCCGGGGCGACAGCCGCCGTGGCATCCGCGTCCGGGGCATCCGCGTCCGGCTCGACCGGGTCCGGGGCAGGCTGGTCGGTAGCCAACAGCGGGTGTGGGTCGGCGGTCATGCTCGCCTCCCCGAGGCCGCCGCCCGTAACCAGCAGCGGGTGACCGCCCGCGCGCGAAGCAGCGTGCGAGGGGGGGTCGTGCTGCACGGGGGCCTCCTGCACGGGGGCCTCCTGCACGGGGGCCGCCACGGCAGGGGCCGTCCCGTCGGGTGCCCCGACCGCGGGTACCTCCGCGGGTGGTGCCGACACCTGCGCCGCCGGGGCCTGCTCGCGGACGAAGGCGCTGAACTCGGCCAGGAGGTCCTGGGCCTCGACCCAGGGTGCCGGGCCGGACTCAGGGCCCACTGCTCCGGGCTCGGCTGCCGCCGGTATGTGCTCGAGCACGGGGACGGGCTCGCCGGCGTCCGTGCCGACGAAGCTCCACTGAGCGGGCTCCGGCTCGGCGATCGCCTCGGGGTGCAGCGGCACCACGTCGGCCAGCGAGGCGGCCGGCGGCTCGGCGCGCCGTGGCAGCTCCACCAGCCCCGTGGCCGCGAGGTCGCTGACGACCTGGGCCGCCTCGAGCAGCGTGAAACCACAGACGCGGGCGAGCTCGGTCACGTCCCGGCGGCCGTCCACGCGGCACAGCAGGGCCCAGTCGTAGGGTCCCAACGGCGTGTGCGCCGAACCGCGCCCGGGTGGGCCGAGGGTGGGCACCACGTGCTGGCCGCCCACCTGGGCCAGGATGTCGGCCCGCTGGGCCCGACGTTCGCGGGCGACCTCGAGCAGCGGCTCCACGTCGGTCGGGGCGATCACGTCCTGGCGGACGAGGCGACCCGGGTGGAAGGCCGCGCCCTCCACCGGCAGGTCGAGCAGGTCCGCGATCTGGTCATGCACCTGTTCCAGGACGAACGCGTCGATCACCTCGGAGGTCACGAAGCCCAGCCCGACGAGCACCTCGCCGATCCGGTTCTTGGGGAAGCGGTTGCGCTGCTCGGCGGCTGCCGTGCTCAGCTGCTCGGGGGAGATCAGCCCACCGGAGAGCAGGCGGATGCCCAAGGCGGGTCGGTACCCCGGCACCTGCATCGCGTAGATGCAGCCCTCCCGGGCCCAGACGTGCGAGATGGTGCCGCTGGGATGGCTGATCTCGAGCACCCCCGACGCGGCATGGCTGCCCAGGTCGCGCAGCAGCCCCTCGGCCGTCATCGACGGCTGCGTCGACGACTCGAGGCTCATGGGAATCCTTCCACCGAGGGAATCGGTCACCCCCTTCTGTCGACATCTGTGGAGTGGGTCTTGAGTCCGTGGTGATGCCAAGATGGCGCCCATGCCCGCATCCACGCTGATCACGGTCGCGCCCACGGGGGCCGAGAGCCGCAAGGACGCCAACCCCGCGCTGCCCGTGACCCTCGACGAGCTGGTCGCGGCAGCGGTGGCCTGCCAGGCCGCGGGCGCCTCACTGATCCACATCCACATCCGCGACGACGAGGGTCTCCCGACGCTGGACCTCGCCCGCCTGCGCGACGCCGTGGCCGCCGTGCGCGAGTCCACGGACCTGGTCGTGCAGCTGTCCACCGGCGGCGCGGTCACCGACCCGTTCGCCACCCGTCTGGCCGTCCTGGATGCCGCACCGGACTCGTGCTCGCTGACCACCGGCACCGTCAACTTCGGCGACGACATCTTCGCCAACCCGTGGCCCTTCGTCGCCGAGCTGTACCAGCGCACCCAGGCCCTGGGCATCCTGCCGGAGTTCGAGCTCTTCGAGCTCGGCCACGTCACGGCGATGCACCGCCTGCTGGACACCTACGGCCCGCCCGCGGGGGACCACGTGCACGCCGACTTCGTGATGGGGGTCCCCGGCGGCATGCCCGGAACGGCCCAGGCCCTCGTGGCCGGGGTGGCCATGCTGCCCGCCGGGGCCACCTGGTCGGCCACGGGCGTGGGCCGGGCGAGCATGCCGGTGATGCTGGCCGCGCTCTCGCTAGGAGGCCACCTGAGGGTGGGCATGGAGGACACGCTGACCTACGGGCCGCGGCGTCCGGCCCGTGACAACGCCGAGCTCGTGGAGCGCGCCGCGCGCCTGGCCGCCGAGTCCCTGCGCCCCGCGGCGACACCGGCCGAGGCCCGCACGATGCTCCACCTTCCGGCGAAGGGCTGACGCGCCATGGACGGGCAGGTCCTGCTCGCGCAGGTGACCCGCAACGGCTGGGTGGAGTCCGTCCACGCCGGTCACGCGGTGATCGTCGACCCCGCCGGGGACGTGGTCGCCTCGTGGGGCCGACCTGAGCAGCCGGTGATGCCGCGCTCCTCGAACAAGCCGCTGCAGGCCGCCGGCATGGTCGAGGCCGGGGCTGGGCCTGACCGGAGCCCACCTGGCCCTCGCCGCGGCCTCACACAGCGGGGAGGCCTTCCACCTCGAGGCCGTCAGGCAGGTGCTCGCCGACGGTGGCCTGACCGAGGCCGACCTGGCGAACACCCCGGCCTACCCCTACGCCCTGGCTGCCCAGGCCGACTGGATCCGGGCCGGTGGCCAACCCAGCGCCCTGACCCAGAACTGCTCGGGCAAGCACGCCGCCATGCTGCGCACCGCGCTGGTCCTGGGCCTGCCCGCCTCCGGCTACATCGCCGCCGACCACCCGGTGCAGCGCGCGGCGCTGGCCGGCATCGAGCGGCTCTCCGGCGAGCGGTCGGCCGGCAGTGGCATCGACGGCTGCGGGGCACCGGTGGCCGCGATCAGCCTGGTCGGCCTGGCCCGGGCGTTCTCCCGAATGGTGCAGGCCGGGCCGCAGACGGCCGAGGGCCGCGTCGCGCGCGCCATGGCCGCCCACCCGCAGTACGTCGGGGGCACCGGGCGCGACGTCACCGCCTTCATGGCCGCGCTGCCCGGCGCGATCGCCAAGGACGGCGCCGAGGCAGTGCACGCCCTGGCGCTGCCCGACGGGCATGCCGCTGCGCTGAAGGTGGCCGACGGATTCGACCGGGCGCGCCCGGCGATCGTCGGCGCCCTGCTGCGCCACCTCGGCGTCGCCGAGGACGTGCGCGCGGCCTGCGCGGCTGCGCCCATCCTCGGCGGTGGCCGACCTGTCGGCAAGATCGAGGCGACCCTCTGATGACGCCGGTGGGGCGCAGCCGGTGGCTGCTGGTGCTCGTCGCGCTGGCCGTGGGCATCCTCGGCCTGCCCCTGGTGGCGCTGGTCCTGGACAGCGCGGTCGACGAGAACCTGCTCCTGCCGATCCAGATGGTGGTCGCCGGCGGCACCTGCGCGGTGGTGGGATACCTGCGGCCCGAGGTCGCCGGCGAGGGTGCCAGCCGCGGCCGCGGTGCTGTCGTCGGCGTGATCGCGGGCCTGCTGGCGACCATGGTCGGTTTCGTCTTCTGGCTGGTGGCGATCCTCGGCCTGTTCACGTTCTTCGGCTAGGTGGCGCCCGGATCGCAGCCCCCGGCCCGACCAGGCACTGCACGCCAGAGGGGCCCGACCTCGCGGTCGGGCCCCTCTTGATCTCCTCGCCCCCGGGGGGACGCCCGCCTGCTGGCGGGTCAGGCTCACTTGATGACGGCGAGCACCTTGTTGGCAACGGCCTTCGCCTGCTCCTGGGCGTCGGTGGCCAGCTCGGTGGCCTTGCCGGGCGCCTGGGTCAGGGCCTCGGTCACGGCGGCGACGAACTTGTCGGCCTCCGCGCGCAGCTCGGAGGTGCTGGGCACCTCGAACTTCGCGAAGTACTCGCGCACGTCGGCCACGGTCGGGACCTCGATCTTCGCGAAGTACTCGCGCACCTCGGCCACGGTCGGGACGTCGATCTTGGCCACGAGCTTCTCAGCCTCGTCGCGCACCTCGGCCACGGTCGGGACGTCGATCTTGGCCACGAGCTTCTCAGCCTCGTCGCGCACCTCGCCCACGGTGGGCACGTCGATCTTGGTCACGTACTCGCGCACCTCACCGACGGTGGGCACCTCGATCTTGGTCACGTACTCGCGCACCTCGGCCACGGTCGGCACGTCGATCTTGGCGACGGCCTCGCGCACCTCGGCGACGGTGGGGATGTGCAGGCCGGCCGACGGGGCCTCGACCTTGGCAGCGGCCTTCTTGGCCGGAGCCTTCTTGGCCGGAGCCTTGGCGGCGGTGGTCTTCTTGGCGGGGGCCTTCTTCGCGGGCGCCTTGGGGGTGACAGCCTCGGTCGCGGTCTCCACGACGGCCTCGACGGTCTCGTTCACCTGGGGGGTGGTGTTCTCAGTCATTGATCCGATCCTCTCGGGTCTCGTCCTCGGCCAGCGTCTGCTGCGCCGCGTTCTCGGTCTGGAAGGCTGCGTAGATCTCCAGCAGCACCTTGCGCTGCCTCTCGGTCAGGGTCTCGTCCTCGGCGATCGCCGCGAGGACCGCCTGGTCCCCATGGCGCTCCTCGAGGATCCCGGCCCTCACGTAGAGCGTCTCCGCCGAGATCCGCAGGCCCGATGCGATCCTTGCCAGGATGTCCGCACTGGGCCGGCGCAGTCCCCGCTCCACCTGACTCAGGTAGGGATTGGAGATGTCGGCAGCCTTGGCCAGCTGACGCAGCGAGATCTGCGCGGCGTTCCGCTGTTCGCGGATGTACTCGCCGAGCTTCGCTGTGTCGATCCGGGCCATGCCTCAAGTATCCCCGAGGGTGCTTGCAATTGCAAGCGCCTTGCTTGCACCCCACCGTGATCTGGCTCACCTGGCGGCGCCGGACGCCTACTGGGCCTACCCTTGACCCATGTTCGGACTCACCTCCTGGATCGAGTGGCTCATCAACGTGGCGGCAATCGTGGCCTCCCTCTGGGCCTTCGTCGACTGTGCCCGCCGCCGGCCCGACGCCTTCCCGGCCATCGGCCGGCAGACCAAGCCCATCTGGCTGGCCCTGACCGGAGCCTCCGTGCTGGTGGCCCTGTTCATGTTCAGCCCGTTCCGGATGCTGGGCATCGCGGCGATGGTGATCCCGGCGATCTACCTGCTGGACATCCGGCCCCGCATCCTCGAGATCACCGGCGGGCGCTAACCCGCGCACCGGTGACCCCCCGTCCGCAGGGGACCATCACCCGGGGGACCACCCACCCCAACCGGCTGCGTCGCTTCGACCGCTGGATCATCCACCGGATGGCGCCCAGCCTGCGCAGGCATCCCTCGCCGCTGGTCGTGGACCTCGGCTACGGCTCGCGGGCGATCACCACCGGGGAGCTGGCCGCACGGCTGAGATCGGCGGTGGGCCGGCCGATCACCGTGGTGGGCGTCGAGATCGACCCGCAGCGCGTGGCCGAGGCCCAACACCTGGCCCGACCGGGCCTGTCCTTCGTGCGCGGGGGCTTCGAGGTGCCCGTGGTCGGTGACCCCCTGGTCATCCGGGCCGCCAACGTGCTGCGCCAGTACGAGGAGTCCGAGGTGGCCGGGGCGTGGGCCCGGATGGCCGCGCGCCTGGCGCCGGGCGGGGTGCTGGTCGAGGGGACCTGCGACGAGCTCGGCCGGCTGGCGAGCTGGGTCGCGCTGGGCCCCGTGGCCCGCGGTGGGGCCGTGGCGCCCGACTCCCTGACGATCAGCGTCGACCTGCGCAGCCTGCAGCGCCCGGGCGCGGTGGCCGAGCGACTGCCCAAGGCCCTGATCCATCGCAACGTGCCCGGGGAGCCGGTGCATGCGCTGCTCACGGCGATGGACCGCGCGTGGGAGGTGCGCGCCGACCAGCGCGTCTTCGGGCCACGGCAGCGCTGGCTGGCGATGGTCGAGCTGTTGCGCGCCTCGGGCACGCCCGTGCTCGACGGCCCTGCGCGCTGGCGCCTGGGCGAACTCAGCGTGCCGTGGCAGGTGGTGGCCCCGCCGACCTGAACGGGGTGGGGCTCACTTGCCCTGGTTGGCCACCGCCGCAGCCGCGGAGGCCGCGGCCTCCGGGTCGACGTACTCGCCGCCCGGGACGGTCGGGCGCAGGTCGTCGTCGAGGCGGTACACCAGCGGGATCCCGGTCGGGATGTTGAGCTTGATGACGGCCTCGTCGCTCATCCCCTCGAGGTGCTTGACCAGCCCGCGCAGCGAGTTGCCGTGCGCGCCGACCAGCACCGTGCGGCCCACGCGCAGGTCCGGCACGATCCCGTCGTACCAGTAGGGCAGCATGCGGGTCACGACGTCCTTGAGGCACTCGGCCGCCGGGCGGATCTCCGGGGCCAGGTCGGCGTAGCGCGGGTCGTGGGTCTGGGCGTACTGGTCCTCGGGGTCGATCGGGGGCGGCGGCACGTCGTACGAGCGGCGCCACTCGGTGAACTTCTCCTCGCCGTACTTCTGCAGGGTCTCCTTCTTGTCCTTGCCCTGCAGGGCGCCGTAGTGGCGCTCGTTGAGCCGCCAGCTGCGGCGCACCGGCACCCAGTGCCGCTCGCAGGTCTCCAGGGCCATCTGCGTGGTGCGGATGGCGCGCTTCTGCAGCGACGTGTGGGCAACGTCGGGCAGGATCCCCTGCTCGAGCAGCAGCTGGCCACCGCGCACGGCCTCAGCCTCGCCCTTGGCGGTCAGGTTCACGTCCACCCAGCCGGTGAACAGGTTCAGCGCGTTCCACTCGCTCTCGCCGTGACGGAGCAGGATCAGGGTGTAGGTCATGGCCCACATACTGGCCCACGCCGACCCCGGTGCGCGCGGCGACGACGGGCTGGTCCCGGCCTCAGCCGGGCTCGGGTGCGCCGGGCTCCTCGGTGAGGTCGGCGAAGGCCGCGAGATTGGCCATCGACTCCCCGCGCGAGGCCCGCCAGGCGTGCTCGCGGCGGATCGCCGAGGCGAAGCCCATCCGGATCAGCGTGTTGAACGACTCGTCGGAGGCGCTCAGCACCGAGCCGAGCAGCCGGTCGAGGTCGTCGTCGGACAGGCCGGTCACGGGCAGCCGACCGACCAGGTAGACGTCGCCGAGGCGGTCGAGGGCGAAGCCGACGCCGAACAGCCGGGTGTTCTGCTGCAGCAGCCAGCGGTACACCTCCTCGGCGTTCTCGTCCGGGCGACGGCACACGAACGCGTTGACCGTCAGCGCCTGGGGCCCCACCGACAGGCTGACCGTGGTGCGCAGCCGGGCCTGGCCGGGCAGCACCACCACGAAGCTGCTCGGGGTGGGCCGCTCGTGCTCCAGGCCCTCGCGGGCGAGCAGGTCGGCGAGCCGCTGCGCGAGCGCGACCGGGGCCTGGCCCATCACCCGACCCGCTGGAGGCTGTCGCGGGGGGCGGCCAGCGTGCGGGCGTAGCTGGCCAGCAGGCCGTCCACGGTCGAGTCCCAGCTGAGGGTGGCCGCGTGCCGGGGCCCACCGGCCCCGAGCCGGGCGCGCAGCGCGTCGTCGCGCAGGACCCGGCGCAGCGCGGCGGCCCACGTGCGCGGGTGGTGGCCGTCGACAAGCAGGCCCGAGCGCCCGTCGGCCACGGCCATGGGCAGGCCGCCGACGTTGGCGGCCAGCACCGGGGTGCCGCACGACTGGGCCTCCACGGCCACCAGGCCGAAGGACTCCGAGTGCGAGGGCACCGCGACCACGTCGGCTGCCGAGTACATGCGTCGCAGCGAGGACCGGTCCAGGGCCGGGTGGAACGTGGCGGGCACCGCCAGGGCGTCGGCAAGGTCCGACAGCGCGGTGGGGTGCTCGGTGCCCGATCCGGAGGGCCCGCCCACGAACTCAAGGCGCACCCGCGCGGCCAGCTCCGGGTCCATGACAGCCAGCTCGGCCGCCGCGCGGACCAGCACGTCCGGGGCCTTCAGCGGCTGGATCCGCCCGACGAACAGCACCACCAGCTCGCCGGGCCGGTAGCCCAGGGCAGCGCGGTCGGCCGCCCGGTCGAGGGTGTGGAACGCCGCGAGGTCCACGCCGGGCAGGACCACGTCGACCAGGGCCGGGTCGGCGTCGTAGAGGCTGATCAGGTCGGCGCGCTCGACCTCGGTGTTGGCCACCAGCCGGTCGGCGGCATCGACCACCTGCTGCTCACCGATGATCCGCAGGCTCGGCTCGGGCCGGTCGCCGGGGGCCAGGTCCCGGTTCTTGACCCGGCCCATGGTGTGCATCGTGTGCACCAGGGGCACCCCCCAGCGCTCCTTGGCCAGCCAGCCCACCTGGCCCGAGAGCCAGTAGTGGGAGTGGACCAGGTCGAACCAGCCCTCCCGCCGGGCCGCCTCGCGGCGCAGCACCCCGGCCGTCATCGCACAGAGCTGGCCCGGCAGGTCCTCCTTGGGCAGGCCCTCGAACGGTCCGGCCACGACGTTGTGCACCAGGACCCCGGGGGCGGTGGCCACCTGCCCGGGAAGGTCGCTGGAGGTGGCGCGGGTGAAGACCTCCACCTCGACGCCGCGCTCGGCCAGGCGACGCGAGACCTCGTCGATGTAGACGTTCATGCCCCCGGCGTCACCGGTGCCCGGCTGGTCCAGGGGCGAGGTGTGCACGCTGATCATCGCCACCCGCCGGGGTGCCCGACGCAGCGCGAGTCGGTCGTTCATGGGTCAACCATCACCGCAGGTGGGCAGGGTCGGCAACCGGTGGAGCGCCCGGGCCCGCGGTGGACACGGGTCACACGCCGGGCGGGGGCTCTCCAGCGTGGTGTCCGCGTACGGCTCGCCGGTCACGACGTGCATCACCCGCCGCGCGATGCTCACCGCGTGGTCGGCGTAGCGCTCGTAGTAGCGCGAGAGCAGGGTGGCATCGATGGCCGCCTCGACGCCGTGGCTCCACGAGGGCGACAGGACCCGGGTGAACAGCTCACGGTGCAGGCGGTCCATCTCCTGGTCGTAGTGCTCGATGTCCGGGCCGAGAGTGACGTCCTTGGTCGAGATCACCGTGGCGGTCTTGGCCACGATCGCATCGGCCAGGCCCCCATCTGCGCGAACTGCGCGCGCAGGTCGGTCGGGATGCTCGAGTTCGGGTAGCGCAACCGCGCCTGCTTGGCCACGTGGACGGCCAGGTCACCCATCCGCTCCAGCGAGGAGGAGATCCGCAGGGACCCGATCACGATCCGCAGGTCGGTGGCGACCGGCTGCTGCAGCGCGGCGGCGTCGTAGCAGCGCCGCTCCACCTCGCTGGTCAGCTCGTCGATGTGGTCGTCACCGGAGATCACCGCCTCGGCCAGCGTGAGGTCGGCGTTCAACAGGGCCTGGGTCGCCTGGTTCATCGCCGCCCCGGCCGCGATGGCCATCTCGGCGAGCAGGTCACTGATCTCGTCGAGCTGCTCATGGAATGCTGCGCGCATATCTCCTCCTGCGGGAGAGTCTAGTTCCGGACCGGACCCACTGGAGCCCACCCACGTGGCTCGTCGGTGAGCGCAGGGTGAACAATCCCCGCCCCGTCGATGAACTCCGGCGTCCCGCACGCAAGAGGCCCGTGGCGGATCGGGCGCAGGCCCCTATCCTGCTGATCGTGGTGATCGAGTCGCGCAGGGTGTCCTCGGAGCGGGTGGTGCGGCGGCGTTCGCTGCCCGTCACCGGGGCCGCGGACGTCTCCACCGCGAGCTCGTCGGGCCCGGCCACCCCCACGGTCGGGGACACTGCGGGCGTGCCGGTCGTCCCGGCGGGGTTGTCGCCGGACGTGCTGCGCACCCTGCGCGCCCTGCGCACCCCGGCGCTGTGGGTCGACGCCGAGGGCCGCGTGCTCTGGGCGCACCCGGCGATGGAGGCCATCCGCGTGGTGCGCCGTCGTGACCTGCGGGTCCCGGAGATCGCCAGGATGGTCGGCGCAGGCCCGCGACACGCAGAAGGTCGTCGGCCGCGACATGTCGGTGCGCCGGCCCGGGCGCCGCCAGTCCGACATCCGCCTGCGGGTGCGGGTGGCCCCGATGACCGAGGGCGCGGCCCTGGTGCTCGTCGAGGACATCTCCGAGGCCGAGCGGCTCGACCACGTGCGCCGCGACTTCGTGGCCAACGTCAGCCACGAGCTCAAGACCCCCGTGGGGGCGCTGTCGCTGCTGGCCGAGGCCGTCTCCAGGGCAGCGACGACCCCGAGACCGTGCGCCACTTCGCCACCCGCATGATGGGCGAGACCAAGCGGCTGACCACCCTGATCAACGACCTGATGGACCTCTCCCGCCTCGAGGGAATCGACCCGATGCACCCCATGGAGCCCGCGGACGTCGACGCGCTGGTCGCCGAGGCCTGCGACGACGCCCGGCTGCTGGCCCAGGGCAAGGGCGTGCAGTTCCTGCGCGGCGGGGTGGGCGGGCTCGTGGTCCTCGGGCGTCCAGCGTGCAGCTGGTGACCGCGATCCGCAACCTCATCGTCAACGCCATCAACTACAGCCCCGAGTCCACCAAGGTGGCCGTCACCACCGGGGTGGCCGACGGGTGGGTGACGATCGCCGTGACCGACCAGGGCATCGGCATCCCGGCCCCAGAGCTCGACCGGATCTTCGAGCGGTTCTACCGGGTCGACCCGGCCCGCTCGCGGGGCACCGGCGGCACCGGCCTGGGCCTGGCCATCGTCAAGCACGTCTGCGCCAACCACGGCGGCGACTGCGAGGTGTGGTCCCGGGTGGGCGAGGGCTCCACGTTCACGATCCGCCTGCCCGAGCTGACCGGGACCGACGCCCGCCGGCTCGCGGGCACCCCCGAGACCGGCCATCCCAGTGATGGCTTCCCCGAGATGGAGGTCCAGTGACCCGCATCCTGGTCGTCGAGGACGAGGAGTCGTTCTCCGATGCCCTGAGCTTCATGCTGCGCAAGGAGGGGTTCTCGGTGGCGGTCGCCCCGACCGGCCCCGACGCCCTGGCCCAGTTCGAGCGCATCCCGGCCGACCTCATCCTGCTCGACCTGATGCTGCCCGGCATGTCCGGCACCGACGTGTGCCGGGCGATCCGGGCCAGTTCCCGAGTGCCGATCATCATGGTCACGGCCAAGGACTCCGAGCTCGACAAGGTGCTGGGCCTCGAGCTCGGTGCCGACGACTACGTCACCAAGCCGTTCTCCAGCCGGGAGCTGGTGGCACGCATCCGCGCGGTCCTGCGCCGCAACGCCGACGACGTGGAGTCCACGTCGGTGGTCCAGTCCGGGCCCGTGCGCATCGACTCCGAGCGCCACGAGGTGCAGGTCGAGGGCCGGGTCGTGAGCCTGCCGCTCAAGGAGTTCGACCTGCTCGAGTACCTGGTCCGCAACGCGGGGCGGGTGCTGACCCGCGGGCAGCTCATCGACCGGATCTGGGGCTCGGACTACGTCGGGGACACCAAGACCCTCGACGTGCACATCAAGCGGCTGCGCGCGAAGGTCGAGCCCGACCCGGCGCACCCGGTGCACCTGCTGACCGTGCGCGGGCTGGGCTACAAGTACGAGGCCTGAGCCCCCGCGCCCGTGCGTGGGCGACTCGGGCGCCCGCTGCGCGACCTACTTGACGGCCTCCACGGCCGCAGCCGGTCCGTAGCCCTCGTAGTAGCCCACCGCGGGCACGACGACGACCTGGGCCGGCTCGCCGGTGCCGGCGGCACGGAAGGTCAGCGTGACGTCGGCGTACGAGCCGGCCGGCACGCTCAGGCCCGCGACGACGACCTGGTTGGGCGAGTCCCCACCCACCTTGACCGACTCGCCGGGCCTGACCGGGATCGGTGCGGTGCGCAGGGTGGCGCTGGTGCCGGCGACGCTGACCGAGGCCAGCGCGTCAGGCTCCTGGCCCTTGTTGATCAGGGTCATGATCAGCGCCGCCCGGCCCGACTCGGTCGGCGAGGCCACCAGTGTGGTGTCCTGCACGAGCACGTCGCCGACGCGGAAGTCGGTGCCGTTGCCGGTCGGTCCCTGGCTGTTCACGGTGTTGTCGAAACCCTGGTAGCAGCCAGCGGTCGGCAGCACGGCGAGGGTCGTCACGGCGAGGGCCACGGCAGCACGGGAGCGGATCACGGGGGGCACCTTATCGGGTGCCCGCGACCAACGGGGCGCGGGGGACCGGCGTGTTAGACTGGGACTCCACCGAAAGGGGCCCCCCGCGCAATGACTTTCAAGGTTGGCGACACGGTCGTGTATCCCCATCACGGCGCCGCTCTCATCGAGTCCATCGAGGTTCGCTCCATCAAGGGCATCGACCGGGAGTACCTGGTCCTCCGGGTCGCCCAGGGCGACCTGACGGTGCGCGTCCCCGCCGACAACGTCGACCTCGTCGGCGTGCGTGACGTGGTCAACGCCGAAGGCCTCGACCGGGTCTTCGACGTGCTGCGCCAGCCCTACACCGAGGAGCCGACCAACTGGTCGCGCCGCTACAAGGCGAACCTCGAGAAGCTGGCCTCCGGTGACGTGATCAAGGTCGCCGAGGTCGTGCGCGACCTGTGGCGCCGCGAGCGCGAGCGCGGGCTGTCCGCCGGCGAGAAGCGCATGCTGAGCAAGGCCCGGCAGATCCTCGTCAGCGAGCTGGCCCTGGCCGAGCACACCAACGAGGACAAGGCCGAGGCGATCCTCGACGAGGTCCTGCAGTCCTGAGCGCCTGACTCCACACGTGTGACGCCCACCGACGGAAGCCCGGCAGGTGGGCGTCCGTGTCGTACGGTGGCGTCATGAGCCCGCGGCTGGCGAAGGTGCCGGACATCGTCCTGGAGGTGCTGCGCTTCGCCGTGGTGGTGGCGGGGGCGGCGGCCGGCTTCGAGATCGGCCGTCGGCTGGCCGACGACGGCCAGACCGTGCTCGGCGCGTTCAGCGCCCCGGCCATCGGTGCGGTCATCGGTGCCGGGCTCGGCTACTCCCTGGGGGGAGTGCTGGCCCGCATGACGATCCGCGCGATCGACAGCGGGGAGCGGGCCCTGGACGGCATGGCTCCCGACGAGGTCGTCGCAGGGACGCTGGGATCCCTGCTCGCGGTGGCCCTGGTGGCCCTGCTGGCCTGGCCGGTCCTGCTGCTCGACCCGCTTCCGGTGATGGTGCCGGTGTTCATGTTCGTCCTGCTCGTGGCCGCCCTGTTCGGTTTCCGGGCCGGGCGCAACCGCCGCCAGGCGGTCAGCGACGTGGTGGGACAGAAGGCGGGCCTGGCTGCCCGCCAGCCGGGGGCCTCGGCCACTCCCGCGGGTGCTCGACACGTCGGTGGCCATCGACGGCCGGATCATCGAGGTGGTCCGCGCCGGGTTCCTGCATGGGCGCGTCCTGGTGCCGATGCCGGT
The DNA here is from genome assembly GCA_963777855.1 of uncultured Actinomycetes bacterium. Classification (GTDB taxonomy): domain Bacteria; phylum Actinomycetota; class Actinomycetes; order S36-B12; family CAIYMF01; genus Prado023. Next base: position 24,010 of record CAVZRW010000004.1, on the reverse strand, counting down.
GCTCACCGAGCTGCAGGGCCTGGCCGACGCCGCTGACGAGACCCGCCGCGGCAAGGGCCAGCGCGGCCTGGCGGTGCTGGAGACCCTGCGCTCGGAGCAGGGCGTGGAACTGCTCGTGATCGGCGACGAGGCCCCCGGGGTGCCCGACGTGGACGGCAAGCTCGTGCGCATCTGCCTGGACCGGCCCGCCGCCCTGCTCACGCTGGACGTGAACCTGGCCCGATCGGCGGCCCTGGCCGGTGCCCGGGTGCTCAACCTCCACCAGCTGGCCCTGGCGATGCGCCCACCCATCGCCGTGGGCGACGAGCTGACCGTGCTGGTGCGCCGGCGGGGGCGGGAGCCCGGCCAGGGCGTGGCCCACCTCGAGGACGGGACCATGGTGGTGGTCGAGCACAGCGCCGACCGGATCGGCGAGCAGGTGGCGGTGCGCATCGCCAGCGTGATCCCGACCGGCGGTGGGCGCATGGCCTTCGCCTCACCCCTCGGGGTCCCGGCGCGGTGAACGCGGCCCGCGGGTCCGTGGCCGCGATCGTGCCGGCCGCGGGCTCGGGCGAACGTCTCGGGGCCGGGGTGCCCAAGGCGATGGCCGAGCTGGCCGGCGAGCCGATCCTCGTGCACGCCGTGCGCCACCTGCTGGCCGACCCGAGGATCGGCCTGGTCGTCGTGGCCGCGCCGCCCGGCCTCGAGGAGCCGATGGGGGTCGCGGCCGGCGCGGTCGCCGGCGCCGTGCCGTGCGCACCGTCACCGGAGGCGCCACGCGGGCGGAGTCGGTGGCACGAGCCCTGGCGCAGGTGCCCGAGGAGGTCGGGATCGTGCTGGTCCATGACGCCGCGCGCTGCCTGGTGCCCGTCGAGGTCGTCTCGGCCGTGATCGACGCGGTCGACGCCGGCGCCGAGGGGGTGGTGCCCGGGACGGCGGTGGTGGACACGATCCGCGAGGTGGGCCCGGCGGTGCCTCGCGCACCCTGGACCGGGCCGCGCTGCGCGCGGTGCAGACACCGCAGGGGTTCCGCCGCGAGGTCCTGCTCCGGGCGCACGACGCCGGCGACCCCGGGGCCAGCGACGACGCCGGCATGGTCGAGGCGCTGGGCGTGCCCATCGCCCTGGTGCCGGGCCATCCCCGGGCCTTCAAGGTGACCACCGCGCTGGACCTGAGGCTGGCCGAGGCGATCCTCGCCGACGAGCACCGCGCCGACGAGCGCGCGGCCAGATGCGGCCGAGAGGCGCCCATGAGCAGCCTGCCGCTGATCGGCCTGGGGGTCGACGTGCACCCGTTCGCCGAGGATCCCGAGCGGCCCCTGCACGTGGCCTGCCTGCTGTGGCCCGGCGAGGTGGGCCTGGCCGGGCACTCGGACGCCGATGTCGCGGCCCATGCCGTGTGCGACGCGCTGCTCAGCGCCGCGGGCCTGGGCGACCTGGGCTCGAACTTCGGCACCGCGGCGCCGCAGTGGGCCGGGGCCCCGGGCAGCGCGCTGCTGGGCGAGACCCTGCGGCGGGTGACCGGGGCCGGGTTCACCATCGGCAACGTCGCCGTGCAGGTCATCGGCAACCGGCCCCGGATCGGCCCGCGCCGCCAGGAGGCCCAGGACGCGCTGTCGGCCGCCCTCGGTGGGGCCACCGTGCGCCTGTCGGCGACCACGACCGACGGCCTGGGCCTGACCGGGCGGGGCGAGGGGGTGGCGGCCATCGCGACCGCCCTGGTGGTGGGCGCCTAGCCGGGCCAGGCGAAGCCGTGCTGCGAGCGACCGGCCAGGTGGGCGCCCGCCGGTAGAATCGCCGTCGTGAGCCTGCGACTGCACGACACCGCCTCGCGCACCACGCGCGACTTCGTCCCCCTGGAACCCGGGCGGGCGTCGATCTACGTGTGCGGTGCCACCGTGCAGGCTGCCCCCCACATCGGGCACATCCGCTCCGGGGTGAGCTTCGACGTGCTGCGCCGCTGGCTGGCGGTCTCGGGCTACGACGTGACGTTCGTGCGCAACGTGACCGACATCGACGACAAGATCCTGGCCCGCGCCGCCGAGGAGGACCGGCCCTGGTGGGCGGTGGCCGCGCACTACGAGCGCGCGTTCGCCCACGCCTACGCGATCCTCGGCTGCCTGCCGCCCACCCTGGAGCCCCGGGCCACCGGCCACGTGCCGGCGATGATCGTGCTCATGCGTCGGCTCATCGACGCCGGGCACGCCTACGCCTCCGACGGCGACGTCTACTTCGACGTGGCCAGCTTCCCGGAGTACGGGGCCCTGTCCGGTCAGCGCCTGGGCGAGATGCAGCCGGCCGGCGACGCCGACCCGCACGCGCGCAAGCGCGACCCGCGCGACTTCGCCCTGTGGAAGGGCACCCGCGGCGAGGGCCCCGGCTGGGAGACCCCGTGGGGGGTGGGCCGGCCGGGCTGGCACCTGGAGTGCTCGGCGATGGCCGGGATGTACCTCGGCGCGGCGTTCGACATCCATGGCGGCGGGCTGGACCTGGTCTTCCCGCACCACGAGAACGAGATCGCCCAGTCGCGGGCTGCCGGCGACGGCTTCGCCCAGTACTGGCTGCACAACGCCTGGGTGACCACGGCGGGCGAGAAGATGAGCAAGTCCCTGGGCAACTCGCTGCTGGTCACCGAGGTGGTCCAGCGCGTCCGGGCCGTGGAGCTGCGCTTCTACCTGGCATCCGCGCACTACCGCTCGCACATCGAGTTCTCCGAGGAGGCCCTGGCCGATGCGGCCGCCGGCTACCGACGCCTCGAGGGCTTCGTCGCGCGGGCCGTGGAGCGACTCGGCGCGCCGGGCGCAGCTGACGCCGAGTTCCCCGCCGGCTTCGTGGCGGCGATGGACGACGACCTCGGGGTGCCTGCGGCGCTGGCCGTGGTGCACGAGACGGTCTCCGAGGGCAACCGCCTGCTGGCCGACCCGGCCGGTGACGACGCCACGCTCGGGGCGCTGCTCGGCTCCGTGCGCCGCATGCTCGACGTGCTCGGCGTCGACCCGCTGGACCCCCAGTGGGCGGCGGCGGGCAGCGCCGATTCGGCGCGGGTGGCCCTCGATGCGCTGATCTCCGAGCGACTGGCCGCCCGGGCTGCCGCGCGAGCCGTGAAGGACTTCGCCGCCGCCGATGCGGTGCGCGATTCGCTGCGCGCGGCAGGGATCCTCATCGAGGACACCCCGGCCGGTCCGCGCTGGTCGTTGGAGGACTGATGGCAGGCAACTCCCAGCGCCGTGGCGCCAAGCGGCGCGAGGGCACCAAGAAGGGCGCCGTCGTCGGCTCCGGGGGCCAGAGCCGCCAGAAGCTCGAGGGTCGCGGCCCCACCCCGCGGGCCGAGGACCGCCCCGGGCACACCGCCTACCGGCGGGCGCGCTCGGCCGAGAAGTACGCCGGCAAGGGCCGGGGCGGCTCGGGCTCGCCGCGCGCGGCCAAGGCCAAGAAGCCGGGCTCGGAGTCGGTGGCCGGGCGCAACTCCGTGCTCGAGGCGCTGCAGGCCGGGATCCCCGCCTCGGCGCTTCAGGTGCAGCAGTACCTCGATGCCGATGACCGCGTGCGCGAGGCCATGAAGCTGGCCGTGGGCCGGGGTATCCCGCTGCTGGAGACCACCAAGGGCGACCTCGACCGCCTGTCCGGGGGTGCGGTCCACCAGGGCATCGTGCTGCAGGTGCCGGCCTACGACTACGCGGATCCCGACGACCTGATGGCCGCCGCCTTCGACGCCGGCGAGCAGCCGCTGGTGGTCGTGCTCGACGGGGTCACCGACCCGCGCAACCTCGGGGCCGTGGTGCGCTCGGCCGCGGCGTTCGGGGCGCACGGCGTGATCGTGCCGGAGCGGCGCGCGGCCGGGATGACCGCCTCGGCGTGGAAGACCTCGGCCGGTGCTGCCTCGCGGGTGCCCGTGGCCCGGGCCACCAACCTCGTGCGCTGGCTGACCGCCGCGCAGAAGCAGGGGGCCACCGTGATCGGCCTGGCGATGGGCGGCATGGAGCTGCCGGACCTCGACGCCTCCGTGGCCACCGGGCCGCTGGTGATCGTCGTCGGCAGCGAGGGCAAGGGCCTCGGGCACCTGGTCTCCCAGACCTGCGACGAGCTGGTCGGCATCCCGATGGACGCGGCCACCGAGTCCCTCAACGCCGGCGTGGCTGCGGGGATCGCCCTGTACGCCGTGGCGATGGCCCGCCGCTGAGCATGGCCATGGGTCGAGGTGACGCCACTGATCGGCCGTGGGCCTCGACGGTGACCGGGCGCGTGGACGTCACCACGCTGCTGCGTGCCGGGCAGCGCCGCGCCATCCGGGTCTACCTCCCGCCCGGCTACGAGAACGCCGAGCACGACTTCCCCGTGCTCTACATGTTCGACGGGCAGAACCTCTTCGACCGCACCACGACCGCCTACGGCATGGAGTGGGGGATCGACGAGACTCTTGAGGCCCTGGTCGATGCGGGGCGGTTCCCCGGGCTGGTCGTGGTCGGGATCGACTCGGCGGGCGGGCCCGCGCAGCGCTACGCGGAGTACACCGCCTGGGACTGGATGCTCGCGGGTGAGCCGATCACCGCGACGGGGCGGGCCACCGCCGACTTCCTCACCGAGCAGGTGATCCCCCACGTGACGGCCACCTACCGCGTGGCCCGCGACCGGGCGCGCGTGGGCCTGGCCGGCTCGTCGATGGGCGGGTACATGACGCTCTACGTGGGCACGCGGCACCCCGAGCTGTTCGGCCGGCTGCTGGCCTTCTCGCCGGTGGTGCTCGACGAGCCGATGCGCGGGCACCTGCTGCGCGAGCATGTCACGCACCTGGGGTTCGAGGCAGGCACGTGGGTGTACCTCGACATGGGCGACCGTGAGGAGCTGGCCTACAGCGACCACCCGGATCGGCTGGTGGCCGACCTGGCGCTCACCCGGGCGGCCGTGGCCAACGCGGTGCGCCCGCCCGAGGCGCTGGTCAGTCGGGTCATCCCGGGGGCCGCGCACGACGAGCGCGCGTGGGGGGCGCGCTTCGGGGAGGTCGCGCTCTGGGCCTTCGCGGACGGCCCGGGGCCCGAGTAGTCGGCGGGCACCCGCAGCGCAGGGGCACCCGCAGCTCAGGTGCGGGCCAGCCGGGTGCGCTGGCGCCCCTCGTCGTCGAAGTTGTCCGGGTCGAGCCAGGCGTCGAGGCGGGCCCGTGCCGCCGGCCACTGGTGGTCGAGCAGCGCGAACCACGCGGTGTCGCGGTTGCGGCCCTTGACCACCTGGTGCTGGGCGAACAGCCCTTCGAACCCGAAGCCGAACCGTGCGGCAGCAGCACGCGAGGCGGCGTTCGCCGAGTCGCACTTCCACTCCAGGCGCCGGTAGCCCAGATCGTCGAACACGTGGGCTGCCTGCAGTGCCAGGGCCTCGGTGGCGATCCGCGTGCCCGCCACGGCCGGACCCCACAGGATCGAGCCGACCTCGACCACGCCGTTGGCCGCGTCGATGCGCATCAGCGCCTGGCGACCGCCGGCGCGCCCGGTAGCCCGGTCCAGGACAGCCCACATCAGCAGATCGCGGCGCACGACAGTGCGCGCCACCCACTCGGCCATGTCCGCCTGGGTGCGCGGGGGGTGCTCGTGCAGGTACCGGTAGAGCTCGGGGTGGTCGGCGACGGCGTCGAACAGGTCGTCGGCGTGGGCCGGGGCCAGGGGCTCGAGGCGGGCGTAGCGGCCCTCAAGGGTCACCGGAGCGGGCTCGGGCGGTCCGGCCCAGGCGGTGAGGTCAGGGTCCATCGACCCCGGCCTGCCCATCGACCTCGGCCTCCAGGTCCACGTCGTCGCGGTCCTCGACGAGGTCCACCGGGGGGCCCAGGACCGCGGCCTCGTCGGGTCGGTGGCGCAGCTCGGTCTCCACGTAGTCCCGGGTCGCGGCCTCCAGCCCCACGTCGTGGCCGGCGCGCTCGGAGGCGTACCAGCGGTGCTGGAGCACCTCGTGCACGAGCTCGGGGTCCTCGAGCCGGCCGCGCAGCTCGCGGGGGATCCGGCCCAGGATCGCCTCGTAGACCTCCCCGACCCAGCGGTGGGCGATGATCTGCTCGTCCTCGTCGGGGCCAACCACGAAGCGGAACGAGTCCAGGTCGTTGAGCAGGCGCCGGGCCTGGTTCTCGTGCATCTCGATGCCGGTCAGGCGCAGCATCCGGCGCTGGTGGTGCCCGGCGTCGACGACCTTGGGCTGGACGCGGATGCGCGAGCCGCCGTCGGTGGCCTCGGCGGTCATCTCCGCGACGTCGAAGCCCAGCCCGTTGAGGGTCCGCAGCAGGGTCTGGATCTGGTAGCGGTCGGTGCCCGAGACGGTGACCGGCTCGGTGACGGTCATCCACAGGTGGTCGTAGCGCCGGCGGAACTCGTCGCCGATCGCCAGGATGTCGGCCTCGGCGGGCACCATGCCCCCGGCCTGCAGGTCCATGAGCTCACCCATGGCGTTCATGGCCGCGGTGTCCATGTCGTAGGCCCGCTGGCCGCGGGAGAGGGTCTCGTGCAACTCGCCGGTCTCGGCGTCGACGAGGTAGGCCGAGAACGCCCCGGCGTCGCGGCGGAAGAGGGTGTTGGACAGCGAGCAGTCGTTCCACGCGAAGCCCAGCAGGTGCAGGCGCACGATGAGCAGAACGAGGGCGTCCATGAGCCGCTCGCCGGTCTCCCGGCTCAGCGTCGAGGTGACCAGCGCGCGGTAGGGCAGGGAGTAGGACAGGTGCCGGGTGATCAGGGCCGCGGGCAGGTCCTGGCCGTCGGCATCCTCGCGGCCGGCGATGACCCCGACCGGCTCGACGCAGGGAGCGCCGAGCCGGCCGAGGTCGAAGAGCAGCTCGTACTCGCGCCGGGCGAAGGACTCCTCGATCTCCTTGATGGCGTACACGGCCCCGTTGACCCGCACGAAGCGGACCGTGTGCCGTGAGATGCCCCGCGGGAGCGCCACCGTGAGGTCGGCCGGCCACTGCTCCAGGGAGGTCGCCCAGGGCAGGAACAGCAGGTCCGGCTCGGCCGCGGTGGCTGTGGCGCGCAGCGGCATCAGCGGCGGTGACTAGGAGAAGGCGAGGCGCTCGCCGGTCTCCGGGTCGAAGACGTGCAGGTGGTGCGGGATCGCCTCGACGCCGAGCATCTCGCCACGCTTGGGGATCACGCGACCGTCGGTGCGCACGACCACCTGATGGGTCGACCCGCCGGGCAGCTGCACCTCGGAGTACACGTAGGCGTCGGCGCCGAGTCCCTCGACGATCTGCACCTCCACCGGCCACGCGGTCTCGCTGTTGGTGACGCGCAGGTCCTCGGGGCGGAAGCCCAGCGTGACGCTGGTGCGGCCGCGCTTGGTGAGCTCCGCGGCCACGCCCTCGGGCAGGTCCACGGCCTTGTTGCCGAGGCGGACCTTCCCGTCGATGACCGGGGCGTCGATGATGTTCATGGCCGGGGAGCCGATGAACCCGGCGACGAACACGTTCGCGGGGGTGTCGTAGAGCTCCTGCGGGGTGCCGACCTGCATGAGCAGGCCGTCCTTGAGCACCGCGATGCGGTCGCCCATGGTCATGGCCTCGGTCTGGTCGTGGGTGACGTAGACGGTGGTGACGCCGAGGTCGCGCTGCAGCTTGGCGATCTGGGTGCGGGTCTGCACGCGCAGCTTCGCGTCGAGGTTCGACAGCGGCTCGTCCATGAGGAACACCTGCGGGTTGCGCACGATGGCGCGGCCCATCGCCACGCGCTGGCGCTGGCCGCCGGACATGGCCTTGGGCTTGCGGTCCAGGTAGGGCTCGAGATCCAGGATCTTGGCCGCCTCGAGGACGCGCTGCTCGATCTCCTTCTTGTCCATGCCGGCGATCTGCAGGGCGAAGCCCATGTTGTCGCGCACGGTCATGTGCGGGTAGAGCGCGTAGGACTGGAACACCATCGCGATGTCGCGGTCCTTGGGGGCCAGCGTCGTCACGTCGCGCTCGCCGATGAAGATCTTGCCCTCGTTGACCTCCTCGAGGCCGGCGAGCATGCGCAGCGAGGTGGACTTGCCGCAGCCGGAGGGACCCACGAGGACGAGGAACTCGCCGTCCTTGATCTCGAGGTCGAGCTTGTCGAGGGCGGGCTTGGTGGAGCCCGGGTAGACCCGGGTGGCTCCCTGGAAGGTGACGCTGGCCATGGTGATGATCCCTTCACCGGCAGGTACGTGCCGGACGATCCGTGTGGAGGGTGGTGCGGACCGCTGGTGCGGCCCCACGGCAAGGATAGGGGCCCGGAGCCTGCCATGGAGGCCCCAATGTCACGACGGGCGGCCCCACGGTCACGATCGCGTCACGATCCGGGCTCGCCAGCTTCGGGCAGCGTGGCGCCGACGTTGCGGGGTCGCCCCGAGCGTGGCGGGTCCCGGGCCGCCGGCGACGCGCATTTCCCGGCCTCGGGACCCTGAACACCCGCCACCCTAGGATCGAGCGCATGATGTGGCTCTCGCGGGTTCTGTCCGTCCTCGGACTGGTGATCGTCGCCTGGGTGATGGTGACGGAGGCCCCGGCCGTCGTGCATGGCCATCCCGCGTACGCGGTGATGCTGCTGCTGACTGTCGCAGGCTGCGTCTGGGCGCTGTGGCTGCACAGGCGCCGCCGCGAGCCGTTGCAGGGCTGGCGCCGGGTCGGGTCGATCGCCCTGGCGCTCGGTGCCGTCGCCTGGCTGGCGGCGGTGGCGTGGCTGCGCCCGTTCAGCGCCGAGGAGCCGGCACTCGCGGCCATGCAGTCCGACTCGGCCGTCACGGTCTCCGAGTCGCCGACCCAGATCGTGATGATGCCGACGAGCGGGGCGTCGGGGACCGGGGTGTTCTTCCAGCCGGGTGCCAAGGTGGAGGCCCGTGCCTACGCGGCGGTCCTGCGCCCCCTGGCCGAGGCCGGGCACCCCGTGGTGATCACCAAGCAGCCGTTCGGCATCGGATTCCTCGCCACGAGAGCGTTCGAGGGTGCGCGGGATTCCCAGCCCGACGTGGCCGAGTGGATCGTCGCGGGGCACAGCCTGGGCGGCACCGTGGCGTCGATGGACGCCGAGGCCCACGCTGCCGGAGTGGAGTCGGACCGCCCGGTGGTCGGCCTGCTGCTGCACGCCTCGTACCCGGCCAGCGACCTCAGCGACATGGCGGGCGTGGCTGTGCTCAGCGTCTCCGGGACGAACGATGGGCTGGCCACACCGGCGGACATCGAGGCGTCGCGAGCCAATCTCCCGGCCGACGCCGGCTTCGAGGCCATCGAGGGAGCCGTGCATTCGTTCTTCGGCGACTACGGCCCCCAGCCCGGCGACGGCGAGCCGACCATCAGCCACGACGAGGCGCGCACGCGGATCTCGAATGCGAGCGTGGGGTTCGCAGCCCAGCAGGCGACGAGCCCGTGAGGCTGGCGGTTGCCTTTATAACGACAAGGTAACGAGGGGTCTCCGCCACAGCCTCGTTCGGGGAAAGAGGGCATGATTCCCCCAACGGGGTCTCTACCGACCCCGGGTTCCCCAACAGTGAATGGAGCAGAGATGCCCCGAGCAATGAGAGGTGTGGCCCTCGTCTCGGCGATCGGCCTCACCATGGGCCTTGCGGCCTGCAGCAGCGACGACACCGGCAGCGGTGACGCCTCGGGCAGTGCACCGCCCGCCGCCAGCGGCTCGCTGCTGATCTGGGCCGACGAGCGCAGGGCTCAGCCCATCCAGCAGCTTGCGACCTCCTGGGGCGAGGAGAACGGCGTCACGGTCACGGTGACCCAGATCAACTTCGATGACCTCAAGGACCAGTACACCCAGCAGGCCCCCAGCGGCCAGGGTCCCGACGTCCTCCTCGGTGCCAACGACTGGGTCGGGCGAGTGGGTCGCCAACGGTCTGGTCGCCCCGGTCGAACCTCGGCGACAACAGGTCGAACTTCAACCCCGCGTCGGTCGATGCCTTCACGATCGACGGCCAGACCTATGGCGTGCCGGTTGCCACCGAGAACATCATCATGTTCCGCAACACCGACCTCGCGCCTGACTCCCCGGCCACCATCAACGCGATGGCGGAGACGGGCCTGAAGCTGCAGGAGGACGGCAAGACCCAGTTCCCGATCGGAGTCCAGGTCGGCGACAAGGGTGACGCCTACCACTCCTACCCGTTCTTCTCGGCAGCAGGTGGCTACTTCTTCGGTGGCCCGGATGCCAACGGCAACTACGACATCAACGACGTCGGCGTCGCCAGCGACGGCGGACTCGTGTTCGCCAAGGCCTGGTCCGACTTCGGCAAGAAGGGCGTCGTGAAGTCCACCTTCACCGGTGGCGACCTCGAGGCCGCGTGGGCGGCTGGGCAAGCTCCCCTACTGGATCACCGGCCCGTGGAACAAGGCCAAGGTCGAGGAGTCCGGCGTCAAGTTCGTCGCCGAGCCGCTTGCCCGGCTGGGAGGGCGTCGACACGCCGATCCGTCCCGATCGTGGGCGCGCAGGGCTTCTACCTGAACCAGATCTCGACGAACAAGACGACGGCGCAGGCGTTCCTCGACGCGACCATGAACACCCAGTTCATGGACTCGCTGTACAACGCCGATCCGCGTCCGCCGGCCTGGATCGAGTCCGCGAACGCAGCGTCCTCCGACCCGATCATCGCCGCCATCCTGAAGTTCGGCGACGGTGGCTACCCCGAACCTGCCCTACCCGCAGATGGGGATCGTCTACGAGGAGGTCGGGCCTGGCCCAGAAGAAGATCCTCGACGGCTGCTGATCCGGTGAAGACCACGGAGGAAGCTCAGGCGAACATCGAGAAGCGGATCGGCTCAGGCAGCTAGCCGGTCAGCAGGACACGGACCTGCCGAATTGGTAGAAACAGCCCGTGTCCACACGCTCAATGACAGAGGGGAAGGCGCCGTACGCGGGCCTTCCCCTCTGGCTCGCTGTCGGTCTGGTTGTTCAAGCTGGTCATCTTGGGACTCATCGACGTCCTGGGCATCTGGGCGGTGGCCAAGGCGTACGCGTCCGGGTGGTGGGTGGCGGTCGCGTTCCTCGCGGTCGTGCTCATCGTGCTCAACATCGTGTACTTCCGAAGGGGGCCCTTCCCTGGAAGTACCTGGTGCCCGGGCTGATATTCCTGATCGCGTTCCAGCTCTACCCGGCCGGGTACACGTTCGGCATCTCGTTCACCAACTACGGGACCGGGCACATCATCGACCAGGACCGCGCGACGACAGCGATCATCAGCCAGAACACGCGGCCGGTCGAGGGGTCGCCGTCGATCCAGGTCCGCCCGATCGAGTCCGGCGGCAACGTCTCGATGCTCATCACCGATCCCGAGACGGGGCAGGCCTTCATCGGAACCACGACTTCGCTGGAACCGGCACCGGACGCCACCATCACGGACGGGGTCGCGGTGAGCGTCCCCGGGTACAACACGTTGAACCTGGGCCAGCTGGCCAGCAACCCCGACTTCGACGATCAGTGGCGCGCCCTGGCGGTCCCCTACGACCCCGAGAAGGGCTACTACATCCAGCAGTCGAGCCCGACTCGCGGCTCCATCGTCTACTCGAACCTGGCGTTCGACCCGGAGACAGGCAACTTCACCGACGTCGAGAGCGGCACCGTGTTCGCGCCCAACTCGGGCTCGGGCCTCTTCACGACGACGGCCTTCAACCCCGATGCCAAGGCCGGCAACCCGCCCAGCGCCGAGAAGGCCGCGGCCAACTCAGGGCAGTTCCTCACGCCCGGCTGGCCGGTGTTCGTGGGGCTGGACAACTACACCCAGATCCTGACCGACCCCGGCGTGCGGCAGAACTTCGTGCCGATCCTCATCTGGTCGTTCGTCTTCGCGATAGGCACGGTCCTGATGCAGTTCGCGGCCGGCCTGCTCATGGCGGTCGTGTTCCAGGAGCGCAAGATGCGCGGCCAGAAGATCTACCGATCCATCCTGATCATCCCCTACGCCCTGCCGATCTTCATGACCGCGCTGGTCTGGAAGGGCATGCTCAACCGGGACTTCGGCATCATCAACCAGATAATCGGCGAACCGATCTGGTGGCTGGGTGACCCGAACCTGGCCAGGCTGTCGCTGCTGGTGGTCAACCTGTGGATCGGCTACTCGTACTTCTTCATCGTCGTCACCGGAGCGCTCACGGCCATCCCCGGCGACCTCAAGGAAGCCGCGTTCGTGGACGGCGCCAGCGGGTTCACGGCGTTCCGCACGGTGGTGCTGCCGCTGCTCATGGTCGCCGTCTCGCCTCTGCTGATCGCTTCGTTCTCGTTCAACTTCAACAACTACACACTGGTCGACCTGCTGACCGGCGGCGGCCCCTTCCCGGGCTCGCCGGTCAACGGCGGCCAGACCGACCTGCTCATCACCTACACCTACCGGCTGGCATTCGGGACCTCCGAGCAGTTCCTCGCGTTCGCGTCGGCCATCTCGATGCTGATCTTCGTCATCGTCGCCGGTGTCTCTGCCTATGGGTTCCGCCTGACCAAGAAGCTCGAGGAGATCAAGGCATGAGCAGCACAACTGCCTCGACGAAGGCCGACTCCGCAAGTCCGGCGCCCCTGCGCGCCGCTCCGAGGATGAGCTTCGGCCGGTGGGTCACGCAGATCGGTTGGCGGCACGCGATCGCCTTGGTCGCCGTATTCTTCGCGCTGTTCCCGATCTTCTACATCATCAGCGTGTCGCTGAACCCGGTCGGATCCCTGTCGGCCGCGTGCCCCCCGAGCAAGACCGGTTTATCGGCACTGACCTGCATCTGGCCATCGACGATCAGCTTCGACAACTACAAAGACGTGCTCACCGATGACCTGCGGCCCTACACCGTGTGGTTCCGCAACACGCTGACCATCGCGCTCACGGTGGCCATCACGTCCACGCTCATGTCCGCCTCCGGAGCCTTCGCGTTCTCGCGCCTGCGCTTCAAGGGTCGCCGCCCGGGCCTGCTCGCCCTGGTCCTGCTGCAGATGTTCCCGCAGCTCCTCGCGCTGACCGCGATCTTCATCATCATGACCCAGATGACCGAGGTCTTCCCCGGGCTCGGCCTGGGGACCACGTACGGCCTGATCATCATCTACCTCGGTGGATCCCTGGGAGTGAACACCTACCTGATGAAGGGCTTCTTCGACACCATCCCGGTGGAGATCGACGAGTCCGCGAAGATCGACGGTGCGAGCCACGTGCGGATCTTCTTCACGCTGATCCTGCGCCTGGCCGCCCCCGTGCTGGTCGTCGTCTTCTTCGTGACCTTCACCGGGATGTTCAACGAGCTGGCCATCGCTCAGGACCCTGCTGCCCGACATCCGCAACACGACCCTTGCCGTGGGCCTGAACTCCTACGTCTCCGGCAACCTGCAGGAGTGGGGCCTCTTCTCCGCCGGTGCCCTGATGGCCGCCATCCCGATGCTGCTGGTCTTCGCGCTCAGCCAGAAGTACCTGACCACGGGCCTGACTGCGGGGGCTGTGAAGGGATGACCGATCGGACCCTCGGACCGGTGGGGCTGCTGCGACCTCTGCGGAGGTCGGTTGCCCCGCGGCTGAGCCGTGGCACGAACGACCGCCATCGGACAGACTGCACCCGGCGACAAGAACTGCAGCTACAGCTCGACTCACTGCTGGTGGGGAAGGATTGAAATGGCCCAGGTCGCATTCAGAAACGTGGAGAAGGTGTACGAGAACGGCTTCCACGCCGTTCATGACCTGAGCCTGGAGATCGCCGACGGTGAGTTCCTGGTGCTGGTCGGCCCCTCCGGCTGCGGCAAGTCCACGGCACTGCGGATGATCGCCGGCCTTGAGGATGTCTCAGGCGGTGACCTGATCATCGGCGAGAAGCGCGTGAACGAGCTGCCTCCGCAGGACCGCGACATCGCGATGGTCTTCCAGTCCTACGCCCTGTACCCCCATATGTCGGTGGCGGAGAACATGGCCTACGGGCTCAAGCTGCGCAAGATGCCCAAGGACGAGATCAACCAGCGGGTGAACCAGGCTGCTGGGATGCTCGAGCTGACCCCGTACCTCGAGCGCAAGCCCGCACAGCTGTCCGGTGGCCAGCGCCAGCGCGTCGCCATGGGCCGGGCGATCGTCCGACAGCCGCAGGTCTTCCTCATGGACGAGCCGCTGTCCAACCTCGACGCCAAGCTCCGCGTGCAGATGCGCGCCGAGATCTCCGCACTGGTCCACTCGCTGGGGACGACCACGGTCTACGTGACGCACGACCAGACCGAGGCGATGACCATGGGTGACCGCATGGCGGTCATGAAGGCCGGGCTCCTCCAGCAGCTCGGCACACCGGGGGAGTGCTACGACCACCCGAACAACATCTTCGTCGCGCAGTTCGTGGGCTCACCTCCGATGAACCTGGTCATGGCTGACGTGATCGACGCAGGCGAGGGGCACATGGTCCTGAGGGTGGGCCGCGTCCCGCTGTCGGTGACCCCGGGGCTGCTCGAGGCCAAGCCTGACCTGCGCAACTACGCGGGTCGCCGGGTGGTGCTGGGGGTGCGGTCCGAGGACATGGAGGACGCCAGCCTGCGCGAGGTCCCGGGCGACCAGCGCCTGCAGGGGTCTGTGACCCTGACCGAGGCCCTGGGCTCGGAGGTCGTCGTCCACTTCAGCTTCGACGGCGAGCGTGTGGAGACCGCTGACACCAAGCTCATCGCCAAGGAGACCGGCGAGCAGGAGCTGCAGCTCGCTGGCGAGGGCGTGAAGTGGGTGGCCTCGTTTGCGCCCCGTTCCCGGGTGCGCGCTGGTGACACGATCGAGATCGCCGTCGACGTCGACCGCGTCCATGTGTTCGACCCGGACACCTCCGAGGCGATCCGGGGCTGACCCGATCCGAACAAAGTGCGCACCGTGCCCTGACCGATCTGGTCAGGGCACTGGCGTGCCTGGCCGCACAATTGTGTGCATGACCGATCAGTACCTGCCCCCCGCTCCCGACCAGCACGACACCGCAGCCTTCGCACGGCCGGTGCCGCCCACGGCCCAGGGCCAAGCGGCTGGGGGCGGCAGCCATGACTGGTTCGTGCCCGGCCAGGCGACTGCGGTGGGCAACCCGGAGGCGGAGTACTGGGCCGCGCGGTTCCGGCGCCAGCGCACATTGGCCCGGGTCATGGTCGCCGCCGTGGCCCTGGGGGCTGTCGTCACCGTCGGCCTCGGGATCACGGCCGTCCAGGCGTTCCGGTCAAACCCCCTGGTGGCAGCCGCGTCCAGCCTCGGGGAGTCGCTGGGGCAGACACCCGACCTGGCGCTTCCCGGGACGGGCGAGGGCAACGACCTGCCCGAGGGCACGGCGCCGCAGTCACCGTCCGACGGGGTGCAGCCCCAGGGCCCGGGCACCGACGGCCAGGCCATCCCGCTGCCCGAGCCCCTGCAGGGCTTGGGCAACGCCCTGGGCATCACAGATGCCCGCCAGCTGATCGACCTCGCCGTCGCCAACGGGCTGATGAGCCAGGAGGACGCCGACAAGGTGCGCGCCGCACTGGAAGCGGGCAGGGCGATCCAGGGGCTCACCGGCTCCGGAGACGCTCCGGCCGACTCCTGAGCGCGCCCCGCCCCCGCGCGTCGGCGGTCGGGGCCTTCCGGCCGGCGGCTCCGGCGAGCCGGTGCTGTCGGCCTGAGCCACGGTGGTAGGGCGGAGTGCAGGTGCTGCTACCCGGCGTCCACCGCTGCCTGCAGCTCGTCGCCGGCCGCCTTCATGGTGGACTTGGCGGGGGCGCCGTCGAGGACCTCGATCTCGGCACGGTCAAGGATCTGCCACACCTGGTCCATGACGGCGAGGTTGGGCTTCGGGACGGAAGCGTCGGCGACCTGGCCGAGTCCCTTGATGACGGCGTCCGACGAGACAGCGGCGTAGGAGGCGGTCCAGGCGGGGACCTGGGGTCCGGCGGCGAACAGGGCGTCCATCGCCTGGGTCGTCATGGCCGTCCGGCTCAGGAAGTCGCGCGCCTGGGTCGCACTGCGTGCGAAGGCCGAGACCGTGTAGCCATCGGCGATGACGAGGGACTGGTTCAACGGCCTAGTTGACGACGCGAAGCCGGGGATCGCCTCGGTGACGAAGGGAACCGCAGCTGCCTGTGCCGGGGCCACCGCCTCCGGGCCGGCGATCAAGTAGGCGGTGCGGCCCTCCGGGAACGCCGCGATCGACGCCTCGAGGGTGAGGCCGGGGTCGATGGCCTTCTGGTCGGCCAACTTGGACAACTCCTCAGCAGCTCGGATGCTTCCCGCCTCGCCCACCCCGATGCTCTCGGTCGTGTAGCCGCCTTCGATGTACCTGCTTGGGCTATCACCCACGGAAGCACAGCTCCAGGCTGGGAGCTAGCACTGCGGACCAACAGGTGCTGAGGCCCTGCAACCTGAGCGGGCCGGCCCCCCGGCATCCGGCCGGCGGCTTCGGGTGGACCGCTCTACCTCAGTCGTCCCCTGGGCCCCGCAGCTCGTGCAACGCCCGCCACTGAAGAGCCTTCCACCACAGGACGCACACAGCATTCCCGGTGGCACCGTACGCGAGAGGCCTGGACCGCCGCCGGTCCCGTATGGCCCCTGGGCATGGGCGCGGGCTCGAAGACCCTGGCACGCTTTCGGTTGGGTGACGTCCCGGGTGGTGGTGGGTCTACGGGCTTGGGCGTGGCGGTTCCCGCGGTGCTGATGCCGTCGAGGGTGTCGGGTTCAGCCGTGCGGCGCGTGAGGTGGAGGATCGCGGCCTGGCGTGGGCTCGAGGGTGGGCAGCGGCTGGGCGGCTTCGAGCGCGCCGTCGGGTCCGACGGTCACGGCGGAGGCCGGTTTGCCGGTGAGCAGCTCGGTGGTCTGCCGGGTGCCTTCGGGCAGCTCGCTCGACGGGGTGCTGACCGTGCAGCCGGTCGCCTCGGTCGCGTTGAAGTTGAGCATCACGAGGACCGTGTCGGCGCCGTCGGGGGTCGTGCGCAGCGCGGCGATGACGCCGGGGCAGGAGGATCTGCAGCGCCTGCAGTGCGCCGATGCTCAGCGCGGGATGCTCGCGGCGGATCGTCAGCAGGCGTTGGTAGTGGCGCAGCAGCGAGTCGGGGTCGGCCTGCTGGGTGGCGACGTTGACGCTGGTGTAGTCGTCGTTGACCGGTTCCCACGGGGTGCCGGTGGTGAAGCCGGCGTGCTCGGTGGCGTCCCACTGCATGGGGGTGCGGATCATCTCGTCGGGCTTGACCCCGACCATGCCGATCTCCTCGCCGTAGTACAGGAACGGCACCCCGGGCAGGGTCAGCAGGGCGCTGGCCGCGAGCTTGGCCTTGGCCACCCCTTCGGGCCCGCCGCCGAGCTGGGACATGACGCGGTCCTGGTCGTGGTTGGTCAGGAACGGCGCGAACTGCCCGGGCGGGTAGGACCGCAGCACGTCGGCGAGCTGGCTGGCGAACGGCGCTGGGTCGCCGGCGTTGACGCTGCGGAGCAGTTGCTCGGCCAGGTCGAACTCGAACGTGAGGTCGACCTCGTCGTCGGTCACGTACGGCGCGACCACGGAGGTGGTCGTCCCACACCTCCCCGACGGTGAGCGCCTGCGGGTCCACGTCGTCGAGGAAGTCGTCCCACGCCACCAGCCAGTCGTGCGTCGGCTGGGTGCCCGCGAAGTTCCCGTCCTCCTCGATCAGGTGTCGCACGGCGTCGAGGCGGAACCCGTCGGCGTCCATGTCCTGCAACCAGAACCGGGCGACGTCGTACATCTGCTCGGTGACCTGCGGGTTGCGGTAGTTGAGGTCCGGCATCCCCTCCCAGAACAGGCCGAAGTAGTAGGCGCCGTCCCGGCGGATGCCAGACGGGGGCGCCCCACTCCGTCTTCTCCCCGGTGTCGGTGTCGCTCCACACGTACCAGTCCCGCTTCCCGGCGAGTCCGGGCTACTCGGCGGCCTCCACGAACCACGGGTGCTCGCTCGACGTGTGGTTGAGCATCAGGTCGACGATCACCTCGATGTCGCGATCGTGCGCGGCGGCGACCAGGTCCTTGAAGTCCTGGTTCGTGCCGTAGTCCTCCTCGACCGTGTAGTAGTCGGTGGTGTCGTAGCCGTGGTAGCTCGGCGACTGCGCGATCGGCATCAGCCACAGGGCGGTCACCCCGAGGTCGTCGAGGTAGCCCAGCTTGTCGATCAGGCCCCGCAGGTCGCCGATCCCGTCGCCGTCGCTGTCCGAGAAGCTGCGCACGAACACCTCGTAGAACACCTCGTCGTTCCACCACGGGACCGGGGCGGCGACAGGACTGCCGGACGGGGCCGCCGACGGCGTCGCCGGCGACGAGACCCTGGTCAGCTCGGCCCCGTCGAGCGTCTCCCGCTGCTCAGCGCAGGCGTCGTCCACCACCTTGAGGCTCAACGTGTCACCGTCCAGCGTCCAGCGGTACACCGCGGTCTGCACCTCGGCGCCGCACCACGGCCCCGTGAGGGTCAACTCCTCGGTTGTTGCCGACCACTGCGCCTGGAACTGAAGCGGCTCCACCGGGACGGTGGCCGGGTCCTGTCCGGGACTTCCCCTCCCCGCCGGCCAGCGTTCCGTCCGGTCGGAACTCGACGACCACCACTGACTCCGGATTCGCAAGGGCCCACGCGCCCGCGGGGAACTCCGGCTCATCCGACGAGCAGCCGGCCAACGCCAGCAGGACCGAGGCCACAACCACGCGAACCGTCCCAACGCGCCACATCGCCGACCCTTCCCACGTCTGCCTCCTTCAGCGTGCACCCGGGTGCTGCCGTGCGGCAGTGCCAGTGGTCCCTGGGCGCGTTCTCGCCGAGGCCGCGGATATCGCCGACCGCGCGCCGCCTGGAAACCCCTGCCACCAGGCACGTCCATCCGCATACCGTCCCGGTCGCGGCAGTGCGGCATAGCGCCGCTAGTCGGGCGCCCTCTGGGGCCGGGCGGTCTCGTGCCGGCGTGCGGGTAGGCGCGGCTGCCCGCTACAACCAGTCCGTGCCTCTACGCATCACATCCCGGGATCTGGCTGCCATGAGCACGATTTCCGGAGCCGGGCGGCTGACGCGTAGCGGCGTAGCGGCATCCGAGCATCGGGCGCAGGGCTGCCTACCGCCTGAGTCCATCGCGGCTGGATGACGCGCCTCGTGTGACGGTGCCTGGTGACCGCGATGTCAGGATGAGCGCCGCTTGCTGGTTCGGACCGGCTGTTGACGGCAGTGTCTAGACAGCGGGAGCCTTCTAGCGGTTTCGTGCGGCTCGTGGCGGCCAGTTCGTGAACATCTCCGCCTGCCGTGGGTTTGCACGAATGGCGGGTACCGAGTCGCGGACAGGATTGGGGAGGTGCCCGGCGGGGTATCACTCAGGGGCCCTCAGGTGTTGTTCCTGACGGTTCGGCATGGTCACGAGGAGGAACCCCATGTCACGTCGTCGTCGCAAGGCCGCCTACGGTGCAGCGGCAGCTGCTGCCATGTCGGAGGGCCCGCTGGGTCTGGGCCAGCGGGTGGCCTCGCTGCCCGGGTTGATCCGGGACACCCTCAACGGGCACTACGAGGGGCTCACACGGGGACGGCTGGCCATGATGGTGGTGGCCCTGCTCTACATCGTCTCGCCGGTCGATCTCCTCCCAGAGGCGATCCTCACGATCCCGGGGCTCGTGGATGACGCGGCGATCGCCACGTGGCTCATCGCCTCGCTGTTCGGTGCGACCACCGCGTACCAGTCCTGGGCAGGCCGGGGGCTGGGTGACCTCGGGGCCGGGCCGGGCTCGGCGGGCGCGGCGGGCGCGGCGGACTCCGCGGGGACGGCGGGGACGGCGGGGACGGCGGGGACGGCGGACTTTTCGGGGACGGCGGGGAACGGGCGCTCGGCGCGCGCCGGAGCCACTCGGGTCGTCCCCGGTGAGGTCGTGACTTCCTGAGGCCAGGCGCCTCTGCGAGGGCTACCCGGCGAGCTCGGTCCATTCCGACGCGTCGTCGCGCACGGTGAAGCCGGCGGGCGTTCGCCAGCGCCAGCCGGGTGCGGGGCTGGGCGCGCAGGGCTGATCCTGGGCCGTCGTCTCCGGCGAGGGAGTGGCAGTCCATGGTTGGTCCGCTGCCGGGGGTGCCAATGGCAGTTCGGGCAGCAACTCCCAGCCGGCGTGGGTCTTCATCACGTGATGGCGCCGACAGAGGGGTCCGAGGTTGGCGGCCTCGGTCAGTCCTGCGGGCCAGGGGACCGTGTGGTCGAGGTCGCACCGTTCGGCCGGCTGCCGGCATCCGGGCATGCGGCACTGGGGCTCGCGTGCACACACGAGGCGGGCGAGGGGTTCGCTCGGGACGTAGCCCCGGCTGCCCGTGGCTGCGACGGCGCCCGCAGCATCCGTGATCCAGGCGGTCCAGCGGCCATCGGCCGCCAGAGTGCGGGCTACATCGGCCGTGATGGGACCCACGCCAGGCAACACCGCCGGATCCTCGGCCAGCCCCAGCAGGGTCGCCAGGGACACCACGACCTTGACCTCGGTGCGCGGCATCGGGGTCGAGGTGGCTCGGCGTGCGTGGGTGTCATGGCCGTCGGGGGAGTCCGGGGCCTCGGAGTCACAGGGCGGGTCGCAGTTTCGGAACTGGTCGGCCTCCGGGCCTCCGAGGAGCAGGTCCACGAGGACATCGGCACGGACCTGGTCGCGGGTGCGCGGGTCGGCCGGGTCGGCCAAGCCCTTGGCGATCGCGGAGATCCGGCGATGGATCCGATGCGCATCCGTCTCATCGATGTCGGCCAGCAGCGTCGCCATCCCGTTGCCCGATGGGTGAACCTGGACACGTCTCTGAGCGAATGCCCGTGCGCGCTCCTCGCGGGCGGTCGCAGGGAACAGGCGAAGCCGGGCGCGCTTCGCCGCCTGCCCGACCTCGGCCGAGGTCCAGGCCCGCTGCCCCCTGCCCTGGCGCTCCAGGACGCGGGTGACAACGTCATCGACCACGGCGCGCGCCTGTTCCGCGGTCAGTTCGGCCAACTCGAGGACCACCAGTCGCGCGGCCCATGCAGAGAGGGTGGCGGTGGCGACGAGCCCGACGAGTCGGGGGTGCTCGACGAGCCCGCGGGCGGCCGCGATCCGGTTGCCCATGGAGGCAGGGCTTGCGCGCAGCGCGAGGGCCAGTTCCTCGCGCGCTGGGTCGGTTACGCGCAGGCCGCCGGAGGCGAGGTCGAACGTGACCGGTTCTGCGCCCGCGGCGTCGACCAGGGACGTGGCTGCCCCGGCCGCCGACCACGCGAAACACGCCTCCCACGCCGCGGCCAAAACGACCATGCACGCACACGGCCAGCCCGGCACGTGCCCCGGCGCTGGGTCGCCGGGCGGAGCCTCGCCGGCATGGGGATCAGGACATGCCTGCGCCCGCGTCAGCGAGTCGAGAGCCGCGGCCAGGCGCGCCCCGGCCGGAAGCCAGAGAAGGCTCCGGATCTCGTCGCGGACGGGGGCATCCCACCATTCCGGGTCGGTCCAGCCGGGGCGTTCGTCACGCCACCAGGCTCGCATCATCCGGGCGAACCGCTCCTCCTTGTCGGGCCGAGGCGTGGCGGCCTGCGGATCGTTGCTGATGATGTCGACGTCACCCATGGGTCCCCCGTTCGAACTGGTGTTCGAATCCTATCACGGGTGCGGGGAGTTGGGCCCGTCGTGTCTCACGACTTCTGTGACAGCCATGACTTGTGCATGGGTGACTGTGCTGGTGGTCGACCGCCAGGAACCTGCCCGACGAACCTGGCGGTGTCACCGAAGTCCTGATGCACAACTGTCACCCAAGTCCTGATACATGACAGCGGGGAGCTGGGTCAGAGGGGTGTGTGGGTGCTGGGTGCGGAGGACCAGGGCGGCGCGCTCGGATGGCCTAGGCTTGCGGTGCATCGCCGCCGGCGTGGCGCAATTGGCAGCGCACCTGTCTTGTAAACAGGGGGTTCCCGGTTCGAGTCCGGGCGTCGGCTCTGTATCGTCGCAGGTCAGGCGACGGTTTTTCGGCGTTCTGGGCTGTGGTTCCTGGGTTCTGGTCACGGATTGGTCACATGTGCCCTGCGGAACCCCAGCGTGGCAGGCGAGATTGTGCACGGACCTGGCCGCTCCCCCCTGTCTTGACAGTCCTTCGCGGCGATAGGGGCGCCTGTGGGCCACGATGCTTCGGTGTGTTCCCTGACAAGTCACACTCCGGGATCTGGCGCCGCTGCGCAGTCGGTGCCCAGCCGGTCGCGTGTGTTGAGGAGGGTGCTGGAAAGGATCGCGCTGCCGTCCGACGGTTCTGCCCCTGCACTGCGGGAACCGGAGCGGTCGTGCACGGCCCCGAAGGCTCGCTGTCGCCCGCTGGGGTGCTGCCGTGTCAGGGCCGGCTGGTTATGCGGTCGACAGTCACATTGAGTGACTCCTGAGCCCAACCGACATTCTGCTGCATCATCTCGGGCGGAGCGCAGGTAGGGGTAGAGCGATCAGGCGCGCTGCAGCCGAATGTGCCATTCCTCGGGGCCGCGCTGCAGGTACTCGGCAGAGATGCCTTCGGGGTATCGGTCGCTGGCCTGTGCGAGCAGCGGCTGCGGGTCGTGGGGGGCGACGAGGACCATGGCACCGCCGCTGGGCAGGGAGTCCAGGGCCCCGAAGATGGCGGCGTGCCTTATGGGGTGCGGGATCGCTCGGGCGTCCAGTACAGGGGCGTCCGACGCTTGGGCCTCGCCGCACGTGCACCCGTTGTGGGGGTCGGCCAGGGGCAAGGTGGTCAAGGGCTCGATCATGTGGGCTCCATGGGTTGAGGGATGAAGGGGCGGTGCGACGTCGCGGTTGTCGTCCTAGGCGTCAGCCATGATCCCTGGTGCGGTTGCCGACGGCGGGTCGAGCATGGTCAGGACCATTCGTGAGGGCTGCAGGGCAAGGATCTCGTGTGGCACTCGTGCGCCGATGTGGATCAGCCCGCCCGGGGACAACTCGATCTGGTCGCCGTCGGCTCCGACGCGCAGAAGACCGTCGAGGACCTGCAGAAGAATGGGGACGGCGGCGGTGTGCTCGGTCAGCTCCTGCCCGGAGTCGAAGGCGAAAAGGACCACTCGGGAGCCTTCCTCCTTGAGCACCGTCCGCGAGACTGTCGATTCAGGTGCCACCCCTATCAGGTCGCTGAGGTTGATCAGGTGCTTCATCGCTGAGCCTCCGTGGTCGGTGAGCATGTGCGGGCTGGTGTCGATCCCGCCGCTGCTACGAGCCGATCTTCTCCCAGCCGCGGCGGGGGGCGTGGCTTCCCTGGTCGTGCGGCCCGCGGTCGCGGTAGACGACGTAGGGCCGGAAGACGTACCCGAGCGGCGCGGAGAAGGCGTGGACCAGGCGGGTGAACGGCCAGATCATGAAGACCAGCATCCCGGCTACCGCATGGACACGGAAGGACAACGGAGCATCCGCCATGAGCTCGCCCTGCGGTTGGAGGGTGAGGATGGAGCGGAACCACACCGACACGTCCTCGCGATAGTTGTGCCCGTCGCCGAGCACCCCCGCACCCACCAGGGTGGTCAGGACGCCCAGGCAGATGGCTGCAACCAGGAATACGTACATGGTCTTGTCGTTCTTCGTGGTGGCGGCGAAGACCGGGCCCACTGTCCGGCGGCGGTAGATCAGCAGCACGATGCCGATCAGAGTCGCCGCACCCGCGAACAGCCCGAGCCCGACTGCCATGGCGTGGTACACGCCCTCGGAGACCCCTACCGCCTCGGTCCAGGACTCGGGGATCAGCAGGCCCACAATGTGCCCGCCGACGACTGCGAGCATCCCGATGTGGAACAGGGGGCTGGCGATGCGGATGAGCTTTCGTTCGTAGAGTTGGCTGGAGCGGGTGGTCCAGCCGAACTTGTCGTAGCGGTAGCGCCAGATGGTGCCCACGACGAAGGTGGTGATGGCCACGTAGGGCAGGACGTCCCACAGCAGGATCTGGGTGGTGGTCATCGGCGGGCTCCTGTCGGGGTAAGCGAGGTGGGGAAGGGTTCGAGGCCGACGTCCTCGACGGGCGGGCCGGAGGCGGCCAGTTCGGCCATTCGCGCGGCCACCTCGCGGGTGACCTCCGGCAGGGTGGCCACGACAGCGTCCAGGATGTGGGAGTACGCCGACCCGAGGTCGTGCAGGGCCTCGCGGAGCAGCCCGATCGGGGCGGCATGCTCGGCGAGCAGCGCGTCGCCGGTGACCCGGTCGCCGA
>CAVZRW010000003.1:0-69659 GCA_963777855.1 uncultured Actinomycetes bacterium | reverse complement strand
CGCTGGCAGGACGAGCACAGCCAGTCGCTGGCCGCGATCGGCTACGGCACCTTCGGCCCATGCGACCCGAACCCGGACTCGCCCACCTTCGGCTGGGTCACCAAGACGCCCAAGCCCGGGTGGAGCGACACCGACGTGGTCGGGCCGTTCGCCCGACGTTCGACATGCCGGTCGGGTTCGACACCGACGTCAACGGTGCGGCGCTCGGCGAGAGCCTGTGGGGCGCCGCCCGGACGGCGCGACCTTCGTGTACCTGACGATCGGCACCGGCATCGGCGGCGGGATCAGTCGTCGACGGCCGCATCCTGCACGGCCTGATCCACCCGGAGGCCGGCCACGTGTCCATGCCCCCGGGATCCGGCGCTCGATCCGTACCCGGGCCGATGTCCCTTCCACGGCGACTGCCTCGAGGGCCTGGCCTCGGGCCCGGCGATCGGCGAGCGCTGGCAGGTGCCCGCCGGTGAGCTCGGCCCCGACCACCCGGCCTGGGACCTCGAGGCGCAGTACCTGGCCCAGGCCTGCCGGAACCTGGTCTGCACCCTCTCCCCGCAGCGGATCGTGCTCGGCGGCGGGGTGATGGAGCAGCTGCACCTGTTCCCCCGGATCCGCGCACGGACGGTCGAGCTGCTCAACGGCTACGTGCAGGCCCCGGAGATCCTCGAGCGCATCGACGAGTTCATCGTCCCGCCCGGGCTGGGCAACCGGGCCGGCGCGGCCGGCTGCATCGCCCTGGGCCAGCAGGCACTGGCGGGCGCGCGATGACCCCCGACCCGGCCGACCCGGCCGTGACCCCCACCCCCGCCGCCTCGGACCCCGCCGACACCGCCGCCCTGGACGCCGAGCTGCGCGCCCGGGCGCAGGCCGCCGTCGCCGGCCGGCCCGCCTCGGTCGATGCCGACCCCTGGCGCCAGGCGTTCCACATCCAGCCCCCGGTGGGCCTGCTCAACGACCCGAACGGCCTGGTCCAGCACGAGGGGACCTACCACGTCTGCTACCAGTGGCACCCGTTCGAGGCCAGCCACGCCCAGAAGTTCTGGGCCCACCTGACCAGCACCGACCTCGTGCACTGGACCGAGCAGCCGATCGCCCTGGCCCCCAGCAACGACTACGACATCCACGGCTGCTACTCGGGCAGCGGGATCGTGCACGACGGCGCCGTGCGCTTCCTGTACACCGGCAACGTGCGCACCCCCACCGCCCGCCTGGCCACGCAGAACCTCGCGACGCTGACCCCCGCCGGCGTGGTCAAGCACGCCACCAACCCGGTCGTGCCGGTCATCGAGGGCTACAGCGGTGACATCCGCGACCCCAAGGTGTGGGCCGCCGACGGCCAGTACTGGATGGTCCTGGGCGCCCGCACACTGGACTCGGTCGGCACCGCGCTGCTGCTGCGCTCCCCCGACCTCGAGGACTGGACGCTGGTCAGCGAGCTGGCCGGCGGCAGCGCCGAGCCCTACGGGTACATGTGGGAGTGCCCCGACCTGCTGGCCCTCGACGGCCGGGCCGTGCTGGTGATCTCGCCGCAGCTCGACCACGGGGTCGAGGCTGGCGACCAGCGCTACACCGACGAGAGCGTGTACTCGGTGGGCACGCTGGACCTGGCCGAGGGCCGGTTCACCGGCGACGACTTCCGCCGGATCGACTCCGGCCCGGACTTCTACGCCCCGCAGACCTTCACCGACGAGTCTGGCCGCGTGCTGCTGATCGGCTGGATGGGCATGCCCGACCATGACGGGCAGCCCAGCCTGGCCGAGAAGCACCCGAGCGTGGCCAACGGCTGGGTGCACTGCCTGACGGTGCCGCGGGTGCTCTCCCTCGACGGCGAGACCCTGGTGCAGTGGCCCGTGCCTGAGCTGGAGGCCCTGCACGGTCCGGCGATCGAGCTGCCGGAGACCACGGTGGAGGCCGACACCTCGACGGCGATCGCCGGGGTGCGCGGCACCGCGCTGGACCTCGAGCTCACGGCACGCTGCGGCGCCGGCGGGTCGATCGCGCTGCGCCTGCGCGACGGGGAGGCCGGCCGGCCGGTTGTGCTCACCCTGCACCCGGAGCAGGGCAGGGCCACCCTGGACCGCAGCCTGCTGGGCACCGGCGAGGGCGGCAGCCACGCCGCGTCGTTCCGGCCCGGCGAGCAGGTGCAGGTCCGGGTCCTGCTCGACCACTCGTCGGTGGAGGTGTTCGTCAACGGCGGCCGGCTCGTGCTCAGCGCGCGCATCTACCCCGACTCCCCCGACGACCTGGTGGCGCTGGACGTGATCGGCGCGCCGGCGACGGTGTCGCTGACCGCGCACCCGATGGGCGGCGCGTGAACCCGCAGGAGCGCCAGCCGTTCGGCGTGCACTCCGAGGTGGGCCAGCTGCGCACGGTTCTGGTCTGCGCCCCGGGCCGGGCCCACCAGCGCCTGACGCCGACCAACTGCGACGACCTGCTCTTCGACGACGTGATGTGGGTGGAGCGGGCCAAGCGCGACCACGCCGAGTTCGTGACCAGCATGCGTGAGCGGGGCATCGAGGTGCTCGAGATGCACGACCTCCTGGCCCAGACGGTGGCGCTGCCCGAGGCGCGGGCCTGGATCCTCGACCAGCAGATCGTGGCCAACCAGGTGGGCATCGGCCTGGTCGACGAGGTGCGCTCCTACCTCGAGGGCCTGCCTGCCCGGGAGCTGGCCGAGACGCTGATCGGTGGACTGAGCACCGACGAGTTCCCGGAGACCCACGGCGGGGACATGATCCGCCTGGTCCGCGAGGCGGCCGGGGTCAACGAGTACCTGCTGCCCCCGCTGCCCAACACCCTGTACACCCGCGACACCACCTGCTGGATCTACGGCGGCGTGACGCTCAACCCGCTGTTCTGGCCGGCCCGGCACGAGGAGACCGTGCTCGCGACCTCGATCTACCGGTTCCACCCGGACTTCGCCGGCCGGGTCCGCGTCTGGTGGGGGGACCCGACCCAGGCGTGGGGGATGGCCACCCTCGAGGGCGGCGACGTGATGCCCATCGGCAACCGGACGGTGCTCATCGGCATGAGCGAGCGCAGCTCACGGCAGGGCATCAGCCAGGTGGCGCGGTCGCTGTTCGACGCCGGCGCGGCGGACCGGGTCATCGTCGCCGCGATGCCCAAGCTGCGCGCGGCCATGCACCTCGACACGGTCTTCACGTTCGCCGACCGCGACTGCGTGCTGCTCTACCCCGACATCGTCGACGGCATCGATGCCTTCTCCTACTACCCGGCCGACAACCCCGCGGGCCTCGAGCTGAGCCGGGAGGCCAAGCCGTTCGTGGAGGTGGTGGCCGGCGCCCTCGGCCTGCCCGCGCTGCGCGTGGTCGAGACCGGGGGCAATGCCTACGTGCGCGAGCGCACGCAGTGGGACTCCGGGGCCAACCTGGTCTGCGCCTCGCCGGGGGTGGTGTTCGCCTACGACCGCAACACCTACACCAACGCCCTGCTGCGCAAGCAGGGCATCGAGGTCGTGGAGATCGTGGGCTCCGAGCTCGGCCGGGGACGCGGCGGCGGGCACTGCATGACGTGCCCGATCATCCGGGACCCGGTGGAGGGCTAAGTGGTGCCGTGAGCCAGGCAGCGCTCACCCTCCTGCCCCTGGTGGTCATGTTCGGGCTCGTGGCCGTGCTGCTCGTGCCGCTCATCTGGCACTTCTGAGCAGCACTGCTGCTCTGGGGCCGGTGGGCACGGCGCTCACGAGTCCCAGGCCGGGTCCGTGTGCAGCTCGACGTTGATCCACAGCAGCTGCCCCGGGCGGGCGAGGTCACCGAGCAGGCGCCGGCGCACCCGGTCGGCGTCGTTGACCGTCCAGCCCTGGTCGGCACCGACCAGGAAGTCCAGCTCCAAGTAGACCTTGCGCCCCAGCTTGCCGATCCGCGTGGTCGGCTTGGGCAGGCCCATCTCGGATCGGACCGCGGCGATGCTGGCGTGGATCGGGTCGGTGACCTCCCGGCCGGGCACCCCCTCGAGCAGCTCGCGGAAGGACTGGCGCAGCATCCGGACGGGCGTCGGCAGGATCAGCACCGCGGCCACCAGCACCAGCACGGGGTCCATGTAGGGGGCAACGGCGTCGAGGCCCGCTGCGGCCATCGCCGCCGCGATGCCGAAGCCCACGACCAGGGCAACGCCGAGCACGACACCGGCCTGCCACTGCGCTGCCTCGGCAGCGACCAGGTCCGAGCCGGCCTGGCGACGGACCAGCAGGCTGCGCACCACGACGGACACCAGCAACGAGAGCACCGAGTAGGCCAGGGCCGCTCCGATCTGAGTCTGGCTTCCGCCGTCGAGGATCACGCTGACCGCATCCAGCGACGCGTAGGCGAACGTGCCCGCCAGCACCAGCGCCTGCACGGCGACCACCAGCGGCGCCAGGGCCTCCCGGCCGAACGGGTAGGTGGGCGTCGGCCCGGCCTCCACCAGCGCGGCGGCCCGCAGCCCGAACCACGAGAGCACGAACCCGATCACCGAGTAGACCCCGTCGAAGAGGATCACCGCCGAGTCCGCCGCCAGCCCCCAGATGACCCCGATGACCGCCAGGCCCAGGGCCGCGAAGGCCGAGATGCGCAGGGCGGCAGACTCTCGGCGCCCCGATTCCGAGGAGGTCGTCGTGGAAGTGGCCATGTGCGGATCCAACCAAGGCCGACGCCGGCGCGCGAGCAGGCGCGGCCCTGCGCGGGGCAATAGGGTCGGGATCCCCGACATGGAAGGTCTGCTCATGGATGCACTGGCCAAGTCCCTGGGTCGCACCGAGCGCGACCTCCTGCGCGAGACCGAGGTCGAGCGGATGGCCGCGCTCAGCGAGGACGAGCTGATCGACCTGCACAAGCGCATCCGGCGAGCCCGCAACAAGTACTCGGGGATCTACCGGCGCAAGGCCAGCGCGAAGGTGGCCAAGAAGGGCGGCCGGGGCATCGCCCGGCCGAAGAACCAGCGCAACGCGGGCCGAGCCGAGGTCTTCGAGGAGGCCCTGTCCCGGGTCAGCGCACGCCTGGCCGAGGTGGCGGCCGCCTCCGCGGAGGAGCTGCGCGCGCAGCGACTGGCCGCGGCCTCGAAGCCGGGGACCTGGCCCGGCAGCGAGGCGGGCGGCGCCGAGGGCGGGCAGTCCGACGGCGCGGCGCAGGTCACCGACAACGCCCCCAGCGGCCCGGGCCGGATCAAGCGCGACCGCTCCAGCCAGGCCCAGGGCGCGCGCCGGCAGGCGAAGAAGGACAGCCGCTGACCCCGTCGGCCGACCCCGTCGGCTGAACCCGTCGGCGGGGCTGCCTCGCCGACCCCCGGGACTACCCGGCGTCCGGTGAGTTCGCCCCCGGGCGGACCGGCCCGGGCGCGATCTCACCGAGCACGTCGAAGCGGATGTGGTTGCTGCTCAGCCGGCGTGCGCCGATCCGGCGGCGGCGGTGCCCGGCGTCGTAGGTGACCTTCTCGAACGAGATGTCCTTGCCGACCTCGACGTGGCGCCAGGGCAGGCCCAGGAAGAACCGGTCCGGGTAGGGGCCGACGTCGACCACGTCGCCGTCGGGGTTGCTCTCGACGGGGACCCAGCCGTACCCGGGCAGGTAGAGGTCGACCCACACGTGGTTGTAGTCGGGGTACAGCGGGCCGCCGCTCCACGGGTGGTAGGGGCACTTGTAGCGCCCGGCCACCCGGCAGGCCAGGCCGGCGCGGCGGTAGAGCGCCATGATCGTGCCGACGTGCTCCCCACACGAACCGGTGCCCCGCGCGAGCACCCCGATCGGCGAGTCGGCGTTGCCCATCTCGTACTCGAGGCGGTCGTAGACGTAGCTGCGGATCCGCCGCGCCTGCTCCAGCAGGTTCGTCTCCGCCCCGAGCGCCTCGGCCGTGGCCTCGGCCACCTCAGGGGAGTCCAGGTCGAGGTCCTCGTCGTCGATCAGGTACCGCTCGGCCATCCCCACGGGCAGCTCGGGCGCGTCGGCGAGGTCCTCGGCGGTGAGCAGGTGCTTGATGCCGAACACCTCCAGCGTCGCCCGCCAGCCCAGGACCAGTCGGGTTCCGGGGTCGACCCGGGGGATCCGGTAGACGGCCACCGGCTGGCTGTCCTCCTCGACCACCTCGAAGGGCAGGCCGATGGGCACCACCCCCACCACCCGCTGGCGGGGCGTGTCCAGCGGCAGGCTCATCCGCCACTGCACGTCGGCCAGCTCGGCCACGTCGTCGTCGGGCTCGACATCGACGTAGTAGCTCATCTCGATGCGGTGCCCGGTGCTCCAGGCCCGGCGGGCGGCCGGGTCGTGGTGCACGCGCAACTGGTGCACGAGGGCCCGGTCGCGGTAGCGGACGTCCCACGAGGGGTCGATGAACGGGTTGTCGAACAGGTACGGCTCGCGCTCGTAGTAGGCCACGTGCAGCTCGTCGGCGGCGGCGGGGGTGTCGGTCGGCGGTCGGGCGGCCGCGGGCGCGCTGGGTCGGCGTGCCGTGATCGCCGTGGGTCGCTCGAGCGGGGTGACCACCATGAACCGCGAAACCCGCGTCCGGCGGTCCAGGCAGTGGACGGTCTGCTCGAGGTCGTCGCTGACCCACAGGGCGTCGGCGGTGGCCGCGATCCCCTTCTCGCCGATGCCGTGCAGCGTGACGGGGTCGCCGACCGGGGCGAGGGTGCGCCGGTCACGGACCTCGAGCTGGGAGCCGCGCACCAGGTAGACATGCTCGCCCCACGCGGCGACCGCCGACGCGCCCTCGATCGGCAGCACCAGCATCGGGGCGCTGATCCAGGCGTCGGTCGGCGCGGGACCGGCCGGGTCTGCTCCGGGTCCCCCGCGCGGGTGGTCGCCGACCGGGTTGGCGCCGAACGAGGGTGAGTTGTCGTCAGCCGGGCGGGAGTGCGGGGCGGCCCCGCCGATCGGCCCGATCCACCTGGCGCTGTGCAGTCCCGCAGAGGTGGTGAACCACAGGTCGTCACCGGCGACGGCCAGGCCCTGGGCCCCGAGGAACAGCGCTGCGTGGCCCTCGTTGACCACCTGCGTGTCGTCGGTGGCCGGGTCCACCAGCATGAGGCGGCCGCTGCGCGTGTCCAACACGAGCAGGTCGTCGCCGATCCAGGCCAGGCCGCGCACCCGGCGCCCGGCCAGCGGCCGGATGTAGCGGGCATCGGGGACGTCGACAGCCGTGGGCGCGGGGAAGGTCCCGGCGGGGACGGGCAGCTGCGTGACGGGGTCCGGGGCGTGCACGTGCTGGCTCCTTGCTGCGGTGGTCGGTGTCCGCGCGCCCTGGGCAGTGCCCCCGCGACAGCCTGGCGCGACGCGTCCGGCCCATGGAAGCACGGCCACTGGTCAACGTCGAAATCGGCCCCCGACCGGCCATCCCCGAACCCGTCAGCGCACCCCGGGCCGGGCCCTCCCGACCCGGCAGGGACGCCGGGTGGCGCCGATCAGCCGAGCTCGGGACGGTCGAGCTCGACCCCCGGCAGGGCCCCGGGCTCCGCCCCCGCCGCGCCCCGAGCGGGTGCCTCCTGCGCAACTCGCGCAGCCTCCGCCGCCTCGGCCTCCTGCCCGCACCGCCGCCTCGTCCTCGTCCTGGGAGCGCGGGATGATCCTGTCGTCGCCAGCCACCTCGTCCTCGTAGCCACCACCGGTCACCACGCCGCGCTTGAGCCCGCACTGGATCCGGGCCTCGCGCACCCCCTGGCTGATCGAGTGCCACAGGTGGTCCTCGCCGAGCCGGTCCATGAACCCCGAGCGGCGCAGCACCACGCGCACCGAGTACATCACCCGCACGAGGTACAGCTCGATGTCGCGCTCCTGCAGCCCGGTGAGCAGGGCGTCGAGCACGTCGATGGTGGTGGTGTCGATCTGGTTGGTCCCCTCGAGGTCGACGACCACGGCCACGATCTCCTCATCGAGGAACTGGTCCGCGTTGTCGACCCGGGCCAGGATCGCGTCCTTCACCGAGGCCGCGTTGACCCAGAACATCGGCACGTCCACGCGCAGCACCAGCACCCCGTCGACCATCCTGCGCTCGGGGTGGTTGCGCATGCCGCCCCACGCGGCCTTCTCGCCGGGGACCTTGCCCATGACCTCCACGTCCACGCGGCTGGAGCGGTACACCAGGCCGAACACCGACAGCGCGATGGCCAGCAGCAGGCCCTGCAGCGGACCCAGGACCAGCACGCCCACCGCGGCGACGACGGCCGCGACGATGTCGTTGCGGCGCAGGTGGGCGTAGCGGCGCAGCTCCGGGAAGTTCATCAGGCCCCAGACGGCGTGGATGACGATCGCGGAGAGCACGGCCTTGGGCAGGGCGGACAGCAGCGGGGCGAAGAACAGGATGGTCACCACGGCCAGCCCCGCCGTGGCCAGGCCGGTGACCTGCGAGCGCCCGCCGGACCGGTCGGCCGCTGCGGTCTTCGACAGGCTGCCCGCGACGCCGAACCCGCCGAAGATCCCCGAGCTCAGGTTCGAGGCACCGAACGCCAGGAGGTCCTGGTTGGCGTCGACCCGCTCACCGCCCTGGGCGGCGAACAGCCGGGCGGCGCTCAGGCCCTCGGCCAGGCCCACGAACGCGATGGCGGCCCCGGCCAGGAACACCCCGCTCCACAGCTCGAGGCCCACCGAGGGCAGCGACGGCGTGGGCAGCCCCTGGGGCACCTCGCCGACCACCTGCACGCCCTCGGCCTCGAGGTCCAGCAGGTTCGAGGCCACCAGGCCCACGACGAGCGTGACCAGAGCCCAGGGCACCTTCGGGGCGAGCTTCGTGCCCCCGAACATGAGGGTCAGCGAGACGACCCCGACGACGAACGTCTGCGGCTGGGTCTCGTCGAGTCCGGTGACCAGGTCGTGGATGCGCTGGCTGACGTCGCCGGGCGGCACCGGGATGCCCAGGATGTTGGGCAGCTCGCCGATGATCACCAGGATCGTCAGGCCGAGCACGAACCCGGTCACGATCGGCTTCGAGAGGAACTCCGCCACCCAGCCGACCCGCAGCACGCTGGCGACCATCAGGATCACCCCGGCGGCCACCGCCATGCCCGCGGCGATGGCCACCGACTGGCCCGCATCGGCCGGGTCCAGGTCCTGGATCAGCGTGCCGCTGAGCACCGCCACCGTGGAGACCGGGCCCACGATGAGCAGTCGGGAGGTGCCCAGCAGCGCGTAGCAGACCAGCACGGTGGGCAGGGAGTAGAGCCCGACCTGCACGGGCAGCCCGGCGATGGTGGCGTAGCCCAGCGACTGCGGGATCGCCAGCGCGGCGACGACCGCCCCGGCGGTGAGGTCACCCTTGAGCCACCGCCGCTGGTAGGTGGGCATCCAGCGTCGCGCCGGGAACCACTCGCGCGGCACCTCGCCGATCGGTCGGCGCTTCGGCGTGGTGCTGGCCACGGCACCCTCCGCTCGTCGTGTCGAGCCGCTTGACGGGCAGAGGCTAGCCCTGCACGCGTGTCCGAAGCCCGACGACGCTCCCTCACGAGGGCCCTCGGTCCGCAACCCCGGCGCCGCCGCCAGGACATCTTCCGTTCACCCAGAGCCGCACCCCTCAAGCACGACCCCGCACCGCCCCCCGAGCGCGACCCCGCGACGAACCTCGAGCACAGGTGTGCTGTTTGCGCTGAGGTGGCCCTGGGTGCCGGGCACCCTCGCAAACCGCTTCGCTGCCATCAACTCCGCAGAGGCCCACCGAACGACGCAACAGTGCGCGAGGTCGCCTGCCCCCGCCGGCGACCGGCCGCGAAACCGCGATTCCGTGCGCGAGGATCCGCCGGCTCAGCCGGCGAGGGGCTCGTCAGCCTCCTCGGCGCGCGACGGCTCGTGGGGCCGCTCACCCACCGCCCCGGGCCACAGCGGCTCGGAGTCGAGGTCGCGGCGCAACCGGTTGCGCGCCGCCACCATCTGCGCGGTGGACGTCCGCTCGGAGCGGTTGTGCCCCACGAACGAGACACTCCAGTGCAGCAGCGTGGTGGCGCGGTTCTTGAACCCGACGATGTACATCAGGTGCACGACGAGCCACAGGACCCAGGCGATGAAGCCGGCTGTCTTCAGGCTGCCGATGCTGGCCACGGCACTGAACCGCGTGATCGTGGCCATCGAGCCCTTGTCGTGGTACTCGAACGCACCTGGTTCCGGGTTGCCCTCGAGGCGGGTGCGGATCGTGCGGGCGGCGTGGCGACCACCCTGGATCGCGACCTGGGCCACGCCGGGCAGGCTCTCGAGGGCCATCATGTCCCCCACCACGAAGACCTCGGGATGCCCCGGGAGGGTGAGGTCGGCATTCACCTGGACCCGGCCGGTGCGGTCCAGCTGCGCGCCGGAGCCCTCGGCCAGCATCCGGCCCAGCGGTGAGGCGGCTACCCCGGCGGCCCACACCTTGCACGCCGCGGGGATGAACGTCTCGGACCCGTCCTTGGAGCGGTACGTCACGCCCTCGGCGTCCAGGCCCACCACCATCGCCTCGAGGTGCACCTCCACCCCGATGTCCTCCAGGATCCGCTGAGCCTCGGCTGAGAGCTTCGGGCCGAACGGGGCCAGCACGGCCGGCGCGGCATCGAGCAGCACGATCCGCGCGGTGGTGGTGTCGATCCGGCGGAAGTCCCGGCGCAGCGCACGATGGCACAGCTCCACGATCTGCCCGGCCATCTCGACGCCCGTCGGCCCGGCCCCGATGACGACGAACGTGAGGAAGCGCCGGATCTCGTCGGGGTCGGTGGCCCGCTCGGCGAGCTCGAACGATCCGAAGATCCGCCCGCGCAGCTCGAGGGCGTCGTCGATGGTCTTCATGCCGGGCGCGAACTCGGCGAACTGGTCGTTGCCGAAGTACGACTGACCGGCCCCTGCGGCGACGATCAGGCTGTCGTACGGCGTGACCAGAGGGCCGGGTGCGGCGTACGAGGTGATCGTGCGCTCTGCCAGGTCGATGTCGGTGACCTCGCCGAGCAGGACGGTGGCGTTGGCTTGGCGGCGCAGGATCCCTCGGGTGTCGGGCGCGATCTCGCCGGTCGACAGGATCCCCGTGGCCACCTGGTAGAGCAGCGGCTGGAAGAGGTGGCTGGTGGTCTTCGACACGAGGGTGACGTCGCAGTCGGCGCGCTTGAGGGCCTGCGTGGCGAACAGGCCACCGAAGCCCGATCCGATTACGACCACACGGTGCCGGTCTGGGGTGCTCACGAGGTCTCCTGCCCTGGTGCTGAGCGGAGGCTCAGGTTAGCCTTACCGGCTGCTGGCCGGACAATTCGGCGCTGGCAGGTGTTCGGGGCCCCGCGCCGCGCGGGACCCCGAACACTGCAGGAGGGGAGCGTCGCCGATCGGTCAGGCGCCGTGTGGTCCGGTGATCCAGCCGAGCTCCAGGGCCCGGTCGATCCGGAACACGCCGCCGATACCGGCGCACTCGCCGTTCATCCCGAACGAGGTGACCGCCACGAGGGTGGTTCCCTTGAGGATGGCTCCCCCGGAGTCGCCGAAGCATGTGCCGCCGTGGGCCTGGTCGCCGCTGAGCAGCATCGAGGCCGCGCCCGGCAGTCGGCTGATGCCCGTGACACCCTTGGTGGTGACGATCATCAGGTCCGCGGCGTAGCGGGTCTTCAGCGCGCTCTCCTTGTCGGCGAGCTTCGGGTTGGTCTTGGCCTGCTGCAGGCCGTAGCCGACCGCGGTCAACTGGTCACCAGAGCGGCCCTTGCGCAGGGTGTCGACGTACCCCGCAGCGGGCAGCGAGGCATACGAGGCCAGCTGCACGGGGGTGTCGAGGACGACCACGCCGAGGTCGTACAAGTAGAACCGGTCGTCCTCGTACAGCGGGTGCGTGTAGGCGGTGCCGTCGACCGAGTAGGCGCCCCCGAAGGGGTAGCCGTAGTCCGCGGGCCTCGGCTCGAGGGTCGTCTGCAACCAGATGGTGGCCCGTGCCGCGCCCGAGGTGCAGTGGCCGGCGGTCACGTAGAGCGTCGGCGAGATGAGGGTGCCCGAGCACCGCCACATGGGATTGCCCTGGGCGTCGTCGGCCACCATGAGCCCGACATAGGGGTGGTCCTGCCCATCCAGCCGACGGTCGCCCGTGATGGCGCTCGCGGGCTGCGTGGTGGCCAGCACGGCCAGCGCGGCCAGCCCAGCAGCGAGGAACTTGCGCATGTGTCCTCCGATGTGATGTGGGATTCCCCCCCACCGCTGCGACAGTAGCGCGCGGGACGCGCGCATGCCCCTCGACCGTCGGCTCATGAGCGGCCGTCGTAGATCCGCTCCACGTCGGCGTCCGGCTCCTGGGCGAACGCCCAGAAGGCCCCCGCGATCCGGTCGGGATCGAACCGGCCGCCGGGCCGGATGAAGCCGTTGATGGTGAGCATCCTCAGCTGCACACCCTGCGGGGCGAGCTCCTGGGCCAGCGCGAGCCCGGCCGCGCGCAGCGCTGCCTTGCCAAGGGCCAGCACGCCGAACTCCGCGCGCGGGTTCAGCGCGATGCCGCCGCCGGTCCAGGTGACCCGCCCACCCGTGCCGCGCAGGTCCGGCAGGGCTGCCTGCGCTGCCGCGACCCCGGCCAGCGCGTTCACGGCGACGGAGTCGCGCAGGGTGTCCAGGTCCGCCTCCAGCAGGCCGCCGGCGTGCATCGAGGCGTTGTGGTGCAGCAGGGAGATCGCCCGCCAGGCACCAGCACGGCGCACAGCGGCCTGCACGGCCTCGAGGTCGCGGATGTCGACGAGCTCCTCGCGGGCCTCGCGGCCCAGCGCCCGCACCTGCGTGGCCACCGGGGCCAGGCTCCCGGTGGTGCGGGCCACCAGGGTGACGTCGTAGCCCGCGCTGGCCAGCGTGCGCACGAGGCTCGCGCCGAGGCCCGGCCCCACGCCGATCACGACCGCGTGGGGTGCGCGGGCAGGCACGGCGGCCGCGCCGGACGCCGGGGTGGGGGCCGGGGTGCCGGTGGGGTCCGGCGCCGGGCCGGGCGCCGGGGTGGGCACGGGGTCGGCGGAAGGGATCTGCGCGGGGTCGGTCGTGGGGTCGGGCATGCTCGCGAGCGTACGTCGAGCCACCCGGACGCGCAGGGCAGGCGCCTGTGACCCGATCGGCGTTGGATGGGGTCATGACCGACCCGACGCCCCCCGGCGCGACGCCCGCCGACCCCCTGCGCGCTGACCCCTCGCCAGCCGCCCCCAGCTCGGCCGCCCCCGCTTCCGCGGTGCCCACTCACGCGGGACCCGACTCCACGCCCACCCCAACCACGCCCGCCCCAATCAGGCCAACCCCGACCTCACCAACTCCACCCACGCCCGTCCCGCCCCGGGATGCAGCCCCGAGCCTGCCGGGCGTCCTGGTCGGCCATCACACCGACCCGCGCCGACCCACCGGCGTCACTGTGGTGGTGCTGCCTGAGGGCAGCACGGCCGGTGTGGACGTCCGCGGCGCTGCGCCGGGCACGCGGGAGACTGATCTGCTCGATCCGGTGAACACGGTCCGGACGGTCGACGCGATCATGCTCGCGGGGGGCAGCGCCTACGGCCTCGACGCTGCGGCCGGCGTGATGCGCTGGCTCGAGGAGCACGACCGTGGTGTGGCTGTGGGTCCGGCGCGGGTGCCGATCGTGCCGGCGGCGGTGGTCTTCGACCTGGACGTCGGCGATGCCTCGGTGCGCCCCGATGCCGCGGCCGGATGGTCGGCGTGCGAGGCCGCGGTGCCGATCGCCGACGCGCAGGAGGGCTCTGTGGGGGCGGGTGCAGGGGCGACCGTGGGCAAGCTCCTGGGCCCGGCCGGTTCGATGCGCGGGGGCGTCGGGATCGCGAACCTCTGCGCGCAGGGCGTCACCCTGACCGCCGTGGTGGTGGTCAACGCCGTCGGTGACGTCGTGGACCCGGGCACCGGCACGATCCTCGCCGGGGCCCGGGCGGCAGGCCTGGACCCGGTCGACACGGTGGCGATGATCCTCGGCGCCCCGTCGCCTGCGGGCTGGTCGAACGACGCGAGCGGGCCGGGCGGGCCGAACGACGCGAGCGAGCCGAACGACGCCGGCGGGCTGAACACCGCGAACCGCACTATCGGCACGCACGACGCGGAGCCCGGACTCCCGACCCCCGGAGCGAACACCACGATCGGCGTCCTCGTCACCGATCGACACCTCTCCAAGGCTCAGGCCACCCGGCTGGCGCAGGTGGCCCACGACGGACTGGCCCGCACGATCCGCCCCGTGCACACCCCCATGGACGGCGACACCCTCTTCGTGGCGGCGACCGGCACGAGCCCCCACGAGGACGAACCAGACGACCCGACGATGTTCCTGCTCTCGACGATGGCCGCCGAGGTCACCGCCGACGCGGTCCTGCGCGCAGTCCGCACAGCCACCGCGGTGACCGTCGGCGGTCGATGGATCCCGGCTTGGCAGGACCGCGACGCCGAAGCGACGTGAGCCCAGCCCCTCCGACCCAACCCCACCACGGCTCCCGGTGCCCGCGAACCTCACGACGGCTCACCGTGCCCGCGACCCGCGTGGCCGCATCCCGGCGTCCGCGACCCGCGTCCCAGCCCGCGCGCGAGCGCCGCTGCGCCTACTCCCCCGGCGCGTCCGGTACGGCCACGGCCTCGTCCGGCTGCATCAGGCCGAAGAGGTTCCCGGCCGGGTCGGTGATGTAGGCCAGCCACCCCACCCCTGGCACGGCATCCAACGGAACCGCCACCGTGGCACCCAGCTCGAGGGCCCGGTCGAGGTACCCCCGCGCGTCGGGCACCTCGACGGTGACCACCCACGCATTGACCGGCTGACCCATCTCGGGCGGCGGGCCCTGGCGCACGACCAGCCCCCCGTTGATCCCGGGGTCGGTGTCGGGCACCCCGGTCATCGGGTTGCCGTCACCGGTGCCGACCAGCCAGTAGGGCAGCCCGCCCCAGCGGCTGAATGTCCAGCCGAACAGGGCGCTGTAGAACTCGACGGTGGCGCCCGGATCGGCGCTGTGGATCTCGAAGTGCACGGGTCTGGGCATACCGCGACGCTACGCCGATGACCGCTCCGGAGGCCCGCTGCGGGACTACGCTGGAACCGACCGTCCTGAGGAGGTCGACATGGCCGCCCGCGCCATCCGAGGGAGCCTCGCGCTCCTGGTCGCATCCGTCGCCCTCGTGGCCTGCAGCACCACGGACCCGGTGCCCGGTGCCTCGGGCACGCCCGCCACCCCCACCGCCTCGGCCACGGCCCCCTCGTCACCCACCGTCGCCCCGGCGTCGCTGCGCGCCTCCGCCGACGCCGTCCTCATCTCCCTGCGCGACGAGGACTACGCCGCACTGTCCGAGCTCGCCGACCCGGCGGGCATCCGGTTCTCGCCCTACGCCTACGTGGACCTCGAGGGCAACGTGGTCATCCCGGCCGACGAGCTCGCCTCCCTGGGCTCGGACACGACCGAGCGCACGTGGGGCTCCTACGACGGCTCCGGCGAACCCATCACGGGCACCTTCGCCGACTACCGCGAGGAGTTCCTCTGGGACCAGGACTACCTCTCGGCCGACGAGGTGGCCGAGAACACCGTCCTCGGGTCCGGGAACTCGATGAACAACCTCGCCGAGGCCTACCCGGACGCCGAGTTCGTCGAGTACCACTTCGACGGGTTCGATCCCGAGTTCGAGGGCCTGGACTGGAAGAGCCTGCGCGTGGTGCTCACCCCCACAGCCGAGGGTGGCTGGACGGTGGTCGGGATCGTCCACGACCAGTGGACGATCTGACGCCCGAGCCCACTCGACGCCGTTGCCCGGTCAGCCGCGGTCGAACCACCGCGGGGGGCCGCTGACGAAGCCGACCGCCGCCGCGCCGATGGCCGCGCCCACCGCGGTGGACCCCGGGCTGATCCAGGGCAGGAACCACAGCAGCGTGCCGGTCAGCGCACCGAGCGCCCCGCCGCCCAGGGCGCTGGCCCCGGCCCACACGGCCCGGCCCCCGCGCCCGGTCGAAGCCGGGGTCAGCTGCGTCCCCGGCTGGGACCCAGCCGCCGGGGTCACCGCCCCTGAGGTCCCAGCGGTCATGGCGTTGACCTCGCGAAGCAAGCGGTCGATGTCGTCCTCGTGCTGTCCCATGGGTCCATCGTCGCAAGCCAACCGGCCACGCACCAGTGCTGACCGGCGTCGTCGGGACACAGCGAGCCACGCCGGGGTCCAGCACGGGATGCGCGAACGGCCGGCGTGGATCACGCTGTGATCGTGGCTTCTCGCGCAGTGCTGGCCCCCCTGGCCTCGTCGGTGCGCCAGGTGCTCTCCGGCCATGCCGATGGCCAGTCCGGAATCGCCCGGGCGATCGCAGAGCCGCCCGGTGCCCCGGGCTGGTTCACCCCGCAGGACGCGATCTGGACGGTGCACGGGTCGGTGTCGACCTTCGTCGGGGGCATCCGCAGCCTCTACCTCCAGGCCCTGCACCCGTTGGCGCTCGCGGGGGTCGATGCGCACTCCTCCTACCGTGAGGACCCGTTCGGCCGGCTGCAGCGCACGGGTGCGTTCATCGCGGCCAGCACGTTCGGATCCGACCAGCTGGCACAGCAGACGGTGGACGCGATCGGCGTCCTGCACGCGCGCGTCAGCGGGGTGACGGCCGACGGAGCTGCCTACTCCGCCCGCGACCCGCGCCTGCTCGAATGGGTCCACATCTCCCTGGTGGACTCCATGCTCAGCGCCTACCTGCGCTTCGGTCGCGACGGACAGGTCGACGCCGACCGCTACGTGTCGGACATGGCGGTGATCGGCCAGCGGATGGGGGTGCTCGATCCGCCCCGCTCCCAGGCCGAGCTCGACGAGCGCTTCGAGGGGTTCCGCCACGAGCTGCGCGTCGATGACCTCGTGCGGGCCACCCACACGTTCGTCTCCGAGGCCCCGATGCCGCTGCTGCTGCGCCCCGGGTACCGGACGCTCGCCCGGGCCGCCTGGGCCACGCAGCCAGCGTGGGCGCTGCGGATGCTCGACTCCTCACCGCGCCTGGCCCCCGTGGACATCGCAGCGGCCGACGCTGCCCTGCGGGTGCTCAAGGTCGCCCTGGTGGCCTCCCCGGCACGCCTGGCCGGCGAGCAGCGCCTGGCGGCGGCGCAGCCCGGGGGCGCTGACACCGAGTGAGGCACTGACCCGAACGGACGAATCACAGCCGGTCAGCGCACCACGGCATTGGAGATGTCGGGCGTGCGGTGGACGATGGGCCCCGACGAACCGGTGGTCAGGGTGGCCTCGCAGCGTGCGTCGGCGAGGGGGCGTCATGCGCAACATCGGCTCGGTGCGGGCAGCGGGGATCGTGGCCCTGGTGGCCCTGGCTGGGGCGGGCGTGCCCGGGTCGGCCGCGGCAGTCGACGCCGACCCGGGCACGCCGGTCACCTCGCTGAGCCTGCCTGTCCCGGCCAGCGACGTGTCCCGCACGGACACCGACCTTGCCGACACCGCCCGCGAGGTCGTCGTGGTCAGCCCCGGAGTTGGCGGGCCCGAGGTGCGCAAACTGCGCGCCCGCACGCAGGCGGAGGCGGTCACGCTGGCCCGCGCGCTGGACGCCCGACCCGGGGTCGTCGCCCAGGTGAACCGGGTCGTGAGCCTCCAGGAGCCGAGCCCGAGTGCGGCGACCAAGCCGGCACCGACCTTCCCGCGGATCTCCGCTGCGCGCTCAGCGCTGGCCGTGGGGCTGGGCAGCGAGCCGCTGGGCGCCCAGCAGTGGGGCATGGGCTGGGTGAACGCCGAGAAGGCGTGGACGGTCACGCGCGGCTCGGGCGTGGTCGTGGCCGTGGTGGACACGGGGGTCGACTCCACTCATCCGGACCTCAGCGGCCAACTGCTGCCCCAGGCCGACTTCGTGCCCGATGGCCTGACCGGCGACCCGCAGGGCCACGGCACGCACGTGGCCGGGATCATCGTGGCGGCCATCAACGGCCAGGGCATCGCAGGCGTGGCCAACCAGACCAAGGTCCTCCCGGTGCGCGTGCTCGACGCCACAGGGACCGGCGACGACTTCACGATCTCGGCCGGCATCCACGCCGCGGTCGACTCCGGCGCCCGGGTGCTCAACATGTCGCTGGGCGGGGACTACACCGCAATCGAGGCCGAGGCCATCAAGTACGCGGTGGACCACGACGTGACCGTGGTCGCAGCGGGCGGCAACTCCTACCTGGAGGGCAACCCGGTGAACTACCCAGCTGCACTTCCCGGCGTGCTCGCGGTGTCGAGCCTGAGCCCCCAGGGTGCCTCGTCGGAGTTCGCCAACGCCGGTTCCTACATCGACCTCGTGGCCCCTGGCGAGCAGATCGCCTCCACCATCCCGGGTGGGTGGGCACTGATGTCGGGCACCTCGATGGCGTCGCCGTTCGTGGCTGCCACCGCGGCGCTCACGCGGGCGGCGAACCCGACGCTGACGAAGGCCGACGTGGACGCGATCCTCACCGGCACCGCGCTGGACGACCCCTCGGGCAACGGCTGGGACCAGTACTTCGGCTTCGGAC
This sequence comes from uncultured Actinomycetes bacterium, assembly GCA_963777855.1. GTDB lineage: Bacteria > Actinomycetota > Actinomycetes > S36-B12 > CAIYMF01 > Prado023. The sequence goes on along the minus strand of CAVZRW010000003.1, from coordinate 51,298 downwards.
TCGTCCAGGCCGATCGTGCCGCCCTGAACGCCGCCACCCGACCGGGCGGCATCCGCGAGAAGCGGGCCGCGGTCTACGCGAAGGCTGTGAGCAGCGGCTCCAAGCTGTACCTGAACGTGAACCCCAACAAGGGCTCGGGGTACTGGCGGGTCACCGTGCAGAAGAAGCGGACGGACGGCACGTGGCGCACGGTCGGGACCTACCGCACCTACACCAGCAAGGAAACCCGCACCCTCGACCTGTCCAAGGGCACCTACAGGGTGTGGGTGAACCCCAAGTACGGCTACTCCGGGGCCATGTCGACCAAGGTGCGGCTGGCACGCTGAGCCCTGCGGGGCCCCACTACGCTCGACTCCTCACCCGCCCGACCGCGCCCATGGCGCGACGCACGCAGGAGCAGCACATGGGATACGCCTCGATCTTCCGCGAGGGACTCTTCGACGACCAGGTGGTGCTGGTCACCGGCGGCGGCTCGGGCATCGGGCGGTGCACCGCCCACGAGCTGGCCGCACTGGGGGCCAGCGTGGCGCTGCTCGGGCGCACCCGCGACAAGCTCGACGCCGTGCGCGCCGAGATCGAGGCCGCAGGCGGCACGGCCAGCGCCCACGTGGCCGACATCCGCGAGGAGGGCCTGGTCGCCGAGGCGGTCGCCGAGGTGCTGGGCGCCCACGGGCGCATCGACGGCCTGGTCAACAACGCCGGCGGGCAGTACCCCGCCCCCCTGGCCACGATCCGGGCCAAGGGGTTCGACGCAGTGGTCCGCAACAACCTGACGGGCGGCTTCCTGGTGGCTCGCGAGGTCTACACCCAGTGGATGATGCGCAACCCCGGCGCCATCGTGAACGTGATCGCCGACATGTGGAACGGGATGCCCGGCATGGGCCACTCGGGAGCGGCGCGCGCCGGGATGCTGAACCTCACGGAGACCGCGTCGCTGGAGTGGGCGCCGGTCCGGGTGAACGCGATCGCCCCGGGCTGGATCGCCTCGAGCGGGATGGACCACTACCCACCGGAGATGAAGCCGCTGATCACGGGCCTGCCCAAGAGCGTGCCGTTGAACCGGTTCGGCACCGAGAGCGAGGTGTCGGCGGCGATCGTGTTCCTGCTCTCGCCGGCGGCCGCGTTCATCTCCGGGGCGTGCCTGCGCGTCGACGGCGCGGCGCCCAACGCCAAGCGCGTGTGGCCGATGGTGGGCAGCGGGCCGAACGTCGCGTTCAACGGGTTCCACCTGGCCGAGCTTCCGGCCATCCTGCGCGAGGGCTGAGGGCGCCGGCCTGCGGCGCCGAGAGCCCAGCGGCCGAGTGCGGGCGGGGTCGAAGCCGCTGCCGGGCGCGGTTTCGGCCGATCATCGTGCAGCAACGGCCACCGGCGGCCGATTGCGCACCAAGATTGGCCGATCCGAGGTCGAGGCTGGGTGTCCTCGGGGGCGACGTGGGGGCCGCACCTCGACCCGGCGGCGCGGCGCGCCTCCCGAGCCTCCCGGCCGCAGCCTCCCGAGCCGCACCTCCCGGCGGCCCGACCCCTCGGTCGCCCCGATCCCAGGGCTCAGCCGACTGTGGCCGCGGTGACCTTGCCGTCGACGATGGTCGCGTTGATCCGCGAGGTGCTGTAGTCCTCGGTGACCGCGAAGTCCTCACCGTCGCGGCTCACGACCCGCCAGGTGAGTCCGGCCTCCTCCACCGCCGTCTGGGCCTCGGTCTCGCCCATCCCGACCACCGTGGTGGCCATCGCCTCGGCGGTGGCGGCCAGGGTCGCCGGGTCCGGCTGCTCGGTCGTGGTGAAGGTCAGCACCTGGGCCTGGTCGTCGAACAGGTAGAGCTCGCCGGCACCCACGGTCGTGTACCCGTCGACGGTGCCGAGCAGCGCCATGAACGCCGACTCGGCCTGCATGAGGTCCTCGGGGCCGGCCATCAGGGTCATGGCGAGGTCGCCGAAGGTGAGGCCGCCGGTGGAGGTGGCGGTGTACTCACCGGAGAACGAGTTCACCGGGGCCTTGCCGCTGACGGTCTTCTCCTCGAAGGTCATCGTGACCCCGCCGGGCATCTGCACCGAGCTGACCGACGCCCCGAGCAGGTACCACGGCTCCCCGATGCGCAGGTCGCCGCCCACCGGGCGTACGGGGTCGGAGGCGACCGGGTCGTCACCCCCACTGGGGCTGGCGGTGGCCCCCGGGCCGCCTACGTCAGACGTCTGGGCGCACGAGGCGAGCAGGCCGACAGCGATGATCATGGCGAATGCGCGAGTCCTCATACCCCTATGTTCCCGCCCGGGGCCCCCGCGTTACGCGCGCCCCGCCGACCGGCCGTCACCCGTTGCGCCGGGCCCGCCGACCGGCCGCCGTCCCGCTTGGCCCGCTCGCCCGACCCCGGCCGGGGCCGCCTATCGACCGACCCGGGCTGTGTCGGGGGCCAGGTTCTCCATCCGGTCGACCATCTCGCGCAGCCGCCGGTAGATCGGGGTGCCGCCGAGCTCCTGGCCGAGGGCCTCCAGGATGCCGAAGTAGTACCAGAGCACCTTCTCCCGCGAGGCGTTGAACTTGCGCCAGACCCGCACCTCGCCCAATCGGGCGTACTCGTCCTCACCCTCCACGACGATCGAGGTCGCGTTGTGCAGCTTGTCCGCCGCGCAGACCAACTGGGCCCGCGGGGTGGCGTGGCCGAGGTGCGCCAGGTAGGTCAGCTTGCGCGCGTCCCAGGTGCTCTCGTCGCGTGGGCCGTCGACGGACCCGCCGTCGCTGCATTCCACCACCAGGTCGGCCACCGCCGCCCCGAACCGTTCTGCGATCTCCTCGGCCGTGGTCTCGGTGTCCTCGAGGCAGTCGTGCAGGACTCCGGTGATCGCCTGCTCCTCGTCACCGCCGGCCTCCCACACGAGTGCGGCCACGCTCAGCAGGTGGGCCAGGTAGGGCACCGAGGTCTCCTTGCGCACCTGCGGTGCTCCGGAGGCGTCGACGTGGCGCTCGATCGCGAACGCCACGGCCTCGGCGAACCGCGGCGTGGGCCCGGTGGTTGCGGTGGGCATGAGGGCTCCTCTCCCGGCGGGGTTCCTCGAATCCTTCCCGACCCAGGCGGGCCGACGCGCGCTGCCGGGTACCGGACGGTCACGACTCGTCGTCGTTGCCGGACTCGAGCTCGCGATGTTGCTGGTCCTTCAGCGCCTTGCGGGCCTTGCGCTCCAGGCGCTTGCGCTGCTCCTCGATCTCGTTCTCGCGCATCACGAGCAGGCGCAGGAGGTGCAGGCCGGTGCCGAGCATCACGAAGACCGGCCACGGGAACCCACCCCCGCCGGACGTGACCCCCCAGATCACCCAGCAGATGAGCGATGCCGACACGAACGCCCACGTCGCCTCGCGGCGATCCGAGCGGTAGGCCGCGACCGCGCGGTCCCGGAGTGCGGCGGCATCCTCGGTGGGCGCAGGGAGGAGCCCGCCCAACCCGGGGGTCGGAACGAGGTCAGCGAGCAGGACCGGGAGCTCCGAGAGCGTTCTGGCACTCAGCACCGCGTCGCTTCGCTGGTCGAACTCCTCGCGGGTGAGTCGGCCGTCGGCGTAGGCGGCACCCAAGGCCCGGTGGACGATGTCACGGTCAGCGTCCGAGGCCCGCAGCGCGCCGTACTGGGGGCTGCGCGGGTCGAACGCGAACTCATCCCATGCCGAGGGCGCCACCGGTGAATCGTAGGGGCACCGCGGCGTCGTTGGATCGGGGAGAACCCGGGCACGGGTGGGCCGACCGCAGCGAGGCGCCCGGGCGGGGACCGTGCCCCGCTAGAATTCCCACGCGGCGAGGGGCATAGATGCACCCACGCCACGCCCGCAGCGCTGGGCGATCAGCGCCCGTAGCTCAACGGATAGAGCAACCGGTTTCTACCCGGTTGGTTGGGGGTTCGAGTCCCTCCGGGCGCACAACGTGGCTGGTCAGAAGGCGGTTTGCTCGTGGCATTCGGTCGCTTGTGCGGACGCGTACACCCAACCATGCACCAACCAGCTGCCACCGGGTCGCCCGGGGCCGCTCCCGTTCGCAGCGGCCCTCACCGGCGCCGGTGGAGCGCGGCGCCGGTCGTTGCGCCGTCTCGACCGACGGCACACACGCGCCTTGGGATGCTGTTTCCGGTCACGAACGCCTCCCCGCCGCGCCTCGTGGGTCGGGGAACCCGAGGCTGAGGTAGCCACGCGCGCGCTTGCCCACGGACGCCGCCAGCACGGGGACCCCCACGTCGACATAGTCATGGACCTCCGCGACTTCCTTGCCCGGCCAGGCGCGCAGCACCCGCCCCACGTACTGCACCAGCCGGCCGTGGAACGAGATCGGGGCGGCCAGGAACAGTGTGTCCAGGGCGGGGCAGTCGAACCCCTCCCCGACGTAGGGACCTGTCGCGATCACCAGGATCGGCGTGTCGCGATCCCTCGGATCGAGCTGGGCCAGGGCGCTGACGCGAGCCTTCGCTCCCATGCCTCCGATGAGGACCACGGGCTGGTGATCGGCCAGAGCCTCGGCGAACCGGTCGACGTGGGACTTCCACTGCGTCAGTACGAGGCAGTTCCGACCGCGGCCGAGGGCCTCGACCACATCGCCGACGACCTGTTCGAGGCGAGCGGGGTCGGCGGCGAGGTCGCGGTAGATGGTCGCCATCCCGCCCGGGGCTCGGGGATCTGCGGGCCCCTCGTAGCGGTAGTCGGTCTCATGCACCACGAGGCGACGCTCTGGGCCACCCTGGCCGGCAAGCTCGGGGATCTGCCCCTGGGGTGTCGGCTGGGATGTGATGGTGTGCCGGACCGGGCCGAGTTGCAGGGCAATCAGGTCGTCGAGGCGGTCACGACGGTATGGGGTGGCGGTCAATCCGAGCCAACGGCGAGCCGGGATCTGCTTGACGACGTCCTCGAAGGCTGCCGCAGGGATGTGGTGGCACTCGTCGACCACGACGAGCCCGTATCCGGCGGTCAGCTCGGCGATGTCGTCGCGCCGGGCGAGGGTCTGCAGCATCGCCACGTCCACGACCCCTCCCCGCCGGGAGCGCCCCCCTCCGAGCTGACCGGCCTTGACTCCCAGGAGGACGAGGATCTGGGTTCGCCACTGGTCGGCCAGTGCCTTGCGATCCACGAGCACCAGGGTTGACACGGCCTCAGCGGCGATCACCGAGCAGGCGATCACAGTCTTGCCTGCTCCCGGCGGTGCGACCAGCACGCCCAGATCGTGGCCGAGGACGGCGTTCGCGGCCGACGCCTGTTCGTCGCGCAAGGTGGCACCGAACTCGACACTGGTCGGCGATCCATCGGACCGCTCGTCCGCGCCTTCCACTGCCGATCCTTGCTCGGCGACCAGCGATTCGATGAGCCCCAGCAGCCCCCGAGGCAGCACCAGGTCACCAGCCAGGGTCTCGTCGAAGGATCGTAGGAACCGCGGCACCCCCCAGGTGGATCGCCGCTGCCGCTGACGCTCGTCGAACTCGGGGTTGCGCATCGAGGCGGCGTGCATCAGCGTCGAGGCGAGGGCCGGGGTCAGATCCGCGGCCCTGATGGTGATCCGGGCCCCGAGCTGCAGGTGGACCACGGGAGGAATCGGAACCCGGATCCGTGAGGCATCGGTTCGCGCCAGCGAGCGCACCCCGGTACCGACCGCCGGCTCCCCCAACCGTCCCAGCACCCGTGTGACGTCACGCGGAGTCATCCGGTCCACGGTGGACAGGTAGGACCACTGGTCGTCGTGGGGTTCCATGGTTGCCAGGTCCAGGAAGACCGTCGTGCCCGAGCGTCGGCACCGACCTTGCAGCGGGGCGGCGATCAGGTTGCCGAACCCGCCGGCCGGCAACACGTCCTGGGCGGGGAACAGCCGATCGTAGGACGCCAGACTCATCCGCCCACGGATCGCCATCGCCTCACGCAGCAGGCCGAGCCCGAGGCGCCGCGCCTGTGCGGCCGGCACCGGCACGGCGAAGAAGATCCACGCATGGGCCCCGGTACCGGACCTCGAGACCTCCAGGACCGCCGGCACGCGGGCGGCGCGCGCGGCCTTCAGGTAGGCCAGCGCGTCGAGCATCGCCGCCGGACCGTCGAAGTCGGCTGCCAGCCAGTGACAGGAGTCGTCGACCAACAGGGGATAGAGACCGAGATCCAGATCTCCGACCAGATGGGAGGCGACAACCTCCGGGGTGAGAGGCAGCAGATCCGCAGAGCCCGCCGCCATTCCCCTGCGCCAGCCACCCGCGACCGCGGGCATCCACCCGGCCTTCCCGAGTCGTCGGTTCTCCCACCGCACCGCGTAGACGTCGCGTCGCGCGGCGAACAGCTCCGCGAAGAACGCCACCTTCTCGCCCGGCGGAGAATCAGCGCCGACCATCCCACGCCGGGGAACCGCGACGGCTGTCTGGGCCGGGCCTGGTGCACCCGACTCCGCGGGTGTCAGGCGCAGCACCGCCTCCAGGCGCGTGTTCTCCGCTCTCAGCCGCCTGACCTCGGCGCGCAGGGCGGCCAGCTCAGCCTCCACCGTCAAGACGCTACCCGCCGGAGGTCAGATCGAGGCGGATCATCCGGGGCGCCCTGGAACCCGCCGTGCCCTCGCCGGACCGGTCGCAGCCGCGACTGGCCTCGCGACCCCCGGATTCCACGCAGCGGCAAAGGTGCGCAGGAGCTCCCTGTATTGGAGATTATGAGATATCCTTCAATACAGGAGGTGGCTGTGGGACGTTACATAGAGGCGATCTGGCCCGGGAATCCGTCCGGGTCCACTAGGGCGGAGCGTACATCCTGCCGCTATCGGGCCTACGTGCCCGACCCCCTGGCGACTTCGGAGCTGAGCGTTCCCGCCTCGGTAGCGGCCGACCTCGGCGAGGTGGAGCAGCGTGTTCGCGCCCTCAACGCCGACCACCCCGGCCTTGCCAACCTCGAGCCGCTCGCGCGGTTCCTGCTGCGCGCCGAAGCCGTGGCCAGCTCCAACATCGAGGGCCTGACCATCAACGTGCGACGGCTCGCCCGGAGCGAGGCCGTCGAGCGCGAAGGCCTGCCGGTGACCGACGAGACTGCCCGGGCCGTCCTGGGGAACGTCCGAGCACTCGACGAGGCCATCTCCTTGGCCACCGACCCGACCCGGCCGGTGACGGTCGAGGCCATCCGGGCGATCCATGCTGCGCTGCTTTCCGGGACACGCGACGAAGCCTGGGCAGGAGTCGTCAGGGACCAGCAGAACTGGATCGGCGGTCGGAACCCCTGCGCCGCAGCGTTCGTCCCACCACCCGCGAATGAAGTCCCGGGCCTGCTGGACGACCTGGCCGCCTATCTCACAGGCGACGACCACCCCGCCCTTCTGCAGGCCGCCCTGGCGCACAGCCAGTTCGAGACGATCCACCCGTTCGCTGACGGCAACGGGCGCACCGGCCGGGCATTGATCCAACTCGTCCTTCGCAGGCGCGGCGTCGCCACCCGCGTGCAGCCTCCCGTCAGCCTCGTCCTGGCCACCCGGGCCGATGCCTACGTCCACGCCCTCGACGGCACCCGGTCCGACGCCCCGGTCACCGCGGGCCTTCTCGACTGGGTCGAACTGTTCCTGTCCGCGACCGGCCGCGCCTGCGCCGACACCGAGCACTTCGCCGCCCAACTGGCCACCTGGCAGCAGGATGCCCGCGCCCGGCTCGGCAAGGTGCGCGCAGATTCGGCGGCGCTCCTGCTCCTGGACGCCCTCCCATCCCTCCCAGTGTTCTCGATCACCACGGCGGCCGCGCACATCGGCCGAACCTTCAAATCGACCAGCGATGCCGTGGAGCGGCTACGCGATGCCGACGTCGTACGACAGGTCACGCTGGGCCGTCGGAACCGGGCCTTCGAGGCCGTCGGGTTGTTCGAGGCCTTCACCGGCTTCGAGCGCATGCTGGCCAGCCCGGATGCCGACACGGCCATCAGCCCACCACGGACGGCCCGTTCCCCAACGACCCCGCCCGAGCTAGGACAACATGCCGGTTCACCAACTGGCAGGCATCCCGGGCCGGCTGTGACGAACGCGCCCCAGGGGGTTCTCGTCGAGCAGCGAGCCTGCCGCCGACAAGAGAGGCAGGTCGCGGTCTCTGCCTTGGCCGAGTCCACCTGGTCCCCGGCTCGGTCAAGGGCGAGCGGCCGATCGCCATGGTGTGGGAACTGGAGCGGCCCATGCCCGCCGCAACCTACGAGGTCGCGGCGGGTGCAGCCGTGTGAGCACGTCAGGAAGGCACGGGCGTAGGCCACTAGCGGCCGACACACAGTCGGCGGGCTCATCCACCGTACCTGACCCAGGTGGCCACCCCGCCGACACGAGCGCCATCCCGCAAGCCGGGGCGCTGGCGGGGTGGACATCTCCCTCATCGCCGCCGGACAGTGGGCACGGTGCTCGCGAGCCGACCGCCAGACGAGAGGCCATGTCCGCCCGGCAACGCACCACGATCACGGAAGGACAGGCAGATGGGTGGCTCGTTCAACGAATCCGAGGTCCGGGCGGCCGAGCAGGCACTGGTCGCAGCCCTGGAGTCGGTCGACCCGCTCGCGTGGGTCGACGCCTACGCCACCGACGCGGTGTTCGTGGGACCGGGAGGCCCCCCGGTCGAGGGCCGCACCGCCCTGCTCGCGATGGCGCGCTCGATGCGGCCGCTGTCATCCGTGATGATCACCCCGGAGCGAACGGTCGGCGACGGTCGGGTCGCCTGCGTCTACGGGCGTGCGACGTGGGTGACGGGCAGGCCGCCGGGGGAATGCTCGCCACCGGTTGACCTGCGCCTGGTCATTGTCTGGCGCAAGGAGGGCGACGACGTGTGGCGGGTGGCCATGGAGGTGCTGAGCCAGTAGCTGGCTGGAAGATTCGCGCGGAGTTCCACGAGGGCCAGGAGCGCCCGGGCCCTCGTGCACGCCCAGAGCCGAGATGCACGTGGGGGCTGAGGCGGCCTCACGGACGGAGCATCAGCCAGGCCAGGACGTAGGCCAGGCTGTTGGCCGTCGCGTGCACCGCCAGGGGCACGATCAGGTGGTCGTACCTGATCCGAAGCAGGCACAGGAACGCTCCGGCGAAGCCTGCGGCGACCACGCCGATCACGGCTGCCCATCCGGGATGAGACCCCAGCGCCAGGCCGACGGCGGCGTTCCCCGCCGCCAGGCTCAGGGACGGAACCGCATGCCAGATGCCGAAGGCCAGCGACGAACCGAGCACGCCCCAGGATGTCCCGAACCGCCGCACGAGCATGGCGAGCAGGACGCCCCGAAAGGCCATCTCCTCGAAGAAGGCGGTGCCCACCGGCACCCGCACCATCGCGGCGAACGCGACCTGGCCGGCGTTCATGCCCTCCACCCGCTCGTCCTGGAACGCGTCGGCGATGCCGGGCAGCCGCGTGCCCACGAGCATCCCCGTGGCTGTGATCGCTGCGAGAACGATCGCCGCAACGGCGGCCCGCCGGCTCACGGGTCCCAGGCCCCAGTCGCGCGGGAGCAGGCCGTCGGCCCTCGCGAGCAGCGCCATGCCACAGATGGCCAGGCAGGCCCACAGCAGATAGAGCTCGGGGGCCGCCACGTTGTTCAGGATGTTGGCCGTGGCCAGCAGCGCGAGCGCGCCCGCGAGTGGCCACGGACGAGCAGCGCCCACCCCTGCCCCTGCGGTCAGGCGATCCGTCCACGCTGGCTCCTCGCGCGCGCCGGGGCAGGTGGGCACCCCGTGACCAGCCGATCCAACCACGGACACCGACCCGGACACCCGGGCGCGGCCCCCGCCGGGATGCACGCTCACGCGAGGCGACGTCCGGCTGGGCTTCGGGGACTGCCATCCTGTTCGTGTGAGGGAGCGCCGCCGGGACCGGTGGGCGGAGCGGGCGCCGCGCAGCGAGCGCCGCGGCCCGCCGGGCGAACTGCGCACGACCGGGACCGTCCGACCCGGCGAGCGCAACCGGTACGTCGACCTGGTCAGGGTGGTCGCGATCGTCGTGGTCGTGGTGGGCCACTGGCTGGACACGATCATCCTCGTCGAGGATGGCCGACCCGTGGGCCGCAGCGCACTGGCAGTCGTGGGCTACATGCGCTGGCTCACCCTGCTGCTCCAGGTCATGCCGATGTTCTTCCTGGCCGGCGGCTACGCGGCGGCGGCATCGTGGCCGTCGTGGCGCTCACGTGGCGGCCACTGGGCTGGGTGGGTGCATGGCCGGTTCGTCCGGCTGCTCCGGCCGACCACCTGGTTCGTCGCGATCATGGCCGGGGTGGCCGTCCTGGCGTCGCTGCTCCGGGCGGACCCGTCGGTGGTCGACCAGGCGGGCTGGGCGGTGGCCCTGCAGCTGTGGTTCCTGCCGGTCTACCTGCTGATGCTGTTGCTCGCGGTGCCGCTGATCGCCGCCTGGAACCGGGCGGGCTGGTCGCTGCTCGTGGCCGCGATCGCCCTCGTGGCGGGGGTCGACGTGCTGGTGCGCGCGGCTGGCTTCGCGGCGGCCGGCTGGGTGAACTACCTCGTGGCGCCCGCGGCTGGCTTCGCCCTGGGGATCGCCTGGCGCGCCGGCGCCCTCTCCGGCCGGGGTCCCATCGTCCTCGTGGTCGGCGGCGTGCTGGGCCTCACGGCGCTGATCGCCCTCGCGGGCTACCCGCCGTGGATGGTCGGCGTCCCCGGCGAGCCGCCCGCCAACACCTCGCCGCCGAACCTGGCCCTGATGGCCTATTCCGCCGCCCAGATCGGCATCGTCCTCCTGCTCGAACGACCCCTGCGTCGGATCCTCGAGGGACGTCGGGCGTGGGGTGTGGTGGTCCGGGGGAACAGCGTGGTGATGACCATGTACCTCTGGCACATGGTGCCCGTGCTCATCGTCGGCGGCCTCCTCGTCACCACCGGCCTTCCGACCGGTCCGACGGCGGGCACAGCCGCGTGGTGGGTGCTGCGTATCGCCTGGGTCGGGGCACTATCCCTGGTGCTCGCCGGAGTGATCCGCCTGGTGGGGCGGTTCGAACGTCCCACCCCGCCTCGCCCCGGCATGGCCGGCTGGGCTCCATCCGCCCTGCTGCTTGCCTGCGCGGGCCTCACCGGACATGCCCTGTTCCGCCTGGCCCTCGGCGGGTTCGTGCCGCACGGACACACCGCTGTGGGTCCGCTACTCACCTACTCGGCCGGCGTGCTCGCACTGTGGCTGGCTGGCCGCCCGTTCAAGGCGTCGCTTCCGAGTGCGCCGTCCATCGGATCGTGACGGTGGCCCCCCACGGTCGACCACCCCGTTCCGTCCGGTCCGTCGGGACCGGGACAGCCCCGGCCAACGCGGACGCTAGTCACAGGCCCAACCATCCCGTCAGAGCCCAACGACCCACTCGCCCGCCGCTGGGGTGGGTCAGCGGCTGACGACGATCGCGATCTTGCCGCGGACGTGGCCGGTCATGCTCGCGCGGAAGGCATCGGCGACCTCCTCCAGCGGGAAGGTCAGCGCGACGGGAACAGTGAGCGCGCCCTCGTCGGCGAGGTCCTGCCAGGGCCTGCAGGTCGGCGCCGTTGGGCCGGACCCACGCACTGATCCCACCAGCCCCGGCCACGGCACCGTCGACGATCGAGCCGTGCCGACCCCCGTCGGCGAGCACCGCCCGGGTGACCTCCAGGACGCCCCCGGCGAAGTCCGCCACGACGTCCACACCGTCGGGGGCGAGGGCCCGCACGCGCTCGACCAGGCCATCGCCGTACTCCACCGGCTCCACCCCGAGCCCGCGCAGGGCCTCGTGGTTGCCCGGGGACGCCGTGCCGATGACCCGCGCACCCATCGACCGGGCGATCTGCACGGCGAGGATGCCCACACCTCCGGCTGCGGCGTGGATGAGCACCGTGTCGCCGGGCTGCACGCCCAGCCGGGTGAGCAGCTGGTAGGCCGTGAGGCCGGCCAGCGGCAGGCCTGCCGCCTGGTCCCAGTCGAGGGCCGCGGGCTTGCGCGCGAGCGCACGGACCGGCACGGCCACGAGCTCGGCGAACGTGCCCGCCTGGACCCAGTCCTTGCGGGCGTAGGCGATGACCTCGTCGCCCACCGCGAACTCCGGGGTGTCGAGCCCGACGCGCTCGACCACGCCGGCCACGTCCCAGCCGGGGATGACGGGGAAGACGACGTTCATCAGCCCGTCGAGGTAACCGGCGGCGACCTTCCAGTCCACGGGGTTGACGCTCGCGCTGCGCACGCGCACCAGCACCTCCCCCGGACCGACCTTGGGATCGGACAGCTCGGTCAGGGCCAGGACGCTCGGGTCCCCGTAGTGGTCGTACGTGATCGCCTTCATGGCGCCAGCAACGCCATCTGCCTGCGCGGCATTCCCGAGCCTGTCGGGCCCCGTGGCACCGCACCCGGTTTGGATAGGGTCCGGCGATGGACGCCGCCTCCTTCGCCACGCTCCTTCTCATGGCCCTCGCGCTGGCCGCGCAGCCCTGGTCGGTGCTGGCCGGTATCGTCCTGGTGGCAACCCGCGGTGGCGTGGCCAAGGAGATCGCCTACGTCGCGGGCTGGGTGCTCGCCCTGTCGACGGTCATGGCGGTCACGGTGGCGATGTCCCCGGACACGCCGAGCACGTCGAACTCGAGCGTCGCGGCCGGTGTGGAGATCGCCCTCGGCCTGGCCCTGGCTGCGCTGCTCGCTGTCCGATGGCGCCGGGTGGCGGGCACCGAGTCCCCCACGCCCACCTGGATGGGCCGCCTGGACTCCATGCCGTGGATCCTCGCGCTGGTCCTCGGCGCATTCCTTCCGAACTACTTCGTCGTGGTTGCCGCCGCCACCGAGATGCTGCAGCTGGGCCTCACTGGCAGCTCCCTGGCAGCCGCCGGGGTTGCCTTCGTGATCGTCGCCTCGCTCGGCGTTGCCGCACCCCTGGGCGTCCTCGTCGTGCGGCGGGAGCGGGCGCCGGAGGTGTATGCCGGCTGGCGACGCTGGATCCAGGCCAACAACCGGACCGTCACCTACGGGATCGGCGCGGTCGTCGCGCTCGTGCTCGTGGTCAAGGGGCTGTGGAGCCTGGCAGCCTGAGCCCGCTGGTCGCCACGCCGGCCAACAAGAGCACCGGCAGCACCATCCCGCCGGCTCCCGTCAGTGGGCACCCCCCGCTAGCGTTTCGCCCATGACTGTGGCCCTTGCGCACGAGGTCGAAGGCTCTGGACCGCTGGTCGTGCTGGTGCACGGCATCACCGAGAACCGCCACAGCTGGGACCCGATCGTCGCCGGGCTCGCCGCCGGCCACCGCGTGCTGCGCGTGGACCTGCGCGGCCACGGCGAGTCGCCCGCGGCCGCCAGCTACGGCGTGGCCGAGATGGCCGCCGACATCGCCGAACTGGTCGACGAGCCGCCGCTGCTGGTGGGCCACTCGCTCGGAGGAACGGTGGTGACCGCCTACGCGGCGCAGTTCCCCTGCCGCGGGGTGGTCAACATCGACCAGTCACTGGACCTGGCCCCCCTGCAGGCCGGCCTGGTGGCGCAGGCGGCACTGCTGCGCAGCGAGGCCTTCCCGATGGTGATGGACGCGCTGTTCGACTCGCTGCGCGGTGAGGTGGACGACGCCGGCTGGCAGCGGCTGGGTGACCTGCGTCGCTACGACCAGGACGTGGTGCTCGGGGTCTGGGGCATCATGCTGGACACGACCCCCGAGCAGCTGGCCGAGGTCGTGAAGGCGATCACCACGGGCATCGACGTGCCCTACCTCGCCCTGCACGGCATCGACCTGGGTGCCGACTACGGCGACTGGCTGCGCAGCCGGATCCCGGGAGCCACCGTCGAGACCTGGCCCGGCGTCGGCCACTACCCCCACCTGGTGCGCCCGGGCGAGTTCCTGACCCGGCTGGGCCAGTTCGAGGCCAGCCTGCCCGCCTGAGGGCGCAGGGTCCTGACGCGTCAGCCACACGTCCGCGACCCTGCGGCACCACGCTCGTTCACGATCCACGAGATGTAAAACACTCTTGACATGACGTCGTGCTGCCTTTACATTCGATATGTCAAAGATGTTTGACATCCGGACAGATGCCGAGGAGGCGGACATGCCGTTCGAGGAGAAGACCACATGGGTCAGCGTCGTGGTCGGGTTCCTGGTCCCGCTGGCCTACTTCGCCGTCGTGCTGCCGCAGTTGAGCGACACCCCGGCCTCCGAGATCGCCTACCAGAGGCCGTTGGTGATCGCCGTCATCGCCTCGATCGTCCTGACCATCCTCGGCAGCATCGCCATGGCGATCGCGACCGCGATCGGCGTCGAGATCACCGGGTCGGGGTCGGTCGACGACATCGACCGGACCGACGAGCGCGACGTGCAGATCCGCCGGCGCGGTGACGTCGTCGGGCTACTACGTCGCCTCGGCCGGCATGGTCGGCGCACTGATCCTGACCATGCTCGAGTACGACTACTTCTGGATCGCGAACACCCTGTACCTGGCCTTCGCCCTCGCCGGCCTGGTCGCCGGGATCGTGAAGCTGCGCGCCTACCGCCGGGGCTTCTGATGGTCCGCCCGACGCGGGTCACCAACCGCATCCGCGCCCTGCGCTTCGCCGCCGACGAGATGACCCAGGCCGAGCTCGCCGACCGGGTCGGCACCACCCGACAGACGATCATCGCCATCGAGCAGGGCAAGTACTCGCCCTCGCTCGAGGTGGCCTTCCGTATCGCGCACGCCCTCGGGGCTCCCCTCGACGAGGTCTTCCAGTACCCCGAGCCGGGCTGAGCACCACCACACCGGCAGGGGCGCCGCACCGCCCCATCCACCCGCACCGCCACCCCCGACACCCTTCCCCCAGGAGCACCCCATGGACACCGATCACCGCATCCTCCTGCTCGGCGCCACCGGCCGCACAGGTGGCCACGTGCTGACCCAGCTCCTCGAGCGCGGCGTCGCCGTCCGCGTGATCGTGCGCTCGGCCGAGCGCCTGCCCGCCGCCACGGTGGGCCACCCCATGCTGGAGGTGGTCGAGGCCGACGTGCTGGCCATGCCCGCCGCCGCGCTGGTCGGGGCGCTGGAGGGCTGTGACACCGTCATCTCCTGCCTGGGCCACAACATCAGCGCCCGCGGGATCCTCGGCCCGCCGCGCTACCTGGTCACCCGTGCGGTGCAGCGGGTGCACGACGCGGTCGGGGCCGCCCAGCCGGAAGACGCGGTGCGCATGATCCTCATGAGCAGCGTCTCGGTGAACCGTCCCGATCGGGCCGACACCCGCCGTGGCCGCGTCGAGCGCGCCTACCTGCGCGGCCTGGGGGTTCTCATCCCACCGGTGCGCGACAACCAGGGGGCCGCCGATCACCTGATCCGCGAGGTCGGCCCGGCGGATCCGCGCCTGCAGTGGGTGGCCGTGCGCCCCGACACCCTCCTCGAGGGCGAGGTCTGCCAGTACACGCTGCACGACGAACTGGTCGCCAGCATCGTCCGGCCCGACCACACCCGGATGGCCAACGTGGCGCACTTCATGTGCGAGCTGGCCACCGACGAGGCCACCTGGCAGCGCTGGCAGGGCCGGATGCCGGTGATCGTCGATGGCACACCAAGCCCGGGACGGGCCCCCATGGGCTGACGCCGCCCGCCGCGTCACCCCGTCGGGGCGAGCCACTCCTTGGCCGCCGCCACCAGCGCGGCCACCCCGATGCTGATCGTCGGCTCGATCACCGGCGCATAGCCCGGCGAGTGGTTCGACGGGATCCCGCCCATCACCGCGATCACCTCCTCGGGTGTGCTGGCTCCGGCGAACGGAGCCGGGTCGGCACCTCCGAGGATCCAGTAGACGCAGGGCACCCCCGCCTCCAGGGCGAAGACGCCGACGTCCTCGCTGCCGGTCACGGGACCGGGATCGATGAGCATCACCGGGAGCGTCCGCAGCGCCTCGGCGGTGCGCGCCGAGGCCTGCGGATCGTTCACCAGGGCGGGGAACGAGTCGAGGAGCAGCACCTCCGGCTCACGCGGGGCGTTGGATGCCGACGCCTCGGCGCGGACGATTCGCTCGATCGCGGCCAGCACGTGGGCGCGGACCCGCTCGTCGTAGGTGCGCACGTTGATCTCGAGCACCGCCGTGTCCGGGATGATGTTCACCTTCGTGCCGGCGTGCAGGGTGCCGACGCTGACCACGGCGGTCTCACCGCCGGCGACCTCGCGGGAGACGATGGTCTGCAGCCTCAGCACGACCGCAGCGGCCATCACGATCGGATCGACGCACGCCTCGGGGCGCGACCCGTGACCGCCGGCCCCGAACAGGGTCACCCGGATCGAGTCCGACGTGGCGAACGCCGGCCCCGGATGCAGCCCGATCAGCCCGGCCGGCATGGGGCCCACGTGCTGGCCGAGCACCACGTCCGGGCGGCCCAGCCGCTCGTAGAGGCCGTCGGCCACCATCGCCCGGGCGCCGGTGCCCAGCTCCTCCGCCGGCTGCGCGACGATCATGAGGGTGCCAGTCCAGGAGTCGTCAGCGGCGAGCGCGGCGGCCGCCCCCAGCAGGCAGGTCACGTGCATGTCGTGGCCGCAGGCGTGCATCACGGGCACGTCGTTGCCGGCCGGGTCGATGCCCCGGGCGGTGCTGGCGTACGGCAGCCCGGTCTCCTCGGCCACGGGAAGGCCGTCCATGTCGGCGCGCACCAGCACGGTCGGCCCATCGCCCCGGCGCAGCAGGCCCACCACACCCGTGCCACCGATGCCGGCGTGGACCTCGTAGCCCAGGGCCGCCAGGGACGCGGCCACGATGTCCGCGGTCCGGTGCTCGGCGAACGGCAGCTCGGGGTTCGCGTGCAGGTCGCGGTAGAGCTCGGCGAGGGTTTCGCTGGTGGCCTGCGGCGTGACGATGACTCCTGTGCTCACAGTGCTCCCTGATTCGGACCGATGGCGATGGTCCGCGCCACACTACGCGGACGGCTGGTCGTGAGGTCGGTCGATGGGGACTCGTCTGCCGGCACGCGACGGCGACGGGAGCCCTGCCGACAGCGGACCGCTCGCCGCCGCGAGCCGGGACGGAGCCGGCCGCGACCCGACGCGCCCTTCCCCCCGCCACGACTGCAGCCCTACCATCAGCCCCGAGACCGCGACCCGCGCGTGCCCCCGGCACCCGGGGGCGACGACTCGGGAGGGCTCATGACCAAGCGCCTCGTCCTGTGCTGCGACGGCACGTGGAACACCCCTGACCAGACCTCGTCCGGCAGGCCCTGCCGGACCAACGTGGCCAAGGTCGCGGCCACGGTGGCCGACCGCGACCGATCGGGGGTCGAGCAGCTCGTGCTCTACCACCGCGGGGTGGGCACCGACCCGGGCGAGCGCATCCGCGGCGGGGCCTTCGGCGTCGGCCTGTCGCGCGGGGTGCAGGCCGTGTACCGGTTCCTGGTGGCCAACTACGAGCCGGGCGACGAGATCTTCCTCTTC
This sequence comes from uncultured Actinomycetes bacterium, assembly GCA_963777855.1. Taxonomy (GTDB): domain Bacteria; phylum Actinomycetota; class Actinomycetes; order S36-B12; family CAIYMF01; genus Prado023. The sequence continues at coordinate 33,995 of CAVZRW010000003.1, read as the reverse complement.
GGCTTCAGCCGCGGCTCCTACATGGCGCGCAGCACCGCCGGCCTGGTCCGCAACGCAGGGATCCTGAAACCGGCCAACGTCGACCAGATCCCGCGGGCCTACGCCCTCTACCGCGAGCGTGCCGTGCACCCCCGCGACCTGGAGTCCCAGCTGTTCCGACGCTCCTACTCCCACCCCGATCCGCGCATCCACTTCGTCGGGGTCTGGGACACGGTCGGAGCCCTGGGCATCCCCTGGAGCGGCGTGCCCGCCTTCGAGCGCTTCAACCGGCGGTGGTCGTTCCACGACACCCAGCTCAGCCGGATCGTGGACAACGCCTTCCACGCCCTGGCCATCGACGAGCGGCGCAAGCCGTTCCAGCCGGCGGTCTGGAAGCAGAACCCGGCGGCCGTGAACCAGACCCTGGAGCAGGTGTGGTTCAGCGGGGTCCACTGCGACGTGGGCGGCGGGTACCCCGACACCGGGCTGTCGGACCTCGCGCTGCTGTGGATGGTCGACCGGGCCCAGTCCTGCGGCCTGGAGTTCCTGCCCGGCGCCCTCGGCGCCGTGGACGAGCAGGGCGCCGGCGATGCGGCGACGGGGACCTCCCCCGACCCCCTGGGTCCGCTGCACGACTCCAGCACCGGGCTCTACAAGGTGCTGCCACCGGGACCGCGCGCGATCGGCGCCGAGCCCGCGGGCAACGAGTCCGTGGCCTCGTCGGCGATCGACCGGGCCGAGCAGGACCCCACCTACGCCCCGCCGACGCTGATCCAGGCGCTTGCCGGGGCGCACCGGGTCACGGCCGTCTAGCATCGGACTCCGACTCCGAGGAGGCGACCATGGCGCAGTTGAAGACCGGCGCGAACGACGGTGATGTGCAGTCCTTCCTGGCCGCCGTGCCCGACGAGGCGCGCCGTGCCGACGCGCAGGCCGTGTGCGACCTGATGGCCCGGGCCAGCGGCGAGGCCCCGGTGATGTGGGGGGCGTCGATCGTGGGCTTCGGCACCCAGCACCTGCGCTACGACAGCGGCCGTGAGCTCGACTGGATGCAGATCGGCTTCTCCCCGCGCAAGGCCAACACGACGCTCTACCTGTCCGGCGCCCTCGAGGACTACGCCGACCAGCTGGCCCGCCTCGGCAAGCACACCACCGGCAAGGGCTGCCTCTACATCAAGCGCCTGGCCGACGTGGACACCGCGGTGCTCGAGGAGATCGTCACCGCCTCCCTGGCCCACGCCCGCGAGAGCGGGAGCTGACCGCCGGGCTCAGCACGGCTCGAGGCGCACGACCAGCGACTTCGACGTGGGCGTGGCACTCTCCTGTGCCACCGAGGCCAGCGGCACCAGCACGTTCGCCTCGGGGAAGTAGGTGGCCGCACATCCGCGGGCGGTCGGGTAGAGCACGACCGAGAGCCCCGGCAGCCGACGTTCGCCGTCCGGGGCGACGCTGACCAGGTCGACGCGGTCCTCGGCCGCCAGCCCCGCCCCGGCGGCGTCCTGCGGGTTCACGAAGACCACGTCGCGGCGCCCGGCGATCCCCCGGTAGCGGTCGTCGAGGCTGTAGACGGTGGTGTTGAACTGGTCGTGCGAGCGCAGGGTCTGCAGCAGCAGGTGCCCGGCGGGCACCTGGATCGGCTCCAGCGGGTTCACGGTGAGCCGGGCCCGGCCGCTGGGAGTCTCGAAGCGCCGGGCGTCGCGCGGCGGGTGGGGCAGGGTGAACGAGCGGCTGGCCCTGCCCCGGCGGTCGCGCACCCGCGAGCCCATCGAGTCGAAGCCGGCCACCACCGCGGCGATCCGGTCGCGGATGGCGTCGTAGTCGCCGGCGAACCGCCGCCACGGGATGTCGTCCTCGCCGAGCACCGCGCCGGCCAGGGTCGCCACGATCCACGGCTCGCTGCGCAGGTCCTCTCCGGCCGGTGCGACGCGCCCGGTGGAGGCCTTGACCCGGCTCATCGAGTCCTCGACGGTGACGAACTGCGCCCGTCCGCCGGTGGCGTCGACCTCGGTGCGGCCCAGCGTGGGCAGGATCAGCGCCTCGTGGCCGGGATGGGTGTGGGTGCGGTTGAGCTTCGTGGAGATCGAGACCGTGAGCGAGGCCCGCTCGAGGGCGGCGTGGGTGACCGCGGAGTCCGGGGCGGCCGCGGCGAAGTTGCCCCCGAGCCCGACGAACACCCGGGCCCGGCCGTCGCGCAGCGCGGCGATCGACTCGACCACGTTGAGCCCGTGCGCGCGCGGTGGGGCGAAGCCGAACTCGGCCTCGAGCGCGTCGAGGAAGGCCGCGGGCGGGCGCTCGTTGATGCCCATCGTCCGGTCGCCCTGCACGTTGGAGTGCCCGCGGATCGGGCACGCCCCGGCACCCGGTCGGCCGATGTTGCCGCGCAGGAGCAGGAAGTTCATCACCTCGCGGATCGTGGCGACGGCGTTGCGGTGCTGGGTGAGGCCCATCGTCCAGCACGCGATGATCGAACTGGCGCCGCGCACCCGCTCCACGAACTGCTCGACCTCGTCGCGCCCGAGCCCCGCCGCGGCGAGGAGGGCGTCCGGGTCGGCCGAGGCCCACGCGGCTGCCGCGGCCGTCGAAGCCCTCGGTGTGCTCGTCGAGGAAGCCTCGGTCGACGGCGCCGAGCTCGACGAGCCGGCGGTTCACGTAGGTCATCAGCGCGAGGTCGCCGTTGAGCCGCACCTGCAGGTGCTGTGCGGCCAGCGCGGTGCCGCTGCCCAGCATGCCCGAGACCCGCTGCGGGTTGCGGAACCGGACCAGCCCCGCCTCGGGCAGCGGGTTGACGACCACGATCTGGGCACCGCGGCGGGTGGCCTCCTCCAGCGCGACCAGCATCCGCGGGTGATTGGTGCCCGGGTTCGCGCCGAGGATCACGATCAGGTCGGCGTGGTCGCTGAGGTCCTCGAGGCTGACGCTGCCCTTGCCGATGCCGATCGCCTGGCTCAGCGCGACACCGGAGGACTCGTGGCACAGGTTCGAGCAGTCGGGCAGGTTGTTCGTGCCCAGTCGGCGGGCGAGGAGCTGGTAGAGGAACGCCGCCTCGTTGCTGGTCCGGCCCGAGGTGTAGAACACCGCCTCGTTGGGGTCGGCCAGCCCGCGCAGGTGCCCCGCGGCGACCTCGATCGCGCCCTCCCAGGTGATCGGCGTGTAGTGCGTGGCCCCGGGAGCGCGGTGCATCGGCTGGGTGAGCCGGCCGGTCGACTCCAGCCAGTGGTCGTCACGGGCGGCCAGCTCGGCGATCGAGTGCTCGGCGAAGAAGTCGCCCGTCACCGTGCGCCGCGTGGCCTCCCAGGCGATCGCCTTGGCCCCGTTCTCGCAGAACTCCGCGGCGTGGGGCGTGTCCGACTCGGGCCACGCGCACCCGGGGCAGTCGAAGCCGCCCGGCTTGTTGGCCGCGGCCAGCAGGCGCGCAGCCCGGGTGGGCCCCATCTCGGCCAGGGCGATCCGGGTGGCGGCCAGCACCCCCGCCGGGCCCGCGGCCACATCCTCCGGCCCGCCCCGCGGCTTCGACATGGCGCACAGGGTAGCCCGAGGGACGACTCCTGCGACGCCCTCGGCTGCCGAGATACGGCCACCCCGGCCCTGTGGTGGCCGGGCGCCGAGCGGGTGTATACAGGCCCAGACCAGAGCAGTGGCCGCCGCGTCCGTACGCGGAGCACCCCCGCACCCGTCTCCCCCGAAGGATCCCGATGCCACGAATCCGTCGTTCGCTGACCACCCTCACGCTGGCCTCGGCAGCCCTCGTCGCCGCCGGACTGGCCCCGGCCTCGGGGGCCTCCCCGAAGCCGCCGATCATCCAGGACCGGTCCTCGGTCGAGGTCCAGGTGCTCGCCCTCAACGACTTCCACGGGAACCTGCTGCCACCCAGCGGCTCGAGCGGCCTGGTGACCGCAGCCCCGAGCACTCCTCCGTCACCGGCGATCCCCGCAGGCGGAGCCGAGTACCTGGCCACGCACGTGAAGAACCTCGAGGCGACCAACCGCAACAGCATCGTGGTCTCGGCCGGCGACCTCATCGGGGCCAGTCCGCTGGTGTCGGCGCTGTTCCACGACGAGCCCACCATCGAGGCGATGAACCTGATCGGCCTGGACCTCAACGCGGTCGGGAACCACGAGTTCGACGAGGGCGCCGCGGAGCTGCGCCGGATGCAGGACGGCGGCTGCCACCCCGTCGACGGCTGCCAGGACGGCGACCCGTTCGCCGGGGCCGACTTCGACTTCCTGGCCGCCAACGTGGTGCGGAGCTCGACCGGTCGAACCCTGTTCGCGCCCTACTCGATCCAGAACTTCACGGGCGCCCGCGTGGCGTTCATCGGCATGACCCTCGAGGGCACCCCGTCGATCGTCAGCGCCGCCGGGATCGCCGGCTACGAGTTCCGCGACGAGGCCGACACGGTCAACGCGCTCATCCCCGAGCTCAGGCGCCGGGGCATCGAGTCCATCGTCGTCCTGGTCCACGAGGGCGGGGTCCAGTCGGTGAACGCGGGCACCCTGAACCAGTGCAACGGCGTGAGCGGGCCGATCGTCGACATCGTCAACCGGCTCGACGACGAGGTCGATCTTGTCGTCTCGGGCCACACGCACTCGGCGTACAGCTGCCAGATCGACGGCAAGGCCGTGACCAGCGCCTTCTCGTTCGGCCGCGTCCTGACCGACATCGACATGACGGTCGACCGGGCCACCGGCGACACCACGGCGATCTCGGTGAACAACCGCATCATCACCCGCGACGTGGACAAGGACGCCGCAATCACCTCCCTGATCAACCGCTACCAGACGCTGGCCGCCCCCATCGCCAACCGTCCGATCGGTCGCATCACCGCCGACATCACCCGCATCAACGATGCGTCGCTCGAGCAGCCGCTGGGCAACGTGATCGCCGACGCCCAGCTCGACGCCACGAACGAGCCCGGCACGGGGGCCGCGGTCCTGGCCCTGATGAACCCCGGCGGGGTTCGCGCGGACCTCGTCTACGCGGGCAGCCCGGCCGGGGAGGGCGACGGCGTGGTCACCTACGGCGAGGCCTTCACGGTGCAGCCGTTCGGCAACGCGCTGGTCACGATGTCCCTCACGGGGGCGCAGATCGAGACCATCCTCGAGCAGCAGTTCTGCGGCCTGAACAACTCCACCGCCCGGGTCCTGCTCCCCTCCGCCGGCCTGCACTACACGTGGTCGGCCTCCGCCAACGCCCTGGCCGATCCGGGCTGCACCGGGAACGTGGTCTCGGGGATCACCCTCGGCGGGGTGTCGCTGGACCCGGCAGCCTCCTACCGGGTGACCACGAACAACTTCCTGGCCGACGGCGGCGACGGGTTCGGCGGCTTCCTGGCTGGCACCGACCGCCTCGGCGGGCCGGTGGACACAGACGCCTTCGAGTCCTACATCCGGCAGTTCGACGCACTGGCGCCGGCCCTGACGGACCGGATCGACGTCACCCCCTGACCTGCGTCCCAGTCGGGCCTGCCCCCGGCGCTACGCCCCCCGGAGCCCTGCCTCCCGGGGGGCGCGGCGCGGTGCGGCAGCGCGGCGCCGCAGCCACATCAGGCAGCCGGCCGCGGACCTGGACGCCTGGCCCGCGGCCGCTGCCCAGAACCCTGGCCGGAGCAGTCCGGCCCGTTCCGCCCACCCGCGGGCTACTGTCGGCCCATGGCACACGACCACGACGGCCGCACTGCGCGGCTCGACCTCGCCGACGCCACCCTGCGCGAGTGGGAGGCGGTGGTCCTCGACGTCGATGACGAGGGGATCGTCCTGGACCGCTCGGCGTTCTACCCCGGCGGCGGCGGCCAGCCGCCCGACCACGGGGTGCTGCTGTGGGCGGGGGTGCAGACCCGGATCGTGGGCACCCGTCGCGGCGAGGACCTGCGCCTCGTGCCCCACGAGGGCGACCCGATCCCGGTCGCCGGCACCGCTGTGCGCGGAGCGGTCGAGGACGCCCGGCGCACTGCGCTGATGCGCACCCACTCCGGGCTGCACCTGCTCAGCGGGGTCGTGTTCCGCGACTTCGGGGCCCTGGTCACCGGGGGGAACATGGAGCCCTTCGAGGCCCGGATGGACTTCAACCTGCCCGAGGTCCCCGAGGGCTTCCGCGACGCCGTCGCGGCCGCGTGCGCCGCGGAGGTCGCCGCGGACCGGGCCATCGAGGTCAGCGTGCTGCCGCGGGAGGAGGCCTTCGCCATCCCCGACATCATCCGGACCGCCACGAACCTGCTCCCCCCGGAGCTGGAGGTCGTGCGCATCGTGGACATCGTGGGCCTCGACACGCAGGCCGACGGCGGCACCCACGTGGCCTCCACCCGCCAGATCGGCGGGATCGAGGTCGTCAAGATCGAGAACAAGGGCAAGGGGTTCCGCCGGCTGCGCGTCCGGATCACCGACTGAGCCCAGCCGGGCTCCCGCCAGGGGACGGGCCGGCCCGACGGCAGGCTTCCCCTACCCGACGGGCTGGCCGACGGAGGCCTGCAGCGTGTCGATCTCGGCGAGCAGCAGCTCCTGCAGCCGGAGGGGGTCGGGCATGAGCTGCGCGTCGGTGGAGAACCCCACCGTCACGTTGCCGGCGTACGAGCCGATCGCGACGCCGAAGCCCATGTCGCCGGCCCGCGGCACCCAGCCCACCAGGCCGTCGACCCGGGCCCCGGCCAGGTACACCGGCTCCCGCGGGCCCGGCACGTTGGTGACCACGCCGGAGGCCTTGCTGCCGAAGAAGGCGATCCCCAGGTCCTCGACGACCTTGGGCGCCGCGCCCAGGCCCGCGAGCACCCCGAAGGCGACCAGTGCCTCGGGCGAGCCCTTGATGTCCTCCACGTGCCGGTGCATCGCGGCCAGCCGCTCGCGCGGCTCCATCGGCCCAGTGGGCAGGTCCACGAAGTAGAAGCCGAACTCGTTGCCGAGCTCCGCGGGCAGCGGTCCGTCCAGCGGGCGCAGGTTGACCGGCACCATGACCCGCACCTCGGGCAGCGGGGTCCCGTGCTCCTCCAGGTACGTGCCGAGGGCGCCGGCCAGCGCGCTGAGCAGCACGTCGTTGACGGTGGTGCCCGAGTCGCGGCCGACGGACTTGATGCCGTCGAGCGGGATCGGCGGCGACCAGGTCACGAGCTTCGTGGCGCCGACCGCCCCGCTGAGGACCGAGCGCGGCTTGGTGGGCAGCGTGGCCAGGTGCACCAGGCGTGCCGCGTCATGGCCGGCGGTCCGGGCCAGCCCACCGACCCGGGTGGGGTGGCGCACCAGCCCGAGGCCGAACCCGACGACCGACCCGGCGGTCGAGATCAGGCTCGCCGTGGAGCTGGGGTCGTGCACCTCGGCGAAGGCGTCCGGGGCGCCGCCGTCGGTCAGCGAGAGGGTGACCCGGGTCAGGGCGATCCCGTCGGCCACCGCGTGGTGGATCCGGAACAGCGCGGCGGTGCCCTGGCGGAAGCCGGAGATCAGGTGCACCTCCCACAGCGGGTGCGCCGGGTCGATCGGCACCCCCGACTGGGCGCTGACGTAGGCCTGCAGCGCTGCCTCGTCGCCGGGCTCGGGGAGCGTGACGTAGCGGTAGTGGCGGTCGGCGTCGAAGTCCTCGTCGTCGACCCACTCGGCGCGGCCCAGGGGGTTGCGCGGCATCGACGGCCGCTGGCGGAAGCGGGGGAACCGGCCGATCATCCGCTCGTCGATGATCGCGCGCAGCTGGTCGAAGTCCGAGACCTCGGCCGACCACATCACGGCGTTGACGACCAACAGGTTGCCCGGTTGGTCCATCCTCAGCCACGCGCTGTCGACGGCGGACATGTGATGGGTGCCCATGGTTCCTCCTTGATGGCACCCCGACGCTAGGCAGCCACGAGCGCCCGCGCCAGAGCCGTTCGTCCCTGTCTGCGGGTGGGTCGTCGGGGTGCCGTTGGGCTGGACCGGCGAGCGGCTCCCTCAGGCGGCGTCCGCGTTCGCCCGCCGCCAGGCCAGCAGGATCTGCACGCTCATCGCGAGCACCCAGGCCGGGAACAGCAGCTGACCCCAGGCCGGGACCGGGGGGGTGACGAGCAGGATGACCGCGGTCAGCAGCCCAGCGGCCAGCAACCACCTCGGCAGCAGGCCGTTGCGCCAGGCCAGCGAGGTCACCGAGAGGGTGAACACCGCGGCCATGCGCGCCCCGTAGGTGCCCATGAGCTGGTGGGCCAGGGTCTGCAGGAGCACCAGCGACCGGTCATCGACGGACACCCCGTCGTTGAACAGGGTAAGCAGGCTGCCGAGCACCGCCGAGGTGACGAACAGCAGGGCGACGAAGAGCAGCCCCGAGCCGAGGAACACGGTCGCGAAGAGCCTGTCCTCGCGGTCGGCCAGCCTCGAGCGGATGACGCCGATGAACCACAGGAAGGAGATGCCGGCGAACGGGATCAGGGCCAGGGCGATGCCCACCGCGCGCCGCCGGTCCGGATCCACGACCCACTGCGCGGAGCTGCCGCGCGAGGGCACCGAGGAGTGCATCAGCACCAGCACCGCGCCGAGGATCACCGCGAAGATGATCCCGGCCACCGCGGCGGAGGGGGGAGTGCGCAGGTCACGGGCGAGCTCGTCGCGGGTCTCCATGGGGCCACATCCTGCCGTCCCCCGCGTCCGGTCGCGCGGACGCGGGGAGCCATCGGCTACGTTCGCTGCGCGGACCGGCGCGGCGCCGGTCACCGGTTCCAGGAGGATCCCATGACCACCAAGGACCAGTTCAGCCCCGAGGAGTGGACCCAGGTTGCCGCGCTGCCCGGTGCGGTGATGATGGCCGCCGGCCTGGCCGACGGCCACATGGTGCCCTCCGTGCGCGAGATGACCGCGGGGACCAGCGCACTGGCCGCGGTCGTGAAGGCGCACCCGGAGAACGCCGTTCTCCAGGAGCTGCTGGCCGCGCGGCCCGCGCAGCCGGAGATCGACAAGTCGCAGGTGGCCAACATCGAGCAGGCCGTGGCCGCGCTCACCGAGGAGATCAGGCAGGGCGTGGAGGTGGCCCGCGCGAAGCTGGCACCCGAGGAGTACGCCCAGCTCGCCGAGGCCCTCGGCGCCGCGGCCAGGGCGGCCGTGGAGCGCCTCGGCGACGGGTTCATGGGCTCGGGCAAGGAGAAGGTCGACGCCGGCGAGAAGCAGTTCATCGACACGCTGAGCGCCATCTTCGGGTAGCCGAGGCGGCCGCGGAGGGCCACGCGCTCGCCCGAGGCGGACGGGCCGGGCGGGACGGGCGGGGGCGCGCGGTGCGGGGCGGCGCGGTGCGGGGCGTGCGCTACCGTGCCCACCCGCGGCCCACCGATGGACCGAACAGAGGAGCAGCGACGATGACCGAGCGCGCGAAGGGCCCAGCGTCGTACTTCCCGTCGATCGAGGCGACCTACGGCCGCCCCATCCCCGAGTGGAAGTCCCTCATGCGCGGCAGCGGGCTGACCGGCCACAAGGAGCTCGTCGACTGGTTGAAGTCGGAGCACGGCATGGGCCACGGGCACGCCAGCGCGCTGACGTCGCACCTGCGCGCGGAGGGGACTGCGCGGCCGACCACTGACGAGGCCGTGGACGCCCTGTTCACGGGCGGGAAGGCCCACTGGCGTGCCCTGTACGACGACCTGGCCGGACTGATCTGCGGGTTCGGCGAGGTCCAGGTGCTGCCGAAGCGGACCGTGGTCGGGTTCGCCACCGGCCACCAGTTCGCGATGCTGGCGCCCGGGACGCCGCAGCGCTTCGACGTGGGCGTCAAGCTGCCCGGGGTGCCCGCCGGGGGGCGGCTCGAGGAGGCGGGCAGCTGGAACAGCATGATGACCCATCGCATCCGCGTGACCGACCCGGCCGAGGCCGACGACGAGCTCCGCGGGTGGCTGGCGCAGGCCCACCGGATCTCCTTGGGCTGACCCCTCGATCCGGCGATGCACGCCCTGGACAGGCGGACGCCGAATAGGGGCGTCGACCTGTCCAACGCTGCCTGGGTCTGCCTGCGGGCGGACGAGCTGGAGGCGGCGCGCAACGCCATGGGCGTCACCGTCGACCGTGGCGGGGACCCGTCGGCCGAGCGGGGCTGAGGAGCACCGGCTCGCCGGCGGTGACGCGGGGCGACCGGGGGCGTAGCCCAGTCGGGTGACGCTGAGTCGAGCGGCTGGACTGGCGTTGACACGCCGATCGGGGCCCCAGCACAGTGGCGAGCATGGGGAAGGTGCTCACGCTCGTCGCGTCCGCGCGCGGCCGCGCGGCAACGGAGGGTGGCGGTGGGTTCACCCTGCTGGTTGACGGCGACGACGTGGTCACCGTCGAGGTCATCCCCGAGCCTCGGGTCTGGCTGCCGCAGGGCGTGACCCTGCTGCGCAACGGCGTGGCCCTGCCCAGGCCCTCCTTCGGCACCACGTGGTCGCTGACCGGTGAGCTCCGATTCGGAACCTACGTGGCGCGGGCCACCGAGGCCAACGGCTCGGTCGTGGAGTCGGCGCGGACCACCGTGGTCCCGGCCCTGGCGGCGGTTCCGGCGGGTGCAGGTGACCCGGGCAGGCACGCGGGGCGCCCAGGATCGGTGTCCGGGGCGGGTCGTCGGCGCGGGGTCGGTCGGGGCGGGCCCCGGTCTGGCGCCCGCTCCAGGGCCAGCGGCGGCACCGGCGTCCGCCGAGCTGATTCCCGTTGCCGGTCACGCGAGCCCCGACGACTCAACACCAACCCAGCCGCACCCTTCTCCCGCGCCGCCCCGTCTCCCGTGCCGAGTCCGCCCAGCCTCCACCCCGCCACTGGCGCGGCCACCGAAGCCGAGCCCACCGCACCGCCGACCGTGATCAGCATCCCGCTCGGCGAGTACGACGGGCGGTTCAGCGCCTGGACCGCCGCCCTCTTCGCCCTGCTGGCCGGCGCCCTGCTGCTGATCGTCGCCTTCGAGGTGCTGCCCCACTTCAACGCCATGCAGTCGGCCACGGACGCCCTCGACACCGTCGGCTCGACTCCGACCACCGCCGGCGGGGCCAGCTCCGAGGCGAGCCCTCTGTTCGCGCGACGCCTCGACGCGGTGCTCCGCCTGCTGATCACCACCGTGGGGATCCTGCTGCTGCTCGCTGGGGCCGCCATGGCCGCGCTCGAGACGCGGGCCCGCCTGCAGCGCACGGCCGCCAACCCAGTGACCCTCTCCTCCGACGAGTCGGTGTCTCCCGAGGTGCTCGACAAGGTGCCGGCGATCCTCGAGCGGGCCAGTGTGCTGCGCGGCACCACGCTCGTGCTCCTCGTCGGGGCCAGCCTGCTGCTGCTGGCCATGTGCGCCCCGTCGCGGGCCGGTGAGGACCCGACACCCGAGCCGGGCCAGTCGGCCAGCGCCCCCACGCCATCCCCGAACGGCACGGGCAGCGCGAGCCCGCAGCAGACCCCGACGAGCGGGTCGGACCCCACCGACGCCGAGTCCGCGCCACCGACCCGCAGCCCGGCCACCACGCCGTCACCCACAGCCGCGGAGTCGGCCACGCCGACCCGCTGACCCGCTGACCCGCTGACCCGCTCAGAGCCCGACGTCCCCGAACTGCGAGCCGGCCCGGCGACCCTGTGGCGCGCTCAGATCCCCGTGGTGCTGCGTGGGTAGGCCGCCGCGGGATCGGTGATCACGTTGACCAGGTACGGCACGCCCGAGGCGTAGGCACGATCCAGTGCCGGGCCGATCTGCTCGGGATCGGTGACCATCTCCCCCGCTCCGCCGAGCGCGCGCACGACCTCGTCGTACCGGGTCGCCGGAGTCAGCTCGGTGAGCACCTCGTAGCCGTGCATCATCCGCATCGGCGCCTGCTCCAGGCCCCAGGTGCCGTTGTTGCCGACCACGATCACCACGGGCAGGTCGTGGCGGACCAGGGTGTCGACGTCCATCAGCGAGAAGCCCGCGGCACCGTCGCCGAGCAGCAGGGTCACCTGCGCCCCCGGCCGGGCCACCCGGGCCCCGAGGGCGTAGCCCAGACCGGTGCCCAGGCAGCCGAACGGGCCGGGGTCGAGCCACCCGCCGGGCTTCGCGGGCTCCACGTACTTGCCGGCGAAGGAGACGAAGTCCCCCCCGTCACCGATCGTGATCGCGTCGTCGGCCAGGCGCGGGAGCAGCTCGCCGTAGATCCGCGCGGGGTGGATGGGCGTGGCGCTGCTGGCCAGCAGGCCCGCATCGCGGGCGCGCGCGGCCCGGTCGGCCGCGTGCAGCCCGGCGGCCCACTCGGCCGGCGCGGCCAGGCCGGTGCGGCGCAGTCGCACGGCCAGCCCGCGCAGCGCCAGCGAGAGGTCCCCGCGGATGGCCACCTCCACCGTGCCCGGGCGGCGCGGATCGCGCGCGTCGGTCAGGTGCAGCACCTTCGCCGGGGCGGCTGCGTCGCCGAAGATGCCGTACCCGAGCCGGAAGTCCAGCGGGGCGCCGACCACGAGCACCACGTCGGCGGCCTTGAAGGCCGCGGAGCGGGCACGCGTGACCAGGTTCGGGTCCCCCGGGGCGAGCAGCCCGCGACCCATGCCGTTGGGGATCGTGGGCAGCGCGAACTCCCGCACGAGCTCGGCAGCCGCCTCCTCGGCGTGGTCGGCCCACACGTCGCTGGAGAGCACGACCACCGGGGCGTGGGCGCCGGCCAGCACGGCCGCGGCGTGGTCCAGGGCGTCGGCGTCGGGCTCGCGGCGGGCCGGGGTGGTCACTGTGGCGGCCGGCGCAGTGGTGGGCGCGTAGAAGCGGTCCATCGGGATGTCGAGGAAGACCGGGCCGCGGTGCGGGGTCTGCGCGAGGGTGAACGCCTCCGAGGCGCGCGTGCCGATGGCCGCCGGATCCTTCACGGTCCACGCGGCCTTCGTGACAGGCCCGAGCAGCGCCGGGTGGTCGAACTCCTGAAGCGAGCCGCTGCCCCAGCGGAACTCCGGGGCCCGCCCGCCGACGACGACCATGGGAGCGCCGTTGAACAGGGCGGTGGTCAGCGCCGAGACGGCGTTGGTGACCCCCGGTCCGGCGGTGACCGCGGCGAACCCGGGGGTGCGGGTCAGCCGACCGGTGGCCTCGGCGGCGAAGACGGCCGTCGCCTCGTGGCGCACGTCGACCAGACGCAGCAGCCCGTCCCGCTCGGCGGCTCGGGCCCCGCCGGCGGCGTCGAACCCGGGCTTGCCCCCGACGGCGCCGTCGTAGAGCGGGAAGATGTGCGCCCCCGAGAGGCTGAACAGCGTCGAGGCACCATGGGCACGCGCGGCGGCGACGACGTGGTGCCCGCCGTGGCCGGAGATCGGGGTCTGGTCCATGGCCCGATGCTTGCACCATGGACCCGCCCGGCGCTGGCCGAGGGGCCACCAGCGCCCAGGGCCGCGCGCTAGGGTGCGGCGCGGGCCGAGCAGGGAGGGTACGACGATGCTGACCACGCAGATCACCAAGGACACCCAGCTGTGCATCTCACTGGCCGGGCGCCCGACGAGCATCGGCACCCGGTTCCACAACCACCTGTATTCCGAACTGGGCCTGGACTTCGTCTACAAGGCGTTCACCACACCGGACATCGCCGCGGCCGTGGCCGGGATCCGGGCGCTGGGCATCCGGGGCGCCGGCGTGTCGATGCCGTACAAGCAGGACGTGATCCCACTCGTCGACTCCCTCGATGACTCGGCGCTGGCCATCGCCTCGGTGAACACCATCGTGAACACCTCCGGCCACCTGCGCGCCTACAACACCGACTACCTGGCGATCGTGAGCCTCCTGCACTCGCACGAGGTGGATCCCGCCTCCCCGTTCGTGGTGGTCGGCAGCGGCGGGATGGCCCGCGCGGTGGTGGCCGCCCTGCGCGACTCCGGGTTCGCCGACGGCATGGTCGTGGCGCGCAACGAGCCGGCTGGGCAGGCGCTGGCCGCGCAGTACGGCTTCACGTGGTCCCCCGAGGTGGGCGCCAGCAGCCCGGCCCTCGTGGTCAACGCGACTCCCGTCGGGATGGCCGGCGGCCCGGAGTCCGGGGCCCTGCCGGTCGCCGGCGAGGTGGTCGATGCCGCGGGCACGGTGTTCGAGGTGGTGGCCACCCCGGTCGAGACGCCGATGGTGCAGCGCGCCAGGCGGGCCGGGGCGCACGTGATCACCGGCGCCGAGGTCCTGGCGCTGCAGGCAGCCGAGCAGTTCGTGCTCTACACCGGCGTGCGCCCCACCGACGAGCAGCTGGCCCGGGCTGCCGCGTTCTCCCGCGCAACCTGACCAAGAGCCCCGCCCACCCACGGACGGGCCGGGACCCTGGTGGGCGTCCTACCCCTCGCTTGCCAGGCGGCGGGCCAGGCCGTCGAGGAGCAGGTCGAGGCCGAACTCGAAGTCCTCGTGCCGGCCGTTGGCCATCACGAAGCCGATCACCTCGACGACGTGAGGGAACTGCGCGGCGGGGATCCCGGGGAGGACCGAGGCGGAGACGGCCGCCGACTCGTCGGCCTCGAAGGGCAGGTTCAGCTCCTGCAGCGTGAACCCGTACAGGTGGCTGTCGAGGGCGTTCCACGCGTCGAGGGCGCCCTCGATCGAGAAGCCCCCCTCGCGCAGGCGGCCCAACGTGGCGTCGAGGTAGCGGGTCATCCCCGGACCGATGTTGTAGCGGGAGGTGATCTGGTGCGCCGCCCAGCGATGGGCGAGCAGCGCCTCGTGGGCCGCCAGGGAGCGCGCCCGCATGGCGGTGCGCCAGGGGGTCCCACTGGGCGGGATCTCGATGTCGCCGACGACCACGTCGACCATCCCGTCGAGGAGGTCGTCCTTGTTCGCCACGTGGTTGTACAGCGACATCGCCTCGACGCCGAGCTCCTGGCCGAGCCGGCGCATCGTCAGCGCGTCGATCCCCTCCCGGTCGGCCAGGGCGATGCCGGCGCGCAGGACACGCTCGCGGGTCAGCGGCGCGCGGCGCGACGCGGTGGGTTCAGCGCTCACGGGCCACCTCCAAGCATGGGTCGAACATACAACGTAAGGGGTGAGTGGACATCGACGGCCCCATCCCGTACCTTACCGCGTAAGCGTACAACGTAAGTACGCATCCCAGCGAGCCGCTGGGCACCGACACAGCAGGGAGACCCACCCATGAAGGCCATCGTCCAGCAGACCTACGGAACCGCCGACGTGCTCGAGCTGCGGGAGATCGAGCCGCCCGAGATCGGCCCCGACGAGGTCCTGGTCCGCGTGCGGGCGGCGGGCGTCGACCGCGGCGTCTGGCACCTGATGACCGGCCTTCCCTACCCGGTGCGCCTCGCCGGGTACGGAGTGCGCGCCCCCAAGCAGCCCGTGCCGGGCATGGACCTCGCGGGCGTCGTCGAGGCCGTCGGCGCCGAGGTGACCCGATTCGCCCCCGGCGACGAGGTGTTCGGCATCGGCAAGGGCACCTTCGCCGAGTTCGCCCGCGCGCCCCAGGGCAAGCTCGCCCACAAGCCGGCCGCCCTCTCGTGGGCCCAGGCCGCCGCGCTCGGGATCTCCGGGCTGACGGCCCTGCAGGCCCTGCGCGACACCGGCCGGGTCCAGGCGGGGCAGCGGGTGCTGGTGATCGGGGCCTCCGGTGGCGTGGGCAGCTACGCCGTGCAGGTGGCCAAGGCATTCGGCGCCGAGGTGACCGGGGTGTGCAGCCCGGGCAAGGTCGACCTGGTCCGCGAGCTCGGCGCCGACCACGTGCTGGACTACACGACCCAGGACTTCGCCGACGGCAGCGTCGCCTACGACCTCATCATCGACATCGGCGGCAACGCCACACTCCGGCGGCTGCGTGCGGCGCTGACCCCGACCGGGACGGCCGCCATCGTGGGCGGTGAGACCGGCGGTCGGTTCCTCGGCGGGTTCGACCGGATGCTCCGCGCGCCCGTGCTCTCGATGCTGGTCGGTCAGCGACTGGTCGCAGTGGCCTGCTCGGAGAACTCCGAGGACCTCGAGATCCTCGCCTCGATGGCCACCGACGGCCAGCTCCGGCCCGCCGTCGAGCGCACCTACCCACTGGCCGACGCGCCCGCGGCGATCCGGCACATGCAGGACGGCCACGCGCGCGGCAAGGTCGTCGTGACGGTCTAGGCCCCGGCCAGGGCGAACCGCGCCCTGCGCAGGCCCGCGACATGAGCGGGGCCTGCGCAGCGCGCCGCGCCTCAGACGGGCCGCTGCAGCTGCAGGACCGGAACGCCGTCGGGGTACGAGGCGTCCATCCGCACCACGTCACCGGCCACGTACTGGCGGATCGCGTGGGCCAGCTCGCGCGGGTGGGTGTAGTTGATCGCGTGGGCTGCGCCCTGGAAGAGCACGATCGTGATCCCCTCGGGCATGTCACTCAGGGCCCGGCGGATGTTGGCCCACGGCGGGCGCAGCGGGTCCTCGCTGCCGATCACGACCATCACCGGCACCGACATGGACATGAACCGCTGGTAGGCCGGGAACTTCGTCATCCACGAGAACAGGCGGATGGCACGCACCGGGCCGAAGCGCACGTAGTCGGGGCCGGCGACCGTGAGCAGCGAGGGCGGCTCCACGAGGCCGTCGCGGGCCATCTGGACCAGCGCCTTGGCCAGGGGCCGGTTGTGCGGGCCTCCGGCCAGGCCCACCATGATCGCCTTCTCGACCTTCTCGGGGGCCTCATCGATGAGCTCGGCGGTGATGGCGCACCCCAGGGAGTTGCCCACCACGACCGCCCGCTCGATGCCCACCGCGTCCATGAAGTGGTTGAGCGTGAGCCCGAGCTCCTCGATGCTCAGCGGCTTGGCCGGCTTGGGGCTGCGGCCGAACCCGGGCATGTCGGGCACGTACACGCGGAACGAGTCCGTGAGCAGCTTCGCAGTCGGCAGCAGGTAGCTGCCGGAGATCGCGAACCCGTGCTGGTGGATCATCGGCGGGGCGTCCTCGGGACCAGCCACCCGGTAGGCGATCCGGTGGCCGTCGACGACCACCCCCTTCCAGGTCCAGGGGGATTCGTCGGCGCTCACCGGCAACCCACCTGGGCGTCGATGGCGTCCAGGGCCTTGCCGAAGGCGACCACCGCGACCCCGTAGGCCGCGGCGCGGGCCACCTGGCCCGAGTCCGCCGGGATGGCGTCCACGGCCGCCTGGAATGCCGTCTGCGCGGTCTCGACCTCGACCCTGACCGCCGCGTCGAGGGCCTGCGCGTCGGTCTTGGCCTGCTCGGCGGCAGTGGCCACCGCCTGGGACTGGGTCTTGAGGGCCTCGGCGGTCGCCGAGCCCCCGGTGGCCGTCGTCCTGAGCGTCTCGAGCTCGCTCTTCACAGTGGCGGCACTGGCGCAGTAGGTCGCGTTGGCGTCACTGACCGAGCCCGAGGGCGAGGGGCTGGCGGCCGGCGAGCTCGCGGCCGGAGAGGTCGCGGCGGCCGACGTGGCCGGCGCGCTGGTGGCCTCGGTGGCGGTGTCGCTGCTCGAGGAGCAGCCGGTGAGGGCCAGGGCCAGGCTCAGGGCCGCAGCCCAAGACGCAGCAGTGCGAACGGGGGACATGGGGGCTCCTTCGTCGGGCTCACCCGCGCGACGGCGTGCCGCCGGCCGGGGCCGGCGGGCGCGGGACGTCCCGACGGTACAACGGCTGCTACCACCTGGTCACGTCGGAGGGCGGCCGGGCCCCGGGCGCGGCTACCCTCGGGCCCATGCGCGCCGACGAGTTCCCCCTGCCGATGGCCGACGGCTTCCCGATCCATGTCCGGCGATGGCGAGCCGAGCAGCCGGCCCCCGGCACCGTGCGGCGGGTGGTGCAGGTCACCCACGGGATGTCGGAGCACTCCGGGCGCTACGCGCGTCTCGCGGCGGCGCTGGTCGGGGCCGGGTTCGAGGTCTGGGCCCATGATCACCGCGGGCACGGCGAGTCGATCGACGTCGACACCCCTCTCGGGCACCTCGCCGACGAGGGCGGGTTCGACCACATGGTCGGCGACCTGCTGGCGGTCCGCGCGGAGCTGGGGAGGGTGATCGCCGAGGAGGAGCCCGGCAGCACTGCGCGCGTGGCCCTGTTCGCCCACAGCATGGGCACGTTCGTCACGCAGGCCGCGCTGGCGCTGCACGCGCCCTCCCCCTGGGAGGCGGTCGTCCTCGCCGGGTCGGACGCACCTGGCGGCCCGCGGATCTCGGCGCTGCGCGCGGTGGCCAGGGCAGAGCGCCGCCGGCAGGGTCCCCGGGGCCAGAGCCCGGTCATCGACGCACTGGCGTTCGGGTCGTTCAACCGGGCCTTCGCGCCCACCCGGACCGACTCCGACTGGCTGACCCGCGATCCGCACGAGGTCGACGCCTTCCTGGCCGATCCGCGCACGGGGTTCCGGCTGACCAACCAGTCGTGGGTGGACTTCCTCGGTGGGCACCTGGCGATCGGGCGCACCGGGTTCGGCGAGGTGGCGCCCGCGGACCTGCCGATCCTGCTGCTGGCCGGCGACCACGACCCGGTCGGGCGCAACGGCACCGGGGTGCGCGAGCTGGACCGACGGATGCGCGCGGCCGGGCTGCGCGAGGTGCGCCTGACGCTCTACCCCGGCGCCCGGCACGAGCTGGTCAACGAGACCAACCGCGACCAGGTGCACGACGACGTGATCACGTTCGTGGGGCAGGCGCTGCGCTGAGGTGGGCGCGCGGGGGGTGCGGGGGTCGGGCCGGCGCGGGTCGGGCCAGCGCCCAGCTGGCTAGCCCGGCCCGTCGAGCAGCGCGGTGCTGGTGGCGAGGCTCTCGGCCAGCGGGTCCTCGGTGAAGTTCGCGTCCTGGCCGGTGAGGCTGAACCCGACCACCGTCACGAACGCACCGGCAGCCTCGACGCCGACGAACTCGAAGCGGGACTGCTCACCGTCGCCGGGGCTGTTGGTGGTCCACGAGGAGTCACCGACCTGCGTGTCCTGGGTGCACACCCGGAAGAGGTCGGCGATCTCCTCGGCTGCCTCACCGGCCGCGGCCGGTGAGTCGAACTGGCCCACCAGGTTCACTGCGTCCATGTCGCCCTCGGGCCACGCGTAGTCGCGCGAGTTCTCCCCGACAGCCCCGAGCTCGGCCATCGTGGGCAGCGTGCACAGGTCCAGGGCCGTGCCGGTGGCAGGGGAGGCACCGGCCTGCCACACCACCGCCCCGTTCCACGCCGGCATCTCGGCCGGCGGGAGCAGCACGTCGTCGGGCAGGCGCACCGGGGCCGGGGTCGCGGCGGCAGAGGAGGTGGACGCGCCCGGGTCGGGGCCGTCGGGTTCGTCGGAGGTGCCCGAGCAGGCGGCGACCAGCACCAGCACTCCGAGGCCGGCGAGCACGCGCCGCAGGTCGATCTGCACGGACCCACCGTAGGCCCCTTGCGGCGGCGACGTGCCGGGACGCACCGGACGGTGCGCGGGGGGCGGGCTACCGGCCGGTAGGGTCCCCGGGCGGAGGGCCGCCGGCAGGGCGGCGCGGGCAGGGGGTGCGCGGTGAGGCCGTTGGAGGCCCGCGATCCGGCGCGGATCGCCCACTACCGCCTCATGTGCGTGCTGGGCACCGGCGGGATGGGTCGGGTCTACCTCGCCCAGGGTCCCGACGGCGGCTACGTGGCCCTGAAGGTGGCCCACCCGGCGCTCGCGGCGGTCCCCGTGTACCGGGTGCGCTTCGCCCGGGAGGTGGCCGCGCTGATGCGCGTGGACGGCCTGTGCACCGCCCAGGTGCACGACTTCGACGTGGACGGCCCGACCCTCTGGGTCGCCATGGACTACGTGCCGGGGCCGACGCTCGGCGGGCTCGTGCGGCGGACCGGCCCGCTGTCGCCGGGGACCAGCCGCCTGCTCGCGATCGGCCTGGCCGAGGCGCTGGAGTCCATCCACGCGGCGGGGCTGATCCATCGCGACCTCAAGCCGGGGAACGTGATCATGTCCTCGGCCGGGCCCCGCGTGGTCGACTTCGGGGTCGCGCGCGCCGTCGACAGCACCCCCCTGACCCACAGCGGACAGGTGATGGGGACCGTGGGATGGATGGCCCCCGAGCAGCTGGACGGTGCCGAGGAGTCCCCGGCCACGGACATGTTCGCCTGGGGCGCGGTGGTGCACTACGCGGTCACCGGCCGCCACCCGTTCGGTGGGGGCCGGGCGGAGACCGTGGCGCTCCGCGTGCGTCACGAGGACCCCGACCTGCGCGGGCTGGGCGCCCTCGACCCCGCGCTGCGCGCCTTCGTCGCGCGTGCCCTCGACCGGCAGGCTGCCGCCCGCCCGGCCCCGGGCTCGGTCATCCGCACTCTGCTGGGGATCCCGCGCGGAGCCACGCCCGAGGTGATCGACGACGCGCTGACCCGCACGTTCGCGGCCTGGCCCGCGGGTGCGGCGGAGCGGGGAGCCGCGGCGCAGGCGGTCCGGGCCGGGGGCGGGGGCGGGGGCGGGGCGCAGGGTGCTTCGCTCGACGCCCGGCGGGGACTCCCGATCGACCAGCCGCCCGGCACGGCACGCGGCCCCCTGCGGACCCGACGCCGCGCGTCGGGGCTGCTCGCCGCCGTGGTCGTCCTACTGGGGGCGGGCTCTGCCGCGGCATCGATCGCCGCACACCCCGTGCAGCGCGGGGGTGCCGGGGCGACCGATGCACCCGTTGCGTCCGGGGCCGCGGACGAGCTGGTCGCCGATTCCGCCTCCGGATCCACCGGGTCGGACGCGGGGACGCCCGCATCGGACGCCACCACCTCGGACGCCACCACCTCGGATCCCAGCACGACGGACCCCAGCACGACGGACCCCAGCACGACGGACCCAGCACGACGGATCCCAGCACGACGGATCCCAGCACGACGGATCACGTCACCCCCACCGACCCGGACCCCACCGACCCCACCCTGGGGCGCCGGGCCTCCACCCCCGCCACCAAGCCCGCGTCGTGGCCCTCCTACGACTACGACGGACCCCCCGAGTACGACGTCTGCGTCACCGGGCGCTTCCCGTTCAGCGGCGCGACCCTGCAGCGGGGCAGCACAGCGGCCGGTGGCGACGCCGTCGAGGGCGAGACGATCCGCAGCCTGCAGGCGGGGCTTCGCTCACTGAACTACGGCCGACCCGACCCGGTCCCGGTGACCGGCGACTTCGGGCCGCTCACCGAGCAGGCGGTGCGCACCTTCCAGCAGCACACCGGCCTGAGCGCCGACGGGGTGATGGACGCCACGACTTGGGCGCAGCTGCACGCGGCGGTCACCCACTACGCCGGGAACTGCCCGTAGGCACGCTACGGGGCTCGGCTGGTCCGATCAGGTGAATCGGGGCCCGCCCGGTTGCGTCCCGCTCGCGGCTCGCTTCCACAGCAGGCCGTGGGGGCTGGACGTACTGGGCATGAGGCGTTATGATCGAACATACGTTCGAACAACGAGGGGCGAGATGGGGGAATCAACGATGGGGGAATCGTCGGGGGGCCGAGGCCCGGGCAGGGACCTTGCGGAGGCGGGCCCCGACACGGCGGCCGGGTGCGGGCGCCCGGGCGATCAGGTCGAGGCCACCGGCGCCGCAATCGATCCTGGGCCGGTCGATCCTGGGCCGGTCGATCCTCGGCCGGTCGACGAGGCGCCCGCCGATGCCGCTGCGCGGGCAGCCCGTGACGCGCGGTTCGAACGACTGATGCGGGCCTGGTGGCGCGACGAGCACCCCGACTGGACGTCGCTGGACTGGTGGGACACGCGGCTGCGCGACGAGGTGCGCGGACTGCTCTGGTTGCCCGCCGGCGAGGCGCTCGCAGGAGCCCTCTCCCGCCTGCCCAACGACCCCACCTGTGCGCACCCGCATGACGGCGAGGCCCTTGCCGATTGGCCGACGCCCGGCCACGCGTCGGGATGGCCCTGCGCATGCCAGGTGGTGATGGCCGCCGCATGGGAGGCCTGCGCAGCGTGGGTCGCGGCGGGTGCTGCCGCGGCTCTGGTGACCGCGGCCGGGCCGACCCCAACGCTCCTCAAGCCCACCCCCGCAGCCCCGCAGATCACCGACCCCGCCCGCGAGGAGCTCGCCGTGGCCCTTCGGCTGTCGCCGGGATCCATGAGCAACCGGATCGCGGCGGCCCGCGACCTGATGTCCCACCCCCGCCTGCACGCCCTCGTTGCTAGCGCAGGCATCTCCGCGTGGGCGGGGCGACTCGTGGTCCTCGAGCTCGCCGGGCTGCCCGACGAGCTGGGCCGCCAGGTAGCCGACGAGATCGTCGACCGGGTCCAGGCGCGACTGGCCTCCGGCCGACGCCCGTGGACGTCCGCGGAGGTCGCACGCAACACCCGCATGATCCGGCTGCGCCGCGCGCCGGAGAGCGAACGCGCCGCGCGTGCGCGGGCCTTCGCCCAGCGCGCAGTACGCGTCCACGAGGACGGCGACGGCATGGCTGTGCTCGAGGCACGGATCGACGCCACCGACGCGTACCGGATCCACCGGCGACTGACCGCGATCGCCGAGGGGATGGACGATCCGACGCGCATCCGCGACCAGGTCCGCGCCGATGTGCTTGTCGACCTCCTGCTGGGCTCGAGCGGACCCGCCAGCGCCGGTCCGGGCGCCACCCGCGTGGCCCTTCAGTCCGTGCCCCTGGCTGACGCGGACGCGGCCGCGCACCCGGCCACCGGCTCCGCACCGCAGTCCGCACCCCCGGCTGAGGCGGGCGGGCGGCCCGAGATCAACGTGGTCGTCTCGCTGGCCACGCTCCTGGGCCTGACGGACGACCCCGCGGTGGTTCCCGGCCTCGGGCCAATCCCCGCCGACCTCGCCCGGACGCTGGCCGCCGACGGCACCTGGCGGGCCTGGATCACCGACGCATCAGGCGCCGTGGTGGCCACCAGCTCCCGCACCTACCAGCCCAGCGCTGGCCTGGCCAGACTCGTCCGGGCGCGCGAGCCGCACTGCAGGATGCCCGGCTGCCGCCGCCCCGCCGAGCGGTGCGACCTCGACCACACGGTCCCCTGGCCCGCAGGGTGCACGACAGCGTCGAACCTGGGCCCGCTGTGCCGTCGCCACCACAACCTCAAGACCCACGCGGGCTGGTCCCTGCTGTCCGCGCGGCGGGTCCAGCCCGCGGCGCCACAGGACACCGGACCCGCCTCCGGATGGACGTGGCGCACTCCCGCCGGGTTCACCATCCACGACGACGGGCCGCCGCCGCTGGAATGACCGGTGACGGCCCTTCAGGGAGCCAGCAGTCGAGTCACCGTGGTCGCCACCGACGACCGCACGTCCTGGTCCACCACCAGCCGGGCGAACAGCCACAACAGCAACCGTGCTGGGTCGAGGTCGGTGAGCGAGGCCATCCGGTCGGTCAGGCCCGACGGGATCCAGCCATGGCCGCCGGTCCTCCAGGGGGTCCTCGGCCACGGCCCGGGCCAGGTCCGAGGGGATCGCAAGCGCCATGGCCTCATGCTGCCTGCCGGTGCACGGCCTGCCTCGCGGGTGATGTGAGACCAAGCGGTCCATACTTGCCCGATGGCAGCCACCCCACCCCCCGCCACACCCGCTCCAGCCGCCGCTCCCGAGGCCAGTCGCTCTGACCTGCTGCGCGTGGTCGGCTCCTCGGTCCTCGTGGCCCTGCCCATCTCGCTGGTCGCGATCGGCTTCCTCGAGCTGATCTCCCTGGCGCAGGAGTGGGTGTGGCAGACGCTGCCGGCCGACCTGGGCTACGACACCGTCCCGTGGTGGTGGGCGGTGCCGTGGCTCCTGCTGGCCAGCGTGCTCGTCGCCTCTGCCATCTCGCTGCTGCCCGGCCGCGGCGGGCACATCCCCGCCCACGGCACGGGCGGTCCGCCCATCCCGCCAGCAGCGGTTCCCGGGGTCGTTCTGGCGGCCCTCGCGGGCCTTCCCCTGGGTGTGGTCCTGGGCCCGGAGGCGCCGCTCATCGGCATCGGCGGCGGCCTGGCGATCTGGATCTCGCGCGTGGTCCGACTCTCCCCCGGCGGCCAGATCGAGCCCCTGATCGGGATCGCCGGCTCGGCGGCCGCCATCTCGATCGTCCTGGGCAGCCCCCTGACTGCGGCGGTGTTCATGGCCGAGGCGGTCGCTGTCGTCGGTGGTCCGGTGCTGGCCGCCACCCTCCCCACCCTGCTCGGCGTGGGCGTGGGCGCCGTGCTCTTCTCGGGGTTCGGGGACACCGCCGGGATCAAGGACCAGTCCCTGCAGCTGGTGAAGCTCAGCTCCGTACCCTCGCCGGACCTCGGCGACCTGCTGTGGGCCGTCCCGGTGGGAGTCGTGGCGGCCATCGTGATGACCGTCGTGTTCGCCGCGGGCACCCGCGTGGCCGAGCGCCTGGCCCCGCTCGACCGGGGCCGTCTGATCGGCGCCACGCTGGTCGTCGGCGCGGGGGTGGCCATCTGTGCCTCGGCCTATGCGCTGATCACCGACCGCAGCCCGTTCGATGTGGCCTCCTCGGGCACCGACACCCTGGAGGCGATCACCAGCGACCCGTCCTCGTGGGGGTCGACGGCGCTGATCATGCTCCTGCTGTTCAAGGGCCTGGGCTACGCGCTGTCGCTCGGGGCGTTCCGTGGCGGCCCGATCTTCCCGTCCATCCTGATCGGCGGGGCCATGGGCGTGCTCATCGCGCCACTGCCCGGCCTGGGCATCGCCGGCGGCCTGGCCGTGGGGATGGCCGCCTTCGCCTCGGCGGGGATGAAGATGCCGCTGAGTGCGGTGGCGCTGACCATCCTGCTGTTCGGCAGCAACGCGACCCAGGTGTTCCCCGAGGTCGCGATCGCCGCGGTCACCGCCTACGTGGCGCGGATGGCCATCGACAAGCGTCGCGAGTCGCCAGCAGCCGCGTCAGCGCCAGCGACGGCCCCCGCGTAGGCATCCGGGCGGCGTCGGCCGCTTCGAGGGCCTGAGGTGGGCCGCCAGTTCGCCGGTGGTGTTCTCCAGATACCGGCCGCTGCGCAGCACCGCGTACGGCAGGCCGGCGTGGGAGGGTCCAGCTGTGGCGACAGCGAGCTGGTTCGAGCGCATCGGGACCGCGGACGCGCAGGCCCTGGCCAGCGACGTCGGTCCGGTGCCGATGAACGTCGGCGCCCTGCTGGTTCTCGATCCCGTCGACCTGGACCCGGCCCGGGTCCGGTCGCTGCTGGAGCGCCGACTCGCGGAGGTCCCGCGGATGCGCCAGCGCCTCCAGCGTGTGCCGCCCGGCTGCGGGCGGCCCATCTGGGTCGATGACGCCGAGTTCGACCCCGGCCGACACGTGCACCAGGCCGCCTGCCCAGCCCCCGGTGACCGCCGCGCCCTGCTCGACCTCGCCGTGGCCGTGGTGACCGCACCCCTGGACCGCGCCCGCCCACTCTGGCGCGCGAGCGTCATCACGGGCCTGGCCGATGGCCGCACCGCGCTCGTGGTGGCCTTCCATCACGTGCTCGCCGACGGGATCGGCGGGCTCGCTGTGCTCGGCGCCCTGGTGGACGGCGCCCCGGTGGACCTGCCGCGCCCCCTGCCTGCCGCACGCCCCCTGCCGACGCCGCGCGCGCTGCGCGCCGAGGCCCGCGCGCAGCGCGCCCGCGCGGTGCGCCGGCTCCCCGAGGGGTTGGCCACCCTGGGCGCGGGACTGCGCGAGCTCGGCACCCAACGCCCCCGGGCCGCCGCGCGCTCGTCGCTGACCACGCCCACCGGCCCGCGGCGGCGGATCCACGTGGTCCAGGTGCCCCTGTCCCCGGTTCGGGCCGCTGCCCGGGCGCACGGAGCCACCATCAACGACCTGCTGCTCACGGCCGCCACCGGCGCCCTCGAGTCGTTGCTGGACGCCCGCGGGGAGGCGGTGGCGGAGCTGGTGGTCTCCGTGCCCGTCTCCGCCCGTGATCGGGCCACGACCGAGCAGCTGGGCAACAGCACCGGGGTCATGCCCGTGCGGGTGCCGATGCTCCACCCCGCCAGCGCCCGCCTGGCCGCGGTCGCGCGGGTCACCGCCGAGCAGCGCGGGACCCAGCGCGGGGCCTCGGCCGCGCTGCTGACCCCGGCCTTCCGGGCCCTGGCTGCCATGGGCCTGTTCCGCCCGATGATCGACCGGCAGCGGCTCGTGAACTCCTTCCTGACCAACATGCACGGCCCCGACCAGCTCCTGCACCTGACGGGCGCCGCGATCCGTGAGGTGGTGCCGATCACGAGCACGGCCGGCAACGTCACCGTGGCCTTCGCCGTGCTGTCCTACGCCGGCACCCTGGGCATCACCGTCATCGTCGACCCCGACGCGGTGCCCGAGTCCGACCAGCTGGCCGGCACCCTGGCCGAGCAACTGCACGCCCTGGCAGCCGCACCCATGCACCTCACCTGACTCCCACGACCGCGGTCGGCACCGGTGCCGACGCGCCGTCACCCCGTGACTGCAGGGCGGGTGGCGGTTGGTGCAGGATGAGCCGAACGCAACCGGCCCCAGGTCCGGCACGACCCGACGACCCGCTCGCACGACCCACGTCCCGCCACGCTCGCACGACCCGCTGGTACCACCCGCTCGCACGACCAACCACGCAGCCAGCACGCACCCCGGACGAGGGAGTCCCCATGGCACCCGACCAGCCCACCGATCCGCCGACCGGCGACCCCGCGACCGGCAGACCCCGCGACCGGCAGCCACGGGCACGGCGGTGCGCTGCACGACGCGCACAGCCGCGGCGGCATCCGGCTGCGGCGCTGGTTGGTCCCCGCCCTGATCGTGGTCGTCTGGCTGTTCGTCGTCGGCCCGCTGGGCTCGTTCGCCGGGCAGCTGTCCGACGTGCAGGAGAACGACGCGGCCGGGTTCCTGCCGGCCAGCGCCGAGTCCACGAAGGTGCGCGAGCTCAGCCTGGACTTCGCCACCAGCGACACCCTGCCGGCGATCGTGGTCTACGAGTTCGACGGGCCGGTCGACGCAGCCGAGCTCGCCGCGGTCTCCGCCGACATCGAGAAGATCTCCCAGGTGCCCGGCGTGACCCAGCCGGTCATCGGGCCCGTGCCGAGCGAGGACAAGCAGGCCGTCACCGTCATCGCCAACCTGGAGATCTCCCCCGAGGCGGAGCCCGGCACGGAGGTCACGCAGATCCGGGCCATCCTTGCCGACAGCCCTGCGCGCGCCCTCGGCGCCCAGATCTACGTCACCGGCCCCGCGGGCGTGCTGGCCGACTTCGCCGAGGCCTTCGGCGAGATCGACGGCATCCTGCTGCTGGTCGCCCTCGGCGTCGTGCTGCTGATCCTGCTGATCGTCTACCGCAGCCCCGTGCTGCCCGTGATCGTGCTGCTGACCTCGATCCTGGCCCTCGGCGCGGCGTCGTTCGTGATCTACCAGCTCGCCGCCAACGACGTGATCACCCTCAACGGCCAGAGCCAGGGGATCCTGTTCATCCTCGTGATCGGCGCAGCCACCGACTACTCCCTGCTGCTGGTGTCGCGCTTCCGCGAGGAATTGCGCCGCACGGAGTACCAGGTCGACGCGATGCGGGCCACCCTCAAGGGCACCGCGGAGGCGATCCTCGCCTCGGGCGGCACGGTCATCCTGGGCGTGCTGACCCTGCTGCTCTCCGAGCTGAACTCCAACCGCGGCCTCGGCCCGGTGGCCGCGGTCGGCATCCTCTTCGCGATGCTGGCCTCGTTGACGTTCCTGCCCGCCGTCCTGGTGATGCTGGGCCGCAAGGCGTTCTGGCCGGTGCGTCCCAAGCTCGACCTCACGCACCCGCAGGCCCAGGTCGCCGGGTTCTGGACGCGCGTGGCCACCATGGTCGACCGCCGGCCCCGCGCGGTGCTCCTGGGCTCGCTGGCGGTGCTGCTGGCCCTGAGCGCGTTCGTGCCGATGTTCAAGGCCGAGGGCGTCCCGCAGTCCGAGCTGTTCCTGGTCTCGGTCGAGTCGACCGAGGGCCAGGACGCCCTGGCGCGGCACTTCCCCGCCGGGTCCGGCAGCGAGACGATCGTCATCGGCCCGCAGGAGCTGACCGCCGAGATGACCTCGGTGATCGCCGCCAACGCCGGGGTCGCAGGCGTCGTGCCGCAGGTCGCGGGGCCGCCCGGGCCCGACGCGCAGCCGATGGTCGTCGACGGCAACGTCCTGCTTCAGGTGACACTGGCCGACCAGGCCGACTCCGTCGCCGCCGAGGAGACCGTGGAGCAGCTGCGCGCGGACCTCGATTCCGTCAGCCCGCAGGCGCTGGTCGGCGGCACCACCGCCATCCAGCTCGACACGAAGGCTGCCGCGCAGCGCGACCTTCGGGTGATCATCCCCGCGGTCCTGCTGGTGACGCTGATCGTGCTGATCCTGCTGCTGCGGGCGATCGTGGCGCCGCTGGTGCTCATCGCGACCGTCGTGGTGTCGTTCGCGGCGACCATCGGGCTCTCGGCGATCGTCTTCTTCCAGATCCTGGACCTGCCCGGCGCGGATCCCTCCGTGCCCCTGTTCGCGTTCGTGTTCCTGGCCGCCCTGGGTGTGGACTACAACATCTTCCTGATGACCCGGGCACGGGAGGAGACGATCAAGCACGGCAACCGGGCCGGCATGCTGCGCGCCCTGGCCGTCACCGGCGGGGTGATCACCAGCGCAGGCATCGTGCTGGCCGCCACGTTCAGCGCCCTGGCGCTGCTGCCGCTGCTGTTCCTGTTCGAGATCGCGTTCCTGGTCGCGGCCGGCGTGCTCATCGACACCCTGCTCGTGCGCTCCCTGGTGGTGCCCTCGGCGGTGATCACCATCGGCCCGACGACGTGGTGGCCGAGCCGGCTGGCCCGGGCGAACCACGAGCTCGACGAGGACGCCGCCCTGGCGGTGGCGATCGGCGGGGAGGAGCAGTAGCGGCCAGGTGCAGGCGGGTGGGGCCCGCGGCGTCTCGTGGGGCCCTACCGTGGCCGCCAGCGCTTCCACAGGGCCGTGGCGCTCGCGCGCGGCTTGCCGTCCCAGAGCACGGCCACCTCCACCGTCATCTGGTCCTGCTCACGTGAGGTGATCTGCGCGCGCAGCTCCAGGGTCTCGAACAGCGGGCAGGGGCGCAGGTAGCGCACGTCGAGCCCCGCGGTCACGAACGGCAGCGCAGCGCCCTCGAGTGGGGCATCGGCGACCCGATGCGCCTCGTGGAAGACCGCGGCTCCGCTGTGGCAGTCCAACAGGGTGGCGATGATCCCGCCATTGAGGTACCCGAAGCCGTTGTCGTGCTCGGGCCAGGGCCGGAACCGGGCCACGACCAGCCCGTCGGCAGGGTAGCTGCGCAGCTGCAGGCCCTTCGGGTTGGCCGGGCCGCACCCGAAGCAGGTGATCGTCGGGTAGTAGCGCTGCTGGATGCTCACGTGCTCGTCCACGCCGCCATCCTCCCCCGCGCGGCCACGTCTCCGCGCACTGCCGGTGCGTGGCATGCTGCCGCCCATGTCCACCGCCTTCCTCAGCCTTCCCCTGTGGCTGATCTGCACCGTGGTGATCGTCGTCTTCGTCGGTTCGGCCGTGCTCGGCCTGCTGGCCACCCGCCGCTGGGTGCTGCCCCACCTGGACATGGAGCGCGAGGACGCCGAGTTCGGCGGCGCGATGGTGCAGGCGATCCTCGTGTTCTACGCGCTGGCGATCGCCCTCGTCGCGGTCAACACCTGGGAGGAGCACAGCGCCCAGGAGGACCGCAGCTCGCAGGAGGCGGCGATGATCGCCACGATGTACCGGCAGTCCCAGCTGTACCCCGCGGACGTGCGCGCGGAGCTGGACCGAGGGCTGCTGGCCTACCTGACCCACATCGTCGAGGAGGACTGGCCGGCACAGGCCCGTGGCGAGGTCCCCAACGGCGGCACCCAGCTGGTCGGCGACCTGCAGGCCACCCTCGGGGCCTACGAGCCGACCAGCAACGGCATGCAGGCGGTGCACGAGTTGGCCCTGGACACCTTCCGCGACATGGTCGAGCTGCGCCGCCTGCGCCTGGATGCGGTGGGCGGTCACCTGTCGGGAGCCATGTGGGTGTTCGTGCTGTTCGGCGCCGGGCTCTCGATCGGCTCGGCCTACCTCTTCGTGGTCGCCGACCTGAAGCTGCACGTGCTGCTGGTGAGCCTGCTGGCCACCATCATCGGGATGGTGGTCATCCTGATCGCCGCCTACGACAGCCCCTTCGTCGGCGACCTCGGCGTCCAGCCGGACTCCTACCAGCTGATCCTCAACGCACCCCGCACACCCACGGGCAGCTGAGCCCCGCTCACCAGCAGTCCACCGCGGTGACCCGCACCACGGCGGTGCCCTCCTCGTCGCTGGCGGCGAGGTCCACCTCGGCGCTGATCCCCCAGTCGTGGTCACCGGCCGGATCGTCGAACACCTGGCGCACCCGCCAGAGCCCGGGGACGACCTCGACCTGCAGCAGCAGCGGCCCACGGGCGGACGGACCGGTGCCCAGGTCCGCGTGCTCGGCGTAGTAGCCGGCCATCGCCTGCTCCCAGCGCGCAGCATCCCAGCCGGCGTCGGCGTCCAGGGCCCCCAGGTCCTCCCATCGACGCAGCGCGGCCAGCTCGACGCGGCGGAACATCGCGTTGCGGACCAGGACCCGGAATGCGCGCACGTTCGCGGTCACCGGCGGAGGGCCGGCGTCCATGCTGCGCCGGCCCACGGCTGCCATGTCGGCGTCGTCGGGATGCAGCAGCCGCTCCCACTCGTCGAGCAGGCTGGAGTCGACCTGACGCACCAGTTCCCCGAGCCACTCGGTGAGGTCGGCCAGCTCCTCGGTCCGGGCCTCGTCGGGCACAGTCCGCTTGAGCGCCTTGTAGGCATCGGCCAGGTACCGCAGGACCAGGCCCTCCGAGGAGGCCAGGCGGTGATGGCCGACGTACTCCACGAACGTCATCGCCAGCTCGGAGAGCTCGCGGGCCACCGACTTGGGCCGCAGCGGGTACTCCGTCACCCACGGGTGGCCCTCGGCGTAGATCTCGTAGGCGGCCTCGAGAAGGTCGGCCAGCGGCGTGGGCCAGGAGATCTCCTCCAGCAGCTCCATGCGCTCGTCGTACTCGATGCCCTCGGCCTTCATGGCTGCCACGGCCTCGCCGCGCGCCCGGAACTGCTGGGCGAACAGCACCTGCCGCGGGTCCTCGAGGGTGGACTCGAGCACCGAGAGCACGTCGAGCGCGTAGGTCTCGGACTCGCGGTCCAGCAGCTCGATCGCAGCCAGCGCGAAGGTCGACAGGGGCTGGTTCAGGGCGAAGTCGACCTGCAGCTCGTCGACGATGCGCACCGTGCGGCCCTCGCGCGTCCGGCGGGTCGACGACCTCCAGGACCCCGGCGGTGAGCAGCGACTCGCGGATCGCCTGGGCGCGGGCGGCAAGGCCTTCTCGGGCCTCGGGCTCCTCGTCGTTGTCGGCAAGGAGTTGGGCCAGTGCGGCGTCAGCATCCCCCGGCCGGTGCACGAGATTGAGCACCATCGCGTGGGTCACGTCGAACCGGGAGCGCAGCGGCTCGGGCTCGGCAGCCACCAGCTTGTCGAAGGTGGACCGGCTCCACGTCGGGCCCTCCGGCGGCTTCTTCCGCACGATCCGGCGCAGCTTCTTGGGGTCGTCGCCGGCCTTGGCGACCAGCCGGTGGTTCTCGATCTCGTGCTCCGGCGCCTGCACCACGACCGAACCCTCGACGTCGAACCCGGCACGGCCAGCGCGCCCGGCGATCTGGTGGAACTCCCGTGCCCGCAGGACCCGCAGCCGGCGGCCGTCGAACTTGACCAGCGACGTGATCAGGACGGTGCGGATCGGGACGTTGATCCCGACGCCCAGGGTGTCGGTCCCGCAGACCACCTTGAGCAGCCCGGCCCGGGTCAGCTGCTCGACCAGGCGCCGGTAGCGGGGCAGCATCCCCGCGTGGTGGACCCCGATCCCGTGGCGCACCAGCCGGGTCAGCGTGCGACCGAAGCCGGCGGTGAACCGGAAGTCGCCGATCGCCTCGGCGATCGCGTCCTTCTCCGCGCGCGTGCACACATTCAGGCTCATCAGGGCCTGGGCGCGCTCGAGTGCGAGGGCCTGCGTGGGGTGGACGACGTAGATGGGGGCGCGATCGGACTCCAGCAGCTCCTCGATCGTCTCGTGGATCGGGGTCAGCGCGTAGGAGTAGGTCAAGCGGCACCGGCCGTTCGCCGCCGGTGACCAGCGCCGCGGGCTGGCCGGTGCGCCGGGTGAGGTCGTCGCGGATGCGGCGCATGTCGCCGAGGGTGGCCGACATGAGCAGGAACTGGGCGCCGGTCAGCTCGATGAGCGGCACCTGCCAGGCCCAGCCCCGGTCCCGGTCGCCGTAGTAGTGGAACTCGTCCATGCACACGACATCGACCAGGGCCGCCGACCCCTGGCGAAGGGCCAGGTTGGCCAGGATCTCGGCCGTGGCGCAGATGACCGGGGCGTCGGGGTTCACGGCCGCATCCCCGGTGATCATCCCCACCCGCGCAGGCCCCAGCAGGTCGCACAGGTCGAAGAACTTCTCCGAGACCAGCGCCTTGATCGGCGCCGTGTAGTACGTGCGCCGGCCCTGGGCAAGCGCGAAGAACATCGCACCCACGGCCACCAGGCTCTTGCCCGACCCGGTGGGCGTGGCCAGGATCACGTGCGACCCGGCCGCCAGCTCGAGCAGCGCGTCCTCCTGCGCCGGGTACAGGGGCAGGCCGTTGGCCGCCGCCCAGGTCGCGAACTCCTCGAGCAGCTGCTCGGGACTGGCCGCGCCCACGTGCCCCTGCGTGCCCGACGAGCCGTGGACCGCCAGCAGGTCGGTCAGAGTCGCGCCGGGGGGGTTCACGCCCTGACCCTCCCATGACCGCCGCCGATCGCCAACCGGGCCCGGGAGGTCAGCGCGGACCCTCGGCCCCGCCCCGGCGCTTGATCGCCGACCCCTCCCGGGCCGCCCGCGAGAAGGCCTTCGCGTACCTGCGCAGCTCGTGCGGCGACGAGCGCAGCGCCGCGCTGGAGAGCTCCTTCTGCAGCCGCAGCCACGAGTCGTACCGCACCGCGGCCAGCTCACCGGTCTCACGCGCCGCGAGCACGGCGCAGCCCGGCTCGCTGCGGTGCCGGCAGTCGCTGAACCGGCACGATCCGGCGAGCTGCTCGATCTCGGGGAAGGTCGCGTCGACCGCCTCGGGGTCGGCGAACAGGCCCAGGGACCGGATTCCGGGGGTGTCGATGAGGCAGCCTCCCCCCGGGACCAGGTGCAGCTGGCGGGCCGTCGTCGTGTGCCGACCCTTCGCGTCGCCCGCGCGGACTGAACCCGTGGCGGCCTCGTCGCGACCGAGCAGGGCGTTGGTCAGCGTGGACTTGCCCGCCCCCGACTCCCCCACCAGCACCGCCGTGCGACTGGCCACCACGGCCCGCACCTCCTCGAGGCCGACGCCCTCGCCGGCGGAGGTCACGAGCACCCGCATCCCCGGGTGCTCGAGCTCGAGGCGCGGCAGGTCGGGCGCCACCGCACCCGGGGCATCGGCCTTGGTCAGCACGAGCACGGGCTGCGCACCGGCGTCCCACGCCTGGGCCGCGGCACGGTGCACCCGTCCTGCCCGCAGGGGGCGGTCCAGGCCGCAGGTGATCAGCACGACGTCGACGTTGGCGGCCAGCGCCTGGGCCCCGCCGCCGTCAGCGGACATCCGCCGCAGCAGCGACGTGCGCGCAAGGACCGCCTCGATGCGCGCCTCCCCGGGCGACGCGTCGGCGTCGCGGAGGGCGAGCCAGTCCCCGACCGTGGGTCGGGGGTCCAGCCGCGGGGTGATGGGCAGCGATCGGGGACCGTGTCCGGTGATCGCCAGGAGCGACGCCCCGTCGTGGCGGACGACGCGGCCGGGGTGGGAGCCGACAGGCAGGGAATCGGCGCGGGACATGGTCCAGCCGTATGGGACCAGAACGGTGCAGGTGACGTCTGACAACGCAGGGAATCCTCATCGAGATCCGCCGCGAGCGGCGGTGCGGTGCGCCGGGATCGGCAGGCAGTCGCAGGTGGTCAGGAACTGGGGAGGGCGAGGCCGTCCGCGATGGCGGTCATGGCGTCCCTCCGTCCTGGCTCGATGTGGTGCCGCTGACTGTACCGCGCCCGCGCGGTGGCGGGAAGGGCCCACCGGAACCGGACTACGCTGGTGTGGTGCTCCAGGTGCGCGGGGTGTCCCATGCCTTCGCCGAACGGCCGGTCCTCGACGACGTGACGTTCGACGTCCCGTCCGGGGTGCTGACCGGTCTCCTCGGGCCGAACGGTGCCGGCAAGACCACGCTGATGCGGATCATGTTCGGGGTCATCGATCCCGACGCGGGCGAGACGC
>CAVZRW010000002.1:0-190865 GCA_963777855.1 uncultured Actinomycetes bacterium | reverse complement strand
ATCGAGTCCGTTGGCTTCGCACCAGCCGAACCCGCGCCGCAGCTGATTGGGCGTACAGGCGGTGTGTGCCCTGAGTCTAGGGCCGCTTGGGGGGATGTGGGGCACCTGCAGTCGTGGAGCCACGGTCACTTGATGGGGGGAGCGATGCTTCCCCTGATGCGATCGGCGATGTCTGCGACGTCATCGAGCAACCCTGAAGCGACCTCGATGACCAGCGTGTATGCCTCGTCGTTCGTGAGGGTGAGCCTGTGGCCGTTGAGTCCCAAGAAGGCAATAGTCGCCGCGAGCGCCAGCCGCTTGTTGCCGTCGACGAGCGCATGGTTGCGGGCCAGAGAGTGAAGCAGTGCGCTGGCCTTCTCCTCGAGACCGTCGTAGGCGTCGAGCCCGAAAGCGGTCGCTTGCGGACGCGCCGATGCCGACTCCAGCAACCCGTAGTCACGCACGGGCACCTCGTGGCCAAGCGTTCGCTCGGCGACATGCAACAGTTCGGGAAGGGTCAGGTAGATCACTGACCGAGCCGCTCCAAGGCCTCCGCGTAGCGAGGCAGCTCTTCGTCGAGGACCTGGTCGAGCAACTCGGCTCGACTGTGGCTCTCCACGTACTCCCGCACGGCTTGCCGGGCCACGTCCTGCATCGAACGTGACTCCAGCTGCGCGCGGCGGCGCAGCGCCTCGGTCTCCTCATCGGTCAGTCGCAGGGTCATCGCCATGCCGATACGGTATCAGCCGTGACACCACAACCCGGGGTGCCGCCTCCCGTGGGGGGACGGCGGCCGCCCCAAGGTGCGCGACAGACGGCGAAGTGGGCACAGCTAACCCGCGGACGATCGTCGTGCAGGGACGGTCGTGGGCCTCGCACATTGGCCAGCCGGAGGGGGGAACCGGGCTAACCCCAGCTTGCGGGTGAACCAGGCCACCACGTCACGGGAATCCGCTGGTCACCGCGTGGTGCTCGTGCATGGCGCCACGTCCGGCCCGTGGGTGTTCGACGGGTGGGCGGCCCGGTGGCCGGGCGAGGACGTGCGCATCCCCGATCTCCAAGTGGGCCTCGACGTCGCCCACGCGACGATGTCCGACTACGCCGACCGTGTGCTGGCCGCGGCTGGTGACGAGCCGGCGCTCCTCTGCGGCTGGAGCATGGGGGGCCTGGTCGCGATGTGGCCGAGTACCACGGCGCGGAACTCGTCCAGTTCCCGTCACTGAGCCAGTTCCGGCTCGTCGTGGACCAGCGGGTGCGCGATGCCGTCGCGCGGTGGGCGGACTCGGTCAGTCGCTGACACCTTCCCCATCGAGGTGGTTGTTGCAGGCGGCGCACCACGCACGTGGGGCTCCATGATCGGGACCCCGATGCCCGCCTGTCCGGATGAGGGGAACGCCGGCCTTGCCCGCGATGATCTGCCGGTAGTTGCGACCGCTCGGGCGCGGGTGGATCCTCGGAGTAGGTTCTGTGGGAACTGCGACGTGGTGCGCAGCGCGAGGACGCTTCCGACGACAACCGGCCAGTCAGCCAGCGGACAGCGCAGAGAGGAGCCCGGGGTGGACGACCTCCACGGAACCGCCGACACGCCGCACACTGACGCGCGCCCGGGAGCCGTCCGCGGCGACGCGCCGGACGCGTCCTACCAGGTCCGCCCCATCGGGTGGATCGAATCCCCGCTCCTCGACACCGCTGAGGCACCGAAGCAAGGCGAGTTGGGCGCCCCGGATGCTTGGCTGGTGCTCAATCCCACGGTCCGCGATGGCGCCCGTGACCTCGCGGTCGGCTCAGACATCACCGTCCTGACCTGGCTGCACCAGGCCCGCCGCGACGTGTTGGTCACCCACCCCGGCGGCGATCCGACCCGGCCCGAGCGGGGCGTGTTCAGCACCAGATCACCTGCCCGCCCCAACCCGGTGGGCATCCATCGAGTATCTGTCCTGGCCATCGAGGGCGACCGGCTGCGGGTCGGTCCCATCGAGGCGATCGATGGCACGCCGGTCATCGACATCAAGTCGGCCCTGCCCTCCGACCGCCCCTGAACGACACCGGACGAACGACCGCTATGTACGCCATAGGCGGTGCTATGACTCATGTCGCGTTCGCCGGGGCTTTGCTCCGGGACGACGAGCAGGGCGCCAGGGTGAGTCGTACTCGAGGGGACGGGATTCCCCCAGCACGCCCGTGTCGGTATCGCGGCGAACTCGGGAGGGGCACGCGAGGGCTCCCACCGACGGGCCACCGCCGCGGCCGCTGGCACGCCTACCGCTGGTCCAATAGTGAGCGGTCAGGCGGATCACTGGTCGGGAGGTGGTGGCCGGTCGCGAGCAGTGCGGTGACGCCGAACCCGACGAACAGCACTTCCACGACCACGAGCACGAGGTTCCAACCCATCACCAGGATGCCGAGGCTGCTCAGGATCGACAACGCGACGCTGAGGACGGCGAACCAGCAGATCACCGCGACCAGCCAGCGCGGCGCATTGCGCAGGGGCCCTTCCCCGGCCCGGCCCAGGAACGCCAACGCGAAGGTGGCCCACATCAGCGCCCCCACCCCGTACGCGATCGCGTAGAACAGCGGCCTCGACTCCGGCGCAGGCAGACCCCGATCGGCGGGGGTCCACGGGTACCGTTCCCAGCCGAGCAGGTTGGCCACGGGCACCGTCAGGGGTGTGACGCCGGTTGTGCTGCGATCTGGTCGTTGGGCGCGGCGATGGGGAGTCTGGCGTGGACGATCCCGCCCGTGTGGGTGGGTCCGGCGGTGAGGGTTCCGCCGACTTCGGCGGCCCTTTCCTGCATGGAGGCGATGCCGACTCCGGGGGTCCATGCGGGGTGTGGTCCTGCGTCGTCGGTGATTGCGAGGTCGAGGTTCGATCCGTTTGGGGCGTGGAGCGTCACGGTGGCGGTGGCGGTGGGCGTGTGTCGGGCGATGTTGGTCAGGGCTTCGGTGACGATGCGGTAGGCGGCGACCTCGACGGCGGCGGGGAGCGGGGGGAGGGTGTGGTCCATGTCGAAGGCGACGGGCAGCGTGCTGCCATCGGCGCGGCGCAGGCTGGCCGCCTGCTGGCGCAGGGCGGGTCCTAGGCCGAGCTCGTCCAGGGCGGGCGGGCGCATGCCGTAGACCAGGCCGCGGATCTGGGCGATGGCATCGGCGGTGTCCTGACGGATCCCCACCAGGAGTTCCTCGGCACCGGCGGGGTCCGCGTGGAGGGTGTTGCGGGCGGCGTCGATTGAGAATGCGATCCCGGTCAGCGCGGGGCCCAGCCCGTCGTGGAGGTCTCGGCGCAGTCGGCGGCGTTCCTCGGCGATCGCCGCGATGGCCTGCCCGCGGGAGGCTGAGACGTCTGCGGCCAGTTGCTCGGCGCGCAGGATCTGCACGAGCAGGGGGGCGACCAGCCGCAGTACGTGGGCGTCTGCGTCGGGCAGCCGCAGGTCGGCCGGGCGCAACCCGACGACGAGCTCGACCTCGCCTCCGTCCGACGTCACAGTGCGCAGGGTGTGGGTGTGCGGGACCTCGGCCCCGGAGCTGGCGATCGTGGCACCGTCACGGCGCAGAGCGATGTAGGGCAGCGCGAGGTCCTCCCGGACTCCCTTCAGTGCCGTTGCCGGGTCGTCATTCATCCGGCCGACGACCCGTGTGGCCGCGTCCAGGGGGTCAGGCCGGTCGCCGAAGAGCAGCTGGTCGATGACCCCGCGCAGCATCTTCTCGGCCGGGTGGAAGGCGATCGCACCGAGTAGCCCGACCACGGCCAGGGCCGCCCGGGACAGCTCGGCGGCCCCGAGCAGTTCCGCCAACGACACCACGCCCACGAAGCCGGCGATGTAGCCGATGGCCAGAACCAGGACCACGACCGCGTTGACGACCAGGGCGCGGACCTCGACGATCTCGGGGCGCAGCACTCCGATCGCCATCGCCACCGGCACGGTGGCCAGCGGGGCGACCGCCACGCGCAGCCAAACGTCGGGGTCGGCGACCAGGAAGGTGACGGTCAGGGCGAACATGACCGCGCACCCCAGCGCCAGGCTGGACCACAGCAGGGCCCGCCGATCCGGGCCGTCCGCGTGCTCCAGCCGCCACCACGTCTGGGCGACCAGCACCACAAGGGCCAACAGGATCATCGACTCGACCACGCCGGGGGCAGGAGCCGTCACGACCGCGGCCACCCCGGGGGACACGAGCAGCACCCCCAGCACGAAGTCGACCGGGTGCCGCCACAACGGGCGCGGGTAGGCCCACAGCGCGGCCGGGAACAGCACAAGGCAGGCAACCAGCAGAACCGGGGCTGCAGGCGCCCGCGACTGCTCCCCGGCGAGCAGCCACGTGGCGAACAGGCCGACCACCCCGGTGGCTGCCAGCAGTCCTCCGCAGGCCCGGCTCATCCGCTGCTGGACCATCAGCAGGCCCGTGGCCAGGCAGGTCCCGGCGACGAGGGCGACCGCGGCCAGGGCCCAACTGGTCACCGCCCACCACCCAGGCCCCGCTCGCGGGCGAGCACGATGGCCTCGGCGCGGCTGGCGACCTGCAGCTTGGCGAAGATCGCGGTCAGGTTGTTGCTCACCGTCTTCGGCGACAGGTACAGCTGCTCGGCGATCGCCGCGGTCCGCTGGCCAGAGGCGAGCAGGTCCAGGATCTGGCACTCCCGTTCCGAGAGCTCGGGAAACGCGGGGTCGGATTCCTCGGCGGAGTCCGTGGCGGTGGAGGTGGTGAAGAAGCTCAGCACCCGGGCGGCCACCTGCGGACCGAAGATCACTTCCCCGGCCACGACGGCCCGGATCGCCCGGGCGATCTCGTCCTGGTCGGCTCCCTTGAGCAGGTAACCGCGAGCCCCGGCCTGCATCGCGGTGAACACCGTCGCGTCATCGTCGAACATGGTCAGCATCAGCACCGCCACCCCGGGGCAGCACACCCCGATCTGCCGCGTGGCCTGGATGCCGTCCATTCCGGGCATCTGGACGTCCATGAGCACAACATCGGGGTGGGCCAGTTGCACCTCGCGCACCGCAGCCTGGCCATCGCCCGCCTCACCGGCGACCTCGATGCCGGGCAGGGTCTCCAGCAGAGACCGCAGGCCACGGCGCACCACCGGGTGGTCATCGACGATCACCACCCGGATCGGCGCGGCATCGGCCACCGTGTTCGCCACGGCGCCATCCTGCCGCACAAGCCCCGCCCGGACCCGGGAACAACTTCCCGATGGCTCGGGAACCCCCGGGCCCAGATCGGGAACCGTCGACCTATCGCCCGGGAACCTGCGACCAGCACGGTGGTGCCGTCCGATCACCACCCCCCGAGGAGGGCACCATGTCCGTCACCGGCAGAACAACCCCGTCCACCGCAACCCCGAGCGAGGCCACCGTGACGTTCAGCACCAAGAACAAGGTCGGCTTCGTCCTGGCCATCCTGTTCTCCGTCCCGAACCTCTTCGGCCCCCTGTTCCCCACCCCCGACGGGGAAGCCGGGCCCCCGATGCTGGTCCTGGCCCTCGGCGCAGTGCTGGGCCTGGTGACCATCGCAGCCGTCGCCCTCGGGTGGGCACGGGGCAACCGGTCAGCCATCCGGGTGGCCTGCGCAGCCATCATCGTCTCAGCGGTCACCGCGCTGCCCGCGTTCTTCGTGCCCGAGGTGCCCGCAGGACTGCGCGTCATCGCCGCCGCCAGCGTCTTGCTCGCCATCATCACCGTCGTGCTCATGCTGACCCCCGCACGCCCCACCAACAGCCAGGCGGCAGGAGCATGAACGCCAACCGACGGCACTCCCAGCGCCGCAACGCACGCCCAGCACTAGCAGCAGCAGGAGCGCTGGCCCTGCTCGCCGCCGCCAGCGGTCCGGCGCAGGCGGCAGACCACGTCATCGCCGGTGGGTTGGTCAGCCCGCTGGGCTTCGCGGTGGGCGCTGACGGCACCCTGTACGTGGCCGAGGCATTCGCCGGGAAGCTGACCGCGGTGACCACCACGGGGAAGCGCTCGACACTGGTCAACGGGCCCGCGGGCCAGGTCACCAGCGGCGTGGACGCCGCCGGGAAGGGCACGGTCTCCTACACCCTGTCGCTGCCCCCGGAGTTCCAGGACGGACCCCCATCGGACACGACCATGAACCGGGTGCTGCCCAACGGCCGGACGCTGCGCGAGACGTCGCTGCTGGCCTACGAGCAATCGGCTAACCCGGATGCCGGCAACGAATACGGGTTGATCGGTGCCTCCAGCCAGTGCCTCGAGCAGTATGCCGTCATCGCCGACGGCATAGGCCTGCCCGCGGTATACCAAGGCGCCATCGACTCCAATCCCTACGCGGTGGCCATCGACACCGACGGCTCCCGCGTGGTCGCCGATGCCGCAGGCAACTCGGTCGTGCGGGTATCGCCCAACGGCCGGTCGGTCAGCACCGTTGGCGTGCTGCCCCCGATACCCCAGACCCTGACCGAGGAGGCGCTGGAAGGCCTCCCCCTCGACGCGTGCGTCGGCGCTACTTACTCCAGCAACCCGGTGCCCACCGACGTCGAGATCGGTCCCGATGGCGACTACTACGTCTCGGCCCTGCCGGGATTCCCCGAATCCCCCGGCACCGGCAGGGTGTTCAAGATCAGCCGAACCACCGGGGAAGTCAGTGACGTGGCGGATGGATTCACGGGAGCCGTCGATCTGGCCGTCGCCGCAGACGGGACGATCTATGTCGCCGAGCTGTTCGCCTTCCAGGTCAGCAGGGTGGACCCAGGCGCCACATCGGCCTCCGGCTCGGTGTTCGTCCCCTGCCCGACTGCCGTTGAGATCGGACCGGGCGGAACGGTCCTCGCCGCCGAAGGCGGGATCTGCCAGGACGGCCCCCCGCAGGAAGGCAGGATCATCCGCATCAGCGTCTGAACTCGCAAGCACCATGCGCCGCCCCGGCCGGTCCGGGGCGGCGCACTGTCGGAGCCCGCCTCGGTGCCGCGTCCTTGTGGGCGGTGCTGCTTGCGCCAACGTGCGCGCTAGCCGGTAGGACGCACGGTGCGACCGGGTTCTTCCGGTGGTCGCTATCGTGGGTCCATGGCGCGGGCAAGGGTTCAGCATGACGACTTGGCCAGCGCGATCAGCGACCTGAGGCCGCCGGTGGTCGTCGGTATCTCCGGGTTCGGTGGCAGTGGGAAGAGCACGCTGGCCACATGGCTCGCCCAGTGGGTCCCGGGCTGCGCGCGAGTCCGTGGTGACGACTTCTTGGATCCGACCCGGTCTCACGGTCGATCCGCTGACTGGAGTGGCGTCGATCGTCTCAGGCTCGCCAGTGAGGTCCTGGATCCGTTTCGGCGAGGACTGCCCGGTCAGCACCAGCCGTATGACTGGGCACATCGACGCCTTGGTTCGCCGGTGGCGAATCCCGAAGGTTCGGCTCTCGTGGTGGATCTCATCGGGTTGTTCCATCCCGAGGTCCTCGACCTCCTGGACGTTCGGGTGGATGGACCTTGATCTCTCGACGGCAAGGGAGCGAGGCCTGCGCAGAGACGCCGAACTGGGCCGTGATCACCGAGCGCTGTGGCACCAGGTCTGGGTACCGAACGAA
The DNA here is from genome assembly GCA_963777855.1 of uncultured Actinomycetes bacterium. GTDB lineage: Bacteria > Actinomycetota > Actinomycetes > S36-B12 > CAIYMF01 > Prado023. The sequence goes on along the minus strand of CAVZRW010000002.1, from coordinate 183,356 downwards.
CGAGACTTCGAGCGGAACTTCGCTCCCATAGCCGCGGCCACGCACCTCTTCCGAGACATCCCGGGCCGTCCCTTGGCCTCGGTTCGAGACTAGGGTCCGCCCCGCGGGGGCGAAGGCCTGCATTCTCTCCGCCAGCGTGAGAGAGAGGAGTCCCGACCCGCGTGGTCCAGGAGCACGCTCATGGGCGACGGTTCCGCCAGCGCAACTCGGGGCGAGGGTGACGTTCATTCAGCCCGATTCAACGCCGTGTCGGTAGCGCTCGACCTAATCGGTTGCCTGGGCGCGTTCCACCCCACTGCCAGCCGCGCCATCATCCGGTAGGCAAGATTCAGCCTCAGCCCGCGTAGGTAGCAGTCGCTGGAGGTCACCGCGGTCGCCCGAATCCGGATGCGCACCTCGTTCTTGCGGGGCGTCGGAGTCGGCACGTCCTGCAGGCGGACAACCTCCGGCGGGCCGTACCCAGTGCAGAGGACTGCGCGCACTGTCCTGTCCCTTCAGTCACGGGGCCGCGGGTCGTCCCACCGGCGCGGGCGTCCATGGCGTCTCGGACCGGCCGTGCTGAGCGCGGCTGCGGTTCCGACTTCGTCGCGTTCACCGTCCCCGGCCTGCCGGGCGAACCCACAACACCCGACGACATCGAGTTCCGCCGCACCCCGCCGGCAAGGCTCGTGATGAACTACGCGACGAAGGCCGCACCCACAAGGCACGGGACCGATGCCCCAGACACCACAGCCATGACCCGCACCTCCGGCCCGGCAGGCCCAGAACCCACCGCCCTGCGCAACTGCTTCGACGCAACTCCGACCACCGTTACGTGGTGCGCGCGGACGAGCGACAGCAAGAGGTCGACCCCTTCCCGAACGGCGCACCATCCTGCGGTCTGATACCGCATCCTCTGCGCCGGCGGCCCGTGCCCGGGCGTCTCAGCCTGACGGTCGACGGAAGCGCCGGCCAGGCCATTCACACTGGGTGACCTGTGGGCGCCCACACCCCAGACCGGCATTTCGGCGGCCGGATTCGCCTCGCGTATGGGCCAGTCCTTCGTCGGTCACGCTGGGTGAGTTGACACAGGGGAGCGGCCGACGACAGTTGCGTCGTTTGGAGTCTTCGAGCGGCCCGCCACGTGAAGGTGCTCCCACCGCGCCGTCGGCCACGAGGCCGGCGCGCCGCCCGCGAGGGCTGCGGGCCCGTGAAGGCACAGAGTGACCAACCCTGCTCACCGCGGCATTCCCGCGAGGACACGTACTGTGTCGTCGACCACCGACCTGAGGTGCTTCTCCCTGAAGTCAGTAGCCGCCTTCGCCGCCCCGGGTGTCGTCGGATGAACCTCCGCCGGAGCCTGCGGAGGTGAAGGAGTCGCTGGATTGCCACACCCCGGTGGACCCTCCAGCACGGCCGCGATTGACGACAATGGAGATCACGACCATTACGAGGAACAGGCCCCCTAACGCCCAGCCAATTAGGTCTTCTGTGGTTTTCCCGGCCAACTCGTCCTTCATCGCCGCTGCTGCGGCGAGCACGGCCTGGTCGGGGTACTCGGCGAGGTGCTGCCGCGCCGCGTCCGCGACTCGGGCCAGCGCCGCGTCGTTGAGGGGGAAGGCATTCCTGACGACGTAGCCGTACCTGCGATCGCCCGTGGACACGGCCAGCAGGTAGTCCCGGTCGGCCAACCCTGTTGCCCGGAACGTGGCATCGGTCCAGGCCTGCGGATCCATCCCGTCGAACGAGGCCACGAAGACGACCCACATCCGAACGTCGTGCTCAGCCTCGACCTGGGCGAACTCGCTCAAGATCGCAGACCCCGAGTCATCCAACACCCCCACCTGATCGGTCACCTGACCCTGCAGCTCCAACGGTGCAACGCACTCGGCGGGGACCGTGCCCAGACCCAGAAGGAGTGCCGCCAGCACCATCGCTAGCAGCAGCGGGGGCCATATGGCACGAGCCGATCTCATGCTCATCACCTCCCCTCACCATCCAGTCCACTCCGGCAGGAGTTCCCCGACAAGGGGCGAAGGGCGGGACCACGGGCCTCCCCCTGGCAATCGGGCTCCACCGTGTGAGCGCGATTCGACCCCTGTACCCAGCAGGCTTGAGCCCCCGATCGCGACGATCAGTCCGGGCGGGCACGAGGACTGCGTCCTCGACCAGGCCCGCACCGTCGCCGAGCAGGCCCGCACCGTCGCCACCATCCCCGACCCCGACCCCGACACGCAGCCCCGGACGTTGACCGGGGTGGCCCCCGGACTCACCGGGGCGGTTCACAGCGGTTGTGGACGCGAGTTTTGGGGACGCGAGTCTTGGACGCGATTTCGCCCGGCGTGTCGTGAACGTGCGGAGTCGGTCGGGTTGCGGACGGCAGGCCCGGGACTGTGATCGCGGGGCCTGTCTCCCGAGGCCCGGCGGGGGTGGGGGAGAGGGCAACCGATCCGAGCCCTCCGTCTCCCATGGTAGGGAGCTTGACAGTCACTCGCGGCGGATTGACGCACCTGGGCGGGCGTCGCTTCCCGTGACCCTGCCATTGTTACGCGACGACCAGATCGCCCTCAGTCCGGTGGAGGGCTGTGCGACTCGCACCTGATCGGCCGGTCATCTCGACTGCACCTGTACCGCGTTCAGCATCGGCTCCCAGTCGTGCAACTCATGCGCATGCAGCCAGCTGCGCAGGTTCGACACGGAGTTGGGATTCCAGGGCCCGTGGGCCAGGTGGGCGGCGAACGCGCGTCGCGCCTCCTCGGTTCGGCCGCGCGACAGGTACAGCTCATACGGCCAGCGACTCGCTTGCACGTGAGTCCCCAGCAGTTCGGGGGCGAGGTCGTGGATTCGGAGGATTGCCTCAACGCTGGTGAGACGATCGAGCCAAGGCAGTACCCGACTGCCCAGCGCGTCGAGCACGACGTCGGCCGCGTCCACCGAGCCGACCGGCCACCAGGTGTACTTCGGCTCAGGCAGCAGCGCTCCGATGGAGGTGCTGATCGGGCAGTCGTACTCGGCGACCCACCCGCCCTTCGACGGCGGCCACCAAGTCACCTCGGGAACGTAGACGCCGATGTTGACCGTGAAAGTGCCGTAGTAGCCGGGGCTCAGCCCGAGTGACCCCGGAGCCTCGAATCCCTCATGCCGGGCCAACTGCAACGCGATCACATGCACGATCCCGTCGTCGGGCATCCGGCGGTTGAACCGGCGTGCACGCTTGCGGAACCCGCACGGGCCCAGCAGGTCAGCCACCCGCTGCACCGTGGGCTTGATCACCGTCGACGCGCGCACCGACCCACCCGATTCTCCAGCACCACCCGAGGGTGGGCGCCCGCTTGGCGCCGTCACGAGCGTTCCCACCCCGACAAGGACGGCGCCCGCCCGGGGGGCGTCTATGGTCGGCCGGACCCGTCTGACCATTCTCACCATGCCCATGCCGACCTCCCCGAGCCTCGCTCCAGAGCGACTGTCGCCCACCAGCGTGGGATCGGCCCACAGTCGCCGAGCCTTGAAGGACCACAGCCACCCGAGGGCGCAGCAGATCAGTGACGTAGAAGGCGAGCACCGCTCCCACGAGCAGCAACCCACCGGCAAGCCGGGCGCCCCGTCGGTACTGCAGCAGTACGTCCGCAGGCGGCGAAAGGGGCTCCCGCGGCGGAGCCTCCGAGGCCGGACGACCCCTCCGGTCAGGGCCTGCTGACCGTCAGTGCCCGTTCCAGGGCCTCGAGATCCTGTGCAGGCGCGGGGCCGCCCCACCAAGACGACGGTGCCGGCGCCCACACCGCGCCGGAAGTCGTGAGGATCCAAGTCCCACCCCGCCAGGTGGAGCCGGCCTCGAAGCCACGGATCTCGCTCCAGGGAACCCGCCGCGTCTTGAAGAACGTCGCCTGCACACCCTCAGGCGTGCAGGCCAATCGCTGACGTGCGACCAGCAGCCCGACTACCAACCAGAAGACGATGAGGTACGTCCAACCGGTCGGCCGCGGCCGGATCAGGGGCGCCCGCCGCCAGCACCACCGTCATCGGCACCAGCACCCACAGCTGCCTGCGGTAGACCAGAGGCTGCATGGTCCCCCCTTCGACTCACCCTCCGACCATAGCGCCGCGCGGCAGACCAGCACACCCATCCACGGCCTGGGGACTCGCCCGGACCGTCCGACTCACAACCCTGACCGCCCTGTGCCACGCCCTGGACTGCCAACCCGGCGAGCTCTCCACCGTTACCCCCGCCCATCAGCACTAGGCACCACGAGCCGGCAGGTGCCACCACAGCCAGCCCGCGAACCCACCGTCTCGACGATAGGACCGGCACCGCGTTCAAGCTTGGGCAGCGCGTGCTTCGCGGTGTGACGCAGGTCCGGGGAGTTCTCCGAGCGGCCCGATCGGGCCGCACGACCTACTGGCCGCGGTATCCGGGCCCACTGACCCCACGACGTCATCGGTCCAGCAGGTGCCTCAGCTTCTGGGGTGCGCAATACCGGTAGCTCTCGAGTACCAGCTCGGCCACCTCGTCCCAGTCGGTATCGCCATCGAGCACCATGCCGACGACGGTGGACGACCATGGCGGCTGGTAGAACCGTGGCCCAGCGTGAGCCAGAGCCAGCAGCTCGTCGCCGGATGACCGGAATGTCAGCACCGTCGTTGGATCGGTAACCCCGGTCAGGTCGCGGTACGCCGAGGTGTAACCCTCCTGAGCAACCAGGACGTGGGCGAACGTCCTGTTCCGGACCCGCCACCTCACACCAGTCCAGGCGTCCTCCTCGTACGCCTCGGGCAGCGCCAAGGCGGCAGAGGCAACCCGGGCGACCAGGTCACCAGAGGGCTCGATGCGCGGCGGCCTGGGCATGCCCTGAGTCTGTCAGCGAAGCCGATGAGTAGCGCCATGTCCGGCGCACATCTGCCTACGCTCGACGGGACCACGCCGTCATGACGGGCGCTGTGCTGCCTGCCCAAGATGCCCAACAGGCGGCGGATAGACGTAGTTCGTTGAGATCGGGCTGGCTGGGCCGATGAGCCCGTGCTGGTCGGTCCTCGTGGCTCGACTGTGGTCGGACGAGGGCCGACGACATCGCGCAATGGACGGGTGCGAACCTGCCGGTCGGCCGGGTGAGCCCGCCTCGATGACTGGACTCCCTGATAACCGGGCGCAGCGGGCTGCGAACGCGGGTCGTTCGGCTGTACCCGGCAGCGCGCTTGAGGGCTAGCGTGCAAGTAGGGCCGCGGTCGCCGACGTGACGGGGTCGCCGTGGCTTGGAGGCTGGTCATGGATACCGAGACCACGTCAGGTCGCGACCGCGGCAATCCGAGCGATGTCTGGCCAAGTCGAGCGGTCCCGGCGGCCGATCGCGACGGTGAGGGCGCCGGCATCAGAGGTTCAGCCGGAGCGGGGGCGCGTTTCCAGCGGGCAGTGGTCACCGCGCTGGGCAGGGCTCCGGCCGGTGTTGCCCGTCTGATTGGGGGTCGTCCCGCTACGTCCGGCGGGGTGCCGATCGACGCGGCCACCTGGGCCCTGCTGCGGCTGGGCGCCCGGATGCCGGGATACGACCAGATGCCGGTGGATCAGGCGCGGGCGCAGTCGGATATCGACACTGCCCTGGTCGAGGGTGCACCCATCCCGATGCACGAGGTGCGCGACCTGCGCATCGGCACCGGGCAGGGCAGTATCGGGGCTCGGCTTTACCGGGCGGAGGCCCGTGATCGTGACCGCCTGGTCGTCTACTTCCACGGCGGCGGCTGGGTGCTCGGCAGCCTGGCCAGCGCGGACTCGGTCTGCCGGTTCCTGGCCCGGCACGCGGGTGTGTCGGTACTGTCGGTCGACTACCGCCTCGCCCCCGAGTTCCCATTTCCGGCCGCACCCGACGATGCGCTGGCCGCGTTCCGGTTCGCGGTAGCGCGGGCCGAGGACTGGGGACACGACCCTGCGCTGATCGCCGTGGCTGGGGACTCGGCCGGCGGGCAAATCGCCGCCGTGCTCTGCCAGGACCTGCGCACCGCCACGCAGAACCGGCCGGCGTTCCAGCTGCTGCTATATCCGATCACGGACCTGTCGACACGCCGCCCGTCCTACGCCGAGTTCGCCCAGGGGTTCTTCCTGACCCCGGAGATGGTGCAGTGGTCCACCGAGCACTACCTGGGGCCGCACCCCGTCACCGACCCGCGCGTTTCCCCACTGCTGGCCGATGATCTGACCGGCCTGCCACCGGCCTACGTGGCTGTAGCCGGGTTCGACGTGCTCCGCGACGAGGGTGAGGCCTACGCACGCAACATGGCTGCAGCCGGCGTGCCCGTAGCCCTGCGCCGCCACGACCAGCTGATCCACGGGTTCGCGGACTCAACGGGGTTCGGCCACCGAAACCGGGAGGCGATGCTCGAGGCCTGCGGTGCCCTGCGCATGGCAGTGGGCGCCGGCACCACCCACCGGTGAGCCAACAGAGTTATGGCCGACCGCCCACGTCTGCAGGCCGCAGCCGCGGGCCCCAACCGCTTTGGACGCCGCGCGGCCCTGCCTGGCGAGACTGATCAGTCCGAAGGACGCCCTGCCGGGTCGCCGAACCGCGCCCGGCTCGCGGCGAAAGGGGGCACTCGGCCACCCTGCAGGTGGGTCGGCGCGGGGCACTCGTGTGCAGAGGATCACTTCAGGGTGGGCTCTGGATGGTCGTTCGCGAAAGGTCGAGCGGCCTCTTCCTCGACGAGTCCCTGCTCCACCAGCCAGCGGACGGCGCGGGCTCTCGCCCTGGCCTCCGTGACGCGACCCTCAAGCCGCCTCGCCCGGGCACCGACTACTCCCTCATGGGCTCCTTGCGGACCGACCACGCCCTCGTCATCCGATACGGGGATCGCGTCGATGGACCTTACCCAGAGGCTGAACTGCGGCAGGTCATTGCCAGCCTGCCCCCCGGCGTCGAAGCTTGGTCTAGGGGGCGATGGGTTGGCCTTCAGGCCGGGCTCGACGAGCTCGCCAGCTCTCAAGAGACCACCACCCACCCGGATGTCGTCGAGCAAGACGCCGGTCAAGATCCAGTTGCTCCAAGTGCCCGGGTCGGCGCCGGCCTTTGCCCGTCCTGCGGATGCGCTGCTCCCCAGGCAGTGCTCTGCCCAAGTTGCGGATGCCCAGTGCACTTCACCAAGGACGGCGTCTGGACTGGCCAGCAGTGGCTTCCACTGAGCCCGGGTGTGGCCATGGGCAACCACGTGTGGTCAGGATCCCAATGGATCCGGATGCAGCAGATCAGGCCCGACCTGGATAGCCAGCAACTTCGAGCTAACGGCTCGCGCCAAGATCGGGTGCGTCTGCCAGATGGCCAGCGCCGCGTCAGTCCCAAGTGGGTAGTCCTCGGGGCTGTCGCGACGCTCGGTGCGGTTGGCAGCCTCGCGGTTGTCGGGATTGCTGGATCACGCCCGGCGCTGGGGCCTCGCGCGACACATGCCGTGAGTGCCGTCTTTGAGTTCTCGGGCTCAGGTTCCCGCCATTGCCACGGTTCGGGGGGCTACGGCGACATCAGTCCTGAGACCCAGGCGACCCTCTTCGATGGCGCCGGGGCCGTCCTAAGCAGCACCTACCTTGGAGCGGGCGAGACGGTGGACAACTGGCCGATGGAGCCGATCTGTCGCTTCAGCTTCACCTTCCCAGACGTGCCGGACACGGACTACTACCAGTTCGAAGTGTCAGACCGTGGCAAGATCCGGCTCTCCCACGATGAGATGGTGGCGAACGGCTGGACCGTTGGTGGCAGCCTCGGCTGAGATGCCGTCCTCGCGTGGGGATGCCTTGAGCCTCCCGGCGTGGTGCACCATGACGGGAGTCGAGCGAGGCTCGTCGCCCAAGCGTTTGAGCGCTGCTCGCGGGCGAGCACCGCCCGCCCGGTGCGCGTCCAACTGGGCGATAGGGGCGCACCGGTCAGGCGCCGCGGGTCCGTCAGGACGCGGGCGCGCTGCCGTCCCGTCCCGTGGCCGGCCCTGGCACCGGGTGGCCGGCCACCGTGCCGCTGGCCTCAAGCAGGGCGAAGCGGGCGAACAGTTCCTCGGAGTACCAGTCGCGCTCGGCGGTCCGGGCGATCACCTGCTGGTGGGCCGGCCGGCGGTGGGCGAACTCGGTCATCGCCGCCCCGTCGGTCCACGTGGAGAAGGTTCCCTGCAGGCCCACCGGGGCCTCGCCGATACCCATCGCGAAGGTGAGGCCGCCGCCGGCGTGGACGTCGAGGGCGACCGGGGGCACCGAGGCCCAGAAGCTGCGCCACATGTGCGGCTTGATCCGCCCGCGGGTGATGGCCGCAACCGGCCCGTCCCAGCGGCGGGTGGGGGAGGGTTGGCCGAACGGCTCGTGGCCGGCCCACAGCCCGCGGCTGGCCAGCGGGCGCATGACCCACGTGGCCGACTCGGTGGCGATCCGCTCCCAGTCGGCGGCCACCCTGGAGTCCGCCAGGCGAGCCGGTCCGTCCTCGGAGTCCCAGCAGGCCAGGACGCCCCAGTGGTGGGCGTCGGCGTCGCGGGGGGTGAAGGTGCGCCCGGTTCCCGTGCCCAGCAGCTTGGCGAAGCGCAGGCCGGGCAGGGCGCGCAGGGGCCGGCGGTGGCGGGCCATGTGGGTCAGCGCAGTCGGGATCCGGTGGCTCGGGACCCCCCAGATGTGCAGGCTCACGACGGCGGGGCCGGTGGTCTCGGGCATGGTCCCCAGTATCCCCACCCCGGGGGTTGACGCTGTCAGCCCGGGGGCGTACGTTTGTCCTCGTTCGAACACCCGTTCGAATCACTCGATGTCACGGAACCGTCCTCGACCCACGGATCCAGACATCTGGAGGATCGGCCTGCGCAGGCGAGGGAAGCGCCCGGCGCAGGCCGATCCTTCCACAGCCGTCTTCCCCGGCGACCACCACTGCACAGCTGCCGCCAGGAGGACGCAATGAGCCGTACGTACACCGACCCGATCGACGTCCGCAGGGCGGGGGATCCGCCGATCGCGGACCGTCCTGCGCAGTTCCTGTGGCGCGGACGGCTGTACGTGGTGCGCGCCGTGGTCGCCCACTGGATCGAGTCCTCCACCTGGTGGGGCGGCTCCCGCCGGGCGCTGGAGGGGGCGATCCCCCCGCACGAGCACGAGGTGTGGCGCGTCGAGGCCCAGTCCGGGCGCTCGGACAGCACCGGCGTCTACGACCTGCGCTGCGACATGGCCGCCGACCGCTGGGTCTTGGCCCGGACGATGGACTAGGAGGGCCGCGCGATGGTCGCCGTTCCCACGAGCCCGCCGATCCCGTACCAGGCCCGTGAGCTGCTGGCCGGGGCCGCCCGATGCCTGCTCGAGGCCTACACGATCCCCGAGCCGGGCCGCCGGTACGCTACCGCCCACCTCGCTGCGCTGCGTGCTGCGGCCGCGGTGCTGGCGGCCCGGGCACACCCGGTCGGCCGGGGCCGCATCCGCAGCGTCTGGACGCTGCTTCCGGCGGTGGCTCCGCAGCTGCAGGAGTGGGCCGCGTTCTTCGCCGCCAACGCGGCCAAGCGCGCCGCCGCCGACGCGGGGCTGCCCGTGGTCAGCCAGCGGGAGGCCGATGACCTGCTGCGCGACGCCGAGTCCTTCCTCGCGCAGGTCGCCGCCGTCATCGGGGTCGACCAGCAGGCGATCCTCCCGGATGCGCTGTAGGGGGAGGGATGCCCGGCTTCACCCACCTGCACGTGGCCTCCGGCTACTCGATGCGCTACGGCACCTCCCGGCCGGAGGTGCTCGTCCAGCGGGCCGCCGAGCTCGGCCAGGACGCCCTGGCGCTGACCGACCGGGACGGGGCCTACGGCGCCGTCGCGTTCGCGCTGGCCTGCCGTGACGCGGGCATCAGCCCGATCCTCGGGGTCGACCTCGCGGTGGCCCCGCTGCAGGATCCGGCGGGATCGCCTCGGCGGGCTGCCACGCCCGCCCGGGGCGGGGTGGCCGTCGATGCGGGCCACCCCCGCGTGGTGCTGCTGGCGCGGGGGGCGCCCGGGTGGGCCTCGCTGAGCCGCGTGATCTCCTCTGCCCACCTGTCCGGGGAGCGCGGCCGGCCGCTGCTGCGCCGCGAGGTGCTCGCCGAGCACACCCGGGGTCTCGTGGCCCTCCTGGGCCCGGACTCCGATGTGGGCCGTGCGCTGGCCCGCCGCCGGCCCGACGAGGCGGCCCACCTCCTGGCCGGCTGGCAGGAGGTCCTCGGCGCCGAGGTCCGCATCGAGATCGTGTCCCATCGCAGCGGCGCGCGCGGCGACCACGCGACGCTGTCGAGCTCCTTCGCAGGCCGGATGCTCGGCTTCGCCGCCAGCGTTGGGGTCCCGGCCGTGCTGACCAACGCGGTGCGCCACCTCACGCCGGCCCAGGCCCCGGTCGTCGACGTGCTCGACGCGATCCGCCGACTCGTCCCGCTGGACCCCCGCCACCTCGACCGGGCCAATGCCCAGGGCTACCTGAAGAGCGCGCAGGAGATGCGGGCCATCGCCGAGGAGGTCGCCGCGGCGGCCGGCGTGGGGATGGTCGGTGCCCGGCGGCTGCTGGCCGCCACCGCCGAGCTGGCCGACAGCGCCCGCATGGACCCGGCGGCGGACATGGGCATCGGCTCGGTGCACGTCCCCGAGCTCGACGTCCTGTTCCCAGCTGGAGCCCCGGGGCTCGAGGGGGCCGAGGTGCGCAGCGCCCCCGCGGAGGCCCAGGCCCGCATGGCCGATCGGGTGCTGCGCCACCGCTGCCAGGCGGTTCTGGAGTCCCGCTACACGACCCTGCGCTCCCATCGGGCGGCCAGCGAGCGACTCGAGCAGGAGCTGGCCACCATCGCGACCCTCGGTTACGGCGGGTACTTCCTGACGGTGGCCGAGGTCGTCGACCTCATCCGCGGCATGGGCATCCGGGTGGCTGCTCGGGGCTCCGGGGCCGGGAGCCTGGTCAACTACCTGCTGGGCATCTCCGGGGTCGACCCGCAGGCCCACGGGCTGATCATGGAGCGGTTCCTCTCGCCGCTGCGCCAGGCATTGCCCGACATCGACATCGACGTGGAATCCGCGCGGCGCACCGAGATCTACACCCGGATCCTCGAGCGGTTCGGCGGGGAGCGGTGCGTGGCCGTCTCGATGATGGAGACCTACCGGGTCCGCCACGCCATCCGCGATGTCGGGGCCGCTCTGGGCCTGCCCCCGGGGGAGATCGACGTGTTCGCCAAGGCGTTCCCGCACATCCGGGCCCGCGACGCCCGCGCGGCGCTGGTCGACCTGCCCGAACTGCGCAGCTCGGGGCTGGGCCGGCTGGCTGCGGGTGGGCGCCTCGACGGGTTCCTCGACCTCGTGGAGGCCCTCGACGGGCTGCCCCGGCATGTCGCGCTGCACCCCTGTGGCGTGCTTCTCAGCGACGTGTCCCTGCTGGACCGCACCCCGGTGGAGGCCAGCTGGATGGGCTTCCCGATGAGCCAGTTCGACAAGGACGCCGTCGAGGAGATGGGCTTCCTCAAGCTCGACGTGCTGGGCATCCGGATGCAGTCGGCCATGGCCCACGCCCTCGACGAGGTCGTCCGCCTCGGCGGGGAGCCCATCGAGCTCGACGCGGTTCCGCTGGACGACCCTGACACGTTCGCGATGATCCGCACCACCCACACGCTGGGCTGCTTCCAGATCGAGTCCCCGGGTCAGCGCGAGCTGATCGGAAAGTTCGCCCCCGAGACCTTCGACGACATCATCATCGACATCTCACTGTTCCGGCCCGGCCCGGTGAAGTCCGACATGGTCACCCCGTTCCTGCGCGCGCGCCAGGGCTGGGCGCAGACCGACTACTTGCACCCGGACCTCGAGCCGGTGCTGGCCCAGACCCACGGAGTCGTGGTGTTCCACGAGCAGGTGATCGGCGTGATCGCCACGGTCACCGGCTGCACGCTGGCCGAGGCCGACGAGCTGCGCCGCTCGATGGGCTCCCCGGAGGGTCAGGCCCAGGTTCGGGCATGGTTCTACCCGCAGGCCATGGGCCGGGGGTACTGCCTGGAGGTGGTCGAGCGGATCTGGGACGTGCTGCGCGCGTTCGCCTCCTTCGGCTTCTGCAAGGCCCACGCCGCCGCCTTCGCCCTGCCCACCTACCAGTCGGCCTGGTTGAAGGCCCACCATCCCGCGGCGTTCCTGGCCGGGGTGCTCACCCACGACCCCGGGATGTACCCCAAGCGGCTGATCCTCGACGACGCCCGCAACCTGGGCATCAGCATCCTCGGCCTCGACGTCAACCGGTCGGCGCGGGAGTACCGGGTCGAGCCCTTCCCGACCCCCTCGACCAGGCCGTCGCTGGCGGGCCTGCCCGACGGCAGCGCATACGGGATCCGCCTGCCCCTGACCGAGGTCAAGGGCATCTCCTCGGCCGAGGTGGAGCGGATCGTCGCCGGGCAGCCGTATGCCTCGCTCTCGGACTTCTGGAACCGTGCGCACGTGTCGACCCCGGTGGTCGAGAACCTGGTGCTCACCGGGGGGTTCGACACCGTCTACGGCATCGACCTGTCGCTCGGCATGCGCCTGCGCGGGCAGGCCACGCGCCGCGACCTGCTGCTCGAGGTGGCCGACTGCGAGCGGATGTCGCGCAGCGCCGCCCGTGCCAGTGGGCGCTCGGGCCGCAGCGGGCGTGGTGGGCGCAGTGGCCGGTCGGCAGCCGCCCAGGCGGCGTCCGTGCAGGGCGGGGCCGTCCAGGTGGGAGCCCGGACCCTTGGTGCGGGTAGCGCTGGGCCGGCAGTGACGGGGTCGGGCGTCGTGGGGGCCGGGGTGGTGGGGACGGGCACCCCGGCGCTCGGCCGGGCCCCCGTGGATCCCCGGGCGGAGCACGCCGCCCGGATCTGGAGCTCCGGTCCGGAGGGTCCCCCCGGCCCCTCCGGACCGGGATCGGCCCCCGTGGGCGGCGGTGGCGTGCCCCGCGCAGGGGACCCCGCCCGGGCGGCCGCGGCGCAGTCCCAGGCCCCGGCGGCGGTCCGGCCCAGCGAGGTCCAGCTCTGCCTCGAACTTCCGATGCCCGGGCCCGCCCGGGGCAGCGGGCTTCCGGAGATGTCGGCGGGGGAGAGCGTCCGAGCCGAGCTCGACGTCCTCGGGATGGACGTCAGCCACCACGTGATCGACTTCTACCGGCCCATGCTCGCCGACCTCGGGGTGGTGCCGGCGCGCGACCTGCTGGCCCAGCGCTCCCAGAGCGAGGTGTGGGTCGCCGGGGTCAAGGTCGCCACCCAGACCCCACCTATCCGCAGCGGCCGGCGGGTCGTGTTCCTCACCCTGGACGACTCCACGGGCCCGGCGGATGCCACCTTCTTCGAGGACGCCCAGGACCCCTATGCCCCCACCGTCTTCGCCGGATGGCTGCTGCTGGTGCGTGGGCTGACCCGGCGCACCGGCCCCCGCGGGATCTCCATCCGGGCCACCGGGTGCTGGGACCTCGGCGTGGTCCACGAGATCTGGGCGGGCAGCGGCCGGGTCGGGGTTGCCGAGTACATCAGCGGGTTCCCCGTGGTCGAGACCCGGCGGCGCCCCACCCAGGTCATCGACGTCCCCGTCGTCGAGGGCGAGGTGGCGGATCGCTCGGAGGCGGGCATCGGGCGCACAGCAGCCGGGGGCATGGGCCAGCGCAGGCGGGTCCTGGTGCATGCCAGTGGGTTCCGCCAGTCGCCCTACGCCGACATCAAGCCGGCGGGAGCCGACCCCACCTCGGTGCCGAAGTCGCCGGCGGCGCGCACGAAGGCCCCCGGCAAGCTCTGGCATGCCAGCCCGGGAAGCAGCGGATGGTGAGCCACGCCCCGCGGCAGGTGTGGCACCGTAGCCCCGGAGGAGGTGCGACGTGAGCCGCAGTCAGATCACCCGGCCGAACGCGCCCACCGGCCTCGGCGACGACGACGAGGGCTGCCCGATCCTGCACGTCGACATGGACGCCTTCTACGCCTCGGTGGAGGTCGCACGCCGCCCCGAGCTGCGAGGGGTGCCGATGATCGTCGGTGGAGCTGGCAGTCGCGGTGTCGTCGTCGCCGCCACCTACGAGGCCCGCCAGTACGGGATCCACTCGGCCATGCCCATGAGCCGTGCGCTGCGACTGGCCCCGGACATCGTCGTCGTGCCCCCCGACCACACCCACTACAGCGAGGTCTCGGCCTCGGTGATGGAGATGTTCACCTCCATCACGCCGTTCGTGGAGCCGCTCAGCCTCGATGAGGCGTTCCTCGACGTCGCCGGTGCCCGTCTGGCCTACGGCAGCCCCCGCGCGATCGCCGAGCGGATCCGGGCCCAGGTCCACGACGAGCAGGGCATCACCTGCTCGGTCGGTGTGGCTTCCACGAAGTTCGTCGCCAAGCTCGCCTCCACGCAGTGCAAGCCCGACGGGCTGCTGGTCATCCCCGCCGACCGGGTGATCTCGTTCCTGCACCCCATGCCGGTCGGTGCCCTGTGGGGGGTGGGGGAGCGAACCGAGGAGCAACTGCACCGCCTGGGCCTGCGCACCGTGGGCGACATCGCCCACACTCCCCGCGACACCCTGGTGCGCGCACTCGGCCAGGCTGCGGGCAGCCACCTGGCGGATCTCGCCTGGGGTCGGGACCCCCGGTCGGTGACCGCCCGGGAGCGCGAGCGCAGCGTGGGTGCCGAGGAGACCTTCGCCCGCGACGTCGACGACCCCGAGGTGATCCTCGCGGAGCTGTTGCGCCTGTCGGAGAAGGTGGGCGCCCGTATGCGCCGGGCAGGGTTCTCCGGCACGACGGTCAGCATCAAGGTTCGCTTCGCCGACTTCACGACGCTGACCCGATCCCGCACCCGCAAGTCACCCACCGACGTCAGCCGCGAGATCTTCCACGAGGCACGTGGCCTGTACCAGGCGCTGCGCCTGGACCGGGCCCGGATCCGATTGGTCGGCGTGCGGGTCGAGGGGATCCTCGAGACCGAGGAGGTGCAGATGCAGATGGTCCTCGGGGCCCCCGAGCGCGGGTGGCGCGAGGCCGAGGAGGCCGTGGATCGGCTCGCCGACCGGTTCGGTCGCGGCAGCGTGCGCCCGGCGCGCCTGCTCCCCGAGCACCGCACCGACAGCGAGCGCACGCCTGCGGATGCGTCGCCGGGCCGCGCCACCGCGACGCCCGCACCGACCCCGGCTCCCGGCGCAGACCAGGGCCCCCCCACCTCCGGAAACCGCCTCCGGTGAACACGTCGAAAGCACCTCCACACACCTGCGGAGGCCCGTTCGGGGGGTCGCGGGGACGATTCATCGGCCAACCGGGGCAACGACACGCATTCTCGGGTTTCCTATTCGGCCAACGCTCTCTATCCTGAGGATCTGACCGTCGGTCGTACCATCCTCTAGGAGGTCACCGTGCCGCTCTCCGAGCATGAGCAGCGCCTGCTTGAGCAGATGGAGCGTGCCCTCTACGCCGAGGACCCGAAGTTCGCGACCAGCATGCGCAACCCCCGGGCGATCGCCGGCGACCGTCGCAAGGTGGCTGTGGGTGTCGTGGCGTTCCTGGTGGGGATCGGCCTGCTGCTCACCGGTGTGGCCAGCCAGTTGGTCGTGGTCGGTGTCGTCGGATTCCTGGCCATGCTCGGCGGCATCTGGCTGGCCGTCGTCGCCCTGCGTCCCGCGCCCGCGCAGCCGGGCCAGGCCGCGCCCGGCCCGGCAGGACCACGTTCCGTCGGGCCGCGCACACCGCGCAGCACTCGCGCCCCGAAGGCTCGTCGTGGTGAGTCCCTGACCGAGCGCATGGAGGAGCGGTGGCGCCGCCGCCGCGAGACCGGCGACTTCTGACCCGTCCACGCTCCGCAACGACCAGGACGTCAACGACCAGGACATCAACCACCTCGTCACCAACGACCCAGGACCCCGACCCTCATGCTCTGAGGATCGGGGTCCATGTTCGTGGGGACCGGGGACCCGTGCGGGGTCACCGCCGGGCGGTCGTGGCCTACGAGTGCTCCTCCACGAAGGCCAGCGAGTCCGCGAAGATCTTCTCGGCGTCGTAGTCGAGCGTCGCCACGTGGTAGGAGCGCTCGAGGCTGAACTCCTCGATGGGGGAACTGACCTCGGCGCGGATCAGCTCGGCATTGTTCGGGTCGAGCACGTGGTCCACCTGTGACATGTGCAGCTGGATGGGGGCGCTCACGGCGCCCAGCCTCGCGCGCAGCTCGGAGAAGCAGGTGTTCAGCGCCTGCACGGCCAGCACGATCGGGATCCGGTCGTAGCCGAGCTCCTCGCCCTCCGGGTCGGCGATGTCGCTGGCGACACCGGGCACGCTCTTGACCACGTACGGCAGGAACCTCTGGATCGGCACGAGGTGCTTCTGCCACCCCGCCACCCCGTCGGCTCGCACCCACGGGTTCACGAGCACCACGCCGGCGATATCCGCCGCGCGCTCGGCCGCAACGCGCAGGGTCAGGGCAGCGCCGAACGACTGCGCCATGAGGAACACGCGGTCCGTGCGCGCGGCCATGTCCTCGACGGCGTCGTCGACGCAGGCCTGCAGGTCGGCGAAGGTCTTGGTGTTGGCGTCCTGCCAGGTGGTGCCGTGGCCGGGCAGGCGCACGGCGTCGACGGTGTATCCGCGCTCATTGAGGTACTGCGCCCAGGGCCGGGTGCTGTCCGGAGAACCCGTGAAGCCGTGCACCAGGACGATTCCCGTCCGGGCGTTCTCGCCGGACCCATCTGCGGAGAACGGCTCACAACCTGGCTTGATCTGATCCATGGGGTACCTGTCTGTGACGGGAGGGGGAGGGCTCGCGGCCGTGGGCGGGTCGGACCCGGTCAACCGCGATCCGCCTCGCCCACGCACCGTGGTGGGCCCAGACTAACCAGCGCGTCGGGGCCGGATGGACGGGGGCGCCAGGGCGGCCGCCAGGCGCCGGACCCGGGGAACCCGCGCGGACAGGGCGCGGCGCACCGCGCGGACGTCGGCTGCGAGGAATCCCGCACGCGGGCCCGCCGAGCGTGTGGCCGAGGGTTCGGTCCCGGCTGCCGGCGCCGCGACGGCAACTCCACCCGCACCGCCCACCCCACCGGCGGCCCCCACCCCACCGGCGAAGCCCACTCCGCCGGCCCTGCCTGCGGGATCCCCGCCGACACCTGACCGACCCGTCGCCTCCGCCTGACCGGAGCCTGCGCCGAGCGCCGGCTCCGGCGCTGCGTAGCGCTGGCGCTCGACGGCGCTGATCACACGGTCCAGCGCGGCAAGCCCGTCGACGTCGTCTGCGGCGAGCAGCCCCGCGACCGTGCCCCGCGTCCGCCGCGGAGTGGCCCCCTCCTCGCCGAGGCGCAGGTCCACGAGGGTGTCGACCAGCTCGCGGTAGGCCTCGTCGGCATCGGCGGAGCGCAAGCGTCGCCTGCGGCGCACCAAGCGCAGCAGGGCAGGAACGGCCAGCAGCACGAGCAGGGCCACGCCGCCCAGCCACCACCAGCCTGCGGAGCTCCGGCTCTCGGCCACGGCCCCCTCGCCGGCGAAGTCCGGACCACGGCGATCCGAGGTGCTGCCGGGGGAGGCCGAGCCGCCGTTGGCGTTCTCACCGGTCGGCAGGTCCGGGGCGTTCCCGCTGATCGTCGGTGCGGCATAGGCAGGGATGCGCGTGGTCGGGGCGCCCGGCGTGGGCTCGAACCGGACCCAGCCCGCCGACCCCATCCACAGCTCCGGCCAGGCGTGCGCGTCGGTGCCACGCACCACCCACTGGTCGTCCTCCTTGCTGCCCTGGGTGAATCCGACGACGACCCGCGAGGGGATCCCCACCGCGCGCGCCATCAACGCCATCGCCGCGGCGTACTGCTCGCAGTACCCGACCTTCTCCTCGAGGAACGAGGCGAGCGCGTCCTCGCCGGCGCCGGTCGTGACGCTGGTCGAGTAGGAGAACCCGCCTGTGGTGGTGAACCACCGCTGGATCGCCAGGGCCTTGTCGAACGGGGTGGCCGCGTCGGCCACGAGCTCGCGGGCCTGGGCCGGGAGGTCATCGCCGATCAGGGGCGTGGGGTCGTCGAGCGTCGTTGCGGGGACCTGCTCGCCGGGGATCAGGCTCGCGGCCCGCAGCTGGGTCGGGCTCAGGCCCAGGGGCAGCACCGAGGCCTGGAATCGCTCACCCTCGATGCCGTCGAGGTCGATCGCCTCGGGCATGCCCGTGCGCTGGCCCCACGCCGTCTCCCAGGAGGATCCCACCGCCACCGTGCCAGCAGGCGTCGGCGCCGTCCGCCCGCCCAGGGGGCCCACGGCGATCTCGTAGTCGACCACACCCTCCGGCAGCGCGCCGGTGGCCCGGGCGCTGGTGAGGCTGGCGTAGCGCTGCGCCCCCAGCGCGCTGCGCGGGATCTCCGGGGCCGCGGTGTCGGGCACCGGCAACCACCGCTCCCCGTCGAACTCCTCGAGGATCGCCAGCCTCAGGTAGTCCGGGCCCGCGGCCCCCGTCGAATAGGTCAGAAGCGTCCGCTGGTCATTGCCCACCAGCGAGCGGCGCAGGCTGACCAGCGCGTCGATGGAGACGGTGCCCGAGCCCGAGCCGGCACCCAGGCCCGCATCGCCGGCGGGACCACGCAGTGTGGCCAGGCCGCCGGCCATGGCCGCCACGAGCGTGGTCGCCAGCGCCACGGTGACCCCGATCCCGGGCGACCCGGGGCGTGCGTCGGGGCTCCACTGCGCCGCACGCTGGCGCTGACAGGCCGAGAGGATGCCGAGCCACCCCAGGGCGACCAGCGCGA
Source organism: uncultured Actinomycetes bacterium (assembly GCA_963777855.1). Classification (GTDB taxonomy): domain Bacteria; phylum Actinomycetota; class Actinomycetes; order S36-B12; family CAIYMF01; genus Prado023. The sequence goes on along the minus strand of CAVZRW010000002.1, from coordinate 164,731 downwards.
ACCCCCAGGGCGAGGCCGATCCGTCCTGGATGACCCACGGCACCAGGTAGAGGGAGGCCAGTGGAAGCAGGGTGGGCCCGGGCAGGTCGAGCTCGGCGGCCAGCGTGTCGACAGCCACGGCCACGAAGCCCACCCCACCTGCCACCAGGAGCAGCAGACCCTCATCGAACGGGGCGGGGGGGACGGTCGCGTTCGAGTACGCCTGCCCCTGCGCCACCAGGTCCGACAGGGCGCGGATCACCGCTGTCCCGGGCAGGAAGCCCCACACCGCGCTCTCCCGCGCGAACAGCTGGGTGAGCACGAGCAGCAGCACGACGGCCTGGACGATCGGTTGCAGGGGGGCCGGCAGGCGTACCGCGCGGCCCAGGCAGCCGGTGGCCACGACGGCCGCCACGCAGAGGATCGTCCGGGGCAACCACCACCCCCCGTCGAGCAGTGCCTGCAGGCACACGGCCGCTGCGAGGACGGCGAGGCCCCCGGCCAGGCCCACGCCTGCGCGTGCCGGCGCGAACCGGCTGCGCAACCGCCGCCACCGCGCGGCCAGGGACAGGTGCGCCGCGTCGGGGCCGACCTGCGCCGCGCGGCCGCGGGCACCGGCGCGCGCTGCGGCCCGGGCCTCCTCCGGCGCCAGTGGTGGGGAGCTCATGGGTCCAGCCTGCCTGACGGGTCGGCAGGGGCCCGAGCGGCACCGGGCGAGGGCGACGGCCCGCCGAGCGGCGCGGACGCCGCAGCCCCGACCCCAGCGCCGACCGCAGCCCCGACGCCGGCGCCGACGGGCTCATCGACATCGGGCCCCTCGCCGGTCACCTCGACCGGGGTCTCGGCCACGGCCGCGCCGGCCAGGCTCGACCAGGCGTCAGCGGGGGACTGGCCGCGCTCGAGCAGGGTCACCCGCCATCCAGCGATCCGGAACGCCCCGAGGGCCAGCCGCTCGCGCTGCGCCGCAAGCCGGGCCAGCTCGGGCTCGCCCCACTGCTCGGCGGCCACGCCGATGACCATCCGCACCGGGCTGCGTGCGCCGAGCCGGGCGAGCAGCGCAGCGGTCGTGGCTCCCAGGTGCCCGGTGACCAGGACCAGGGGTCCCGATCCGCTCGGGTCGCCCTGGCCGGCGGCCACCTGGGGCACGGCGGTCGGGCTCGTGGGGACAATCGCCAGCGCGCGCAGCAGTGTGCGCTTCTCGGCCTCCACCCCACTCATGGCGGAGCCGGAGAAGACCAGCGCATCGTCAGTGGTCCGGACCGTGAGGTCCCATCCGCCCTCGAGGGCCAGGCACCCGATGCTGGCCACCATGCTCAGCGCGGCATCCAGCGACGACTCGGGCTCGGCGCCCCGGTGGGCGGCCTCCCGCACGTCGACCACCAGGGTCACCGCCGAGCGCCAGGGGCTCTCCTCGCTGCGCACCATGAGCGCACCGGAACGCGCCGAAGCCTTCCAGTCGATGCGCCGGACCTCGTCACCGGGGCGGTAGTCCCGTGGGATCACGTCGTCCACGGCCGCGCCGGGCGAGCCGAGGTGCCGGGTCCCGGCGCCCAGCGACGTGCCGCCGAGCACTGCGTCGTCGAGGGTCACCACCCGCGGGTGGACCAGCACCTGGTCGCGCACCTCGCCGGTGATCACCTTGTGCACCATCCCGAAGCGGTCCACCACGTGCAGGCGCATCGGGCCCAGGTCGTGCAACCCCCGGGATCCCACCCGGACCCGGTAGTTCGGTCGGGTCAGGGTCTGCCCCGAGGCGTTCAGGGCGAACCGATGGGAACCGCCCAGCGAGGGGTCTGCGGAGTCCTCCAGCAGCAGGCTGCGCCCGCGGGGGAAGTGCCCGCGCACGCTGACGGTGACCAGCAGCACCTCGCCGGACGGCAGCTCGGTGGCCGAGAGCGTGCGGGTCAGGCCCAGGGTGGCCCGCGGGCCCCGGGTCAGCGCGGAGGCGACCAGGGGAAGCAGCGCGATCAGCGCCCCGAACTGCACCACCGGCACGACGCGCCCCAGGATCCCGAAGGCGACCAGCCCCAGCCCGGTGAACACGAATGCGGCCCCGCGCCCGGTCAGGCCCAGGCGCGCGGCCAACGCGCCGGCGGGGGACACGCCTCAGCTCCAGGCCGCGCGTGGCACCCGGCTGAGCACCGCGCGGATGGCATCGGTGCCCGACATCCCGGCTGCCGCGGCGGGCGCGGCCAGGAGCACCCGGTGGCCCAGGACGGTGGGTGCCAGCAGGAGGATGTCGTCGGGCAGGACGAAGGCCCGTCCCTCCAGGGCCGACCAGGCCCGGGCGGCCCTGACCAGGTGGAGGGTCGCGCGCGGGCTGGCCCCGAGGCGCAGCTCCGGGGCGGTCCGGCTCGCGGTGGTCACCGCCACCGCGAGCCCGCGCACCGGCTCCGAGACGTGCACGGCGTTGACTGCGGCCATCAGGGCCGTGAGCTCCTCATGGGTGGCCGCGGGCTCCAGTGTCGACAGCGGGTCCTCGCCTGCGTGCTCGAGGAGCATCCTCCGCTCGTCGGCCTGGCTCGGGTAGCCCAGCGAGATGCGGGCCATGAACCGGTCGCGCTGGGCCTCGGGCAGCGCGTAGGTGCCCTCCATGTCGACCGGGTTCTGGGTGGCGATCACGAGGAAGGGGAAGGCCAGCGGGTGCGTCGTGCCGTCGATGGAGACCTGGCGCTCCTCCATGGCCTCCAGCAGCGCCGACTGGGTCTTGGGCGAGGCCCGGTTGATCTCGTCGGCGAGCACCACGTTGGCGAAGATCGCCCCGGGCCGGAACTCGAACTGCCGGGTCTCCTGGTTGAACACCGACACGCCCGTCACGTCGCTGGGCAGCAGGTCGGGTGTGAACTGCAGGCGCCGGACCGTGGCCCCGAGGGTGCGCGCCAGGCTCTTGGCCAGCAGGGTCTTGCCCACCCCGGGCACGTCCTCGATCAGCAGGTGGCCGCCGGCGAGCAGCACGGTCAGGGACATCCGCACAGCCTCGGGCTTGCCGGCCAGCACGGATTCCACGCCGGATCGGATCCGGGCGGCCGTGTCCAGCACGGTGCCGTCCAGCGTGTCGGTCATCGGTCCTCCGTCGTGGCGTCGCGGTGCGTGACCAAGCATCACCCATGGGCGCGGCACACGCCACCCCCGAGTCGTCCGGTGCCCGGGCGCCCGGCCCCACCCCCGCGTGGGGCGGGCACCTGGCCGATCGACAGAATGGGCTGACCGCTGCGAGAAGGAGGAAACCCATGACCGTCCACCCCGCCGTCCTCGGCCGGTTCTTCGAGGACTTCGAGGTCGGTGACGTCTACCAGCACCCGTTCGGCCGCACCATCACCGAGGCGGACAACGCGTGGTTCACGCTGCTGACCTGCAACACCAACCAGATGCACTTCAACTCGCACCTGTCCCAGCAGAACCCGATCACCGAGGGCCGCATCATCGTGGTCTCCGGGTTCACCGTCGGCCTCGTGCTCGGCCTGAGCGTCATCGACATGAGCCAGAACGCCGTGGCCAACCTCGGCTGGAACAACATCAAGCTCACCCACCCGGTGTACGTGGGCGACACCATCTACGCCGAAAGCATCTGCACCGACAAGCGGTCCTCGAAGTCGCGGCCGGACATGGGCATCATCTCGATGGTCACCCGGGCGCTGAACCAGGACGGCGACGTGGTGATGACCTACGACCGCTCCGTGATGGTCCCGACCCGCGCCTCGGGCATCGGCCAGGACTACTTCCCGCAGGCCAAGGCCGGCCCCCTGGAACTCCCCACACCGCAATAGCCAGCACTCACCCCAGGCCGCGCCACCGCCACCCCGCTCCGCGCGCCCACCCCCGCGCGCCCACCCCCCAACCCCACCCCCCCAACCCCACCCCCCCAACCCCGATTTGGGCCCCGTTCGAGAGCGTGAAACCGCCTCGAACGGGGCCCACTCGCGTGTTCGCCCTCTCGGACGGGGCCCGAATCCTCACTGCGCTCGAACCGCGGCGGTGGTGGGTAGCCACGGGGGCGCGCGGCGGGGGCGATCGGGCGGGGGAGCCTGGTTCGGTCCCCTCAGGGATGCCCGAGGGGCCGGGGTGGAGGGAGGAGGGCGCGGATGACGCGGAAATGGAGACAAGTGGAGGGTTGTGGAGTATGGTGGCGGATCGAGGGGTGACGTGGGTTCCCTGTGGAGGGTCGAGGGGAGGTGAGGCGCGCGATGTTCCTGGGCACGCACTTCCCGAAGCTGGACGAGAAGGGCCGGATCATCCTTCCGGCGAAGTTCCGCGAGGGCCTCACCGAGGGACTCGTGCTCACCAAGGGCTCCGACCACTGCCTGATCGTCTGGCCGCGGGAGGTGTTCGACGAGTACGCCGCCGACCTGCGCGCGAAGGCCAAGGAGCAGCCCGGCGTGCGGGCGATGAGCCGCGTGTTCTTCTCCACGGCCTTCGACGAGTCGCTGGACAAGCAGGGCCGCCTGACCATCCCGCAGGTCCTGCGCGACTTCGCCAGCCTGGACCGCGAGCTCACCGTGATCGGCGCCGACCAGCGCATCGAGATCTGGGACACCCCGACCTGGGACACCTACCTGGCCCGCCACGAGTCCGCCTTCGCCGAGCTCGACATGGAGGGAGGTGTCGCCCTTCCGTGATCCCTCGGCCCCGCGACCTGCGGGGCCGCCGTCGCACGAGATTCCCCTCCGCGGGTTCGACGCCACTTCCCCGGTGCCGAACCGCCCCGACGCCACTTCCCCGGCGCCGGAGTCCGCGGCGGGGGGCCTGGTGGTACGGCCCTCTACCCGCCCCAGCCCAGGAGGCCGCTGTGTCCTCGATGCGCCGACCCGTCCTGGCCCTGCCGGGCGCGGTCCTGTGCACGGTCCTCACGCTCGACGTGCCGAACCTGCTCGTGAGCGGCTAGGTGTCCACCGACGAGCACGTCCCGGTCCTGCTCGAGCGCTGCCTCGAACTGCTCGGCCCGGCGCTGGCCCGCCCCGGCGCCGTGGCCGTCGATGCCACCCTCGGCCTCGGGGGCCACACCGAGGCGATGCTCGCCGAGCACCCGGGACTGACGGTCGTCGGCCTCGACCGCGACCCCGCCGCACTGGCCCTGGCCACCGCGCGGCTGGCCCCGTACGCATCGCGCTTCCATCCGGTGGCCTGCACCTACGACCGGATCGCCGAGGCCCTGGCCGGTGTGGGGCTCCGGCGCGCCGACGCGATCCTGTTCGACCTCGGCGTCTCCTCGATGCAGCTGGACCGGGCCGACCGTGGCTTCGCCTACTCCCAGGACGCCCCGCTGGACATGCGCATGGACCAGACGCAGGGCCAGACCGCGGCCGACGTGCTCAACACGTATCCGCGTGGGGACCTTGCCCGGATCCTGCGCGAGTACGGCGAGGAGCGCTTCGCCGGCCCGCTGGCCCGAGCGATCGTGCGGGAGCGCGAGCGCGAGCCGTTCACCACGAGCGCCCGGTTGGTGGAGCTGATCCGGGCCACGATCCCGGCTCCTGCCCGGCGGACCGGGGGCAACCCGGCCAAGCGCACGTTCCAGGCCCTGCGCATCGAGGTGAACGCCGAACTCGACGTGCTGCGCGCGGCCATCCCGGCGGCCCTGTCGGTGCTCACCCCGGGTGGTCGGATGGTTGTGATGAGCTACCACTCGGGGGAGGACCGGATCGTCAAGCGGGCCCTGCAGCCGAGCACCGACCCCGAGATCCCGCACGGCCTGCCGGTGATTCCCGAGCAATTGCGCCCGACTGCGCGTGTTCTGACCCGCGGATCGCAGAAAGCATCAGAAGATGAGGTCCTGCGCAATCCGCGAGCCGCATCGGTGCGGCTGCGGGCGGTGGAGAAGCTGGCAGGGAACGCTCGGGAGGTCTGATGAGTTCGTCGCGCACGGCTGGTCGCCGCGAGCAGCGACCCCCCGGCGCCCGGACCGCCCCGCGTCGATCGCGCACCGCCCTGCTGGAGCAACCGGCGCCCGAGACCAGCGACCCGGTGTTCGCCGCGGCCCCGGCGGCCACGACCGACCAGGAGGCCGCGACGACCCCGCAGGGCCCCCCCGGCGCCCGGACCCGGGCTTCCTCGGCGGCGAGGACCGGCTCACGCGGCGCCGCGCGCACCCGTGCCCCGCGACATCGCCTGCTCGTGGTCGCGTCGGCCACCCTGGCGATCGGCCTCTTCGCCGTGCTGCTGATCAACACCATCGTCAGCCAGGGAGCCTTCCGCCAGCACGAGCTCGAGGTCGCGCTGATTCTCAAGGCCGAGCAGGAGGAGGCCCTGGCTCGGGCCGTCCAGGCCGCCGAGGCCCCCCGCGAGGTCGAGAAGCGGGCCCGCAAGCTCGGCATGGTCCCGGCCGGGTCCCCTGTGTTCCTGCGGCTGTCCGACGGGGAGATCCTCGGCGAGCCCGTGCCCGCCCCGACCCCGACCGGCAAGGTGAGCTTCGCCGGTGCCCCGGGCGTGCAACCGACGCCCCGGCCGAGCGCGGGCGCCCCGGCGCCTTCAGCGACCCCCGGCGCGGTCCCGCTGGTGGACCCCGCCCTCGACCCGGCCACCGGCCTCGACGACCCGGCAGCCGTAGCCCCCACTGCCGCCGCGACCGGAGCGGCCGCAGCGACCCCCGCGCCCGCCGTCACCCCGGCCCCGGCCGCCAGCCCCGCCTCCCCAGCAACCGCCCCGACCCCGCAGGTGACCCCATGAGCCAGGTTGCACCGCCCCGGCCGCCGCGTCAGGCGCCCACCGAGCAGGTCCTGGTGACCCCGCGTCGCTACGCCCGCGCCGACGGGCGCAACCGTGCCATCTACCTGACGTTCGCGGTCCTGATGGTGCTGAGCATCTACGCGGGCAGGATCTTCGACCTGATGGTCATCAAGGGCCCCGAGCTGGCGGCCAAGGGCCAGAGCCAGCGCGTGCGCACCCTGCCGATCCTGGCCGACCGCGGGCCCATCTACGACTCCGAGGGGGCCCCGCTGGCGATCACGGTCGAGTCGCGCAACATCACCGCCGACCAGACCCTGGTCAAGGACCCCGCCGAGGCCGCCGCCCGCCTGGCGCCCATGCTGAACAAGGACCAGGCCTGGCTGACCGAGCGCCTCACCGGCACCGACCGCTTCGTCTACCTGGCCAAGGGCCTGACCCCCGAGCAGTGGCGTCAGATCAAGGAGCTCGACATCCAGGGGATCTTCAGCGAGAAGACGACCTCGCGGACCTACCCCTCGGGGACCCTGGCCGCCAACGTGCTGGGCTACGTCAACGCCGAGGGCACCGGGTCCGGTGGCCTGGAGATGGCGCTGGACAAGCGCCTGCGCGGCGTCGACGGATCGCGGACCTTCGAGCAGGGTGCGCAGGGCCAGGCGATCCCCGCGGCCGAGGACATCGTGCGCGAGCCCGAGCCCGGCCAGGGCGTCCAGCTGACGATCAACCGCGACATCCAGTACGTGGCCCAGCGGGCGATCGCCACCCGGGTCAAGGAGGCCAACGCCGAGAGCGGCACGGTCATCGTGCAGGAGGCCAAGACCGGCCGCGTCCTGGCGATGGCCACGGCCCCCACGTTCGACCCGAACAACTACCTCGGCGCCGACCCGCTGAACATGGGCAACCGCCCGGTGTCGGAGATCTACGAGCCCGGATCCACCGGCAAGGTGCTCACCCTCTCGGCGGTCGTGGAGGAGGGCAAGGCCAAGCCGACGACGAAGATGGTCGTCCCGCCGGTGCTCAACCGCGCCGGGCACACCACGCACGACCACACCCCGCACGGGACCCTGCACCTGACCCTCAACGGCGTCCTGGCCGAGTCGAGCAACATCGGCACGATCCTGTTCGCGGACAAGATCGGGGGCGAGAAGCTCTACTCCTACCAGCGCAAGTTCGGCATCGGCCAGCCCACCGGGCTGGGCTTCCCGGGTGAGGAGGCCGGCCTGCTGCCCAAGCCCGAGAACTGGTGGCCCACCACGTTCCAGGCCCTCGCGTACGGGCAGAGCTACTCGATCACCTCGCTGCAGGTGGCCAGCGTCTACCAGACGATCGCCAACGCAGGCGTGCGCCTGACCCCGCGGCTCATCGATGGCTACGTCAACCCGGACGGGACCTTCGAGCCCGCGCAGACCAAGCCCGGCATCCGCGTGGTCAGCGCGAAGACCGCGAAGACCATGACCAAGATGCTGGAGAACGTGGTCACTGAGGGCACGGGTGCGGCGGCGACGATCCCCGGCTACCGGGTCGCGGGCAAGACCGGCACTGCGGAGAAGGCCACGAACGGCGGCTACTCCGGCTACAGCGCCTCGTTCATCGGCTTCGCCCCGGCTGACGACCCCGAGGTCGTCGTCCAGGTGGTGCTGCAGAACCCGAAGAACGGCCACTACGGCGGCGTGCTCGGCGGGCCGGTCTTCAAGACGGTGATGTCCTACGCCCTCCAGGAGCTGCGCATCCCCCCGTCGGGCACCACCTCGCCCACCATCCCGACCACCTGGTAGTCGCGGCGTGTCCCTCCGACCGACCGGCGTGCCCACCCGGGGCGCCGACCTGCGCAGCCTGCTCGGCCTGGGCGCCGGGGCTCCCGAGTCCGTCACCGGGGTCACGCTGGACTCCCGGCGGGTCCGTCCCGGCGACCTGTACGCCGCACTGCCCGGGTTCACCACCCACGGTGCACGGTTCGCCCGGACGGCCGCCGCTGCCGGCGCCGCGGCGATCCTCACCGACCCCGAGGGCGCCGCGCTGATCGCCGCCGGTGACGGCGACCCGACTGTGGACCTCCCGCTGCTGGTGGTCGATGACCCGCGCGGAGTGCTCGGCGCGGTCTCCGCGCTGGTCTACGGCCGCCCTGCCGAGCGCCTGCGCACCACCGGCATCACCGGGACCAACGGCAAGACCACCACGGCCTACCTGGTCGACGCGGCCCTGCGCGCCGGAGGTCACACCACCGGGGTGATCGGCACGGTGGCCACCCAGATCGGCGACGAGGTCCTTCCGGCCACACGCACGACCCCCGAGGCACCCGACCTGCACGCGACCCTGGCGGTGATGGCCCAGCGCGGCGCCAGCGCGGTGACCCTCGAGGTCTCCAGCCATGCGCTGAGCCTGGGCCGGGTCGACGGGGTCTGCTTCGACCTGGCGGTGTTCACCAACCTCAGCCGCGACCACCTGGACTTCCACGGCGACATGCAGGCCTACTTCGCGGCGAAGGCCAGCCTGTTCACCCCCGAGCGCTCGCGGGCGGGCCTGATCTGCGCCGACGACGAGTGGGGCCGGCGCCTGGCCGACCGCGCGGGCGTCCCGGTGGCCACCTACGCCGTGACCGGCCCGGCCGACTGGACGGTGCGCGACCTGCGCCCGGCCGCGCTCGGTGCCGCCACGTTCACCGCGGTCGGCCCGGACGGCCTGGCCCTCGAGGCAGGCGTGGCCCTGCCCGGGACCTTCAACGTGGCCAACGCCCTCGCGGCCCTCGCGGCCGCGATCCACCACGGGGTCGACCCGCAGGTGGCCGCCCGCGGCATCCGCGAGTGCCCGGGGGTGCCGGGCCGGATGGAGCGCGTGGTCACCGGCCAGGACTTCCTGGCCGTCGTGGACTACGCCCACACCCCGGACGCGGTCCAGCGGGCGATCACCGCCACCCGCGAGGTGGTGCCCGGGCGGGTGATCGTCGTGCTCGGCTGCGGCGGGGACCGCGACCGGGACAAGCGCCCGATGATGGGCCAGGTGGCAGCGAGGGCCGCCGACGTGCTGGTGATCACCGACGACAACCCGCGCTCGGAGCCGGCATCGGCGATCCGAGAGGCCATCATGGGCGGTGCGCTGCAGGTGCACCCCGACGAGCGGGCCGACCTGCTCGTCGAGGCAGACCGGCGGCGTGCCCTCGACGTGGCCGTGGGCCTGGCCGGCACCGGTGACGCGGTGCTCGTGCTGGGCAAGGGCCACGAGCAGGGCCAGGAGGCGGCCGGCGTGGTCACCCCGTTCGACGACCGCGTGCGAGCTGCGCGCGGCACTGCAGGAGGGCCCATGATCCCGATCACGCTGGCGGGCGTCGCCGAGGCGGTGGGCGGCCGGCTCGTCGACTGCCCGGATCCGGGCATCGCGGTGACCGGGGCGGTAGCCGACTCCCGGCTGTGCGGCCCCGGTGACCTCTACTGCGCGATCGTGGGGGAGCGGGTCGACGGCCACGATTTCGCAGCCGCGGCGCACGCCGCAGGCGCGGTCGTCACCCTGGGCTCCCGGCCCACCGGCCTGCCGACCATCCTCGTCGAGGACCCCGTCGTCGCCCTCGGCCAGCTGGCCACCCACACCCTTGCCGCGCTGCCCGGGGCCCGGCGTGGTGGCCGTCACCGGCTCCTCAGGGAAGACCACCACCAAGGACCTCATCGCCACGCTGCTGGAGGACCTGGGCCCCACGGTGGCGCCGGCCGGTTCGTTCAACACCGAGGTCGGCCTGCCCCTGACGGTCCTGCAGGCCACGGTCGACACCCGCTTCGTGGTACTGGAGATGGGGGCCCGCGGGGTGGGCCACGTCGCCACGCTGTGCCGGATCGCGCCGCCCGACGTCTCCGTCGTGCTCAACGTGGGCTCGGCCCACGTCGGCGAGTTCGGGGGACGGGCGGCCATCGCCGAGGCCAAGGGCGAGATCGTCCAGGCGTTGGGCCCCGACGGCGTGGCCGTGCTCAATGTCGACGACCCGCTCGTGGCCCCGATGGCCGCGCGCACCAGGGCACGGGTCGTCACCTTCGGCGCGGGACCGGCCGCCGACGTGCGCGCCGCCGACCTCGTGCTCGACGAGAGCGCCCGGGCCCGCTTCCGGCTGGTCAGCCCGCAGGGCGAGGCGGCGGTGTCGATGGCGATGGTCGGCGAGCACATGGCCGCCAACGCGGTGGCCGCCGCGGCGGTCGCCCTGGAGCTCGGGATGACCCCCGCCCGGGCCGCGGAGCTGCTCGGGAGCGCGGCCCCGCGCAGCCGCTGGCGCATGGAGGTGACCACGACGCCGGGCGGCGTGACGATCGTCAACGACTCCTACAACGCCAACCCGGAGTCCATGAAGGCCGCCCTGCGCACGCTGGCCGCCATGGGGGGCGGGCACGGGCGGACCATCGCGGTGCTCGGGGAGATGCGCGAGCTCGGCGCGGACTCGATCGCCGAGCACGACGCCGTGGGCCGCCTGGCGGTCCGGCTGGACATCGCCACCACCATCGCGGTCGGCCAGGGTGCACGCCCGCTGTTCCTGGGCGCGGCCCAGGAGGGCTCCTGGAACGACGAGGCCCGCTGGGTCCCCGACGTGCCCGCCGCCGTCGCGCTGGTCCGCTCACTGGCCGCACCCGGGGACGTGGTGCTCATCAAGGCCTCCCGCTCGATCGGGCTCGAGGCCGTCGCCGAGGCCCTCATGGAGGAACCCCCCGCATGATCCTCATCGTCCTCAGCGCGCTCATCGCCCTGCTGGTCAGCCTGCTGGGCACCCCGCTGCTGATCAAGGTCCTGAGCCGGCGCAACCTCGCCCAGGCCATCCGCGAGTCGGCCGACGGCATCGTCTACCCGGAGCACAGCGGCAAGAAGGGCACGCCCTCGATGGGCGGGGTGGCGATGGTGGTCGCCGTGATCCTCGGCTACGGCCTGGCCCACCTGATCCGCTGGACCCCGCCCACCGCCTCGGGCCTGCTGGCCCTGTACCTGATGGTGGGCCTGTCGGCGGTCGGGTTCGCCGACGACTACCTCAAGGTCTTCAAGTCCCGCAGCGGCGGGGTGCGGGCCCGCACCAAGCTGCTGGGCCAGGCTGCCGTGGCGCTGAGCTTCGGCTTCCTGGCCACCCAGTTCCCCGACGACCAGGGCCTGACGCCCGCCTCCCAGGCGATCTCCCTGATCCGCGACCTGCCCTGGGCCCTCCCCGTCGGCCTGGTGATGCTCTGGCTGTGGTTCCTGATCACGGCCGTGACCAACGCGGTGAACCTCACCGACGGCCTCGACGGCCTGGCCGCCGGAGCCTCGGTGCTCAGCTTCGGGGCCTACACCCTCATCGGCGTCTGGCAGTACGGGCAGAGCTGCGCGGTGCAGCCCGGCCCCGAGTGCTACCAGGTGCGCGACCCCCTCGATCTCGCGGTGTTCGCCGTGGCGTGCGCGGGCGCTGCGTTCGGCTTCCTGTGGTGGAACACCAGCCCGGCGCGGATCTTCATGGGCGACACCGGCAGCCTCGCCCTCGGCGGCGGGCTGGCTGCCCTGGCCATCATGAGCCGCGCCGAGTTCCTGTTCCTGCTCCTCGGCGGGCTGTTCGTGATCATCACCCTGTCGGTGGTCGCCCAGGTGGGGTCCTTCAAGCTCACCGGCAAGCGGGTGCTGCGCATGGCGCCCCTGCACCACCACTTCGAGATGCTCGGCTGGCACGAGGTCACGATCGTCGTGCGGTTCTGGCTCATCCAGGGCCTGTGCGTCTCCGCCGGCCTGGCCCTGTTCTACGCGGAGTGGATCCGATGAGCGACGTGACGCACCTGGACCGGGCCGCGGACTGGTCGGCGGTCCATGCCGCGGTGGCCGGGATCGGCATCGCCGGGTTCGCCGCCGCAGAGGCCATGCTGAGCCTGGGTGCCCGGGTCAGCGCCGTGGATGCCGGAGCCGGACCGGCCCAGCAGGAGCGGGCGCGGGTTCTGGAGCTCCTCGGGGCCGAGGTGCGCCTCGGTGACGGTGACGCGCTGCCCGAGGGCCTCGACCTGCTCGTGGTCTCACCGGGCCTGCCGCCCCGGGCCCCGATCATCGGTGCCGCCCGGGCCGCGGGGATCCCGGTCTGGGGCGAGCTGGAGCTCGCCTGGCGGCTGCGCCCGAGCAGCGGCGCGGCCCCGTGGCTGGTGATCACCGGCACGAACGGCAAGACGACCACCACCCTCATGCTCGAGTCGATCCTGCGCGCGGCCGGCCTGCGCACCGTGGCCGCGGGCAACATCGGCGTCTCGATGGTCGACGTCGTGATGGGCGAGGCCACCCCCGAGGGCCAGCTGGACGCCATCGCCGTCGAGGTGGGCGCCCCGCAGCTGCCGTTCCTGCACTCGATGAGCCCGTTGGCCTCGGTGTGCCTGAACATCGCCGAGGACCACGTGGACCTGTTCGGCTCGTTCGAGGACTACGTCGCGGCCAAGGCGCGCATCTACCGCCACACCCAGGTCGCGGCGGTCTACAACGTCGCCGACCCGGTGACCCTGGCGATGGTCGAGGAGGCCGACGTCATCGAGGGCTGCCGGGCGATCGGGTTCACCCTCGGCATCCCGGACATCTCGATGCTCGGCGTGGTCGAGGACATCCTCGCCGACCGGGCCTTCGTGCCCAACCGCCACCAGGCTGCCCAGGAGCTCGGCGTGGTCGGCGACGTGCACCCGGCCGCCCCGCACAACGTGGCCAACGCGCTGGCGGCCGCCGCCCTGGCCCGGGCCCTGGGCGTCCCGGCCGCGGCGGTCGGTGAGGGCCTGCGCAACTTCCAGCCCGCGGGCCACCGGATCGCCGACGTGGGCACCGTGGCCGGCGTCCGCTACGTCGACGACTCGAAGGCGACCAACTGCCATGCCGCGCAGACCTCGCTGACCGCCTACGACCGCGTGGTGTGGATCGCCGGCGGGCTGGCCAAGGGCCAGCAGTTCGACGAGCTGGTGGCCGCCACGGCCGGGCAGATGGTCGGCGTGGTGCTGCTCGGCGCCGACCGGGCCGTGATCCGCGATGCGCTGGCGCGACACGCCCCGGATCTGCCGATCGTGGAGGTCGAGCGCACCGACACTGGTGCCATGGCAGAGGTCGTGGCAGCCGCCACGGCCATGGCAAGGCCCGGCGACACGGTGCTGCTGGCCCCGGGGTGCGCGTCGTGGGACATGTTCCGCGACTACGCCCAGCGGGGTGACGCGTTCGCCGAGGCCGTGGCGGCACTGGCGCAGGAGGGCACGTGAGCGCGACCACCCGGCCCGCCCCCAGCGGGAGCACCCCCACGGGGCCCAGCGCCGACAGCGTCGAACCGGGGTGGCGCGACCGGCTCAACCGCCACCCGATGGCCCCCTACCACCTGATCCTCGGCTCGGCCATGCTGCTGCTGGCCCTCGGCCTGGTCATGGTGCTCAGCTCCTCGAGCGTGGAGTCCTTCGACATCTACGGCTCGGCGTTCACCCTGTTCAGCCGCCAGGCGATGTTCGCGGTGCTCGGCGTGGCGCTCATGATCGTGCTCTCCCGGACCCCCGTGGCCACGCTGCGCCGGTTCAGCACGCCGTTCCTGCTCGGATCGTTCGTCCTGCTGCTGCTGGTCTTCGTCCCCGGCATCGGCGTGGGCGTGCACGGCCAGCGCAACTGGATCGCCCTGTTCGGGCCCTTCCGCCTGCAGCCCTCGGAGTTCGCCAAGCTCGCGGTCATCCTCTGGGCCGCGGACCTGTTCACCCGCAAGGACCACATCCTGCACCGCTGGCGGGAGCTCGCGGTGCCGTTCGTGCCGGTCGCCGGCGCGCTGGTCCTGCTCGTGCTTGCCGAGGGTGACCTGGGCACGGCCATCATCCTGAGCGTCATCGTGGCGGCACTGCTGTTCGTGGCCGGGGCACCGATGCGGATCTTCGTGCTGCTCGGCGCCATCGGCCTGGCCGGCATCGCCGCGATGTCGTTGACCGCCGGCTACCGCATGCGCCGGTTCACCGCCTGGCTGCATCCCGAGGCCGACCTCGACGGGGCCGGCTGGCAGCTCATCCAGGGCAAGTACGCCATGGGCACAGGCGGCTGGTGGGGCGTGGGCCTCGGCGGCAGCCGGGAGAAGTGGGGTGCCCTGCCCGAGGCGCACACGGACTTCATCTTCCCGGTCATCGCCGAGGAGCTCGGCCTGCTCGGTGCGCTGACCGTGATCGGGCTGTTCGCGGCCATCACCGTGTTCGCGCTGCGGATGGCCATCCGCACCCCGGACACCTTCGTGCGCGTCACCTGCGTGGGCATCGTGGCCTGGCTCGTCGGCCAGGCGATGATCAACCTCGGCGCGGTGCTGCAGCTGATGCCGATCACCGGTGTGCCGCTGCCCTTCGTCTCCTACGGCGGCTCGTCGCTGCTGCCCTCGCTCATGGCCATCGGCATCCTGCTCTCCTTCGCCCGCCACGAGGCGCTGGCGGCGGGCGCGGTGCCCCGGCGGCGCACGGCCCGTGCGGCCCGCGCGGCCCGGGAGGCCTGAGCCGTGCACGTCGTCCTGGCCGGAGGGGGACCGCGGGCCACATCGAGCCCGCCCTGAACCTCGCCGACGCCCTGCGCCGGCGCGACCCCGAGGTGGGGATCACGGCGCTGGGCACCGAGAAGGGCCTTGAGGGCCGCCTCGTGCCGGCCCGCGGCTACGAGCTGCGGATGATTCCCGCCGTGCCGCTGCCGCGCCGCCCGTCCTCGGAGCTGGCCACCCTGCCCGGTCGCGTGCGCGACGCACTGCGGCGCACCGAGGCGATCCTGGCCGAGGTGGACGCCGACGTGGTGGTCGGGTTCGGCGGCTATGTGGCGCTTCCGGCCTACCTGGCCGCGCGGCGCTCCAGGACCCCGCTGGTGATCCACGAGGCCAACGCCAAGCCGGGGCTGGCCAACCGGGTCGGCGTGCGGTTCACCGACGACATCGCCGAGGCCGTCGAGGGGTCGCTGCCGCGGGCCCGGCGGATCGGCATCCCGCTGCGCCGGGCGATCTCCACGCTGGACCGGGCCGCCGTGCGTGACGAGGCGCGGGCCGCCCTGGGACTGGCCCCGGACGGCCCGGTGCTGCTGGTCTTCGGCGGGTCGCAGGGGGCCCAGCGGATCAACGCGGCCGTCTCCGCGGCGCTGCCGGGCCTGCTCGACCTGGGCCTGCAGGTGCTGCACGCCGTCGGCCAGGCCAACATCGACGCGGTCAGCGACTCGGCGCCCGGGTACCACCCGGTGGCCTACCTGGACCGGATGGACCTGGCCTACGCCGCCGCCGACCTGGTGGTCAGCCGCAGCGGGGCCATGACCTGCGCCGAGCTCGCGGCCGTGGGCCTGCCGGCCATCTACGTGCCGTTCCCCATCGGCAACGGCGAGCAACGGCTCAACGCACTGCCCGTGGTCGGCGCCGGCGGCGGGCTGCTGATCGCCGACGAGGAGCTTGACGGCCCGGCCCTGCTCGGCGACGTCAGCGCCCTGATGGCCGACCCGGTGCGCCTGGCGCGGATGGGTCAGCACGCGGCGGCCCACGGCGTGCGCGACGCCGACGAACGGCTGGCGGACATGGTGATCGAGGCGGCCGGGCGACCGGCCGGGCGCAGGACGAGGTGAGGGCTGTGGGCCACGAGGTGGACCTGACCGGGCACGTGCACATCGTGGGCATCGGTGGCGCCGGGATGTCGGGCATCGCCCGGATCCTGGTGGCCCGCGGCGCGCAGGTCTCAGGCAGCGACGCGCGCGAGTCGCGGCGCCTGGTCGCCCTGCGGGCGCTGGGCATCGATGCCCGCGTCGGCCATGCGGCGCAGAACATCGACGGTGCCGACGTCGTGGTGGTCTCCACCGCCATCAAGGCCCAGAACCCCGAGGTCGTCGCCGCGCACGCCGCGGGGATCCCCGTGGTCAACCGCGCCGATGCGCTGGCCGCCGTGATGGCCGGCAGCCGTGGGGTGGCCGTGGCCGGCACCCACGGCAAGACCACCACCACCTCGATGCTCACCATCGCGGTGCAGCACTGCGGCGCCGACCCCTCGTTCGCGATCGGCAGCGAGCTCAACGACTCCGGGTCCAATGCCCACCAGGGCGCCGGCGACCTGTTCATCGTCGAGGCCGACGAGTCCGACGGGTCGTTCCTCATGCTGCCCGCGGTGGCCGGGATCGTCACCAACGTGGAGCCCGACCACCTCGATCACTGGGGCACCTTCGAGGCGATCGAGGCCGGCTTCCTGCAGTTCGCCGAGGGCATCGCGGCCGACGGCGGGTTCGTCGTGGCCTGCGCCGACGACCCTGGAGCGGCCCGCCTGGCCCGGGCCGCGCGCGAGGCTGGGGTCGACGTGCGCACCTACGGGGTCGGCGAGGATGCCGACGTGCGCCTGTCGCAGGTCACCACCTCGGCCTCGGGGGTAACGGCCGTGGTCAGCGACTCCTCCGGCGAGATCGGGCGCCTGGCGCTGTCCGTGCACGGCACCCACAACGCGCTCAACGCCACGGCGGCGCTGGTCACCGGCATCGGCCTGGGATTCCCCATCGAGGCGCTGATCGAGGGGCTTGCGCAGTTCACCGGCACCCGGCGGCGCTTCGACTTCAAGGGTGAGGCTGGCGGCGTCCGCGTCTTCGACGACTACGCCCACCACCCGACCGAGATCGCCGCGACCCTGCGCGCCGCCCGGGAGGTGGTGGGGGAGGGCCACCTCGTGGTCGCGTTCCAGGCCCACCACTACTACCGCACCGCGATGTTCGTCGAGGAGTTCGGCGAGGCGCTCGGCCTCGCCGACCAGGTGGTCGTGCTCGAGGTGTACGCACCGGGGGAGGACCCCATCCCGGGCGCCAGCGGGCAGTCCATGGCCAGCCACGTGCCGCTGCCGGCCGACCAGGTGGTCTTCGAGCCGTCGTGGTCGGCCGTTGCCGGCCACCTGGCCGAGCGTGCGCGCCCGGGCGACGTGGTGATGACGCTGGGGGCGGGGGACATCGTGCTCCTCGGGCCCGAGGTGCTGGACCTGCTCGCCGAGCGGGCGGGGGGCGCGCGATGAGCCGCGGGCAGGCGCCCGTCACCCCGGGGGACACCGAAGCCGCCGAGGGCCCCCTTGGCGAGGGGACCAGCGGCGGGGCCGCGACGGACCCGGGTGCCGGGCCGGGGGTCACCGGTCCCGAGGCGGGGGGAACCACCCAGCGCCGAGGGAGCCGTCGACGCCGTCGGCTGGTGGCCCTCGGGATCGCCGGCGCAGTCGCGGGCGCCTGGTGGGTGGGCTGGCACTCGCCGCTGACCCTCGTCGAGCACGTCGTGGTGGACGGTCCGCGTGGCATCCCGGCGCAGTCGATCCGGATGGCCTCGGGCATCTCCCCGGCCGACCACGTGCCCGGTGTGGACGCCGAGGCGGTGCGCCTGGGGATCATGACCCAGATCCCCGCGGTGGCCGACGTGCGCGTCAGCCGCAGCCTGCCGCACACCATCCGCCTCGAGGTGGTGGCGCGCACGCCGCTGGCGGCGGTGGCCTCGGGCAAGGGCTTCTACGTGATGGACGCCGACGGCGTGGTCTACGACAAGGTCGCCCGGGCCACCGGGATGCCGGTCATCAAGGCCAGGGGGGACGTGGGCCGGGCGACCGCGCGCGGCGTGCTGGTCTCCCTGCCGAAGAAGCTGCGGGCCAAGGTGGTCCGGGTCGACGCCGGCACCCGCGACGACGTGACCCTGACCCTCAAGGGAGGGGCCACCGTGCGATGGGGCAATGCCCAGGACGCGGAGCTCAAGGCCCGTGTCCTGGCCGGCCTGATGGCAGTGAAGGCGACCCACTACGACGTCAGCGCACCCCTGCTGCCGACGACCCGGGGCGGCCGGACAGGCCCCGAACCGGGCACGGGGCAGTGATCGGCTGTTCGCCCTGAGCGAACAACGACGGGCGCCTGGCCGGGGCGTTCGCCACGCTGGTGTGCGGCCCCGGCGCCCGCAGCGCAGGGCTGTCCACAGCCGCGGCGGTCCTGTGGGTGACGGGTGTCCACACCCGGGCGCGGGGGTCGTCCCCAACCTCCACCCAGGTTCTCCCCAGCCTGTCCCCAGGCCGTCCCCAGGGGGCCCGCAGCGCCCATGTCATCGGCGAAATCGCCGCGCCGGCCCGGGACGGCCGACACGCCGCCACGCGCGACACGCCCGCATCGCCGGGGGTGCTTGAACCGGCCCCCTGCGCCGCCTAAGTTCCCTCCCAACCACAGGTTGACATAACTCTAAACCTCAGGTTGAGGATGAGAGTCAGGGAGACCCACGGTGCACGCTCCGCGGCTGGACCCACCAGTCGCACCACACAACCGCCGCAACATCCCAGACAGATCGAGACAAGGAGAGCCCGAAGTGGCAGCCCCGCAGAACTACCTGGCAGTCATCAAGGTCGTCGGCATCGGTGGTGGCGGCGTCAACGCCGTGAACCGGATGATCGAGGTCGGCCTCAAGGGCGTCGAGTTCATCGCCATCAACACCGACGCGCAGGCCCTGCTCATGAGTGACGCCGACGTCAAGCTGGACATCGGCCGCGAGCTCACCCGGGGCCTCGGCGCCGGCGCCGACCCCGACGTCGGCAAGCGCGCCGCCGAGGACCACGCCGAGGAGATCGAGGAGGTCCTCAAGGGGGCCGACATGGTCTTCGTCACCGCCGGCGAGGGTGGTGGCACCGGCACCGGCGGCGCCCCCGTCGTGGCCAAGATCGCCCGCTCGCTGGGCGCGCTGACCATCGGCGTCGTCACCCGCCCGTTCGGCTTCGAGGGCCGCCGCCGCAGCGGCCAGGCCGACAACGGCATCGAGAACCTGCGTGCCGAGGTCGACACCCTCATCGTCATCCCGAACGACCGCCTGCTCTCGCTGGCCGACCGCTCGATCTCCATGATCGACGCGTTCCGCCAGGCTGACCAGGTGCTCCTGCAGGGCGTGTCGGGCATCACCGACCTGATCACCACCCCCGGCCTGATCAACCTGGACTTCGCCGACGTCAAGTCGGTCATGTCCGGGGCCGGCTCGGCCCTCATGGGCATCGGCTCGGCCCGCGGCGACGACCGCGCGGTCGGTGCCGCCCAGGCGGCCATCGCCAGCCCGCTGCTCGAGGCCAGCATCGACGGCGCCCACGGCGTGCTCATGTCGATCGCAGGCGGTTCGGACCTCGGCCTGTTCGAGATCAACGAGTCCGCCCGCCTGGTGGCCGAGGCCGCCCACCCGGACGCCAACATCATCTTCGGTGCCGTCATCGACGACACCCTCGGTGACGAGGTCCGGGTCACGGTCATCGCCGCTGGCTTCGACGGTGGTCACCCGCCGGTGCGCCGCGAGGCCGTCGCCGGTCGTCGCGTCGTGGACGAGGCCCCCGAGGCCGCACCCGTGCGCGCCGAGGCCCCGGTCCTGGCCGGGGTCGGTGCCCAGGCCGGCGTCGTGCTCCCCCCGGGCCTGGTGTCCGCGGAGAAGCCCGGCGTGGACCTGCGCCAGCCCCGCACCATCAGCTTCGACGAGCCCGACGACCTCGACGTCCCGGACTTCCTGAAGTAGTCACGAGCCGATGATCAGCCACCGCCTCGACCTCACCCTCACCGGTGGGGTCGAGGCACGGCTGGTCCTCACCGGGCGGGGGAGTGCGGCGAGCGGTGGGTCGAGCCGGTCGCCGTACTCCTTCGCCAACCTCGCCTCCCATGTGGGCGACGAGGCCGGGGCCGTGACCGCCAACCGGGCACGGCTGGCCCAGGAGCTGGGTGTGGAGGTGGCGCAGATGACCTTCATGCACCCCGACCACGGTCGCGGGGTCGCTCGGGTCAGCACCGGGACCGGGATCGAGCCCGGCGCGGAGCTGGCCGGGGTGGATGCTCTGGTCACCGACCGGCCCGGGATCGCGCTGGTGGCCCTGGCCGCCGACTGCGTGCCCGTGCTGCTGGTGGATCACGCCCGGGGCGTCGTGGCAGCCGTGCACAGCGGTTGGCGCGGGCTCTGGGTGGACGTGGTCGGGGCGGCTCTCGAGGAGATGGTCGCCGCCGGGGCCTCACCCGCGGACACGACAGCCCACCTCGGGCCGGCGATCTGCGGGCGCTGCTACCCGGTGCCCGCAGAGCGCGTCGCGCTGGTGAGCGCCGACCATCCGGCCGCGGTCACCACCGCTGCGGACGGCCAGCCCGCGCTGGACGTGCGTGCCGGACTCGTCGCCCGGCTCGCCGGGCTCGGGATCCCCAGCCATCTGGTCGGGGGGTGCACTGCCGAGGACGAGGGCCTGTACTCCCATCGGCGTGACGGTCGCACCGGCCGCCAGGCCGGGGCCGTGGTGCTGCGGGGGGCGGCGGCATGACCGGCCGCCTCGAGCAGCTCGCCGCGAACCTTGCCACCGTCACCGCCCGGATCGAGGCCGCCTGTGCCGACGTGGGACGCGATCCCGCGGAGGTCACGATCGTGGCCATCACCAAGACCCGGCCGGCCGAGGACGTCGCCCACCTGGCGGCGCTCGGCATCCGGGAGGTCGGTGAGAGCCGCGACCAGGAGGCGCGACCCAAGGCCGAGCAGTGCGCCGCGCTCGGGCTGCGCTGGCACTTCGTGGGCCAGTTGCAGCGCAACAAGGCCTCGTCGGTGGCCCAGTACGCCGACGTGGTCCAGTCGGTGGACCGCGCGGGCCTGGTCGGGGCGCTCGACCGCGCGGCCCAGGCTGCCGGGCGCCGAGTCGGCGTCTGCCTGCAGGTCGACCTCGCTCCCGCGGGGTCGACCGGGGCCGGCCGGGGTGGCGCCCCGGTCGAGGAACTTCCCGCTCTGGCCGCCCTGGTGGCCGGCAGCGGTGCGCTCGACCTGCTGGGGGTCATGGCGGTCGCACCCCTCGGGGTCGACCCCGCTGACCCGTTCGCACGGCTGGCCGGCATCCACGCCGACCTGCTGCGCGAGCACCCCCAGGCCGTCATGAGATCCGCCGGCATGTCCGGCGATCTCGAGGCGGCCATCCACGCCGGGGCGACACACGTCCGCATCGGCAGCGCGCTGCTCGGGCACCGGGAAGCGCTGAAGTAACCTAACAAGGAATACCGTCGCGGCCCCGTGGGGCCGGTCCCCGTCGAGGCGCCAGCCGCGCGGGGTCCCCTGGCCGGGGCAGGCGGTCAGTCATTGCACGAAGGAGTTCACATGGCCGGCGCTATGCGCAAGATGGCGGTCTACCTCGGCCTGGTCGAGGAGGACCTCGACGCGGAGTACGAGCAGGAGCGTCCCGACAGCCGGCCCCGGCCGGCGGTGGCGACTGCTCCCGTCGTCACCCCCGAGCCGCGTCCGCGCGTGACGCCCGAGGTCGCGGTGCGCCCGACCGCCACGGCGGTCGCCGATCGCCCGACCGCGCAGTTCAAGCCCGTCGGAAGTGCGGCAGGGGCCGATATGTACCGCATCACCACGCTGCACCCGCGCTCCTACAACGATGCCCGGCGCATCGGGGAGGAGTACCGCGAGGGGGTGCCGGTGATCATCAACCTCACCGGCATGGACGACAGCGACGCCAAGCGCATCGTGGACTTCGCAGCCGGCCTGGTGTTCGGCCTGCGCGGCACGATCGAGCGGGTGACCAACAAGGTCTTCCTGCTCTCCCCTGCCAACGTCGACGTGGGTGCGGAGGCTCGGGCGCAGATCGCGCAGGACGGGTTCTTCAACCAGAGTTGATCCATGGAATTCATCGTCGGGCTGCTGTCCACGTTCATCTGGCTGTACCTGCTGCTGCTGATCGCGCGCATCGTGATCGGCCTGATCATGGTGTTCGCCCGGGACTTCCAGCCCACCGGGCCGGTGGTGGTCATCTTCGAGTTCGTGATGACCATCACCGACCCGCCGTTGAAGGCGCTGCGTCGGATCATCCCGCCGCTGCGCATCGGCCAGGTGTCCCTGGACCTTGCGTTCCTTGTCCTGTTCATCGCCCTGCAGCTGCTGCTGCGCGTGCTCGCCGGGCTGGCCTGAGGGAGTCGCCATGGCACTGACCGCCCAGGACGTCCACGACAAGCAGTTCAAGCTGGTGCGGCAGTCCACCGGATACGACATGGACGAGGTCGACGCCTTCCTCGACGAGGTCGAGGCCGAGATCGGCGCGCTGCACGCTCAGCTGGCCGCGGCCCAGGCCGCTGCCGACGAGGCGCGGGCGTCGGCCGAGGAGACCCAGCGCCTGCTCGCCGAGGAGGCCCCCGCCGCGGTGGGTGCGGCCGACGGGTCCCCGTCGACGCCCGAGGCGGGGCAGCCTGAGCCGGTCGGTGCTGCGAGCGGGGCGGCCCCGGAACAGGTCGCCACGGCCGCGGCCGAGCCGGTCGCTTCGGCCACCGGGATCCTTGCCCTGGCCCAGCGCACCGCCGACGAGTACGTCGCCGAGGCCCGACGGACCGCCGACTCCCTGGTGGCCGACGCTGAGGCGCGCGCCCTGTCCGAGGTGGCCGACCTCGAGGCTCGCCGGGTGACCCTGGAGTCCCAGCGCTCCGAGCTCGAGACGCGGGTGTCGGCGCTGCGCGCCTACGAGTCCGAGATCCTGACCCGTCTGCGCGGCTACTTCGAGGCCCAGCTGCGCGACCTCGACGCGGTGACCACGAGCATCTCCACCCCCGCCACAGACTGAGCCACCCGCACCCGCCACCCCCGCTCACCGCAAACCCTCCACGAGAGGCAAGACCCTCCGCAACGACAGGGAGGGTCTTGCCGTTACTGGAGGGTTTGCGGCGGAGCGGGGAGCGGCGGGCGGCGTGGCGCGGGGAGCGGGCGGGGAGCGGGTGAGGGTCAGGTCGGCGGGCCGCCGCGGGCGGACCAGAAGCCCGGGTCGACCACGGCGTCGGTCACGGACTTCGTCTCGTGCTCCTGCGGCAGCCGAGGGCCAGCCGCAGGTAGCGCTCCGCCTCGGGGTCGCACAGGATGACCACTGTGCGCTGCCCGTCGCGGCACTCGTAGCCGGGCCAGCTGCTCAGTCCACTGGCCCCGGTGCCGTGGGTGCGGTGCACCACGACGAGTCGCTCGACGGGGATCCGATGCCACAGGCGGCGTCCGAATCCCGGATCCGCAGTCCAGAACAACTCGTCGCGGCTGAGCACCAGCGCGCCGCCGGCGTCCTGGAGGGCGGGCCGGGTAGGGAACATCGCCGCGAGCGAAGCCGGGGAAGGCGACCTCCTGGCCCTGCTCGAAGGCCTTCTGCCATCCGCGCACCTGGTTGCGCCGGATGGATTCCACCGTCCACCCGCTGATGAGACCGTCCAGCAGGCCCTCCAGGATCCAGCCGATCACCGCGCCTCCCCTCGAACCCCAGCGTAGCCGCGGCGCCCGACCAGGGACGAGGGGTAGTCGCCCGGCGGAGCTGGTGTGGCCGGGGCTCGGTCCACCGGCCCGCTGCCGGTTCAGCGGCCCAGGGCGCGGCGCTGCCCGTCGATTCCGCGCCGGCCGTACTCCTCGGCGGCTGCCTCCCCCGCCCTTCGGCTGCGGGTCGCTGATCCGGCGGCACTGGCCGTCCCGCGCCAACGGCCCCGGGCGCTCGAGGCGGTGCGGTGGTAGTCAGCCACGGCCACGTCCCGGGCCCGCAGCGCCAGGTCAACCGTCGTGGCGCCGAACCCGGACCCATGTGCGTCGCGGCCGGCGGACCCCTCGCGGTTCAGCCCCGCGGCCGAAGCCCGGGCTTGGGCGGCGCCCTGGGCCAGGCGCTGGCCGAGTCTGCTGACGAAGCCCAGGCAGAAGGCGTTGCGGGCCACCTGGGCGGTCACCGCCCGCGGCGCGGAGCTGTCCGGC
Organism: uncultured Actinomycetes bacterium; assembly: GCA_963777855.1. Classification (GTDB taxonomy): domain Bacteria; phylum Actinomycetota; class Actinomycetes; order S36-B12; family CAIYMF01; genus Prado023. Next base: position 140,439 of record CAVZRW010000002.1, on the reverse strand, counting down.
GGCAGGTACGTGGTGCCCTTCCACCGGCCCGAGCGCACGTGCTCCCCGGCCCGGGCGACCATCATCGTGCCGGCCGTGGTGACGATCGACTCGACCCGGTCGAGGTCGGAAGGCAGGCCGTAGAGCAGCACGTACGTCGACCCCGGCCCGATGTCCACGCGCACGCCCCACGCATGGGCGATCTGCACGATGAGGCTCACGAGGAGCGTGTTCAGGGCGGCCCGGGGCTGGCCGATGGACAGCATCCGGTGCGTCGGCCCCGCCGAATGGGCCCGGGGGGCCATCGCCGCCACGGCCATGTCGACGCTGTGCCGCTGGGCGAGCTCGGCAGCCTTGGCCAGATAGGCCTCGGACTCCTCGGCCGATGTCGTGGACTCGGCCTTCGCGAGCAGTGCGGCCACCCGACGCACCTGATCGGACTCCTGCGGGCCATCGACGGGGGGCAGCGCCTCCAGGGGGGCGAACAGGTGCCGAAGCAGGGTGGCGGCCTCCGGGGCGGTGTGCTCGGCGTGCAGGTGCAGCAGGGCCGCACGGAACAGGGTGCCGTGGCCGGGCTCGCCGGCGAGGTGGTGGGCGACCTCGTGCAGGACCACTGACCCGGTCAGCGCCCAGCGGCCCCGCGGGTCCGCGGCCGGGATCGAGATGACGCCCTGGGCGTAGGTGGCCCGGCGGAACCCGCGCCGGGACACCACCCGCACGCTCCCGAGCCCGGGGTGGCGGCCCAGCGTGCGCGGATCGGCCAGCACCCGGTCGACGAACTGCTGGATCTCCTCCAGCGAGGTGAAGTGACGTTCCGGGGGCAGCAGGAGCACCTGCCGGGCGATGCGCACCGCGCGGTGCGGGCGGCGCATCACCGAGGCGAGGGTGTCCTCCGCGTGATAGACCGCCCCCCGGCTGCGGTCGACGCGTGGGTCTGTGTCCGGCATGGGGTCACCCTGCCATCGGTGGCCGACATCGCCCATCGGCCGTCAACAGGCCGGTGGCACCCCGCACCGCGGCAGGCAGGGCGGACTGGGCCACCCGTGCCGAACCCGGCCTGCCCTGCCGATCCGCCCACTCGTGGAACCCGGCGTGCCCCGCCGAACCAGCCCATTCGTGGAACCCGGCCCGCCCGGCCGAACCAGTCAACTCGGGGAACCCGGCGTGCCCGGCCAACCCGCTCAGGCGCGGGCCAGCCCGAACGACAGGCCCAGGTCGGCCTCGGCCCCCGTGAAGGCGCCGTCGTCCGGGGCCCCACGGTGCACGGCCACGGCCAGCACCTCGGCGCCGATGTCGCCGCTGTGTTCGTCGAGGGCGGCGCCGAGCTCGGGGGTCGAGGCGTCCAGCCACAGGGTGATCCGGTCGCTGACCTCCAGGCCGGCTGCCTTGCGGCCCTCCTGGACGGTGCGCACCACCTCGCGGGCCAGGCCGCGGCGCAGCAGCTCGGGGCTCAGGTGCAGGTCGAGGGCCACCGTCTCGCCGGCGTCGGTGGCCACCGACCACCCCTCGCGCGGGGTCTCGGTGATGACCACGTCGTCCGGGCCGACCTCCACTGGCGCACCGTCCACCTCGACGGTGGCCGTGCCGGCACCGCGCAGGGCGGCGGTCAGGGCCACCGGGTCCGCAGCGGCGATCGCGGCGGCCACCGGCTGCGTGCCCTTGCCGAACCGCCGGCCCAGCGAGCGGAAGTTGGCCTTCACGCTCACGTGGACAAGCTCGTCGGTGGTGGCGTCACCCCCGCCGCCGAGGCCCACGACAGACTCGACATTGAGCTCCTCGGCCAGCTGCGCGCGCAGCTCCTCGGGAATCCGGGACCAGCCGGGGGCCGAGACCAGGGCGCGGCCCAGCGGCTGGCGGGTGCGCACCTTGCCCTCGGCCCGGGCGCCGCGGCCCAGCTCCACGAGCCGGCGGATCAGCGCGACCTGCTCGGCGAGCTCGGCGTCACCAAGCGAGCCGGAGTCGTCCGGCCAGTCCTGCAGGTGCACCGACTCGCCCGGGGCGATCGCGATCAGGTCCTGCCACACGCGCTCGGTGAGGAACGGGGTGAACGGGGCCATCAGCAGCGTGACGGTGCGCAGGCACTCGTGCAGGGTGTGCAGCGCGGCCGGGTCGCCTTCCCAGAACCGCCGTCGCGAGCGGCGCACGTACCAGTTGGACAGGTCGTCGATGTAGCTGGCCAGCAGGCGCCCGGCGCGCTGGGTGTCGAACGCGTCCAGGGCGGCCGTGACGTCGCGGGCCAGCCTGCTGGCCTCGGACAGCGCCCACCGGTCGAGCACCGGTCGGTCCGTAACAGCCGGCGCGGTGGCGGGGTCGGCGGTGAAGCCGGCGGTCCGGGCGTACAGCGACTGGAACGACACCGTGTTCCAGTACGTGAGCAGCGTCTTGCGGACCACGTCGGCGATCGCGGCGTGGCCCACGCGCCGGGCCTGCCACGGCGAGCCGGCGGCCAGCATGAACCAGCGCACGGCATCCGCGCCGTGCTCGTCCATCAGCGGGATCGGCTCGAGGATGTTGCCCAGGTGCTTGCTCATCTTGCGGCCGTCGTCGTCGAGGATGTGGCCCAGGCACAGCACGGTCCGGTACGAGGACTGGTCGAACACCAAGGTGCCGACCGCCATCAGGGTGTAGAACCAGCCGCGGGTCTGGTCGATGGCCTCGCAGATGAAGTCGGCCGGGTACTTGCGTGCGAACTCCTCGGCCCCGGTGTGCGGGTAGCCCCACTGGGCGAACGGCATCGCGCCGCTGTCGTACCAGCCGTCGATGACCTCCGGCACGCGGGCGGCCGTCGCCGAGCACTGCGGGCAGGCGAAGGTGACGTCGTCGACGTACGGCCGGTGCGGGTCCAACTCGGAGAGGTCCTCACCGGCCAGGGCGCCCAGCTCGGCCAGGGACCCGATGCAGGTCAGGTGGTCCTCGGCGCAGCGCCAGATCGGCAGTGGCGTGCCCCAGTAGCGGTTGCGCGACAGCGCCCAGTCGACGTTGTTCTCCAGCCAGTCGCCGTAGCGGCCCCACTTGATGGTCTCGGGGTGCCAGGTGGTGGCCCCGTTCTCCCGGACCAGCGCGTCCTTGATGGCGGTCGTGCGGATGTACCAGGACGGCTGGGCGTAGTAGACCAGCGGCGTGTGGCAGCGCCAGCAGTGCGGGTAGGCGTGCTCGAAGTCCTCACGGCGGAACATCAGGCCCCGGGACTCCAGGTCGGCGACCAGGGTCGGGTCGGCGGCCTTGAAGAACATCCCGCCGACCATGGGCACGTCCGGGGCGAAGGTGCCGTCGGGCAGCAGCGGGTTGACCACCGGCAGGCCGTAGGAGCGGCACGAGATGAGGTCGTCGGCGCCGAACGCCGGCGACTGGTGGACCAGGCCCGAGCCGTCCTCGGTGGTGACGTAGTCGGCCAGGATCACGTAGTGCGCGTCGGGGATCTCGACCAGGTCGAACGGTCGCGAGTAGCCGGTGTGCTCGAGCTCGCGCCCGGTCAGCGAGGCCAGCACCTCGTGGCCCTCGGGCAGCTTGGCCTCGCGCAGAGCCTCGGCGATGACCAGCAGCTCGGAGCCGCCGAACTCCCCGGGCACCCGGACCACCTGGTAGGTGGCCTCCGGCTTCACGGCCACCGCGGTGTTGGAGACCAGCGTCCACGGGGTGGTCGTCCACACCAGCAGGCTGACGCCCGGGAACCGCTCGGCCAGCGCGCCGCTGGTCACGGGCATGCGCACGTAGACCGAGGGGTCGACGACGTCCTCGTAGCCCTGCGCGAGCTCGTGGTCGGAGAGTCCCGTGCCGCAGCGCGGGCAGTAGGGGCTCACCCGGTGGTCCTGCACGAGCAGGCCCTTGTCGAAGATCTGCTTCAGCGACCACCACACGCTCTGCACGTAGGCCGGGTCCATGGTCCAGTACGCGTCGTCCATGTCGACCCAGTAGCCCATGCGCTCGGTGAGCACCGCGAACTCGTCGACATGGCGCAGCACCGACTCGCGGCAGCGGGCGTTGAACTCCGCGACGCCGTAGGCCTCGATGTCGCCCTTGCCGGTGAACCCGAGCTCCTTCTCGACCGCGAGCTCCACCGGAAGGCCGTGGCAGTCCCACCCGGCCTTGCGGTCCACGCGGTAGCCGCGCATGGTCTTGAAGCGGGGGAAGACGTCCTTGAAGACGCGGGCCTCGACGTGGTGGGTGCCGGGCGTGCCGTTCGCCGTGGGCGGTCCCTCGTAGAACGTCCACTCGGGGGCGCCCTCGCGCTGGGCCAGGGAACGGGGGAATACGTCATGGGCGGCCCAGAACGCCAGGATCTCGGCGTCCACCGCCGCGAGGTCGACCTTCGCGGGGACCGCGGCGTAGGGCCGACCGGCCCCGCCCGGGTGGGTGGCAGACCCCGGGGGGGTGGGCTGCGCGCTCATCATCACGTCCTTGCTCGCTCTGGGTGTGGGCCCGATTCTACGGGCGGTGCGCCGTGGGTCCGGATGGTCGGCGCTGGGGCCTCGGGAGGCGGCAGGGGTGGGGGAGCGCGCGGGCAGTGGGGATGCAGGCCCGCGGGGGGACGTGGCCAGCGGTGGGGACGTGGGCCAAACTGGTGGGGTCACCCGGGCAGGGCCAGCAGTGCGGCCCAGCGGGCGGCGATGTCCGGGGGAGGGTCGCTGACCTCGATGAGCTTGTCGCGCGTGGTGGCCCCTCGGACCACCCGCACCTGGCGGGGGCGCACACCCAGGGCCGCCGCCAGCACCCGCTCGGCCGCCTCGGTCGCGGCCCCCTCCACGGGCCGTGCCCGGACCCGCACCTCGAGCACTGGCGCCGCGCCGCTGCCTGGGGCCGGGCCCGCCGCGCGGTCGGTGCGCGCGCCGGGCCGGACCCGGATGGCGGAACGGTAGGACGACACGGGGGATATCCTCACCCTGCCGCCGCGGTGACGCCGCGGTGATGCGAGCGAGGAGACCGCGAATGGGTGCAGGTGGCTGGGTCACGGGCGGCGTGCGCCGGGCGGTGGCCAACGTCGTGGGCGCCATGCCCGGTGGGCTCGCCGTCCAGGACCCCGACGAGGTGCGCGATGCGCTCGACCCGATGGACGCGGACACCGACGAGGCTCCGCTGAGGGCGAGCGCCCCGACGAAGCCGGCCCCCAAGTCCGCGGCACCGAAGACGGCCGCGCCCGGGGCTTCTGCACGGAAGTCGGCCGCGCAGAAGACCCCTGCACCGAAGGCCGCTGCACCCGAAGTCCGCTGCTCCCAAGTCCGCTGCTCCCAAGTCCGCTGCTCCCAAGTCCGCTGACGGCGAGACACAGGCCAAGCCTGCTGCCCGGGCCCCCCGGCCCGCGGCCACGGCCCCGACCGCTGCCGAGGCACCCGCCGCACCGCCGACCCCCGTGTGGACCGACGAGGAGCTCGCGTCCTTCCGGGCCGCGCTGGATGCCGACCTGGCCCAGCTGCGCGACGAGCTCGCGATGGGCGAGGCCGACCTCGCGGGCCTCATCGCCGACTCCGCCGACGGGGCCGGCGACGACCAGGCCGATGCGGGGTCCAAGACCTTCGAGCGCGAGCACGAGATGAGCGTGAACGCCAACACCCGCGAGATGCTCGACCAGGCCCTGCGGGCCCACCGCCGGTTGGACGCGGGCACCTACGGGATCTGCGAGAGCTGCGCCAAGCCGATCGCCATCGGGCGCCTGCGCGCGTTCCCGCGAGCCACGCTGTGCATCTCCTGCAAGCAGGCCGAGGAGCGCCGCTAGGTGAGCAGGCTCCCGCTCACCCTGGGCGTGGCTGGCGTCGTGGTGGCCCTCGACCAGGTCACCAAGGCGCTGGCCGTCGCCCAGCTGGAGGGCCAGCCCCCCGTCCAGCTGATCGGCGAATGGTTGCAGCTGACCTTCGTGCGCAACCCCGGCGCCGCGTTCTCGCTGGCCGGCAACTACACCATCCTCATCAGCCTGGTGGCGATCGGCGTCGCGGTGGCCATCGTGCGCACCTCGCGCACGCTGACCAGCACATGGTGGGCGATCGTCCTCGGCGGCATCCTCGGCGGTGCCCTGGGCAACCTGCTCGACCGCATCTTCCGGGACCCCGCGCCCTTCCGGGGTCACGTGGTGGACTTCCTCGCCCTGCCCAACTGGCCGGTCTTCAACGTGGCGGACATGGCGCTGGTCGGCTCGGCGATCCTGGCAGTGATCCTGAGCATCGCGGGCGTGGAGATGGGCGATCCCGATCCCGATCCCGACGCCGGCGCGCAGGCCCCCGCCCCGGCCGAGGCCGGCGACGACCCCCGGGGCGGCGACGACCCCCGGCCCGGCGACCCCGCCGAGGCCGGCTCGGAGCCGAGCGGGGCGAGCCCGGATGCCTGAGCCGCGCCTGGCGCAGGTGCCCGACGGCCTGGCCGGCGAGCGGGTCGACTCCGCGCTGGCCCGCATGTTCGGCCTCTCCCGCTCCCGGGCCGCCGAGCTCGCCGAGGCGGGCCACGTGCAGGTGGGCGGCCGGGTCGTGGGCAAGAGCGCCCGCGTCGAGGCCGGCGCGCTGGTCGAGGTCCTCATCCCGGACCGGGCCGAGCCCGCCGATGCCCCGGCGGTGGACGTGCCCGGGCTCGTGGTCCTCCACGACGACGCCGACATCGTGGTGGTCGACAAGCCCGTGGGCGTGGCCGCGCACCCGAGCCTGGGGTTCGACGGGCCCAGCGTGACCGGCGTGCTCAAGGCCCGCGGCTTCCGGATCTCCACGTCTGGGGCCCCGGAGCGCCGCGGTGTCGTCCAGCGCCTCGATGTGGGCACCTCGGGGGTGATGGTGCTGGCCAAGAGCGAGGCCGCCTACAGCCACCTCAAGCAGCAGTTCCGCGACCGCACGCCCGAGAAGGTCTACCACGCCCTCGTCCAGGGCCTGCCGGACCCGCTGGTCGGCACCATCGACGCCCCCATCGGCCGGCACCCGAACCACGACTGGAAGTTCGGCGTGATCGCCGGCGGCAAGCGCTCGGTGACCCACTACGAGGTGCTGGAGGCCCTGCGGTTCGCCAGCCTGCTCGAGGTCCACCTCGAGACGGGGCGTACCCACCAGATCCGGGTGCACATGGCCGCGATCCGCCACCCCTGCGTCGGGGACGTCATGTACGGCGCCGACCCGGTGCTGGCCGCCCGGTGCGGTCTCGAGCGGCAGTGGCTGCACGCCGTGCGACTGGGGTTCCTGCACCCGGGCTCGGGGGAGTGGGTGGAGTTCAGCTCGCCGTACCCGGCCGACCTCGACCACGCGCTTCGGACGCTGGCCCCGGACTGAGCCACGGGCACGGCGGTGGCAGAGTGGGGTCCATGACCAGCCAGCCCAGCACCGACCCGACCACGCCCGTCGTGCACGCCTCCGGCACCTTCACGATCGGCGGCGACCTGCCGATCCACCGCCTCGGCTACGGGGCCATGCGGATCACCGGCCCCGGGATCTGGGGCGAGCCGGCCGACCGGCAGGGCGCGATCGCCCTGCTGCGCCGCGCCGTCGAGCTCGGCGTGGACTTCATCGACACGGCCGACTCGTACGGCCCGTTCGTCTCCGAGGACCTCATCCGCGAGGCGCTGCACCCCTACGACGGCGTGCTGATCGCGACCAAGGGCGGGCTGACCCGACAGGGCCCGGACAGGTGGGCCCCCGTCGGCAGCCCGTACTACCTGCGCCAGTGCGTGGAGATGTCGCTGCGGCGCCTCGGCGTGGAGTGCATCGACCTCTACCAGCTGCACCGGATCGACGCGAACGTGCCCGCTGGCCGAGCAGGTCGGGGCGCTGGCCGATCTGCAGCGGGAGGGCAAGATCCGCCACCTCGGCCTCTCCCAGGTCAGCGTCGAGGAGCTCACAGCAGCCCGGGAGCACATCACGGTGACCACGGTGCAGAACCTCTACAACCTCACCGACCGCGCCAGCGAGGCCGTGCTGGAGTCCTGCGCCGAGCAGGGCATCGGCTTCATCCCGTGGTTCCCGGTGGCCGCCGGACCGCTGGCCCGCGCGGATGGCCCGCTGGATGCGATCGTGCGCCGCACCGGCATCCCGGCTGCGCAGCTGTCCCTGGCGTGGCTGCTGCGCCGATCGCCGGTGATCCTCCCGATCCCCGGCACGTCCTCGGTTGCGCACCTCGAGCAGAACTGCGCGGCCGCCGAGGTCACCCTCGACGACGCCACGTACGCCGAGCTCTCAGGGCTTGCCGATCTCGACGACGACGACGAGTAGCCTCAGTCGCCGGCCATCAGGCCCGTGATGGACCCGTCGGGGCGTACGTGCACGCGCAGGGCCGCGGGCTCGCGGGGCAGGCCCGGCATGGTCACGATGGACCCCGGTGCTGGCCACGACGAAGCCGGCCCCGGCGGCCAGGCGGGCCTCGCGGACGTTGACCGTGAACCCGTGCGGCACGCCGCGGCGGGTCGCGTCGTCGGACAGTGACAGGTGCGTCTTGGCGATGCACACCGGCAGCCCGGTGCCCACGGCCGCGGTGATCCGGCCCAGCTCGCGGGCAGCAGCCGGGGCCACCTCGATGCCGTCGGCGCCGTACACGGTGCGCGCCACGGCGGCGATCTTCTCGACGTAGGAGTCCTGCGCGGCGTACGGGTGCCACGGCTGCGCGGGTGCCGCGTCGCTGGCGTCGACCACCCGGGCCACGGCATCGGCGAGCTCCACCGACCCGGCCGCGCCGTCGGCGAACCCGGTGCAGGGGGCCATCGGCACGCCGTGGCGGGCACACCAGTCGGCCAGCAGCGCGACCTCCTCGTCAGGGTCGTTGGGGAACCGGTTGAGCGCGACCACCGGCGGCAGACCGTAGGCGCCGACGCTGAACAGGTGGCGCTCCAGCTGTGGGATGCCGGCGAGCATGGCCGCGCGATCGGGTCGCGACGCCTCGGACAGCGCCGCCCCGCCGTGCAGCCGCAGCGCCTTGAGCGTGACCACCAGCACGACCGCCCGCGGCCAGATCCCCGCGGCCCGGCAGGCGATGTCCAGGTACTTCTCCCCGCCGAGGTCGAAGCCGAAGCCGCCCTCGGTGATCACGTCCGCGCCGGTGGCCAGGGCCATCCGGGTGGCGATGATCGAGTTCGTGCCGTGCGCGATGTTGGCGAACGGCCCGCCGTGCACCAGCGCCGGGCAGCCGTCGACGGTCTGCGCCAGGTTCGGCATGAGCGCGTCGCGCAGCAGCACGGTCATCGCCGGGGCCGCGCCGATGTCGTCGGCGGTGACCGGCTGGTCGTCGGCGGTCCAGCCCACGACGATACGGCCGAGCCGGGCCTGCAGGTCGGCCAGGTCGCTGGCCAGGCACAGCACGGCCATCACCTCGCTGGAGGCGGTGATCTGGAAGCCGGACTCCCGCGGGATGCCGTCCAGCGGCCCGCCCATGCCGATGACCACGTGGCGCAGGAACCGGTCGTTCATGTCGACCGCGCGCGGCCAGGTGACCCGGCGGGGGTCCAGCGGCGCGGGCTGGCCGAACTGCAGGCAGTTGTCGACCAGCGCCGAGAGCAGGTTGTGCGCCGAGGTGATCGCGTGCAGGTCGCCGGTGAAGTGCAGGTTGATCGCCTCGGCCGGCTCGATCGTCGCCGCGCCGCCGCCGGTTCCCCCGCCCTTCATCCCGAACACCGGCCCGAGGGAGGGCTCGCGCAGCGCGAGCACGGCGTGCCGGCCGCGGGCCCGCATCCCCATCGCCAGCGCGATCGCCATCGTCGTCTTGCCCTCGCCCGAGGGGGTGGGGGTGATCGCCGAGACCAGGACCAGCCGGCCCGTGGGTGGTCGGTCGGCCAGCGCGGCGAGGTCCACCTTCGCCCGCCCAGGCCCCCAGTCGATGACGTGCTCAGGGGCCAGGCCGAGCTCGTCGGCAACGTCGCGGATGGGGCGCAGAGGGGGCACGATCACCCATGCTGGCACCCGCACGCGGCCGTTGCGGGCCGGGCGGCGGGGCCCGTGGCGCGGGGTGTGGCGGGCCCGGGATGTCGGAGCCCGGAGGTAGGATCGACCCCTGCCCAGCGCCCGAGCTTCCCCCGGGTCCGTCGGCGGTCCACCAGTACGTCACCAGCCGTGGGAGGCCACCTGTGGGGAACACCTCGAGCGGGAACTTCGCGCACCTGCACGTGCACACCGAGTACTCGATGCTCGACGGTGCCGCGCGCGTCAAGGACCTGTTCAAGGAGGCCGCGCGGATGGGCATGCCGGCCCTGGCGATGACCGACCACGGCAACGTGTTCGGCGCCTACGAGTTCTGGAAGGCCGGGCGCGCCGCCGGGGTCAACCCGATCATCGGCATGGAGGGCTACTACGTCCCGGTGGGCTCGCGCTTCGACCGGGCGCCCTTCTCGTTCGGGGCCGACGTCGGCCAGGACGTCGGCGACGAGGGCACCGCCAAGGGCAAGGTCAACTACACCCACATGACCCTGCTGGCTGAGACCACCGAGGGCCTGCACAACCTGTTCCGGATCTCCTCGCTGGCCAGCCTCGAGGGCCAGTACCGCAAGACCCCGGTTCGACCGGGAGCTGCTGGAGAAGCACGGCAAGGGCCTGATCGCCACCACCGGGTGCCCCTCGGGCGAGGTGAACCGCTGGTTGCAGGCCGGTCAGTACGAGCGCGCCCGGCAGGCCGCGGCCGACTACCGCGACATCCTCGGGCCCGGAGAACTTCTTCTGCGAGGTCATGGACCACGGCATCGAGATCGAGCGGCGCACCCGTGAGGACCTGCTGCGGATCGCCCAGGACCTCAAGCTGCCGCTGCTGGCCACCAACGACCTGCACTACACCTACGCCGCGGACGCCGAGGCCCACGAGGTGCTGCTGTGCGTGCAGACCGGCAAGACCCTGGCCGACCCGAACCGGTTCCGCTTCGACGCCCGCGACTTCTACCTGAAGTCCGCCGAGGAGATGCGCACCCTCTGGGCCGAGCTGCCCGAGGCGTGCGACAACACGCTGGCCATCGCCGAGCGCTGCCACGTGGAGTTCAGCGAGGGCCGCAACCTCATGCCGCGCTTCCCGGTGCCCGAGGGGGAGTCCGAGGAGTCGTGGCTGGTCAAGGAGGTCGAGCGCGGCCTGGCCCAGCGGTTCCCCAACGGGGTGCCGCAGGACCGCCGCGACCAGGCCGCCTACGAGGTGGGGGTCATCTGCCAGATGGGGTTCCCGGGCTACTTCCTGGTGACCGCCGACCTCGTGGCCCACGCCAAGGAGGTCGGCATCCGGGTCGGCCCGGGCCGTGGGTCGGCCGCCGGCGCGCTGATCGCCTACGCGCTGGGGATCACCGAGCTGGACCCGATGAGCCACGGCCTGCTGTTCGAGCGGTTCCTGAACCCCGAGCGCATCTCCATGCCCGACATCGACATGGACTTCGACGAGCGCCGGCGCTCCGAGATGATCCGCTACGCCACCGACCGCTACGGCGAGGAGCGGGTCGCCCAGATCGTCACCTACTGCACGATCAAGGCCAAGGCGGCGCTCAAGGACGCCTCGCGGGTGCTGGGCCAGCCCTTCTCCGTGGGGGAGAGGCTGACCAAGGCGATGCCGCCTGCGGTCATGGGCAAGGACATCCCGCTGGCCGGGATCTTCGACCCCGAGCACCCCCGCTGGAAGGAGGCCGGCGACTTCCGCGCCCTGTACGAGGCGGAGGCCGACCTGCGCGAGGTGGTCGACACCGCGCGCGGCCTCGAGGGCCTGCGCCGGCAGTGGGGCGTGCACGCGGCTGGGGTGATCCTCTCCGCCGAGCCGCTGATCGACGTGGTGCCGATCATGCGCCGCGAGCAGGACGGGGCGATCATCACCCAGTTGGACATGGGGGCCTGCGAGTCCCTCGGGCCTGCTCAAGATGGACTTCCTGGGCCTGCGCAACCTGACCATCCTCGACGACGCGCTGCAGCCACATCCGAGACCAACCGCGGCGAGACGGTGGTCCTCGAGGAGCTCGCCCTCGACGACAAGCCCACCTACGAGCTGCTCGCCCGCGGGGACACCCTGGGCGTGTTCCAGCTCGACGGCTCGGGCCGATGCGCGGCCTGCTGCTGCGCCATGAGCTCCGACCAACTTCGAGGACATCTCGGCGGTCCTGGCGCTCTACCGGCCCGGGCCGATGGGCGCCAACGCGCACAACGACTACGCCGACCGCAAGAACGGCCGCCAACAGGTGGTCCCGATCCACCCCGAGCTCGCCGAGCCGCTGGCCGAGATCCTGGGCGACACCTACGGCCTGATCGTCTACCAGGAGCAGGTCATGGCCATCGCGCAGAAGCTGGCCGGCTACTCGCTGGGCAGGCGGACCTGCTGCGCCGGGCCATGGGCAAGAAGAAGAAGGAGATCCTGGACAAGGAGTACATCCCCTTCGCCGAGGGCATGCGCGCCAACGGGTACTCCGAGGCCGCGATCAAGACGCTCTGGGACATCCTGGTCCCGTTCTCCGACTACGCGTTCAACAAGGCGCACACCGCCGGCTACGGCCTGGTCTCCTACTGGACGGCCTACCTGAAGGCCAACTACCCGGCCGAGTACATGGCCGCGCTGCTGACCTCGATCGGCGACGACAAGGACAAGTCCGCGGTCTACCTCAACGAGTGCCGGCGGATGGGCATCAAGGTCCTGCCCCCGGACGTCAACGAGTCCCAGCCGGACTTCGCGCCCGTCGGCACCGACATCCGGTTCGGTCTCTCGGCGATCCGCAACGTCGGGGCGAACGTGGTCGACTCGGTGATCGCCACCCGGGTGGCCAAGGGCCGGTTCGCGGACTTCTACGACTTCGTCGACAAGGTCGAGATGTCGGCGTGCAACAAGCGCGTCGTGGAGTCGCTGATCAAGGCCGGTGCCTTCGACTCGTTCGGCCACACCCGCAAGGGCCTGCTCGCGATCCACGAGATGGCCATCGACGCGGCGATCGACACCAAGCGCGCCGAGGCGATCGGCCAGTTCGACCTGTTCGGCAGCGTCGAGGACACCGGCGGCGGCGCCCGTGCACACCCGCCAGGAGCATCCCGCCCACCGAGTGGGACAAGAAGACCCTGCTGGCCTACGAGCGCGAGATGCTCGGCCTCTACGTCTCCGACCACCCTCTGTCGGGCCTGGAGCACGTGCTCTCGTCGCTGTCGGAGATGACGATCTCCGCGCTGGCCGCCGAGGAGCGCGTCGACGGCCAGATGGTCACCGTGGCCGGGCTGGTCACCGGCATCCAGCGCAAGGTGACCAAGGCCAAGGGCGAGCCGTGGGCGATCGTCTCCCTCGAGGACCTCGAGGGCTCGGTGGAGGTGATGTGCTTCCCGACGCTCTACGCCCAGGCAGGACTGCTGCTCGCCGAGGACGTGGTGATCGTGGTCCGTGGCCGGCTGGAGAAGGGCGACGAGGGTGCCCCGCGGCTGCGCGGGATGGACATCACGGTGCCCAACATCAGCGACGCGAGCGCGACCGGCCCGGTGGCGATCCACCTGGATGTGACCCGGTGCACCCCACCGGTGGTCGAGCGCCTGCGCGAGGTGCTGGCCAACCACCCGGGCACGGTGCCGGTGCACATCCACCTGCGCAACGGGGCCACCACCACGGTGCTCTCGATCGACGAGCGGCTGCGGGTCACCCCGACCCCCGCGCTGTACGGCGACCTGAAGGCCATGCTCGGGCCCAGCTGCCTGGGCTGACGGCGCCGGGCCCGGGCCGTGGGCGCCGGGCATCGGATTCGGCGCCGGGACCGGCAGAAGGGGCGAGCCCCCTCAGTGGCGGGCGATGGGGGCCACCCGGGCGTGGGTCAGCTCGACGAGGGCGTCGGGGGCCAGCTCCACGTCCAGGCCGCGCCGGCCGCCGGAGACCAGGATCGAGCGCTGGGCCAGGGCCGAGTCGTCGAGCACCGTCGGGTGCCAGGTGCGCTGGCCCAGGGGGGAGATGCCGCCCGCGACGTAGCCGGTGGCCCGCTCGGCCCGGGCCACGTCGGCCATGACCGCCCTCTTGCCCCCCACCACCGCGGCCAGGGCCTTGAGGTCCAGCTGGGCCTCGACCGGAACGATGCCGACCACCAGCGACCCGTCCACGTCAGCCAGCAGCGTCTTGAACACCCGCTCGGGCTCCACCTGGAGGGCCGCGGCCGCCTCGAGGCCGTAGGACTGGACGCGCGGGTCGTGGGCGTACGTGCGCAGCACGTGCGTCACGCCGGCCTCGGCCAGCAGGCGGGTGGCGGGCGTGCCCGTGGATCCGGCGGACTTCTTGGCGGCCATGGCGCCGATCCTGCCACCGCGCAACGGGGCCGTGCCCGCGAGCCCGCGCGCAACCGGCCGACTGCCCCTAGCCTGAGCCCGTGCCGACCGTCCCGATCTTCCCGCTCAGGGCGGTGCTCGTCCCGGGGCTCGTGCTCCCGCTACACATCTTCGAACCCCGCTACCGGCTGATGATCCGCATGCTGACCGACGGGCCCGAGGACGAGCGGGGCTTCGGGATCGTGGCGATCCGGCCCGGGGCGAACCCCGAGGTCGACGGCCTCGCGGCCCTCTACGACGTGGGGACCATGGCCCGGATCACCGAGGTCGACGCGCTGCCCGACGGCCGGTTCGACCTGGTGACCGTGGGTGCGCGCCGGTTCAGCATCAACTCGCTGGACACGCGCCTGCCCTACACCCGTGCCGACGTGCGGATGCACCCCGAGCCGGTCGGCGACGCGACCCGCGCGGCCACCCTGGCCAGGACGGCTGTCCGGCTGCTGGAGACCTACCGGGCGCGGATCGCCGGCTGGGGGGTCATCGACCTCGCCGAGATCGAGAACCTCCCGCAGGACCCGGTGGTGCTCAGCTACCTGGTGGCCTCGGCCATCGTCACCGACCTGCCGGTGCGCCAGCGCCTGCTCGGGATCGTCGACGCCGAGGCCCGGCTCGAGGCGGTCTGCGAGGTGCTGCGCTGCGAGCTGTCCATGATGGGGGCGCTGCCCTCGATGCCCGCGGTGGACCTGGCCACCGGTCGCACCTGGAGCAACTGACCCGGCTCGCCGGGCTGTGGACGACCTCTAGGATTGGTCCATGATCCGCCGCCTGGACCTGCGTTCCGGACTGCCCGACGACCTGGGCACGGTCGTCCCGCGCGCCCCGATGGATGTCGAGCACGCCCTGGCGGTCGTGCGGCCCATCGTCGAGGACGTGGCCGCCCGCGGGTCGGCGGCGGTGCTCGAGCACGGGGAGCGGCTCGATGGCGTGCGCGCACCCTCGCTGCGGGTGCCCGCCGAGGCGCTGGCCGAGGCCCTGGCCGCACTGGACCCGACCGTCCGCACCGCGCTCGAGGTGGCCATCGACCGGGTGCGCACCGTCCACGCCGACCAGGTGCGCCCGCAGCGCACCACCCAGGTGGTCCCCGGCGGCACGGTGACGATGCGTTGGATCCCGGTCGACCGGGTCGGGCTGTACGTGCCCGGTGGTCGCGCGGTGTACCCCTCCTCGGTGGTGATGAACGTGGTGCCGGCCCAGATCGCCGGTGTGGGCTCGTTGGCCGTGGCCTCCCCTCCGCAGGCGGAGTTCGGCGGGCTGCCGCACCCCACGATCCTGGCGGCCTGCGCGCTGCTCGGCGTCGACGAGGTGTACGCCGCCGGAGGGGCGCAGGCCATCGCGCTGTTCGCGCATGGCTCCCGGGCCGCCGACGGCGAGGCGGTGGCACCGGCGAACCTCGTGACCGGCCCGGGCAACATCTGGGTGACTGCGGCCAAGCGCCTGCTCAAGGGCCGCATCGGGATCGACTCGGAGGCCGGGCCCACCGAGATCGCGATCCTGGCCGATGACTCCGCCGATGCTGCGTTCGTCGCCGCCGACCTGATCAGCCAGGCCGAGCACGACGTGATCGCCGCCTCCGTGCTGGTCACGACGAGCCCGACGCTCGCCGATGCGGTGGTCGAGGAGCTCGAGGTCCAGGTGGCGGTGACGAAGCACTCGCTGCGCATCCGGGAGGCCCTGGGCGGCCCGCAGAGCGCGGTGATCCTCGTGGGGTCGCTCGACGACGGCCTCGCCGTGATCAACGCCTACGCCGCCGAGCACCTGCAGATCCACACCCATGACGCCCGCGAGGTGGCGCTGCGCGTGCGCAACGCGGGGGCGATCTTCGTCGGCCCGCACGCACCGGTCTCCCTGGGCGACTACGCCGCCGGCTCCAACCACGTGCTGCCCACGGGCGGCTGCGCCTGTCACTCCAGCGGCCTGGGCGTGGCGACCTTCCTGCGCGGGGTCAACCTCATCGAGTACGACGAGGCTGCCCTGGCCGGTGTGGCCGAGCACGTCGTGGCCCTGGCGCGCGCCGAGGACCTCCCGGCGCACGCAGCGGCCATCACCGTGCGGTTCGAGCGGTGAGCGCCGCCACGGCCGAGCCGCCAGCCCCACAGGCAACGACCGGCCGCGCCCAGCTGCCGGCCCCCAGCGAGGACCCGGCGCCCCGAGCTGCCCGTGCGCCCCGAACTGCGCGGCCAGGTGCCCTACGGCGCCCCGCAGCTGGCTGTGGCCCACCGGCTGAACGTCAACGAGAACCCGTACCCGCCCTCGGCGGCGATGGTCGCCGACCTGGCCGAGGCCGTCGCCGAGATCGGCTCCGGGCTCAACCGCTACCCGGACCGCGATGCGACCGCGCTGCGCGAGGACCTGGCCGGCTATGTGCGCCGGGACGTCCCCGACGGCCCCGCGCTGACCGCGGCCCACCTGTGGGCGGCCAACGGGTCCAACGAGGTCATGCTCCAGCTGCTGCAGGCCTTCGGTGGGCCCGGGCGCACGGCGCTGTCGTTCGACCCCACGTACTCGATGTACCCGGACTACTGCCGCGACACCTTCACGACGTACGTGACGCTGCCCCGCCGCCCGGACTTCACGCTCGACCTCGGGGCCGCGCTGGCCCATGTGGAGGCCACCCAGCCGGACGTGATCCTGCTGGCCTCACCGAACAACCCGAGCGGCACCGCGCTGGGACTGGCCGAGGTGCGGGCCCTGTGCGCGGCCTCGCACGGGATGGTCGTGGTCGACGAGGCCTACGCGGAGTTCCGCCGGCCCGGCACGCCCTCGGCCGTCACCCTGCTGCCCGAGCACCCGCGCCTGGTGGTCACCCGCACCATGAGCAAGGCCTTCGCGCTGGCCGGTGCCCGGGTCGGCTACCTCGTGGCCGATCCCGGCGTGGTCGACGCGGTCCAGCTGGTGCGCCTGCCCTACCACCTGTCGGCGGTCACCCAGGCCGTGGCCCGCACGGCCCTGCGCCACGCCGACGAGCTGCTGTCCACGGTGGCCGCCCTGCGGGCCGAGCGCGACGCCCTCGTCGACTGGCTGCGCGATCAGCCGGGGCTGCAGGCAGCCGAGTCGGACGCCAACTTCGTGCTGTTCGGCCGGTTCGTCGACCGCGAGGCCGTGTGGCAGCGGCTGCTGGATCACGACGTGCTCGTCCGGGCCACCGGTCCGGCCGGATGGCTGCGCGTGAGTGCGGGCACCCCGGCGGAGATGGCGGCGTTCCGGGCCGCGCTGCAGGCCAGCGTCGGACCGCAGGACCTCCTTTCGTGAGACCGTAGGCACCGGACGCCGCGGCACGGCCGATCGGCGCAGGCAGCACATCCGACGCCGGGACGGCAGCGGCACGAACGAGGGAGGGACCCGATGGGCCGGTTCGCGAAGGTCGAGCGCACCACCAAGGAGAGCGACGTCCGCGTCGAGCTCGAGCTCGACGGCTCGGGCACGGCCGAGGTCAGCACCGGCGTCGCCTTCTTCGACCACATGATGACCCAGATCGGCAAGCACGCCGGCTTCGACCTCGTGGTGGCGACCACCGGCGACATCGAGGTGGACTCCCACCACACGGTGGAGGACACCTCCCTGGCCTTCGGCGCCGCCCTGCGCGAGGCCCTCGGCGACAAGGTCGGGATCCGCCGCTTCGGCGACGCGTTCGTGCCCCTGGACGAGACCCTCGCCCAGGCCGTCGTCGACCTGTCCGGCCGGCCCTACGTGGTCCACGACGAGCCGGCGATGGCCCCCCTGATCGGCACCTACGACACCACGCTGACCCGGCACGTGTGGGAGTCGATCGCGGCCAGCGCGCAGATCTGCCTGCACGTGCGCTGCCTCTACGGGCGCAACCCGCACCACATGGTCGAGGCCCAGTTCAAGGCTGTGGCCCGGGCGCTGCGCACCGCCGTCGAGGTCGACCCCCGCGTGGTGGGGGTGCCCAGCACCAAGGGAGCCCTGTGATGCCGACCTCGGTCATGATCAGCTTCCTGGTGACCGGCCTGGTCATGCTGGGCTGGCTCATCTGGGGGATCCGGGAGTACAACCGCACCGGCAAGGCCACCTGGCTGTGGATGGCGGTGCTCCTGGGCATCAGCCTCGTCTTCGGCTTCATGCGCTACCCCCGATGAGCGCCATCGTCGTCCTGGACTACGGCTCGGGCAACCTCCGCTCGGCGGCCCGGGCCCTCGAGGCCGCCGGCGCGCAGGTGGAGGTCACCTCCGACTACGACGCGGCGATGGCCGCCGAGGGACTGGTCGTGCCCGGGGTCGGGGCGTTCGCCGCCTGCATGGACGGATTCCGGGCGGTGCGCGGCCCCCAGCTGGTGGAGCGTCGCCTGGCTGGGGGCCGGCCCGTGCTGGGCATCTGTGTGGGAATGCAGATCCTGTTCACCCGGGGGGTGGAGCACGGGGTGCGCACCGAGGGCCTCGACGAGTGGCCCGGGATCGTCGAGGAGCTTCCGGCGGCGGTGCTGCCGCACATGGGCTGGAACACAGTCGAGGTGGCCGAGGGCTCGAGGCTGTTCTCCGGCGTCGAGCAGGAGCGCTTCTACTTCGTGCACTCGTACGCCGTCCAGCGCTGGGACTGGGTCGCCCAGGAGCTGTTCCATGCCCCCCTGGTGACCTGGGCCGAGCACGGGGCGCCGTTCATCGCCGCCGTCGAGAACGGTCCGCTGTGCGCCACGCAGTTCCATCCGGAGAAGTCCGGGGAGGCGGGCCTGGCGCTGCTCGGCAACTGGCTGGGCACGCTGGGCTGAGCGCCCCGCTCGGGAGGACCGGCGGGCGCGGGCTCCGCCCCGGCGGTGGGCCTGCCCCGGGGTCGGCCGCTGCGGGTGGGTCGGACTCGCGCGGGGGCTGCGTCCGCAGTTGGCCGCGGGCCACTAGCCTTGCCCACCATGCACCAACTGATCCTGCTGCCCGCCGTCGACGTGCGCGGCGGCACCGCCGTGCGCCTGGTCCAGGGCGAGTCCGGCACTGAGACCTCCTACGGCGACCCCCTGGACGCGGCCCTGGACTTCCAGTCCCAGGGCGCGCAGTGGATCCACCTCGTGGACCTCGACGCGGCGTTCGGGACGGGCAGCAACGCCGCGCTGCTGGCCGAGGTGATCGGCCGCCTCGACGTGCAGGTCGAGCTCTCCGGTGGGATCCGTGACGATGCCTCCCTGGCCGCGGCGCTGGCCACCGGTTGCCGGCGGGTCAACCTCGGCACGGCGGCCCTCGAGGACCCGGAGTGGACCCGACGGGTCATCGCCGAGCACGGCGACCGGATCGCCGTCGGCCTCGACGTGCGCGGCACGACGCTGGCCGCCCGCGGCTGGACCCGGGAGGGCGGAGACCTGTGGGAGACCCTCGACCGGCTCGATGCCGACGGGTGCGCCCGGTACGTGGTCACCGACGTCACCAAGGACGGCACCCTCCGGGGGCCCAACCTCGACCTGCTGCGCCAGGTCTGTGCCCGCACGGACCGGCCGGTGATCGCCAGCGGGGGAGTGGCCCGCCTCGAGGACCTGCACCGGTTGTCCGAGCTGACGGCCGAGGGCATCGAGGGCGCCATCGTCGGCAAGGCGCTCTACGCCGGGGCGTTCACCCTGGCCGAGGCCCTGGCCGGCGTGGCGCCCCGCCGCGACTTCCTGTAGCCGACCGGGGCGCACCGACGCCCGCGAGAGGGGTTCCCATGGCCATCGAGCGGTTCTCCAGCGGCGGCGTCCTCGAGGACGTGGTCGGCTACAGCCGGGTCGTCGTCGCCTCCAGCTTCTCCGGGCACACGGGGTGGACGGCCGGCACCACGAGCCTGGTCAACGGCGCCGCGCAGCACCCTGGCGACGCCTACCGGCAGGCCCTCGTGGCCTTCCAGGCGGCCCTGTTCGCCCTCGAGCGAGCGGGCTTCGCGCGCACCGACGTGGTGAGCAGCCGGATGTACGTCGTGGACCTGCCCCGCCATGCCGAGGCAGTCGGTCGTGCCCACGCCGAACTGCTGGGGGCCGTGCGCCCGGCGGCCACCATGGTCGGCGCGAGCGCCCTGGTCGATCCCGGCGCTGCTCGTCGAGGTCGAACTGGTGGCGTGGCGACCCGAGGACGAGCCGGCGGCCTAGGGCGCGCGCCACGGGTTCTGAGACCGCGCGGTTGCAGCGGATGTGGCAGGCTGGGCCCGACAGGGAGGGTGGACATGCCGCAGGAGCACGTCGAACCGGGTCGGGCCGGGGCCGGGTCGCCCGAGCGTCTGCCCGGGGGGCTCGAGGGGATCTTTGCGGCCCAGGCTGCCGAGGTGGCCGAGGAGGCAGAGGTCGACGGGGCGAGCGCGCGAGCGGGGGGTGCTGACGCGACTGACCCGGGGAGCGGGCGGGGCGGGGCAGACGACTCGGATGACCTGCACGCGACGTTCGTCGACTGGGCCCCACCAGCGCTGGAGACAGACCAGGAACCGGAGCCCGAACCGGAGCCCGAGCCGGAACCGGAGCCCGAGCCCGAGCCGGCACCCGAGCCGGCACCCGAGCCGGAGCCCGAGCCGGAGCCCGAGCCGGAGCCCGAACCCGAACCCGAACCCGAACCCGAACCCGAACCCGAACCCGAACCCGAACCCGAACCCGAGCCCGAACCCGAACCCGAACCCGAGCCGAGCCCGAACCCGAACCCGAACCCGAACCCGAACCCGCCCCGGAGCGCGAGCCGATCACGGATGTGGCGAATGCCCTGGCTCAGGTCGCAGTTGCGATAGAGGTGCCACCGGCGGTGGCGGCAGGGCTGGCCGACTCTCCCGCGGTGCCGCCCGGCCCCGCCACGGCTGCCGCCCCGGCCGTCGACCCCGAGCACGAACCCAGGTCGGCAGAGGGCCGCATCGGCACCATCCCCGCAGTCGGCGCCCAGCGCGCGTGGGCCAAGGGGCAACTGACGAACTGGCGGCTGTACCTAGTGCGCTTCCTGTGCGCCGGTGTCGCCGTCATGCTGACCGTGCTGGTCCTGCCCGGACTGTCCTTCGCGGGCTGGCGCTGGGGCCAGGGCCTGGAGATCGCGGTGATCTTCGGCCTGCTCAACGCCTTCGTGAAGCCCGCGCTGCAGTTCGTGGCCCTGCGCTACATCTTCAGCACCTACGGCATCGTCGTCGTGCTGATCAACACGGTGCTGCTGGGCCTGCTCGACTCGGTCATGGGTGACCGGATCGAGATCCGCAGCCTGCTCTCCCTGATCCTCGGCGGGGTCCTGGTCGGCCTGATCGGGACCGTCCTGGAGACCCTGATGGGGGCGGACTACCCGATGCTCGACCGTGACTACAAGGAGAGGAACGGGTTGGCATGAGCGGCGGCCTGGACCAGATCAGCGAGAACCTGCGCCTGCAGCAGATCTACTCCACGCTGACCCACTTCGCCGCCGAGTCGGTGGTCGAGAACACCATCGTCGCCAAGCCACGGCGGACCATGCAGCGCTGGGTCCACCAGCTGCCCGAACCCGTCCCGGACTACTCCATGGCCACCCGGACGCGGATCCTGCTCGAGGGCCTGGGCCCCACGTACGTCAAGATGGGCCAGATCGTCTCCAGCCAGGTCAACGTCCTGCCCGACGACTGGCGCGTGGAGCTCGACCGCCTGCAGAACGAGGTGCCCACCTTCAGCTACGAGATGGTCCGCCAGATCATCATCGACGAGCTCGGCGGACCTCCTGAGGAGCTCTACGCCGAGTTCTCGCAGACTCCGCTGGCTGCCGCCTCCCTGGCCCAGGTGCACCGGGCCCGGCTGCACGACGGCCGAGAGGTCGCGGTCAAGGTCCAGCGGCCCAACCTCGACGAGCAGGTCTCGGCCGACCTCGCAGTCACCCAGACCCTGGGCCGGGCGATGGAGGCCCGCAGCCAATGGGCCCGGGAGGTGGGCCTGCGCGGCATGCTCGACGAGTTCAGCTCGAACCTCATCGAGGAGCTGGACTACTACGCCGAGGCCTACAACATGAGCCGCCTGGCCGCCAACATGGCCGAACTCCCCGGGGTCCACGTCCCCGAGCTGCACCGCGACCTGTCCAGCCGGCGGGTGCTCACCCAGCAGTTCATCACCGGGGTGAAGATCTCCGACCTGGCCGCCATCGACGCCGCCGGGCTGGACCGCGGCGTGCTGGGGACCAACGCGCTGCGCGCCGCGATCAAGATGCTGCTCATCGACGGGTTCTTCCACGCCGACCCCCATCCGGGCAACCTCTACGTGGACCTCGAGACCGGAGACGTCACCTTCCTGGACTGCGGGATGGTCGGCGAGCTGAGCATCATGCAGCGGATCAACCTCCTGGCGCTGCTGTGGACGGTCGTCAACGGGGACATAACGGCCATGGCCCAGCAGCTGCGCAGCCTCAGCGAGCCGTTCCGCCCCGTCGACGACGCGGCCTTCATGCGCCAGTTCGAGCGCAAGATGGCCCGCTACGGCAAGGGCTCCGGCGCCGACTTCAAGGACATCTTCTCGGCCGGTATGGCGGTCCTGCGCGACAGCGGCCTGCGCCTGGACCCCAACCTGACCCTGGCGATGAAGTCGATGATGCAGGCCTCGGCGTTCTTCGCCCCCCTGGCTCCCGAGGGCCAGACGTTCAGCGACGCGGCACTGACCCTCGCCCTCGAGCAGGCCCAGGCCCCGTCGACGGAGGCGATGGTCCGCGAGCTGGCCACCAAGCAGGCCAAGCAGGTGGCCGCTCGGGCCGCTCACGCCGCACCCGACTATGTCAAGAGCCTGCTGTCCTGGAACAACCAGTTCAAGAAGGGCAAGCTCACTGTCGTCGTGGACACCTCGCAGCTCGACGAGCAGATGGCCGAGGTGCGTTCGATCACGAGCATGGTGGTGATCGCGCTGCTCGTGTGCGGCGGCATCATCGGATCCGCGATTGCCGCCACCGCCTTCCAGGGCACCGGCTCGACGATGGAGCGCTGGGCCACCATCGGGTTCTTCGGCTCGCTGGCCCTGGGCATCGTCCTGGTGATCACCTATACGGTCCGGTTGTTCCGTCGAGACTCCTCGAGGAGGCGGTAGGACTGCACCGGGGCGGGTCGCCAGGGGCCTCCCCGGGATCAGGTGCTCCGCTACCGTGGCGGGGCAGGCTAGCAAGGGCGTCCGGGACGGTCCCGTACGAGCACGTGAAAGGTCACATGCATGACTGAAGAACTGAGCGAGACTGTCGAGGAGACCCCCTACGGGCCCGTCGACTACGTGGTGATCGAGTTCCCGGAGGCCAAGTTCAGCGGCGAGGGGCTGCCCATCCTGCTGGACCTGGTGGCGCGCGGCGTGATCCGCGTCCTCGACGCCGTGGCGATCAAGGCCAACGACGACGGCACGTTCGTCAGCCTGTCGGTCGAGGACCTCGATCAGACCGGTGGCGCGTGGGAGCTCGTCTCCGGTTGGGGCACCGACGTGCTCAGCCAGGACGACTTCGACGAGGTGGGCGCGATCCTGGCCCCCGGGTCGGCGGCTGCCATCATCGTCTACGAGAACACCTGGGCCGGCCCGTTCGCCGCGGCCATGCTCAAGGCCGGTGGCCGCGTGGTCGCCTTCGACCGCATCCCCGTCGTCGATGTCATTGCGGCCGTCGAGGCTGCGGAAGCCAACACCGAGAGCTGAGAGGAGTCCCACCATGCCAGGACTGATCCGCGGGGTCGCCCGCACCGCCGCCGTCGTGGGCACCGCCAACGCGGTCTCGCACAGGCAGAACCAGCGCTACGCCGAGAAGGACGCGCAGGCCCAGCAGGCTGCGGCCTACCAGCAGCAGCAGATGTACGCCCAGCAGCAGCAGTACGCCGCCCCGCCGCAGCAGCAGTACGCCCCGCCGCCCGAGCAGTACGCGGCCCCCGCGCCGGCTGCGCCGCAGGTCGACCTCGTCGCCGAGCTCACCAAGCTCGGTGAGCTGAAGTCCGCCGGGGTTCTGTCGGACGCGGAGTTCGAGGTCGCGAAGGCCAAGCTGCTCAACAGCTGAGCAACCCGAACCGTGGGCCCCTGCCGATGCCGGCGGGGGCCCACGGGCGTTGCGGGCCTGCCCTGCCCGCCCGGCCCGCCGCGGCCCGGCCCGCGGCTGCGCGGCCCGCGGCCGCCCACCCCGCTGGTGCCGGCCCCGCGGCTACTCTTGGCCGCATGACCGTGGCCGTGCGCGTGATCCCGTGCCTGGACGTCGACGCTGGGCGCGTGGTCAAGGGCGTGAACTTCGTCGAGCTGCGCGACGCGGGGGACCCGGTCGAGATGGCTGCCGCCTACGGCGCCGCGGGAGCAGACGAGCTGACCTTCCTGGACATCACTGCCTCCTCGGGGGACCGGGCGACCACCTACGACGTGGTGCGCCGCACCGCCGAGCAGGTGTTCATCCCGCTCACCGTGGGTGGCGGGGTACGGGCGGTCGCGGACTTCGACGCCCTGCTTCGCGCCGGGGCCGACAAGTGCGGGGTGAACACAGCCGCCCTGGCCCGCCCCGAGCTCCTGGCAGAGGCCGCCGACCGGTTCGGCGCGCAGTGCGTGGTGCTGTCCATCGACGCCCGGCGGTGCGGTCCGGGCACTGCGGCGCCCGACGTGCGCACGGGCTCGGGCTTCGAGGTCACCACCCACGGCGGCCGGCGCTCGACGGGGATCGATGCGATCGACTGGGCGGTACAGGCCACGGAGCTCGGGGCCGGAGAGATCCTGCTCAACTCGATGGACGCCGACGGCACCCGGGCCGGCTACGACCTCGAGCTCATCGGTCTGGTCCGCGCCGAGGTGCGCGTGCCGGTGATCGCCAGCGGAGGGGCCGGTGCGCTCGGGGACTTCGCCCCGGCGGTTGCTGCTGGCGCCGATGCTGTCCTGGCCGCCAGCGTGTTCCACTTCGGAGAGCTGTCCATCGCCCAGGTCAAGGACGCCCTGGCCGAGGCTGGCCACACGGTTCGCCGGTAGTCGGCGTCCCCAGCGCTGCGCCGGTCGAGAACCTCGCAGCCGGCTCTGCTGCGTCCGCGCCGTGCTCACCGGCCGACGGGCAACCTCGCGCATGGTTCTGCTGCGCTGCCCCGCGTTGCGGGCGCGGCGGGCGCCGCCGGCCTCACGTCCGCCTCTGCCACGGGCTCCGGCACCTGGCTGCGTGGGCCAGAATGGCCCCCGTGGAGTTCACTGACACGCACGACCCTGAGGCCGGGCCGGCCCTGGCCCCCGAGGTGGCGGCCCGGCTGCGCGCGGCCGGTCACGCCCCCGACGGCCGGCCGCTGGTCACCGCGGTGGCCCAGGACGCCGCCAGCGGCCGCGTGCTCATGGTGGCCTGGATGGACGCCACGGCGCTGGCCCGCACCCTGGCAACCGGTGCGGCCACCTACTACTCGCGCTCGCGCCAGGAGCTCTGGGTCAAGGGAGCCACCTCGGGGGCCACCCAGCAGGTGGTCTCCGCCGAGCTCGACTGCGACGGCGACAGCGTCCTGCTGCGCGTGACCCCCGCCGGACCTGCCTGCCACTCCGGCCTGGAGTCCTGCTTCGACACCCTGGAGCTTCTGTGATCGCGACCCCCGACCTGGCCACGTTCACCGAGCTCGCCCGCGGTCGCCGGGTGATCCCGGTCGTGCGCCGGCTGCTCGCGGACGCAGAGACGCCGGTGAGCCTGTACCGCAAGCTCGCCGCCGAGCGGCCGGGCACGTTCCTGCTCGAGTCGGCCGAGCACGGCCGGGTCTGGTCGCGGTACTCGTTCGTCGGGGTCCAGGCCGCCGCCATGCTCTGTGAGGTCGACGGTGCGGCGGTGTGGCGGGGACGCACGCCGGTGGGGGTGCCCGAGGGTGCGGACCCGATGGTGGCCCTGCGCGACACGCTGGCCCTGCTGCACACCGACCCCCTGCCCGAGGCGGGCATGGGCGGGCAGCCGCTGCCCCCGTTGACCGGCGGGCTGGTCGGGATGATCGGCTACGACGCCGTGCGCCACTGGGAGCGCCTGCCCGACAACAACCCCGACGAGCTGGGCCTTCCGGAGCTGGCGATGCTCCTGGCGATCGACCTCGCGGTGCTCGACCACTGGGACGGGCACGTGGTGCTGATCGCCAACGCGGTGAACTACGACGACACCGATGCGCGCGTGGCCGAGGCGTGGGCGGACGCGGTCGCGCGCCTCGACGCCATGGAGCAGGCCCTGTCCGCCCCGAGCCCCACCAGCGTGATGCGCGTCGACGCGCCGGCCGGGCCGGCCGAGGTGCGCCACCGCAGCACGTCGGCGGAGTACTGCGCCGGGGTCGAGGCCGCCAAGGAGCACATCCGGGCCGGGGACGCCTTCCAGATCGTGCTCTCCCAGCGCTTCGACCGCCCCACCACGGCCAGCGCCCTGGACATCTACCGGATGCTGCGGGTCAACAACCCCAGCCCGTACATGTACCTGTTCCGCTTCCCCGCGCCCGGCGCCGGGCCCGACCTCGGCGACGAGGTGGCCTTCGACGTCGTGGGCTCCAGCCCGGAGGCGCTGGTGAAGCTGACCGACGGCCACGCGATGCTGCACCCGATCGCCGGTACGCGGCCGCGCGGCGCGACCCCCGAGCAGGACAGCGCGCTGGCCGAGGAGCTGCTGGCCGATGAGAAGGAGCGCGCCGAGCACCTGATGCTGGTGGACCTCGGGCGCAACGACCTCGGCCGGGTGTGCAGCCCGGGCAGCGTCGAGGTCGTGGACTTCATGTCCATCGAGAAGTACTCCCACGTGATGCACATCGTCTCCACGGTCACCGGCCGCCTGGCCGAGGGTCGCAGTGCCTACGACCTGTTGGCGGCCACCTTCCCGGCCGGGACCCTCTCCGGGGCGCCCAAGCCGCGGGCGATGGAGATCATCGACGACCTCGAGCCCTCGCGCCGAGGCCTGTACGCGGGCGCGGTGGGCTACCTGGACTTCGCGGGCAACCTCGATGCGGCGATCGCCATCCGGACCGCAGTGCTGCGCGACGGGGTGGCCCACGTGCAGGCCGGGGCGGGCCTGGTGGCCGACTCGGTGCCGGAGTCCGAGGACGCCGAGTGCCGGAACAAGGCCGCCGCAGTGCTCGCGGCGATCACGATGGCCGAGGGGCTGCGCCCGATCGGCCGATGAGGCGCGGGGGTCAGCGGATCCACGCGAGGGTGGGCACCGACGTGTCTGGGGTGTCCGCGGTGTCCGGTGCACGGGATCCGGTGCAGGGGGATTCGGCGCCCGGGGATTCGGTGCCCGGTGTCCCCGGGGCGCCCCGGTAGCCGTCGTGCCTGCCGCGTAGCATCCGGGTCGTGTCCGATGATCCGCTCGCCGGCTTCCCGGTGACCCTGCGCTGGCCGGTCGCCTGGGGTGACATGGATGCCCTCGGGCATGTCAACAACACCACCTACTTCCGGTGGTTCGAGACCGTGCGGATCGCCTACTTCGCGCGGATCGGGTGGGCCACCGAGTTCCCCGCCGGGGGGGTGGGGCCGATCCTGGCGGCCACCTCGTGCACCTACCGCGCCCCGTTGACGTTCCCGGACGAGGTGGTGCTCGCGGCCCGCGTCGAGGAGGTGGGCGCCGACCGGTTCACCATGCGCTACCGGGTGGTCAGCCACCGGCTCGGCCGCGTCGCGGCGGAGGGTGAGGCCCGCGTCGTCTCGTTCGACTACGCAGCCGGGACCAAGGCAGCGCTGCCCGACCAGCTGCGCTCGGCGATCGCTGACCTCGAGGGGGCCTGAGTCGCCGGCCGCCGACGCGCCGAGGGGGCGCAGGGCCCTGAGGGCTGACCGGTGCGCCCCTGGATGCCACAATGACGGCCATCCCCTGCGCGACGCCGCGCACCGGCCGCACAGGCCGCCACGACCCGAGGAGCGCCATGAGCACCGAGCACGACGACCACGGCCGTACCCCCGCCAACTGGACCGGCGCCACGATCATCATGCTGGCGTTCATCGTCGGCACGCTCGGCGTCGTGCTCGCCCAGCCGGTGGTGTTCTGGATCGGCGTGGCCCTGATCCCGATCGGGATCGTCGTCTGGAAGGTCATGTCCGGGATGGGCTACCACGCCGAGGATGCGAGCTGACCCGATCCGAACACGGGGCCCACGGGTCCCGAACCGCGCACCCGCAGGATGGTCCCCATGAGCGCTGAGTCCCGGGGCCTGGTGCTCATCGTGGAGGATGAGCGGCCCATCGCCGACCTGCTCGGCATGTACCTGCGCCGGGAGGGCTTCGGGGTGCACGCCGTGGCCTCCGGACAGGACGGCCTCGCCGCAGCCCGGCGCCTGCACCCCGTGGCGATCGTGCTGGACGTCGGCCTGCCCGGGATGGACGGCACCGAGGTCTGCCAGGTGCTGCGCGGTGAGGGGAGCACCATCCCGATCCTGTTCTGCACCGCCCGCGACGATGAGATCGACCGCGTCCTCGGCCTGGAGATGGGCGGAGACGACTACATCACCAAGCCCTTCAGCCCGCGTGAGGTGGTCGCCCGCGTCAAGGCGGTGCTGCGCCGCACCGGCGCACCGGCTGAGGACGAGGACCGTCCGCTGGTGCTCGGCGCCGTGGAGCTCAACCGCGCCCGCCACCGGGTCACCGTGGCCGGCGAGCCCGTCGAGCTGACCGCCACCGAGTTCGACCTGCTCGGCTACCTGATGGCCCGGCCCGGGCGCGTGGTCACCCGCGACCAGCTGCTCTCCGCCGTCTGGGGATATGCGGCGGCCGCCGGCACCCGGACCGTCGACGTGCACGTGGCACAGGTGCGCGCCAAGCTCGGCGAGGCCAGCCCGATCCGTACCGTGCGCGGCGTGGGGTACTCCGCGGACGCGGGATGAGCCGCACCAGCCTGGCCCGTCGCCTGCCGCTGCTCATGGCCGGGGTGGCTGCGATCGCCGTGGTCATCGCGGCGCTGGTGTCCTGGCCGCTGCTCACCTCGGCGGCCGAGGCCTCGGCCCGGCGCACCCTCTCGCGCACGGCCGACCTGACCACCGAGCTGCTCGAGCGCACCTACTCGGGGCAGATGCCCGGCCGGGGTCCGGACGGTCGGCTCACCGACCGGATCGAGGCCCTGCTGGCCCCTCAGGAGGTGACCGCCTTCCTGGTGATCACCTCCTCCACCGTGCCCGAGCCCCTCGACGACGACGACGTCGCGGCGGTGACCAGCGGGCAGTCGGTCAGCGACCGGCGGGCCGGCCTCGGCGGGGCGTCGTTCGTGGAGGGCCGGCCGGTGGCCGAGGGCCTGGGCGTGCTGCTCGTGCAGCCCTCGGACGTGGCCCGCGACGTGAGCACCCCCGCGCTGGCCCGGTTCGCCCTCGCCCTGGCCCTGGGCCTCGGGGTGGCCGCCGCCGTCGGCTACTGGGTGGCCCGGCGGCTGACGCGACCCCTGGCCGAGGCGGCGGCTGCGGCCAACGCGATGACCTCCGGCCAGCGTGACGTGCGGGTGAATCCCTCCGGGCCGCAGGAGGTGGCCGACATCGCCATCGCGCTCAACCGGCTCTCGGCAGCGCTCTCGGAGAGCGAGGGCCGTCAGCGTGAGTTCTTCCTGACCGTCTCCCACGAGCTGCGCACGCCGCTGACCTCGGTGAAGGGCTACGCCGAGGCCCTGGCCGACGGGGTCGTCGAACCGGAGGACGTCCCGGGTGTGGCCGGTGTCGTGCGCGCCGAGGCCGACCACCTCGACCGGCTCGTGGCCGACCTGCTGGACCTCGCCCGGCTCGGCGCGGTGGACGTGGCCATCGAACCGGTCGACGTCGACATCGCCGTGCTCGGCGCCGAGGCCGCCGGGGTGTGGGCCGACCGCGCGGAGCGGGTCGGCGTCAGGTTCGTCGACGAGGTGGACCGGACCCCGCGCGAGGTGCGCACCGACCCCAACCGCGTGCGCCAGATCGTGGACAACCTCATGGAGAACGCCCTGCGGGTCACTGGCGAGGGCGCGCCGGTGGTGCTGCACGTCGGTGCCGGTCCCGAGCCCGGCGAGGTGGTCGTCGAGGTCCGCGACGGCGGCCCGGGCCTGACCCCGGACGACATGACGGTGGCCTTCGAGCCCGGCGAGCTGCACGCCCGCTACCGGGGGATCCGCAAGGTCGGCTCCGGGGTGGGGCTGGCGCTGGTGGCCCGACTGGCCCAGCGCCTGGGCGGTCGGGCCCAGGCCGGCCGGGCACCGGAGGGCGGTGCGGCCTTCCGGGTCGTGCTGCCGGTGGTTCCCCCCGCCGAGGAGCTGCGGGCCTTCAGGACGCCGACGACCCCAGCCACGGCACCACGAGGCGCAGGATCCACCAGCCCGCGGTGAGGGCCATCAGCGCCCAGAGCACCCGGTCCGCCGTGACCGGCCGGGGCCGGCCGCGCCAGGCTGACCGGGCCCAGCCCCACCACGCCAGGGCCGCCAGGGGAAGCAGCACCAGCACGACGTAGGCGTTGTGGTCCAGTGCCCGAACGAGGTCCCCGCGGGCGAGGTCCGAGGCAGCGCGGGTGGAGCCGCAGAACGGGCAGTCCATCCCCGTGGCCCACCGGAACGGGCAGAGCACCGGACCGCTGTCACCGGGATGCAGGGCCGCCACAGCCGCCCACGCCGCCCCGGCCGCAATCAGGGCGCCCACCGGTGCGGCCATCCGGCGCCGCGCGGTCGTGTCCTGCGCGGTGGCGGTGATCGTCATGGCGGCAGGGTACCTCCGGGCCCCGGCAACGGCGCCCCGTGCTGCCCGCCGCTCGGGGCCGCGTCGAGGGCGGTTCGTCAGGGGGGTGGCTGGCTGCGTACCCTCATCCCAGGGTCCGTCCGGCGGCGGACCCGCACCGAGCGGAGGCGCACATGACGGTTCTCGACGACATCCTCGATGGCGTGCGCGCCGATGTCGCCGGGCGCATGGAGCTCACGCCGCTCGACGTGCTCAAGGCGCGCGCGGCCGACGCCCCCGCCCCGCGCAACGGCATCAGCGCCCTGCGCCGGGAGGAGATCACGGTCATCGCCGAGGTCAAGCGATCCTCGCCCAGCCGTGGCGCCCTGGCCGAGATCGCCGACCCCGCCGAGCTGGCCCGCTCCTACGAGGCCGGGGGAGCGCACGCCATCTCCGTGCTCACCGAGGGTCGGCGCTTCGGCGGCTCGCTGGCCGATCTGGAGGACGTGCGCCACGCCGTCGACGTCCCGGTGCTGCGCAAGGACTTCATCGTCTCGTCCTACCAGCTATGGGAGGCCCGCGCCGCGGGTGCCGACCTCGTGCTGCTCATCGTCGCAGCCCTGGGCCAGGACGCGCTGGTGAGCCTGCACGAGCGGGCGCTGTCCATCGGCCTGACCCCGCTGGTCGAGGTCCACGACGTCGACGAGGTCGCCCGGGCGCTGGACGCCGGGGCCGGACTGATCGGGGTCAACGCCCGCGACCTGCGCACGCTGGTCGTCGACCGCGACCAGTTCGCCCGGGTGGCGCCCTACATCCCGGACTCCGTGGTGCGCGTGGCCGAGAGTGGCGTGCGCAGCCCCCACGACCTCATCGCGTACGCCAACGCCGGCGCGGACGCCGTGCTCGTCGGCGAGAGCCTGGTGACCGACGGTGACCCCCGCCAGGCCGTGCACGACCTGGTCACGGCCGGGGCCCACCCGGCCCTCAAGCACGGCCGCCGATGAGCGCCGCCCTGACGAACAGGACCACTCCCGACGTGACTGCCCCCGACGTGACTGCCCCCGGCCAGGCCCCCCACGTCGACTGTCGCCACCTCCCCGGGCGACCTGGGCCTGACCAACCTCGGCCTGCTCCCGGGCGCGCCCGGGATGCCCGACGCGGCCGGCCACTTCGGCGTGTTCGGCGGCCGGTTCGTGCCCGAGGCCCTGATCGCCGCCCTCGACGAGCTCGCGGACGGCCTACGCCGCGGCCCGCGTCGACCCGGAGTTCCTCGCCGAGCTCGACCGCCTGGCGCGCACCTACACCGGCCGGCCGACGCCGCTGACCGAGGTGCCGCGGTTCGCCGCCGCCGGCGGGGCGCAGGCGCGGATCGTGCTCAAGCGCGAGGACCTCAACCACACCGGCTCGCACAAGATCAACAACGTCCTGGGCCAGGCGCTGCTCACCGTGCGGATGGGCAAGCGGCGGGTCATCGCCGAGACCGGTGCCGGCCAGCACGGGGTGGCCACGGCCACTGCCGCTGCCCTGCTGGGCCTGGACTGCGTGGTCTACATGGGCCTGGAGGACACCCGCCGCCAGGCCCTGAACGTGGCCCGGATGAAGCTGCTCGGCGCCGAGGTGATCCCGGTCACCACCGGATCGCAGACCCTCAAGGACGCCATCAACGAGGCCATGCGCGACTGGGTGAGCAACGTCGAGGACACCCACTACCTGCTGGGCACCGTCGCCGGGCCGCACCCGTTCCCGCAGATGGTGCGCGACTTCCACCGCGTGATCGGTGTGGAGGCCCGCGCCCAGATCCTCGAGTCCCACGGCCGGTTGCCCGACGCGATCGCCGCCTGTGTGGGCGGCGGGTCCAACGCCATCGGGATCTTCCACCCGTTCCTCGACGACGCCGAGGTGGCCCTGCACGGCTACGAGGCCGCCGGCGACGGGGTGGAGACCGGTCGGCACGCCGCGACCATCACGGGCGGCTCGATCGGCGTGCTGCACGGCACCCGCTCCTACCTGCTGCAGGACGACGAGGGCCAGACCATCGAGTCGCACTCGATCTCCGCGGGCCTGGACTACCCGGGTGTGGGGCCGGAGCACTCGTGGCTGTCGCAGACAGGCCGGGCCAGCTACCACCCGATCACCGACACGCAGGCGATGGACGCCTTCGCGCTGCTGTGCCGCACCGAGGGCATCATCCCGGCCATCGAGAGCGCGCACGCCCTGGCTGGAGCGCTGCAGCTCGGCGCCGAGCTCGGCCCCGAGGGGCTGGTGCTGGTGAACCTCTCCGGTCGGGGGGACAAGGACGTCGAGACTGCCGCACGCTGGTTCGGCATCACCCTGGGGGAGGCCCCCGCGTGAGCACCCTGCACGACGCGTTCGCGCGCGCCCGCTCCGAGGGTCGCGCTGCCCTGGTCGGCTACCTGCCCAGCGGCTTCCCGGACCAGGCCGAGGGCATCGCCCTGGCCCGCGCCATGGTCGAGGCGGGGGTGGACATCGTCGAGGTGGGCCTGCCCTACTCCGACCCGCTGATGGACGGGCCCACCATCCAGGCCGCCGTGCACCGCGCGCTGACCTCCGGGTCGAGCGTGGGCCACGTGATGGACACGGTCGCGTCGGTGGCGGCCACCGGGGCGCCCACGCTGGTCATGTCGTACTGGAACCCCATCGAGAAGGTGGGTGTGGCCGACTTCGCCGCGCGGCTGCACGCCGCCGGGGGCGTCGGGGTGATCACCCCCGACCTGACCCCCGAGGAGTCCGACGCGTGGCGGCAGGCCAGCGACGCCCACCAGCTGGAGCGGGTGTTCCTCGTGGCGCCCTCGAGCAGCCCGGCGCGCATCGAGGCGGTCGCCCGGGTGACCAACGGGTTCGTCTACGCCGCCTCCACGATGGGCGTCACCGGCGCCCGGGCCAGCGTCGGGGCGGGTGCGGAGCAGCTCGTGGCCCGGGTGCGCACGGCCACGGACCTGCCGGTGGCCGTCGGCCTGGGGGTCTCCACGGGGGCGCAGGCCGCCGAGGTGGCGCGCTACGCCGACGGGGTCATCGTGGGATCGGCGTTCATCGCCCGGATCCTGGCCGCCCCCGACCACGCCACGGCGCTGGCCGAGGTCCGGGCCCTGGCCGGCGAGCTCGCCGCGGGCGTGCGCGGCCAGGCCTGACCCGCTGGCCTACACGTACTTGTACACCACCATGCTGGCCAGCACGGCCAGCATGACCACGACTCCGGCCACGTCGGCGCCGAGCCGCAGGGGCTTCTCCAGCGCGCGGCGCACCCGGGGGCCGAAGTTGCCCTCGAGGATGTTGATCCGGGTCATCGAGGCGAACACCAGCGTCGTGGTGACGGTGATCAGCAGGCACCACGGGCACAGGGCCCCGATCACGAAGTAGGCCTGGTAGAACAGCCAGAACGCGAACGCCAGGCCGATCGAGTAGACCACCTGGGCGCTGAGCATGAACCACCGCGGGAAGCGCACCCCGCCCAGGGCGGCCACGGAGATCGTGATGACCACAGGCTCGGCGATCAGGCCCAGGAACGCGTTGGGCCACCCGAACAGGTTGGCCTGGTCGGTGAGGCCCACCTTGGCGCACGAGATCGTCGAGGAGATGTTGCACGACAGCTCGGCCAGCGGGTCCTCAGCCAGCCTGATCGCGTCGATGGACAGCACCAGCGAGGCCACCAGGCCGATCAGGCTGGAGACCAGCATCTCCACGAACGCCCAGGTCTGGTAGCGGTCGGCGGCCGTCGGGATGCGCGGGCCCCCCGTGTCGGTGGACCCCTCGCCCTCCTCAGGGACCTCGACGTCCCCCTCAAGGTCTGCTGCCTGCGGGATCGAGATCTCCACCATGCGTCGTGCTCCTCGTGTCGGCGCGGTGGGCAGGGCGCACTGCGCAACGGACTGGGGCGATCGTAGTTCAGCCCCGGACCACCGGGGGCCCGCCGCCACGCGGCCGCGCCCCGAGGATGAGCCTCCCGTGTCCGGAAGGTCCGGTACCCTCATGCCCAACTGTGGAGGTGGGCATGGCATCGGAGAAGGCACCGGAGAAGTCCGGCAACCAGTCGGGGAGCAAGGGGTCGGGCCAGGCGGCGCTGACCCCCAAGCAGCTGGCGGCGCAGGCGCGCGCCGAGTCGGAGGCTGCGGATCGCCGTCGGGAGCGGATGATCCGCATCGTCGGCAGCCTGGTCGTGCTGGCCGTCGTCGGCGGGATCCTGGCGATCGGCATCCTGTCCAGCCGCAACAAGGACCAGGCCGCTGCACCGCCCACGCCGGATGCCAGCGCGGCCCTGCCCACCGGCGTGCCGCCCGACACCTATGGCGTGCCCTACGGCGCCGGCTGGACCGCCGAGAACGCGGCGGCGCTGCCGACCCTCGAGCTCTGGGAGGACTTCCAGTGCCCGGCGTGCGCCCAGCTCGAGGCCGCTGCTGGCCCCCAGCTCGAGAAGCTGGCCGACGACGGGCTGGTGAAGCTGCTCTACCGGCCGACCACCTTCCTCGACCGGAACCTGGCTGCCCCCAACGCGGCCGCCGGCAACCCCAACTCCTCGGCGCGGGCGACCAGCGCCTGGGGATGCGCGATCGACGCGGGCAAGAGCGGCGAGTACCACAGCCTCGTCTTCGCCAACCAGCCCGCGCAGGAGGGTGAGGGGTTCAGCGACCAGGCCCTGATCGACTTCGGCACCCAGGCCGGGGTCAGCGACACCGCCGCCTTCACGAAGTGCGTCGAGGACGGCACCTACCTGGCCTGGTCGGCCAACAGCTACCAGAAGTTCCTCGACGCGGGCATCGGCGGGACGCCGGCTGCGTACCTGAACGGGGTGAAGATCGAGGCCACGGACCTGGTCGACCTCGAGGGCCTGACGAAGAAGATCGAGGCAGCCACCGCCAAGTGAGCCCGCTGTCGGTGGTCGCGTCGATCCCCAGCCCGGACCAGTCGGTCTGGCACCTGGGTCCGCTTCCGGTGCGCGCGTACGCGCTGAGCATCCTGGTCGGCATCTTCGTGGCGATGTGGGTGGGTGACCGCCGGTGGGTGGCCCGCGGCGGCCAGCCGGGCCTGGTCTACGACGTGGCGGTGTGGGCGGTGCCGTTCGGCATCGTCGGCGGTCGGCTCTACCACGTGCTCACCGACTGGTCGACCTACTTCGGCCCCGGTGGCTCGGGCCTGTCTTCGGCCATGGCCGTGTGGCGCGGTGGTCTGGGCATCTGGGGCGCCATCGCGCTGGGCACGGTCGGGGCCTGGATCGGGTGCCGGCGCCACGGTGTGCCCCTGCCCCCCTTCACCGACGCCCTGGCCGTCGGCGTCCCGCTGGCGCAGGCGATCGGCCGGTGGGGCAACTGGTTCAACCAGGAGCTCTTCGGCGGGCCCACGGACCTGCCCTGGGCCGTGGAGATCGACCCGGCCTTCCGGCCCGCGGGCTACGAGCAGTACGCCACCTTCCACCCCACGTTCCTCTACGAGTCGCTGTGGCTGCTCGGCGTGGCCGGCGTCGTGGCCTGGGCCGACCGGCGCTGGACGATGGGCCACGGCCGGGCGTTCGCGCTCTACGTGGCGACCTACTGCCTGGGCCGGCTGGGCATGGAGATGCTGCGCATCGACCCGGCGACGCAGGTCGGCGGCCTGCGGATCAACGTGATCACCGCGATCGTCGTCGGCCTCGGTGCGGTGGTGTACATGGTGGTCAGTGCCCGACGCCATCCCGGCCGCGAGGAGCCGGATACCCTGCGGGGTATCGGTGCAGGTCACGGGGGGGTTCCGGCCGATCCCGCGCGGGACGGCCGTCCCGCGAAGTAGGGACTTTGGTCGGGCAGATCGATGCCCCTTCAATCACCTGGGCGGGCCGACGAATGCGGCATAGTGGTCACGCACTGACCCATCCATCTCCGTCCGAAGGGCCACACCACAATGTCCAAGACCCCGAAGGTCATCGCCATCCTGCTCTACATCGCGGGCGTCATCATGATGGTCGCCGGCGCCGGCACCTGGGTGACCGTCTCCAACCAGCTCGCCGCCGAGCGGATCACCGTCACCGACGACGCCCCCTGCCAGGCGGGCCAGGACGTCAACGGTCCGCTCGAGGCGTTCTGCATGGCCGCGATCATCAAGACCCACACCGACGAGTCCACCGGTGGCAAGACCTACGCCGAGCTCGACCGTGAGGACCCGCTGCGTGCCGTGGCGATGAACTCGTCGTTCCTGCGCGCCTCGCTGTTCACCTCGGTGGTGGCCTTCGGCGTCGCGGCCTTCGCCTTCGGCGTGGGCCTGCTGGTGTTCCTGATCGCCCTGGCGATCTCGGCGCTGCACAAGAACGACCTGGTCGACGCCCCGGCGGAACCGGTCCTCGCGCGGAGCTGACCCGGGGCGGCCCCCGCCCCACCCGCACGTACTCGGTGCCCGCTCCCCCTGGGGGGCGGGCACCGGTGCATGTGGGGCCATGAGCCCCGGGCCGCCAGGGTCCGGCCGGGTGGTGGGGCCGGGCTACCAGCCCTCGGTGAAGGCCACGTCGAGGGCCGCCAGGAGGAAGTCGACCCCGGCGGCGTCGATGCACAGCGGCGGCTTGATCTTCAGCACGTTCATGTGGTCACCGGTGGCGGCCATGACCACGCCGAGATCGAGGAGCCGATCGCACAGCGCATCCGTGGCCTCGGTCGCCGGGGCCCGTGACTCGGGGTCGGTGACCAGCTCGAGGCCCAGGTACAGTCCCCGGCCGTGCACGGCCCCCGCCATCGGGTGGCGCGCGACGAGCGCCTCGAGCCCCGTGCGCAGCCGGGCCCCCATCCGGGCCGCGTTGCCCATCAGGTCCTCGTCGAGGATCGTGCGCAGGGTGGCGATCGCGGCCGCTGAGCCGGCGGGCGTGCCGCCCATGGAGGCGAACAGGGATCCCTCGGCGGCGAACGACTCGGCGATCTCGCGCGTGCACACCACCGCGGAGACGGGGTAGCCGTTGCCAGTGGCCTTGGCCAGGCACACGATGTCGGGCACCACCCCGTGCATCTGGAAGCCCCAGAAGTGCGAGCCGAGGCGGCCGTAGCCCACCTGGACCTCGTCGGCGATGACCACGCCACCGGCGGCGCGCACCGCGGCATAGACCTCGGCAAGGTAGCCGTCGGGCAGCTCGATGCCGCCGGCGTTGCCGTTGAGGGTCTCGCAGATGAAGGCCGCGGGACGCCGGGCCGACCCCGCGAGATCGGCCAGGATCCGGCGGACGTCCTCGGCGTAGAGGCGGCCGGCGTCGGGCCCCCGGTGCGGCCCGCGGTACAGGTTCGGCGGCTCGGCCAGGTGGATCCAGCCGGGCCGCGTGCCCAGGGCTCGCGGGTTGTCCATCAGTGCGCTGGAGACCTCGTCGGCGGCGGTGGTCCAGCCGTGGTAGGCGGTGCGCAGCGCGATGGTGTCCCGGGCCGAGGTGTGCACGCGGGCCAGGCGCAGGGCCAGGTCGACGGTCTCGGATCCCGTGGCCAGCAGGAACACCCGGTCCAGCTCGTCGGGCATCGTGGCCAGCAGCATCTCGGCGAACTCCACCTGGGCGGCGTAGTGGAAGCGCGAGTTCGTGTTCAGCGTGCGCAGCGCCCGGTCGACGGCGTCGGCCACCGCCGGGTGGCTGTGGCCCAGGACGGTGACGTTGTTGATCCCGTCGAGGTGGACGCGGCCGGTCGTGTCGATCAGGTGGTGGCGCCACCCGCGCTCGATGCGCGGGGGGTCGGCGTAGTAGTGCTCCTGCACCGAGGCCAGCACTGACCCCCGGCGTGCCAACAGGGCGGCCGGGTCCTCGGCCGGGGGCGCGGGCCTCAGGCCGAGCAGCACCGACGGGTCGGGGCTCAGCTGCGCCCACAGCTCGGCCAGGGAGGCCGGGGCATGGGTCGGCGCGGCCAGCCAGGTGCGGACCACCTGCACGTGCAGGTGGTCGGGCAGCGCCGGGTCGCGCGAGGTGGTGACCTCGGCCAGGGCGGCGCCGGGGGCCACCGTCGAGCCCAGGGGGAGCAGGGCCGCTGCACCGCCGAGCACCAGGTCCCAGCCGCCCGTGCCGATCAGCCGGCTGGTGCCCGGGTCGCCGGGGCCGACATGCCCGGACCAGGGGGCCCGCACCGTCGTGCCGCGCGGGAGCAGCACGTCCACTCCGAGGTGGACGGTGGCCGGCTCGACGAGGCTGTTCGCCTGCGCGCGGTGTGGGTGGGCCTGGCCGTAGGGGATCACCCCGCCGCGGGCATCCGCCCCGGCCAGTGCCGCGCGCAGGCGCGCCGGGTCGGCCCAGGTCCCCTCATCGAGCAGGGGGGAGGTGCAGGTCAGGTCCAGCTCCGCGCCCGGGACGGTGGCGAGCATCGGCTCGGCCAGCGGCAGGACCACCGGTGCGGGGGCCGGCAGGCCCGCTGCGCGGCGCATCGCCAGGGTCCCCAGCGGCAGGGGCAGCGCGGCCACGGCCTCGAACACCGCCCGGTCCACGGCGAGGTTCTCGTGCAGGTAGGCGTTCTGCGGCTCGCGCTGGAGCTGGGCGGTCGTGCTGACCAGCCCCGCGCAGGCGCGGGCAGCGACCATGGGCCAGATTGCCTCGACCTCGTCGGCCGTCAGCGGCTGCGCGGTGAGGAACCCGGCCAGCACGTCGCCAGCCATGCGCAGCGGGGCTCGCAGGTCCTTCACGAGCAGTGCGCACACGGTCACCGCTGCCTCCGCGGCGCGCCAGGTACGGGTGAGGTCGCCGAAGTCGATGATGCCCGCCGGGACCAGCCGCGCGTCGGTCCCGGGGTCGGCCACCACGTTGAAGTCGGTGATGTCGCCGTGGATCACCTGCTCCGGCAGCTCCTCGGCCAGCTCCGCCAGGACGGCCCCGGCCTCGGAGGACAGCGCACGCACCCGCGCCGCGAGGTCGGGCTCGAGGGTGTCGACCAGGGCGGCGACCACGGCCGGGGCGCGGCGCACGTCCCACTGGGTCGCGGTTGCCGCCCCGGGGTGGCTGAAGCCGGCCAGCGCGGCGCTGACCTGCCCGGCCAGTGCGCCGAAGGCCCGCGCGCTCACCGGGGCCAGGTAGCCGGCCGTGGTCATCGGGGTGCCGGGCACGTAGGTGAGCAGGCGCACGCTGTGCTCGTGGCCGGCCAGCGCCACGACCTCGCGCAGGCGGCCGTGCACCGAGGTCTGCGGCGCCGGGGTGCGCACGGGCAGGTCGGCCAGCGCCAGCATCGCGGCGTTCTGCGCGTCGAGGGCCTGCGCCGCGATGGCCGTGTTGGCGACCTTGAGCACGTGGCGGGCGCGATCGCCGATCACCAGGAAGTTGCGGTCCTGATGACTGCCGAGGTCGCGGACCTCGTCGACGTGCCGCCCCCACAGCTGCGCGGCGATGCGCGCGGCCTCGGCGGTCTCCAGGACGGGGGCGTGGTCGGCGACGGTCACCGTCGCAGCCTAGCCACGCGCCCCCGGGCGCCGCCGGGCTCGAGCGGGGCCCGCCGGCTGGTGACCTTGGGCACTGCCCCGGCCGTCGGCCGGCGCCCTAGCGTGGAGCCATGGAGACCGGGCCGAGCCGGGATCGGTTCATCGACCTGGTGCGCGGTGCCAGCATCGTCGCCGTCGTGCTGGGCCACTGGCTGGTGGCCGACGTGCGCTGGACATCGGGGGCGCTCGAGCAGCCCAGTGCGCTCGGCGAGGTGCCGACCATGTGGCCCCTGACCTGGGTGCTGGTGGTGATCCCGCTGTTCTTCTTCGTCGGGGGGTACGCCAACCGGCGCAGCTGGGAGGGCACCCGGCGCCGGGGGGAGTCCTACGCCACGTTCGTCGATCGCCGGATCCACCGGGTCCTGGTGCCCAGCGGCCTGTACGTGGTCGTGATCACCGCCACCGGGATGCTGGTCGATCGTGCGGGCGGGCTGGGCGTCCGGGCCATGGGCGGGCTGTTCTACCAGCCGCTGTGGTTCCTGGGCGTCTACCTGGTGGTCGTGGCCCTCACCCCGGTGACGCTGCGCGCCCATCTCCGGTTCGGGCTGGGCGTGCCGGTGGCCCTCGCGGCGCTGGTCGCGTTGGGTGACCTGGGCCGCTTCGTGGGCGGGATGCAGGCCGCCGGGTATGCCAACGTCCTGCTGGTGTGGCTGTTGATGCACCAGCTGGGGTACGCCTGCCAGGAGTTGACCCGGCCCGGGTGGATGGCGACCGGCGGCCTGGCCGCGTGCGCCGCGCTCGTCGCGCTCGGGCCGTACCCGGCGACCATGGTCGGGGTTCCCGGCGGCCCGCAGGGCAACATGCACCCACCGACGCTGGCCATCACAGCGCTGGGCGTGGCCCAGATCGGCGGGGCCCTGCTGGCCCGCCGGCACCTGGACCGGTGGTTGGCCCGACCACGGGTCTGGTTCGCGGTGGTGATCGTCAACCTGTACGTCATCACGATCTACCTGTGGCACCAGGCGGCCCTTGCCCTGGCCAGTCGGCTCGTGCTGCCCCTGGCCGGCGAGCCGCCCGATCCGGGCACCCCGGGCTGGTGGGCCGGGCGGGTGCTCTGGCTGCTCGTGCCCGCGGCGGTGCTGGCCGGCCTCGTGGCCGTGTTCGGCCGCGCGGAGCAGGTGCATCGCCCCGCGCCGATCCGCACCGGGTGGCTCACCGCGGCCGGTGCCGGGCTCAGTGTCGCGATGATCGGCCTGGGGTTCCTGGCCCTCGCGGGATCCTCGGCCACCGAGCCGGGGCGGGCCGGTCAGTCACTGGGCCCGATGACCGCCTCACCGGTCCTCGGCGTGGCGCTGCTCGGCGGCGCGTGGCTGGTTCTGGCGGCGCTGCGCCGCGGGGCCCGGGAGCCCAGCCCGGCGGCGGATCCGGGGCCCGCGGCGCAGCCGGTGCACCCCCGCCGGGGGTCCGGGCGTGACCGTGCCGGGCACCGGGACCATGCCCTATGATTCGGCGCAGAGGCGGGCCAACGTCGTCCCGCTGACCTCAACTCCCGCACCAGCCGCGTCATCGTCGGCCCGCAGGAGCAGGCCGGTGATGACGTTGAGGAGCCCCCATGACGCTGTTCTCCGCCATCCCGGGTCCCACGGGCCTCTACGATCCCTCGTTCGAGCGCGACGCCTGCGGGGTGGCCTTCGTGGCCACCATGACCGGCGTGCCCAGCAACGACATCGTGGCCAAGGCGATCACCGCCCTGCGCAACCTGGACCACCGCGGTGCCTCCGGCGCCGAGCCGGACACCGGTGACGGTGCCGGCATCCTGTTCCAGGTGCCCGACGCGTTCCTGCGCGCGGTCGTCGACTTCGACCTGCCCGCCCCGGGGGGCTACGCCGTGGGCACCGCGTTCCTGCCCGCGGACCCCGCGGCCCAGCGGCACGCGATGGCCGCGATCGAGCGCATCGCCGAGGAGGAGGAGCTCGTCGTCCTCGGCTGGCGCGAGGTGCCCACCTCCCCGGACCTGGTGGGCGCCACCGCGCGCAGCACGATGCCCAGCTTCCGGCAGCTGTTCGTCTCGGCCCGCCACCGGATCACCGACCCGATGGCCCTGGAGCGGATGGCCTTCTGCCTGCGCAAGCGTGCCGAGCGGGAGGCCGAGCGCCTACTTCCCGTGCCTGTGCGCGCGGACCATGGTCTACAAGGGGATGCTCACCACCGACCAGCTCGAGCCGTTCTTCCCGGACCTGTCCGACCCGCGCATCGTCAGCGCCCTGGCGCTGGTGCACTCCCGGTTCTCGACGAACACCTTCCCGAGCTGGCCGCTGGCCCACCCGTACCGGCTGATCGCCCACAACGGCGAGATCAACACCATCCGCGGCAACCGCAACTGGATGCAGGCCCGTGAGGCGCTGCTGCACTCCGAGCTGATCCCGGGCGACATCCGGCGGGTCTTCCCGGTCTGCACCGCGGCGGCCAGCGACTCGGCCAGCTTCGACGAGGTCCTCGAGCTGCTGCACCTGGCCGGGCGCAGCCTGCCGCACGCCGTGCTGATGATGATCCCCGAGGCGTGGGAGAACCACGCCGAGATGGACCCCGCGCGCCGGGCGTTCTACCAGTTCCACGCCAGCCTCATGGAGCCCTGGGACGGCCCGGCCAACGTCGGCTTCACCGACGGCTCGGTCATCGGCGCCGTGCTGGACCGCAACGGCCTGCGCCCCGGGCGCTACTGGGTGACCGACGACGGCCTGGTCGTGCTGGGCTCGCGAGGCCGGCGTGCTCGACCTCGACCCGGCGCATGTCGTGCGCAAGGGGCGGCTGCAGCCGGGGCGGATGTTCCTGGTCGACACCGTGGCCGGCCGGATCG
Source organism: uncultured Actinomycetes bacterium (assembly GCA_963777855.1). GTDB lineage: Bacteria > Actinomycetota > Actinomycetes > S36-B12 > CAIYMF01 > Prado023. The sequence goes on along the minus strand of CAVZRW010000002.1, from coordinate 97,626 downwards.
TCGAGGACGACGAGATCAAGTCCGAGCTGGCCGCCGCAGGCGCCGTACGACGACTGGCTGCACGCCGGGCTGATCCACCTCGAGGAGCTGCCCGAGCGCGAGCACGTCGTCCACACCCCCGAGTCGGTGGCCCGCCGCCAGCAGACCTTCGGCTACACCGAGGAGGAGCTGCGGATCCTGCTCGACGCCGATGGCCCGCACCGGCGTGGAGGCCGCTCGGGTCGATGGGCACCGACACCCCGATCGCGGTGCTCTCCGACCGGCCGCGGCTGCTGTTCGACTACTTCATCCAGCTCTTCGCCCAGGTCACCAACCCGCCGCTGGACGCCATCCGCGAGGAGATCGTCACCTCGCTGGCGCAGCCACATCGGTCCCGAGGGCAACCTGCTCGAGTCCACGCCGGGCGCACTGCCGCCAGATCGTGCTGCCCTTCCCGGTGATCGACAACGACGAGCTGGCCAAGATCCGCCAGATCAACGACGACGGCGATGCCCCGGGCTTCACCGGGCGTCAAGGTCACCGGGCTGTATCCGGGTCGCCGACGGGGGCGCGGGCCTGCGCAAGCGCCTCGGCGAGATCTGCGCCGAGGTCGACCGGCACGTCGCCGGCGGCAAGCGCTTCCTCGTGCTCTCGGACCGGGACTCCGACGCCGACCTGGCGCCGATCCCGTCGCTGCTGCTCAGCGCGGCGGTGCACCACCACCTGGTCCGGCGACAAGACCCGCACCCAGGTCGCGCTGATCGTCGAGGCCGGCGACGTGCGCGAGGTGCACCATGTCGCGCTGCTGATCGGCTACGGCGCCGCGGCGGTCAACCCGTACCTGGCGATCGAGTCCGTCGAGGACATCGCCCGGCGCGGCGTGCTCGCGGGGATCGCCCCCGAGAAGGCGGTGCGCAACCTGCGTCAAGGCGCTGGGCAAGGGCGTGCTGAAGATCATGTGCAAGATGGGCATCTCGACGGTCGCCTCCTACCGCGGCGCGCAGATCTTCGAGGCGATCGGCCTGAGCCAGTCGCTGGTCGACCAGTACTTCACCGGCACCACCTCACGCCTGGGCGGCGTCGGGCCTGGCACGATCGCCGAGGAGGTCGCCCGGCGCCACGCCGTGGCCTACCCGCCAGCGCGGCCGCCGGCGCACCGCACCCTGCCGGTCGGCGGCGAGTACCAGTGGCGCCGCGAGGGCGAGCCGCACCTGTTCAACCCGGAGACGGTCTTCCGCCTGCAGCACGCGACCCGGACCGGTCGGATGGACGTCTTCCGGCAGTACACCGCGCGCGTCGACGACCAGTCCGAGCGGCTGATGACCCTGCGCGGGCTGTTCCGCTTCGCGACGGGGTCCGCCCGCCGGTGCCGCTGGACGAGGTCGAGCCGGTCAGCGAGATCGTCAAGCGGTTCTCCACCGGCGCGATGTCGCTACGGCTCGATCAGCCAGGAGGCGCACGAGACCCTGGCGATCGCGATGAACCGGCTCGGCGGCAAGTCCAACACCGGCGAGGGCGGCGAGGACCCCGAGCGCTACCTGCCGCTGCCCAACGGCGACTCGCGCGCTCGGCGATCAAGCAGGTCGCCTCCGGCCGGTTCGGCGTCACCAGCGAGTACCTGGTCAACGCCGACGACATCCAGATCAAGATGGCCCAGGGCGCCAAGCCCGGCGAGGGCGGCCAGCTGCCCGGCCACAAGGTCTACCCGTGGATCGCCAAGACCCGGCACTCGACGCCCGGGCGTCGGGCCTGATCTCGCCGCCGCCGCACCACGACATCTACTCGATCGAGGACCTGGCGCAGCTGATCCACGACCTGAAGAACGCCAACCCCGCCGCGCGGATCCACGTCAAGCTGGTCGCCGAGGTCGGCGTCGGCACGGTCGCCGCCGGCGTGGCCAAGGCGCACGCCGACGTCATCCTGATCTCCGGCCACGACGGCGGCACCGGCGCCTCGCCGCTGACCTCGCTCAAGCACGCGGGCGCGCCGTGGGAGCTGGGCCTGGCCGAGACGCAGCAGACGCTGCTGCTCAACGGCCTGCGCGACCGGGTCGTGCGTGCAGGTCGACGGCCAGCTCAAGACCGGCCGCGACGTGGTCATCGCCGCGCTGCTCGGCGCCGAGGAGTTCGGCTTCGCGACCGCGCCGCTGGTCGTCATGCGGCTGCGTGATGATGCGCGTCTGCCACCTGGACACCTGCCCGGTCGGCGTCGCCACCCAGAACCCGGAGCTGCGCGCAGCGGTTCACCGGCAAGCCCGAGTTCGTCGTGAACTTCTTCGAGTTCATCGCCGAGGAGGTCCGCGAGTACCTGGCCGAGCTGGGCTTCCGCACGCTCGAGAGGCGATCGGGCACGTCGAGCTGCTCGACACCCGCGCCGCCGATCGACCACTGGAAGGCCGCGGGGCTGGACCTCTGCGCCGATCCTGCACGTGCCCGACGTCGGCCGAGGCGCGTCCGGCACCACGACGGTCGCCCAGGACCACGGCCTGGACCGGGCCCTGGACAAGCGACGCTGATCGCAGCTGTGCGCCGCCGGCCCTGGCCGACGGCGAGCCGGTGCGCGCCCGAGCTGCCGATCCGCAACGTGAACCGCACCGTCGGCACCATGCTCGGCGCCGAGGTGACCCGCACGCTACGGCGGCGCGGGCCTGCCCGACGACACGATCGACCTGACCTTCGCGGCTCGGCCGGGCAGTCGTTCGGCGCGTTCCTGCCGGCGCGGGATCACGCTGCGCCTGGAGGGCGACGCCAACGACTACGTCGGCAAGGGGCTGTCCGGCGGCCGGGTGATCGTCCGGCCCGACCGGGCCGCGCCGTTCGCGCCGCACGAGCAGATCATCGCCGGCAACGTCATCGGCTACGGCGCCACCGCCGGCGAGGTGTTCCTGCGCGGCCGGGTCGGCGAGCGGTTCGCGGTGCGCAACTCCGGGGCCACGCTGGTCGTCGAGGGCGTCGGCGACCACGGCTGCGAGTACATGACCGGCGGGCGCGTCGTCGTGCTCGGGCCGACCGGGCGCAACTTCGCCGCCGGGCATGTCCGGCGGCATCGCCTACGTGCTCGACCTCGGCCCCGCAGCGGGTCAACCCCGAGATGGTCGACCTCGAGCCGCTCGGCGCCGCCGACGACCAGGACTGGCTGGCCGCGACGCTGCGCCGCCACGCCGAGGAGACCGGCTCGCCGGTCGCCGCCGAGCTGCTGGCCGACTGGCCGGCCGCGGCCTGGCCCGGTTCAGCCGGGTGATGCCGACCGACTACCGAAGGATGCCTGCCGCGACATCCAGGACGAAGGCCCGCGCCGACGGGCCGGGACGCCGATCGACGGCCGTGATGGAGGAGATGAGCCGTGGCTGACCCCAAGGGTTCCTGACGACCCCCCGGCGAGCTGCCGGCCCGCCGGCCGGTCGACGTGCGCATCCGCGACTGGAAGGAGGTCTACGAGCCGTTCGAGGCGCCCAGCTGCGAGAAGCAGGCCGGCCGGTGCATGGACTGCGGCATCCCGTTCTGCCACCAGCGGCTGCCCGCTGGGCAACCTGATCCCCGAGTGGAACGACCTGGTCTGGCGCGACGACTGGCGGGAGGCCGTCCGAGCGGCTGCACGCGACCAACAACTTCCCGGAGTTCACCGGCCGGCTGTGCCCGGCGCCGTGCGAGGCGGCCTGCGTGCTCGGGATCAACGCCGACCCGGTGACGATCAAGCAGGTCGAGGTCGCGATCATCGACCGCGCCTGGGACTCCGGGCTGGGTGCGTCGCCCACGGCCGCCCGAGAGGCTGTCCGGCAAGCGCGTCGCCGTGGTCGGCTCGGGCCCGGCCGGGCTGGCCGCCGCGCAGCAGCTGGCCCGCGCCGGGCACACCGTCATCGGTCTACGAGCGCGACGACCGCGTCGGCGGGCTGCTGCGCTACGGCATCCCCGAGTTCAAGATGGAGAAGGCGCCACCTCGACCGGCGGCTGGCCCAGATGGAGGCCGAGGGCGTCACCTTCCGGACCGGCGTGGAGGTCGGGCGTCGACCTGACCGTCGCCGAGCTGCGCCGCGCCACGACGCTGATCGTGCTGGCCAGCGGGGCCACCGCGGCCGCGACCTGCCCGTGCCCGGCCGCGAGCTGGCCGGCGTCCACCAGGCGATGGAGTACCTGCCGCTGGCCAACCAGGTCTGCCAGGGGACGCTGCCGGCGAGCCCCGATCCACGCCGCCGGGCAAGCACGTGGTCATCATCGGCGGCGGCGACACCGGCGCCGACTGCCTGGGCACCGCCCACCGCCAGGGCGCGGCCTCGGTGACCCAGCTCGAGATCCTGCCCACCCCGCCGGCGACCCGGCCGGGCAGGCCCCGTGGCCGACCTACCCGATGCTGATGCGGGTCACCTCCGCCCACGAGGAGGGTGGCGAGCGCGTCTACTCGGTGAGCACCAAGGAGTTCCGCGCCGACGACGCCGGCAACGTGCGCGCCCTGCTGCTGGTGGACGTCGAGATGCGCGACGGCCGGTTCGCGGAGGTGCCGGGCAGCGAGCGGGAGATCCCCGCCGACCTGGTCCTGCTCGCGATGGGCTTCACCGGCCCCGAGCGCGGACCGCTGGTCGAGCAGCTCGGGCGTGGCCCTCGACGAGCGCGGCAACCTGCGCCGGGACGCCGCAGTACGCCTCCAGCGTGCCGGGCGTGTTCGTCGCCGGGGACTGCCGGGCGCGGCCAGTCGCTGATCGTCTGGGCGATCGCCGAGGGCCGGGCCGTGGCCGCAGCCGTGGACAAGCACCTGATGGGCTCGACCACGCTTCCGGCACCCATCCCGCCGACCGCGCGACCGCTGGTGGTCTGAGGCCCGCGTGCCCCGCGGGTCCATGCGGGGCGTCGGGTGGCTGCGCCGTGAACAGCCCGTGAAGGCCCCCGCGGACCCGCGTGACGAGCGCCTCGTCGGCAGGCGCCGTGGCCCCGGGCTCACTACTGTGACGCCATGCGTCGCGCAAAGATCGTCTGCACCCTCGGGCCCGCCACGTCCTCCTACGAGCAGATCAAGGAGCTCATCGAGTCGGGCATGAACGTCGCCCGGCTCAACATGAGCCACGGCGAGCACGCCGTGCACGAGGAGTCCTACTCCAACGTGCGCCGTGCGGCCCGCGAGCTCGGCCTCGGCGTCGGTGTCCTCGCCGACCTGCAGGGCCCCAAGATCCGCCTGGGCCGGTTCGCCGAGGGCCCCGTCGACCTGGTCGACGGCGCGGAGTTCACGATCACCACCGAGGACATCCCCGGCGACGTGACCATCTGCTCCACGACCCACAAGGGCCTGCCCGAGGACTGCAACGCCGGGCGACATCGTCCTCGTCGACGACGGCAAGGTGAAGCTCGAGGTCATCGAGGTCGAGGGCGCACGGGTGCGCACCCGGGTCTCGAGGGCGGCACGGTCAGCAACAACAAGGGCATCAACCTGCCCGGCGTGGCCGTCAGCGTGCCGGCCTCTCAGCGAGAAGGACAAGGACGACCTGCGCTGGGCGCTGCGCATCGGCGTGGACATGGTCGTCGCTGTCGTTCGTGCGCTCCGGCCGACGACGTCGAGGACGTGCACGCGCATCATGGACGAGATGGGCCGGCGGATCCCGGTCCTCGCCAAGGTCGAGAAGCCCCAGGCCGTCGAGAACCTCGCCGAGCATCGTGGCCGCCTTCGACGGCGTGATGGTGGCCCGCGGCGACCTCGGCGTCGAGCTGCCGCTCGAGGAGGTCCCGATCGTCCAGAAGCGCGCCGTGCAGATGTGCCGCGAGTCCGCCAAGCCGGTGATCGTGGCCACGCAGATGCTCGAGTCGATGATCGAGAACTCCCGGCCCACCCGGGCCGAGGCCTCCGACGTGGCCAACGCGATCCTCGACGGCGCGGACGCGGTGATGCTCTCCGGCGAGACCAGCGTCGGCAAGCACCCCAACCTCGTCGTCCAGACGATGGCCAGCATCGTGGCCTACACCGAGGAGAACGGCCTCGAGCGGGTCCCGCGGCTGCCGAAGAAGAAGGACCCGAGCATCGGTGAGGCGATCACCAAGGCCGGGGTCGACGTGGCCAAGACGCTGCACGCGAGCTTCCTGACCGCGTTCTCCGAGACCGGGGCCACGGCCCGCGTGATGTCGGCCGCGCGGCCCAAGCCGCGCATGCTGGTGTTCACCCCCAGCGCGGCCATCCAGCAGCAGCTGTCGATCGTCTGGGGCATCAAGTGCTTCCTGGTGCCGCCGGCCTCGCACACCGACCAGATGGTCGAGCAGATCGACGCCGAGCTGTTGGCCAACAACCTGGCCCAGCCCGGGGAGCTCGCGGTCCTGATCGCCGGTGTGCCGCCGGGCATCGCCGGCAGCACCAACGGCCTGAGGGTGCACACGATCGGTGCCGGCTCGGTCGAGCGCCGCGTGGGCGGCGGGGTCTGAGAAACCCCAGCGTCCGGCCGCCGCGCGATCGCTGCTGCGCCGGTGGTCGACCACGGTCCCGCCCGCATCGAGCAGGGACCGCCACCCCAGGACGGGGCGAGGGGGGGCATCGGCCGGTTTGCATCAAGGCCGTGACTCTCCGTAACGTGTGCCTTCGACGTAAGGAGCGGCAATGTCCAAGGACTACGCGAAGGCCCTGGGCGCGAAACTGCGTACCGTGCGCAACCAGCAGGGATTGTCGCTGCAGGGCGTCGAGGCCAAGTCGGAGGGTGCCTGGAAGGCCGTCGTGGTGGGCTCCTACGAGCGCGGTGACCGCGCGGTGACCGTCCAGCGACTGGCCGAGCTCGCCGAGTTCTACGGGGTGCCGATGGCCGAGCTGCTGCCAGAGCCGCTCTCCCCGGCGATGCTCGAGCCGCCGCCGCGGCTGGTGATCGACCTCGAGCGACTGGGGCAGGTGCCCCCGGACAAGGCCGGACCGCTGGCCCGCTACGTGGCCGCGATCCAGGCCCAGCGCGGGGACTACAACGGGCGCGTTCTGTCCATCCGGCAGGACGACCTGCGCACGCTGGCCGTGATCTACGACGAGGCCCCCGGCGCGCTGGCCGAGCAGATGATCACCTGGGGCGTGCTGAACCCCGACGCCCGGCGCGCGGTGGACTGAGGACCGACACGCCGTCGGCGCTGCGTGCCGCCGGGCCTGCAGGGCCGGGCGGCCGGCACGCGTTGGTAGGATGTGCCCCGCAGGTCCACCTGCGAACCGATCTCCTTTAACGACCGTCCCGTGAGGCGGGGAAGGAGTGGGTGTGCCCACCCGCGTGCTCGACCAGTCAGATATCCAGCGTGCTCTGTCACGCATCGCCCACGAGATCCTGGAGCGCGAGAAGGGCGCCGAGGGCCTCGTGCTGATGGGGATCCCCAGTCGGGGAGTGCCCCTGGCCCACCGGATCGCCGAGCGGATCGCCGCGATCGAACCGGGTGCCGCGCCCCCGGTCGGAAGCCTGGACATCACGATGTTCCGCGACGACCTGCGCCTGCGCCCCGCCCGCGCCCTGGAGCACACCGTTGTGCCCGCCGAGGGCATCGACGGGCGCACCGTGGTGCTCGTCGACGACGTGCTCTTCTCCGGACGCAGCATCCGCGCCGCCCTCGACGCCCTGGCTGAGATCGGCCGGCCCCGCGCGGTGCGCCTGGCGGTGCTGATCGACCGCGGCCACCGCGAGTTCCCCATCCGCGCCGACCACGTGGGCAAGAACGTGCCCACCTCCCTGCGCGAGTCCGTCCGGGTCCGCCTCGTCGAGACCGACGGGGTCGACGAGGTCACGATCGGAGCCGACCAGTGAAGCGCCACCTGCTCTCCGCGGCCGACCTGAGCCACGACGACGCGGTGCTGGTGCTCGACACCGCCCGCGAGCTGGCCGCGCTCAGCGAGCGCACGGTCAAGAAGCTGCCCACCCTGCGCGGGCGCACGGTGGTGAACCTGTTCTTCGAGGACTCCACCCGCACGCGCATCTCGTTCGAGGCCGCGGCCAAGCGGCTGAGCGCCGACGTCATCAACTTCTCGGCGAAGGGCTCCAGCGTCTCCAAGGGCGAGAGCCTCAAGGACACCGCGATGACCCTGCAGGCGATGGGTGCCGACGGCGTGGTCATCCGGCACGGTGCCAGCGGGGCCCCGCACAGGCTGGCCACCTCGGGCTGGATCAACGCCGCGGTGGTCAATGCCGGCGACGGCACCCACGAGCACCCCACCCAGGCCCTGCTCGACGCGTACACGATCCGCGAGCACCTCGCCGGCGGCGCCGGTGACCTCGACGGGCGCCACGTCACCATCGTCGGCGACATCCTGCACTCGCGGGTGGCCCGCTCCAACGTTCTGCTGCTGCACACCCTCGGGGCGCACGTGACCCTGGTCGCACCACCCACGCTGCTGCCGGTGGGGGTCGAGACCTGGCCCTGCGAGGTCTCCTACGACCTCGACACCCCGCTGAAGGACACCGACGCCCTGATGATGCTGCGGGTGCAGCGGGAGCGGATGAGCGCGGCGTACTTCCCCAGCGAGCGCGAGTACTCCCGGCGCTACGGCCTGGACGCACGGCGCGCGGGCCTGCTGCCCGACCACGCGATCGTGATGCACCCGGGGCCGATGAACCGCGGCATGGAGATCACCGCCGAGGTCGCCGACGGCGCGCGCTCGGTGATCGTGGAACAGGTGACCAACGGCGTCAGCGTCCGCATGGCGGTGCTGTACCTGCAGCTCGGAGGGGCCGATATCGCATGACCCACCTCATCACCGGCGCGCGCCCGCTGGGCGGCGACGCCGTGGACCTGCTCCTGGCCGATGGCCGGATCGCCGCGATCGGCGCCCCCGGGTCGATCCCGACCGACGGGGCCCGCGTGGTCCCCGCCGACGGGCTGATCGCGCTGCCCGGCCTGGTCGACCTGCACACCCACCTGCGCGAGCCCGGCCGCGAGGACGCCGAGACCGTGGAGACCGGCTCGCGGGCCGCGGCCCTCGGCGGGTTCACCGCGGTGCACGCCATGGCCAACACCGACCCGGTCGCCGACACCGCGGGCGTGGTCGAGCAGGTGTGGCACCTGGGCCAGCGCCACGGCCTGGTCGACGTCTTCCCGGTCGGTGCGGTCACCGTCGGCCTGGGCGGCGAGCGGCTGGCCGAGCTCGGCGCGATGGCCGACTCCGCGGCCGGTGTGCGGGTCTTCTCCGACGACGGTCGCTGCGTCTCCGATGCGGTGCTCATGCGCCGGGCGCTGGAGTACGTCAAGGCCTTCGACGGGGTCATCGCCCAGCACGCCCAGGAGCCGCGGCTGACCGCCGAGGCCCAGATGAACGAGGGCGTGCTGTCCGGGCGCCTGGGCCTGCGCGGCTGGCCGGCGGTCGCCGAGGAGGCGATCATCGCCCGCGACGTGCTGCTCGCCGAGCACGTGGGCTCGCGGGTGCACATCTGCCATGTCTCGACCGCCGGCTCGGTGGAGATCGTGCGCTGGGCGAAGTCCCGCGGCATCGACGTGACCGCGGAGGTGACCCCGCACCACCTGCTGCTCACCGAGGACCTCGCCGAGACCTACGACCCGGTCTACAAGGTCAACCCGCCGCTGCGCACCCGCGCCGACGTCGAGGCGGTGCGCGCCGGCCTGGCCGACGGCACGATCGACATCGTGGCCACCGACCACGCACCGCACCCCACCGAGGACAAGGAGTGCGAGTGGGCGGCGGCCGCCTTCGGCATGCTCGGCCTCGAGCAGGCGCTCGCGGTGGTCATCGACACGATGGTGACCCCCGGCCTGCTCGACTGGGCGGAGGTGGCCCAGGCGATGTCCGTGCGGCCCGCGCAGATCGGCCGCCGGCCCGGCCACGGCCGGCCCCTGGCGGTCGGCGAGCCCGCCAACCTGGTGCTCGTCGACCCCGACGCGCGCGGCGTGGTGGTGGCCGGCGCCAGCGCCTCCCGCAGCCGCAACAACCCGTACGCCGGGCGCGAGCTGCCCGCCCCGGTGGTGGCCACGTTCCTGCGCGGCCGGCCCACGGTGCTGGGCGGGGCACTCGTGGACGCCCGGTGACCGGCGCCCTGGCCGAGGCGGCCGGCTCGGCCCCCGTGACCCAGTGGGGCCCGCGACTGCTGCTGACCCTGCTCACCCTGGCCGTCATCGGCCTGGGGGTCTGGGGGATGGCCCGCGGGTGGCGCCAGCGCCAGGCCCGCCAGGGCGACATCCCCGCGCCCGGGCCAGCGCCGGCGGACCTGCCCTCCGAGGGCTATGTGACGGGGCAGTACGTGGCCACCACCCGCGCCGGTGACCTGCTCGACCGGATCGCCGTGCACGGCCTGGGCAACCGGGGCCGCGCGGCGCTGCTGGCCACCGACGCCGGCGTGCACCTCGTGCGCACCGGCGAGGACCCCATCTGGATCCCACGCGCGAGCCTGCGCGAGGTGCGCCTGGGCTCCGGGCAGGCCCAGAAGGCCTACGAGGCCGGCGGCCTGGTCCTGATCGGCTGGACCCTGGGAGCCACCGACGTCGAGACCGGCTTCCGGGCCGACGACCCCGACCAGCACATCGCCACCGCCCGCGCGATCGCGGCGCTGGCCCCGACCGCGGGAGGACCCCGATGACCACGGCCCAGCAGCCGACCCCGGCCGTGCTCGTCCTCGAGGACGGGCGCACCTTCACCGGGCATGCCTACGGCGCGGTGGGCACCACTGTCGGCGAGGCCGTGTTCTCCACCGGCATGTCCGGCTACCAGGAGACGCTGACCGACCCGAGCTACCACCGGCAGGTGGTCGTGATGACCGCCCCGCACATCGGCAACACCGGCGTCAACGACGAGGACCCGGAGTCCGGGCGGATCTGGGTCGCCGGCTACGTGGTGCGCGACCCCGCGCGACGGGCATCCAACTGGCGGGCCACCCGCACCCTCGACGAGGAGCTGGCCCGCTACGGCGTGGTCGGGATCAGCGGCGTGGACACCCGCGCCCTGACCCGGCACCTGCGCGAGCGCGGGGCGATGCGCGCCGGGATCTTCTCCGGCGGGGCCGCCGAGCAGGGCTTCGCCGCCATGCACGCCGCCGTGCTGGCCAGCCCGCCGATGGCCGGGGCGGACCTGACCGCCGAGGTGACCACCGCCGAGGAGTACGTGGTGCCGGCGCTCGGCGCCCAGGTGGCCACGGTGCTCGCGCTGGACCTGGGCATCAAGACGATGACCCCGGTCCGGATGGCCGAGCGCGGCATGACCGTGCACGTGCTGCCGGCCGGGATCGAACCCGACGGCCCTGGTGGCCCGGGCGCAGGCGGTGGACGGCCCGGTCGGGGTGTTCTTCTCCAACGGCCCCGGCGACCCGGCCACCGCCGACCACGCAGTCGCCCAGATGCGTGCCGTGCTGGCCGCGCGGATCCCGGTGTTCGGCATCTGCTTCGGCAACCAGATCCTCGGCCGGGCCCTGGGCTTCGGCACCTACAAGCTCGGCTACGGCCACCGGGGGATCAACCAGCCCGTGTCCGACCGGGCCACCGGTCGCGTCGAGGTGACCGCCCACAACCACGGGTTCGCCGTCGACGCGCCCGCCGACCGGGTCTCGCAGACCGAGTTCGGTCGGGTGGAGGTCAGCCACGTCTGCCTCAACGACGACGTCGTCGAGGGCCTGCGCTGCCTCGACGTGCCCGCCTTCTCCGTGCAGTACCACCCCGAGGCGGCCGCCGGCCCGCACGACGCCGCGTACCTGTTCGACCGCTTCGCCGCGCTGATGGGCGCACCCCTGGAGGCCCACAGTGCCCCGCCGAACTGACCTCACCTCGATCCTGGTGATCGGCTCCGGGCCGATCGTCATCGGCCAGGCCGGCGAGTTCGACTACTCCGGCACCCAGGCCTGCCGGGTCCTGCGCGCCGAGGGCCTGCGGGTCGTCCTGGTCAACTCCAACCCGGCCACGATCATGACCGACCCGGAGTTCGCCGACGCCACCTACATCGAGCCGATCACCCCGGAGTTCGTCGACGCCGGATCATCGCCAGGGAGCGGCCCGACGCGCTCCTGCCGACCCTCGGCGGGCAGACGGCGCTCAACGCCGCCATGGCGCTGCACGCCGACGGCGTGCTGGCCCAGTACGGGGTGGAGCTGATCGGCGCCGGCATCGGAGGCGATCGAGCGCGGCGGAGAACCGGAGCGGTTCAAGGAGATCGTGGCCTCGATCGGCGCCGAGTCGGCCCGGTCGGTCATCTGCCACACGATGGACGAGTGCCTGGCCGCCGTCGAGGAGCTCGGCTACCCGGTGGTCGTGCGCCCCTCCTTCACCCTCGGCGGGGCCGGCTCGGGCATCGCCCACGACGAGGTCGGCCTGCACGAGATCGCCGGGGCCGGGCTGCAGGCCTCGCCCGTCCACCGAGGTGCTGGTCGAGGAGTCGGTCCTGGGCTGGAAGGAGTTCGAGCTCGAGGTGATGCGCGACCGCCACGACAACGTCGTGGTGGTCTGCTCGATCGAGAACCTCGACCCGATGGGCGTGCACACCGGCGACTCGATCACGGTGGCCCCGGCGCTGACCCTCACCGACCGCGAGTACCAGCACATGCGCGACGTCGGCATCGCGATCATGCGGGCGGTCGGCGTGGACACCGGCGGCTGCAACATCCAGTTCGCGATCGACCCGCGCGACGGGCGGATGATCGTCATCGAGATGAACCCGCGGGTCTCCCGGTCGTCGGCGCTGGCCTCCAAGGCCACCGGCTTCCCGATCGCCAAGATCGCCGCGCGGCTGGCCGTCGGCTTCACCCTCGACGAGATCCCCAACGACATCACCCGGAAGACCCCGGCCTGCTTCGAGCCCACCCTGGACTACGTGGTGGTCAAGGTCCCGCGGTTCGCGTTCGAGAAGTTCCCGGCCGCCAACCACGAGCTCACCACGCACATGAAGAGCGTCGGCGAGGCGATGGCCATCGGGCGCAACTTCACCGAGGCGCTGCAGAAGGCGCTGCGCAGCCTGGAGAAGAAGGACGCCGGGTTCAGCTGGGTCGGGGAGCCCTCGGCGCTGGACCGCGACGCGCTGCTGGCCTCGGTGCGGGTGCCGCACGACGGCCGCCTCGAGGAGGTCCAGGCGCTGCTGCGGGCCGGTGCCTCCCTCGACGAGGTGCCCGCCGCACCGGCATCGACCCCTGGTTCGTGGACCAGATCGTGCTGCTCAACGAGGTCGGCGAGCAGGTGCGCACCGCACCCGATGCTCACCCCCGAGCTGCTGCGACTGGCCAAGCGGCACGGCTTCTCCGACGCCCAGATCGGGGCCGGATCCTGCCGACCGACGTCGTGCGCGGGGTGCGCCACGCGCTGGGCATCCGGCCGGTGTACAAGACGGTGGACACCTGCGCCGCCGAGTTCGCGGCCACGACCCCCTACTTCTACGCCTCCTACGACGAGGAGCCGAGGTCGAGCCGCGCGAGGTGCCGGCGGTGATGGTGCTGGGCTCGGGCCCAACCGCATCGGCCAGGGCATCGAGTTCGACTACTGCTGCGTCCACGCCTCCCAGACCCTGCGCGAGGTCGGCTACGAGACGGTGATGGTCAACTGCAACCCGGAGACGGTCTCCACCGACTACGACACCTCCTCCCGGCTGTACTTCGAGCCGCTGACCGCCGAGGACGTGCTCGAGGTCGTCCACGCCGAGCTCGAGCGGCCCGTCGCCGGGGTCATCTGCCAGCTCGGCGGCCAGACCCCGCTGGGCCTGGCCCACGGGCTGGAGGCCGCCGGGTACCGATCGTCGGCACCTCGCCCGCAGGCGATCGACCTCGCCGAGGAGCGCGGCGCGTTCGGCCGCGTGCTTGCCGCGGCCGGCCTCCCCGCGCCGAATCGGCATGGCGTCGTCGTTCGACGAGGCGAAGGCCGTCGGCCGACGAGGTCGGCTGCCCGTGCTGGTCCGCCCCTCCTTCGTGCTCGGCGGGCGCGGCATGGGGATCGTCTACGACGAGGCCATGCTGGAGGCCTACATCGACCGGGCCACGCAGGTCAGCCCCGAGCACCCGGTGCTCATCGACCGGTTCCTGGACGACGCCGTCGAGGTCGACGTCGACGCGGTCTTCGACGGCAACGAGCTCTACCTGGGCGGGATCATGGAGCACATCGAGGAGGCCGGCATCCACTCCGGGGACTCGGCGTGCGTGCTGCCGCCGATCACCCTGGGCCGGGCCGACATCGCCCGGAGACGCACCTCCACCGAGGCGATCGCCCGGGGCGTCGGGGTCCGGGGCCTGCTCAACGTCCAGTTCGCGATGGCCGGCGACATCCTCTACGTCCTGGAGGCCAACCCGCGTGCCTCGCGCACCGTCCCGTTCGTGTCCAAGGCCACCGGCCTGCCGCTGGCCAAGGTCGCCGCCCGGGTATGCCCTGGGGGAGTCGATCGCCGACCTGCGCGCCGACGGGACCCTGCCCCCGGTGGGCGATGCAGCCGACCTGCCCGACGGCGGGATGGTCGCGGTCAAGGAGGCGGTGCTTCCGTTCGGCCGCTTCCACGGCGTGGACACGGTGCTCGGCCCGGAGATGCGCTCCACCGGCGAGGTCATGGGCCTCGACCGGCGACTTCGGCACGGCCTACGCCAAGTCGCAGATCGCCGCCTACTCCTCGGGCCTGCCCACCTCGGGCACCGTGTTCGTCTCGGTGGCCAACCGGGACAAGCGCTCGATGATCTTCCCGCTCAAGCGTCTGGCCGACCTCGGGTTCGAGATCACCGCCACCGGTGGCACGGCAGACGTGCTGCGCCGCAACGGCGTGACGGTCAGCGACATCCGCAAGATCCACGAGCCGGGCGACGGGCTGAACACCGTGGATGCGATCCTCGGCGGGCAGATCGCGCTGATCGTGAACACCCCCTACGGGGTGGGCCCGCGCCTGGACGGCTACGAGATCCGCACCGCCGCGGTCGTGCGCGGCGTGCCCTGCATCACGACCATCCAGGGCCTGGCCGCAGCGGTCCAGGGGATCGAGGCCCTGCTGGCGGGCAACATCGGGGTCCGCTCGCTGCAGGAGCACGCCCTCGAGCTCGCCGCGCTGCGCACCGCGCACGCGGGTTCTCCGGGGCCGGGGCCGACCTCCGCGCCGACCCCGAGCCCCCGCTCGCCGCGACGCCGGTCACCCCCGGGGAGGCGTGATGCCGGTCCAGGTCACCGCCGAGGTGGTGGGGCTGCGACGGGCCGGGGCCTACCACCACATGACCCTGCTGGCCCCGGGCATCCCCGAGGGGACCCGGCCGGGGCACTTCGTGGCCCTCGGCGTCGGCGGGGAGGGCTCCGGGATGCTGCTGCGCCGGGCGTTCTCCATCCACCGGGTCAGCGCGGACGGGCCCGCGCGGGGGACCGTCGAGATCGTGTTCGCCGCCCACGGCAAGGGCACCCGCTGGCTGGCCGAGCGCCGCCGCGGCGACAAGCTCGACGTGATCGGCCCGCTGGGCCGGCCGTTCACCCTGCCCGCCGAGCCGGTGGCCTGCGTACTCGTGGCCGGCGGCTACGGCGCGGCGCCGCTGTTCATGCTCTCCGAGCAGCTGCGCGCCCGCGGCTGCCGGGTCGACATGGTGCTCGGGGCGGCCAGCGAGGACAAGCTCTACGGAGTTCTCGAGGCGCGGCGGACCAGCTCCTCGGTCACGGTCACCACCGACGACGGCTCCTTCGGCCTGCGCGGACGGGTCACCGATCCGCTGCCCGAGATCATCCGGGCCGCCGGGGCGGACGTGGTCTACGCCTGCGGCCCGATGCCGATGCTGGCCGCGGTCGCCGCCGTCGCCGCGGAGGCCGGGGCGCACAGCCAGTGCGCGGTCGAGGAGGCGATGGCCTGCGGCGTGGGCATCTGCATGACCTGCGTGCTGCCGGTGCGCGGCCCCGACGGCGTCACCCGCATGGTGCGCTCCTGCACGGACGGCCCGGTCTTCCGCGGTGCCGACGTGCGCTGGGCCGACGTCGGCACCGTCCCGCCGGACACCCTCGGCGCCCCCGTGACAGGAGGTCACTGATGGCCGCCGCGACCCCGGGCCCCACTCCGGGCTCCATCCCGGGAACCGGCCCAGCAAGCGCCCCCGTGTCTTCCCCCGGATCCGACGGCCGGCCCGGCGCGCTGGACCCGGCGGCCGTGGACATGTCCACCCGCCTGGGCACCTTCCGGATGCCCGACCCGGTGCTCACCGCCTCCGGGTGCGCCGCCGCCGGCCGTGAGCTCGCGCCCTTCCTGGACCTCACCGCGATCGGCGCGGTGGTCACCAAGTCGATCATGCTCGAGGCCCGCTCCGGCCGGCCGACGCCGCGGATGGCCGAGACCCCGTCGGGGATGCTCAACTCCATCGGCCTTCAGGGCCCCGGTGTCGAGCAGTTCGTCGCCACGGACCTGCGCTGGCTGCGAGACCGGGGCATCCGCACGGTGGTCTCGATCGCCGGCGGCTCGGTGCAGGAGTACCAGAAGCTGGCCCAGCGGCTGCGCCACGAGCCGGGGATCGCGGCGATCGAGGTCAACATCTCCTGCCCGAACGTGGAGTCCCGGGGCCAGGTCTTCGCCTGCGACCCCTACTCGGCCGGGTCCGTCGTGCAGGCCGTGCGCCGGCACACCGCCCCCGACGTGCCCGTGCTGGCCAAGCTCAGCCCCGACGTGACCGACATCGTGGCGATCGCGAAGTCGGTCATCGAGGCCGGCGCCGACGGCCTGTCCATGATCAACACGCTGCTCGGCATGGTCATCGACCCGGACACCATGCGCCCGATGCTCGGCGGGATGACCGGGGGGCTGTCCGGCCCGGCGATCCGCCCGGTCGCGGTCCGCGCGGTCTGGCAGGTGCACGCCGCCTACCCGAACGTGCCGATCCTGGGCATGGGCGGCATCCGCAGCGGACAGGACGCCTTCGAGTTCCTGCTCGCCGGAGCCAGCGCGGTCTCGGTGGGCACCGCCGTGTTCAACGACCCGCACGCCCCGGCGCGGATCTCGGCGGAGCTGCGCGCGCTGCTCGCCGAGCGGGGCATCACCCGGCTGGCCGACGCGATCGGCCTCGGCCACACCATGCAGGCCCGCCACATCGAGGCCCAGGCGGCCCGACGGGCGGCCCAGGAGGAGGCACTGCGATGACGTCAGGCAGCACGAGCGGGGCCCCGGCCACGGGACCCGACGCGACTGAGGGAGCCAGAGTCGGCCGGGCGCCGATCGCGCTGGCCCTCGACGGCCCGGACCGAGCCACCGTGCTCGGCTGGGCCGTCGCCGCCGCCCCCCACGTGGCCGTGATGAAGGTGGGTCTCGAGACGTTCCTGCGCGACGGCGCACCCGTCGTCGAGGCGGTGCGCAGCGCTGCCCCCGGGTGTGGGCTGTTCCTCGACCTCAAGCTGCATGACATCCCCAACACCGTGGCCGGTGCCGCGCGCAGCATCGCCGTGCTGGCTCCCGAGTACCTGACCGTGCACGCCAGCGGGGGCCCGGCGATGGTGGCGGCCGCGGCCGAGGCCCTGCCCGGCACCCGGATCACCGCCGTCACGGTGCTCACCTCGATGTCCGAGGCAGACCTGGCGGCCGTCGGGCTGCGCGGACCGGCACTGGAGGCCGCCGTCCGCCTTGCGGTGATGGCGGTGGGGGCCGGGGCGCGTGCCATCGTGTGCTCGCCGCGCGAGGTCGCCGCGATCCGTGCGGCCGTGCCCGCCGGGATCACCCTGATCACCCCCGGTGTGCGCCCCGCGGCCGGTGCCGGCAGCGCCCTGGGCGACCAGGCGCGGGTCGCGACCCCCGAGCAGGCCCTGGCCGACGGTGCGGACCTGCTGGTGATCGGTCGGCCGATCACTGCCGCCGCCGATCCCGGGGCCGCGGCCCGCGCGCTGGCCGACGGGCTGGCCCGCCGATGAGCCAGCCGCCCCCACCCCTGTCGCCCGAGGCACGCGCCGCCGCCGCTGCGCGTGCGGTCCGTGCCCGCCAGCTGCGAGCCGAGCTGCGCCTCGGCCTGCGCGAGGGCACCGTCGACGTCGCAGCGCTGCTCAGGGAGGGCCAGGCCGACGACGAGCGCGGCCGGATCGTGGCGCGAATGAAGGTCCTGGACCTGCTGGCGAGCTTCCGCGGCGTGGGCCCCATCCGGGCCGCCGACATGATGGACCGCATCGGCATCGCGGCCAACCGGCGCGTGGGGGGCCTGGGCCCGCGCCAGCGCGACGAGCTCGTCGACCTGCTGGCCCAGCGCGGCGGGCGCTGATGACGGCGCCGGCGCGCCTGGTCGTGCTCACCGGACCCAGCGGCGTCGGCAAGGGCACCGTCGTGGCGGTCCTGCGCGACCTGCGCCCGGACGTGTGGGTCTCGGTCTCCGCGACGACCCGCCCGGCCCGACCCGGGGAGATCGACGGGGTCGCCTACCACTTCTGGTCGTCTGAGCGCTTCGCCCGGACCATAGCCGAGGACGGCTTCCTGGAGTGGGCCGAGTTCGCGGGCAACCGCTACGGAACCCCCCGCCAGCCTGTGCTCGACCGCCTGGCCGCGGGCACGCCCGTCCTGCTGGAGATCGAGCTCCAGGGTGCCCGGCAGGTCCGCGCCGCGATGCCGGAGGCGTTCATGGTCTTCCTGACCCCGCCCAGCTTCGAGGCCCTCGAGGCCCGCCTGCGCGGGCGCGGCACCGAGGACGAGGCCGCGATCAGCCGCCGGCTGGACCGCGCCCGGCACGAGATGGACGCCGCCGTGGAGTTCGACGCCGTGGTGGTCAACGACGACGTGGTCCGTGCGGCGCACGAGTTGGTAGACTTGCTCGTGATTCGCCGCTGACTCGCCCGAACCGACCGGTCCCGCGCGAACCCAGACCGCGCGAACCCCGACACCGAAATCCCAGGAGAACCGCTGTGTCCAGCATCCGGCCCGAGGGCATCACCTACCCGCCCATCGACGACCTGCTCGGGACCACCGACTCCAAGTACTCGCTGGTCATCTACGCGGCCAAGCGCGCCCGGCAGATCAACGCCTACTACTCCCAGCTCGGTGAGGGCCTGCTCGAGTACGTCGGCCCGCTCGTGGAGACCCACGTGCAGGAGAAGCCGCTGTCCATCGCCCTGCGCGAGATCGACGAGGGCCTGCTGAGCTCGGAGCCGATCGCCGAGGAGTCGAACTGACCGCGGCGCGCCCGCGCGTCATCCTCGGTGTCGCCGGCGGCATCGCGGCCTACAAGGCCGCCAGCCTGCTGCGCCTGCTCACCGAGTCGGGCCTCGACGTGCGCGTCGTGCCGACCGAGTCCGCCCTGTCCTTCGTCGGCCGGGCCACTTGGGCGGCCCTGTCCGGCCAGCCGGTGCACACCTCCGTCTGGGACGACGTCGAGGGCGTGGAGCACGTCGCGCTCGGCAAGGGTGCCGACCTCGTCGTCGTGGCCCCCGCCACCGCCGACCTGCTTGCCCGGGCTGCCAGCGGGCGCGCCGACGACCTGCTCACCGCAACCCTGCTGACCGCGACCTGCCCCGTGGTGATGGCCCCGGCCATGCACACCGAGATGTGGGCCCACCCCGCCACCCGGGCCAACGTGGCGACCCTGCGCGAGCGGGGCGTCCTCGTGCTGGAGCCGGCGGTCGGCCGGCTCACCGGCGCCGACACCGGTCCCGGTCGCCTGCCCGAGCCCGAGGCGATCGCCGCGGTCGTGGCCGGCGTGCTGCACACGGGGGGCCGCGCCGACCTCGCCGGACTGCACGTGGTCATCTCTGCCGGGGGGACCCGCGAGCCCTTGGACCCGGTGCGCTTCCTGGGCAACCGCTCCAGCGGCACCCAGGGGTACGCCCTGGCCGCCTCGGCGGTCGCTCGGGGGGCGCGGGTCACCCTCGTCAGTGCCAACGTGGAGCTGCCCGCCCCGGCTGGGGTGCGCGTGCTGCCGGTCGGCACCGCGCGCGAGCTCGAGGAAGCAGTCCTGGGCGCCGCCGTCGACGCCCACGTCGTGGTGATGGCCGCCGCGGTGGCCGACTTCCGCCCGGCGCGGGTGGCCGGGGACAAGATCAAGAAGGACGACTCCGGCGACGGGGTGCCCGAGCCGATCGCACTGGTGCGCAACCCCGACATCCTCGCCGGACTGGTGGCGGCCCGAGGTTCCGGGCAGGTGGCCCTGAGCACGATCCTGGTCGGGTTCGCCGCCGAGACCGGTGACGCCGGGGCGGACGCGATGACCCATGCGCAGCACAAGCTCGCCCGCAAGGGAGCCGACCTGCTGGTGCTCAACGACGTCGCCGGGGGAGCGGTGTTCGGCCAGCCGGACAACGAGGTCCACCTGCTCACCGCCGGCGGCGGGGTCGAGGGCCCCATCGTGGGCAGCAAGTCCGACATCTCCCACAGCATCTGGGACGCCGTGGTCGGTCTTCGGGCCGCCAGCACCTAGAATCGCGCCCATCGCGCGGCGAGCCGTCGTCGCCTCAGCCCCGCCAGGAGTCCCGTCATGGCCGTGCGCCTGTTCACCTCGGAGTCCGTCACCGAGGGCCACCCCGACAAGATGGCCGACCAGATCAGCGATGCGATCCTCGATGACCTCCTCGGCCAGGACCCGCGCTCGCGGGTGGCCGTCGAGACGCTGCTGACCACCGGCCAGGTGCACGTGGCCGGCGAGGTCACCACCTCCGGGTACGCGGAGGTCATGGACATCGTGCGCGCCGTGGTCCTCGAGATCGGCTACAACCACTCGGAGAAGGGCTTCGACGGCGACTCGTGCGGCGTGTCGGTCTCCATCGGCAAGCAGTCCCCGGACATCGCCCAGGGTGTCGATGACGCCTTCGAGGAGCGTGTCGAGGGATCCAGCGACGCCCTCGACCGGCAGGGCGCCGGCGACCAGGGCCTGATGTTCGGCTTCGCCTGCGACGACACCCCCGAGCTGATGCCCCTGCCCATCCACCTGGCCCACCGCCTGGCCGAGCAGCTCACCGCCGTGCGCAAGTCCGGCGAGCTGGAGTACCTGCGCCCGGACGGCAAGACCCAGGTGACGATCGGCTACGAGGGTTCCCGCGCGGTGACGCTGGACACGATCGTCGTCAGCTCGCAGCATGCGGCCGATGTCGACCTCGAGGCCCAGCTGGCCCCCGAGATCCGCAAGTTCGTGGTCGAGCCGGTGCTCGCCGGCGTCGAGCTCGACACCTCGTCGCTGCGCCTGCTGATCAACCCGACCGGCCGGTTCGTGACCGGCGGCCCGATGGGTGATGCGGGCCTGACCGGCCGCAAGATCATCGTCGACACCTACGGCGGCTTCGCGCGCCACGGGGGCGGGGCGTTCTCCGGCAAGGACCCGTCGAAGGTGGACCGCTCGGCGGCGTACGCGATGCGCTGGGTGGCCAAGAACGTGGTCGCCGCGGGCCTGGCCAGCCGGTGCGAGGTCCAGGTCGCCTACGCGATCGGCAAGGCCCAGCCGGTGGGCCTGTTCGTCGAGACGTTCGGCACCGGGGTGCGCTCGGACGAGGCCATCCAGGCGGCCGTGCTCGAGGTGTTCGACCTGCGCCCCGGGGCGATCATCCGTGACCTCCAGCTGCTGGACACCTCGGTGGTCAAGTACCGCCCGACCGCCGCGTACGGCCACTTCGGCCGCACCGGGGCCGGTGCCGGGGCGGGTGCCTCCACGTTCACGTGGGAGCGCCTCGACCGCGTCGAGGACCTGAGGGCCGCAGCGGGGCTGTGATCCGGCTCCCCGCCGGCTTCACGGCCGCGCCGCTGACCGACGCCGACATCGACGCCGTGGTGGCGCTGGTGCGCCACTGCGAGGCGTTCGACAGCGGTCAGGCCCTGTACGAGCGTGCCGACCTGGTGGCCGACCTGGCGCTGGCCGACCGTGCGCGTGATGCGCTCGTGGTGCGGGCGGACTCGGGCTCGGGTGTGGGGTTCGGCTCGGATGTGGGGTTGGGCGCCTCGGCGGCGACGGGGCCGATCGTCGCCTGGGGCATGGTGGCCGGCGCGCGCTCGCGCTGGGCCGACGTCCACCCCGATGCGCGTGGGCAGGGACTGGGCCGGGCGCTGGTCGACTGGTCGGTGGGGCGGGCCGCGGAGCTCGGAGCCGATCGGATCGGGCAGACCGTGGACGACGAGCGCCGCGACGCGGTGGCGCTGATGCGCGGCACGGGGGCTCGTGCCGGGCGCACCGCGTGGATCCTGCGGCGCGACCTCGACCTCGCCGGCCCGGCCCCGGGCGTGCGTTCGGTGCCGGGGATGCGGGTGCGCGACTTCCGGATCGAGGACGAGGCCGAGGTCCTGGGCCTGCTCGCGCAGGCGTTCACCCAGGGGCCGGACCGGCCGGCCACGAGCATCGAGGCCTGGCAGGCGATGGTGACCCGCCGCGAGGGCTTCCTGCCGCAGGACCTGCAGCTGGCGGTGCTCGACCAGGGGCTCGGCGCAGGGCTGGACGGGAGTGAGGGGGCCGGCGCAGTGGCAGGGCAGCCCGGTGGGGGACGCATCGTCGCAGCGGCATTCGTGCTCACCGACGGCGAGGAGGCCTGGGTCGACAAGCTGGCCACCTCCGTGGACGTCCGCGGCCGGGGTATCGGGCAGCTGCTCATGGAGCAGGTCTTCGCCGAGGCCCACGCCCGGGGCATCCCCCACGTGACGCTGTCGACGGACTCGACCAGCGGGGCACTGCCGTTCTACGAGCGCCTCGGGATGCGCGTGGTGCGCTCCTTCACCCACTGGACCATCGACGTGCGGGGCGCAGGTGGGGCGGTGGATGGTTCCCCGAAGCGCCAGCGTCCGACGGGCGACGCCGGATGAGTCCCGATCCCTCACGCCCGGGCGCCATGCCGGACCCGCCCGAGCAGATTGCCCTGATCGCCCCCGCCTCGGTGCGCCCCGGGTCTGGCCCGGCCGGGCGGCGGCGCCCGGCCAAGCGGCATCCCGCGGCCCCGGACCTGCCGGTCGCGCGCGTGGTGCTGATGACACCCGTTCCCCACCTCGACCACGTCTTCGACTACGAGGTTCCCGAGCCACTGGCTGAGTCAGCGGTCCCCGGGGCGCGCGTGCGCGTGCGCCTGTCGGGGCGGCTGATCGACGGCTTCCTCCTGGAGCGGGTCGCCCAGTCCGACCATGCGCTGGTCCCGCTGAGTTCCGTGCACGGCCCCGCGGTGCTCAACCCGGAGGTGGCCGCGCTGTGCCGCGAGGTGGCGGACCGGTACGCCGGCGTGCTGGCCGACGTGCTGCGCTTCGCGGTGCCTCCCCGGCACGCCCGCGTGGAGGCCCGGGTGCTCGGGGTGAGCCCGACGCGCCCGACGCCACCCGGCGGCAGCCCGGCTGCGGACGAGGGACCCAGTACGGCAACGCCCGACACCCAGGCCCCGGCACCCCAGGCCCCGACACCCGGGCCCCGGCACCCCAAGCCCCGGCACCCCCGCCCCCGCGGCCCGTTCCGCGCACGACTCCGCCCCCGCGGCGCCACCCACGTCCGTCCCACCCGCTTGGACCGCCTATCGCGCCGGGGGCGAGCTCCTGGCCGGGATCGGGGCGGCGCAGCCGATGCGGGCGCTGTGGGTGGCCGGGCCCGCCGAGTCGGCCGAGCAGCGGATCGCCGACCTCGTCCACCGCGTGCGGGCCCGTGGACGCGGGGTCCTGGTCGTGGCCCCCGACGCAGCCGACGTCGCCCGCATCGCTGCAGCCCTGGAGGCCGACGGCGAGGACCCCGTGATCCGCCTGGGTGCCGACCTCGGCCCCGAGGCCCGCTATCGCGCGTTCCTGCGGATCCTGACCGGTGCCGCGCGGATCGTGGTGGGGACGAGGGCGGCGGTCTTCGCCCCCGTGGTGGACCTCGGGGCGATCGTCGTGTGGGACGACGGCGACGAGTCCCTGGCCGAGCCACAGGCACCGGGGTGGCATGCCCGTGAGGTGGCGGCCCTGCGCAGTGCCGCCACCGACGCCTCCCTGGTCATCGCCGGGCGCAGCGTCACCCTCGAGGGCGCCCGGATGGCCCGCTCGGGCTGGCTGACGATCGTGGACCTGCCCCGACCGGTGCTGCGCGCCCACATGCCGCGCGTCCAGGTGGCCGCCGACCTGGGCCACGGGGACCCTGCGCTCTCAGCCGACCGGATCCCCTCGGTGGCCCTCGAGGTGCTGCGCGCCGGGGTGGCCGCGGGCCCGGTGCTCGTCGGGGTGCCCCGGGCCGGCTACCTGCCGATGCTGGCCTGCCAGTCCTGCCGCGAGCAGGTCCGATGCCCCACCTGCGGGGTGCTCATGCGCGCCCAGGGGCCGGAGCGCCGGCCGGTCTGTGCCGAGCACCCGCAGGAGGGGCCCTGGCACTGCCCTGTGTGCCGTGGGGAGCGGGTGCGCGCAGTCGTGGTGGGGGTGCGCCGGACCGCGGAGGAGTTCGGTCGGGCCCTGCCCGGTGTCGTGGTGCTCACCTCCTCAGGCGAGGACCACATCCGGGTCCTGCCCGAGCGCCGGGGTGCGCGCGAGCGCCTCGTCGTGGCGACCCCCGGCGCCGAGCCCGACCCGGGGCCTGAGGGCTACGCCGCACTGGTCCTGCTCGACGCGGCCGCCAGCCTGTCCCGGCCCGGGCTGCGCACCGCCGAGGACGTGCTCCGGCGCTGGTTCGCCGCAGCCGGGCTCGTCCGACCGGCGGGGCGCGCAGGGCGGGTCCTGGTGGTGGGGGATCCCGAGGTCCGCGAGGTGCAGGCGCTCGTGCGCTGGGACCCGCGCGGCTACGCCGACCGGGAGCTCGACGAACGGGTGCAGCTGCACCTGCCCCCGGCGGTGCGGGTCGCCCAGCTGGTCGGCCCGGCGCTGGCCACCGGGGAGCTGGCCGACGAGCTGGCCGACGAGCTCGGCGGGCGGGTGCTGCGCCTCTCGGGTCCCCTGCCCGTCGCCGAGGACTCCGTGAGCTGGATGCTCGCCGTCTCGCTGGCCGACGGGGCGGCCCTGTCGGCAGCGGTGCACCGGGCGCAGGTGGCGCGCTCGCTGCGGCAGGCCACCCGGGTCGGCGTGCGGATGGACCCCGTTCGGCTGCGGTGAGCGGCACGGTCGCAGTCAGCCTGCGGGCCTAGAATGGCCGGATGCCGCTGCAACCGATCCGCCTGTTCGGCGACCCCGTCCTGCGCACGCCGGCCGCGCCCGTGGAGACGTTCGACAAGGAGCTGCGCCAGCTCGTCGCGGACCTCGACCGACACCATGCTCGACGCCCCGGGTGTGGGTCTGGCCGCCCCGCAGATCGGAGTCTCGCTGCGGGTCTTCACCTACTGGGTCGATGACGTGGTGGGGCACCTGATCAACCCGAACCTCGACCTGTCCGAGGAGTTCCAGGACGGCGAGGAGGGCTGCCTGTCGCTGCCCGGGCTGGCCTACGACACCCGGCGCGCGCTGCGCGTGGTCGCCACGGGCATGAACATGCACGGCGAGCCGGTCACCGTCGAGGGCTCGGACCTGCTGGCCCGGTGCGTGCAGCACGAGACCGACCACCTCGACGGGATCCTGTTCGTCGACCGGCTGGACCCGGTCGCGCGCAAGGCGGCGATGAAGGAGATCCGCGAGTCGCAG
The DNA here is from genome assembly GCA_963777855.1 of uncultured Actinomycetes bacterium. Taxonomy (GTDB): domain Bacteria; phylum Actinomycetota; class Actinomycetes; order S36-B12; family CAIYMF01; genus Prado023. The sequence continues at coordinate 72,318 of CAVZRW010000002.1, read as the reverse complement.
TGGTTCGGCCAGCCCGCCCCGCAGGTGCGGTTCAGCCCCCACTCGATCCGACCGGGCCTGGGCTGATGCGCGTCCTGTTCGCAGGAACCCCCCAGGTCGCCGTCGAGTCGCTGCGCGCGATCCTGGCCTCGCCGCATGAGGTCGTCGGGGTCCTCACGCGCCCCGACGCGCCAGCGGGCCGCGGGCGCACGATGGTGCCCTCCCCGGTGGCCGAGGTGGCGATGGCTGAGGGCATCGAGGTGCTTCGCCCGGCGCGCGCCCGCGACCCCGAGTTCCTCGAGCGCCTGGCCGAGCTCGCCCCGGACGCGGCGCCGATCGTGGCCTACGGCGGGCTCATCCCGCCGGCGGCCCTGGCGATCCCCCGGTTCGGCTGGATCAACCTGCACTTCTCGCTGCTGCCTGCCTGGCGTGGCGCGGCCCCGGTGCAGCACGCCGTGATGGCCGGCGACGAGGTCACCGGGGCCAGCACGTTCCTGCTCGAGGAGGGCCTGGACACCGGTCCGGTGTTCGGCGTGATGACCGACGCCATCGGGCCCACCGACACGGCCGGGGACCTGCTCGGCCGCCTGGCGGTCTCCGGCGCCGGGCTGCTCGTGGCCACCCTCGACGGCATCGAACGCGGCGCGCTCGTGCCCGTCCCCCAGGCCGCCGACGGCGTGAGCCTCGCGCCCAAGATCACCGTGGACGACGCGCGCGTGCGCTGGGAGGACCCGGCGATGCGCGTCGACCGGCTGATCCGCGGCTGCACGCCGGCGCCCGGCGCCTGGTCGACGTTCCGGGGAGAACGGATCAAGATCGGCCCCGTGCGCCCCGACCCGCAGGTCCTGGACCTCGCGCCCGGGGAGATCCGGGTGGTGAAGAACCGGGTCTGGGTCGGCACCGTGACCCACGCGGTGCTCCTCGGCGAGGTGAAGGCCGAGGGCAAGAAGTTGATGGGTGCCGGGGACTGGGTCCGCGGGGTTCGCGTGGAGCCGGGCGAGCGCCTTGGCTGAGCAGGGCGGGGCAGGGGGGCCTGCGAAGCCTCCGTCCGGGAGAAGTGGAAAGCCGACAGGGAAGCCGACCGGGAAGCCGACCGGGAAGCCGACCGGGAAGCCGACCGCCAAGCCTGGCAGGCCCCGGCGGGTGGACCCTGCCCGGCGGGCGGCCTACGACCTGCTCGCCGCCGTGGACGGCGACGAGGCCTACGCCAACATCGTGTGGCCGCGGATCCTGGCCCACCACCGGCTGTCCGGCCGCGATGCCGGCTTCGCCACCGAGCTGGGCTACGGGGCGCTGCGCTGGCGGGGTCGTCACGATGCCGTGCTGGCCGCCTGCGTGGACCGTCCGCTGGGCGAGGTGCAGCCGGAGATGCTCGACGCGCTTCGCCTCGGCGTCCACCAGCTGCACGAGATGCGCGTGGGCGACCACGCCGCTGTGGGGGAGACCGTGGAGCTGGTGCGCCAGGTCGTCCACCCCGGTGCCGCCGGGTTCGCCAACGCCGTGCTGCGCCGCGTGGCCGCCGGCGGATCGGCCGAGGCGTGGCTGGCGCGGCTCGAGGAGTCCGGCGCGCTGCCCGCGTTCGCGGACGACCCGGCCGGGAACCTGGCCGTGAGCGCCTCGCACCCGCGATGGATCGTCGGCGCTGTCCACGACGCCCTGGCTGCCTCGCATCCCAGTCGCACCTGGTCTGACACCCGGGCCGAGCTCCTGGCCGACAACGCTTCGGGCCAGGTGACCCTCGTCGCGCGCACCCTGACCCGTGACGAGCTGCTGGACCGGATGGCCGCGCAGGGCGTGGCAGCCCGCCCGGGACGCTGGTCGCGTCTGGCGGTGCGGGTCGACGCCGTGAACCCGGCCTCGATCCCGGAGGTCGCCACGGGTGCGGCCGGCGTGCAGGACGAGGGCAGCCAGCTGGTGGCCCTCTCGCTGGCCGACGCTGCGCTCGACGGGCCCGATGATCGATGGCTGGACATGTGCGCCGGACCCGGCGGCAAGGCCGCCCTGCTGGCCGGCCAGGTGGCTGCCCGCGGGGGATCGCTCACGGCCCTCGAGCTGCACCCGCATCGTGCCGACCTGGTGGCGCGGGCGCTGCGACCGATCCATGGCCGGCACCGCAGCGTCGTGGGCGACGCAACCGATCGCCGCCTCGTGGAGATGATCGGCTCCGGGTTCGACAGGGTGCTGCTCGACGCGCCATGCACGGGTTTGGGGGCGCTGCGCCGGCGCCCGGAGTCACGATGGCGGCGCACGCCGGAGGACCTCACCGGACTGACTGCCCTGCAGCGCCGGCTGCTCCGCCGCGCGATGGAGCTGGTCCGCCCGGGCGGCCTGGTGCTCTACGCCACGTGTTCGCCGCACCTGGCCGAGACCGAGGCAGTGATCGCGGATGTGCCCAGCCTCGGCGGGGAACTCGTGGAGCTGGCCGGCTACCGGGACGGGCTTCTGCGCCTGTGGCCCGGGGAGCACGACACCGACGGGATGTTCGCCGCGCTCATCCGCCGGATGGACTGATCGGGTCCAGCCCGCCCCGATCCGGGCCGACGGGACCAGGGCTGATCGGACCCGGGCCGACCGGATCCAGGCGCCGTCCGAACAGCCACAGGCACACGGCGGCCACGGCAGCGACGGTGCCGGACACCAGCAGTGGGAGAACCCCGCTGCCCGGGCCCAGTTCCCAGGCGAGGCCGGCCCAGAGGCCCGCGACGAGGATCCCGACGCCCGATACGGCCTGGAACAGCCCCTGGGCGTGGCCACGCACGGCTGACGGAGCCAGGGCGCTGATCCACGCACGGCCCACTCCCTCGGTGATGCCGGCGAACCCGCCGTAGACGATGAGCACGAGCACCACGGCCCAGCCACCCTTGGCGAGGCCCAGCCCGAGGTACCCGACGGCGAAGCAGGCCAGGCCGAGTGCGTAGACGCGTGAGCGTGGCCATCGGTCGCTCAAGGCTCCGGCGGGGTAGGCGATCGAGGCGTTGGCGAGGTTGAACAGGGCGTAGGCGCCCATCACGGCCATGGGTGAGAAGCCGAGGTCGTTGAGCCGCAGGAGGATCAGGGCGTCGGGGAAGTTGACCAGGGCGAATACCCCCAGCACTGCCGTGAGGGTGCGGACCGGCCGGGGGAGCGGGGGCGTGCGCGCGGGCGTGGGCCGGCGTGGTGCTCCGGCATCGGCGGAGGGCGGCGTCGGAGGATGTCGCCGGGCATGCGCCCCGCTCGACCGGGGCGCCTCGCGGACCATGGCGACCAGCGCCACGCTCAGCACGGCCGGGATCACGGCCCACCACAGAGCCTCGCGCACGTCCTGCCCAGTGGCGGCCAGCAGTCCCAGGCCGAGCAGGGGGCCGACCACCGCGCCGACTGTGTCCGCCGCGCGATGGAACCCGAAGGCCTTGCCCAGCGCCTCGTTCGGGAGCCCCTCGGCCAGCAGGGCGTCGCGTGGGGCTCCTCGGATGCCCTTGCCCACCCGGTCCACGCATCGGCCCACCAGGACTGCGGGCCAGACCAGGGCAGCGGCCACGATGACCTTCCCGACCGCGGCCAGGCCGTAGCCCGTCACGATCGCGGGCTTCCGGCCGAACCGGTCGGACGCTCGGCCCGACACGTACTTCAGCGCCGCCGCGACTCCCTCGGCCACGCCCTCGACCAAGCCCACCACGGCTGCCGGCGCCCCCAGGATCGTGGTCAGCAGGATCGGCAGCAGGGGGTACATCAGCTCGCTGGCGGCATCCTGGGCCAGCGAGACGCCGGAGAGCACCTTGACGTTGTGCGTCAGCCACGGTTCGGCCCCAGGCTCGCGACCCGACTCGTCGCGGACGTCGTCCATCGGCTCGGGCACGAGCGCACGGTAGCCGCCCGTCATCCGTCGTGACGGTGTGGGGTTGACGTGCGCCCGTGCATGGCCCGGGCATGCCCGGGCCATGCACGGGCGCGTAGCCCTGTGTCTGGCGGCCCTCGTCAGTGGCGCCACTGGTGGCGAGGTGTGGTGGTGATGGTGAAGGGGGCGTTGTTGTTGGCCGGCCAGGGGACTCCGGGGGTGTTGGTGGGGGGCGGGGTGGGTGGGAGTGTTCGGGGTGGGGTGGGGGTGATCCTCCACATGTCGAGGTCGACCTGGCGGTGATGGGTCCAGCAGAGCAGGGCCAGGGTGTCGAGATCGGTGGTCCCGCCGGCGGCCCATTCGGTGAGGTGGTGGACCTGGCAGGCATCGGCGGGGATCGGGCAGCCGGGGATGATGCAGCCCTTGTCGCGGATGGTCAGGGCCTTGCGTTGGGCGGGGGTCGCGGTGCGTGAGCTGCGCCCAACGGCCAGGGGTTGGTGGGTGTCGAGCAGGGTGGCGGCCAGGGCAGCGATCCGCTGGGCGGCGGTGAACCCGGTGGGGGTGGGCCCCGTGGAGGTGGGCGAGTGATCTGGTGTAGCTGCCGGAGGACTGGTTGGGGTCAGCACGGTGGGGGTGAGGGTGGGATCGCAGGTGGAGAACCGGATCTCGTGGGGGGTGAGGTGGTGCCCTCGGGAGGTGGTGGCGATCGGGTCACCGCAGGCGGTGTGGTGCAGGGTGACGTTGAGGGCGATGGGTAGGCCCCCGCGGGTGGGCAGGGTGCCGGCGGAGGCGGCGGTGTGCAGCAAGGTGATGAGGGCATCGGCCCGTCGGGTGGCGGCAGGGAGGTGGTCCGCCGCGGTGCGCAGGCGCTCGGCGAGGGCGTCGATGGCGGTCATCAGGGCCTCGCCCTCGATCCGGGGCAGTTCGCCGGTGAAGACGACGGTGTCGCCGAGCCGGGCGAAGCTGAGGGTGCGGGCCTCGTAGGCGTCGGTCTCCTCCCGGGTGGGGCCGTCGGTGGGTGGGTGCAGCATCCGTGCGGCGGCGGTGAGGAATCGGGTGACGGCCAGCGGGGACAGCTGGCCCCACAGGGGTTCTAGTTGGGTGAGGGCCTCGGCCAGTTCGTCGTTGGTGAGGGGCTCCCGGTGCGTTGCGATGGCATCCAGGTGCTCGGCGGTGATCAGCCCGGTGGCCCAGGCACGGGCGAGGCACGGGTGGTCGCTGGCCAGGGCTCCGGCGCGGGCCAGGCGTCGGGCGTGCCGGTGGGACCAGGCGCGGGCGGTGAGCAGGGTGCCGGGTCCCGGCAGGGGTAGGGCGCCGGCGGTGCTGGCGGCGTGCATGCGTCGGGCCAGTTCGTACTCGGCGGCGGCGGCCACGCCGGCCAGGACCTCGACGTCCGCAGCCGGCCGCTGCCCAGCGGTCAGTCCCATCACCGGCAGGTCCGCACCGGCGAGGTCCTGCAGCTGGGCCCACAGGGCCGCGACCGCCGGGTCCGCGGTCGGCAACGCCGCACGGGCCCGCGCATCTACGGCTGGCGTGCGGCCCGCCGCCGACGACGCCGCCGCCGACGCCCCCCACCCGGGTGTTGCCGTGGTGGCCGACTGGGCCGAACTGGGCGTGGCGGTGGTGGCCGCGGAGGCCGATGCCGCTGGTGACTGCGGCTGCTTCCCTGTGGTCGGGTCCTCGACTCTGGTTGCGGACATCCCGTCTCCCCCTATCGAACTGGTGTTCGAACGTTACCTCGACCAACTGACATTCGAACCCGATGCCCGACGAGGCTGGGGACAGCCGCGACGACGGTCGGCCGCGCACCGGACCCGGCTCGTTAGGCTGCAGCCATGGGAATCCAGATCTCGCCGAGCATCCTCTCGGCCGACTTCGCAGACCTCGGCGCTGACTGCGAGCGCGTGGCCAGTGCGGCCGACTGGCTGCACGTCGACGTCATGGACAACCACTTCGTGCCGAACCTGACCCTGGGCCTGCCGGTCGTCGAGGCACTGCTGCGCCGGGTCAGCACGCCGGTGGATTGCCACCTCATGATCGAGGACCCCGATCGCTGGGCGCCTGCCTATGCCGAAGTCGGCGCCGGCAGCGTCACCTTCCACCTCGAGGCCGCCCGGGCTCCCGTCCGCCTGGCGCGGGCGATCCGCGGTCACGGCGCCCGGGCCGGCGTGGGACTCAAGCCGGCCACCCCCGTGGACGCGATCGCCGACCTGCTCGACGAGATCGACATGGTCCTGATCATGAGCGTCGAGCCCGGCTTCGGCGGCCAGTCGTTCCTCGAGCTGGCGGTCCCCAAGATCCGTCGGGCACGCCAGCTGATCGGGGATGCCGACATCTGGCTGCAGGTCGACGGGGGAGTCTCGATGGAGACCATCGAGCGCTGCGCCGAGGCAGGAGCGGATGTGCTTGTCGCCGGATCGGCCGTCTACGGCGCGCAGGATCCCGCGGCCGCCTGCGCCGCTCTGCGCGCCAGAGCCGTCCAGGCGGCCGCGAGCGCCAGATGAACGGGGCTGATGCGTCGCGCGCCGTGACCACCCCGAGCGCGGCGACCCAGGCGAACCCGGGGCACGCCGGTGCCAGCCCCACGCGAGCCCCCGCTGAAGCGCCCAGCCCTCTCACCTCGCCCACTCCAACCACCCCGGCCGAGCACGCAGCCATGCTCCGGGCCCTCGCCCTCGCCGCCTCACCCGACGCCCCGCGGGGCCCCAACCCCCGGGTCGGGTGCGTGCTGCTCGACCCCGACGGCCACCCGATCGCCGAGGGCCACCACCGCGGGGCCGGCACCCCCCACGCCGAGGCCGCAGCCCTCGCCGCCGCCGGCGACGCGGCGCGCGGCACCACCGCCGTTGTCACCCTGGAGCCGTGCGCCCACACCGGCCGCACCGGGCCGTGCGCCGATGCCCTCATCGCGGCCGGGGTGACGCGCGTGGTCTTCGCCCAGGCCGACCCCAACCCGGTCGCCGCCGGGGGAGCCGAGCGCCTGCGCGCCGCCGGCATCGAGGTCGTCGCGGGGGTTGAGGCTGAGCGCGCAGGGGCCCTCAACGAGGCGTGGACCTTCGCGGTCACCCACGCCCGGCCGATGGTCACCTGGAAGGTCGCCACCACCCTCGACGGCCGTGTGGCCGCCGCCGACGGGACAAGCCGCTGGATCACCGGCCCCGACGCGCGGGCGGAGGTGCACGCCCTGCGCGCCCGGGTCGATGCGATCCTCGTGGGTACGGGCACTCTGCTCGCCGACAACCCCTCGCTGACGGCACGCACCCCTGAGGGCACCCTCGGCCCGCACCAGCCCACCCGGGTGGTCATGGGCCGCCGCGAGGTCCCGGTGGATGCGGCGGTGCGCGACGGCGCCGCCGATCTGCGCATCTACCCGACCCAGACCCCGGCCGAGGTGCTGGCCGAGCTGTACGCCAGCGACGTCCAGCACGTGCTGCTCGAGGGTGGGCCGACGCTGGCCGCAGCCTTCCTGCGCGCGGGCCTGGTCGACCGGGTGATCTGGTACCTCGCGCCGACCGTTCTCGGGGCAGGACCGGCCGGGGTCGGTGACCTGGGAATCACCACCATGGCCCAGGCGTTGGGACTGGACGTCACCCGCGTGACCCGAGTTGGCGCCGACGTGCGCCTGGACGGGAGAATGGGCACCTGACCGGCCCGCTCGGGCCGACGCGGTGCGCGGCATCGCAGGATCAGCCTGGAGGTGGAGCCCGGTGTTCACCGGAATCGTCGAGGAGCTCGGCACGGTCGTGGGCGTGGAGACCCTGCCCGATGGCTCGGCCCGGATCGTGCTCGAGGGACCCCTGGTCACTGGATCGTCCGGCCAGGGCGACTCCATCGCCGTGAACGGGGTGTGCCTCACCGCGGTCGACCTCGCCGGTGGACGGTTCAGCGCGGACGTGATGCCCGAGACCCTCGTGCGCAGCAGCCTCGGCAGCCTGGCCGCCGGTGATCGGGTGAACCTCGAGCGTCCGATGGCCGCCGATGGCCGGTTCGGCGGCCACATCGTCCAAGGCCATGTCGACGGGGTCGGGCACATCCGCGCACGGCACCCCGGTGAGAACTGGGAGGTCGTCGAGGTGGCCCTGCCGGCCGGGCTGTCCCGCTACCTCGTGCAGAAGGGCTCGATCACCGTCGACGGGATCTCCCTGACCGTCGTCGAGGTGGTCGACGGCGACGAGCCCTGGTTCTCCGTGTCGCTGATCCCGACGACCCTGGCTGCCACCACGCTGGGCCACCGCAGCGTCGGGGACCCCGTGAACCTGGAGGTGGACGTGATCGCCAAGTACGTCGAGCGACTGACCGCGGTGCGCGCATGATCCCCGCCGAGGCCATGTTCGGCGGGCACGCCGGGATCCCCGGTGGGCCGGCACCGACCAGCCCGGCACCGACCAGCACGGCGCCGACCAGCCCGGCACCGACCAGCACGGCACCGACCAGCCCGGCACCCGCAGAGCCGGCACCCGTGGTGGCCTCGCCCGCCGCCCCGGCCACCACGACCCCCACGACTGCTGCCCCGATCGACCCCGCACCCCAGGCACCCGCGCCGGTCATGGCCCCCTCCGCACGGGATTCTGCCGACCGGTCTGCCGCCCGCGTCCCCACCCTCGACGCTGATGCGCCCTCCACCGCCGCGGGTGGGGTCCGCCTCGACCCGATCGACGCGGCCATCGATGCGATCCGGCGCGGCGAGGCTGTCGTCGTCGTCGACGACGAGGACCGGGAGAACGAGGGCGACCTCATCTTCGCCGCCCAGCGCGCCACGGCGGAGCTCACCGCCTTCATGATCCGCCACACCTCGGGCTACATCTGCGTGAGCCTTCCGGGGGAGGATCTCGACCGCCTGGGCCTGCCGCCGATGACCGCCATCAACGAGGACCGCAAGCAGACCGCCTACGCGGTCTCGGTGGATGCCCGGGACGTGGAGTCCACCGGCATCTCGGCCGCCGATCGCTCGCACACGATCAAGGTGCTCGCCGACTCGGCCACCGAGCCCTACGACCTCACCCGCCCGGGCCACGTGATGCCGCTGCGCGCCGTGCCCGGCGGCGTGCTGCGCCGGGCCGGTCACACCGAGGCCGCGGTCGACCTCGCGCAGCTCGCGGGTCTGAGTCCCTCGGGGGCCCTGTGCGAGCTGATGAACGAGGACGGCACGATGATGCGCGCGCCTGAGTGCCGCGCGTTCGCCGACGCCCACGGGCTGGCGATGATCTCGATCGCCGACCTGATCCGCTACCGCCGCGGTCACGAGAGCCAGGTCGAGCGGGTGGCCGAGACCACCCTGCCGACCGCCCAGGGTGACTTCACCGCCATCGGCTACCGCTGCACCCTCGACGACACCGAGCACGTGGCCCTCGTCGTCGGGGAGATCGGCGACGGCCAGGACGTCCTGGTCCGGGTCCACTCGGAGTGCCTCACCGGTGATGCCCTGGGATCCCTGCGCTGCGACTGCGGGCCGCAGCTGCAGGCCGCCATGCGCGCGGTCTCCGAGGCCGGCCGGGGCGTGGTTCTCTACATGCGCGGCCACGAGGGCCGCGGCATCGGCCTGGCGGCCAAGCTCTCGGCCTACGCCCTTCAGGACGCCGGTCGCGACACGGTGGACGCCAACCTCGACCTGGGCCTGCCCGCCGACGCGCGCGACTACGGCACCGGCGCCCAGATCCTGGCCGACCTCGGCGTGCGGACCATGCGCCTGCTGACGAACAACCCGGCCAAGCTGGCGGGCCTGTCCGGGTACGGCCTGCAGATCGTGGACCGGGTCCCGATCGAGATCCGGCCCAACCCGCACAACGAGACGTACCTGGCCACCAAGCGCGAGCGGATGGGCCACACGATGGGAGCACAGCGATGAGCGGATCCGGAGCACCGACCCTCGAGGTGGACGCCAGCGGCCTGCGCGTGGCCATCGTGGCCTCCAGCTGGCACCAGACCGTCATGGACGGCCTGGTCGCCAGCGCGGAGGCCACCCTCACCCGCGCGGGCGCACAGCACGTCCTCTACCGCGTCCCAGGCGCCTTCGAGCTGCCCCTGGCCGCCCAGGTCGCCGCGACTGCCGGCTTCGATGCGGTGGTGGCCCTCGGCGTGGTCATCCGCGGGGGCACGCCGCACTTCGAGTACGTGTGCCAGGCAGCCACGGCGGGGCTGTCCGGGGTGGCGCTGGCCACCGGCGTCCCGATCGGCTTCGGCCTGCTGACCTGCGACGACGACGCCCAGGCGCTGGACCGAGCCGGCCTGGAGGACTCGCACGAGGACAAGGGCCGCGAGGCCGCCGAGGCGGCGCTGTCGATGGCCCTCACGCTGCCCACCGTCCGCCGGCCCGGGGCCAGCCAGCCGACCGGGTTCTGAGACGAGGCCGGGGCGCCTTCGTGGCGCCGGTAGTCTTGGGCCCGTGAAGACCTTCGACGAGCTCTACGCCGAGCTGACTGCCAAGGCAGCGGCGGGCAACCCGCAGTCCGGGACCGTGGCCCTGCTGGCCGGCGGGGTCCATGCGGTGGGCAAGAAGGTCGTCGAGGAGGCGGCCGAGTCCTGGATGGCGGCCGAGCACGAGGGCCCCGAGCGGGCGGCCGAGGAGATCTCCCAGCTGCTCTACCACGCCCAGGTCCTGATGATCGCCGCCGGCGTCCGCCTCGAGGACGTCTACACGCACCTGTAGGGGAGTCATGCTTCGCGTCGCCGTGCCCAACAAGGGCGCCCTTGCCGAGCCTGCCCGCGCCATCCTGCGCGAGGCCGGCTATCTCGAGGGCGCCAGCCTGCGCGACCTCGTCGTGACCGACGAGGCCAACGGGGTGGAGTTCTTCTTCCTGCGCCCCCGCGACATCGCGATCTACGTCGGGTCGGGCACCCTCGACCTGGGCATCACGGGCCTCGACATGCTCCTCGACAGCCGTGCACCGGCCAAGGAGGTCATGCGCCTGGGCTTCGCCCCGTCCACGTTCCGCCTGGCCGTCCCCGCCGGGACCGCGACCGGGATCGGTGATCTCCAGGGCTGGCGGATCGCCACCTCGTACTCGGGCCTGCTCGACGAGTACCTCGCCCGGGCCGGGGTCAGCGCCACCGTCGTGCGCCTCGACGGTGCCGTGGAGAACGCGGTGCGCCTCGGGGTGGCCGATGCGGTGGCTGACGTGGTCGCCACCGGCGGCACGCTGCGCCAGGCCGGGCTCGAGCCGATCGGCGAGGCCCTGCTGGTCAGCGAGGCGCTGCTGGTCCGCCGGGCCGGCGTCGGCCAGGACGGCGAGGTCGCCACGTTCGTGCGGCGGATCCAGGGCGTGATCGCCGCCCGGACCTACGTGATGGTCGACTACGACATCCCCGCGGACCTGGTCGAGCGGGCCTGCGTGATCACCCCGGGCATCGAGTCGCCCACGGTCTCGTCGCTGGCGGACTCGCGCTGGTCAGCCGTGCGGGCGATGGTCGCCCGCGCCCAGGTCCACCGCGTGATGGACGAGCTCTACGAGCTCGGCGCCCGGGGGATCATCGTCACCGACATCCACGCCTGCCGACTGTAGGGCGGCGGTCGGTCAGCCCAGGATCCGCTCGACCCAGCTGAGCAGGTTGTCCGGGTCGAACGGCTTGGTCAGGTAGCACGTGGCCCCCGCGGACCAGCCGTCCCAGGTGGTCTGGTCGTCGCCGGCGGCCGTGAGAAGGATGACCGGCACATCGGCCCCGCCCGGGCGCGAGCGGATCGCACGCAGCACGTCGATGCCCGACATGGTCGGCATCATGATGTCCAGGATGATCCCGTCGGGACGCACCTGGTCGAACGAGACGAGGGCAGCGGGTCCATCCACGGCCTCGCGCACCTCGTACGCGTCGAGTTCGAGCGTGTCGCGCAGGAGCAGGCGCACCGGCTCCTCGTCGTCGACCACCAGGATCAGCGGCATGTCATTCCCTCGTTGCAGTCAGTCGGTTGTCAGGCGCGGCGCCTGAACCCGGGTCCATGGTCGCATCCTCGGGCCCCGAGGTGGTACTCGCGGTCCCCGTGTGGTCGCGTTGCTCCGGCGTGTAGTCCCCCGGAAGGGCTCCCGTGCCCTCGGCCGCAGGCGCCGGGCTGGGGGCGAGCATCCCGGACGACGCGCTGGCACCCACCCGGGGCGCCTGGTCGGTGAGCAGGTGCAGGGTGAACTCGGCGCCCTCCCCTTCGGCCGGTGTCGCGAGGGTCAGGGCGCCACCCATGGCCATGGCCAGCTCCCGGGCGATGTGCAGGCCGAGGCCCGCCCCGCCGGTGCGCATGGTGAACGGGTCCTCACGTCGGTAGAAGCGCTCGAAGACCTTGGCCTGCTCCGAGGCAGGGATGCCGGGGCCGTGGTCGCGGACGTGGATCTCGGCGAGCATCGGGGACACCGTGGCCCAGATCTCGAGCGTCGAGTCCGCGGGGGTGTACTTCTCGGCGTTGCCGATGAGGTTCGACAGGCACTGGACGGCACGGACGTGGTCGCACTGGATGGCCACCGGCTCACTCGGCAGGTCCAGGCGGATCCGATGGGCCATCTGCGGGAAGGTGGCCACGGCCTGGGCCACCACATCCTGGAGGTTCTCCACGCCCATCTCGATCTTGAGGCGCCCACCGTGGGTGACGCCCCGGGAGGCCATGAGCAGGTCGTCCACCAGCCGCTCGAGGTGGTCGGAGCTGTCCATGATGACGTTCAGCGCCTGGGCCCTGCTCTCCTCGTCCTTGAACTTCTCCGAGTGCTTGGCCAGCAGGTACGCGTAGCCCTTGATCGGGGTGATCGGCGTGCGCAGCTCGTGGGAGATCGTGGCCACGAAGTCGGTCTTCATCCGCTCGACCCGTCGTTCGCGGGTCTCGTCGTGCACCGTGAGGATGCGCACCCAGCCGGGGGAGTCCGTGTTCGCGGAGGTGGTGGCCTCCCGCACGCGGACCGCGGCGACCGAGACGTCGAGCTCCTCGCCATCCTCGCGGGTCAGGTGGACCTGGACCGGCGTCGGCGTGCGTCCGGCAGGGGTGGTGGCCTCACCGGCCGCGCCGAGCAGCGTGCGCACGATCTCCGGGGCGTGGTCCAGGTCGGTGCCTGCCAGCGCGGTGCCATGCACGCCCGTCATCCGGGCCATCGTCCGGCTCCACAGTCGGATGCTGCCGGCATCGTCGACCATCGCGATCCCGTCGGAGGTGTTGTCCACGACGGCCGTCAGCTTGGCGGTCTCCTCGGTCAGCGAGTCGAACGCGGCTCCGGCGCGCATCGCGCTGCCCACCGCTGCGACCAGCGCCCCGAGGACGGGGCCATCGGCCTCCGCGAGCTGCCACCCCCGGGTCCGTCCGGTGACCCTGCTGTGCGCATAGGGAATGGAGGCACCGAGAAGGAGGGCGCCCGTCTCAGAGGCGCCGAGGTCGAGGCGGGTGATGACCCCGTTGGTCCAGTCGGGGGGCAGTTCCCGCGGTGCCAGTGGGCGGGGACCGGCATCCACCCGGGAGCCGATCAGGGCGGCCTCGGACCATGCTCCGGGTCGGTGCTCCGTCCCGGGGTGCACGATCGCCATCTGCGGAGCGCCGACGATCTGTCGGATGGCCTCGGCGGAGTCCTGCGAGGGATCGGCCTCCTGGCCGTGCAGGGCCAGGGCGCCCCCCAGCCGGACGAGCCAGCGGTTGCGCTCCCTGGCCTCCACGTGCTGAGCCGCAGCGCCGTAGGCGTACCAGAGCGCCAGCGCGGGCAGCGCGGTGAAGGGCAGCAGCCACGGGGCATACTCGGCCAGGGCGACGGCCATGGCGGCGACGCCGGCGGATCCGATCGCCATGACAGCCGAGAGGCGCCACTCCTCACGGATCACCGCACCGGGGCTTGCTCCTGTGGTGATGTTGAGCAGGCGGGCGATGACCGCCAGGTTGACCGTGGCGAACACGACCGACGCGGTGAGCAGGGCGAGCACGCTCTGCAGGGAGAAGCTCTGCGCGTCGTTGCTCAGCACGTGGTACGTGACGATCATGGCGCTGGTCGAGGCCGCGTAGAGCCCCATGTTGAACGCGATCTTCACCCAGGGCCGGCGGATGATCAGCTCGCCGATGAACACGCCCGTGAGGGTGGTGATCAGCACCGCCGCGGGAGGCAGGACCAGGATCGCTGCTGCCACCACGATCTCGAAGAACGTGAGCTCCTCGTCGGTCGCCCCGTGCCGGAGGCGGACGTAGGCGATCTGGCCGAAGATTGACAGCGCGATGAAGCCGCAGGCGTACGCCGCCCATTCGGAGCGGTCTATGACCGGACCCGGCCACACGGTTGCCCCCAGCAGGACCACCGCGGCGACTGCGACCACACCAAGGAGGTCCGTGACGAGCACGACGCGGCGAACCGCCCCCCCGGATTCAACTGGTGTGCTCACTGGTCTCCCCGGATCAGGACCTCATGTGGTCAGTGGCGTGAGGTCAGTGAACCAGATCGGCCCGAGGACGTCGCCGACCTCAGCTCCAGGACCTCGCGGTCGCGCCGTCGACGCTCCACGAGCGAGCGTCGGTGCCACCGATGCTCCACGAGCGGGCCGACCACGACCGCGCACTCCACGAGCGGGCCGACCAGGAGCGCGCCTCCCAGGCGAAGTCGCTCCACGAGCGGGCCGACCACGACCGCGCGCTCCACGAGCGGGCGCTCCACGAGCGGGCCGCCCAGTCGTCAGCACTCCAGGACCGGGCGCTCCAGGACCGGGCCAGCCACTCGTCGGCACTCCAGGACCGGGCGCTCCAGGACCGGGCGCTCCACGAGCGGGCGCTCCACGAGCGGGCCAGCCACTCCTCGAACGACCAGGACCGGGCGCTCCACGACCGGGCGCTCCACGACCGGGCCAGCCACTCGTCGAACGACCATGACCTGGCGCTCCAGGAGCGAGCCTCGAACGCCGCCTGGGGAAGGCCCACGGATGAGGCGACCACGGCCATCGACCACGAGCGCGCCGCCCACTGCTTCGTCTGCCAGCTCAGGTCGGCCCACGCCGCCTTCACCGCGGCGAGGTCGCCGGACTCCCAGGCTGCGGCGAACGCGGCCCAAGCCTCGGCGTCCTCCTCTGCGGGCCCCCAGTCGCCGTCGGCGGGGTCGGTGGCCCCGTCGGCGGTGCCTCGGGCCCCGGGCGCAGCGGCCACGGCGGCGCCGAGGTCCAGCGCGCCACGGCCGGCCCCGTCGCGAGCCTCGAGGGCGGCCGAGGTGCGCGCGGTGGAGCGCAGCAGGGCCTTGACGCCGTTCGGGCTGAGCGCGGGGTTCACGTCGAGCACGGCGGCGGCCGATCCGCTGACGACGGCCGCGGCCATCGACGTGCCGGAGCCGCGCATGTACTGGCCACCCTCGACCAGGGACTGCGGGTTCTCGGTGACGGCCAGGCTGCCGGGGGCGGCCGTGGACACCAGGGAGACGCCGGGGGCGACCAGGTCGGGCTTCTGGCTCGAGTACTTGGTGCCACGTGCGCTGAACTCGGCCACGGTGTCGTCGCCGGGGGCCGCGCTGGCGTGCTCGTCGAGCGCGCCGACCGTGAGCAGGACCGGGTCGTTGCCGGGGGAGCTGACGCTGCCCTTCGCCGGACCGTCGTTGCCAGCGGCCGCGACCACCGTGACGCCCGAGCGCCACAGGCGGTCGAGTGCGCGGGTCAGCGGGTCGAACGAGGGCGGCAGGGGGCTGCCACTGGACAGGCTCAGGTTCAGGACGTCGACATCACCGCGGTCAGCGATCGCCTGCAGGCCCTCGAGCACCGTGGCCAACGAGGTGGTGCCCTCGGCGTCGGCGACCTTGACGTCGACGAGCGACGCGCCCGGCGCCACGCCCGGGTGCGACCCGCGACCGCCGATGAGGCCGGCGAGGAAGGTCCCGTGACCCAGGCCGTCGCCGTCGGTGTCGCCGGAGACGTTGATGTGCTCCACATGCTCGAGGCCGGGCACGTCGGCCACGCCGGTGTCCACCAGCGCGACGACCACGCCGGAGCCCGTGCTGGGCGACGTGGGCGCCCCGATGGTCTGCAGGTAGGTCGAGGTGGCGGGCGTGTCGGCCAGGGCTGCACTGTTGACCCGGAGGGTGCCGTTGGGCACCTCGACCGATCCTGCGGGCACGGCCGTGCCCTCGGGCAGCTCGACGAGGAGGGTGTCGGCGACGCTCAGGGTGCGCACCACGCGACCCCCGAGAGCGCTCACCTGATGGGCAAGCGAAGCAAGGCTCTGCCCCGAGGCGACCGTGAGCAGGGTGGTGCGCGTGCCCGCGCCACCCGCCCCGCCGGCCGATGACGGAACAGGCACCATCACCAGGGCGAGCGCAGCAGCGGCCGCGACAGCCTTGGTAGGCACAGCCCCCCACGTAGACCTGTGCTCTGACGTACTCATGGCCAGTCCTCCTTGGGTTATCCACGCCCCATGTCGGACCGAACCACCCTCCGCATGAATCCACGACACTCACACGGTGATGAAATTCGGCCGTTCGAGTGATAACGATTCACCCGAGAGGCGCAGTGATGCGCGTTGGACCCGCCCGAAGCAGGAAATCTCGCACAGTGTACCGTCGACGGGTGAGTAGGCTTTCCGGCCGTGCGGCGGCCGAACAGGTAGCCGACCCGGACACCCTCGTGCTATGGGAATTCCCCACGCCATCGGCCCTTTCGGTCATGGGACCCCTATCGCCGGCCTATGGTTCGGAGCGTCTGACGGCCGCTGCGGAGTCCGGTTCCGAGGAGTCCGTCCTGGTCGGAGAATTCCTTCTCGCCCATCGGCGTGTCGCCGTGCTGGCCTGGGAGTTCGGGTACCTGGGGGGCTCTGTCGGGGTACACGCGGCGTCACTGATCGTGTCCGCGATCAGGCGTGCCACCGCTGAGTCGCTGCCCCTGCTGACCCTGACCAGGTCGGGCGGGACGAGGATGCAGGAGGGTGCGCCCGCCTTCGTCCAGATGGTGGCCATCGCGGCGGCTCTGGCCGATCACGGCGCTGCCGGACTGCCCCACCTGGTCCACCTGTGCGGGCCGACCACAGGGGGCGTGCTGGCCACCATCGGCTCGGCAGGGGACTTCACGTCAGCCGAGCCCGGGGCGTTCGTCGGGTTCCTCGGCCCCCGGGCGGTGGCGGCCATCACCGGCCACGAGCTCCCCGCCGGGGTCCAGAGTGCCCAGAACCTGGTGGATCACGCCGTCATCGACGCGGTGCTGGACTGGCCGGCACTGCGTGCCACCTGGTCGACCCTGCTGGGCCTGTGGGCGCAGGGCGTCGCGGCGCGCGGTCCAGCAGCCGAGGAGGGGGGGCGCGGGCGCTCGGCCTCGCCCACCCCCCCTGCGAGGACGCCCGCCGTGGCCACGGCGCCAGCCACTGCCCCGCCCGGGCGCACGCCCCGAGCCCCGGCCCCGCCCACCCGCATGGACCCGGCCAGGCAGGCGCCTGCCGAGGGGCAGACCTCGGCGGATCGGCCCGCTGACGCCGGCGCACTGTGGGCGATGGTGCGAGACACGCGCCGCGCGGATCGCCCGGGTCCTGCCGCGTTCGTCGCGGCCCACATGACCGACCTGGTCGTGCTGCCCGGGACCACGCAGGCGGAGGGCGCCAACGGTGCGCTCGTCGGGGTGGG
The DNA here is from genome assembly GCA_963777855.1 of uncultured Actinomycetes bacterium. Classification (GTDB taxonomy): domain Bacteria; phylum Actinomycetota; class Actinomycetes; order S36-B12; family CAIYMF01; genus Prado023. The sequence goes on along the minus strand of CAVZRW010000002.1, from coordinate 55,005 downwards.
CCGCTGGGGTGATGCCCCGGTCGTGGTCGCCGCCACGGTGGACCGCACCTGCGGGGCACCGATCGACGTCGGGGCGCTGCGCACCCTGCGTCGGGGGATCGGCCTGGCGGCGCGGTGGGGCCTGCCGATCGTCACCCTCGTGGACACGAATGGTGCGGAGCTGTCGGTGCCGGCCGAGGAGGCGGGGATCGCGGGTCAGATCTCCCGCGTGATGCTCGACCTCGTCCGCGCGCCGGTGCCCACCGTGGCCCTGCTGCTCGGCGAGGGCACGGGAGGGGCCGCGCTGGCGCTGCTCGGCACCGACCGGATCGTGGCTGCGTCGCACGCCTGGGTCTCGCCCCTGGCGCCGGAGGGGGCCGCCGCGATCCGCCACGCCGGCAGCCACGACCCGGCCGAGATCGCCTGGAGCCAGCGCATCGGGGTCCACGCTCTGGCCGATGTCGGCTTCATCGACCGGATCGTCACCGAGACCCCCGGCTGGGAGGCCGTGGCGGCGACGCTCGTCGGCCAGATGATCGACGAGGTCCGCGCCGGCATCGACCCGGGGCGCCGCAGGCAGAGGTACTTGTCGTGGCAGACCTGAGCGCACCGGCGCGGTTCGCCGGGGATGACGGTTCGGCGGCCCACGCCGTGCTCGAGGTGCTCGAGCGCCACAGGCCTGGTGCGGCCACTGCGCGCGAGGTCGTCAACGCCCTTGTCGGCCAGCGGCTGCTGGTCCCGCTCCTGGAGGTCGACGGCGACCTGCTCGCGGGCGACGACGCCGACCCGTGCGCCGGAGCTGACCGTGCGGTCGCGGCGGTCTCGGTGCGCCGGGCCGATGGGAGCTCGGTGTCACTGGCCTTCACGGGGATGACCAGCCTGCTGGCCTGGAACGCCCGGGCCCGTCCGATGCCCGAGACGGCCGCCCGCGTGGCCGGCGCCGTCCTGGCTCAGGGGGGTTCGTCGTTGGCCCTGGATCCGGGCGCGCCCACCGCGACCCTGATCTCCGGGGCCGCCCTTGCCCGCCTGGCCACCGGTGACCCGTGGCCGGACCCCTGGCTCGACCCCCTCGTGCGCACTGCGGTGGTCGGCGAGCTGGGGCCGATCCTCGCCGAGGTGCAGGTCCGCCTGACGGCCCCGCCTGCCGGGGACGTGGCCGACCTGCTGGTCGAGCTGCGCTTCACCGACGAGCTCCCCGGCGGCGTGGCTGCCCGACGTGCGGAGGTCGTGGCCCAGCGGCTGTCGGACTCACCGGCGCTGCGCGCGGTCTTCGACGGGATCCTCGCGGTCCGCCTGGCCTAGGCGCAGCCGCGATCACGTACAGGCAGTGCACCCCGGCGTAACGGGCACCCGCGCGCCCCACGTGGGCGTGGGTCACGCGTGTTCACCCTCGCGTCGGCAGGGGCCGCACCCGCGCGCGCCCCCATGCGCCTGGGCAGCGCCCGACGGTCAGCTGACCGGGCCGGTCAGCTTCTCCCCGGGTCCCTGGCCGGGGGCATCCGGATGGGCCGAGGCCTCCCGGAACGCCAGCTGCAACGAGCGCAACCCATCGCGCAGGGGGCCGGCGTGGAAGGTCCCCAGGTCGGGGGCGGAGGTCACGACGAGGCCGGCGAGCGCGTTGATCAGCTTGCGCGCCTCGTCGAGGTCCTGGCCGGCGGCACCCTCCTCGCCGAGGCCGCACTTCACGGCGGCGGCGCTCATCAGGTGCAGCGCCACCGTCGTGATCACCTCGACCGCCGGCACCTCCCCGATGTCGCGCAGGGCCTGCTCCACGTCGGGGAGGGTCTCGGGATTGGAGGGTTCCGGGCTCATCCTGATACCCTGTCACGGACGACCGATCTGCCCAAACCAGGTGCACGCGCCCGGTGGGCAGTTGGCGGATGAAGTGGAGTCTCGAACTCCCACCCGTACAGCCCCCGGGCAGTCGGGTAGCGATCCGCGCGGCACTGGTTGCCGTGCGGTGCCAGTGCTGTGCCGGCGTTCGAGGTCTGCTCACCTGCCCGGGAGCAGGCCTCTTCCCATGAAGGGCCCCCGCGGTCGAGCACCGGCACACGCAGACCAAGGAGGCGCCATCAGCGTCGAGCCCCGGATCAACGATCGGATCCGCGTTCCCGAAGTACGACTCGTAGGCCCCAACGGCGAGCAGGTGGGGATCGTCCGCATCGAGGACGCCCTGCGCCTGGCCGTGGAGGCCGACCTCGACCTGGTCGAGGTTGCCCCGGACGGCAAGCCGCCCGTGTGCAAGCTCATGGACTACGGCAAGTTCAAGTACGAGTCGGCGGTGAAGGCCCGTGAGGACCGCAAGAAGCAGGTCAACACGGTCATCAAGGAGATGAAGCTCCGCCCGAAGATCGATCCGCACGACTACGAGACCAAGAAGGGTCACGTGGTGCGGTTCCTCAAGCAGGGCGACAAGGTCAAGATCACCATCATGTTCCGCGGCCGCGAGCAGTCCCGGCCCGAGCTCGGGTACCGGCTGCTGCAGAAGCTCGCTGAGGAGATCACCGAGTACGGCACCGTGGAGAGCGCCCCCAAGCAGGACGGTCGCAACATGATCATGGTGGTCGCACCGACCAAGCGGAAGGTCGAGGCCAGGGCGGAGCGCGAGGCAGCGCGACAGCAGCCCGGCGACGACGCCGCCCAGGACGCCGGCTGAGCCGGGTCCTGACCCAGACCACGCGGTGGGTGACCACCGCGGACAAGCCCGCAGCGGGGGACCGCCCGCGGTGAACCAAGGAGAAGCAACGATGCCGAAGATGAAGACGCACAGCGGCACCAAGAAGCGGGTCAAGATGACCGGCTCGGGCAAGCTCATGCACGAGCAGGTCAACAAGCGCCACCGCCTCGAGGTCAAGACCAGCAAGCGCTCGCGCAAGCTGCAGCAGGACTCGCCTGTCTCGTCGGCCGACACCAAGAACGTCAAGCGCCTGCTCGGCATGCGCTGACCTCCCAGATCTGAACACGAAGGAGTAACACGTGGCACGCGTGAAGCGGGCGGTCAACGCCCATAAGAAGCGTCGCGAGATCCTGGAGAAGGCCAGCGGCTACCGCGGGCAGCGCTCCCGGCTCTACCGCAAGGCCAAGGAGCAGGTCACCCACTCGGGCGTCTACGCCTACGACCACCGCAAGGACCGCAAGGGCGACTTCCGCCGCCTGTGGATCCAGCGGATCAACGCGGCCTCCCGCGCGCACGGCATGACCTACAACCGGTTCATCCAGGGCCTCAAGGCCGCCGGCGTCGAGGTCGACCGTCGCATGCTCGCCGAGCTGGCCGTCAACGACGAGGCGGCCTTCGCCTCGCTGGTCGAGACCGCGCGCGCCGCGCTGCCGGCCTCCACTCCCGCAGCCTGAGGGCACGACCCGCACGCCGGGGCCTCTCCGGGCCCCTCGCGAGCACAGGGCCCTTCCGGCCGATGGCGAGCACAGGGGCCTCCGGCCGATGGCGAGCACAGGGCCCTCCGGGCCTGCAAGCACAGGGCCCTCGGGGCCTTCGTGAGCACAGGCCCCGCCCTCCCCATCGGGAGCGGCGGGGCCCTCGTGCGTCGGGTCCCTGCCATGCTTGGGCCCGTGAACCCCGCCGCCGCCGAGCATGTGCTGGCCGCCGGGTCGGCCCGGGTGCGCGACGCCCGGGCGCTGACCGTGGCCAAGTTCCGCAGGTCCCGCGGCCAGTTCCTGGCCGAGGGACCGCAGGCCGTACGGGAGGCGCTGGCCGCCGGCGTGGTGGTCGAGGTGCTCCTCGACGCCGCAGCCGAGGCCCGGCGCACTCCGGAGGTCGAGGCGGCCGCCGTCGCCGGCGTCCCAGTGCGCCTGGTGGACCCGACTGGGTTCGCCGGGCTGGTCTCGGCCCAGTCCCCGCAGGGGATCGTGGCCATCTGCCGGTGGGCGCCGGGAACCCTCGGGGACCTGCTGGCCACGCGGGGCGGGGACAGCCGTCCGGGTCAGCTTGTGCTCGCCCACGAGATGGCCGACCCGGGCAATGCCGGGGCGCTCATCCGGGTGGCCGACGCCGCGGGCGCGCTCGGGGTGGCGCTGACGCCGCGCTCGGTCGACCCGACCAACCCGAAGGTCGTGCGCGCCACCGCCGGCTCCCTGTTCCACCTGCCCGTGGTGGCGGCCGGTCCCACCGACCAGGCCGTGGCCGAGGTGCGGGCGGCGGGCTTCCTGGCGTTGGCCGCCGATGTCACCACCAACTCCATCGACCTGTTCGCCGCCGAGCGCGAGGGCCTGCTCGACGGGCCCGTGGCCTGGGTGGTCGGCAACGAGGCCCACGGCCTGCCCGAGGAGGTGCTCGCCGCCGTGGACCACGTCGTGCGGATCCCGATCCTCGGCGCGGCCGAGAGCCTCAACCTGGCCACCGCCGCCGCGGTGTGCCTGTACGCACACGCCCGGGTCCACCAGCCCACCCCCGCGAACACCTGACCCGGCCCACGCCCGACCCGGCCACGCCCGACCCCGCCCACGCGACCCGGCTCACGCCCGACTCGCCCCACGCGCGACCGGCCCACGCCCGCGGCTCAGCCCAAACCCCACCCCCCACCCCACCCCCGCCACCCCCGCGGCCGGGCCTGGCCGATCTTGGTTCGGGATCGGCCAGATGTGGCCGATCCCGACCACCACGCGGCCGAATCTGCGCACGGGGCGGGCAGCCCCGTTACCCCCCGTCCGGGGGCTACTGCGCTGCCAACCGGGGCCCGTCGTCGGGCCTCATCCGCGCCGCGCACGTGGCCACGGCGGCCTCGACAGTCTCGAACAGCACCCCGTCACCGAGGCGGTGGGTCACCCCCGCCTCCTTGAGGTCGAGGTACAGGGACTCGCGCATGGTGGCGAAGACCAGCCCGATGCTGCGCTCGTCGAGCCAGTGCTTGAGCTCGAGCAGGGCCGCCTGCGCCGCGGAGTCGGTGTCCGGGACCCCCGCCACGTCGAACACCAGCCAGTGCACCGGCTGGGGTGCGGCGCGCACCGCAGCGCGGATCCGCGAGTTCACCCGCTGGCAGTTGGCGAACAGGATCCGGTCGTCGAGGCGGTAGACCACGATGCCGGGCACCACCTCGGCGTCGGGATGGGTCTCGATGTTGCCGAAGCGGTCGATGCTCGGCACGTAGCCCTGCACCGCGTCGTGCGGGTGGGCGACGCGGCGCACCACGTCGGCCATCGACAGGAAGACCGCCACCAGCAGGGCCTGCAGCACGCCCGTGGTCAGCACGAGCAGCATGGTCACCAGCGCGATGAGGACCTCGGCGCGGCTGCTGCGGCGCAGGGTGACCCAGGCGCTGGCCTCGATGATCCCCACCGAGGCGACGATGATGATCGCGGCCAGCACGCAGGTCGGCAGGTACTGGATCGGTCCGGTGAGGAACAGCAGGATCAGCGCCACCGTGACGGCGTTGACCAGCCCGCCGACCTGGCTGGTGACCCGCATGGAGTCGTTGACGGCCGTCCGCGAGCCGCTGGCCCCGATGGGCATCCCGGCGGTCAGCCCGGCGGCGACGTTCGAGAACCCGAAGGCCAGCAGCTCCTGGTCGGCGTCGACGGTCTCGCGGTTCTTCGCCGCGATCGCCCGGGAGATGAGGATCGCATCCGAGAAGCTGACCAGGAAGATGCCGATGGCCGGCACCACCAGGGCCTGCACGTCGGCCAGTCCCACCGCCGGGACCTCCAACGGCGGCAGGCCGGCGGGCACGGCGCCGACCAGGGCCACGCCCCGGGCGGCCAGGTCCCCGGCCCACGCCACCAGGATCCCCAGCACGACCACGATCAGCGCCGAGGGCCAGGTGGGCAGCAGGCGACGCATCACCACGAGCACGACCATCGCGGCCAGGCCCAGGGCGACGGTGGTGCGGTTGGCGGCACCCGTGTTGGTCAGGTACCCCCAGAGCTCGCGCAGCGAGTTCCCGTCCGCGGAAGGGATGCCGGTCAGCTTGCCGATCTGGCCGATGATCAGCACGATCGCCACGCCCGCGATGTAGCCGACGAGCACGGCCTGCGACAGGTACTCGGCCATCCAGCCGATCCGGGCCATCCGGGCCAGCAGGAACACCAGCCCCGTCATCACCGCCAGCATCGAGACCAGGGCCACCCAGGTGGCGGGGTCGCCGTGGGCCAGGGGCGCCACTGCGGTGCCGGTGACCAGCGCCACGGTCCCCTCGGGGCCGACCACGGTGCGCGGGGTGGAGGACAGGAACGCATAGATCAGCACCGGGAGGATCAGCGTGTACAGCCCGGTGGTGACCGGCACTCCGGCCACGTCGGCGTAGGCCATGGAGGAGGGCAGCGTGAGCGCGGCGACGGTCAGGCCGGCCACCGCGTCGACCCGGAACCGGGCGCGCGTGTACCCGCGGACCTGGTTGGTCAGCGGGACCAGGCGCGCGGACCCGGTGGTGCGCCCGCGGGTTCGGAAGACCGGGCCCTCGGCGTAGGCCGCCGACACGGGCAGCGGTGCCAGCGGGTCGCGTGCACCGTCGGTCTCCGTGCCCATCGCCACCCGCCTCTCGTGCGCTGTTCGCCTGCCGTTCACCGCCTGGTCATCGTCACGACGGGTGGAGTATGGCGCCGCCGGGCCCCGGATGCCCGGATCGAGGGGGCGTGGGGTGGCGCGCCCCGCCGGTAGAATCCGGGCCCAGTCGCCCGTTTGTCCCGGAACCTGCGGAAGAAGAGGCCATGTCCGCCCCCAACAAGTCCTACGACCCCGTCGAGGTCAGCGCGCTGTCCGACGAGGCTGTGGCCGCCGCACGGGAGGCCGCCCTGGCCGCCATCGCAGCCGCCCCCGACCTCGACGCGCTCAAGGCGGTGCGCCTCGACCACGCCGGGGACCGCTCCCCCCTTGCGCTGGCCAACCGGGAGATCGGTGCGCTGCCCCCGGCCGCCAAGGCGGAGGCGGGCAAGCGCGTCGGCGCGGCGCGTGCGGCCGTGCGCACCGCCCTGGAGGCGCGCGAGGTCGTGCTGGCCGCGGAGCGCGACGAGCGGGTGCTCGTCGAGGAGGCGGTGGATGTCACGTTGCCCACCGACCTGCGCCCGCGCGGCGCGCGCCACCCGCTGACCACGCTCATGGAGCGGGTCGAGGACGTGTTCGTCGCGATGGGCTACGAGGTCGCCGAGGGGCCCGAGGTCGAGGCCGAGTGGTTCAACTTCGACGCGCTGAACATCGCCCCGGACCACCCGGCCCGCACGATGCAGGACACCTTCTTCGTCGGCGCGCCCGAGGGCGGCGTCGTGCTGCGCACGCACACCTCCCCGGTGCAGGTCCGCTCCATGCTCGCCCGGCCGCTGCCCATCTACGTGGTGTGCCCGGGCCGGGTCTACCGCACCGACGAGCTCGACGCCACGCACACCCCGGTGTTCCACCAGGTGGAGGGGCTCGTGGTGGACGAGGGCATCACGATGGCCGACCTGAAGGGCACGCTGGACCACTTCGCGTCGGCGATGTTCGGTGCCGGGCTGGTCACCCGCCTGCGCCCGAGCTACTTCCCGTTCACCGAGCCCAGCGCCGAGGTCGACCTGCAGTGCTTCGTGTGCCGCGGCGCCTCTGTCGGCGACCCGGCCAACCCGTGCCGGACGTGCTCGTCGGAGGGGTGGATCGAGTGGGGCGGCTGCGGCATGGTCAACCCGCGGGTGCTGGCCGCCTGCGGGATCGACACGGCGCGCTACACCGGCTTCGCGTTCGGCATGGGCATCGAGCGGACCCTGATGTTCCGCCACGGGGTCACCGACATGCGCGACATGGTCGAGGGCGACGTCCGGTTCACCACGGCATTCGGCACGGAGGTCTGAGGCGATGCGTGCACCACTGAGCTGGATCCGTCGCTACGTCGCGATCCCCGCCGACCAGACCGGGCGCGACGTGGCCGACCGCCTGGTCGCCGCTGGCCTGGAGGTCGAGACCGTCGATGTGCTGGGCGCCGAGGTGACCGGTCCGCTGGTCGTCGGACGGGTGCGCACGATCGAGGAGCTGACCGAGTTCAAGAAGCCCATCCGGTACTGCCGCGTCGAGGTCGGCGCGGGTCACGGCGAGGCCGTCGATGGGGTCGTCACCGACGAGCGCGGCGTCATCTGCGGCGCCCGCAACTTCGACGAGGGCGACCTCGTCGTCGTGGCCCTGCCGGGGGCAGTGCTGCCCGGCGGCTTCGCCATCGCCACGCGCTCGACGTACGGGCGGATCTCCGACGGGATGATCACCTCCGAGCGCGAGCTCGGCCTCGGTGAGGACCACGCGGGGATCATCGTGCTGCCTGCCGGGTCCGCGGAGCCGGGGGAGTCGGGCTACGACGTGCTCGGCCTGGGTGACGCGGTGCTCGACATCGCCGTCACCCCCGACCGCGGCTACGCCCTGAGCATCCGCGGCATCGCCCGGGAGGCAGCCACCGCCTACGGCCTGCCCTTCGACGACCCCGCCCTGGCCGACCCCGAGGCCCTGCTGCCGCCCCCCTCGGGGGAGCCGGCCCACGGGTGCGCGATCGAGGACGCGAGTGCAGCCGACCGGTTCGTCCTGCGCACGCTGGCCGACCTTGACCCGCAGGCCCCGAGCCCGCAGTGGATGCGCCGGGCGCTGGTCGCCTGCGGCATGCGCCCGGTCTCGCTGGCCGTGGACGTCACCAACTACGTGATGCTCGAGCTCGGCCAGCCCCTGCACGCCTTCGACCGGGCGAAGCTGGCCGGTCCGCTCGCCGTGCGCCGGGCGACCCCGGGGGAGACCCTCGAGACCCTGGACCACGTGCGCCGGAGCCTGGACCCCCAGGACGTGGTCATCGCCGACCCGACCCGGGCCCTGGCCCTGGCCGGGATCATGGGCGGGCTGCACTCCGAGATCGACGACACGTCGCACTCCGTCGCGATCGAGGCGGTGCACTTCGATGCGATCGCCATGGCCCGGGACTCGCGCCGTCACAAGCTGTCCTCCGAGGCCTCCCGGCGCTTCGAGCGCGGGGTCGACCCGCAGCTCCCGGCGATCGCATCGGCGCGTGCTGCGGCACTGCTCATCGAGCTCGGCGGCGCCCGCTACGTGGGGACCACCCGCGTGGATGCGGTCCCCGCGGCGGTCCCCGTGACCATGCCGGCGGACCTGCCCGCCCGGCTGTCCGGCATGGCCATCCCGGCGCAGCGCTGCGTGGAGCGACTGGAGGCCGTGGGCGCGCAGGTGGCTGTCGAGGGGCAGGCTGGGGCTGAGACGCTCGTGGTCACCCCGCCGTCGTGGCGCCCGGACCTCACCGAGCCTGCGGACCTCGTCGAGGAGGTCGTCCGGCTCGAGGGGTACGACGCGCTTCCGTCCACGCTGCCCCGTGCGCGCGCCGGGTACGGCCTGACCGCCGACCAGCGCCTGCGCCGCCGGGTGGGTCGCACCCTTGCCGGCGCCGGGCTCGTCGAGGTGCTCAGCTACCCGTTCCTGGGCCGCGCTGAGCTCGATGCCCTCGGGATCGCCGCCGACGACCCGCGCTCGGCGCTGGTCGCGCTGGCCAACCCGTTGTCGGACGAGGCCCCGTACCTGCGCACGACGCTGCTGCCGGCGCTGCTGGCCGCCACCCGGCGCAACCTCGGCCGCGGGGCGGCTGAGGCGGCCCTCTTCGAGGTGGGCCTGGTGTTCCGCGGTCAGGGCATCGGCACCTCGGTGGCGCCCCCGCGGCCAGCGGTCGCCGGGCGGCCGTCGGCCGACGAGGTCGCCGAGCTCGAGGCGCTGCTGCCCGCGCAGCCGCGGCACGCCGCTGCCGTTCTGGCCGGCGAGCGTGACCGCGCCGGATGGTGGGGCCGGGGCCGTCGGGCCGAGTGGTCCGACGCCGTGGGCATCGTGCGCGACCTGGCCGACGAGCTCGGGGTGCCGGTCGAGGTGGCGGCGGCCGTGCAGGCGCCCTGGCACCCCGGTCGATGTGCGGCGATCAGCGTCGCCGGCGAGGTGATCGGCCATGCCGGCGAGCTGCACCCTCGCGTGGTGGGCGCCCTGGGCCTGCCCGAGCGGACCGTGGCCCTCGAGGTGGACCTCGACGCACTGCTGGCCCACGTGCCGCCGACGGCCCCCGCGCCGGACTTCTCGACGATGCCCGTGGCGAAGGAGGACGTGGCGGTCGTGGTGGGCGCCGACGTGCCCGCCGAGGCCGTGCGGCGGGCGCTCGTGTCCGGTGCCGGTGAGCTGCTCGAGAGCGTGCGGCTGTTCGACACCTACACCGGCGAGCAGGTGGGCGAGGGTCGCAAGTCGCTGGCCTTCGCGCTGCGGCTGCGCGCGGCGGACCACACCCTCTCGGCCGCGGAGGTCGCCGGCGCCCGGCAGTCCGCCCTGGCCGAGGCCGAGAAGCAGACCGGCGCGGTGCTGCGGGGCTGAGCCCCACAGCACCGCGCCGGTTGCGCGGGTCGGCGTAGGTCAGGCCGTCGGGGCCTCGACCCGCTTCGGGTTCGGCGCCACGGCGGCGCTGCGCGCCGGGCGCAGGAACAGCCACGTGGTGATGGCCACGTAGGCCACCCACACCACGACCTCCAGCACGCTGGGCGCGGGGCGGAAGTTGAAGATCCCGCGCAGGACGGTGCCGTACCAGGAGTCCGGGGGGATCGCCGCGGTGACGTCGAAGGCCAGGTTGTCCTCGCCCGGCAGCACGCCGACCTCCTGCAGCTCGTGCACGCCGTAGGCCAGCACGCCCGCAGCCACGATGATCAGCAGCAGCCCCGAGTAGCGGAAGAACGTCGACAGGTTGATCCGGATCGCTCCGCGGTAGAGCAGCCACCCGGCCAGGGCCGAGGTGGCCAGTCCCAGGGTGAGCCCGATCAGCGAGGCCGCCGCGCTGCCGTCGGTGGACTTGGCAAGCGAGAAGTAGAACAGGGCGGTCTCCAGGCCCTCGCGGGCCACCGCGACGAACGCCATCGCGATGATGGCCCCCACCCCGATCCCGACTGCACGGTCGAGCTGGTCGCGCAGCTCGGAGGCGATTGTGCGCGAGGCCGACTTCATCCAGAAGATCATCCAGGTGACCAGTGCGACCGCCACCAGCGACATGATCCCGGCGAACAGCTCCTCCCCGGCCTCGGTGAACTCCTCGCTGGCGGCGTTGAGCATCAGCGCGAAGGCGACGGAGGCCACGAGTGCCGCGGCGACCCCGACCCCCACCCAGCGCAGGGCCTCGCGGCGGTCGGTCTTGACGAGGTAGGCGACGAGGATGCTGACGACCAGGGCGGCCTCCAGCCCTTCGCGAAGCCCGATCAGGTAGGCGGCGAGCACGTGTTCTCCTCCAGGGGTGGGAGCGGGCCGCCGTGCAGGTCGACACCGTCTCCGGGATTGGTTAGGCAACACTAACTTAGGGTCGCCTAAGGAAGTCGAAATCACCTCCGGCCGTCGGTCGCGTGCCACCATGCCGCCATGCAGGTACGCGTCCTGGTCGAGTCCACTGAACGTCGCAGCTTCGCCTCGGCCCTCGACTGGCCCGGCTGGGCCCGGTCCGGTCGTACGCCGGACGATGCCCTCCTCGCCCTGGCCGACTACGCCGAGCGGTACCGCGAGGCCGTCGGGACGGCGGGGGGCGACGTGCCGGTGGGTGCGCCGCTGCTCGTGGCCGAGGAGCGGCCCGGGACGGCGACGACCGAGTTCGGCGCGCCGGACCTGGCCGCGTCCGACGAGGTCGACCCCATGCCGGCGTCGGCAGCCGAACGCGCGGCGCGGCTGGTGCGCGCCGCCTGGGCCCACTTCGACGAGGTCGTCTCCGTCACGCCCCTGGAGCTGGCCAAGGGCCCCCGGGGCGGCGGTCGTGACCGCGACGCGATGGTCGAGCACGTGCTGGGGGCCGAGGCGGCCTACGCCCGGAAGCTGGGTGTGCGGATCGCCCAGCCCGCGGCCTCCGATCCCGCGGGGGTGCAGGCGCTGCGGTCGGCGATCATCGAGCGGATCGTGGCGGGCAGTGCGCTGCCGACGCCGCGCGGTGCGGCGACGTGGTCGGTCGCGTACGCCGCCCGCCGGGTCGCGTGGCACGTGCTCGACCACGCGTGGGAGATGCAGGACAGGTCGTGACCACCCCCGCAGGGTCTGCTGATGCCGGGGCGGCCGGCCACCTCCCGGCGCAGGAACGCGCGGGGCCCGCGACGGACCAGCCGGGCCGCGTGGCGCTGGTCACCGGCGCCAGCCGCGGGATCGGCCGCGCGCTCGTGGAGGATCTCCTCGCCGAGGGCTGGGCGGTCGGTGCCCTCGCCCGCGACGCGCTGAGCCTGCGCGGTCTCGGGCACGCGCCCGGCTCGCGCCAGGGGCCGGCGCCCGCGGGGGCAGCCGAGGTCCCCACGGGGGCGCCGTCCCTGCCGGTCCAGCCGCTGGTCGCGGACGTGACCGAGCAGGCGCAGCTCGACGCAGCGGTGGTGGCCCTCACCCGTCGCTGGCACGCCCCGGACCTCGTGGTCGCCAACGCCGGCGTGCTGGCCGCCGCGGGTCCCACGTGGCAGACCGACCCGCAGGCGTGGGCACGCGTGCTGGCGGTGAACGTCACCGGTGCCTACCTGACCCTGCGCGCGACCCTGCCGGCGATGGTCGCCCGGGGCAGCGGCCGCGCGATCGTGGTGGCCTCGTCGCTCGGCATCCGCCCTGCGGGCCACCTCTCGGCCTACGGGGCCAGCAAGGCGGCCGTGATCCACCTCGTGAGCTCGCTGGCCCAGGAGCTGGCGGGTACCGGGGTCAGCGTCTTCGCGGTCAGCCCGGGAATGGTGCGCACCGACATGACCCAGTGGCCCGAGGAGCTGCTCGCACATCGCCCGGAGATGGGGCAGTTCCCGGACTCGGCGTACGCACCGATCGGCGCGGTCACAGCGCTCGTGCGCGACCTCGCCAGTGGTCGGTTCGACGCGCTGTCGGGCCGCTTCCTCCACGTCACCGACGACCGCCACGCCCTGCTCGCCGCCACGCAGTAGCCGCACCCCTCCGCCCAGACCCACCCCCGCCACCGCCACCGCAGACTCTCCCGAGAGTCGCCGAATCTCCCGGAAGAACGGGGAGAGTCGGCTAGGAAGCGGAGATTCCTGGTCGAGGGGGCCGGGCCGGGCGATGGGGATGTGCGGGGGAGCGGGAGACCTCGTGGCGCGGAGTTGGTTGCGTGGTGCATGCATCCGTGATCTACTTGCGGGATGCATGCAACTGTTCCTGAGCGGGTCTGGCGGCCGGAGTGCACCGAGGACGAGCTGCTCGTCGCGTTCGTCGCGGTCAAGCGGGGATTCCAGGGCGCCTCGGTCGGCGTCGACCCGGGTTCGTTCCCGCTCCTGCACCACCTGGCCACCGCCGGCCCGACCCGCCAGGGCCAGCTCGCGGAGGCGATCGGCCTCGACGCCTCCACCGTGAGCCGCCACGTGCGGGCCCTGATCGACGACGGCCTGGTCGAGGCCACCCGTGATCCGCAGGACGGCCGGGCCATGGTCCTGGACATCGCCCCCGCCGGCCAGGAGTACCTGGCCGCCCACCTCACCCGCAACCGACAGACCCTGCAGGCGGCGACGGCCTCGTTCAGTGAGGCCGAGCGCGCCGAGCTGATCCGACTGCTGCAGAAGCTGGCCGCGAACCTGGCCGACATCAAGGAGAGCAAGTGAATCCCGAACCGAACGACACCGACACCCTCGGCAGGGGTCCGGCCGCGCCCGCGGCGGGTGAGACCGCCACCCCGGCACCCGCGTCCGCCGCAGGGTCCGACACAGGCCCCGCGGCACCGGCCGACGGACCGTCCTACCTGACCCACCGCGAGATCATCCAGGTGATGATCGGCCTGATGGCCGGCATGTTCCTCGCCGCGCTCGACCAGAGCATCGTCGGCACCGCGCTGCCCAGCATCGTCTCCGATCTCGGCGGCCTCGAGCACCTGTCCTGGGTGGTCACCGCGTACCTGCTGACCTCCACGGCCTCCACCCCGCTGTGGGGCAAGATCTCCGACCTCTACGGACGCCGGCCGATGTTCCAGCTGGCGATCGTGCGTCTTCCTCGTCGGCTCGCTGGTGGCCGGCGGCGTCGCAGGCTCCATGTCGATGCTCATCGGCGGCCGCGCGATGCAGGGCCTCGGCGGCGGCGGTCTGATGGCGCTGGCGCTGGCCATCATCGGCGACATCATCCCGCCGCGTGAGCGCGGCAAGTACCAGGGCATACTTCGGCGCCGTCTTCGGGATCTCCAGCGTCGCCGGGCCCCTGCTCGGCGGCTGGTTCACCGACGGCCCCGGGTGGCGCTGGATCTTCTGGCATCAACATCCCGATCGGCCTGGCCGCCCTGTTCGTCACCTCGCGCGCCCTGCAGATGCCGCTCGTGCGTCGCGACCACCGCATCGACTACCCGGCGCGGCCGTGATCGTCGCCTCGGTCACGTCGCTGCTGCTCTACACCTCGTGGGCCGGGCCGGACCTACGGCTGGACCGACCCGACCAGCCTCGCCCTGCTCGATCGGCGGCCTGCTGCTGGCGGTCGCGTTCGTCCTCATCGAGCTGCGCGCCGAGGAGCCGATCATCCCCATGCGCCTGTTCCGCGGGAAGGTGTTCCGCTGGTCGGTCATCTTCGTCGCGATCATGGGCATGGCGATGTTCGGCGGCATCATCTACCTGCCGTTCTACCTGCAGGTGGTCAAGGGGTACACGCCCACCGAGTCGGGCCTGGCCCTGCTTCCGATGGTCGTCGGCATCTTCATCACGTCGATCGGGTCCGGGCAGCTGGTCACCAAGTACGGCCGGTACAAGGTCTACCCGATCATCGGCTCGGCCATCACCCTGCTGAGCATGGTGATGCTGACCCGCCTGACCGTGGGCACGTCCTACGGTTCCTTCGCGTTGAGCATCTTCCTGCTCGGTGCCGGCCTGGGATTCACGATGCAGACGGTGGTCACCGCCGTGCAGAACGACGTCGCGTTCCAGGACCTGGGTGTGGCGACCTCGTCGGTCACCTTCTTCCGCTCGATGGGCGGCGCCTTCGGCACGGCGATCTTCGGGGCCGTGCTCAGCACCCGCCTGGCCCACTACCTCGCGGAGGCCTTCGCCGGCACGCCGGCAGCGGGCAGCCAGGTGGGCGGGTCGCTGTCCAACGTGGCGGCGATCGCGGCTCTGCCGCCGGAGGTCAAGGCCCCGGTGCTCGAGTCGTTCGTCCGGGCCCTGCACGACGTGTTCCTCACGGCGATCCCGTTCGTGGCGCTCGCGTTCGTGGTGGCGTTCCTCATCCCGGAGGTGCCGCTGCGCACCCGCCAGCAGGGCGAGGCCGAGGCCCTCGGCGAGCCGGCGCCCGTCGCCTTCGAGTAGGTCGGTCAGCCGACGGCCACGCCCGCAGTATCCGCATATGCGTATACTGCGGGCGTGGCCTTCACCATCTCCGTCGCGGGCGCGTCCGGGTACGCCGGCGCCGAGCTGATCCGTCTGGTCGCCGCGCATCCGGACCTCGAGCTCGGCGCGCTGGCGGCCGGCGGCCAGGCGGGCCGCCCGGTCACCACCGTCCACCCGCAGCTCGTCGGCCTGGGCAGCGCCCGGTTCGTCCCCACCGACGCCGACGCACTGTCCGGCGCCGACCTGGTGTTCCTCGCCCTGCCGCACGGGGAGTCCGCGGCCCTCGTCGCCGCACTGCCGCCGGAGCTGCCCATCGTCGATCTCGGCGCCGACTTCCGCCTGGCCGACGGGGGAGCGTGGGACCGCTACTACGGCAGCACCCCCCACGCGGGCGCCTGGCCCTACGGGCTGCCCGAGCTGCCCGGTCAGCGGGCTCGGCTGGCCGGGGCGGGGCGTGTGGCCAACCCGGGCTGCTACGCCACCTCCGTCGGCCTGGCCCTGGCCCCGCTGCTGGCCGCGGGGCTCGTCGAGCCCGCGGACATCGTCGTGGTCGCCGCGTCGGGCACCTCGGGTGCCGGACGCAGGGCGGCCGAGGCGCTGATGGCCAGCGAGGTGATGGGCTCGATGGCGCCCTACAAGGTCGGCGGGGTCCACCAGCACACCCCGGAGATGGAGCAGGCCCTCGGCATTGCCGCCGGTGAGCCGGTGACGATGCTGTTCACGCCCACCCTGGCCCCGATGTCCCGCGGGATCCTGGCCACCTGCACGGCCCGCACCGCGCCCGGGGTCGACGAGGCCACGCTGCGCGACGCCCTGCACGCGGCCTACGACGACGAGCCGTTCGTGCACGTGCTCCCCGCCGGTCGGCTGCCGTCGACCGCGGCCACCCTGGGCTCCAACAGCGCGCACCTGCAGGTGGCTGCCGACCCGCACTCCGGGCGCACCACGGTGATCGTCGCGCTGGACAACCTGGTCAAGGGAGCCGCCGGCCAGGCCCTGCAGAACGCCAACCGCATCCTCGGCCTGCCCGAGGCCCTCGGCCTGCCCGTGAACGGAGTCGCACCATGATCGACACGATCGACGAGCCAGCCGACCACGACCAGCCCGGGCGCTGGATCGACGCCGGCTGGGGCGGCCGCGTGGCCGCGGGACGATCGGCCGGGGGAGGGGTCACGGCCCCGCGCGGGTTCCGCGCGGCCGGCGTGCGGGCCGGCATCAAGTCCTCGGGCGCGCCGGACCTGGCCCTGGTGGTCAACGAGGGTCCGCGCTTCGACGCCGCGGCGGTGTTCACCGTCAATCGGGTGAAGGCCGCGCCCGTGCTCTGGACCCAGCAGTGCGCGAAGGAGGGCCGCTTCCGCGCGGTCATCCTCAACTCCGGGGGGGCGAACGCCTGCACCGGTGCGGCGGGGTTCGCCGACACCCACCACACCGCCGAGCACGTGGCCGAGCTGCTCGGGATCGGGCCGATCGAGGTGGCCGTGTGCTCCACCGGCCTCATCGGCGAGCGGCTGCCCATGGACGCAGTGCGGGCCGGCGCCGCGGCGGCCGCGGCTGCCCTGTCGGAATCCGGCGGCGACGCGGCCGCCGAGGCCATCATGACCA
The DNA here is from genome assembly GCA_963777855.1 of uncultured Actinomycetes bacterium. Classification (GTDB taxonomy): domain Bacteria; phylum Actinomycetota; class Actinomycetes; order S36-B12; family CAIYMF01; genus Prado023. The sequence goes on along the minus strand of CAVZRW010000002.1, from coordinate 38,199 downwards.
CCGACTCGAGGCCCAAGGTCGTGCGCGTGGACGATCCGGACGGCTTCACCGTGGGCGGCATGGCCAAGGGTGCGGGCATGCTCGCCCCGGGCCTGGCGACGATGCTCGTGGTGCTCAGCACCGACGCGATCGCCGACGCGAGCACCCTGGACGCCGCCCTGCGCGAGGCCACCCGCCGCACCTTCGACCGCGTCGACTCCGACGGTTGCATGTCGACCAACGACACCGTGCTGCTGCTCGCCTCAGGCGCCAGCGGGGTGACCCCGTCCCCGGCACGGCTCGCCGAGGCCGTCGAGACCGCGTGCCGGTCACTGGCGTCCCAACTCGTCGCCGACGCGGAAGGAGCCACCAAGGACATCGCGGTCGAGGTGGTCAACGCCGCGACCGAGGACGACGCCGTGGTCGTCGCCCGCGCAGTGGCCCGCAGCAACCTGCTCAAGTGCGCCATCCACGGCCAGGACCCCAACTGGGGCCGGATCCTGGCCGCCGTCGGCACGACCGCGGCCTCCTTCGAGCCCGACGCCATCGACGTGGCCATCAACGGCGTGGTCATCTGCCGCGACGGTGCGGCGTCCGGCGACCGATCGGCCGTCGACATGTCCGCCCGCGACGTCGCGATCCGCATCGACCTTCGCGCGGGCAGCGCGACGGCCACCATCTGGACCAACGACCTCACCGCCATGTACGTCCACGAGAACTCCGCCTACTCCACCTGACCGGGCCCGCGCGCCCACGCCCCCCACCACCCCGATCCGATCGCCCGAGGAGCCCCGATGAGCCCCAGGTCCCGCGCGGTGCCCACCGCCGACGCCCTGCTGAAGGCGCAGGTGCTGGCCGAGGCGCTTCCGTGGCTCGAGCGCTTCACCGGCGCCACCGTCGTGGTCAAGTACGGCGGCAATGCGATGACCTCCCCGCAGCTGCAGCGCGCCTTCGCCGAGGACGTCGTCTTCCTGCGCCTGGCCGGGCTGCGGCCTGTCGTGGTGCACGGCGGTGGCCCGCAGATCAACGCGATGCTCGGCCGCCTGGGCATCGCCAGCGAGTTCCGCGCCGGGCTGCGGGTGACCACCCCCGAGGTGATGGAGGTCGTCCGGATGGTGCTGACCGGCCAGGTCCAGCGCGAACTGGTCGGCCTCATCAACGCCCACGGCCCCCTGGCGGTCGGGATCTCGGGGGAGGACGCCCACCTGTTCGCCGCCGAGGCGCGCACGGTGGCCGCCGACGGCCAGCAGATCGACCTTGGCTTGGTCGGCGATGTCACCGACGTGCGCCCGGACTTCGTCACCAGCCTGCTCGACGACGGGTTCATCCCGGTGATCTCCACGATCGGCGTGGCCGCCGACGGCCAGGTTCTCAACGTCAACGCCGACACCGCCGCATCGGCCCTGGCCGTCGCGCTCGAGGCCCAGAAGCTGGTGGTGCTCACCGATGTCGAGGGCCTGTTCGCCGACTGGCCCGACCGCGAGTCGCTGGTCGCAGAGATCCGCGCCGCCGAGCTCGCCGCGCTGCTGCCCACGCTGGACTCCGGCATGGCGCCGAAGATGGAGGCCTGCCTGCGCGCGGTGCGCGGCGGCGTCGATCGGGCCCACGTGATCGACGGTCGGCTGCCGCACAGCCTCCTGCTCGAGGTGTTCACCACCGAGGGGATCGGCACGATGGTGCTGCCCGACGTGCACGCGAGCCAGGGGGGACTGCCGTGACCGGCGCACGTGATCCGCACGCGGCCCGATGGGTCGAGGTGATGGCCGACAACTACGGCACTCCGCCGCTGACCCTCGTCGCCGGTGAGGGGGCCTGGGTGACCGACCACTCCGGGCGTCGCTACCTCGATCTGGTGGGGGGCATCGCGGTCAACGCCCTGGGCCACGGGCACCCGGCGGTCGTCGAGGCAGTCACCCGCCAGGTCGCCACGCTCGGCCACACCTCGAACCTGGCGATCACGCTGCCCGCGCTGCGCCTGGCTGAGCGGCTGGCCGCCATGGCAGACCGGGGCGGACGCAGCGCGCGGGTGTTCCTGTGCAACTCCGGAGCCGAGGCCAATGAGGCCGCCTTCAAGCTGGCCCGGCTCACCGGGCGCACGCGCATGGTCGCAGCCGTCGGCAGCTTCCACGGCCGGACCATGGGCGCCCTGGCGCTGACCGGCCAGCCCGCCAAGGCCGACCCGTTCCGCCCGCTGCCCGGCGAGGTCGCGTTCGTCCCCTACGGCGACGTCGACGCCCTCGCGGCGGCCGTCGACGAGCACACCGCTGCGCTGGTCCTCGAGCCCATCCAGGGTGAGGCCGGGGTCGTCGTGCCCACGCCCGGGTACCTGGCCGCCGCCCGCCGCATCACGCGCGCCTGCGGGGCCCTGCTCATCCTCGACGAGGTTCAGACCGGCATCGGGCGCACGGGCCACTGGCTGGCCCATCAGGACCCCGCGCACGGCGACCTGCGACCCGATGTCATCACGCTGGCCAAGGGCCTCGGCGGGGGCCTGCCGATCGGGGCGATGATCCGCCTGGGCGACGTGGCCCCGTCGCTGTCGCCGGGTTCGCACGGCTCGACGTTCGGCGGCAACCCGATCTGCGCCGCGGCCGCGCTGGCGGTGCTCGACACGATCGAGGCCGAGGGCCTCCTGACCAACGCGGTGGCCCGCGGCGCCCAGCTGCGCGCGGGGCTGGGCGGGGTGCCCGGCGTCGTCCGGGTGCGCGGCGAGGGCCTGCTGCTCGGGGTGGTGCTCGAGGCCCCTCTGGCCAAGGAGGTCGAGGCTGCGGCGAGGGCTGCCGGGGTCCTGGTGAACGCCGCGGCCCCGGACGTGATCCGCCTCGCCCCGCCGCTGACGCTGACCGCCGACGAGGTGACCGAGGGGGTCATCGTGCTCGCGAGCGCGATCGCCGAGGTCATGGGCCGCCCCGCTTCGGGCTCAACTCTCGTCGTGGCCGAGGATGCGCGATGACGATCCCGAACACGAAGGCGGCGCGGCATCGGCGGATCGTCGACCTCCTCGACCGTGTGCCTGTCGGCTCGCAGGCCGCACTCGCCGAGCTCCTGGCCGACGACGGTTTCGTCGTCACACAGGCGACGCTGTCCCGCGACCTCGACGAGCTCGGCGCGGTGAAGGTCACCACCGCCGCCGGCGATCAGGTCTACGCGGTTCCGGCGGAAGGCGGCGACACCCGACCGCACGCACCCGAGAGCGACTCCTCGGCGCGCCTGGCCCGTGTGGCCCAGGACGTGCTCGTGGGGGTGGACAGCTCGGCGAACATCGTGGTCCTGCGCACCCCGCCGGGCGGCGCCCAGTACCTGGCCTCGGCGATCGACCGCTCCGACTGGCCCGACGTCATCGGAACAGTCGCCGGCGACGACACGGTCATCCTGATAACCCGGGCACCCGACGGGGGAGCGGCGGTCGCGGCCGCCATCCTCGGCCTGATCGAACCCCGCCGCTGAGCTACAGGGCCGCCCGCGTACCACCGAGGCAGCCCCACGACCTCACCTCCGCGCTGGCCCCGCCCCCGCTACGCGGGACATACGCATATGCGTATACTCATCCTCGGATGCGCGGAGGCCGCGCAACGACTGACTGGAGACTGACATGGCAGAGCGCGTCGTGCTGGCCTACTCGGGCGGGCTGGACACCTCCGTGGCGATCGGCTGGATCGCCGAGCAGACCGGGGCGGAGGTGATCGCGTGCGCGGTCGACGTCGGCCAGGACGGCGAGGACCTCGAGGTCATCCGCCAGCGTGCCCTTGCCTGCGGCGCGGTCGAGGCCGAGGTCGTCGACGCCCGCGCCGAGTTCGCCGACGACTACTGCCTGCCCGCGCTCAAGGCCGACGCGCTCTACATGGACCGCTACCCGCTGGTCTCGGCGCTGTCCCGGCCCACGATCGTCAAGCACCTGGTGGCCACCGCCCGCACGCACGGGGCCACCGTCGTCAGCCACGGCTCCACCGGCAAGGGCAACGACCAGGTCCGCTTCGAGGTCGGCATCACCAACCTCGCCCCCGACCTCACCTGCATCGCGCCGGTGCGCGACCTGGCCCTGACCCGGGACAAGGCCATCGAGTACGCCGAGGCCCACGACCTGCCGATCGATGTCACGAAGAAGTCGCCCTACTCGATCGACCAGAACGTCTGGGGCCGCGCCGTCGAGACGGGCTTCCTCGAGGACATCTGGAACGGCCCCATCGAGGACATCTACGCCTACACCGCCGACCCGACGGTCACCCGCGACGCCGACGAGGTCGTCATCAGCTTCAGCGGGGGCGTCCCGGTGGCCCTCGACGGCCGGACACTGTCGATGCTCGAGCTGATCCAGGAGCTCAACACGCGCGCCGGCGCCCAGGGCGTGGGCCGGCTGGACATGGTCGAGGACCGGCTCGTGGGGATCAAGAGCCGCGAGGTCTACGAGGCCCCGGGGGCCATCGCGCTCATCGCGGCGCACCAGGAGCTGGCGGCGGTGACAGTCGAGCGCGACCTCGCCCGCTACGGCCGCGGGGTCTCCCAGCGCTGGACCGAGCTCGTCTACGACGGCCTGTGGTTCTCCCCGCTGCGACGGGCGCTCAGCGGCTTCCTCGACGAGCTCAACGAGACCGTCTCCGGAGATGTCCGGATGACCCTGCACGGCGGGCGCGCCACCGTGACCGGGCGCCAGTCGCCGGAGTCGCTGTACGACTTCGGGATGGCGACCTACGACACCGGCGACACGTTCGACCAGTCGCTGGCCAAGGGCTTCATCGAGCTCTGGGGCCTGCCGTCGAAGATGGCCGCGGCCCGTGACCTGCGGGCCGGCCGGAGCGTCGGGTGACCGAGCCGACGCCCGATGCCCCCGCCACCCGCCTGTGGGGTGGGCGCTTCGCCGGCGGGCCCTCACCGCAGATGGCCGCCCTGAGCCTGTCGATCCACTTCGACTGGCGCCTGGCCCCCTACGACCTGCTGCAGACCCGGGCGCACGCCGGCGTCCTGCACCGGGCGGGCCTGCTCGACGATGCCGAGCATGCGGCGGTCCTCGAGGCCCTGACCACCCTCGGCTCGCGGTTCGCCGACGGCTCGTTCCTGCCGGACCCCGCCGACGAGGACGTGCACACCGCCGTGGAGCGGGGCCTGCTCGAGCTGCTGGGGCCCACCGGCGGGAAGCTGCGCGCAGGGCGCAGCCGCAATGACCAGGTGGCCTGCGACTTCCGGCTCTACCTGCGCGACCAGGCCCGCGCCGTGGCCGCCGCCCTCGCCGAGCTCGTGGCGGCGATCGTCGCCCAGGCCGAGGCGCACGTCGACACGATCGCGCCGGGCTTCACCCACCTGCAGCACGCCCAGCCGGTGTCGTTCGGCCACGAGCTGGCCAAGCACGCCCATGCGTTCGGCCGCGACCTCGACCGGCTGGCCGACTGGGACCGCCGCGCGGGCCTCTCACCGCTGGGTGCCGGCGCGCTGGCCGGCTCGGCCCTCGCGCTCGACCCGCACGCGGTGGCCGCCGAGCTCGGCTTCACCGCACCGATCGCCAACTCGATCGACGCCGTCAGCGATCGTGACTTCGTCGCCGAGTTCCTGTTCGTCGCCGCGATGGTCGGGGTGCACCTGTCCCGGCTGGGGGAGGAGATCTGCCTCTGGGCCTCGCGGGAGTTCGCGTGGGCCACCCTCGACGACGCCTGGTCGACGGGGTCGTCGATCATGCCGCAGAAGAAGAACCCCGACATCGCCGAGCTCGCCCGGGGCAAGTCCGGTCGGCTGATCGGCCACCTGGCCGGGATCCTGGCCACCCTCAAGGGCCTGCCGTTCGCCTACAACCGTGACCTGCAGGAGGACAAGGAGCCGGTGTTCGACGCCGTCGACACCCTCCTGCTCGTGCTGCCGGCGATGGCCGGCAGCGTGGCCACGCTGCGCTTCGACACCGCGCGGATGGCCGCGGCGGCGCCCGAGGGCTTCGCCCTGGCCACCGAGATCGCCGAGTGGCTGGTGCAGCACGGGATGACCTTCCGGGAGGCCCACGAGGTCTCCGGTGCCTGCGTGCGCATCGCCGAGGCGCGCGGAGTCGAGCTGTGGGACCTCACCGACGCCGAGCTGGCGGGGGCCTCCCCGGCGCTGACCCCGGATGTGCGCGACCGCCTCACAGCCAGGGCAGCAGTCGACGCCCGATCCCGGTTCGGCGGCACTGCCCCGGCGCGGGTCCGCGAGCAGTTGGCCGCCCTGCGCGCCGAGACCGAGAGCTGGCAGGCCTGGGCGGCGGACAACCCGGTCCCGCTGTCACGCTGAGCCCTACCCCCGGACCGGGCGGATCGGTGGGCTGACGCCCCCGAGAGCACCCGTCGTCCCTGCCGGCCCGCTGCCCATCCGGGGGGGCACCCCGATCAGCGGCAGCCCCGGCGAGCCCGGGTCCTCGCGGATCACGAGGGGCCGGCCGCAGTCCCCGTGGTGCTGGCGGCGGGCTGGCTGCGCGTGGCCGACGAGGCCATCTCCACGAGCCCGACGCCAAGGAACGCGGGGGTCATCCACGAGAACGGGATCATCCTGAGCTCGGCCACCTCGAAGGCCACCATGGCGGCCCCCGCGGCGAGGGTCAGCGCCCCCGACCGTCGACTGTCGCGCAGTTCCGCGACGGCGGCCACGCCCTGCCCGCCCCCGATGACCAGCGCCAGCGCCAGGCCGGGCAGCCGCCAGTCCCCGCCGAGCCAGGCAGGGGCGTCCGCGTCGGGCATGCCCAGGCCGTTGAGGGCCAGGCCGATCCCACCGGCCGTGGCCATGACCGCCGTCGCACCCTCCACCAGGCCGACCCAGCGCCGCCCCTCGGTCCGCAGCGCGAGGCTGCTCATGGCTGCTGCCTGATCACGTAGACCTTGCGCAGCTCCTCATGGACGGTCCACCGCGTCCGCGCCCCCGGTGGCAGCACCCCCACGTCGCCCGGCCCGACCTCCAGGGTGGGGCCCTCCTCGACGTCGATCGTGGCGCGGCCGGCGAGCACCACGAAGACCTCGTCGGCCTCGACGTCGGTGCTCACGCCCGCGGTGTGCGCCCACACCCCCACCTCCAGGCCCGGCACCGCGGCGATCCCGGCGGTCGCGACCCGCGGCTGCCCGCGCTCGGACTTGGCCGGCTCGATCGGCTCCCAGTCGAGGGGGATCTCCAGGGCAGGCACGCGCCGTGCGCCGGCGCCGGCGTCGAAGGTCGTCATGACGCCCATGCTGGCACGCCGCAGGCAGCCCGGGCGGTGCAGCGGGCTGTCGCCCGAGCCGTCCTGGCACGGGCCGCGGGCGGCATGCGCCAGAATGCGCCCATGTCCTTCGACGGAGCCTCTGTCCTCGACGATCTGGCCTGGCGTGGCCTGATCGCCTCCAGCACCGACCTCGACGCGCTGCGCGCCGAGCTGGCCCGGGGACCGATCACGCTGTACTGCGGGTTCGACCCCACCGCGGCCAGCCTGCACGTGGGCCACCTCGCCCAGACGCTGACGATGCGGCGCTTCCAGCTCGCCGGCCACCTCCCGCTTGCCCTCGTCGGCGGTGCCACGGGGATGATCGGCGATCCGAAGCCCACCTCCGAGCGCACGCTGAACGAGGCAGACGTCGTGGCCGCGTGGTCCGACGGCATCCGTGCCCAGCTCGAGCCGTTCTTCGACTTCGACGGGCCGGCGGCAGCCCGCATGGTCAACAACCACGACTGGACCGCGCCGATGTCGGTCATCGAGTTCCTGCGCGACATCGGCAAGCACTTCAGCGTGAACCGGATGCTCGACCGTGAGGCCGTGGCGCGGCGCCTGGCCGACCAGGGCATCTCGTTCACCGAGTTCAGCTACGTGCTGATGCAGTCCATGGACTACCTGGAGCTGTTCCGGCGCCACGGCTGCCGGTTGCAGACCGGGGGATCGGACCAGTTCGGCAACATCGTGGCCGGAGTCGACCTGATCCGCCGTGTCGAGGGGGCCTCCGTTCACGCCCTGACCACGCCGCTGATGGCCAAGGCCGACGGGACCAAGTTCGGCAAGACCGAGGGTGGCGCGGTGTGGCTGGATCCTGCCCTGACCAGCCCCTACGCCTTCTACCAGTTCTGGCTGAACACCGACGACCGCGACGTGGCCGGCTTCCTGCGCATGTTCTCCTTCGGCAGCAGGGAGCAGATCGAGGCCCTCGACGTCGAGATCGCCGAGCGGCCCGCAGCCCGGGCAGCCCAGCGCGCGCTGGCCGAGGAGCTGACGACCCTGGTGCACGGTCCCGAGGCGCTGGCTGGCGTGCAGGCCGCGTCCTCGGCCCTCTTCGGCTCCGGTGAGCTGCACGAGGTCCCCGACGACGTCCTCGACGCGGCCCTGCGCGAGGCCGGCGGCGGATCCCTGGCCATCCCCGCGGGCGGCACCGTCTCCGCCGTGGACCTGCTGGTGACGGCCGGGCTCTCGCCATCGAAGGGCGCGGCGCGTCGGACCATCTCCGAGGGGGGTGCGTACGTCAACAACGAGCGAGTCACCTCCGAGGACACCCAGTTCGGCAGCGCGCAGGCCCTCGGCCAGGGGTGGATCGTCGTGCGCCGCGGCCGGCGCTCGGTGTCGGGGGTCCAGCTGACCATGGGGTGACCTGGCCGAGCGGCCGCGAGACGCCCCCCGGGGGGCGTCAGCAGCGCCCGAAATGCCCACCACATGGGCGGTCTCGTGCTCACCGGGGGGTCGATTTGACCGGTGCTGGAACCCTCGCGTAGTGTTCTACCTACCGACCGCGAGGGAGGAACGAACGGCCAGTAAGTCCCGGATGGGCAGGCCGGTCGGTCTCTCGCAGAGGCTCCCAGCCAGAAGGTCAGCGGTTCACCGCGTCCGGAGGCTGGACACAACAGAACGACTGACTTGCCCGGCCGCGTGCGGCCAGCGACGCGAGAAACACGGATTTGACTCCGGATCGCGAACAGGCTAAGTTAGTGGAGTTGCCCCGGCGCGGAAGTACCAACTGACGCAAAGGTGCGCAATCGCTCCTTGAGAACTCAACAGCGTGCCGAAAGTCAATGCCAATTTATTAACCCCGTCTGCGGGAGGCGCAAGCCGATCGCGACGGAGATTCCTTTGGTAATGACATCAAGCAGACAGCTTGAAGTCTTGCCAGAGATCACCTCGGTTAACACAGTTTCCACGTTCGCGTGGTAGCAAACTTAACGGAGAGTTTGATCCTGGCTCAGGACGAACGCTGGCGGCGTGCTTAACACATGCAAGTCGAACGGTGACCCATCTTCGGATGGTGATCAGTGGCGAACGGGTGAGTAACACGTGGGCAACCTGCCCCTAGCTCTGGGATAACTCCTCGAAAGAGGTGCTAATACCGGATAACTCCCCCCACGACATCGTGGGTGGTTGAAAGTTTTTCGGCTAGGGATGGGCCCGCGGCCTATCAGCTTGTTGGTGGGGTAACGGCCCACCAAGGCGACGACGGGTAGCCGGCCTGAGAGGGCGACCGGCCACACTGGGACTGAGACACGGCCCAGACTCCTACGGGAGGCAGCAGTGGGGAATATTGCGCAATGGGCGAAAGCCTGACGCAGCAACGCCGCGTGAGGGATGACGGCCTTCGGGTTGTAAACCTCTTTCAGCAGGGACGAAGCGAAAGTGACTGTACCTGCAGAAGAAGCGCCGGCTAACTACGTGCCAGCAGCCGCGGTAATACGTAGGGCGCAAGCGTTGTCCGGATTTATTGGGCGTAAAGAGCTCGTAGGCGGTCTGTCGCGTCGGATGTGAAAACCAGGAGCTCAACTCCTGGCCTGCATTCGATACGGGCAGACTTGAGTACTGCAGGGGAGACTGGAATTCCTGGTGTAGCGGTGGAATGCGCAGATATCAGGAGGAACACCGGTGGCGAAGGCGGGTCTCTGGGCAGAAACTGACGCTGAGGAGCGAAAGCGTGGGGAGCGAACAGGATTAGATACCCTGGTAGTCCACGCCGTAAACGGTGGGCACTAGGTGTGGGGACCATTCCACGGTCTCTGCGCCGCAGCTAACGCATTAAGTGCCCCGCCTGGGGAGTACGGCCGCAAGGCTAAAACTCAAAGGAATTGACGGGGGCCCGCACAAGCGGCGGAGCATGCGGCTTAATTCGAAGCAACGCGAAGAACCTTACCTAGGCTTGACATGCAGGGAAAACTGGCAGAGATGTCAGGTCCTTCGGGGCCTTGCACAGGTGGTGCATGGCTGTCGTCAGCTCGTGTCGTGAGATGTTGGGTTAAGTCCCGCAACGAGCGCAACCCTCGTTCTATGTTGCCAGCGGGTAATGCCGGGGACTCATAGGAGACTGCCGGGGTCAACTCGGAGGAAGGTGGGGATGACGTCAAGTCATCATGCCCCTTATGTCTAGGGCTGCACGCATGCTACAATGGTCGGTACAAAGGGCTGCAATACCGTAAGGTGGAGCGAATCCCAAAAAGCCGGCCTCAGTTCGGATTGGGGTCTGCAACTCGACCCCATGAAGTCGGAGTCGCTAGTAATCGCAGATCAGCAACGCTGCGGTGAATACGTTCCCGGGCCTTGTACACACCGCCCGTCACGTCACGAAAGTCGGTAACACCCGAAGCCGGTGGCCCAACCCTTTTGGGAGGGAGCCGTCGAAGGTGGGACTGGCGATTGGGACGAAGTCGTAACAAGGTAGCCGTACCGGAAGGTGCGGCTGGATCACCTCCTTTCTAAGGAGCGTCTGACCCGCAAGGGTCCAGAGCCTCATCGAGGACGATCGTTCCTCGGAGGTTGCTCAAGGGTGGAACATTGACCAGTAGGCACCAGGCACATCCACGCCAGTCAGTACAGCCGGTTCGCCGGTGGGAACGCTGAGACGAGGGTGGGCCGGGTGCCCAGGCACGCTGTTGGGTCCTGAGGGAGCGATTCCTCACGGGACGTGCAACGCACGCCCACGGGGCCGTCAGACCAGTCGACGCACACCCTCGGGTGGACCGTCGGCTGGCGGCATGACGGTAGACCCGCCCGTAGCTTGAGAACTGCACAGTGGACGCGAGCATCTGATCTTTATATGTGGCCAAGTTATTAAGGGCACACGGAGGATGTCTAGGCATCAGGAGCCGAAGAAGGACGTAGAAGCCTGCGATAAGCCCTGGGGAGCTGGCAATCGAGCACAGATCCAGGGATGTCCGAATGGGGAAACCCGGCTGGAGTCATGTCCAGTCACCCTCGCCTGAACACATAGGGCGAGTGGAGGGAACGTGGGGAAGTGAAACATCTCAGTACCCACAGGAAGAGAAAGCAACCGCGATTCCGTGAGTAGTGGCGAGCGAAAGCGGAACAGGCCAAACCGAAACTGCGTGATAGCTACCAGGCGTTGCAGTTCCGGGGTTGTGGGACCCTTCAGTCGAGGCTGGTACCTCGGCAGGGAGTAAGAAATCATCGTGATAGGCGAAAGGCATGGGAAGGCCTGGCACAGAGGGTAACGCCCCCGTAGCCGAAATCACGTTGACTCCCGAAGGGGATCCCAAGTAGCACGGGGCCCGAGAAATCTCGTGTGAATCTGGCGGGACCACCCGCTAAGCCTAAATACTACCTGATGACCGATAGCGGACTAGTACCGTGAGGGAAAGATGAAAAGTACCCCGGGAGGGGAGTGAAATAGTACCTGAAACCGTGTGCCTACAAGCCGTTGGAGCCTAGGGGTCTTCGGACCTTGGTGACAGCGTGCCTTTTGAAGAATGAGCCTGCGAGTTAGTGGTGTGTGGCGAGGTTAACCCGTGTGGGGAAGCCGTAGCGAAAGCGAGTCCGAATAGGGCGATCCAGTCGCACACTCTAGACCCGAAGCGGAGTGATCTATCCATGGGCAGGGTGAAGCGCGGGTAAGACCGCGTGGAGGCCCGAACCCACCTAGGTTGAAAACTGGGGGGATGACCTGTGGATAGGGGTGAAAGGCCAATCAAACTCCGTGATAGCTGGTTCTCCCCGAAATGCATTTAGGTGCAGCGTCACGTGTTTCTTGTCGGAGGTAGAGCACTGGATAGTCTAGGGGGCCTACAAGCTTACCGAAATTAGCCAAACTCCGAATGCCGACAAGTGAGAGCGTGGCAGTGAGACTGCGGGGGATAAGCTCCGTAGTCGAGAGGGAAACAGCCCAGATCACCAACTAAGGCCCCCAAGCGTATGCTAAGTGGGAAAGGATGTGGAGTCGCAGAGACAACCAGGAGGTTGGCTTAGAAGCAGCCACCCTTGAAAGAGTGCGTAATAGCTCACTGGTCAAGTGATTCCGCGCCGACAATGTAGCGGGGCTCAAGCATACCGCCGAAGTTGTGACATTCGTATAAGGCCGGCCTTCGGGTCCAGCTGTACGGATGGGTAGGGGAGCGTCGTGTGGCGAGTGAAGCGGCGGGGTGACCCAGCCGTGGACGCCACACGAGTGAGAATGCAGGCATGAGTAGCGAAAGACGGGTGAGAAACCCGTCCGCCGAATGACCAAGGGTTCCAGGGCCAGGCTAATCCGCCCTGGGTAAGTCGGGACCTAAGACGAGGCCGACAGGCGTAGTCGATGGACAACGGGTTGATATTCCCGTACTCGCTTTAACACGCCCATGCTGAGCCCACCGATGCTAAGCGCCTGAAGCGGAGCGGGTCTTCGGACCTGCGATGTGGAGCGCGCGAACCGAAGTGGTAGTAGGCAAGCAATGGGGTGACACAGGAGGGCAGCTGATCCCGGGCGATGGTAGTCCCGGGCTAACCGCGTAGGGCGAGGTGTAGGCAAATCCGCACCTCATGTGCCTGAGACGGGACAGGGAGCCGATAGGCGAAGTCAGTGATCCCATGCTGTCGAGAAAAGCCTCTAGCGAGTGTTATGGCGACCCGTACCCCAAACCAACACAGGTGGTCAGGTAGAGAATACCAAGGCGATCGAGAGAATCATGGTTAAGGAACTCGGCAAAATACCCCCGTAACTTAGGGAGAAGGGGGACCAAGGCTGGTGTAGGGATTTACTCCCGAAGCTGGCAGTGGTCGCAGAGACCAGGCGGAAGCGACTGTTTACTAAAAACACAGGTCCATGCAAAGTCGCAAGACGACGTATATGGACTGACGCCTGCCCGGTGCTGGAACGTTAAGGGGACCGGTTAGGCCTTCGGGCCGAAGCTGAGAACTTAAGCGCCAGTAAACGGCGGTGGTAACTATAACCATCCTAAGGTAGCGAAATTCCTTGTCGGGTAAGTTCCGACCTGCACGAATGGCGTAACGACTTCCGCGCTGTCTCAACCATGAACTCGGCGAAATTGCACTACGAGTAAAGATGCTCGTTACGCGTGGCAGGACGGAAAGACCCCGGGACCTTTACTATAGCTTGGTATTGGTGGTCGATTCGATTTGTGTAGGATAGGTGGGAGACTGTGAAGCTCGGACGCCAGTTCGGGTGGAGTCAACGTTGAAATACCACTCTGATCGTATTGGCTGTCTAACCTCGGTCCATGATCTGGATCAGGGACAGTGCCTGGTGGGTAGTTTAACTGGGGCGGTTGCCTCCTAAAATGTAACGGAGGCGCCCAAAGGTTCCCTCAGCCTGGTTGGCAATCAGGTGTCGAGTGTAAATGCACAAGGGAGCTTGACTGTGAGACCGACGGGTCGAGCAGGGACGAAAGTCGGGATTAGTGATCCGGCACCGGCATGTGGAAGCGGTGTCGCTCAACGGATAAAAGGTACCCCGGGGATAACAGGCTGATCTTGCCCAAGAGTCCATATCGACGGCATGGTTTGGCACCTCGATGTCGGCTCGTCGCATCCTGGGGCTGGAGTAGGTCCCAAGGGTTGGGCTGTTCGCCCATTAAAGCGGTACGCGAGCTGGGTTTAGAACGTCGTGAGACAGTTCGGTCCCTATCCGCCACGCGCGCAGGAGTCTTGAGGAGGGCTATCCCTAGTACGAGAGGACCGGGATGGACGAACCTCTGGTGTGCCAGTTGTTCTGCCAAGAGCACGGCTGGTTGGCTACGTTCGGAAGTGATAACCGCTGAAAGCATCTAAGCGGGAAGCACGCTCCAAGATGAGGACTCCCACAGGGTTGACCTGGTAAGGCCCCCAGTAGACGACTGGGTTGATAGGCCGGAAGTGGAAGCACGGCAACGTGTGCAGCTGACCGGTACTAATAGGCCGAGGACTTGTCCACTCTTTACAATCGTTTGTTACGCGTCCACTGTGCGGTTCCCGAGATACGGTCGGGGATCATATCTCAATAGAGTTTCGGCGGCCATAGCGAGAGGGAAACGCCCGGTCCCATTCCGAACCCGGAAGCTAAGCCTCTCAGCGCCGATGGTACTGCAAGGGGGACCTTGTGGGAGAGTAGGACGCCGCCGGACATTCTTTCAAAAAGGGCCGCCCCAAATCGGGGCGGCCCTTTTTGCGTCTGGGACTCAGTTCAGCTACAGGACTTCCTTGGCCGCATCGGCGGCGGCGTCCACGGCACCGTCAGCCTGGTCGGGGGCCACGTCCTTGACCGCGTCAACGGCCTTGTCGACGGCTGCGTCGGCGTCGCTGCTGCCGAGGCCGACTGCGTCCTTTGCTGCGTTGACCATGTCCTCGAGACCCATATGCGTTCCCTTCGTCGGGCAGTGCTGCGCACTGGCTGGTTGTCACTTCTGTTGTCGGGTTCCGTCTCACCGACCTGCGTCACGGTATCGGTCCGGCCGGGGTGTCGCATCTGGATGGCAGTGCTCGTCGCCGCCGGGCGGTGGTGGTGTCTGCGGCAGGGATTGCTCCTGAGGTTCGTGGGGGCGTGGATTGGCGGGCGTCGGTAGGCTGACGCGGACGAGAGGGAAGTGGATGACTGAGAAGGGTGCCGGCACGTCCGGTTCAGGTTCGGGACGTTCGAGCTCCGGGGGTTCGGGTTCGGGCGGGTCCGGATCGGGTTCGGGCAGGTCGGGGTCGGGTGGGTCCGGATCGGGTTCGGGCAGGTCGGGGTCGGGTTCGGACAGGTCCAGGTCCTCGGGCTCCGGGGAAGGTCGATCTGGGTCGGGGAGCTCAGGCCGGTCCGCGGGAGGGTCCGCAACCCGAGGAACGGCCGCTCGAGGGGCGAGTCCGGGCGAGGGGAGCTCCGGCGGTCGCGGTGGCGGGAGCCGTTCGTCGTCCGGTGGGTCTGGCTCCGGGTCGCGTTCCGGCGGGTCCGGAGCGACGTCGCGGGGCGATGGCGGGACAGGGTCCCGTCCGGCGCGGCCAGGGTCGTCCCCCTCGAGGGGTGGGTCGGGTTCCGGGTCACGTCCCGAGATGCCCGGCTCCTCGCGCGGTGCCTCTCGGCCAACTGGGGGTCGCTCGGCAGCCGGATCATCGTCCAGGGCGGGATCGTCCACCAGAGACGGGTCATCGACCAGAGACGGGTCATCGAGCAGGAGCGGATCTTCGAGCAGGAGCGGATCTTCGAGCCGGAGCGGATCTTCGAACCGGGATGGTGCGACTCGTGGCGGGGCTCGCGAGGGAGCTCCGGACACTCGCGCACAGCGGCCGTCTGGCGATGGCCGGCAGGGAACAAGGTCACCGCGGTCCGGCTCCGAGCCGGGCTCCGGACGCTCCGACGGTCCGCGGCGCGGGCAGGGTGACGGGGTCGGTCCGGGCACGGACCGGGGCTCGGGCGGCAACTCCGGCGGGTCACGGTCGACCGCGGGACCCCGGGGCGCATCAGGCGGTCAGCGCTCGTCGGGCGCTCCGCGCGGGGGCTCTTCCGCCCCGCGGGGCGCTTCTGCCGGTGGCCGGGGTGGGAGCAGCTCGAGTGCGCCGCGCTCGTTCGCGGACTCCGGTGGATCGCGTGGGCAGGGTCGTCCCACCGGCTCGAGGGACTCGGGCCGCCCGGGTGGCGACCGTGGCCCGTCGTCGGGGGGCCGGGAGCGGCGTCCGGAGCGTGAGCCGCGCCGCGAGGGCCCGCCGGATCCGCACATCCCTGACTCCGTTCAGGCCAGCGATCTCGATCGGGTCACGCTGAACTCCCTGCGGACGCTGCCCGAAGGGTTGGCGGAGATTGTCGCGCGCCACCTCGTGGCGGCTGGGCTGGTGCTGCCCGACGATCCGCAGTTGGCGCTTGCCCATGCGAAGGCCGCCTCCCGTCGGGCTGGACGGGTGGCCGTCGTCCGGGAGGCCGTCGGCGTGGCCGCGTACGCGGCCGGTGACTACGGCACGGCCCTCACGGAGCTGAAGGCCGCCGCGAGGATCTCTGGCGCGGCCGACTACCTGCCGATGATCGCCGACTGCGAGCGGGGACTCGGCCGGCCGGAGCGAGCCCTGGCGCTCGCATCGTCGCCGGAGGCCGCCGCCCTGGATCGGGACGGCAAGGTCGAGATGCTCATCGTGGCGGCCGGTGCCCGGCGTGACCTGGGCCAACCGGAGGCCGCGGTGCTCACCCTGCAGGTGCCGGCGCTGAAGTCGCGGGCACGCGGGGAGTGGCTGGCGCGCCTGCGCTACGCCTACGCCGATGCCCTGGCTGAGGTGGGTCGGGTGGCTGAGGCGCGCGAATGGTTCGCACGTGCCGCGGACGTGGACCCGGAGGGCACCACCGACGCCGCCGAGCGCCTCGACGAGCTCGACGGGATCATCTTCGACGAGTTCGACTCCGACGACGCCGACGAGGTGGGGTCCCCTGCTGGCGAGCCGGGTCCGCCGTCGACGGCTGAGCCCCAGGCGACGCGTGAGACCAGGACTGGGGATGCCGGGTCTGGTGATGCCGGGTCTGGGGAGCCGGGTCTGGGGATGCCGGGACTGGGGATCCGGGTCAGGGTGGCTGGCCAGGGGTGGGTGGTGCGGGGACCGTGGCCGCGCCGGCCACGGGGTCGGACCTCTTCCGGGCCCCTACCTCGGCGGCGGAGTCCGCGGTCGTGCCCGAGGACCAGGACTGAGCTGATGCGGTTCGGTCGCGGCTCCGGGGCTCCGGGCAGATCCCCGCAGCCGGGTGCTGCCCCCGCCCTCGCCGCCGGCGTCGATGCGAACCCGGCTGAGGGGCCGACCCGAGCTGCGGGCCGGGCCTCGGGCGGGGGTCAGGCCCCTGGTGACGGGCTGGGCGCGGGTGGGCGTCGGCCCTCAGGTGGCGGCCCGGCCTCGGCTGAAGGGCCGGCCCCGGGTGGGGGCTTTGCCTCCGGTGGCGGCCCTCCCCCAGGTGAGGGGCTGGGCGGGGCGGCGGGGCCGGTCGTGCTGGCCAGCATGCACGACGTGGCGCTGTTGGACCTCGACGGAGTGGTCTACGTGGGCCGCGGCGCGGTGGCCCACGCGGCCGAGTCGCTGGAGCGCGCCCTGGCTGTGTACGGGATGCGTTCGGCCTTCGTCACCAACAACGCCGCACGGCCGCCGTCCGAGGTGGCTGAGCACCTGGTCGAGCTCGGCGTCCGGGCTCGACCCGCCGATGTGGTCACCTCGGCGCAGGCCGGGGCACGGATGCTGGCCGAGCGGGTACCCCCGGGCTCGCGGGTGCTGGCAGTCGGCGGGCCCGGTGTGGCAGCGGCGCTGCGCGAACGGGGGCTGGCCCCGGTAGCCAGCGTGGACGAGCAGCCGGTGGCCGTGATGCAGGGCTATGGCCGCGAGGTGGGCTGGCGGCAGCTGGCCGAGGCGAGCCTGGCGATCGAGCGCGGGCTGCTCTGGGTGGCCACGAACCTGGACCGCACCATCCCCACGCCGCGGGGCCGGGTGCTGGGCAACGGATCCATGGTGGCGGCGCTGCGCCACGCGACCGGGGTCGAGCCGCTGGTGGCCGGCAAGCCCGAGCCTCCGCTGATGCTCGAGTCCGTGGAGCGCACGGCAGCCTCGCGCCCCTTGGTCGTCGGCGATCGGCTGGACACCGACATCGAGGGTGCCACCCGGTCGGGCATACCGAGCCTGCTGGTGCTGACGGGCGTGACCGAGTGGACGGAGTTGCTCACGGCAGGGCCGCAGCATCGCCCGACCTACATCGATCGGGACCTGCGGGGCCTCCTGGTCGACCAGCCGGAGGTGGTCGTGGAGCAGGACGGCGATGTGCTCACCGGCCGGTGCCGGGCTGCGGAGGTTCGCGTCCGCGCAGTCCCCGCACCCGAGGCGGGCCAGGGTGCGCAAGCGCGGGCGGGGGCGGGCGCGGGCGCCGGTGCGCAGGCGGTCCCGGGTGCTGTGGCAGATGCGGCCGTGGGCGCGGGCGTCCGGGCGCAGGCGGGTCTGGGCGGAGCGGGGGCCGCTGATGAGGTGCTGGACTGGTTGCCGGAGCAGGCGCTGGTACCGGCTCAGGGCCAGCCGGGGCCGGCTGACCTGGACCTCGCCCGGGCGCTCATCGGCGTCGCGTGGACTGCCGCCGATTCCGGGCTGTCGATCCTCGGACCTGCCGTGGTGGTCCACGCGGGCTGACGAGTCCCGACCTCCGCCCCGCCCGCGGGTCACCAGCCGGACCCGCGTTGGCCGTCACCGGCGACCCGAGGTTGGCTGTCACCGGTTGACCGGGTTGGGCCGTCACCGGTGAACCGGGTGGGCAGGGTCGCGCGGTAGCCTTCGCAGCAGCAGAGAGGGGCACGCGTGATCGACATCGCACGGGACTACGCCGCCATCGCCATGGGCACCAGCCAGGCCACGACAGCCCGGGTGGCCAGCACGGCTCACGCCGCCATCCTGGGGGCTGCGTGGACGATCCGGCCCACCGTCGCCGCTGAGGACCGGCCCTCGGGCGGTCTGGGAATCGGTCGGACCGTCGCGCGGGTCCGGGGGCTGGCCGGGGACGTGCTGCACGCCCAGGCCGACCGGGTCGCGAACCTCCTGGGCCTGGTCTCCGAGTCGGAGGTCACGATCCTCCAGCAGCGGATCCACCGGCTCGAGCGTCGGATCGCCGACCTGCGGAGCGACCGGTGAGCCAGGCACCAGGCGCCGCGCCGACGCCCGGCGCTGTGTCGACTCCGGGCGCTGGTCGACGCCGCGCTGGTCGACTCCGGGTGCCATGCCGTCCCCGGGGACACTGCCCACCCCGGGTGCCCTGCCCGCTGCGGCCTCCCAGTCGGGGCTCGGCGGCCAGCCAGGCGCGCAGGCCCCCACCGAGCCGGGCGACCCCCGCGTGGAGGACGCCCTCTCACGGCTGGCCGAGGTCGACGCGCTGCCGCTGGCCGACCAGGTCGAGGTGTTCACCGACGTGCACCGGCGGCTCGCCGCGGTCCTGGCCGATCCGGACAGCCAGGCCTGAGCGTGGCCCGACGTCGCCTCGACGCCGAACTCGTCCGCCGGGGCCTTGCTCGCTCCCGCGAGCAGGCCCAGCAGCTGATCGCCGATGGGCGGGTCCGGGTCGCCGGAGCCACGGCCACCAAGGCCGCGACACAGGTGGAGGAGTCCGCGGCCGTGCTGGTCGCCGAGGCTCCCGAGGGCCCGGACTACGTCTCCCGCGGCGCCCACAAGCTCGTCGGGGCACTGGCCGCGCTCGACCCGGACGGTCGGCTCGTCCCCGGTCGCCGTGCCCTGGACGCGGGAGCCTCGACCGGAGGGTTCACCGACGTCCTGCTGCGCCGGGGAGCGGCCCACGTGCTCGCCGTCGACGTCGGCTACGGCCAGCTGGCCTGGTCGCTGCAGACCGACGAGCGGGTCACCGTGATGGACCGCACCAACCTGCGCACCCTCACCGTCGAGGACCTGCCGTACCGCCCCGAGCTGGTCGTCGGGGACCTGTCGTTCATCTCGCTGCGCCTGCTGGTCGGCGTCCTGGCCCAGATCGTCGCGGACGGCGCGGACCTGCTGCTCATGGTCAAGCCGCAGTTCGAGGTCGGTCGCGAGGCGCTGGGCAGCGGGGGAGTGGTGCGCGATCCCGAGCAGCGGATCGCCGCCGTGCTGGAGGTCGCCCGGGCCGCCCACGCGGTGGGCCTCGGGACGGCTGGCGTCGCCGCCAGCCCGTTGCCCGGGCCGAGCGGGAACGTCGAGTACTTTCTGCACCTGAGGGCCGATGCCGGCCCGCCGGACCCGGACGCCATCCGCCGGGCCGTCGAGGAGGGGCCGCGGTGAGCGAGCGCACGATCCTGCTGGTCACCAACACCCGGCGCCGGGAGGCCGTCGCCGCCGCCCGGGCGACCGCCGAGGGGCTGATCGCCCAGGGCCTCACGGTCGCCGCCCCCGCAGACGAATGGCCGGCCCTCGAGGTCCCCGCGGTCCGCTCGGTGAGCCCCGACCCCGACGGCGCCGCGGCGCAGGGGTGCGAGCTCGTCGTCGTGCTCGGCGGCGACGGCACCATCCTCAAGGGCGCCGAGCGCGCCCGCGGCCAGGGCGTGCCGCTGCTGGGCGTGAACCTGGGGCACGTGGGGTTCCTCGCCGAGCTGGAGCGGGAGGACCTGGCCGAGGTCGTCGACGCCGTCGTGGCTCGCCACTACCGCGTGGAGGAGCGGCTGACCGTCGAGGCCCGCATCCTCGTCGAGGGCACGGAGGTGGCCCGCACCTGGGCGCTCAACGAGGTCTCCATCGAGAAGGCCCCCGAGGACCGGATGCTCGACCTGATGGTCGAGGTGGACGGCCGGCCGCTCTCGCGCTGGAACTGCGACGGAGTCGTCTGCGCCACGCCCACCGGTTCCACGGCCTACGCCTTCTCCGCCGGAGGGCCGATCGTCTGGCCCGAGGTGGAGGCCCTGCTGATGGTCCCGCTGAGCGCGCACGCGCTGTTCGCGCGGCCGCTGGTCACCTCACCGGCCAGCGTGATCGCGGTGGAGAGCGTGGCCCCGGAGAAGCAGGGGATCATGTGGGCCGACGGCCGGCGCTCGTTCGCGCTGCCGCACAGCGCCCGGATCGAGGTCCGCCGCCACCCCGAGGCCGTCGCCTTCGCCCGGCTGCGCGACGCACCGTTCACCGACCGCCTGGTGGCCAAGTTCGCCCTGCCGATCGACAGCTGGCGGGGGGCGGCGGAGGCCCGACGGTGATCCACGAGCTGCGCATCTCCAGCCTGGGCGTCATCGCTGAGGCCACCGCCCGGTTCGACGGCGGGTTCACCGCCGTCACCGGCGAGACCGGCGCGGGCAAGACCATGGTGGTGACCGGCCTGGGCCTGCTCGGCGGGGGCCGCGCCGACCCCGCCCTGGTGCGCACCGGGGCAGCGCAGGCCGCGGTGGAGGGCTGGTTCGACGCCCCCGACGAGGCCGTGGCCGAGGCCGTGCGCGAGGCCGGCGGGATCGTCGACGAGGACGGGCTGACAGCCGCGCGGATCATCGCCGCGCGTGGGCGCAGCGTGCTCGGCGGTCGGGGCGTTCCCACCGCGCTGATGGCCGAGGTGGTGGGGCAGCTGCTGGTCATCCACGGCCAGCACGACCAGACCCGGATCGGCGCGCGGGCCCTCGCGCTGCTCGACGCCTTCGCCGGGTCGCAGACCCAGGACCTCGCCGCCGAGGTCGCCGCCGGCCACGCGCACCTGCGCCGCCTGACCGGCGAGCTCGCGGCGCTGCGCACCAGCGCCATGGAGCGCGCCCGGGAGCTGGACCTGCTCGAGTTCTCCCTGGCCGAGATCGCCGAGGTCGACCCGCAGCCCGGCGAGGACCTGGCCCTGGCCGCCGAGTCCGAGCGGCTGGCCCACGCCGACACCCTCGTGACCGCCGCGCGGGAGGCCCACGAGGCGATCGTGGCCGAGAGCACCCACGACGGCGGTGCCGACGCGATGGGCCTGCTCGCCACGGCCCGACGGGCGCTGGAGGCCGCAGCCCCGCACGACCCGGCGCTGGCCGAGCACGCCTCCTCGATCCGCTCGGCGATGGCCCTGCTCGGCGACGTGGCCGCCGACCTCTCGGCCTACGCCGCCGACGTGGACGCCGACCCGCGCCGGCTGGCCGCTGCCCAGCAGCGCCGCGCCGACCTGGCGCGGCTGACCCGCAAGTACGGCAGCGACGTCGACGAGGTGCTGGCCTGGGCCGCCGAGGCCGCCGGCACGATGGCCCGCCTGGCCGGGGCCGACGACCGGATCGAGGAGCTCGACCGCCGAGGTCGAGGCCCAGCGTGCCGCGATGGCCCGGACGTGCGCCGCGCTGCAGCGCACTGCGGCGCGAGGCCGCGGCCCGGTTCTCCGCCCTGGTCACCGAGGAGCTCGCGGCCCTGGCGATGCCGCGGGCCCGTGTCGAGTTCACCCTCGGCACCACGCCCGACCCGGAGGGCCTGCTGCTGCCCGGGGCTGACGCGCCCGTGGCGTTCCGGGCCAGTGGGGTCGACGACGTCACCCTCGCCCTGGCCGCCAACGCCGGCTCCCCGCTGCGGCCCATCGCCCAGGCGGCCTCCGGCGGTGAGCTCTCCCGGATCATGCTCGCGATCCAGGTGGTGCTCGCCGGGGCCGACCCGGTGCCCACGATGGTCTTCGACGAGGTCGACGCCGGGGTCGGGGGCGCGGCGGCCATCGAGGTGGGCCGCCGTCTGCGCCTGCTGAGCGGGCGCACCCAGGTGATCGTCGTGACCCACCTGGCGCAGGTGGCGGCCTTCGCCGACCGGCACCTGGTGGTCACCAAGGACTCCGACGGGGCGATCACCGAGTCGTCCGTGCAGCAGGTCGACGCCGAGGACCGGGTGCGCGAGCTCTCGCGGATGCTCGCCGGGCTGGCCGATTCCGAGTCCGCGGGCGCCCATGCCCGTGAGCTGCTGGCGCTGGCGCACAGCGCGTCGCGCGCCTGATCGCTCCGAAGCGGTCCCGCGCCGGGATAGTCTGGTGGCCCATGGGTGCGCCTCACATGACCAAGCACGTGTTCGTCACCGGAGGCGTCGCCTCCTCCCTGGGCAAGGGCCTGACGGCCTCCTCCCTGGGCAGCCTGCTCAAGGCCCGCGGCCTGCGGGTGACGATGCAGAAGCTGGATCCCTACCTCAACGTGGATCCCGGGACCATGAACCCGTTCCAGCACGGCGAGGTGTTCGTCACCGACGACGGCGCCGAGACCGACCTCGACGTGGGGCACTACGAGCGGTTCCTGGACACCGACCTGCACGGCTCGGCGAACGTCACCACCGGTCAGGTGTACTCGACGGTGATCGCCAAGGAGCGCCGCGGCGAGTACCTCGGGGACACCGTGCAGGTGATCCCGCACATCACCAACGAGATCAAGCGCCGCATCCGGGAGATGGCCGAGCCGGGCGTCGACGTCGTGATCACCGAGGTGGGCGGCACGGTCGGCGACATCGAGAGCCTGCCGTTCCTGGAGTCGGTGCGCCAGATCCGCCACGAGGTCGGCCGCGACAACACGTTCGTGCTGCACGTCTCGCTCCTGCCCTACATCGGGCCCTCCGGGGAGCTCAAGACCAAGCCAACCCAGCACTCGGTCGCCGCCCTGCGCTCCATCGGCCTGCAGCCCGACGCAATCGTGCTGCGCGCCGACCGGCCCGTGCCGGTGAGCATCAAGCGCAAGGTCTCGCTGATGTGCGACGTCGACGACGAGGCCGTGGTGGCCGCCGTCGACGCGCCCTCGATCTACGACATCCCCAAGGTGCTGCACACAGAGGGCCTCGACGCCTACGTGGTGCGCCGCCTCGGCCTGCCGTTCCGCGACGTGGACTGGACGGCGTGGGGTGGTCTGCTCCAGCGGGTGCACAGCCCCGCCCACGAGGTGACCGTGGCACTGGTCGGCAAGTACGTCGACCTGCCGGATGCCTACCTGTCGGTCACCGAGGCCCTGCGCGCCGGCGGGTTCGCCAACGACTCGCGGGTCGTGCTGCGCTGGGTCGCCTCCGACGACTGCGCCACCCCTGAGGGTGCGGCGAAGGCCCTCGACGGGGTGGACGCCATCTGCGTGCCGGGCGGGTTCGGCGTGCGCGGCATCGAGGGCAAGCTCGGCGCGCTCACCTACGCCCGGCAGACCGGTACCCCGGCGCTGGGCCTGTGCCTGGGGCTGCAGTGCATGGTCATCGAGGCCGCGCGCAACCTCGCCGGGCTCGAGGACGCCAACTCCCTGGAGTTCGACGAGGCGACGACGCACCCGGTGGTGGCCACCATGGCCGACCAGGTGGACGTGGTCAGCGGTGACCGGGACATGGGCGGCACCATGCGCCTGGGCCTCTACCCGGCGGTCCTGGAGCCCGGCTCGGTTGTCGCCGAGGCGTACGGCGCCACCTCGGTGGCCGAGCGCCACCGCCACCGCTACGAGGTCAACAACGCCTACCGCGCCCAGCTGGCCGAGGCCGGCCTGGTGTTCTCGGGCACCTCCCCGGACGGCCACCTCGTGGAGTTCGTCGAGCTGCCCCGCGAGGTGCACCCGTACTACGTGGGCACCCAGGCCCACCCGGAGTTCCGCTCCCGGCCCACGCGTGGGCACCCGCTGTTCGTGGGCCTGGTGAGCGCCGCCCTGGCTCGGCGCGCGGCCCACGCGTGAGCGGCCCGGCCAACGACCCGTCCGCGGGCACGACTGCGGGCACGGTGTCCGGCGCCGCATCGGGTCCGGTGTCCACAGCCGACCTCGTCGACGTGCCGCACACCTTCCCGGTGGTTGCCGAGGAGCACCGGTTCACCGGGGCCAAGTGGTCGATCTGGTCGGACACGGTCGACATCGACGGCGATGTGGTCGTGCGCGACGTGCTGCGCCACCCCGGTGCGGTGGCCGTGGCGGCAGTCGACGACCAGGGGCGCGTGCTGCTGATCCGCCAGTACCGCCACCCGGTGGGGGCCTACCTGTGGGAGATCCCGGCCGGCCTGCTCGACGTGCCCGGCGAGGACCCGCTGGAGTGCGCCCGCCGGGAGCTGCTGGAGGAGGCCGGCGTCACCGCGGAGCACTGGGAGCCCCTGCTCAGCCTGGCCCTGAGCCCCGGCGGGACCAGCGAGCGGATCACCGTCTTCACCGCCACGGGCCTGCACCTCGACGCAGACGCCCGCCCCCAGACGGGGGAGGCTGAGGAGCGCGACCTGCCGCAGGTCTGGGTTACGATTTCCGAAGCGGTCGAGCGTTGTCTCGACGGATCCATGACGAACGCGACGGCCGTGGCTGCGGTTCTCGCACTTGCAGCCCGACGCGGCTGAGGATTCCGTCAGCCCGGAGGTTCCGGTACGCTCGCCGCCGGTGCAGCGTCGTGCGGACCCTGCGCCCCCGTTGCCAGCGAGAGGACAGGCCATGAGGGTCGGCATCCCCAGCGAGGTCAAGAACAACGAGTTCCGCGTCGCGATCACCCCGGCCGGGGTCAACGAGCTGCGCCTGAACGGCCACGAGGTCTACGTCCAGCGCGACGCGGGCCTGGGCTCGTCGATCACCAACGAGGAGTTCCAGCGGGCCGGAGCCACGATCCTGGACACCGCCGACGAGGTGTGGGCCACCGGCGAGCTCATCCTCAAGGTCAAGGAGCCCATCGCCGAGGAGTACCACCGCATGCGGGCGGGCCAGACCCTGTTCACCTACCTGCACCTGGCCGCCTCGCGGGAGTGCACGGACGCGCTGATCGACTCGGGCACCACCGCGATCGCCTACGAGACCGTCGAGCTGCCCGACCGCTCGCTGCCCCTGCTCGCGCCCATGTCGGAGGTGGCCGGGCGGCTGGCCCCGCAGGTCGGCGCCCACGCCCTCATGCGCGCCTACGGCGGGCGCGGCACCCTCATGGGCGGCGTGTCGGGCGTGTACGCGGCCAAGGTCGTCGTCCTGGGCGCTGGGGTGGCCGGGCAGAACGCGGCGGCGATCGCCCTGGGCATGCAGGCCGAGGTGCTGCTGATGGACCTCAACATCGCCCGGCTGCGCCAGATGGACGCCATCTACCAGGGCCACATGCAGACCATCGCCTCCAACGCCTACGAGGTCGAGCGCGCGGTGCTCGACGCCGACCTGGTGATCGGCGCGGTGCTGGTGCCCGGCGCCAAGGCCCCGAAGCTGGTCAGCAACGAGCTGGTCTCCCGGATGAAGCCCGGCTCGGTGCTTGTCGACATCGCCATCGACCAGGGCGGCTGCTTCGAGGACTCGCGGCCCACGACGCATGCCGACCCCACCTACCGGGTGCACAACTCGGTGTTCTACTGCGTGGCCAACATGCCCGGCGCGGTGCCGCACACCTCCACCTACGCGCTGACCAACGTGACCCTGCCCTACGCGGTGGCCCTGGCCAACAAGGGCTGGAAGCAGGCCTGCCTGGACGACCACGCCCTGGCCCTCGGGCTCAACGTCCACGATGGGCAGGTCGTCTACGGCGCCGTCGCCCACGAGTTCGGCCTGGCGCACGCCACGCTGGAGTCGGTGCTGGCCTAGGTGGGCGCCCCCAGTCCGCTCGCGCGCTCTGCGCAGGCCTACCGCGACCACCTCGCGGTGGAGCGCGGCCTCGCGCCGAACTCGCTGTCGGCCTACGGACGCGACCTGCGCCGGTACCTGGAGTTCTGTGCTGCACGCGGGATCACGAGCGCCGACGAGGTGACCGAGGCCGACCTCGGCGACTTCCTGGCGTGGCTGCGCCAGGGCAGCTCGACCCACCCGCCGCTGTCGGCGGCCAGTGCCGCGCGCACGCTCGTGGCGGTGCGCGGGTTCCACCGATTCGCGCTGCGCGAGGGGATCGCGGCCTCTGACCCTGGTCGGGAGGTCAAGCCCCCGGCGGCGGCCAAGCGGCTGCCGAAGGCCCTGGGCCTCGACGAGGTGGAGGCGATCCTGACCAGCACGGGCGGGGTCGCCGCCGAGCCGCTGGGCCTGCGCGATCGGGCGCTGTTGGAGTTCCTCTACGGCACGGGGGCGCGGATCAGCGAGGCGGTCGGCCTCGACGTCGACGACCTCGAGGTCGAGGCCGGAGTGGCGCTCCTGCGCGGCAAGGGCGGCAAGGAGCGGCTCGTGCCCGTGGGGAGCAAGGCCCGCGAGGCCCTCTCGGCCTACCTGGTGCGCGCCCGCCCCGCGCTGCTCGTCGGGGCACAGCCGGCGGTGTTCCTCAACTCGCGCGGGGGTCGGCTCTCCCGGCAGAGCGCGTGGACGATCCTGCGGGCTGCCGCCGACCGGGCCGGGGTGACCGCCGAGGTCTCCCCGCACACCCTGCGCCACTCGTTCGCCACGCACATGCTCGACGGCGGGGCGGACGTGCGCGTGGTGCAGGAGCTGCTCGGCCACGCCTCGGTGACCACCACGCAGGTCTACACGAAGGTCACGGTGGAGCACCTGCGGGAGGTGTACGCGCTGGCCCATCCCCGCGCGCGGGGCTGAGCCCGTCGCACGGGTGCTGACCGGGCCGGCGGGTTCCCCGCAGCCCTGCGACACGCGGGCCGTGTCGGGGGCGTGCTCCGGTCAACTAGGCTCTGGCCGTCAGGAGGTGTCCGATGGCTGAGACAGCACGCCCTGCCCGCGACGGACTGGGCCCCACGGGCCGACCGCTGCCCGAGTTCGGGGTACCCGGGCCGCGGTCGCACGGCGGCCCGGCCGAGATCATCGCCCTGTGCAACCAGAAGGGCGGCGTGGGCAAGACCACCACGACGATCAACCTCGGCGCCGCGATGGCCGAGTACGGCTGGCGCGTGCTGCTGGTCGACTTCGACCCGCAGGGGGCCCTCGGGGCGGGCGTGGGGATCCACCCGCACACCCTCGAGCACACCATCTACGACGTGATGATCACCGGCGAGGCCACGGCCCAGCAGGTCATCCGGCGCACGGGCGTGCCAGGCATGGACCTGATGCCGGCGAACATCGACCTCTCCGGGGCCGAGCTGCTGCTGGTCTCCGAGGTCGGCCGCGAGCAGGCGCTGATGCGCGCCCTGCGCCCGGTTCGCAACGACTACGACGTGATCCTCATCGACTGCCAGCCCTCGCTGGGCCTGCTCACCGTCAATGCGCTGACCGCCGCGGCGTGGGTGATCATCCCGCTGGAGTGCGAGTACTTCTCCCTGCGTGGCGTGGCCCTGCTGCTGGACACGGTCAAGAAGATCCAGGAGCGCACCAACCCCGACCTGCAGGTGTGCGGCGTGCTGCCGACCATGTTCGACCGCACCGTGCACGCCCGGGAGGTGCTGGCCCGCGTGGTCGAGGCCTTCGGCGACGACGTGTTCCACACCGTGATCAACAGGACGGTGAAGTTCCCCGAGACCTCGGTGGCAGGCCTGCCGATCACGGCGTACGCGCCGACCAGCCCGGCGGCGGTGGCCTACCGGCAGCTGGCCCGCGAGGTGGTCGCCCGGGTGGACCCGGAGGCCATCGGCACAGCCCCGCCTCCGCCCGGCGAGCCCGAGCCCGAGCAGCTGGCCCTCGGGTGAGCAGGTGACGGAGATCGATCTGGCCGCCGAGCCGTCGCTGGCGGCCCCGAGCCGGTCCCGGGCGAGCCGCGGGTCGCGTTCGCGGTGCGCGTGGCCGGTTTCGAGGGTCCGTTCGACCTGCTCCTGAGCCTGATCGCCAAGCATCGCATCGAGGTCACCGAGCTGGCCCTGCACGTGGTCACCGACGACTTCATCGCGCATGTGCGCGCCCAGGGCACCGAGTGGGACCTCGACGAGGCGACCTCGTTCCTGGTGATCGCCGCGACCCTGCTGGACCTCAAGGCCGCGCGCCTGCTGCCCGACGGCTCCGTGGAGGACGAGGAGGACCTGGCCCTGCTGGAGGCCCGCGACCTGCTGTTCGCGCGCCTGCTGCAGTACCGGGCCTTCAAGGAGGTGGCGGCCCTGCTCGACGGCATGCTCGCGGATGCCGCCACCCGGCGCGCCCGCGACGTGGGCCTCGAGCCCTGGCTGGCCGAGCTGCTGCCCGAGGTGCTGCTCGGCCTGGGGCCGGCGGAGTTCGGGGCCATCGCCGAGTCGGCGTTCGCGCCCCGGCCGCCGGAGCCCGGAGTCTCGGTGGCCCACGTGCACGCCCCGGCGGTCAGCGTGCGCGAGCAGGCCGCCGTGCTGGTCGAGCGCCTGCGCCGGCGGGGGTCGCTGAGCTTCCGGGCGCTGACCGAGGACGCGGACTCCACGCTCGTGGTGGTCGGGCGGTTCCTCGCGCTGCTCGAGCTCTACCGCGACGGGGTGGTCCTCTTCGAGCAGGCCTCGGCCCTCGGTGAGCTCGTGGTGCGCTGGAGCGGCCCGGATGACGAGGCCCAGGCCGCGCAGATCGCCGAGCGCGCGGTCACCGATGAGTTCGACGACGGGGTGGAGGAGGACGCGTGAGTGACGTGGACCAGAGGGAGGACCTCGACCTGAGGTCCGCCCCGGCGCAGGGCGGGGCCGGCGCGAGCGATCGGGACCCCGGCGACGTGGACGTCACCGCCGACGATGCGCTCATCGCCGACTCGCTGGGCGCCCCCAGCCTCGAGGCGGCCTGCGAGGCGGTGCTGCTGCTGGCCGACCAGCCGCTGGACCTGGTCACCCTGGCCACGCTCGTGCGCAGGCCGGTCGACCAGGTGCAGGCCGTCGTACGCGGGCTGGCCGCGCAGTACACCGAGGACGGCCGCGGCTTCGACCTGCGCGAGGTGGCCGGCGGGTGGCGGTTCTACACCCGCGCCGACTGCTCCGAGGTGGTCAGCCGCTACGTCGTCGACGGCCAGCAGGCCCGCCTGACCCAGGCGGCGCTCGAGACCCTCGCGATCATCGCCTACCGCCAGCCCATCTCGCGCGGGCGGATCAGCGCCGTGCGCGGGGTCAACGTCGACGGGGTCGTGCGCACCCTGCTGACCCGTGGGCTCATCGAGGAGGTGGGCACCGAGGAGGGCGGGCAGGCCCTGCTGCTGGGCACCACCTCGTACTTCCTCGAGCGCCTGGGCATCAGCAGCCTGGCCGAGCTGCCGCCGCTGGCCGACCACGTGCCCACGTACTCCGAGATCAGCGACCTGGTGGACCTCCCATGACCCCGCGCGAGAAGGCCACCGAGGGTGTGCGCCTGCAGAAGGTGCTGGCCGCCGCCGGCCTGGGCAGCCGACGGGCCTGCGAGGAGCTGATCGCGGCCGGCCGGGTCGAGGTCGACGGTCGGGTCGTGCGCGAGCAGGGCGTGCGCGTCGACCCGCAGCGCGCGGTCATCCGGGTCGATGGCCAGCGGGTGCCGACCGCGACGGGCACCGTCGTGGTGGCGGTGAACAAGCCGCGCGGGGTGCTCTCGACGATGTCCGACGACCGGGGCCGGCCCTGCCTGGGCGACATCGTCTCCGACCGGGCCGAGCGGCTGTTCCACGTGGGCCGCCTCGACGCCGACACCGAGGGCCTGATCCTGCTCACCAACGACGGCGAGCTGGCCAACCGGCTGGCCCACCCCTCCTACGGGGTCTCCAAGACCTACATCGCCACGGTTGCCGGCCCGGTTGCCCGCTCGGTCGGTCGGACGCTGACCGAGGGCATCGAGCTCGAGGATGGGCCTGCGAGGGCCGACGCGTTCCGCGTGCTGCAGACCCTGCCCGGGCAGGTGCTCGTCGAGATCGTGCTGCACGAGGGCCGCAACCACATCGTGCGCCGGATGCTCGAGGAGGTGGGCCATCCGGTGCTCGCCCTGGTGCGCACCAAGGTCGGCCCGATCCACCTGGGCCAGCAGCGCCCGGGCACGGTGCGGGTGATCTCCGGGGCCGAGGCCCGGGCCCTCTACACCGAGGTCGGGCTGTAGCCGAGCGCGCCGGGCGGGCCTTCTCGCTCGGCGTCGGTGACGCAACCGGCTCGCCGCGTCCAGGTCGTGGGTAACCCCGGCGCCCAGACCAACCCGTCCTCGGTGCGGATGGTGGTGACAAGCGCAAGCACGTCGTCCCCGGTGGCGGTGTTGGAGACGACCACGCAGCGCGCGACTGGTCCGTCAGGTGGCGTGGACCCGCCAGGGGCGTCTGCGGTCACGCCGAGGCGAGAACAGGCCACCCGCTTCTTGCCGTCGACCGGGGTCGTTCCCCCGCAGATCGCGTCGACGAGAGCGACTCGTGGGTGTCTGGACAGCCACGATCTCACTGGTGGCGAACGCCACCCCTCGACGGTGCCGTCGGCGGCCGCGTGCTGCTCCCTCGACAGAAGGCCAGTCCCGGTGCCGCCAAACCAGTACATCCAGTACCAGTACGACGTCGCGTCGGCAGCCGAAGAGCCGCCCCGCGCCCACCCGACCAGCGTCGACGCTACCGCCGCCGGGCGGTGGCGCGCACGCTGCGTCGCGATACGGTCATGGTTTCCCTGCTCCCGCGTCGGCCGGACCCGGGTCAGGACCGGGTAGTGATGAAGCGATGGATCCAGCTGGACCAGATCGATGTCGTCCAGCGTCGCGGGTTGCCCTGGTGGTTTCGAACGCGAGGGTCGGGACGGCACAGCCGCCGAACCGCTGGCCGTCGTCGATGGCCGACGAACGACGACGCCGACTGGCAGGTCGAGTTCATTGCTGGTCGACCTGGCGCGCCCCTCGACAGCAGCGACCAGCGACAGGACGGCATCGGCTGTCGTGCCGAAGTCCGACCTGGGCGACGGCGTTGGGAATGCGCCGCGGTGACCTTCAGGACGCGTCCGAGGTTGCGGCAGCGGCTTGGCCGGGTCTGGTCGTCAGCAGGGCACCCTTCGGCCCGGACGGTCAGCGGGGCGGTCCGCTTCGGCGCCCGCCGCCAATACGACGGCGACGCCGTGCGTGCAAGGACCTGCCCGACCTGCGCGGTTGCGAAGTCGTTGGCGACCTGCGGCGTCTGCTCCTGGTAGTCAAGCGCTCCACGACGCCGGTGAGGTCGCCGCAGTCGAGCTGCAGGGTCTTCGAGGAAGTCGAACGATGTGCCTTGTTGCTGACCATCGGCGGGCTTGACTGCCATCGCGACGATGCTGGACGGCGAGCCCCGTGGAGTTGGCGTCCGGACCCAGCCGGTGGAGTACTCCCAGCTCGCCGGCGGAGCTGCTTTCCGATCAGCCAGTCCCGCCCCTGACGGGCGGCTCCGTTGCGTCCGACCGCCTTGAGCGCCATGACCGCCAGGGCGGTCGCGTTGTCGGGGTCCCCGCACGGGGCGGCGAGATTCGACCTGAAGGACGTCCATCGTCCGTTGGCGCACTGCTGGCGAAGCAGCCAACGGACTGCCGAGCGTTGGATCCGGGCGTCGGACGCGTGGAGGGCGAGGATCGCCAGCGACTGGCGGTAGACACCGTCATAGGTGGCGTCCTGCTGGCCATAGAGACCGACCATGGCTCGGTCCGCGGCTGTGCCTGGGGCAGGGGCGGCCACTGCGGGGCCGGCTAGCGCACCTCCGGTCAGCGCGAGGAGGGCGCTGACCAGCAGGGCGGTGAGTCGGCGAATCGTCGGTGCCATGTCGACCTTTCGATGAGCGATCCGGGAAGACGACCCAGGACGCCGCTCATGACAACGCCCCTGCCAAGCATCGCCTGACGGCGGGTTGGCAAGGGGCGTGGACTCGGGCGGGCGTGCCCGGGCTCCGCCCCGTAGACCTCGACGGTGTAAGGGAGCCGCTCGACTGCTCACAGGTGTCCCGGCTTGCCGCGAGACACCGTCGGGTGGACGGCGCGCGGCCTACGGTTGCGGGTCAGCGCCGGAATTCGACCGGACTTCCCCTGCTTGCAGGCGTGTGGAGTTGTGCGAGGCGATCTGACCACGAACCGGGCAGGCAAGTCAAAGATCGACCCGGCCCGTAGGCTCCGTTTGCGTCCCGGGCGCGGGTCCCCGTTGGCCGGCTTGAGAGAAGCAAGGAGACACGATGGCGTGGTCCTGGCGTTACGAGGCAGCAAGCGGTGAACCCGTGGGCGACCACCCCGCGGCCGACCTCAGCTTTCCCAGCCAGTCCGATGCGGAGACCTGGCTCGGGGGTCCTGGCAGGACCTGCTCGGCCACGGCGTCGAGCAGGTCCACCTGCTCGAGGACGGCCGGGTCGTCTACGGCCCGATGTCCCTGCACCCTCCGGCCTGACCGCACGGCGGTGGATCAGTCGCGGGGATTGGGGCTCTCGGTCTTGCTGGGATCACGCTCGATGGTGTCTGCGAGTGCGATGTCGATCTGTTTCATGACCGCGTCGTCGAGGCGTACCCCGGAGGCCCTGGCGTTCTCGTGGACCTGCTCGGGGCGGGACGCGCCGACGATCGCTGCTGCCACGTTGTCGTTCTGCAGGACCCAGGCCAACGCCAGCTGAGCCATCGACAGACCCGCCTCCGCCGCGATGGGCTGCAGATCCTGCACCCGGGTGAGGACGTCGTCGGACAGGTAGTCCTCCATCATCTCCATGCCCTCGGCATTGGTCGCGCGGCTGCCTGCTGGATGCGCTTGGCCGGGCAGGTACTTCCCCGTCAGCACGCCCTGCGCCATCGGCGACCAGACGATCTGCGACAGTCCCAGCTCCTCCGACGTCGGTACGACCTCTTCCTCGATCACCCGCCAGAGCATCGAGTACTCGGGCTGGCTGGAGACGAAGCGGTCGTACCCGAACTCTCGCTGCATGGCGACGGCCTCGGAGATCTGCGACGCTTTCCACTCCGATACCCCCACGTACAGCACCTTGCCCTGCCGGATCAGGTCGTCGAACGCGCGGAGGACCTCGTCGAGAGGAGTCTCGTAGTCGTACCGATGAGCCTGGTATAGATCCAGGTAGTCGGTGCCAAGGCGCTTCAACGAGGCCTCGCAGGACTCCATAATGTGCTTGCGCGACAGCCCACGGTCGTTGAGGCCGTCACCCGTCGGCCAGTAGACCTTGCTGAACACCTCAATGCCCTCACGCCGCTGGCCCTTCAGCGCCTTCCCCAGCGCTGACTCGGCCCGTCCGCCCGAGTAGACGTCGGCGGTGTCGAAGGTCGTGATGCCTTCGTCGAGCGCAGCGTGGACACAGGCGGCGGCGGCATCGTCGTCGATCTGGCTGCCGTGCGTCAGCCAGTTCCCGTAGGTGATCTCACTGATCTTCAGGCCGCTGCGGCCGAGGCGTCTGTGCTCCATGATCCGACACTAGCCCGCAGTCCGGCGTCGCGCTGGTCGGGTACCCGGTGGCGGATTGGCGCAACCGGCGACCCTTGACCACTGTCTGCTCGGCCCCTTGAATGGCGTCACCAACGTGAGGAGGCCGCCATGGCCAAGTACCTGCTGAAGGTCTCGTACAGCTCCGAAGGAATCAAGGGCGTCATGAAGGAGGGCGGGACGGCTCGCGTGGCTGCGATCGAGCAGCTGCTCGCCGGGCTCGGTGGGTCACTGGAGTCCTTCTACTTCGCCTTCGGCTCGGACGACGTGTATGTGATCGCAGAGGTCCCCGACCACTCGACAGCGATGGCAATCGCTGCGACCGTCGGGTCGTCGGGAGCGATCAGCAGCTACGAGACGGTCGTCCTGGTCGACCCCAAGGAGATCGATGCGGCGATGACCAAGTCGATCGGATACCGCCCGCCGGGGGGATGAGGTTCGCACGGCTAGCCCAGGTCCCACAGCAGTCGGTAGTACGCGGTGCGTTCCGCGTCGGGCTCGACGCCGTACGCGTCCAGCAGCGGGCTGGCCCATCCGGGCCCGTAGTTCCACTCGGTGGCCCAGGTGGCGACCGCGAGGTCAGCCCACCGGTCACCACGACCGAGCTGGTCGAGATCGACGTGACCAGACCACTGACCGTCATCGGTCAGCAGCGTGTTCGGTGAGCAGGGGTCGCCGTGACACACGACAGGATCAGGGTCGGGTTCGTCGCGAAGTCGGGCGATCACGTCGGTGTCGGTCAGCGACAGGTGCTCCTGGTTCCAGTGGGTGCGGTCGAAGCTGCCGCTGCCGCGCCGGGTCAGCGCGTCCGCCAGCCGCCGGGTGGTCGTCCAGTCGAATGGGCACTCGGCGACCGGGAGTCGGTCGTGAAGCTGCCGCAGCCCGTAGCCGATGGCCGCCACCGCAGTGTCGGGACGGGCGAGCCAGCGGTCGTCGACAGCGCTGCGACCAGGCAACGCTCTCGTCACGAGCCAGGACCCGGTCTCGTCCACCCCGACCTGCTCGACGACAGGCACTTCGGTGAACTGGCGTGCCCACTGCAGCCGGGCGGCCTCCTCGAGGTCGGGATCCCGGCTCCGCGGGGGACCCACTTGACGTACCGCTGTCTCGACTCGTCCGACCAGCGGTAGGTCAGGCCACCGAGGTCGTTGCGCCAGACGAACTCGAGGGATGCCATCCGACCGACGATCCGCTGCACCGCGTCTGGCGCCGAGGGGTGGTCGATGCTCTGTTCCCCTCCACTAGTCGTCTGACTCGCCGTCGATCCTCTTCTGCAGCGCGTCGAGGTCGTCGTCGGTCCAGCCGTCCGCTGGGGCGACCGCCTGCCATGCGTCGACCATGGTGCCGCCGTAGTTGTGGCCTTGCAGGTCAGGCACTGACGTGCCGAAGAACTGGTCGATGGTCACTTGCAGGAAGGTGACGACGGGAATCCAGCGCATGGCTGGTGAGCGGTCGGGTCCCGGCGGCTCCGCCAGCCAGTCCGGTCGTTCGAGGAGCAGGTCTGGGTCCCACCACACGACGGGGTCGTTGGCGTGCTGCAGGTAGGCAACTCGCGGGTCCGTCCATTGCGTCCCCGAGGCCCCGACGAAGTCGGGGGCGATCGCGCCGAAGCGCACCGTCTCGCCGTCGTGGTAGATGGGACGCCACTGTGGGCTGCCGGGGTCACGCTCGGACTCGATCTGGCCGTGTGGCTCGGTGAAGCTCGGCGAGCCGAGCCAGAGCGCACCGTCAGTTCGTGCGGCCATGTCGACCGAGCTGGCGAACGCGGCCTGGCCGGCGAACGAGCCGAGGCTGAGGCCGTAGGCGATCAGCTGCGGACGCTGCTTCGCCGGGAGCTCGGACTGCCGCTCGTAGACCGCGTCGAACAAGGCCTGCCCGGCGCTCGCCGCGCGCTCCTTGTCGACTAGGAACGAGATCCAGCTGGGCAGGAAGGAGTACTGGATGCTGGCGATGGCGGTGTCACCGCCCCAGAGGTACTCGACCGAGTCGACCGCGGCCGGTTCGAGCCAGCCGGTTCCGGTAGCGGCGGCAACCACGAGAACCTGGCGGTCGAAGGCCCCGGTGCGCTCGAGCTCACGCACCGCCAGCTCGGCGCGTTCTTGTGCCGTGGCTGCGCTGTCCAGGCCGGCGTAGACGCGAATCGGGTCGAGGGCAGGTTCACCTGTCACCTGCGTGATCTCGGACGCCGTCGGTCCACCGCCGACGAAGCCTCGGCCCTGGTACCCGAGGGTGTCCCAGGGCGCGAGCGAGTCGTCGCTGCCGGAGCGCAGCGACGAGGTGGGCTGGCTGATTCCGGCCGGCGTCCCCTCGTTCTGGGACGAGTAGGTGGTGTCGGCGAACTTCACGGCTTCGTCGAAGGCGACGCCGGTCACCAGCCAGTACATGGCGACGGCGACGGCGACGACGGCGACGCTCTGCGCAAGCGCCCGTGGGATCACCCGACCGAGCAGGGAGGAGATCGTGCGAGTGACCCAGCGGATCCCTCGGGCGATGAAGAGGACGACGACGAAGACCAACACACTGACCAGTGCAATCAGGATGAAGTGGCCTTGAGGTGACTTGGGTTCGCCGACGAGCTCGCGGACCTGGTTCTGCCAGCGGTAGCCCGCGTACAGCGAGCCGAGGATGACGATTGGCGCTGCCACCGCAAGCCCGAACCAGCCCCAGCGAGGGACGGGCGGTGCTGATGGACGATGCCAGATCTTGCGGACCACCCACCAGATGAGCACCCCCAGCGCGTAGCCGACGATTGAAGCGACTCCGGCTACCAGTGCCACGTACATCCACGGCCGCGGTAACAGGGACGGTGTCAGCGAGAAGAAGAAAACAGCAAGGCCCCGACCAGGCCCGGATAGGTCAGCGACAGCACCTGGGTGCGGGACCGTCGGCCGTTCCCGGGACTGGACTCACCGTCGTCGAGGCGCACCGGCAGCTGGGAGCGCGGAAGCGTCGCTGTCGTCGTTGGAAGTCACGACGCCCAGTCTCCCGCACGGCGTCAAGGACGGTCAGCCGACGCGCCTCACTCCTCGGGCGAGACCTCGCCCCTGCGCAGCTGCCCGGTCCACCCACGCTCGACCTGCGTGATCGGCTTGCGGCGCCTGCGGGACTGAAGCGATCGGCCGAAGGCGTACGGCAGGCCCCGCGCCGGTCGGCTGCGTCCGGAATGTACTTCTGCAGCATCTGCCGCAGATCCCAGGAGTGACCAGGCGGTGTCGGCCATCACCAGGACGTAGAAGCCCAAGCAGCAGGACGGTCGAGCCGGCCTGCAGCTGCGGGATCGGCGCGATCAGGAAAACGAGCGCGACGATCACGATCGGCCAGAAGAACTCACCGATGTTACGGCGGCCGTCGATCCAGTTGCGGGCAAG
This sequence comes from uncultured Actinomycetes bacterium, assembly GCA_963777855.1. Classification (GTDB taxonomy): domain Bacteria; phylum Actinomycetota; class Actinomycetes; order S36-B12; family CAIYMF01; genus Prado023. Next base: position 1,237 of record CAVZRW010000002.1, on the reverse strand, counting down.
CCGCCTGGCCTTGCCGCGGTCGCGCATGGGGTAGTGGCGCTCGTCCCCGGTCTGAAGTGCCTCGTTGACCTGTCGCCGCTCCTTCATGCGCTCCTCACGCATCCGAAGGCGGGCGGCCTTGCGGTCCTTGGGCGGGGCGGCCTTGTTCTTGCGCGCGGCCTCGGCCTCGCGGCGCTTGGGCGTGGGGCGGCCCTTGCCCTGGGGTGCCTCAGCGGGCGGTTCCGGCTCGACAGCCGGCTTGGCGGGGTTGTCTCGTCGAAACACCCTTGCAGGCTAGTCCGGGCCCTTGGGCCCTGGTCGTAAGGGTGTCGACCGCGCCTACGCTGGCCCTGCCGCGGTCCGCGGTACCGCTCCACCTTGGGAAGGCACATGCGCGTCACGTCGATCGGCCACGCCGGCCTCCACATCCAGACCGACCACGGAGCGATCCTGTGCGATCCATGGTTCTCGCCCGCGTACTTCGCCTCCTGGTACCCGTTCCCGGCCAACGACGGCCTCGACATGCCGGCCCTCGGCGCTTCCGAGTACCTGTACGTGTCTCACCTTCACCTGGACCACTACGACCCGCAGTGGCTGCAAGCAGTGGATGGACAAGGACACCACGGTGCTGCTCCCGACTACGGGGTGCCGGATACTGCGGCTGGCACTGGAGTCACTCGGGTTCCACCGCTTCCTGGCCACGTCGAACGCCGAGCCCTTCGAGCACGACGGTCTGACACTCATGGTCGTTGCGATGACGGCTCCCAACGATGGTCCACTGGGCGACTCGTGTCTTGCCGTCGATGACGGCACCGCGGCATTCCTCAACCAGAACGACTGCCGCCCCACCGACCTCGAACCCATCGTGCAGTTCGGCACGTACGACGGGCGCTCCCTGCAGTACTCGGGGCGATCTGGTTTCCGATGGTCTACGACCTGCCGGACAACGTGAAGGCTGGGCTCGGCGAGCGCAAGCGCCTCAACGGGCTCGATCGAGCACGGCGGTTCGCCGAGGCCGTCGATGCCCGTTGGCTCCTGCCGAACTCGGGACCCCCGGCGTTTCTCGACGACGAGCTCTTCGAGATCAACGACTTCGGCCATAAGGGAAACGTGTTCCCCGACCAGACGGTCTTCATCGACTACCTGCAGTCCATGGGGATCGACAATGCGCTGCTCGTGTCAACCAGGACCGAGGTGGAGCTGCGACGGGACCTGGCCGAGCCGGTCTCCAGCACCCCGGCGGCCAGGACGCCCTGAT
>CAVZRW010000001.1:0-166074 GCA_963777855.1 uncultured Actinomycetes bacterium | reverse complement strand
CCCTCTGGGGCCCTGAGTCGTTCAGATGCTGGGTGCGTGGATCACCGGACTGGTGCTCGTCAGCTTCGCGTTCCTGCTGCGCGCATCGGTCCGCACCGAGGTGGCGACCAGCGCCCAGGGAGCCCCCGACCGCCCGGGGCGAAGTCGATAGCGACCACACCACCCGCGCACCGCGAGCCCGACGCGCCAATCCAGTGGGTCCGGTCGAAGGCGCATCCGCGCGACCACGTCCCACGAGGGGCGCAGGCCGCCTGCTCGCTACCGTGGCCTACGTGAGCCGAGTGATCCTGATGTGCGGTCCCGCAGGGTCGGGCAGGTCAAGGACGGCGCGTGACCTGGAGCGTGCCGGGTTCGCTCGCCTGTCCTTCGACGAATCCTGCGTGCCGCCGCGGACACCACAGCCCGGTCGCCGAGGAGATCCACGGACACTTGCGGGAACTGCTCGCCGTGTCCGTTCGGGGGGGGGATGTCGTGGTCGACTCCTCCTTCTGGTCTCGAGAATCTCGGGACAACTACCGCCACTTCCTCGCCCTTCGGGGTGACTCCCACGACGTACTACATGGCCACACCGTGGGAGATAGCGCTGCGTCGCGTGGCCTCCCGAGAGCACCCCGGGCGAGACTCATCGTCCTGACAAGCGCCACTGCCCAGACCTACTTCGATCACTTCGAGGTACCCACTGCGGATGAGGGGCCGCTACGGATCGTCGACGGCAGGGACGAGACTGACAGCGGGGCCTGCCTCCCTTCACCACATGAGACCGGCAAGCGCCTTCGCAGGTTTCGGAGGCCCCACCCTGGGCCTCGCGCACGGCCCATCAGGTCAAGCAGACCATCGGCAGGGGGATCGCCTCACCCGCGACCTACTCATACCGCGTGGTCACGGTCCTGACCATCGGCTCCCCGATCCGACATCTACCGCCCCAGCTACCACCGAGCGGCTGCCAACCCGTTGCACGACGACCCCGCTAACTGCATTTGGGCTACAAACTGGGCTACGCGGGCCCAAAGCCCGTTCCCGGGATCGCCCACCCCGTGGCCGTTCCCGCCCGCGTCCCTCCCCGGAACCCCTTATCGCGCCTGGCCGCGCCGATCCCAGGGAAGTTGGCTGCCGGGCTACCGACTGGACCTCAGCGATCTCCCGGGGTCCTGGCCACCGGAGCGCCTGGCGACCCTTCGGTGCGGGCCGGTTAGCATTTGCGAGGAGCTCGCCCGTCCAGGCGAGGCGCGTCACTGGGCCTTGGCGATCAGAGACATCTGTCGGCGCGGGTCACCGAGTCTGCGACGACTCGCAGTCGGCCGGGGGGCGCGTGTTCTGCCCGGCCGTCGAAGCAACCGTGGTGCCCAGATCAGATGCTGACCGAGCTGCCGAGCAGCGCTCCGATGGCGTAGGTGACGGCCATCGCCAGAGCTCCGCCGATCACGAGCCGGGCGACCGCACGTCCCCGGGCGGCGCCACCCAGGCGTGCGCTGATCGAGCCGGTGATGGCCAGGGCCACGAGGACCAGATGAAGGTCAACGGGACCCGCATCGCCGGTGAGGCCAGAACGATCGCCAGCAGGGGAAGCACCGCCCCGAGTGTGAAGGCCAATGCCGACGAGATCGCGGCTTGCCAGGGGTTGGTCAGCTCGTCCGGGTTGATCCCGAGCTCGGCGTCCACGTGCGCGGCGTATGCGTCATGGGCGGTCAGCTCCTCGGCGACGATCCGGGCGGTCGCGGGCTTCAGGCCCTTGGCCTGGTAGATCCCGACGAGTTCCTCCAGTTCCGTCTCGGGGTCCTCGGTCAGCTCGGTGCGCTCCATGGCCAGGGTTGCGCGCTCACTGTCGCGCTGGCTGCTCACCGACACGTACTCGCCGAGGGCCATGGAGACCGCGCCGGCCACGAGCCCGGCCACGCCGGCCGTGAGGATCGGACCCCGGGCGACCGTGGCCCCGGCGACGCCGACGACCAGCCCGGCGGTGGAGACGATGCCGTCGTTGGCACCCAGGACCCCCGCGCGCAGCCAGTTCATCCGGCTGGCCGATCCCGGGCCGTGCGCCTCCCCCTCATGCTGGGCGGGTTCGGCAGGGGTGTGGTCAGGCAACGGATCCGGGGTGTCGGGCACACGGCGAGGCTATCCCCCTGAGCACCCCTGGGCCGGACCTCGGCAGGGTCGGGAGCCGCCGCACCGACGGCTGAATCCAGTGGCGAACGTAGGTCACATCCAAGTTGGCCACCAGTCACCGTGTCGGGAACGCAACCCGTGCATCACGCCCCGCGCAGTGATCCGTGTTCCACTGACCGCACGTGTCTCAACTGGAGGTTCCGATGACCGTCTCGCCCGATGCCCAGGTTGACCAGCCGCGCAGCTGGTTCAACAAGTCGGTCGAGGACGTGGTGGCCGAGTTCACCACGAATGCCGAGTTGGGGCTGTCCGGCGCTGAGGCTAGCGCCCGGTTGGCTCAGCACGGCCCGAACGTGATCGCCGCTGAGCCGTCGCCGTCGGTGTGGGCGGTGGCCCTGGTCCAGCTGAAGGACTCGATGAACCTGATGCTGATCGCGGTGACTGTGGTCAGCATGGCGATCCAGGAGTGGTCCACGGCGATGATCGTGGCGTTCCTGGTGGTGCTCAACGTGGTGCTGGGCACCCAGCAGGAGATGAAGGCCCGGGCCAGCGTGGATGGCCTGGCCAAGATGACCACCCCGCAGGCCAAGGTGGTCCGGGACGACCGGTGCAGGTCAGCGCCACCGACCTTGTTCCCGGGGACATCGTGACCTTGGAGTCCGGGGACATCGTGCCCGCTGATGGCCGGGTGATCCGCTCGGCCACCCTGGAGACTCAGGAGGCCGCGCTGACCGGGGAGAGCGCCCCGATCAGCAAGGACCCCGGCACGATCGATCGCGATGAGGTCGCCCTGGGTGATCGCACGAACATGGTGTTCCAGAACACGTCGGTCACCCGCGGCACCGGGGCGATGCTGGTCACCGAGACCGGGATGGGCACCCAGATGGGCCAGATCGCGACCATGCTCTCCGCGGTGGCCCCGAGCAAGTCCCCGCTGCAGCGTGAGTTGGACTCGCTGACCAAGGTCCTCGGGACGATCGCCTGGGTCGCGGTGGCGATCATCGTGGGCCTGGGACTGTACCGGGGGCAGGACCTCGACCAGGTCCTGCTGCTCGGGGTGGCGATGGCGATCTCGGCGATCCCCACCGGGCTGCCCACGTTCGTCCAGGCGATGCTGGCCTACGGGGCCAAGCAGCTGGCCGAAGCCAAGGCGATCGTGAACAACCTGACCGACGTCGAGACCCTCGGTGCGACCAGCGCGATCAACACTGACAAGACCGGCACCCTGACGATGAACGTGATGACTGCCCCCTCGATGTATCGAGCGGGCCCACTGGTACCACGTCGACGGTTAGGGCTATGCGAAGACCGGCGCCATCCGCGCCGGCGTCGGGACACCACTCCCGAGTTCACCACCCTCGCCTACGGATTGACCCTGTGCAGCGACGCCACCGTCTCCGACGACGGCGCCGTCATCGGCGACCCCACCGAGGCGGCCCTTGTCGTGCTGGCCGCGAAGCTCGGGGTGGACGCCGAGGAGAGCCGGCGCACCTACCCCCGTGTGGCCGAGGTCCCGTTCGACTCCGACTACAAGTTCATGGCCACCTTCCACCGGCCCCGCCACCGGCGGGACCGGCTGGTCGAACTGGTCAAGGGCGCCCCCGACGTCGTGCTCGACCGGTGCACGACCATGCGGATCGACGACGGCACGGTCCCATCGCGGACGGTGCCTGACCAGATCCTGGCCGCCAACCGCGAACTGAGTCCGAGAAGGGTCTGCGGGTGATGGCGTTCGCCGTACGCGACGTCGAGCGGGCAGCGAGGCCGAGGTCGTGGCCGACCCGATGTCCTTCGTGGGCGAGCTGCAGTTCGTCGGCATGGTCGGGCATCATCGACCCGCTGCGCCCCTCGGCCAACGACGCCGTGCGGATCGCCCGGCAGGCCGGCATCGAGGTCCGGATGATCACCGGTGACCACGCCATCACCGCCGCGGCGATCGGCGCGGAACTCGACCTGGCGCCGGGGGTCATCAGCGGGCCGGAGATCGCGGCATGACCGACCGAGGACCTCACCGCAGCCCTGCCCGACCTGCACGTGTTCGGCCGGGTCACCCCGCAGGACAAGCTCCGCTGGCCAAGCTCATGCAGGAACGGGCGAGACCGTGGCGATGACCGGAGACGCGCGTGAACGACGCGGCGGCGCTGAAGAAGGCCGACATCGGTGTGGCGATGGGCTCGCGGCTGCGAGGTCACCAAGCAGGCCGCCAACATGATCCTGACCGACGACAACTTCGGCACCCTGGTCACCGCGGTACGCCTGGGCCGCAGCACCTACGAGAAGATCGCCAACTACGTCCGCTACCAGATGAGCCAGCTGCTCGCCCTGGTGCTGCTGTTCCTGACCGCCAGCATCTTCGACATCAACGACGGCATCGCCCTGACCCCGCTGATGGTCCTGTTCCTCAACTTCTTCATCGCCATCTTCCCCGCCGATCGTGATCATGCAGGAACCGGCCCTACCCGGCCTGATGACCAAACCGCCGCGCGACCCGAACCTGAAGCTGGCCAACCCGGTGGCCGTGCGCCAGTGGGCGTTCTACGGCGCCGTCCTGTTCCTCGTCACCCTTGTCGCCCTGCTGCTCGGGCCTGGGGAACTGGCCGGTGACCAGCCCAGCGTCCCGATGACGATGGCCTTCGTGGTGATGGCGTTCGGCACCATCCTGAGCGGCCTGGTCCTGCGCCGCTCCCCCGAGCCCGGCCTGGCGGCATCGGTGCCGGGCGCGCTGAAGACCCTGTCCATCCCGGTCCTGATCACCATCGTGGCCGTCGAGTGGACCTTCATGCAGAACCTGCTGCTCACCACCTCCCTGACCGGCGGCCAATGGGCAGCCTGCATCGCCCTGGCCACTCGTCCCGATCACCATCGAGCTGAGCAAGATCCCCCACCGCCGACACCTGCCCACACCACTCCCGGTTGACCCGGCGCACGCCGTGAACCCCGCCCGCGCGATCCCGCACACCGGCACCCCGGTCCGCGAGCCCGCCGGGGTGGCCGCCGCGGGGGCCTCATGACCCCCGACACGCGGGCAGCTGGCCTCCCGCACGATCCCGGTGGCCTTCCCACCCCTGCAGATCACCACAGCTGAGCCGGCTGCGGCACCCGGCCCAGGGAGATCCTGAACCAGCCGGGTACGGGTTGCCCGGTGTGGGGACGAGATGGCGGGCCTTGCGCCACACTCGACGGATGTGGCTCGCCCTGGGATCGGCAGCGCTCTGAGCTGGGGGTTGGCGGACTTCTGCGGCGGGACTAGCGGCACGCCGATCACGTGCCGTGAGCGTGCTTGCGCTCGCGTTCCCGGTCGGGCTCGTTCTCGTGTCCCTGTTGAGCCTGGCCCTTCGGGAATCCGCCGATCGGGCGCAACTCGTCTGGGGAGGCGCCTCCGGGATCTCCAGCGCCCTGGGCCTGACGCTGCTGTACGCCGGGCTCGCCCTCGGGCCGATGAACGTCGTGGCTCCGGTGTCGGCAGTGACCTCGGCGGTGGTCCCTGTTGCGGCCGGGTTGGCCATGGGCGAGCGACCCGGTCCCATCGTGCTCGTAGGCGTGGGCCTGACTGTGGTGGCCGGCCTGCTGATCGGCATGGAGCCAGCGGAGGCCGCTGACCCAGCGCCTCGGCGAACGGCCGGGGGATCCTCACCGCAGTAGGCGCGGGACTGGGGATCGGCATGTCCCTGGTCCTTCTGGAGCGCGCGGATCCTGCTGACATCCCGCCAGCCTCTGGACGGTGGCCTCGAACCGTCTGACGGCCAGCGTCACCGTCCTGTCGTGGCACTCCTGCCCAGCCGCTCCGCTCACCCCTTCGCGCGAGGTCCGTCCGCTGGCGATGGTGGCCGGGGTGGCCGACGCCGCCGCCAATTGTCTGTACTTCCTGGCCCTGCGGACGGGTCTGCTGTCGGTCGTCGGGGTCCTCACGGCGCTCTATCCGGCGGGGACGGTGCTGCTGGCCCGTGTGGTGCTCAAGGAGAGGCTGCACCCGCCCCAGATCGCCGGGCTAGCCCTCGCGGGCGTAGCGCTCGTCATGATCACCCTTGGGCTGACCAGCGCGGCGACTGGCGCTGGGGCGCGCGGCGGCCCTGGGCCGCGGGCTGGTCGGTGTGTCCTGCGGGGTGGGCGCCACGGTGCCGGTGTGTGCGGAGCTCGAGGGGCACCTGCCCGAGTTCGCCGACCATGTGGAGTGAATCAGCCAACGGTCGTCGTCGTCTCGGTCGATGGTCAGGATCGATCACCATGCATCCCGGAGACCCAGTTGGTCGCGGATGAAGTCGATGCTGCGTGTCTCCTCGACGCTTGTCCGTCGGCCCAGGATCGGCCAGGCGCGTGCGATCTCCTGCGCCAGGTGGATCATCGCCTCCTTGTAGGCCAGCGCGTGCGCGCGCTGGGGCATGTCGTCGAGCAGGCTCCGCGCGGCAGCGAACACCTCGTAGAAGGGCAGCCCGGCCCCCACCGGCCCGTCCAGGCGCTCCATGATCTGGCCGGGGTCCCGGGAGATCCGCCCCATGACCTCGCGGACCAGGGCATCATCGGTACTCCTGGCCCGCGTCCCGATCCCCTCGACGATGCTTGCGAAGGCCCGGCGCTCGGCTGGGGCGAGCCTGCCGTCGGCGTAGGCGACCAGGAGGAACACCGCGAAGGGGACTGCGATGAGGACGTCCCAGTCGGACTCGCTCAGGGTGTGATCGTCGTCCATGCAGGTCCCTCCCGGCGTCGGCATGGTCACGGGACCAGCGCCGCAACCGGCCCCCGGAGGGCCAGGACGAGACGACCGTGCCGGGCCAGGGCGCCGTCAGGGACCGTCACGACCTCGACGCCGCGGGCCAGGGCGGCCTCGATGAGTTCGTCGACGGCGTCGTCGAGGACGCCCAGCTCCTCGGGGTCGGCGACCAGATCCAGGCCGTCCTCGGACAGGCGGGCCGCGGCCTCGTGGGTGTGCTCGACCACGAGCAGGTCCGGGTCGGACTGGTCGATCGCCTGCCACGCGGCGGCCAGTCCGGCGACGGCCCGGCCGTGGGCCAGGCGCACGGCCACGGTGTCCAGGGCGGCGGCGGCCCGGTCGCGGATGTGTTCGGCGAGCGCGTCCCGCCCGGCCCGTTCGAGGTCGGCCATGGGGGTGTTCGCGTTGCCGGTGCGTACGACGGCGGCGATCCGCCGGCCGGGGGCCAAGTTGAGGTATTCCGCGGCCGTGCGGTCGCTGGCGACCAGGACCACGGGTAGCCCGAACTCCTCGATCCGGGCGGCCAGCCGGGCGTCGACGTCGCGGAGGAAGGACCGCATGCGCTCGCGTCGCGCGCCATCGCCACCTGCGCCCGACCCGGAGCCGCGGTGGCTGTCCGTCGGCCTGATCATGGGGAAGTCGTGACCGAGGAGGGGGCGGGTGTAGCGCTGCCCGTAGTGCAGCAGCCGCGCTGCCCGGCCATCGATGACCAGGGTCAGGAACGCCGGGTCCTCCGCGGCGGAGCGGACCAGGTCCCGGGTGGCGAAGGTCGGGTCCAGCACGACCCGGTCACGGGGGGCGACTCGCAGGTGCAGCAGGTGTGTGCCCTGCGGGCTGACCAGGATCGCCAAGCCGCGGTCGGTCGGTCCGCTCTGGGCATGGGCGATCGTGGCCGCCAACGCTGCCCGGGTCTGGGCGGTTGCCCGCTGGTCCGGCTCCTCGTCGAGGCGGCGCAGGGCGTCCAGGGTCAAGCCCTGCAGGGTGGCCCGATCTGCGGGCAGCATGCGCTCGGATGGGGTCGTGGTCATCAGCACAGACAGGCACATCGGGTGCCGTTCCGCGGCCAATCGGGCCACATCGGCCGCGGTGGGTAGCCGTAGCGGGGGCGGCGGGGGGGTCGTGGGGGTGGACGGGGACATGGTTCCTCCGGCGTCGGGTGCCAGAGGTCTTCCCCGGCCGCCGGGGCGACCCCCGGGGCCGGTCCGATGTCGGATCGGACGTGATGGCGACCGCCGGGTGAGTGGGGTACTCCCCTCCTTGGTGAAGACCATAACATGTATCCGCGTTCAGGCAACAGCCCCGCAGACTTGCACTGTGAGGCCGAAGCCGCCACGATAGGTGTATTGCATTTCGTGAATCATCCTACCGGAAGTGAGTTGAGCAAGCGATGGACGTGCCGTTGACGATCTGGCTGGCGGTCCTGGGGGTGATCGTGGTCATGCTGGCCATCGACCTGTTCGCCCACCGGGACGCCCACGTGATCACGGCGAAGGAGGCCGCGGCCTGGTCGGCGGTCTGGGTCGCGATGGGGCTCGGCTTCGGGCTGATCATCTGGGCCACCTCGGGGGCGGAGTTCGCCGGGCAGTACTACGCCGGCTACCTGATCGAGAAGTCGCTGGCCGTGGACAACGTGTTCGTCTGGGCGATCATCTTCAGCTACTTCGCGGTACCCGCTCGCTACCAGCACAGGGTGCTGTTCTACGGCGTCGTCGGGGCGCTGATCATGCGCGGGCTGTTCATCTGGGCCGGCTCGGCCGCGATCAAGGAGTACATCTGGATCCTCTACATCTTCGGCGCGTTCCTGGTGTTCACCGGCGTGATGATGATGCGCCACCGCAACACCCACTTCGACCCCTCGACCTCCGGGGTCGTGCGCCTGTTCCGGCGCTACGTGCCGATGACCGACGAGTACGACGGCCAGAAGTTCTTCACCCGCCGCAACGGCGCCCTGGTGGCCACCCCGCTGCTGCTCGTGCTGGTGCTCGTGGAGTTCACCGACATCGTGTTCGCCGTCGACTCGATCCCGGCCATCTTCGCCGTCACCCAGGAGACGTTCCTGGTGTTCACCGCCAACGCCTTCGCGATCCTGGGCCTGCGCGCGATGTACTTCCTGCTGGCCGACCTGATGCACCGCTTCGTGTACCTGAAGCTGGGCCTGGGCCTGGTCCTGGTCTGGGTCGGGATCAAGCTGGTCCTGCAGGTCGACCTCTACAAGATGCCCACCTGGCTGAGCCTGGGCGTCGTGGCCACCATCATCACCGTCTCGATCGTCGCCAGCCTGCGGGCCACCCGCGGCCAACCCGCGGCACCGCACGCCGATGCCGACCAGCTGGGCTCCACGCCCGCCGAGGGCGCCACCGACGCCGTGGAGGCCGCACCCACCGGGACGGTACCGGTGGCCCCCCACACCTCCGCCGACGACAAGGAGCAGGTCCATGGCTGAGCCGACCCCCGCGACCGCGCGCTCCTGGACGCTGCTGACCAACCACGGCCACGTCCTGGTCTTCGTCCACCGCAACCCTGATGCCCGGGTCCGTGACATCGCGGACGTGGTGGGGATCACCGAGCGGGCGACCCTGAACATCGTGCGTGACCTCGAGGAGGGGGGCTACCTGACCCGGGTACCCCAGGGCCGGCGCACCCACTACGTCGTCAACGAGCACCGGCCGTTCCGCCACCCAGCCGAAGCCGACCACCGCGTCGGTGACCTGCTGGCGCTGTTCGCCTGATGGACACCCTGGCAGCTGGCGCTCGCCAACCTGACCTCCCCGCCGGTCCCGGCGAGCCTCCTCGGGGGGCAGGTGCATGGCCCGGTCCGCGCGTGCTGATGCGGCGGTTGGCGCCCTCGGGCTGCAGCTCGCCGTGCTCTACGCCCCGCGGGCACCGGCGATCGCCACCGGAGGCCTGCCGGTCGACAAGCTCGTGCACATCGCGGTGTTCGCCCTGCCCACCGCAGCCCTGATCAAGGCCGGCGTGCCGCGCGGGTGGGTGACCTGAACATCGTGCGTGACCTCGAGGAGGGGGCTACCTGACCCGGGTACCCCAGGGCCGGCGCACCCACTACGTCGTCAACGAGCACCGCCCGTTCCGCCACCCAGCGAAGCCGACCACCGCGTCGGTGACCTGCTGGCGCTGTTCGCCTGATGGACCGCTGGCAGCTGGCCGACAACCTGACCTCCCCGCCGGTCCCGGCGAGCCTCCTCGCGGGGCAGGTGCATGGCCTGGTCCTGCGCGTGCTGACGCGGCGTTTGGCGCCCTCGGGCTGCAGCTCGCCGTGCTCTACGCCCCGCGGCACCGGCGATCGCCACCGAGGCCTGCCGTCGACAAGCTCCGTGCACATTGCGGTGTTCGCCCTGCCCACCGCAGCCCTGATCAAGGCCGGCGTGCCGCGCGGGTGGGTGATTGGGCTGATGGCGGCCCATGTCCAGCGCCATGGCCGCAGTCTCCCAGACGCAACCTTCTCCGTACGTCGACATTGCCCGATGGGAGCGAGCGCCGGTGGTTAGCGCGCACGGAAGGCGGTGGACGCCCCGACGATGGAACACCCACCGCCTTCCTGGTCATCTACTGGAAAAGCCCGGAAGCCACGTTTCCGGTCAATATGACCCACCCGCCGCACATTCCGTCCTTGGCCAACAGGGTCCCGCCGGTCATCAGGGCACCGATGCGATCACCTGCCAGGAATACCTGCTTTACCGAGCCCTGCAACGTCACCCAGCCGCCCTGCGTGCCGTCCTTGGCCACCAGAGTCCCATCGGTCAGAACCGCCGCGATCCGATTACCCGCTCATCACAATCCGGGGTGTAGTTGGGTTCTGAATCCGCCGGTCTCGAGTAGGGATCTGGTGATGTAGTTGGTGAGGTTGCGGAAGCCGAGGGCGGAGCCGCGGAGGTGTTCCAGGCGTCCGTTGATGGCCTCGGTCGGGCCGTTGCTCGTGCCGGGGCGCTCGAAGTAGGCGAGCACGTCAGCGGCCCGCTTCTTCAACGTCCGCCCGAGGGTGGCGATCTCGGTCAAGACGCTCGGGACGTCTGAGGGCTCTTCAAACTTGAGCGGGCATCTGGGTGTTCTTGACTGACTCCCGCCGGTGTTGGCGGGTGCAGGCCCTGTCAAGGTTCAGCGTATGCGGGCTCTCCGACACCCTCGAATGGAGTCATCATGATGACCGCACCACACATTCATCCGTGTGAAGCCGCATTAGGACCGAACGACCTTGGTGAAGCCGGCGACGAAGAGCGTCGACAGGGTCCAACCACCGATGATCACGAGTGTCTGCGCCCACTGAAGCCACCCCTCAACCACCCACTTGCCCGCGACGCCGAGGTCGATGATTGGTAGGAACGTGTCGAGGGCGTACAGCATCGGTGGTGGCGCGGGCGTCGAAGCTGACGTCGTGGGGATAAACGCCGATGGCACTCGTGCGACGAGAAGTGCAAAGAGTGCGATGATCGGGATCGCCCAAAGGATCGCAAGCCAAGAGCGGTAACCGTGACCGATACTGATTCTTAGTGTCCAGCGCCCGAGCCAACGTAGCCTGCCTAGCCCAGCGCGACGCAAGCGATCGTTCTGGCGCTCGATTTCGGCGCGTACAGCGAACGCTTCAAGGCCGCTTGCACGGTAGGTGTCAATCAGCTGCTGCCAGTCAGCAGAGTCGAAATGTTGGCTGCTCTCAAGCCAAGGGAAGCGGAAGTGAGGATCCCAAGTGTCGATCGCTCGCTCTTGTCCCAAGAACCTCTTCAGTTTCACGAAACGCACGTGATCATCGGCCATCTGCGTGCCATGCGTGAAGCCTTGGTATGCGAGGCCCGAGAGAACGATCTTCTCGGCGGTGCCCCAACTTCCCAAGTAGTCGTGCGGGTCCGCAATATCGTCGTCGATCGTGTTGACTCGTGCCCCGGCGAGATTGATTCCTCCGCCTAGCGCTGCATTCCACATTACGAGCCGTCCCATGCTGCATTCGGCTGCAAGGACCGACAAGCCGTAGTCGTTCGTTAGCTGAACGTCACAGAGATCGACGTCGCCTGCGATCTGCGAGCGGAAGAGGCGTATCTCGCCTTGCGCCTGCAGTCGGTTGAGCGTGACGTCGCCGCCGATCTCGGCTCGGCCCGCGGCTAGCGCATGGCGCACCGGCGTGGTCAAGCTTGTAGCGTCGAATTGCCGCTGAAGGCCGCCCCTAATGATCGCGCCCTTGCAGATGAGGTCGCCGCCGATCTTGGCGCCAGTGAGTCGTACCGTGCCCGCGACGCGCGCATCGCGCAAATCGATGCTGCTCCCCACGTCGATCGAATCGGCGGCTACCGCGTTCCCACTGGCATCTCCGTGCCAGGCACTCTTGACGACAAGTTCGGCGCCCATCGCCGCGATACCGCCGGCTACGCTCGCACCGACGATGTCGAGCGGGCCGGACGACACTTGCACCAGAGCGAGCTGCCCGTGGATCGTCGCGGCACTGGCAATCAGTGACACTGGCGCGTCTGGGTCGAAGTGCGCGCCGCGACAGTCGAGGTCGCTACCGATCTCAGCGTAGGCGAAAACCAATACACCCTTGGAGCTAAATCCCTTGTCGAGACCAACGCGCCCACCGATTCTGGCGCCGGTGGCGATGAGAGCAAATCCCTTCGTCCGCCGCAAGCTCGCACCGGCAGCGTCGAGGTCGCCCACGACCTTAGCTCGGCGGAGACTGATCGCGCCGGAAGTAGTCAACCCGTCGAAGAGGACGTTACCGCCGATCTCGACAAGGTCCGCGGAGGCGGCCACATCCCCTGGGTTGGCGAGCGTCGCGTCAGAGCAGACGAGATCGCCTTCAATTTTCGCGCTGGCCAGCCCGACCTCTCCCCACACACGTGAACGGCAGAGTGACAGTCCATTCGCGATCGTCGAATGTCTTGCGCTCAGACCGGCAAGCGAGCAGTTGGCGAGTGTGAAGGCCGACAAGGTAGCCGAATCGAGGCGGATCCGCCTTCGGAACGTAGAGTCCAAGAACTCGAGCGGCAACCGAATCTCGCATGAGCGAAGATCGAGAGTCGAGGTAACGACGGCGCCCTTGATGCGAATCCCGGACGGGTCGTACCGCCCGGCGTCGGGGCTGAGACAGATTAGCCGGAGCATGCCACCCGTTATGAGCCGGTCGTCTCGTGGGAGCTTCGTCAGGTCAGCAACGACTCCCCTGCTGGCGGCGCTGACGATCAAGTAGACGGCCTGGGTCGGCGCAGTCCCAGCCTCACTCAACTCAGAGTCGGTCATACCTCATCTTCCATCAGCGCGGTGCGCGCGTGAAAGGGGCTGAGTGGGAGGCAGTCGGCATATGTGCCCATCGCTGGTGGACACGAGCAACGACCCGCTGGTGGACGCTTCTATGTGTTTCAAGCCATGGCGCGGGCGAGTTCCCGGTGGAGCTCGTGGGCGACGTACCGCTTGAGGCAGCGGCGGATCTCGCGGTCGCTCTTGCCCTCGGCACGTCGTCGGCCTAGTCGTGAGTACGGGGGCAGACCGCCATCGGGTCATCACGATGTCGTGCAGGGCCCGGTTGAGAGCCCGGTCACCGCCGCGGTTGAGGCGGTGCCGGACCGTGCGTCCGCTGCTGGCTGGTCGGGGGCAGGCGCCGCCGAGGGCGGCGAATGCCGCCTCGTCGCGGCACCGCCCGGGGTGGGACCAGGACACGATCACCTGGGCGGCGCTGACCGGTCCGACTGCCCGCAGTCCCAGCAGGCCCGGGGCCATCGTGTCGACCAACTCCGTCAGCTGCTGCTTGTTGGCGACCAACTCCGCGACTGGTCATGATCGCCGGGGCGAGGCGGCGGCACTCACGCCTGCGGATAACCTGCTCGACTGCGTCGCGTTGAGTTCCACGGCGGCGGGCGATGCTGGACAGTCTGCTTGCAGGCAGCGTCCCCCGGTCCAGCGCCCGGTCGGTGTCATCCCTCCCAGCAACAAGGCTCGCAGCTGGTTGATGTGACCGGTCTGGCCGGTCACAAGGTCGCGGCGTGCTCCCAGCAGGATGCGTAGGCCCTCCAGGACGCCCTGCGACATGACACCGCAAGGCTGAGCCTCCGCGAGCACCTAGCACCCGTGGACCTCTCCGCGGGCGAAGGATCGCTGCTGGCCGTCAGTGCCTTCGCCACCTGGGTGGGCCGCTGCCCGGACTCCCACATCCGGTGGCTCATCTGGCAGACCACCAGCGAAGGAGACCTCATCGCCGTGCGCGGTGCCCCGCTGGTGGCGTCGCACGACCGGCGGCGCCCTGATCAGCGATCCCCGGCGCGTGGGCAAACCCCGGCGCGGCGACCTCGCCGGCATCCATTCCGCGCGCCGCGGCACCTACGGCGTGCTGTAGCGGATCAACGACACCACCGGCGAGATCATCGTTCTCCGGATCGACCACCGCCGCGACGCCTACCGACCCCGCTGACCAAGAGACTCGCGGCACTGCCCAAGTCGCGCCCGCACAGCAGTCTTCGGGGAATCGTCGGACCGACGCACTCCCCTCCGGGAGGCTGACCCAGCCTCCCAGCCCTGCCCCCTTTCGGCCGCGAGTCGCGCACCTGGGGCAGGATGCACTGCCCACCCACTTTGACGCACTCCGTTGCGCAACGCCGGGTGACGCTGCGGCTGTGGTGAGGAGTGTCGGCCTGGCGATCGCAGACGGAGGGGCGCAGGGCTGTTGGGGTCGGACAATCCGGGTGCGACCTGGGCGTCGCGCCGCGACGACCTTTGTGGTGTGTGACGACCTCCGGTCTGCCGGATGGCCCCCGGCCTACTGTCCGCGGCCTTCCGGCTCGCGCCAGGCGACCCGTTGGCTGTCGTCGACAGCCCGCAAGCAACCGTCCAGGTCGGGCATCCTCGGTACCAAGACCACCATTCCCATGGAGCGCGGACCTCGGCGCCGGCTGTCTGCGTACGACCTCACCGGTCGACTGGAACTGAGTTCGATTCCGAAGTTGATCAGATGGTGGTCCGCTCATGGCTCGCCTTGTCATAGGACGCGAGCGTCACCCGAGCTGTGACCTGAAGTGCGCGCCTGTGCGCTACGGAACAGACAGGCACCCCGAGCGTGGTCCGATCACGGCCAGGCGTAGGGTGCCGATGGCGCTTCGGGGGGGCGATTTGACCGATTTGGTCCGTTCCAGAGAGTGCCAATGAAACAGGGGAGTTGATGATGATGCGTAGGAAGTTGACGAGTCTGGTCGCGGGGGTCACGGTTGCCGCCGCTGTAGGGGTGGCCATGCCAGCGTCGCCGGCCCAAGCGGCTTGCGGTCAGATGGACCTCGGCAGGGATCCAAGCACTTATGTGGAGCTGATGTGGGGCACCTCCAAGACGACCACCTGGATTGAGCCACATCACGGGACTCAGAACACGTACGCGGTCATCGCCCGCTACGTGTCAGGAAGTGGCGTTCGCTACTGGTTCGGGAACCCGGCGTTCAACGCGAACAGCGCCGGGAGGAATCTCTCGACGGTCTCCTCGAGCACCGGGACGTACTCGGGCAACTACTATCGCTACGGAACGTCGGGAAGCCTCGGAGGCCTCTACCGCGACTACGCTCCACGTGCCGGTTGGACCTACGGCTGCTGAGACCAGCTTCTTCATGAAGGCGAACCCGTGGACACAGTGATCCGCTTCGGCACCCGTACACGTCCAGCCCTCGTGGGAGCACTCGCGGCCGTGGGGTTAGCGCTGACTGGGTGCGGCACGCCTCAGACGCCAGATCCGTGGCAGCAGGCCGCGCAGGATGCGGCGACCCGCGTGCACACGAGCCTCGGAACAGTGGCTCTGGCCGACGCTGTGGTGTCGAGGCCTGAGTACGAATCCGCCATCAAGGCCGTTGAAGAATGTGCCCGCGAACGTGGCGTCTCCCTCGTTCCGGAGGATCGCTACGGCGTCTACGTCTGGTCGTCTGATAGACCAGACGCAGTCGATGTCTCAAATGACTGCCAGGCGGGCGACTTGGGCATCGTGATCTCGATGTATGAGGGCAGGTACAAGGACCCGAACATGGAGGGTTCCGACGTGTTCGTTCGGTGCTTGGAGACGATCGAAGGAGCGTCTCGGGCACCCCGTCCCCATACATTCGCGAGTCTCCTCGACTGGCTCCTCGACAACTCTTCACCGCAGGAGTCGGAGTCGGTGGACAGGTGCCTCTACGACCCAACCGGGAGGTCCCTGCACGAGAGTTGATGCGGGTGTCAGAGATTGGATGAGGGGCCCTTCGGATCATGCGTCGGTCGATCGACGCCACGCACAACCCGGGGGCCCTTCATCGACTGAGGACCATCAGGACGACGGAGGCCCGGTACCGGAGTCTCGTCGACGCAAGGACGGCGGATCCGATGGGCATCACCAGGACGGCGAGAGCGACAAGAACGACGAGTGTTAGGAAGGCGGGCGGCTGTTCGCCGCACCTCAACCAGAGAGCCTCAAGCCCCAAGGCGAGCAGCGCAATGGCGCCAGCGCCCAGCTCGGGGGCAAGTTGACCGACCGCCTGACGAAGATCGGGTGCTGCGTGACCGGAATGGCGCTCGTCCGTTGACTCGGGCGGTGCCTGCGAGGCCATGAAGCCAGCGAGGAAGCAGTCGCTGCGCTCCCCGTTTGCTCGCGTGTGCTCCATGTAGAGCACGATAGACGCCTCGAAGGGATCTGACTACTCCCCAAGCCGGCGGGTGATCACCACGTTCATCTGTAGTTGACACATCCTCCGTTCGATTACCTTCGAGTCTCGCAGGACCGCCCGCCCCCAACAATTCGGGTGTTCGCCCCGATGACCTTCCCCACCGAGGAGGACGCCGACACCTGGTGGCCACCCAGCGCACCGACCTGGTCCGAGGCACGTGGAAGGCCCACGACACCGGCGCCGTCGTGCTGCGCGACTACGCGGCCGGGTGGCTGGCCGGGCGCACCGACCTCAAACCCCGCACCGCCGCGCTGTACCTGTCGGTGCTCGACCGGCCCATCCTGCCGACCCTCGGCGACCGGCGACTCCGGGAGCTCACCCGAACAGTTGTCCGCGACTGGCACACCGCCCTCGGCACCACCACCGGTCCGACTGCCCGCGCGCAGGCCTACCAGCTGCTGCGGACGATCTGCAACCAGGCCGTGCGCGACGGCGAACTGGCGGCCAACCTCGTCGGACAGACCCGGCTACCCTACCGAGATCGAGGCTGGACCTGAAGTGGTCCAGCACCTGGCCCGGCAAGTGGAGGCGATCGGGTACGGGGGCTGCGCCGGCATGTCGAGGCAGGTGCTGCGTGACCTGCTCAGGCGCGATCCTGGACGGTACGTAGCCCGGGCCGACGGAACCGGGCTCGTCTGGAGGATGGTGTGAAACGGATTGGGGCGCTGCGGGGGATTCAGTAATCGATCCGGTCCAGGCGGTGCTGCCAGGCCTGGAATGGGCCCGAGGCCTCCTCGCTCAGGAACGAGGCCATCGGTAGACGCCTCTGGAGTGCGGGGACCGCCAGCTCCTCCCAGATGTAGGCGTCGTCGAAGCCGAAGCTCGCCGCTTCGACCCGCGAGCCGGCGAAAAACACCGCGGCCGGTCTGGCCCAGTAGAGGGCACCCATGCACATCGGGCATGGTTCACAGCTGCAGTAGACGACACAGCCCTCCAATTGGAACGTGCCCAGGAGGGCACAGGCACCACGGATCGCCACCATTTCGGCGTGTGCGGTCGGATCGCTTGAACGAGTAACTTGGTTGACCCCTGTGGACAGCAGCGACCCATCTTTGGTGATGACGGCACCAAATGGGCCGCCCAGCCCGGACTGGGCGTTCACGAGTGCCAGTCGAATGGCCAGTCTCATGGGTGAAGGCTCAGGACGAATCACCAGCGGTCCTCCTCCAGTCCAAGCTCGCGGAGGCTGACACGGTGGTTCTGTCCACCTCTGCTCGCGTACTTGATGGCTCCCAGACGCAGCCCCAGATCAGCGAAGCGTTCCAGGTCCCAACCGCGCTCGAGCCCAAAGAGCAGCCCCGCGCGGAAGGCGTTATGGTCATCCCACCCCCGTTCCCGGTCGGGGGCAGTCTAGCGAGGAGAGATCGACGGATTAGATCTTCACACCCGCCGTTCCCCCGTTACCTGCCCCGCAGGAGCCCTGCCAGCCAACTGATCATCGCGACCACGAATAGCACCGACGTGGCGACAACTGGCCCAGATCCGTGGGCCATGGTCACGAAGGTTCCCAAGACCCCCAATACCGCCAATGCGGTCATCGTCGGTCTCGGTGCGAGCACATGCCCTGCCTGGACGGCCAGTAGTGCGACGACCAGGGCGGGTATCCACTCCGGGCCGCCGAGCACCCCAAGCTCGAGGCCCAACTGGACCGCGCTGGTAAGGGCGTTCGGCGCAGCTATCGGCGCGCAGGGTGGACCAGGACTCGCGCACTGGCCGGACTGCCACCCGGCGTCACGCCCACAACGGGGTGCCTGGCGTCCCCGGCGCGCCAGGCACCCCACCGGGATCAGCGCGTCCCGAGCGCTGGATGGTCGGTCCGGACTAGCGCTTCGGGCGTAGCAGCCGGTTCGGGTTGCCGATCACGCCGGCGGCCTCCTGTGCGGCCGAACGGTCGGTCAGGTGCCAGGGATCCTGCGTGGTGTCCACCACTTCGCCGCACGACGAGGCGTTGAGGTAGACCGTCGGCGCCCCGAGCAACCGCCCATCGTCGGCGAACCCGACGTGCGTGCCAGCCCCTACCTGGTCGAGCCCGGCGTTGACACCGTGCGCCACGTGGATGGCCGCCCACTGGTGCCAGTCGTCGACCTCCGCGGCGACCGCGTACAGGCTGGGCAGGACCCGAACCTGCCCAGGCTGCATGGTCTGGGGCATCCAGAGGAAGTTGTGGTTCATCACGCCCCAGCCCTCACCGAGCGGATCGTCCTGGTCGACGAACCGGTCCATGCCGCCGACGACCCACCCGCTGTCGTCGATGCCGAATGCGTCGGACCAGCCGCCGCCATCCAGGACACCGAGCCCGACGACCTCGTCCGGCGAGGCCCAGTAGGTCGCCTGCCGGAATCCGATGGAGGGATCCGGCCCCATGAAGGAGAACCCGGCCATCTGGCGGTCCTCGGTGAGCCCACGGATGTAGCCGTCAAGGCCGATCTTGGCCACGGGCCGCACACCCCCGTGGGCATCCCACATGACCGGGTCGAAGACAAGCCAGTCGCCGTTGAGGATCCTGGTCCGCGCCCTCATCCCGGCGCGATCACCGATGTCGTTGATCGCCACCGCCTCGGAGGCCTCCCCGGACTCCTGGAGACGACGCAGGGACCCCGTGAAGTGCTCCCAGCCCGCAGCCTGGGGCCGCCATCCCTTGCCCACTCCGCGACCGATCACGCCCGCCAGGGCGCCGCCGCTGTTGATGCGCCGGACCCACGGGTGGTCGCCCTCCGCCCAGCCCTTCCCCGTGTCGACGAAGGTCAGCTGCCCAGTCTGCAGGTCGTAGACCCAGGCGACCTCGCGACCGTTGGCCCAGTCCTCGCTCTGTCCGTTCGCCAGTCCCGTGCTGGTCAGCTCGAGGGCGATGTCGACGTCGTAACCGGTGTCGAGGACCATCGGCTCAGCCTCCAGGCCCAACCACAGCGCCGCGCGCTGGTGCGGGACTCCCACCTCGTCCGGGATCTCCAACGATCCGTAGTACACCGGTTGGGAGGCACCGTCGACCTCGACGAGCTCGATGTCCACGACCGTGCCCCAGGGCGACCCGGGGGATGCCTTGAGCTGCACGACCTCGCACTCGCCGCCGGACGATCCAGCTGGCGACACCCCGGTGGCCGAGGGCGCAACAGTCACGGTTCCGACGGCCACGAGGGCCGCCGCCACGACTCGAGCCACCATGCAAACATCCATCCGATTGCTCCTGTCGGTATGCGTGGCCCGACCCACTGCCCGGCCAGGTCGCAGCGTCTGCCAGGGCCGTTGCGGGAACGTTGCGATCCGCCTGCGGTGCACGCCGTAAAGCGGACCGCGCATCTCGACCGGCTGCCTGCCCGGCCCCTGAAGGGGTGCGCCCAACCGATTCGCAACACCACCGCAACCTGAACGCGCGACTGTCGCCCTGCTCCCGCCGACGGTCGGTGGAGCAGGGAGGAACCGTGATGATCACCCTTCGGCTGCTGGCGGCCCCCGCCCTGGCGGGCCTGGCCCTGACCGCATGCTCAGCCGACCCGTCCCCGGAATCGGCCAGCATGGTTTCCGCACCCGCGCCGAGCACCTCGGCCACGTCGGCGCCCGTCCCCGCTGCACGCACGGACCTGATCCCGGATGGGCTGACGGTCACGATGCCCCAGGGGTGGAGGGATGCCAGCACCCCGACGTTCAGGCACGTGATCGCCCCGGACGTGGCCTCGGATCCCGAGGGTGAGCGGTGGGCCGATGTCCTGATCTACGAGGCCGCCAGCACCGTCGATCCGGCCAGCGGTGCCGTGCAGCCACTGCCTTCGGACCCCATCGCCTGGGTGCGGACGCATCCCTCGTTCGAGGTCCTGGATGAGCGGGCCGTCGAGGTCGACGGGCGGCCGAGCACCCAGTTCGACGTGGCTTGGGGCCCCGAGGGGGGACACCTCTTCCAGACCGGCGATGTCGCCCACGAGTCCTTCGCGGACATCCACGAGCGATTCATCCTGGTCCCGATCGGCCAGCGTTGGGTGGTCGTCCAGGCGTCCACCTTCCGGGGCGCCGAGGGCCTGTCCGCGCCCTACGGACCGGACGACACGCTGTCGCAGATCCTGGCCTCGATCGACCTGCCCGAGGCATAGCCGCCAGCTCGCCCGTTGAGCCGCTCAACTCCCCCGGGCGAGCAGGTCCCCGCCCTGCTCCTGACAGGTGGGCCGCTGCAGGTCGCCATCACCACCCAGCAGCGCCAGGAGGCTGCCATCAGGGTTGACCGCCATATCCAGGACGACCCGGGGAATGCCTGCCTCGACTCGATCACGATGTCACCCTGCGGGAACGAGCGGGCCTCGAGCCGGCGCTGGGTCGTGGTCCAGGCATCGACGTTCCGTGGGCCTGAGGGGTTGGCGGAGACGGATCGGGACTCTGACGCGCTGGTCGGCGTGTGGGACTCCATGGACCTCGCCGAGGGGTAGCCCGGGGGCGGACGGCAGCGCCGGGGGTCAGCTGGCCTGGGCGAGCAGGTCGGCCTCACCGCGGGCGCCGCAGGTGGGCTGCTGCGGGGTGTCGCCGTGCATCGAGGCCCACTCGGCCGGTGTTGGCTCGCGCGCGGCGAGCACGCATGCCCGGGTCAGCAGCGCATCGGTGTCGATCTGGTAGCGGTAGGCCCGTCTGGAGTCGTAGAGCACCTCGAGTGCGGCGCCGTCGGGGGTGAAGCGGACCCAGCCCCGCCCGCTTGAATCCCGGGCCGGGACGAGCGGCTGGCCGATCGGCTGCTGCGCGGCGGTGTCCCAGAGCAGCACCTCGCCGTCGGATCCCATGAGGGCCAACAGGGCGCCGTCCGGGCTGGCGGTGATGTCAAGCAGGAAGCCTGGGAAGGCCAGCCGAGGCTCCCCGATGAGCGTGCCGTCGGGGAAGGATCGGGTGGCCAGCTTGCCCAGGCGTCCGCCGTAGGCAAGTGCCCTGCCGCCATCGAGCCACTTCATCGCCAACACATGCTCGTAGTCGCCGGCCGGCCAGGCGGCGACCTCGTGAAGGTCGACCACGTCCAGGATGACGACCTGGGATTCCCGGGCAACGGCCACGTGCTGGCCGTCCGGGGAGGGCTCCACGGTGGACTGGCCATCGGTGTACCAGTTGACCTCGGGCAGGTCGCGGGTCGCCGTGACCTGCCCTGTGCTCAGGTCGATCCGGACCACGCCGTCGACCCCCGCCACGATCGCCGCGGTCCCGTCGGCCGAGGCGGCGATCCCATTGGGCCACCACGGCAGCGCGGTATCGTGACGGACTTCGCCGGACGCCACGTCGACGACCTGGAGGCGGGCGGCGGGGTCCTCGGGTCCGGCGACCGCACCGACCAAGAGGTTGGCCCCGTCGGGGGTGATGCCTGCGGCGGGGGTGCTGGGCAGCTCCCCTGGCTCCCCGCTGCGGGGGAAGGGACCGGTGATCAGATCCCCGGAGGCGAGGTCCATCACTCCGGCCTGGGCGGGTACACCGGGTGGGTTCTCCGCCCACACCGCGGCGCGCCGCCCGTCGGCGGAAACCTGCCCCGAGGTCACAGCCAGCGGCAGGTCGCGCCCGACAGCCAGGCGCCGCTGCCCCGAGAGGTCCCAGGCGATCAGGTCACCGTCGCGCCCGGCGGTCCATGCCGTACGGCCGTCCGGGGTGACGACCACGCCCAGGATCGCGCCGTTGTGGCCACCGCTGAACGTCTCTCGCACCTCCCCGGTCACCGGATCGGCGACGACGACCGAGCCCGTCATCGAACCCAGGACGACGGTGCCGCCGTCTGTGGTGAAGGCGGCTCCTCCGAGTTCACCTTCGACGGGCACCTCGACGGGCTTCGCCGCGGGATCGGTGATGTCGAAGATCAGGACCGGGCCGGCCAGATGAGGAGAGGGACCGGCCGACTGCGTGGCAAGCCGCAGACCATCCGGGCTCACGAAGCCGAAGCCGCCCACGCCCGGCAACTCCCGGGTGGCCCCCGAGGACAGGTCGATGATCTGGGCCGGGAGCGTGTCAGTCGCGAACCGCACGACCCGCCCGGCACTCACCCGCGCCAGCCGCATCCACTGCGGATCGACCGGCTCCCAGGCGACCCGGCGCTCCGCTGCTGAACCGTCGACCCGGACGAGGTCCAGGCCGTCGACCGTCGCCACCGCGAGCTCCCCGGGTGTGCCCGTGAAGTCCCAACCACCCATCATCACCACGCCACCGGGGTCATCCTCCATGTCGCGCGTCCACACAACCTCCCCGGACGACGTATCCAGAACGGTGAGCCTCGCGGGCCTTCGCCCCGCCCACGACGCGTCCGCGAAGGCCGTGAAGCGCCCGTCGGGGCTCATCCGGACCTCCAGCAGGTTGGCGTCGGGCTGCCTGAACACCACCCGGTCCTCGCCCGTGGTCATGTCGAACAGGTGCACGTCCTCGATGTTGGCCACCGCCACGGCAGTCGACGATCCAGGCGCCGAAGCCGCCCCCAGGAGCCGGTTCGGGGTGTCGATCCGGTCAACGATGGCCGGGTTGGCGTCGAGCACCGACAGCAACGCGCCGACGGTCTGCGGCGACGCCTGCGTCCGCACCGCCTCGACCGCGGTGAGCATCCGATCGGCCAGGTAGTCCTCCGAGATCGCGGTGGCCGCCAGGCGTTGCGCCGTGGCGTGGGTGCGCTGGGCGTCGGCCTCGTTGCGCGACAGGATGGCCAGGCCACCGGCGACCAGCGCCATCGCCAACGTGATGCCCAGCCCGGCGAGCACCCTTCGCAGGCGGGTGTTCTGCTTCTGGGCGACCCGCGCCCGCTGCTCGGCGTCGGCGCGCTCGGCGTCGAGCTTGGCGGTACCCGCCTCGACGAAGGTCACCTCCAGCCCGGTGAACTCCTCTGGCCGGGTGGCCACCAGCTCAACGGCGCTGGCCAGCCGAGCGCCCCCCCAGAGCCCGCCCGGCTCGCGCCCCTCGCGATCCCACTCCGCGGCCGCCACGGTCAACCGGCGCTGACCATCGCGGGCGCTCGCATCCTCCGCCAGCCAGTCGCGCAGCCGCGGCCAGGAGCGGAACAGGGCCTCGTGGGCCACCTCGACGTGACCATCGGAGACCATCAGCAAGCGGTCCCTCGCCAAAGGTTCGACGCACGCTCGAACGAGGGGATCCGGCAGGGCCTCCAACTCGGTCAGGGAGACGCGACGGCGCACCACTCCATCACCCTGGCCGGGACCAGCCAGCCTTCGCAGCAGCACCCGCGCGGCCCGCTGGTGCGGGCCGTCGAGTTCGGCGTACGCGCGTTCGGCCATGCGGGCGATCGCGGCACCCACCCCGCCGGATCCGACATAGGCGCCCAGGGTGAGCCGAGCGCCGACACGCTGCGCCCACAGGTCGGCCAGGGCGGTCGACAACAGCGGAAGCCCGCCTGGTTCGGCCAGCGTGTCGGCGACCAGGGCGTCGGCCAGGCCGGTGTCCAGGGTCAGGCCGGCACGCGCGGCCGGCCCCTCGATGGCCCGGCGCAGTTCACCCTCGCCCATCGGGCCGACGAACACCGAGCGTCCCGCCAGGGCGTCGGCGATCCCCGAGTGGCTGGCGATGCTGCCCGCGTGATCGGCGCGGACCGCGATCACGAGGGTGACCGGGACGTGCGGGTTCTGCGCGAGGTCGGCCACCGTCGCCAGGAAGGCCTCCCGCTCACCGGGGTCCGCGCAGACGGTCCAGCACTCCTCGAACTGGTCGATCACCAGCAAGATGCGCTCGGCGCCACCACGGCCGTCCAGCGAGCGGGCCAACAGGTCAGCGACCCGGTCCGGCCCCGTGGAACCGGCCCCGACCAGTGCCGCCTCGGTGAGCTCGCGCATCGGGTGCTCGCCCGGGCGCAGAACAATGCGCACCCAGCTGGCGCTGCCAGGCAGCGCACCGGCCGCCAGTGCGGCGAGCAACCCCGCGCGCAGCAGCGAGGACTTGCCGGCCCCGGAGCCGCCGACCAGCAGCAGCGCGCGTTCCGCGCCGATCCGGGCGACCAGTTCGGCGGCCAGCCGTTCCCGACCGGCGAACCACGGGGCGTCACCCTCGTCGTAGGACGCCAGCCCCCGCCACGGGCAGATCTGGTGGTCCACGTCGAGGGCCGGGCGCAGGGCCGACCAGCGCAACACGTCGTCGGCCAGCGCCGACCGCTCAGCCTCATGGGCGACCGCGGTCCCGCTGCTGCGCGCGGTCCGCTCCGCGACCCGCTGGGCGACGGCCTGCCGCGCCCACCGCACCGCCAGATCCCGTGTCCGGCCCACATTGCCCCCGGACCGTTCGTGGATCTCCCACGCCGCAGCCTGCACGTCCTCGGCTCCGACACCGTCGGGGAGGTATCCGACCAGAACCTCGCGCACC
Source organism: uncultured Actinomycetes bacterium (assembly GCA_963777855.1). Lineage (GTDB taxonomy): Bacteria > Actinomycetota > Actinomycetes > S36-B12 > CAIYMF01 > Prado023. The sequence goes on along the minus strand of CAVZRW010000001.1, from coordinate 141,300 downwards.
TGGTCGACCGTGAGCGGGCAGGTGCGGACCTCGGCGTCCGCAGGCATGCCCATCGGCGGCACACCCGCCACGACGAGCTGGAGCTCCTGATCAACGGGGGTGCCAACCTCCCCCGCAGCCCCATCCCGGGCATCCACGACCCGCAGCACAGGACCCTGCCCCGGCCCGGTCGCAGCGCCCAGCAGGACCGCAGCCCCCTGCCCGTGCGCGGTCAGGGCAATCTCGCCAGCAAGCCGCCACCGGCCCGAGCCCGCGTCCCCGAGCAACAGCACACGGCGTCCGGTCCCCGCGGCGGCGAGGCGCCACTGCTCCTGCAGCGCCGCCAACTCCTCGGCCCGGCCCACCAGGGCAGTGGCCGGCGGGACCAGGGCAGCGGGCAGCGCCGAGCGGGGCCGCAGCGACCGGTCGTGGGCGAGCACCCGCGCCTGAAGGGTGCGCAGCTCCTCGCCCGGGTCGACTCCGAGCTCATCGGCCAGCACCCGCCGGGCCCGGTCAAGGGCGTCGAGGGCGGCTGCCTGGTTGTCGGCCGCGGCGTACGCCCGGGCCAACAGCGCCCATCCCCGCTCGCGCAGTGGGTTCTCGGTGACATGCGCCTCAAGCTCAGGAACAGCCTCGGCGGCCCCACCGTCCGACACGCGTGCCTCGAGCCAGTCCTCCACCACCGCCAAGCGCAACTGCCCCAGCCTGCGTCCCTCCGCACGGCCGAACACCGTCGACTCAAACCCCGCGTAGGCCGGTCCACGCCACAACGCCAGCGCGGCGCTCAGTGTCTCAGCCGCCGCCCCGGGCTGGCCATCGGCAGCGGCGCTGCGGCCCAGCTCCACCAGCCGGACGAAACGGTGCGCGTCGACATCACCCGGATCGATGACCAGCCGGTAGCCGCGGCCCTCGGTCACGATCAGACCTGCACCCGCCCCACCCTGGTCGAGGGCCGAACGCACCCGGGCCACATAGGACTGCAGGGTCCGATGAGCCGTGCGCGGCGGATCGTCGGGCCACAGGGCGTCGACCATCTCCTCGGCCGGCACCACCTGGCCCACACGGGCCACGAGGTGCGCCAGCACAGTCCGCTCCTTGGCCCCGGTGATTGGGACCTCCCCCGAGGCAACCTGGATCCGCAACGGCCCCAGAACCCCCGCATCCATGGGCGGAGAGTAGGACCACGCCGAGCCCATCACAAGACCCCGGGATGCTGTGGGCAGGTCCACCTCATCGTGGCTCACCCCTCTCATTGCGTCGTTGCCCCGAGGATCGGTGCGGAGTGCGGCGGTCTGGTTGCGCCCTGGCTGCGGTTGCGGGTGCGCGCCTCCTGGCCCGGCGCCGCGTCGGCGCAACCGAACCTCAAACGGCTGGCCGCCGCCCCGGGGAGTCTCGGGCCAGGCCCACCGGGGGCCGAACCGAGGAGGAGACCCCAGGCGCAGGCCCTGCCCCGACGCCAGGACCCGCGCCACACACGTGCTCCCCGCCGCAGCGCCGGTGTTGGCTTTGGCTGCTCCGTGCTGCGCGCGGCGATCAGGGGATCAGCAGGTCCTTGGCCATCTGGCAGTAGTCGACGTAGAACCCGGGATGCGAGCCGCGGTCCGCAACAAGCTCCCAGGAGCCCTCCACGAACTCGTCGTTCGACTGGTCTGCGTCACCCTTCGTGTCCACCTGGAACCGGGTGTGGAGCAGGCCGCGGTCCCGCAGGACGAGGTCGCCGTCCATGTCACGCACGATCCACGGCTGACCGGCCTCGATCGCGTCGAACTGGTAGACCGTCCCCTGCACGAGGGTGGCCCTGCGGTCCTTGTACAGCCCGTTGCCCTCACGGGTGAACCAGCGCCCGGTGTCGGGAACCGCTGTGGCCCTCATCGAGTACTCGTAGTTGTCAGACAAGTACGGGGTCGGGTCACCTGCCCGGCCCTCCTTGAGCATGAACAGGCCCTGGATCGAGACCTCCTGGCGAAGCGTGATCCCGTCGCAGTCGAACTCCTCCGTGAACGTGTCCTGGTAGTGCTCCCTCTCCAGGGGTGCGGCCTGAGCCGGGGCCAGGGCCGCCGCGCCGGCGAGCCCGGTCAGCAGAGACGCGGCTCCGAGGGTCAAAGCAGTGGTGCGATGTCGCATGGCGATGCTCCTATGTGTCGGAGGCCCGGACCCATTCCGGGCCTGCCCGAGCAGCGTGGTCCCGGGCGGTTGCGGTGGGGCTGCGTTTCGGCTGCGGTGGGCAGTGACCGCACACCCCGCGACCCGCGTCAGGCCAGGCTCGCCCCTTGTCAGGCGATCAGCGGAGTCCAAACGGCTCCGATCCTCGACCTCCAGCCGGACCGCAGCCGGACCGCAACAGGACCCCAACCACCAGGCCTGAGGCTCGGTCCGCGCCACTCAGCCACCCGGAACCGCTCCGGGACGCACCCGTCAAGGAGAGACATGAACCGCATCCGCACCTCAGCCATGACCGCGGCGTCCGTAGTCGCCGTGCTGGCGACCGCCCTGCCCGCCCACGCCTGGGACCTCACCGAGCGCAGCCCGCTGCCCCCCGACCTCGCCATCCCCGAACCGGTGACCACCTGCGGCGACGGACAGACGGTCACCCTGGCGTTCACAGGGATGCGCAACGTCCACCGGAACTTCGACGAGGCCGGCGACCCGGTCTACGAGATGCGTCAGATCCGGTACACGGGGACCTTCGCCGTGGCGGGAACCTCGATGACCCATACCTTCCCCGGCACTCGGATCATCACCATCGACCTTGCCAACAACCTCTTCACCAGCGTCGGCAACTACAGGACCGTGCCGATCCCCGGGTCCGGCCTGGCCCTCCACGAGACCGGACGTTACGTGGAGGACTGGGACGGCGAGGAGCGCTACTTCAGCGCCGGCCCGAAATTCGCCGAGGACTCCCCCGGCGGGGCTGCCGCCACCTGCGGGATCTTCGGGCTCCCAGCTCCCGGATGAGGTCTGATTGCCCCAACTCCGTTGGTGCCCCGTTCCGTGTCGGACCGCCACGGAACGGGGCACCATCACTTGACGCGGTCGCGTCCCTCCGTGTGGTGTAGCTCGGGTTCCTGATCGTTGGCCGGTTCGTGTCGGTCCGACTGAGGAAGGGGCCGTCGCGTGAGTCACGCCAACCCCTCGCCTTCGCCGACATGCGCGATCCCCACGACGCGATAGGCGGCACGCAGGTTCCGCCGGAGGCGATCCGAGGGCTGACCGGTCGGTGGATACCGTGACGATGCTTGTTGCGCCCTCGGCCACCTGCTGAAGCAAACCGGCCCACAGGGCCAGACTCCGCCCGCCTCTATGGAGCTTGATGACCGCCCGCGTGATCTCGGCACCCGTCTTGAACCACTCCGAGAGGTCTCTGCTCCACTGGATGTTCAGCAGTGTGGCCGGTGCCTCCACCTGCAGAAGAGCCCGGGTTCCCATGGCAACGAGTAGGCCGGGGAAGTGACCCTGCGTCTCCCCGGTGCCCTCAACCCACGTGTACCCGTCGGCGAGGATGGTGAGGTCCGAAGCGGCCTGGTCCCAGTTCTGGCCGAGTACCCACCCCGCCCGAAGGCACTTCACCACGTCCAGCGGCTTCGTCGCCAGACTGAGCCACGGGAATGCCGCCCCGGCCACGTCTATGACGGCTTCGATGGCCTCGAGGGTCGAGTCGATGTACCACTGCGCCAACGCCCCCGCGTGGGCGAGCGTTGGGTCGTGCTCTCCGCGTTCTGAATCGTGTGCCGCGCGGCGCGCAACGGGCGTGAGGGTGCGCGCATCGGGACAGTGGCGCAGTGCTGCCTACCCCCAAGGCGCCCAGCTCGCGGCGAAGTGGGGCACCTTGCCGCGTGGTCCGGCTGGCCTCAGGCCTGGAGTCGCTCGGTGGGCTGTCCGGTGATGCCGGCTATGAGTTCGAAGTCTTTGTCGAGGTGCAGCACGGTCAGCCCGGACAGTTCGGCTGTGGCGGCGATGAGCACGTCGGGGATGGACGGCGCGCGGTGCTGGCCCTGGCCTGCGAGCAGTAACTGGACCTCGACCGCGCGGTCCTCGATCGCGGGGGTGAGGTACTCCACCGGCATCGCCGAGAGCGGCGGGTGGGCGAACATGGACCGGGCGTCCTTGCCGCTGCGAGCTGAGTAGCCGACCTCAAGTCGGGTCACGGTCGAGATCCGAACCAGACCCCGCTCGATCCGCTGCGCCCACTGCTCGGCGTCCGGGCTGTCGCCCAGACGGACCAGCGCCGACTTGTCGATCAGCCAGGTTATTGCCACGCGGCACCCATCACCTGCGGATCGGTCAGGTCCTCGGCCGCCTCGGCGAACGAGCGCAGGTCGGCTGCCGACACCGCCTCACCGGACGTGGCGGCGTCCGCCGCGAGCCGGCGCCGGATGTACTCCACCCGCGACAGACCCAGACGCGCCGCGTGCGCGTCGACCCCGGCCAGAACCACCTCGGGCACGTCACGAACAAGAACGTCTGCCATCAGACCCACCTCCGATATCAAAAGATATCATGACGAGGAATGTCCGAGGCCAGTACCAGCCAGCGGCCCTCGACCACGCCCGACTCGCGGCGGTAGGACGCGGGTCTCGAGGTCCACCCACGCAGATGTCGTCGAGTCGATCTGGCGTGTTCGCGAGGAGCGCGACCTCGAGGGTCAGCCCGATACTGCGGCCTCATCCGAGGAGATTACTGCACCGTCCAGACGGTATAGTGTGGGCATGAGTCCTCGTCCGTCGAAGAAGGAATCGTTGCTCGCCGCGGCGCTGGGCCTGGTCGCCGAACACGGGTATTCCGCGTTGACCCTCGACGCAGTCGGCAAAGCCGCCGGGGTGAGCAAGGGCGGCGTGCTCTACCACTTCCCGACCAAGGACGCCCTGGTCGTGGCCCTGATCGAGCAGCTCGCCAGCGGACTGGCCGCCGACCAGTCCACCGGCCTGGGCGAGGACCCGGCCGTGCCGGGTGCAGCGACTCGCGCCTACCTGGACGCGGTCACGCGCCCTACCGAGGCAGCCGAGCATCAGGCCACCGTCGCGATGCTGGCCGCCGTCGCCCACGACCCACACCTGCTGGCGCCCCTGCAGGAGCAGTACCGGCAGTGGATGACCCGCCTGGACGCCGACGGTCTGCCCGAGGTCGATGCCCAGATCGTGCGGCTGGCTGCTGACGGCCTTTGGGCCACGGAGCTGTTCGGGCTGGCCCCACCCGACCCGGTCCTGCGCACGGCGATCCTGACCCGCCTTCAGCAACTGACGCATCCGACCGCGGCGAGGCCCCGGTGAGCGCGGCCCGGTTGGCATGGCCGGGGATCGCGCTGTCCATCACCTTCGTCGACGACCTGGTGGCCGGCCCGATCCTGGTCGCTATCGGCGCCCAGGTCGAAGGCCCGGCCGGCGTCGCCCTGGGGGTCGTGCTGTTCACTGCCCTGGTCGGCGCGCTGGTGGCCAGCGTCATCCTCACCGGCCCAGTGCTGGACCCCGCCGCGCAAACGCGCGTCGAGCAGACTGTCGCCAAAGCGTCCCGGCGCCGCGTCGTCGGCCCGCACGTGCGCCGCGTCGGCGACCAGCACCCCTGGTCCACCGCCCTGCTGGCCGCCGCGATCAGCCCGGTATTCGCCGCCCTGCTGGCCCGTGTGCTGCACCCTGGCCAAACCCTCGTACGCACAGGACTGGTAGCCACCATGGCCTACGGGCTGGCGTTCTCCCTGTTCTACTACGGCCTCGGAGCCGGGGCCGCAGCCGCCACCTGACCGAGGACCGCCCCTTTGCGATCTGGCACACCGCATGCCGCCGCGGCGGAGCCTGCCCAACGAGCGCGACTTGCGGCGGAAGGGGGCATCCAGAGGTAGTCGGGCTCGACGACGTTCGCAGGGTCGTGCCTGCCGCATCGCCGTCGTGCCTACAGGGCGGTCGACACGCGACCCGCAGCACCCCTTGCCTGACCTGCCGGGCAGGTGCAGGCGCTCGGAGCCCGGCGGCTAATCCGAGGTGGATGGTGGCGCCCGGACCTCAGGGGTGGGCGGGTGGCATGGAGCGACTCTGCCGCCGTGCCCGCAACCGCACTCTCGGGTTCTGACGAGGCGCCGGGCGTCACCCCAGGGCGAGGCGGGGGTCGGCTTCGAGGGGGCCCAAGCCGGGGCCGAGAACGCCGATGAACAGGACCGCGACAATGAGCCCGACCGCCAGCCACCCCGTCGAGCGAGCCAGCGCGATGCTGTCCACCGGCGCGCTCGACCGCGGTACGGGCACCAGGTTCACCAGGGCCAGCCACAGGCCGAAGAAGACGGCCAGCGCCGCCGAGGTGATCAGGGCGTTGGTGCCTGTGTCCAACGGGACCGAACAGAACGGGCTGCCCAGCACCGACAGGGTCTGCACGGCTAGCAGGACCAGGACCGGAACTGCGGTGACCTTCAGCTGAAGCCAGCGGTGCTGGCGCAGGTCGGGCAGCCACAGCCGCAACGGCAGCCCGTAGCCCAGGACCCCGAGGAGGATTCCCGCGGCCAGGACCCCGGCCCGCCACAGCCCGGCCGGTTCCATGCCCTGGATGACCACTGCCCAGTCCCCTCCGATCAGGAGGTTGAGCGTGACGAGCACGAAGCTGATGGTGGCGAAGACCCACAGGAAGTACCGGGACACAGATCTGGTCACCCGCGGTGACCGCAGCGCCACAAGCGCCACGCACCCGGTCAGCAGGTTCACCAGCGTCGCCGACGCGTGGATGACCTGGACCTCGACCATCGACTGGATCTGGTCCCCCTCAGCGAAGATGGTCGTCGTCGACACTGCCCGGACCGGGACCCCCAGCAGCACGGCGGCACCACCGTGACCGACGATCTCGTGCAGGACGTCAGCAAGAACCCACGCCACCGCCGATGCCGCGATCATGGTCGGCACGTCCATCGCGATCCCGCGATCACCATGCCCTGCCCCGGCGGGCACTGCGTCCTGACGCGACCCTGCCGGCGGGCTCATCGTGCCGGCCATGACAACCTCCTGCGCCGCCTACCTCAAGCGTCGACCACCGCCGCCGCGGGCAACAGGGGCCAAGGTCAGCACCTGGTGGCCGGCTGGGTCGTGGCGGTCCTGGCCATCCCGGCAACGGCGGCCCTGGTGGGCTTCGTTCGGGCCGGGAGTGGTTGGCGTCTGATCGTCGGGCCGGCGGTCTACGCCTGTTCATCGGATTCATGCTGGTCGTCGAGGACTGGCTGGCGATCGAGTTCCGCGACCCCCCGCCGCCCGGAGACCCTCATCCCCTACCTGATCCTGTTCTTCGGCAGCATCGTGCTGATGGGCGCACCGATGCTGCGCATCGACAAGCGGCTCTGGGCGGTCACGGCGGCCACGTCCGTGCTCCTCCTCGGATCGATGGTCTGGGCCCTGAGCATCGGAGTCGGGTGACCCCGACCCCGCGGAGCCACCCCCCGCGGGTCACCATCGCTGCCCGCATCTCGAAGGGGGTGCCGATCGGGGCGAGGTACTCCAGGTAACGGGAGCTGCGCTCGGGGCGCCCCCGCGTGGGCCGGGATGGCCTTGCCCGAGCAGGTCCTGGACTTCCAGGACCGCTGATCACCCACCGCGTTGACCCCTGACCGACCATGCTCGAAGGCCCGGTCCTCCAGCGGATCGGGGCTTCGGGCATGGACAGCTTCCCGGGCTGCGATACCTGCCCCAAGGTGCGCGATAGGCGGCGGGAGCGTCGCGGCCGCCGCAACCGGGACGGTCCCCGTCGCAGGCGTGGACCCCCAACGCCTGGCGTGCGCCGCTCAGCTGTCGAGCCTCCCCGACGAGACCCACGAGGCCGGCCGATCGTCGTCCTGGCCAAGGAGGAGTATGGGCTGCGGGCCCCCGAGGCGCTGCAGGAGGCGAGGTTCGTCCCGTTCGCCGCCGCCACGCGCATGTCGGGGATCGACCTCGCCGAGGGATCGCGCGAGATCTGCAAGGGCGCGGCCGCCGCAGTCATGAAGTGGGTGCGCGACAACGGTGGGCACCTCACCGAGGACGTGGATCCCGCGCGGGGACCGCGCCACGTGATCACCGACCCGAGATCGGCTACCGCTGGTCGCCTGAGCGCGTAACCCCACTGCCATCCCGCGTGGTGGCAGGATGACCACCGGCCGGTCGATGGTGGGGAGGTGGGTGGTGCGTCGTTCGTCACGGCTGCGCGCTGCCCGGGCGATCTCGTTGTCGTTCGCCGGCGCAGTGCTGGCCGGGGCTGGGTTGCTGATGCTGCCGTGGTCGACCGCCGGGGCGGAGTCCGCGTCGGTGACCACGGCCCTGTTCACTGCGGCCTCGGCGGTGTGTGTGACGGGGCTCGTCGTGGTGGACACTGGCACCTACTGGTCGTCGGCGGGCCAGGTGATCATCCTGCTGCTGATCCAGTTGGGTGGGCTGGGCCTGATGACGGTGGCGTCCCTGGTGGCGCTGACCCTGTCGGGTCGCCTCGGGGTGCGCACCCGGCTGGTGGCCCAGACCGAGACCCGGTCCTCCCGGGCTGGGGACGTGCGCCGAATGGTGCGTTGGATCGCGATGTTCTCGCTGTCCTTCGAGGCGGTGCTGGCGGCGTGGCTGGCGTTCCAGCAGTACGCCAGCTACGGACGTTCGTTTGGGTCGGCCGTGTGGTGGGGGGTGTTCCACGCGGTCTCGGCGTTCAACAATGCCGGGTTCTCCACCGATGCGGCCAGCCTGGTCCCCTACGCCGGGCAGGCCGGGATCCTGCTCCCGGTCAGCCTCGCGGTGATCATCGGGGGCATCGGGTTCCCGGTGCTGGTCGAGCTGGCCGGGAACTGGCGACGACCCTCGACGTGGACGATCCTGACCCGGATCGTGGTGATCGGCACCCTCGTGCTGCTGATGGTTTCGACCCTGCTGGTGCTGGTCGCCGAGTGGGACAACCCCAAGACCCTCGGGGCCCTGCCCGCGGGCCAGAGAGTGCTGACCGCCTTCGTGATCGCCGTGATGCCGCGCACGGCCGGGTTCAACGCGATCGACATGGCCGCGCAGAACAGCGACACGGTCTTCCTGACCCAGATCCTGATGCTGATCGGCGGGGGCAGCGCCGGCACGGCCGGCGGGATCAAGATCAGCACCATCGGCGTGCTGGCGTTCATGGTGTGGGCTCAGGCCCGCGGTGAGCAGGACGTCAACGTGGCCCGGCGCCGGGTGCCCGCCGAGTCACAGCGCCAGGCCGTGATGGTGCTGGGCCTCGCGGCGGCCACGGTCACCACCGGCTCGCTGATCGCGCTGCACCTGACTGACCTGCCGACCGAGGCCGTAGTCTTCGAGGTGATCTCCGCGTTCAGCACCGTGGGGCTGAGCCTGGGCATCACCCCCGAGTTGTCCAGCGCCGTTCTGTGGCTGCTGGCCCTGCTGATGTTCATCGGACGCACCGGCCCGGTCACCCTGGCCGCCGCGTTCCTCACCCAGGATCGCGGCCACACCTACCGCCTGCCCGAGGAGAGGACCATCGTTGGCTGACACCCGCACCCCCGTCCTGGTCATCGGCCTTGGCCGCTTCGGCCGCTCCCTGGCCCTGGCCCTGACCGCCGAGGGAACCGACGTCATGGTCATCGACCGGCGCGCCGACCTCGCCCAACGGTTCAGCACCCGGCTGGACAACATCGTCATCGGCGACGCCACCGACATCGACCTGCTCCACGAGATCGGCGCCGACCAGTACACCCGCGCCGTCGTGGCCATCGGCGACGACGAACATGCGAGCATCCTGGCCACCTCGCACCTGTCCCAACTCGAGGTCGAGCAGATCTGGGCCAAGGCCAACAGCGGCACCCACGCCCGCATCCTGGAACGCGTCGGGGCCCACCACGTGATCTTCCCCGAGGACGAGACCGGGCGCCGCGTCGCCCACCTCGTGGGCAGCCACGCCCTGGACTACCTTCCCGTGGACCCCACCTGGGCCGCCGTCGTCACCCACCCCGCCCGCTCCCTGACAGGCGAGCCCCTGCACGCCCTGCGCACCCCCGAGAAGTACGGCGTACGCATCGTCTCGGTCAAACCCCAACACGCCACCGGCTACACCCACGCCCAACCCGACACCGTCCTGCAATACGGCGACACCATCCTCATCACCGGACGCCCCGAAGACCTCACCCGATTCCTCAACCGCGCCTAGTGCCCAGCCGGTCGGGCGCCGCTACACGTTCAGACTGAGGCTCGCGTGGAGCGTGACGCCGATTTCGGCGAACAGGTCGTGGACTCGAGCCTCGATCCCGTCGCGAACGCGGCGGACGTCAATGACGGACTGCCCGGCTCCCAGTCCAGATAGCGCTTGCCGGGACGGTCGGGGATCTGTTCATACAAGACGCTGTTGATGCCGCGACCCCCGAAGTCGGTGGGTGTCCTTGACCGACGGACCGCCGGTCCTAGGGGTGACCCGGAACCCGGTCGCCCGAGTCCATTGACGTGGCCCGGTTGGCGCTGCTTGTGTTGGACCACGCGGTTCCTGGTCCATCGATCTGAGGGGTGACCCATGGGGCGTACCCGCACACCATTTGCAGCGAAGTGGCTCGCCGGTTTGGTGGGCCTCGCTCTGACGGCCGGTGCTCTGGTGGCCGCGCCGACGGCCACCGCCCAGCCGGCGCTGTGCGACCCGTTCGTCGACCCGGTCCTTGATCCGTCGGTTCCCACGGCGAAGGACGTCATCGGCATCGACCTTGGTGACCGTGACGTCACGACCGCGGAGTCCGACGCCTACCTGATGGCGGTGGCCGCGGCGAGCCCGATGGTGGTTGACGGGGTGCTCAGCACCTCGGTTCAGGGCCGGCCGCTGCGCTACGCGGTGGTGGGCCAGGAGAAGTGGGTGACCCGGGCCGGCCTGTCGCAGATCGGGCGGGACATCGGCCGGCTGCGGGACGCCCGGACCCCCGAGGCGCAGGCACGCCGGATCATCGCGCGCGATGCCCGTCCATCTTGTGGGTCGCCGGGAATGTCCACGGTGGAGAGGAGAGCGGCACCGACGCGTCGCTGCGGGTCCTGTACGAGTTGGCCGCCCGTACCGACTGTGCGGCCCAGGAGATCCTCGACGACGCCATCGTGGTGATCCTGCCGACGCAGAACCCGGACGGCCGAGAGGCCGACACGCGTAGGAACGCGTACGGCTTCGATATGAACCGCGACTGGTTCGCGCGCACCCAGGCCGAGACCGACGGCAAGCTGGAGAAGCTGCGCGAGCTGCCGCCGCAGGTGTTCATCGACGCGCACGAGATGGGGCGGGCCACCTACTTCTTCCCGCCGAACGCCGACCCGGTCTACCACGACATCGGCGAGACCCCGCTGGACTGGATCTACAACCTGTACGGCACGGCGATCCAGCAGGCGTTCGGCCGGTTCACGATCCCGTACTTCAACGGCGACGTGTACGACCTGCTCTACATGGGCTACGGCGACAGCGTCCCGACGACCGGGTTCAACGCCGCGGGCATGACCTTCGAGAAGGCCAACGGCGACCCGGCCGAACAGCGGGTCCGTGAGCAGTACGTCGCGATCTGGGCGACGCTGAGCGCGGCCGGGGCCAAGGACGACGAGCTGCTCACCGAGTGGCGCGCCGAGCATGTGACTGCCTACCAGCAGGGCGTCGCGGGCCAGCTCGAGCCCAACCAGCTCTACTGGGAGGGTGCTTCCATCACCAACCCGGTGCCCGACATCACGGTCAAGCACTACTTCCTACGCACCGACGACCCGGCGAAGGCCGACGAGGCGCAGCGCATCGCCCGGCGCCTGCAGCGGATGGACGTCGAGGTCTACCGCCTGGTGCGCCCGCTCACGGTGCCCGACTACACCGCCTACGGCCGGCCCACGCAGACCACCACGCTGCCGGTCGGCACCCTGTGGATCCCGATGGCCCAGGGCCAGAAGCACTGGATCCAGGCCATGCTGCACGAGGACACCTATGTGCCGTTCCCGTACTTCTACGACGTGACCGCATGGAGCGCCCCGCTGCTGGAGAACGTGCCCGGCGGGCGCTCCGGAGTCAGACCTCAAGCCCCAGGCGGTGTCCTTGGCTGAGCAGGCCGAGCCCGGCCCGGTCGCGGCCGGCGAGGCCCCGCGTCTCGCCGTCTGGCAGATCTCAACGACCTCGACCGGGAGCATCGAATCGTCGGGCTGGCTGCGGTGGTGGCTCGACAACCGCGCCCGGCTCCCGTTCACGGACCTGACCGCGGCACAGATCGCCGGCGGGGCGTTGGGTGACTACGACGTCCTCGTCGTCCCGACCGGGTCAGACTCGACCGCCCTCAACACGCTGGGTGCCGCCGGGCGGGACGCGCTGACTCAGTGGGTTCGCGACGGCGGGCGGCTGATCACCCTGCGGGACAGCTCCCGGCTGGCGTCCCGCCTCGGGCTGACCTCAGCAACCTATGCATCCGCCACCTCGGACATCCCCGGCTCGCTGATCCGAGTCGAGGTGGACCCGGACAGCCCGCTGGCCGACGGGGTGGGCGAGACGGCGTACGCGATGTACGAGTACGAGTTCGTGTGGAGCGCGCCGCAGGCGTCGTCACCGGTCCGGTTCCCGACGACAGGCGACCCCGATTGGTTCATCTCCGGGTTCGCCGACGGCGAGGAGCAGCTGTACGGCAAGACCGCCGTGGTCGATGAGACGGTCGACAACGGCCGCATCGTGCTGTTCGGCTTCGACCCGAACTACCGCGCGTTCACCAATGGCACGGCCCAACTGCTCCTCAACGCCATCACCGGCCCAGCACCGGCTTCCGCGGGTGCCCCGCAGAGCCGAGTGGTCGCACCGTCGGCCGGTGCGTCGGTCGAGGTGTCAGACCGGATGGTCATCAGCGTCCGGCCGGGGGCCGCCGACCAGGTCAAGGCACTGCTCGACGCCAGGGGTGCCTCGGCCGACATCGTCCGCTCGCCGGGAGTGGTCAGCTTCCGGGTCGACCTCGGTGGGCTAGGTGCCGACGAGCACCCATGGGCCCAGCAAGTGGCCGTCGAAGCATCCACCCTCGGACGCCAGGTGGTAGCCATCCGGCTGCCGTGAGGGTTCGCACGAGGCCGCCGACTGGGTACGCGCGGTGCATCGAGGCTGCGCGAGCCGTCTGACGGTGCCCCAGTCCGGGGTTTCGTGAACGACGAGGCCTCCCACTTCTTCGACACCCGTTCGCCTGCGCGGGCGGCGGAGTGGTCGGCCGGCCCTCCTTGTCAAGGAACACGCAACGAAGTGCCCAACGTTGACTGACTGTTTCCAGGGCGCCGTGACTCTGACCCAGGGTTCCGCGCCAGGCCCCGGGTCGTCCCAGATGGGCGCGCCTGAGGTGCAGTCGTTCAGGTCAGTTCAGTCTCGATGGCGGCCACGCGTCGCCGAACAGCCGATCCCGGGTGTCAGCGTCCAGACCGGACAGCGCCTCCACGCCGGCGGACAACGGCGGCGATCACGAGCTGGTCGTCCTGGTTGCCCCCGGCGTGCTGGCGCATCAACGCGATGTGGGTCGGGGCGTCGCGCAGCGACTCCTCAGGTTGGCGGGTCACAGGGGCCGGGTCGAGCGACTGGCCGCCGATAAAGTGCCGACGCGCGTCATCGTCGTCGACGACCTGCCGCGCTCGATGCTGGGCAAGGTCCGGCGCAAGCAGGTGCAAGACGCCGTCGCGAACCAGTGGTGAGCACGGCTCCGTGGACTAGGCCTGCGCCAGGCGATCCGTGGTCCACTGATCGTACGCGTCTCAACTGGAGGTTCCGATGACCGTCTCACCCGAAGCTCGGGTCGACCAGCCGCGGAGCTGGTTCAACAAGTCCGTCGAGGAGGTTGTGGCGGAGTTCGCCACGGACGCCGAGTCGGGCCTTCCAGCGACCGAGGCGGCCAGCCGGTTGGCCCAGCACGGTCCGAACGTGATCGCCTCGGAACCGTCGCCGTCGGTGTGGGCGGTGGCCCTGATCCAGCTCAAGGACTCGATGAACCTGATGCTGATCGCGGTGACCGTGGTCAGCATGCTGATCCAGGAGTGGTCGACCGCCATGATCGTGGCCCTGCTGGTCGTCCTGAACGTGGTCATGGGCACCCAGCAGGAGATGAAGGCCCGGGCCAGCGTGGACGCCCTGTCGAAGATGACCACCCCGCAGGCCAAGGTTGTGCGTGACGGCACCCTGATGCAGGTCAGCGCCAACGACCTGGTACCCGGGGACATCGTGAACCTGGAGTCCGGGGACATCGTGCCCGCGGACGGCCGGCTGATCCGCTCGGCCACCCTGGAGACACAGGAGGCCGCGCTCACCGGCGAGAGCGCCCCGATCAGCAAGGATCCGTCGACGATCGACCGGGATGAGGTGGCGCTGGGCGATCGGGCCAACATGCTGTTCCAGAACACGTCGGTCACCCGGGGCACCGGAGCGATGGTGGTCACGGAGACCGGCATGGGCACCCAGATGGGCCAGATCGCCACCATGCTCTCCGCCGTGGCACCGAGCAGGTCACCGCTGCAGAAGGAGCTGGACTCGCTGACGAAGGTCCTGGGGGCGATCGCCTGGGTCGCAGTCGCGATCATCGTCGGCCTGGGCCTCTACCGCGGGCAGACGCTGGAGTCGGTGCTGCTGCTGGGGGTGGCGATGGCGATCTCGGCGATCCCCACCGGCCTGCCGACCTTCGTCCAGGCGATGCTGGCCTACGGCGCGAAGGAACTCGCCGAGCACAAGGCCATCGTGAAGAACCTGACCGACGTCGAGACACTCGGGGCGACCAGCGCGATCAACTCCGACAAGACCGGCACCCTCACGATGAACGAGATGATGGTCCGCTCCCTCTACATGCGCGGGCACTGGTACAAGGTCTCCGGCGAGGGCTACGCCAAGACCGGCAGCGTGCGGGCCGCGGTCGGGGACACCACCCCGGAGTTCACGAGGCTGGCCTACGGCCTGACCCTGTGCAGCGACGCCACCGTGTCCGACGACGGGGCCGTCATCGGCGACCCCACCGAGGCGGCCCTCGTGGTGCTGGCGGCCAAGCTCGGCGTCGATGCCGAGGTCAGCCGCCGGGAGCTGCCGCGCGTGGCCGAGGTGCCCTTCGACTCGGCCTACAAGTTCATGGCCACCTTCCACAACATCGGCCCGGCGCGCGACCAACTCGTCGAGCTGGTCAAGGGCGGCCCCGACGTCGTGCTCGACCGGTGCACGACCATGCTCGCTGACGACGGCTCGGTGCCGATGGCTGAGGTCCTCGACTCGATCCTGGCCGCCAACCGGGAGATGAGCGAGAAGGGCCTGCGGGTCCTGGCCTTCGCCGTACGCGACGTGAGCGGGCGCGAGGACGAGGTGGTGGCCGACCCGATGTCCTTCGTGGGAGATCTGCAGTTCGTCGGCATGGTGGGCATCATCGACCCGCTGCGCCCCTCGGCCGTCGAGGCAGTGCGGATCGCCCGGCAGGCGGGCATCGAGGTCCGGATGATCACGGGCGACCACGCCATCACCGCGTCGGCGATCGGGGCCGAGCTCGGACTGGCCCCGGGGGCGATCAGCGGCGCCGAGATCGCTGCGATGAGCGACGAGGACCTCACCGCAGCGCTCCCCGACCTCCACGTCTTCGGCCGCGTGACCCCGCAGGACAAGCTCCGGCTGGCCAAGCTCATGCAGTCTCGGGGCGACATCGTGGCCATGACCGGGGACGCGGTCAACGACGCCGCCGCGCTCAAGCAGGCCGACATCGGGGTGGCGATGGGCTCCGGGTCCGAGGTCACCAAGCAGGCCGGCAAGATGATCCTCACCGACGACAACTTCGGCACCCTGGTCACCGCCGTGCGCCTGGGCCGCAGCACGTACGAGAAGATCGCCAACTACGTCCGCTACCAGATGAGCCAGCTGCTCGCCCTGGTGCTGCTGTTCCTGACCGCCAGCATCTTCGACATCAACGACGGCATCGCCCTCACCCCGCTGATGGTGCTGTTCCTCAACTTCTTCATCTCGATCTTCCCCGTCGTCGTGATCATGCAGGAGCCGGCCCTGCCCGGTCTCATGACCAAGCCGCCCCGGGACCCGAACCTGAAGCTGGCCAACCCGGTGTCGGTTCGGCAATGGGCGTTCTACGGCGGCATGCTCTTCCTGGTCACCCTGATCGCCCTGCTCTTCGGGCCCGGGGAGCTCAACGGTGACCAGCCCAGCGTCCCGATGACGATGGCCTTCGTCGTGATGGCGTTCGGCACCGTCCTCAGCGGCCTGGTCCTGCGCCGCTCCCCCGAGTCCGGCCTGGCCGAACCAGTCCTGAGCGCCCTGAAGACGCTGTCGATCCCCATCCTGATCACCATCGTGGCCGTCGAGTGGACGTTCATGCAGAGGCTGCTGCTCACCACCTCCCTGACCGGCGGCCAGTGGGTGGCCTGCATCGCGCTGGCCCTGGTGGTCCCCGTCACCATCGAGCTGAGCAAGATCCCACGCCGCCGGCACCTGCCCACGCCACCCCCGGTCGATGCGGCGCACGCCGTGAACCCGGCCCGCGCGATCACACCAGCCGGCGCTTCGGTCCGGGAGCCTGCGGGGGTGGCCTCCGCCGCGACCTCCTGACCGGACGGGCAGGACTGCGGGTCTCCCCCGGGCGGAGTGCCACCCGCACCGGCCACCTCGCGATCCACCAGTGTCCCGAGCCATCCGACCGTGCGGCACTGGTCCGTGCCCCGCCCGACGAGACCACCCCCTCCCCTGCCGTTCGACCCTGTCGCCCCAGCCTCATCGGTGGGAGCCTTCAGCCATGCGCCGCCGTGTGTGGCCGGGAAGCCACTTCCCCCTGGGGGCGACGCCCGATGCCCGGGGCACCAACTTCGCCCTTTCCTCCCAAGTCGCGCAGAGGGTCGTCCTGTGCCTGTTCGACGAGGCGGGCCACGAGGAGCAGGTGCCGCTGCGGGAGTACGACAGCGGCGTCTGGCACGGCTACCTGCCCGGGGTCGGCGTCGGGCAGCGGTACGGGTATCGGGTGCACGGCCCCTATGACCGCAGCAGGGGACTGCGGTGCAACCCCGCGAAGCTGCTCCTGGACCCCTACGCCCGCGCCTTCGACGGCGAGCTGCACTGGGGCCCCGAGGTCTTCGACTACGACTGGAACGCACCGGACACGATCTCCGTGCTGGACTCCGCGGCCAACATGCCGAAGTGCCTCGTCGTGGACCCGACCTTCGACTGGGCCGGGGACGTCGCTCCGCGCACCACCTACGCGGACTCCGTGATCTACGAGGTGCACGTGAAGGGGTTCACGGCCACCCATCCGGATGTCCCCCCGGAACTGCGCGGGACCTACGCCGGCATGGCCCATCCCGCGGCGGTGGGGCATCTGACCTCGCTCGGCGTGACGGCCGTGGAACTGCTGCCGGTCCACGAGTTCATCACCGCCAGCGCGCAGGCACGCTCCGGGCTGTCCAACTACTGGGGCTACAACACGATCGGCTTCTTCGCCCCACTCGAGGAGTACTCGGCAGCGTTCCAGGCGGGGTGGGTCGGTGGCCAGGTGCGGGAGTTCCAGCAGATGGTCCTGGCCCTGCACGCCGCGGGGATCGAGGTGATCCTCGACGTGGTCTACAACCACACAGCCGAGGGTGACCAGTTCGGCCCGACCCTGTGCTTCCGCGGGATCGACAACCACGCCTACTACCGGGTTGATCCTGCCGACCCGTCGCGGTACCTGGACACGACCGGCACGGGCAACTCCTACAACGTCGACGACCACACCTGCCTGCGGCTGATCATGGACTCGCTGCGGTACTGGGTCACCGACATGCACGTCGACGGGTTCCGCTTCGACCTGGCCACCGCCCTCGCGCGAGAGGACGGCGGCTTCCAACGGCTCTCGTCCTTCTTCGCCCTCATCGACCAGGACCCGGTGATCAGTCGGGTGAAGCTGATTGCCGAGCCGTGGGACGTCGGCCAGTGGGACAGCTACAGCGTGGGGGCGTTCCCGGACACGTGGAGCGAGTGGAACGGCCGCTACCGGGACACCATCCGGGCCTTCTGGTCCGGGCGCCCCCGGACGCTGCCGGAGTTGGCCACCCGGGTGGCCGGGTCGTCAGACATCTACGGGCCGACCCGGCGGCGCCCCCACGCCTCGATCAACTACGTGACCTGCCACGACGGCTTCACCCTGCGCGACCTCGTGTCCTACGACCACAAGCACAACGAGGCCAACGGGGAGGACAACCGGGACGGGACCAACGACAACATCTCGTGGAACCACGGGGTCGAGGGCCCCAGCGACGACCCGGCGGTGGAGTCCGCACGGGACCGGGACGCTGCGGGCCATCATCATGACCCTCCTGCTGTCCCGCGGCGTCCCCATGATCCTCGGCGGCGACGAGCTCGGCCGCACGCAGCGGGGGAACAACAACGCCTACTGCCAGGACAACGAGATCTCCTGGTTCGACTGGCAGCACGTCGACGACGACCTGCTGGCCTTCGTCCGGCGCGTGATCGCGATGCGGCGGGCGCACCCCGTGCTGCGCCGGCGCCGGTACCTGGCCGATCCCGGGTACTCCGTGTGGTTCGCACCGGACGGTGCGGCGATGTCGGCACCGATGTGGCAGGACCCGACGCGGCACAGTGTCGCGGTCTTCGTCGACGGGTCCGTCGCCCCCGACCACGACCGCGGGGGCGAGCCCCTGCTGGACCGCAACCTGCTCGTCCTGGTCAACGGAGAGCCAGATCCCGTGGAGTTCCGTATCCCCGACACGTCATCCGCCGGTCGGCCGGCGGACCTGTGGCGCCTGGAGCTGGACACCTCGCTGCACGGGCCCGAGCCCGTGTCCACGACCCTCGTGAGGGCCGGCGACACCGTGGTGGCCCGAGGTCGCAGCCTGCTCGTGCACTGGTCGACGTAGGTCCGGGGGCCAGGACCCGCCGGACTGATTCCGAATGTGGGGACCCATCCCCGAGGTGCCCTGGATCCAGTGCGCCACCCGGTCGCGGCCGCCGCCTACGGCGCCAACGGGCTGCCGGGGAGGTTGCGCGCGACCGTGAACACGAGGAACGCGACCAGCCACGCGTGGCCCCACCACCGCCCGGGCCTGCCCACCGCGGAGAACGCGACGAACAGGATCCCGGGCACGATCAGGGCGTTGTGACCGATCGCCTCGGACCAGTTCCCCGCGACGAGGTCGTGCAGTCCGCGCAGGGATCCGCACCCGGGGCAGTACACCCCGAGGATCGCGTAGGTCGGGCAGACACCCCAGGATCCTGAGGTGTGCGGGTCGCGGACGGTGACCGCCAGCGCGGCGGCGAGCACGACACCGGCCGGGGCCAGGCGAGCCCAGAGCGCTGCGCGCTGTGGGCCCGCCGGTGGCGGCCGCACCCCGCCACCTCGGGCACGCCGGGGCGCGGGGGGGTCGGCGTGGTGTGGCTGCCCACGATGGCCATGGCTGGACGACTCGGCTCGTCAGGCGCCGGTGGTGCTGCTGCCCAGGGCCGCGATGACGACGATGACGACGTAGCCGACAACACCCACCAGGGCCAGGCCGAGGCCCCACAGGTTCCACTTCTTGGCACTGGCCGCGGCAGCGTTCGCCTCGACGTACTGGCCCGAGGTGTACAGCGAGTCGACCTTGGTCGAGGAGATGATGGCGACGATGCCCAGCGGCAGGCAGCAGAACAACGTGGTGAGGATCGACCAGACCAGGTAGTTGTTGGGCTTGGCCGGCGGCATGCCCATCGGCTGCGGGTAACCGGGCGGCGGGGCGTTGTAGGACATCAATCGGCCTTCCTGGCGGGTGCTCTGGGCACGTTGGCTGGTGGGTGAGGCATGCGGAACTCGCAACTGCGTGGGGGTGGCCCTGGATCCCGTGACCTGGACGCCGCACCCGACGACGAAGCCGGACTTCGCCCACGGTGTGGCCGATGACAACCCGATCCCGTCCCGGCACTGCCCACCCCCTCGGCGCGAGAGTAGTGCGTCGATGCGCAGATTCCGGACAGGGGTGCGCGGACGCGCCCGGCCCGCGATGCGCGTACTGTCCGGTCATGGCTGAGTTGAACCGTCGCTTCCTGCTGCGCGAGCGCCCGGTGGGGCGCATCGATGACTCCACGTTCGAGCTCGACGTCCAGCCCGTCCCCGAGATCGGCGACGGGGAGGCGCTTGTGCGCGTGACCCACCTGTCGGTGGACCCGACGAACCGGACGTGGATCGGGGAGGTGCCCACCTACTTGCCGCCCGTCGGCATCGGCGAGGTGATGCGCGCCGTGGGCGTGGGCCAGGTGGTCGCCTCGAACAACCCGACCTACCCGGTGGGCTCGTACGCGACCGGGCTGACCGGGTGGCAGGACTACTGCGTGGCCGGCGACCAGCTGCGCCTGACCCCGATCCCGGCGAGCTTCCCGGCCGCCCCGGAGGCGACCCTCGGCGTGCTGGGCACGACGGGGATGACCGCGTACTTCGGGATGCTGGAGATCGCCGACCCGCAGCCCGGGGAGACGGTGGTGGTCTCGGCCGCGGCCGGGGCCGTCGGCTCGATCGCCGGGCAGCTGGCGAAGCTGAGGGGGGCGCGGGTGGTCGGGATCGCCGGCGGGCCCGAGAAGTGCCGCCTGCTCACCGAGGAGCTCGGCTTCGATGCGGCCGTGGACTACAAGGCCGACGACTGGCGTGCCCAGCTGCGCGCGGCGACCCCGGACGGGATCGACGTCGACTTCGAGAACGTCGGCGGGCAGATCATGGACGCCGTGTTCGCGCGGCTGAACCGCGGCGCGCGGGTCGCGCTGTGCGGGCTGATCTCCGGCTACAACGAGGCCGATCCGCCGCCCGGTCCGCGGGCGTTCGGGCGGCTGCTGACGATGCGGGTGCGCCTGCAGGGGTTCATCATCCTGGACTACTGGGACCGCTTCCCCGAGGGCCAGTTGGCCCTGGGCCAGTGGCTGGCGCAGGGGCGCGTCATCGCGCGGGAGACCGTCGTCGAGGGCTTCGAGAACCTGCCCCACGCGCTCACCGATGCTCTTCGACGGCGAGAACGTGGGCAAGCTGCTCGTCCGCATCTGACCGACGGGCCCGCCCGGCGACTGATGCGGCCCTCCGACCGTCAGCCGGTCGATGGGGAGTCCGCCAGTGAGACACCGAGCTCGGTGAGCAGGCCACGCACCCGTGCACTCGATGTCGTCGCGGATGGGGCGCACGTCCTCCACGGACTGACCGGCCGGGTCGGCGAGCTCCCAGTCGAGGTAGCGCTTGCCGGGGTAGATCGGGCAGGCGTCCCCGCACCCCATCGTGATGACCACGTCGGCGGCGCGCAGGATCTCCTCGGTCCAGGGCTTGGGGAACTCCGCGGTGATGTCGATGCCGACCTCGGCCATGGCGGCGACCGCAGCCGGGTTGATCTCGGAACCCGGCTCGGACCCGCCGGACCAGGCGGCCGCGCGGTCGCCGGCGAGGTGCTGGAAGAACCCGAGAGCCATCTGCGAGCGTCCGGCGTTGTGCACGCACAGGAACAGCACGGTCGGGATCCCCGTGCCCGCCTTCCCCTCCACCCGGGCCAGCGCCCTCAAGCGCTGCTTGGCGAACCGCTCGGCCAGCATCGGGAGGTACCGCGTGATCGTGGCTCCCCCGGCGAAGGCGTCGTAGGAGGAGTGCAGGAACCGGTCGATCGTCTCGGCCCCGAAGACTCCCTCGAAGTCCCTCTGCAGCTGCACGGCGGCTGTGCGCAGGGCCTGGACCTGGTCCAGGGACAGGTCCGTGCGCTCGTAGTCACTGGTCACCGAGGCTCCTCTCACACCGATCAGGGCTGATCGCGCACCCCGAGGGTGACGACGCTCCCGCATGCCCAGCGGTGGGCAGTCACCACCATTTAGATCAACGATGGTTGAGCGATCGTGGCCTGATCGGGTTCTGGCCGTCAAGGACGGGGGTCGCCATCATCCGAAGGTTCCGCCGTCGGTAACCCCCCGTTCACCTGCGCCCCTGTGCCGACTCCGCGCGACCGCGGCCGGCCCACGGTCCTCACCCTGCTTGACTGCGCCTCGCGCCACAGTCACTCTTGCTCAATGACGACTGAGCCCCCGCTGGCGATGACCCTGCAGTCGCGTGCTGCCGGGCACGCCGCGCTGGCGGATGTCGGTCGCCTTCGGATCATCGACTCCCTCGAGCTCGGCGACATCGGCCCGCGGGACCTCGCTGCCGCGCTGGGCATGTCCTCGAACCTGCTCGCCCACCACCTCAAGGTGCTCGAGGCGGCCGGCCTGGTGCGGCGGCTGCCCTCGGAATCCGACGGCAGGCGGACCTACGTGCGCCTGGTTCCCGAGGCGCTGGCGGCACTCGGCCGCTCCCCGATCACCTCCCTGCCGACGCGGCGGGTGGTGTTCGTGTGCTCAGGCAACTCCGCCCGCTCACAGCTGGCGGCCGCGGTCTGGGCCGACCGCACCGGGCGCCCGACCGCGTCGGCGGGCACGCGGCCCGCGGCGCGGATCCATCCGGGCACCCTCCGGGTTGCCCGGTCCCACGGACTGAGGCTCCTGGCCGAGCGGCCCGCCTCGACGAGCCGAGATCCTGGACGTCGAGGACGTGGTGATCACGGTGTGCGACTCCGCGGACCAGGAGGTCCGGGTCGAGCACACCCACTGGTCGGTGCCCGACCCCGTCCGGGTCGGCACCCCGGCTGCCTTCGAGCGGACCCTGGACGACCTCACGACCCGGATCGAGGGCTGGGCCGAGGCCGCCGATCCGCCCACACGCTGATCCAGGGTCGGGTCGAGCTCGCCGGCCTCCGGCAGCAGGGCACGTCGGGACCTTCGGCCCATCCGTGGCGACCAACAGCCGACTACACTTCAATCATGATCGAATCGATGGCGCTGGACAGGTCCCCGGTGCAGCAGGCCCAGGCGGCCGAGCTGCTCGCCGTCGTGGCAGATCCGGTGCGCTGGCGCCTGGTGGCCGAGCTGGCCGCCGCAGGGACCCGGTGCGTCTGCGATCTTCAGCCGGTCGCCGGGGTGGCGCCGAACGTGCTGAGCTACCACCTCAAGGTGCTGCGTGAGTCGGGCCTGGTGACCTCGGCCAAGCGCGGCCGGTGGGTGGACTACACGCTGGCCGAGGATGCGCACGCGCGGATCGTGGCCGCCCTGCCGACGCGCGGCACACCCCGAGGTCGGTCGGGGGCCTGACATGAACGTGCTCGAACGGGTTCCCACAGATCGACGGGGCCAGGTGAGCGCGCTCACAGCCGCGGCGTTCCTGTGGTGGCTGGCCTTCTGGGTCAACGCCCGCGTCTGGGACTGGCTGCTCCACGGCGTGCTCGGGATGGACCCCGAGGCCCGGCTGACCGGGACAGTGCGCTTCTTCCTCTACGACACCGTCAAGATCACCCTGCTGCTGTGCGGGATCATCTTCGTGGTCACGGTCCTGCGCTCCTTCATGAGCGTGGAGCGAACGCGAGCCCTGCTCGGCGGCAAGCGCGAGGGGGTCGGCAACGTGATGGCCGCCGGCCTGGGCGTGATCACGCCGTTCTGCTCCTGCTCGGCAGTCCCGGCGTTCATCGGGTTCGTCGCCGCGGGCGTGCCGATCGGGGTCACCCTGAGCTTCCTGATCGCCTCCCCCCTGGCCAACGAGATCGCGATCGGCCTGCTGTGGAGCCTGTTCGGCTGGCAGACTGCCCTGATCTACGTCGTGGCCGGGGTGAGCATCGCGATCGTCGCGGGCTGGGTGCTGGGCAGGATGCACGTGGAGCGCTGGGTCGAGCCGTTCGTGTTCCAGACCACGCTGCGCGGCCAGCCGATCGACCCAGCCGCTGGCCTGACCTTCGACCAGCGGATCTCGATGGGCATCGAGGAGGTCGGCAGCATCCTGCGCCGGATCTGGCCCTACCTGCTGGTCGGCATCGGCCTGGGAGCCATCATCCACGGCTGGGTCCCCACCGACGTCTTCACCACCTACGCCAACGCGGACAACCCCTTCGGGGTCCTGGTCGCCGTCGCGATCGGCATCCCGCTGTACTCGAACGCCGCCGGCATCATGCCCTTGGTCGAGGTGCTGTACGCCAAGGGCATGCCCATGGGCACCGTGCTGGCGTTCATGATGGCCGTCGTCGCGCTGTCCCTGCCCGAGCTGATCCTGCTGCGCCGGGTCCTGCAGCCCAGGCTGCTCGGGCTGTTCATCGCCGTCGTCGCCACCGGGATCATCGTCGTCGGCTACCTGTTCAACGCCCTCCTCGGGACCGGGGCCGTCACATGACCACCACGACCCGGGGCCACCTCCGGGGCGCAGCGGCCCCCTCCCATTCCCGACCGACCCCGACGAAAGGGACCACCATGATCATCAAGATCCTCGGATCCGGATGCGCCAACTGCCATCGACTGGAGGCCAACACCAGGGACGCGCTGGCCACCCTCGGCCGGGACGCCACCATCGAGAAGGTCACTGACGTCGGCGACATCGCCTCCTACGGAGTCATGCGCACCCCCGGGCTGGTCGTCGACGAGCAGGTCCTGGTCTCCGGGCGCGTCCCCGACGCGGCCGAGATCGCCCGGCTGTTGAGCCCCGCCCACTGAGCCGCGCCCACACCCCCTGGTCCCCGAGCCCGACAGGAGCACTCCGGTGGCACCCTCCGAGCCCCGCTCCCCCGCAGTCACCGCTGCCGACGACGACGCCGCCGTCCTGGGCCGGCTGTCCACGTTGGACCGGTTCCTGCCGGTGTGGATCCTGCTGGCGATGGCCGGCGGGCTGCTCCTCGGGCGGGTGCTGCCGGGGATCCAGGACGTCCTGGACGCGGTGAGGATCGGCCAGACCTCGCTGCCGATCGCCCTCGGGCTGCTGATGATGATGTACCCGGTGCTGGCCAAGGTCCACTACGAGGACATGACCCACGTCACCAGCGACAAGCCCATGCTCTGGAGCTCGCTGCTGCTCAACTGGGTGATCGGCCCGGCCCTGATGTTCACCCTCGCGTGGGTGTTCCTGGCCGACTACCCGGAGTTCCGCACCGGGCTGATCGTGATCGGCCTGGCCCGGTGCATCGCCATGGTGCTGATCTGGAACGACCTGGCCTGCGGCGACCGGGAGGCCGCCGCGCTGCTGGTGGCGATCAACTCGGTGTTCCAGGTCCTTGCCTACGCCCTGCTGGGCACGTTCTACCTCGAGATCCTGCCCGGCTGGCTCGGGCTGCCCACCGAGGACGTCACCTTCTCCACCGCCGAGATCACCAGGTCGGTGCTGATCTTCCTGGGCATCCCCCTGGCCGCGGGCTACCTCACCCGACGCACCCTGCGACCCCGCAGGGGTGCCGACTGGTACGACAACCGGTTCCTGCCCCGGATCGGGCCGTGGGCGCTCTACGGGCTGCTGTTCACCATCGTCGTGATGTTCGCCCTGCAGGGCGAGGCCATCACCTCCGACCCGCTGAGCGTCGTGCTGATCGCGATCCCGCTGCTGTGCTACTTCGCGATCATGTGGTCGATCTCGTTCCTGGTCGGCCGGCGGGCCCACCTCGGCTACCCCAAGACCGCCACCCTGGCCTTCACTGCCGCCGGCAACAACTTCGAACTCGCAATCGCGGTGAGCATCGGCGTCTGGGGGGTGACCTCCGGCCAGGCCCTCGCCGGGGTCATCGGCCCGCTCATCGAGGTCCCGGCCCTGGTCGCCCTGGTCTACGTGTCCCTGTGGCTGCGCCGACAGCTGCCCTGGCGGCGGTGACGCGGGAGGCCCTGTCACCGCAACGGCTCGGCGATCACCACGATGTTGTCCTCATATCCCCCGGCCTCGGGCAGGTAGCGCCCGCCGCAGGTGACGATGACCAGCCGGTGGGCGACCTCGGGATCGAACAGCTCGTCGACGGGCAGGGCGGCCTTGCTGATTCGCTGCACGCTGGCCACCCGGTAGTCGATCCGCTGGCCGTCCGAACCCGTCACGGCGATCCGCGCACCCTCGCGGACCGAGGCCAGGCGCGCCAGGGGACCCACGCCGTAGCGCACCGAGTCGACGTGGCCGCCGAGGACGACCGAGCCCCGGGCATCGCCGGGCAGCGCGCCGAAGCGATACCAGCCGATCCTGCTCGGGTCGCCCGGCAGTTCCATCTGCCCGTCGGAGGTCACCCCGGTCGCGGTGATCGCCATGGCGATGTCCACGCTCGGGATGCTGACCCGCCGCGGCGGCGGGACCGGAGCGGGGGCCTCGATCCTGGTGGCGTCAGCCAGGGGGACGTCGGCGAACCGCGGGCCCTGCTGCGGCGGGGCGGAGGATACGGGCCCGGCTGCGGAGGTGTCCGTGACGGGGCTCGGCTCCAGCCCGGCGTCCACGCCCTGCGGACCAGCCACGGCACCGGCGTCGCTCGTGGCGGCCAGGGTGACCCGTTCCAGGTCCGTCCCGACACCCTGGCCTCGATCCGAGACCCACAACGCCAGGCAGACCACGAGAACCAGCAGCGAGGCCACGAAGGCCAACGCTGCGTCGCGGCGGCTGCTCATCTCGACCTCCCGTCGACCTCGGGCCTAGTACCTCATCGGGGAATCCTCACGCCCACCCGCTCGACCCGGCTGCGCTGCCATCGTGCGGATCAAGCGAGCAGGCGAGGGGGTGGGTGACAGGTCACCCACCCCCTCGCTGCGGTGCTGCCTAGCGGGTGGCGGTGGCCAGGCGACGACCCGAGACGGCCAGGCCGGCCGCGCCGAGACCGGCAGCCAGCAGCAGCCAGGCGGCGCTCCCACCGGCCGCGGAGCCGGACTCACCACCGGGGACCCCACTGGGCGACGAGTGGCCCAGCTTCACGGTCTGGACAGCGATCTGCAGGTCATCGGCGGTGCCCCACGCGTAGGCGATCGTGCTCTGGCCCGCAGCGACCGGCACGGCGTTGGTCGCCGGAGTGGTGCTCACCGTCTCGCCACCGGCCTGGATCTCCACGTCGTACTCACCGGCGGGCAGAGCGGCCGGGCCGATCTGCTCGGGGTTGCTGAACGAGCCCACGCTGTCGCCATTGACCAGCACGTCGACCTCCGGGGCCTCGGCCACGTGACGGGCGACCAGCGTGCCCTGGCCCGCGTCCACGGCCTCGGTGCTGTTCTCGAACGGGGTCGCGGTCAGGTCACCGTCAGCCGTCAGGTGGGCCACGACCGTGTAGCTCTTGCCGGCGGCCACCGTCACGTCCGCGGGACCGATCAGCGCCTCGGCGTCACAGTCGGTGTCGCCCTCCCCGGCCACGACCTTGATCGTGTAGGTGCCCGCGGGCAGGTTCAGAGGGCCGGCCAGGGTCCCGGGCTTGAAGTCGGGGATCAGCTCCTCGCCGTTGGCACACACGTCGACCGTGGCCTCGGGAACAGCGTGAAGGACCGAGACGCTGGCCGTGTCGGCGGCTGCAGCAGGCAGCGCGAAAGCGGCACTGGCGGCCAGGAGGGCTCCGGTGCCGAGGAGGGTGGCGGTGCTTCGCATCGTGACTCCTTCGTAGGGGGGAAGCCCGCAGTTGGGCTCTCACTGACACTTCGGACAGAACCCACTTCCCAGATGCACAAGATTTGCAGAAGTTCACCCCGGGCGTGTCGCCCTGGCGAGGAGCACGGGCGGCTCTTCCGGCGCCGTGCGGAGACCCCACGGAGGACCTACGCTGCCCGGCATGGCCTCACGGGTGGATCCGGCGCAGCTGCGCCAGTTCGTCGCGCACACCGAGCAGAAGGTCTCACCGAAGGAGGTCGCCAAGCTCTACTCGCGGGCCGAGATGCTGGCCAAGCTCCCCCTGCCGGCACAGCGCTGGATCGTCACCCACGCGGGCGGGGACCCGTACGTCGGATTCGTGGTCGAGCCGTACTGCCTGTTCCTGGCCTACGAGATCACCGACCCCGACACGGCGCGCCAGCTCATCCCGGCCGACTACGAGCTGGTGGCCACCTCGATGTTCGCCGACGGGCGCCCGCGGTACTGCGGCATCCTCGGGGCGTTCAACGTGCACTCCTCGGTGTTCTGGGGCAGCCGCGTCGAGCTGTACGTGATCGCCGAGGACACCCGCACGGGCATGCTCACCTGGCTCATCTGCGACTACGAGTCGAACACGATCAACTACGACCCCGGCCAGGGGTTCTCCGGCTCGACGACGAGCCGCGCGATCATCACCACCTCGCACGCCGGCGACGTGATCGTGGACGTGCACAGCAACGAGCGCCGCAACCGGGTGACGGTGACCGCGGCGCTGCCCGGGGCGCCGATGCGCCCGCTCGACGCGCGGCTGTGGATCGACGGCAACCTCTCGGTCGACTACGGCGGCCGGCTCAGGGAGGACGAGTCGATCCCGTTCGGCCTCATCTTCGACCCCGGCGAGATGGAGCAGGCGCTGCACCTTCCCCTGGAGGCCGTGGACGTCGAGGTCAACACGTTCGGCGAGGAGTTCCTGGCCGACGCACCCTTCGAGGTGGCCGTGTTCCCCTACGCCCAGCACTTCCTGACCACCAGCTACCCGCAGGCCAGCCCGATCCACGACAGGGCGGCGCTGGAGGACGCGGTCCTGGCCGCCGTCGCGACCGACTGAGGACCCGAGGAGGGCTCGTCTGCACCTCGTGCGGGATCGGGCCCTGCGTCGGACAATTGGGACATGGACCACCACTGGGCACCACCCACCCGGAATGCCGCCGCCAACCGCCACACCCGCCCGCTTCGGCTGCGCGCCGCCGGGGCCGCCGTCGGTGCCGTGCTGCTGCTCGGCGGCTGCGGGGCGGCCGACCTGGCCCAGCAGCAGGTCGAGCAGGCCGTGGACGCCGTCGCCGAGTCCGCGCGCGCCCAGGCCGAGGAGGCCCTCGAGGGGGCCCTGGGCAGGCTTCCCGACGCGCAGCTGCAGGTCTCCGAGGACAACCGGGCCGCCTTCACCGAGCTGCGCACGGGCCTCGAGCAGGTCAACGCAAAGGTCCTGGCCCTGCTGGCAGCGCCACAGGACCTGAGCCGGGCCGCGCTGGAGCCCCTTGACGAGCAGCTCGCCGAGCTGCAGGCCTCGGCGCAGGAGAAGGCCGCGTCGCTGACCGGGGTCTCCGTGGCCGAGCAGGAAGCCTGGGCCGACCTCGGCCAGGCGATCCAGGCCACCGCCGACCAGGTGGGCGCCCTGGCGAACCTGCTGGGCTAGGTGCGCGCCGCCACGGGATTCGCGTCGGGAGCGACCTGCATCCCGGGCTCGGGGTGCCGTCCGCCGGCGGAGCCGTGACCCAGCCACGAGTGCTGGTTCCCAGCCCAGCACCAGCCCACCTTGGGGGCGTTGCGCCGGGCCGCCCCGTCCCGGCCGGTACCGCGGCTGATCCAGATCGCCGGCGTGCGCGCGTCCACCCCTGAGGCGGTTCTGCGCCGCGAGCCGATCGTCATGAAGCACGCCCCGGGCTGCAGCACGTCAGGCTCCTGCAGCAGCCAGCTGATGCCCTCGTTCAGCGTGAGCGGCGTGCGCCCCGCAGCGCCGATCGCGACGAGGGCCTCGACGGGCGTGGCGCTGCGCAGCTCGTCACCGCGGGTCGGGCCGAGCACCAGGTACAGCAGCTGCTCCGGGACGCTCACCCCATCGATCGCCGCGAAGTCGTCGACGTCGGTCATGTCCTCGACGACGAACCCCGGTCGGGAGCCGTGGCGCAGCAGGCCTGCCAGACGGCTCGGCGGGGCGAGGCTCGGGTGGATCGCCAGCACGGCGCCGGGCAACTCCGGCAGGCCGTCGCCATGCGCCGCGAACTCGGCCGCGCTGATCCCCGCCGCCTCCGGGACCCCCGCCGCCACCAACCGGTCCACCTGCCCACCCACCGACACCCGCGACCTCCTCCATCACCGCCACACCGGCCACCCCAACCAACAACGGCCACGCCCCACACAGTCCCGAGCGCCGCGCGCCTCGGCCCGTTGGCGTCGGCTGGCGCCCTGGCCGCCCCCGCCTGGGCCGCCAGCCTTGGCCTACGGGGCGCTGCGCTCAGCGAGGACCCCGCCGATGAGCTGCGCGACCACACCTGCGGCGCGGTCGTTGAGGTGGATGTGGTCGGTGAGCACCGCCAGGCCGCTGGCCACGGCCACCTCGTCCCACGTGCGCCGCAGCAGCATGTGCCCGACGGCGGCCCTGATGATCTCGGTCGCGCTGCCCTCGTAGGGCGGCGGGCGATGACCTGAAGGCAGGAGCGCGACGAGCTGCTCGTTCAGCGGCAGGCAGCGCACCCCGTGGCGCGTGGCGACCTCGCGCAGCGCCTCGTTGTACTGCCCGACCAGGTGGTTCATCCGGCTGGCGAGGTCCTCGCCGAGTGGCGGCAGGTCGAGCGTCACAAGTTCCGCCTCGGTCCCGGACTGCAGTCGCGTGAGGATCTGGTCGACCTGCTCGGCGTAGAACGCCAGGCTCGGGTCCACGCCCAGTTCCTGGTTCTTGCGGTAGCGGGCCCGCCATGAGTCGTCGAACTGCGCGTTCACGTCGTTCGTGCCGATGAGCAGGGTCACGACGTCGGGGCGGCACCGGATCACGGAGTCGAGCCGACGGGCCACGTTGCAGGCGAGGTCACCGTTGACGCCGGCGTTGACGAACTGGAATCCGGCGGGCTCCCATCGGCGCCGCAGCAGATCCAGGTAGTTCGCGCTGACCTGCCCCTGGGTGATGCTGTCCCCGACGCAGGCGACGACGGTGTGCACGCCCGGACGACGCCCCTCGGCCAGGAACACCTCGGGAACGTCGCCCCGCCAGCCCGGCAGTCGCCGACGGACCCCTGGAGGCAGCCTGACGATGCCCATCGGTTCACCTCGCTCGGATCGGGCGCGGGCGGCCCTGGCGTGCCGCCGCAGTGGTCGCGACAGGGCCCAGTGTGGGGGGCCTGCCGCGGTGAGGCAGCACGTCGGCGGACAGGGCCGCGGGCGTCACCGCAGCGTCGGGGACCCGGCGAGCTCCGACGCGCCGCCCGAGCCCGCCACCATCCCGGGCCCGACCTGCGCGGCCTGCCGGATACGGGCGCCCAGCACGAGGAACAGCAGCATGAAGCCTCCGGCCATGAGCATGTGTCCCGAGCCCGAGAGGCCGGCGATCGCCGGCGAATCCGCCGCAGCCGAACCGTCCACCTGCAAGACGCCCTTGACGGCCAGGCCACCGACGGTCAGCGCCAGCCCCACGTTCCAGACCCACACGAACCAGCCGAGGCGTCGGTCGACACTCAGCCTGAACTCCCGCTCGAGGACGAGGGTGATCAGCATCATCAGCGTCCCCAGGGCAAGGGCGTGCGTGTGCACGAGGCTCAACTGGGTGAAGCCCGTGAACTCGGCGGCCCGTGTCACCTCCCGGTAGGCCAGCCCGCCGACGAGGCCGACCACGGCCCAGGCGGCGGCACTGCGGAACAGGACGGTCTCAGCGTTCTTCAGCATGGGTTCCCCTCACAATCTTGGCGACACTATGTCGCTAACGTCCCTGAGCGTATGCTTCGCGACACGATGTCGTCAACTTGGCGACACCTGCGTCGCGAACAGGGAGGTGCCCGTGCCGAAGATCGACGCCCCCACGGTCGCCGAGCACCGCGCGCAGGTGCAGGCCCGCCTCGTGGACGCGGCCGAGGAGATCCTGCGCTCCGGCCAGCCCGACCGGCTGACCGCCGGTGCGGTCAGCGCGTCCGCGGGCATCGTGCGCAACAGCATCTACCGCTACGTGGACTCCGTCGACGACCTGCGCGCGATGGTCGTGGCACGTTACCTGCCCGCCTGGCTGGCGGCGGTCGACGAGGCGATGGCGCAGTCCGAGGACCCGGCGACGCGCGTGGTCACCTGGGTCCGCGCGAACCTGGAGCAGGCAGCTGCCTCGGGCCACGGCTGGCTGATGGAGGCCGTGCGCGCGGTCCCCCACCGCTCCGACGAGAGCCTGGACCAGGCCCACACCGGCATGCGCGATGCCCTCACCGAGGCCTGGCTCGACCTGCTCGGGCAGGATCGCGACCGCAGCGCCCTCGCCGCCGCGTTCACGCTCGGGATCCTGGAGGGCGGCTTCCGCCAGCTCGACGCCGGCCAGCCGGTGGCCAGGGTCCTCGAGATGGGAACGCTGGCCGCCGAGGGCCTGGTGCACGGGCTCACCCCAGCCCACCGATAGCGGAGGAGCGCCGCGGGGCCTCGCCCGGGCGCATCCGGGCTTGTCCCGGGCCGCGGGCCGCCGCCCCCACCACAATGGGCGCCACGATCACCTCACTGCCCGACGCCGCGGGGTGGCCGCCACGGTGGGGGCGCTGGCCCCGCACCTCGACGGCCTGTCCGGGAGCTGAGGGCCGCCGGCATCACGCGGCCGCCGGCCGTCCACGCCCACAGGTCATGCGCCGTAGGTGAGCTCGATGCGTAGGTCCGAGCTGTCCTTCAGCAGGATGATCCGCGGAGCGCTGGCCCAATCGACGGGCATCAGGAAGTACGTGTCCGCCACCCGGTCCAGCAGCCGCATCCCGCTGTAGCGGTAGGCGTACGGCGCTTCGCCCTCGTCGAGCAGTGCGGTCTCGGTCACGCCCTCGAGAGCCAGGCGCTGGGGGGCGTAGACGACCACTCCCGGTCGGTCCAGGTACGTGTTCGCGACGACCGCCGCAAGGTCCTGCCCCCGCCAGAGGGCGTAGTTGCCGACCGCCCAGAAGAGGCTCAGTGCCACGACGCACATGAGCAGCCCAGCGGCGAGGGGGGCAACCCAGGGCGCCGCGGGGACTTGGCCCCAGGCACCCGCGCGCGCCACCCCACGCGCGCGGACTCGCATCCAGCCGCCGTAGGCAACCACGAGCAGTCCCAGGCCGAGCGCCAGCGGACCGGTGAGGTCGACGAACCGACTCCGGCCGAGGACACCCGCGCTGTAGAGCAGGCCGAAGGCCAGTACGGCCACGCCGAGCACGAGAGGACCGCCCCGGCCACCCCCACCACCGCGTCGGGGTGACCCTGGGTGGCGCCGCTCAGGCGGGCGACCACCAACTGGTGTGCCAGCAGCGCGAGCAGGCCGGCCGTGGCCAGGACCATCAGCGGCAGGTACAGGCTGTCGACGCTGCGCAGGAGGTAGTCCCTGGTGGAATAGCCGAAGACGCTGGCGTCGGCGCCCAGGGCGCGGGCCTGCGAATAGCTGCGGGCCCACCCGAAGTAGAACAGCAGCGCCGTGACCAGGGTGACCGGCGGCAGGAAGGCGATGAGCGCCTTCGCCGCCACGAGGCCCGGCTGGGCCCCGGAGTCAGGTGGGTACCCGGAGTCCGGTGGGCTCCCGGCCTCCGGCGGGGACCCGGAGTCAGGTGGGCTCGGTGATCCGTGCGACTCGGCGGCCATGTCAGCCCGTCGCACCGTCCGGGACCGCGGTCCCATCGGCGTCCCCGGTGCAGGCACCCTGCCCCACGTCGGCAGGCGCGAAGCCGGCAGAGACCGAGTACCCGTTCCCGATGACCTCCAGCGTCGCCGGCTGCCCGGCGGGAAGGCAGAATCCGTCACCGCCCGCGAGCGGGATCCGCACCTGCGGTACACCGGAGCTCACGTCGACCTCGGGGAACCCGACCTGGAGGTCGCGCGATCCCACCCGCGCCGCGCTCGGCTCGAACAGGTAGGGGCCCGCGGCCACCAACTCGCCCGGGCTGGCCATCTCGACACTGTCGATCCCGACCGGGCACGCGGTGCCCTCAGCCGCGGGGCCCGTGGTGAGCACCACCTGGGGGGCCGAGTCGTGAGCGGAGATCACCGCACCCAGATACTGCCGCGCGGCGGCCACGAGGCAGTTGGTCTCCCCTGACGAGGCATCGAAGGCGGCGCGGGCTCGGTCCCAGTCGACTTTCGCCTGCTCGCCGGCCAGCACCTGGCAGATCGGGGTCAGTGCCGCGAACATCGCGCGCTGCACCTCCGGAAGGCTGGTGTCGGTCGCCGTGTCGGCGAGCCCGGCGCACTGGCCGTCCCGCAACGACGCGTACCAGCGGAACGGGGGTGGGGTATCAGGAGAGGCCGGCCCCGGCGGCAGGCCGCGGACCGCCACCAGCGAGGGTCCCACCCCGCCCGTGGTCGGCCGCGACGGCGGGACCGAGGTCGGACCGGGGGGCACCGACGGCTGGGCGGAGGTCGCGGACCCCAACGGCTGCACTGCCCCGGCCGGCCGAGCCTCGGGCTGGGGGCCGCAGGCAGCCACCGCCAGGGTCATCAGCGTGGCCATCATGATCCGCCGCATGGCGCCCTCCGATGACACTCGGCGTGGGGGTGCG
Source organism: uncultured Actinomycetes bacterium (assembly GCA_963777855.1). Classification (GTDB taxonomy): domain Bacteria; phylum Actinomycetota; class Actinomycetes; order S36-B12; family CAIYMF01; genus Prado023. Next base: position 107,295 of record CAVZRW010000001.1, on the reverse strand, counting down.
ACGTTACGCTCGTTGCGCCGAGGGCACCAGAGTGCGGCTTCGCCGGTTGCAGACCGGTCGGCGGGTCAGCGGCGCAGCGCCGGGCCGGGCCGGGCAATCGGACGACGGATGACCTTCGCCTCTGAGGCTCCGGGCGCGGGGCGTGTTGACTGGGCATCAGTCCCGCCCTCCAGGAGGCCCGCCATGGGGCACACGCTCGCCGATCCCGACCTCGCCTACCAACGGCTGCAGCAGCGCCTCGACCGGATGCTCACCGGGGCGCCTGACTCCCCGGTGTTCCAGCAGATCCTCCGCCTGCTGTTCACCGTCGAGGAGGCCGAGATCGCGGCGCGGATGCCGACCATCTGCTCGATGCCGACCCTGGCCCGTCGGACCGGCCGCGGCGAGGCAGAGCTCGGCCCGATGGTGGACACGATGGCCGCCAAGGGGCTGGTCGTGGACCTCGAGCACCACGGCCAGCGCCAGGTCGCCCTCGCGCCCGTCGTCATCGGGTTCTTCGAGTACACCTTCATGCGGGTGCGCGAGGACGCACCCATGGAGGAGCTGGCGCACCTGTTCCACCACTACATGACCGATGACGACGCGTTCGCCCGGTCGGTGTTCGCCGGCAGCACCCAGATCGGCCGCTCGCTGGTCCGCGAGGAGGCGCTGCCCGAGCAGCCGACGGTCGAGGTCCTCGACTGGGAGCGGGCCACCCATATCGTCGCCGAGGCGCGCAGCGTCGCCGTCTCGCTGTGCGCCTGCCGAACGCACGCCGAGTTGATCGGGCAGGGCTGCGGCAAGCCCACCCGCACCTGCCTGACCTTTGGCCCCGCCGCCGACGTGCTCGTCCGGTCGGGCCTGGCCGAACCGATCAGCAACGACGAGGGCCTGGAGATCCTGCCAGCTGGCCAAGTCGGCCGGCCTGGCCCAGACCGCGGACAACGTGAAGCACGGCATCACCTACATGTGCAACTGCTGCGGGTGCTGCTGCGGGATGATGCAGTCCATCCGCCGCCACGGAATCACCGGCTCGATCGTCTCCTCGAACTGGGTGGCCCACGTGGACCTGGACAAGTGCCGGGGATGCAAGAAGTGCTACCACGCATGCCCGGCCGACGCGATCACGATGGTCGACAACGAGGGCAAGGGCTTGCGCAAGAACTGGGCGATCGTCGACCCGGACAAGTGCCTGGGATGCGGGGTCTGCGACGAGCGGTGCAACTGGGGTGCCCACTCGATGGTGCCCCGCGAGGCCCGGGTGTTCACGCCGGAGAACACCTTCGACCGCATGGTCACCATGGCCATCGAGCGCGGGAAGCTCGGCGAGCTCCTCGTGGACACCCTGGACGGCGCTGGTCCACACGCACTGGCCCGTGCCCTGGGCATCCTGCAGGCGAGCCGGCCGGCGACAGCCGCACGCGCGATCGAACCCCTGCACTCGGTGTTCCTGCGCGGCATGCTGGCTGCGGTGCATGCGACCTCGCGGGCCGCGGCACCGGCGACCCCGGTCTGAGGCGCCCTCACCGGGGGCGGCGGGCCTCGATCCAGAACCGGCGCAGCGTGAGCCGGATCGGTGCGCCGTCCTGCAGCCGTTGCAGGGTCGGCACATGGTCGGCGACCTGGAACCCCGGCACGGCCCACGGCACCAGCGCCAGGTACTCGACCAGGGCGTCGACGTCCTCGAGGACCATCGCCCCCTGCCAGTGCGCGGACCGGCCGATCACGAGCCCGCCGGCGGCCAGGGCCTCCCGGAACGGCTCGAGGCGCACCTGCGGGTACTCCGGTGGCCTGCCGAACCAGGTGCTCAGCTCCGGACAGTCGCGCCCATCGACCTGCTGGGTGAGGAACACCCCGCCCGGGGCCAGAATCCGAGCAATCTCTGCCGGGTCGTAGGACTCGTGGCGTGCCATCACCAGGCTGAGGGCACGATCCGGGAACGGCATCCTCGGCTGGGTCTGGCTGTCGTAGGGCACGACCTCGATGCCCAGCGGGGCCAGCCGCCGCCGGGCCACGGCCAGGTTGGGCGCCCATCCCTCCGTCGCCGTCACCCGAGCAGGCCGGCGCGAGCCCAGGGCCTCGCCCAGCTCGGCCAGGCGCTCCCCTCCCCCGGTGCCCAGGTCCAGGACGGGCCCATCGCGGTCGGCCATGGCGGCGGCGCAGATCGCCTCGAAGTCCCACGGCGGATCCTCGGCCGACATCCGGCCGTCGAGCCTCGCGAAGTCCCACCCCTTCATCGAGGTCTCCCGGTGACGACGTTCCCAACCCGACGCGGCGGACGCCCGGTCGGCCCATGCCAGCACGCGCAGGGCCCGCAGGGTGTTCCAGCGGCTGGGTGCACCGGCGCGTTCCATGTCGACCCAGGTCTGTCCCGGGTGCGTGCCCTGCAGGGTCCACCGGCCGGCACGGCGCTTGCGCGCCACCAGCCCCACGGCCTCATCCAGCCGCGGGTCCCAGGCGAAGGCCCGCCAGTACTCCAGGGCCCGCAGCACGTCGTAGTACCAGTAGTGCGGGAACGAGAACCGGGTGAAGGACTCCCGGGCGACCTCGCCGGTGCGGTGCGAGCGGAACAGCCGGTGCGCCAGGAGGAACTCGCGTCCGGCCGCGGCCGCGTGGGCCACCTCGGACTGGGTCGACTCGAACGGGGCCAACGCCTCCAGCGTGCTGATCGTGGTGTGGAAGGAGGCGTGCGTGGCCTGTCGCTGGCAGTTCCACCCACCGTCGGGCAACTGGTCGGCCAGCAGGCGTTCGACGGCCCCCGGCATCGCCACCGCGGCCCCGGTGGCCATCGTCAGCATCATCGCCCGAACGCAGACGTCCTCCCGCCCTGAGGACCAGGGCAGGAACGTCCCGTCGGGGCGCAGGCCCTGGCCGAGCAGCGCGCGCACGGACTCCGGCGCCGGAACGCCGAGCTGCTGCAGGACCTGCAGCGAGTAGAACGTGGAGGTCCACTTCGGGGAGTACCAGCCGGTCGGCCAGGTGCCGTCGGCGCGACGGTGGCTGAGGATCTGGGACCCCCAGCCCTCGCTGGCCACCCGCAGACGGGTGCCCTGCCAGTCGCCGTCGGTCAGGTCCCGCTGCACCTGCCAGCCGATCGCCGGATCCCCGGCCAGCAGCCACTCGAGGACCTCATCCACGAGCGGCCCCGGGGCGCTGCGCCGCCCGGCTCACAGGCCGGCGCCGGCCGGGTCGTCGACGCGCACCGGCTCGGTGAGGCCCTCGGACTCCGCGTCGGTGAACAGCCGCGAGCGGATCAGGAACCGCACACCCTCGGGTGCCTCCAAGGAGAACCCGCTGCCCCGGCCGGGCACGACATCCAGGGTCAGGTGGGTGTGCGACCAGTACTCGAACTGCGGCACCCACATGTAGAACGGCGAGGCTGTCGGGTCCGGCAGCACACCGAGCAGCACGTCGGACTCGCCGATCACGAACTCCCCGCGCGGGTAGCACATCGGCGAGCTGCCGTCGCAGCACCCGCCGGACTGGTGGAACAGCACCGGCCCGTGCATCCGCACCAGTCGGTCGATGAGGTCGACCGCCTCCGCCGTCGCGGTCACGCGGTCGATCGGGCCCGTCGCATCGAGCATCGTGCCTCCTCCCGGGGTCACCGGCGGCACGATACGAGACCGCGCCGCCGGTGAGCACCTCACGGACCGGTCTAGAAGAAGCCGTCGGCCTCGGGCTTGTAGCTGACCAGCATGTTCTTGGTCTGCTGGTAGTGCTCGAGCATCATCTTGTGGGTCTCGCGGCCGATGCCCGAGCCCTTGTAGCCGCCGAAGGCCGCGTGCGCCGGGTAGGCGTGGTAGTTGTTCACCCACACGCGCCCGGCCTCGATCCCGCGGACCATCCGGTAGGTCTCCTGCTGGTTGCGCGTCCACAAGCCGGAGCCGAGGCCGTAGAGCGTGTCGTTGGCGATCTCCAGCGCGTGCTCGGCGTCGCGGAACGAGGTCACCGAGACGACCGGGCCGAAGATCTCCTCCTGGAAGATCCGCATGCTGTTGTGGCCCTCGAAGACCGTGGGCTGGATGTAGTAGCCGCCCTCGAGGCCGGGCACGGTGCAGACGTCGCCGCCGGTGAGCACCTTCGCGCCCTCCTCACGGCCGATCTGCAGGTAGCTCAGGATCTTCTCCTTCTGGTCGATGCTGGCCTGGGCGCCCATCTGGGTCTCGGTGTCCAGCGGGTTGCCCTGCCGGATCGACTGCACGCGGGCGACGGCCCGGGCCATGAACTCGTCGTAGATCGACTCGTGCACCAGCGCCCGCGAGGGGCACGTGCACACCTCGCCCTGGTTGAACGCGAACATCGTGAAGCCCTCGAGCGCCTTGTCCAGGAACGCGTCGTCGGCGTCCATCACGCTGGGCATGAAGATGTTGGGGCTCTTGCCGCCGAGCTCGAGGGTGACCGGGATCAGGTTCTGCGACGCGTACTGCATGATCAGCCGGCCGGTGGTGGTCTCGCCGGTGAACGCGATCTTGGCGATCCGCGGGCTGGAGGCCAGCGGCTTGCCGGCCTCCACGCCGAAGCCGTTGACGATGTTGAGCACGCCGTCGGGCAGCAGGTCGCCGACGAGCTCGGCGAACAGCAGGATCGTCACCGGCGTCTGCTCGGCCGGCTTGAGCACCACGCAGTTGCCGGCGGCCAGGGCCGGGGCCAGCTTCCAGGCGGCCATCAGGATCGGGAAGTTCCACGGGATGATCTGGCCGACCACGCCCAGCGGCTCGTGGAAGTGGTAGGCGACCATGTGCTCGTTGATCTCGCCGAGGGTGCCCTCCTGCACGCGCATCGCGCCGGCGAAGTAGCGGAAGTGGTCGATCGCCAGCGGGATGTCGGCGGCCAGGGTCTCGCGCACGGCCTTGCCGTTGCTCCACGTCTCGGCGACGGCCAGCATCTCGAGGTTGGCCTCCATCCGGTCGGCGATGGCGTTGAGGATGTTGGCCCGCTCCGTCGACCGACGTGCGGCCCCAGGTGTCCTTGGCGGCGTGCGCGGCGTCGAGGGCGAGGTCGATGTCCGCGGCTGTCGAGCGCGGGATGCGCGTGTAGGCCTGGCCGGTGACCGGCGAGACCTCGTCGAAGTAGCGGCCCTCGACCGGCGGGATCCACTTGCCGCCGATGAAGTTCTCGTACTGGTCGGCGAAGTCCACCACGGCGCCGGGGGTGTTCGGGGGTGCGTAGACGACCATCTCGTCCTCCTGGAGTCGTCGTGTGACGGGTGTCACAACGGGTGCTCCGGACGGTAGGCGCGCAGTGGTTGCACGAAGGTTGCACTCCCCGCCGAGGATCACCTCGCCGCAGGTCGCGGCGACGCGGGGGGGCCGTGCGGCACGCGGGGGGGCCGTGCGGCGCGCTGGGGGGCGCGTTGGTTCAGCCGTCGCGCAGGGCGACTGCTCGGCCCGCCTCGAGCAGGGCGCGATCCGGCGAGCCGGCGGGGAGCAGGCCCAGGGCGTGGTCCACGACGGCGAGGTCGTCGGGGCGCCGGCGCGCCAGGAGGGTCGCCGCCGGCGCGTCCCGTCGGCTGAGCACGAGGCTGCGCACCGCCCACCTCCACCCGCAGGCCGAGGTCGCGGGCGACCGGGGACTCCGAGGTGGGCAGCACCTCGCCGGTGAAGGCCTCGACGGCGCCGAGCGCATCCCCGGCGGCCACCCGCGCGAGCACGTCGAGGGCGTCGACGGCCAGGGTGGTGTTGATCCGGTACGGCCGGGACTCGATCGCGCCGGGCAGCACGCGGCGCAGCCGGGAGACCTCGACCTTCACGGTCGTGGCCGTGACCGGGACGTCGCCGTAGACGTGGGCCGTGATCTCGTCGAGCGTCAGCCCGCCGGGATGCATCGCCAGGGCCAGCAGCAGCTCGGCCTGTCGCTGGGTGAGCATCACCGGCGTGCCGTCCTGCCACAGCCGGGGCCGGCCGAGGACCTCCAGGCGCAGCAGCCCCGGTGGCGGCATCTGCTGCGCACCCAGCCCGAGCGGGCGGCGCAGGGTCGCGCCCACCACCTGCGACAGCGTGCGGGCGAAGGCGGTCACTGTGGCCAGCGCCATCGGGTGCGCGCGATCCCAGGTGGTCGAGAGGTCGAGCACGCCCAGGACCCGGCCCTCCTCGGGGTCGGTGACCGGTGCGGCGTAGCAGGCCCAGCCGTGCACGAACGGGCTGAAGTGCTCGGCGGAGAAGACCGTCGCGGGCCGACCCGTGCGCAGGGCCAGGTCCAGTGCGTTGGTGCCGACGCTGGCCTCATCCCAGTGCCCGCCCGGGACGAAGTTGACCGAGGCGGCCCGGTCGCGCATGTGCCGACCCCCCGCGGACCACAGGATCCGCCCGGACTCGTCAGTCAGCGCCGCCACGAGGTCGAAGTCCCGGGCCGTGCGCTCGACATCCTCGGCGACCGGGGCCAGGGCCTCGCGCAGGGGCGAGCTCTCCCAGTCGCGGTGCACCCGCTCCTCGGGATCGACGGGGGCCGAATCGACGCCCGGCGACAGCCGGATGAGGCTGCGGTCCCACGAGGCGGCGACGTCAGGGCGCACTCCCTCGACCGCTCCACGGTTCTGGAACCGCTCCCAGGCGTCGGTGAGGCTGCGACGATGCGCGCGCATGCTCGCAGCAGCCACCGGTACCTCCACGATCACCCTGGGGGGTGCTCAATGTCACACACCCCGACCGCGGACACAAGGCGGCCTACGCGGTGCCATCGAGCGCGGCCGACGCCTCCCCGGCCCAGGCCAGCTGCGCTGCCGAGGCATGCTCACCCCGCGGACACCGTGATCTGGGGTTGGCGACTTCTCCGCGGCGGCGACCGCTCGGCGACGTGATGGCGCTGACCGACGTCACTCGCGATGAACCTGGCCTCACGCTCGGGTGTGGAACGGGCGGTGTGGGCGCCGTTCGCCCTCGCCCAGGCGGGGTGGCGCTGGGTCAGGCGACGCTCGGCCGGGCGGCCAGGGTGTAGCGAACCTGCTGGTGCACCACGTACCCACCCGCGGGATCCTCGGCCGGTGCAAGCCGCCGCGCGGCCTCGGCCAGCACCGCGGGCCGCTGCGGCTCAGGCACGGCCCGCCACATGGCCCGCTGGCCCGTGGAGAGGCTGAACGCCTGCCACTGCTCGACATCGGCGAAGCGCACGGGCAGGTCGGTGACGACCGTGCGCACGTCGGAGAACCCTGCGCCGGCCACCAGTGACTCCATCGCGGCATCGGAGGCGAACGGCCCCCGAGCACCGCTGGTCCGAGCATCGAGCATCGCCGGCGGCAGGTAGGCGGTGAACACGTCATCGACGGATCGCCAGACCTCGTCCTGCGGGCCGAACGTGCTGAGCCCGAGCCGCCCACCCGGCGCCAGAGCCGCAGACCACGACGCGAGTGCCGCGGCAGGGTCGGGCAGGAAGAACAGCACCAGGGACGCCGCCAGCACGTCGAAGGCGGCCGCAGGCAGGTCCGGGGCCTGCGCATCGCCGACCGCCACCTCGACGTGGCCGAGGCCCGCGGCATCCACCGCCCGGCGCGCGGCGTCGACCATCGCCGTCGACGCGTCCACCCCGAGCGCCCTCCCCGCGGGGCCGACGGCTCGGGCCGCCGGTAGCAGGAACGCCCCCTTGCCGCACCCGAGATCCGCGACCCGCTCGCCGGTTGCCGGCGCGAGGGCCTCGACCAGCCCCTGGGCGATGGGCTCGAAGAACGCGACACCCACCTCGTCGTAGCTGTCGGCCACGTCGTCGAACAGTCGTGCGACGCGGACCCGAGGATCCTCGGCGGATGGCACGCGCTCAGGCTCGGTCATGGCTCATTCTCGCCGGGCCCGTGGGCTCGCGCGCACCGAGCAGCCCGATCGCGGACCAGGACGGTTCGGCGCGGGGGGTGGCCACGCGCGCCGGGGTGCGCTAACGTACAACCTGATGGTTGTATATCAGCAGGCGACGAGCTCCCTCTCCGACGACGAGGTGGACCGGATCTTCCGCGCCCTGGCCGACAGGACCCGGCGCGACATCGTCCGGCGCACCCTGGTCGGCGAGGTCAGCGTGTCGCAGCTGGCCGGTGCTTACGACATGTCGTTCGCGGCGGTGCAGAAGCACGTCGCCGTCCTGGAGGGAGCAGGCCTCATCACCAAGCAACCGCACGGCCGTGAACGACTCGTCCGGGGCAACCCCGAGACGATCCGACGGGCACAGGGCCTGCTCGACCAGTTCGAGGCGCTCTGGCGCGATCGGGTCGCCCGACTCGACGCGCTGCTCACCGACGACGCTCAATGATCCCCACCCACCCACCCGAAGGACCCACGATGCCCATCACCTCCGTCAGCAAGGACCCCGCCGCCCTCACCATGACGGTGGTGGCCGAGTTCCCCGTCCCCGTCCAGCGGCTGTGGGACGCCTACGCCGACCCGCGCCAGCTCGAGCGGTTCTGGGGTCCGCCGACCTACCCCGCCCGCTTCACCCGCCACGACATGTACCCCGGCGGGCGCAGCGAGTACGTGATGACCGGCCCGGAGGGCGACGAGTCCCGCGGCTACTGGGAGTTCCTGGCCGTGGCACCCCTGGAGTCCTTCGAGGTTCGCGACGGGTTCGCCGCCCCCGACGGCGGGGCCAACGCCGAGCTGCCCTCCATGCGGATGGTGTTCCGCTTCTCCGCGACCGACGCCGGGTCCCAGGTCACCACGACCACCTGGTTCAACTCCGTGGAGGACCTCGATCAGCTGATCGCCATGGGCATGGAGCAGGGAATGCGCGAGGCCATGGCCCAGATGGACGCCGCACTGGCCGATCTGGCCACGTTCGCCGCGGAGCACGCCGTCGAGGCCCAGATCCTCAGCGACACCCAGGTGCGGGTCAGCCGCGTCATCCGCGGCACCGTCGAGCAGGTGTGGGCCGCCCATCACGAGGCCGCGCTGATGCAGCGCTGGCTGCTCGGCCCCGACGGCTGGACCATGCCGGTGTGCGAGGTGGCGACCGGGGTGGGCCAGCACTACCGGTACGAGTGGGAGTCGCTCGACGGCACGCAGCGCTTCGGCTTCACCGGCGAGCTGCTCGCCAGTGCTCCGCCCCACCGGGCGGTCACGACCGAGCACATGATCGGGATGGAGGGGCCGGCCACCCTCAACGAGATGACCCTGACCCCGGTCGAGGCCGGCACGCTGCTGAGCATCGTGATCACCTACCCGAGCGCCGAGATCCGCGACATGGTGCTCGCCACCGGGATGACCGGCGGCATGGAGACCAGCTACCTGCGCCTCGAGTCGGAGATCCTCCAACCGGCCTGAGGGACAGCCGCCTCCTGAGCCCAGACGGGCAGCTACCGCTTCTTGTCGGGAAGCGTGGACTGCACCTGGTTGTGCTGCGCGGTCTTGGCCTGCTTCTCAGCCCGCTTCTCCTTGATGGACTTGCCGGTCTTCTTGGACATGTGTTGCCGTGGGGACTTGTCCGCCATGGTGACTCCCAGATGGGGAGCCTGGGTGACTCCGCGACTCTCGACACTACGCCCGAACGGACCCACCGTCCTCGCGGGGGCGTGCGGCGCGCGGGCGGGCTGATCACGCGGAGATGGGCCACGGCTCGGGCGCCTGGCCTGGGTCCAGGCCCCGGGCTGGCGGGCACGCACTGGGCTCGCGGGCAGGATCAGGGCTCGCGGGCTGGATCCGGGGCCGCGGGCTGGATCCGGGGCTTGCGCTCAGGCGCCGGGCTCGCGGGCGGGGGCCGGCACCGCCCGAAGCAGCGGCTGGCCGGCCTCGACCACGGTCCTCGCCACGACCTCGGGGGCGCGGAGCCCACGGGCGCTGGTGACCACGACCGGCGTCGTGGGGTCGAACCCCTCGGCGATCAGCGCCGGGAAGTCGGCATACGCGATCGGCTGGCCGGCGACCACCGGGTCCCCGGTGCGGACCAGGACCTCGAAGTGGCGGCCCGCGAGGTGCACGGTGTCCAGCCCGATGTGGATCACCATGTCGACTCCGCTGGGCGTGGTGAGGCCGATCGCGTGCTTGGCGCGCGCCACCGAGGTGATCCGGCCCTCGGCCGGCGAGCGCACGAGCGCTCCGCCAGAGGGCCGGATCGCCACCCCGGGTCCGAGCAGACCCTTCGCGAAGACCGGATCCGCGACCTCGGCGAGCGGCACGACGACACCGGCGAACGGGGCCAGGATCGTCACCGCCGTGAGGTCGGCGGCCGTGGCGGCCGTGGCCTCGACCTCGACCAGCCGGTCTCCGGCTGCGGCCGCCGGGGTGCCCCTCCCCGCGGCAACCGCCACCTCACCCGGCAGCACGCCAGGCAGGACCTCGGCCGCCGGCGGCACCCCCGGCACAGCCTCGACAGCCGGCGCCTGCGCCAGTACCGCGCCCTCCGCCGGCTTCTGCGCCGACCCCTCCCCCAGCTCCCCGGCCACCGGAGCCCGCCGGTCCTCGTACCCGAGCACCACCACCGACACGGCCGCCACCGTGAACGCGACCCCGATGCCCAGCACGTAGGCCCCGGTCGGAGTCATGGCCGGGATCGTGAAGAGGTTGGAGAACGCGAACGCCGTGGACTCGACCCGGCCCAGGCCGAGGATGGCCCCGCCGAGGGCCGCGGCGGCCACCATGATCGGCAGCGTGCGACGGAACCGGAGCAGGATCCCGTACACGGTGGGCTCGGAGATCCCGGCCAGCAGCCCGGTCACCACGCCGCTGGTGCCCAGCTGGCGCAGCGACACGTCGCGGGTGCGCACCGCCACGCCCAGGGCGATGCCGAACACGGCGAAGTTCGCCGCCCCCATGTAGGCGGGCAACGGATCGGCGCCGTCGGCAGCGAGGCCGGCCAGGATCGCGGGCAGCGTGGCCCAGTGCAGGCCCAGCATCACCATGAACATGAACCCGGCGGCGTACAGCGCCCCGGTGAGCACAGGGCTGAACTCGTTGAGCGTGGTCACGGCCTCGGCGATCGCGCGGCCGACGAACGTGCCGATCGGGCCGAACAGCAGCACAGTCGCGGGCACGAGCACCGCCAGGCACAGCGCCGGGACGGCCACCAGGTGCAGGTCCCGGGGCAGCACCCGGCGCAACCAGCCCTCCAGAACCGCCAGGCCGACCGCGGCGAGCATCGCCGGGAACACCGAGGAGGTGTAGTCCGCCAGGCTCAGCGGGATGCCCAGGAACGCGGTCCGGGTGCCGGGTTCGCCGAACTCGGCCAGGGTTCCGGCCACCAGCGCGGCCCCGATGGCGCCTCCGACGTACGGGTTCGCGCCGAGGGTCGTGGAGGCGGTGATGCCGACGAACACCGGCAGCAGCACGAACACCGCCCCACCCGCGCCGGCCCAGACCGCGAAGGTGCCGCTGCTCGGATCGATCCAGTCCAGGCGCACGGCCACCGAGAGCATCGTGCGCACCATGCTGGCCCCGACCAGCGCCCACAGCAGCGGCTGGAAGGTGCCCATGAACAGGGCGAACGCCCGGTCCACCAGCGACCCCGGCGGGGGTGCCTCGTCCGGGGCACGCCCCTGGTTGGCCTCGGCCACGAGGGCGCGCACGCGAGCGTCGACCTCGGCGACCTGGTGGCCCACGACCACCTGGAACTGCCCGCCCCGCTCGACCGTGCTCATGATCCCGGGCAGGGCACGGACCGAGTCCCGGTCCGCCCGCGCCCGGTCGACCAGGCCCAGGCGCAGGCGGGTCGTGCAGTGGCCCACCGAGCGGATGTTGCCCGGGCCGCCGACCGCCTCGACGATCCCGTCGGCCAGGTCCTCGCTGCCGGTCACGGGGCTGTGTCCCGGGTGCGCAGGCGGTTGATGTGCATCATCAGGTACAGCAGCTCTTCGTCGGGCAGCACGACACCGTAGCGCTGGGCCACGTAGTCGGCGATCGCCAGGGCACTGCGATGCGCGGCCGGGTCCTTCTCGCGGACCAGGTCGTAGAACTGGGAGTCGGTGCCGGTCAGCAGCTGCCCGTCCTCGATGCGCTGCACCGAGAACTTCACGTGCGTCAGGAAGCGCGCGTAGGCCGCGGAGTCCGGCAGGAGCGGCACGCCGAGCTGGGCCCGCACGATGCCGACGATGTCCTGGACGGCCGTCGCCGTTCCCATCGAGGCGGCGAGGTCACCGGTCAGCTCGGAGTTGACCAGGTGCATGGTGAGGAACCCGGCCTCGTCGACCGGCATGTCCACGCCGGTCGAGGCGCGGATCATGTCGAGGATCTCCAGGGCGGCGGTGAACTCCGCCCGGTAGGTGCTCTTGAGCTCCCAGAGCAGCGGGTGCTCCAGGCGCTGGCCCTTGGCCAGGCGCAGCACCGCGAACTGGATGTGGTCGGCCAGGGCCAGCTGGGCGGCGCTGGAGAGCTGGATGCCGACACCTGCGGCCAGGTGGTCGGCGATCCGGTTGGACAGCACCAGCACCTCGTAGGGGATCTCGGAGATGAGGCTCGCGTACCCCTCGGCCGAGCGGTCGTCATCGAGGACGAACCGGCGTTCCACCCGCGCCGGGTCGTACGTGCCCCCGGGGTGCTGCTGGTAGCCCAGCCCACGCCCGGTGAGGATCACCTCGCGACCGTCCTCGAGCACGCTGATGACGTTGTTGTTGATCACCCGCTCGACCCGCAGCACCCCGCTCACCCACCCTTGCCGGCGGCGCCGTGCTGCTGCCCGACCACGAGCCCCCAGCGCGCGCGGGCCCGTCGCGGGCCTGCCACCCGCGGGCCCATCGCGGGGGCGGCAGGCCCGCGCAGAACTGGCGTCGTGCGCCGCATCGGTGTGCCTCCCTCCTCCAGGACGCCGCCCACCCTGGGGTGGCGTTCGCGGGCTCGTGGGTCAGATCAGTGCGTGCCGGGCGAAGCTGGTGAGCAGCCCGTCCTCGTCGACCGTGCCGGTGACCTCGTCGGCGATCGCGAGCAGCTCGGGGACAGCATCGCCCATGGCGACCCCGATCCTCACGTGCGCCAGCATCTCGAGGTCGTTGTGCCCGTCCCCGTTGGCCAGCGCGTCGGACACGTCGACGCCCAGGTGCTCGAGCAGCAGTGCCACGGCGCCGGCCTTGCGCACCCCGGGCAGGGCCAGCTCCCCGGAGTCCGGGCCGAAGACCGGCACGGTGGCCGCGTCTGCGGGCACCTCGTCCCCTGCATCGGCCGTCCGCTCGTCAGGCCGGGGCCACCAGGATCGCGCCGTTGGTCGCAATGACCTCCCGGTACCAGCCGAAGGACTTCTTCCTGTATCGCTCGAGCGTGCCGCTGCCGTCGTCGTTGCGGTCGACGTAGATGAAGCCGTAGCGCTTGCTCAGCTGCGCGGTGCTCGCGGCGACGAGGTCGATCGGGCCCCACGTGGTGTATCCCCAGAGCTCGACGCCGTCGGCCAGGGCCTCCCCGACCTGGATGAGGTGGTCGTTGAGGTAGGCGATCCGGTAGTCGTCGAGCACGGTCTTGACGCCGTCGACCTCGACGAGCTCGTCCTTGGCGCCGAGGCCGTTCTCGACGATGAACAGGGGCTTCTGCCAGCGGTCCCAGAACTGGTTGAGCACGATCCGCAGGCCCTGCGGGTCGATCTGCCAGCCCCACTCGGAGGCCGGCAGGGTGGGGTTCGGCACCCCGCCCATGATGTTGCCCTGGCCCTTGGTCTTCTTGGCCGGGTCGGCGGTCTCGCAGATGCTCATGTAGTAGGAGAACGACACGAAGTCCACCGTGTTGGTCAGGATCTCGCGGTCCTCCTCGGTGATGTGCAGCTCGATGCCGTTCTCCCGGAAGTACCTCAACGCGTAGCCGGGGTAGGCGCCACGCGTGTGCACGTCGCCGAACATGAGGTTGGCGTGATCGGCGTGCATCACGGCCACGACATCGTCGGGGTTGGGGGTCAGCGGGTAGATCGGCATCGAGATGACCATGCAGCCGACCTTCGCCTCGGGCATCACCTCGTGGGCGATCCTCGTGGCCAGGGCGCTGGCCACCAGCTCGTGGTGGATCGCCTGGTACAGGTCGGTCGTGGACAGCTGGTCCTTCGGGGTGTTGATCCCCCCACTGCCGAAGGGGATGTGCAGCACGGAGTTGATCTCGTTGAACGTCAGCCAGTACTTGACCTTGGACCCGTACCGGTCGAACAGCACGCGGACGTAGCGCTCGTAGAACCCGATCAGCTCGCGGCTGACCCATCCGTCGTACTTCTCGGCCAGGTGCAGGGGGGTCTCGTAGTGCGAGATGGTCACGAGCGGCTCGATGCCGTGCTTGGCGCACTCGTCGAAGACGCGGTCGTAGAAGGCCAGGCCCTCCTCGTTGGGCTCGAGCTCGTCGCCGTTGGGGAAGATCCGGCTCCACGCGATCGACAGGCGGAACACCGAGAAGCCCATCTCGGCGAACAGCGCGATGTCCTGCGCGTACCGGTGGTAGAAGTCGATGCCCTCGAGCTTCAGGTTCTCCGGCGTGGGCCCGGGAGTACGCGGGTTCATGATCCCCTGCGGCGTCACGTCCTGGATCGACAGGCCCTTGCCGCCCTCGTCGTAGGCACCCTCGAGCTGGTTGGCAGCGGTGGCACCGCCCCACAGGAAGCCCTTCGGGAACGGGGTGGAGGTGGCGTTCATGCGTGGTTCTCGCTCTCTGTCGTGTGGTGGGTCGGGGGGTTCCTGACATGCGGGTGGTGGGGGTGGGCTGGCCGGGATCGGTCCGCGGCCAGCCCACCCCCGGTCGGGATCAGCTGACGACGTCGAGCACGAGCTCGCGGGCGCTGACCTGACCCTCGGCGATCGGCACGACCGCGTTGAAGTCCGCCGAGTTGGTGACCACCATGATCACCATCGGGTTGTAGCCGGCGGCGCGGACGGCCTCGACGTCGAACTCGACGAGCAGCTGGCCGGCCTCCACGCGCTGGCCCTTGGCCACCTTCGGGGTGAAGTGTGCGCCGGCCAGCTTGACGGTGTCGATGCCGACGTGGATCAGGACCTCCATGCCGTTGTCCGCGGTGATCCCATAGGCGTGCGGCATCTGGGCGGTGAGGGTGCCGGCGACCGGGGAGTACACCGAGCCCTCGGTGGGCAGGACCGCCAGGCCCTGGCCCATGGCACCGGAGGAGAACACCGGGTCCGGGACCGCGGCCAGGGGCACCACCGTGCCGGCGACCGGGGCGGTGATCGCCGCGGCCTCGCTGGCCACGACGCCCTCGTCGGCGCCGGCCTCAGGGCCTGCGACGTGCTTGGTCTCGGGCAGGTCCTTGAAGCCCAGGACCATGGTCAGCGCGAAGGCGACCAGGATCGCCGCGACGGTGCCGATCACGAAGAGGGTGAAGTTGCCGGGCCCGTCGATCGCGGCCGACATCGTGATCGCGCCGGGGAGGACGAACCCGATCGGGGCCGAGCCGCTGGCGCCGGCGATGGCTCCGCCGACCGCACCACCGATGCAGGCGTAGATGAACGGCTTCTTGAGGCGCAGCGTCACACCGTAGATCGCGGGCTCGGTGATGCCGGCCAGGAAGGCCGAGATGGTGGCCGGTCCGGCGATCTCCTTGAGCTCCTTGTTGCGGGTCTTGAGGTACACGGCGGCTGCCGCACCGGCCTGGGCCAGCACGGCGGCGAACAGGGGGGCGACGATCAGCGAGTAGCCGGTCTCGGAGAGGTTCTGGACGATGATCGGCACGAAGCCCCAGTGGATGCCGAAGATGACGAAGACCTGCCAGAACGCGCCCATGATGGCGCCGCCGAGGATCGGCGAGAGGTTCCAGACCCAGTCGACACCGTCGGAGATGGTGGAGCCGAGCTTGTCGGCGATCGGGCCGATCACGATGAAGGTCAACGGAACGATGATCGCCACGGTCAGCATGGGGACGACGAAGTTGCGGAAGGTCTCGGGGATGCCGCGGTTGAGCAGCTTCTCCAGCTTCGACTGCGCGTAGACCGCCAGGATGGTCGGGATGACCCCGGACAGGTAGCTGATCATCAGCACCGGGATGCCGAAGAAGGTCAGCTTCCCGCCGGCGGCGGCGTAGCCGCTCAGCGTGGTCGACACGCCGTCGGCACCGGGGATGACCGCGATGGTGGACGAGTAGATCAGCGCCCCGGCGACCGCCACCGAGGTGTAGACGTTGGCGCCGAACTTCTTCGCCGAGGTGATCGCCAGCAGGATCGGCAGGAACTGGAAGGTCGCATCGGCGGCCGAGAACAGGATCGCGTAGCTCGCTGTGCCCCCGAAGTCCGGCCACACCTTGACCGCGACGGCCAGCAGGGCCTTGAGCAGGCCGGTGCCGGCCAGCACCCAGAGGAACGGGGTGAAGATCGAGGTGATCAGGTCGATCGCCTTGCCCAGGAAGCCGCCCTGCGCCCCGCCCTCGGCGCTGGTCGAGATGCCCGTGCTGTTCGCGATCGACTCGTAGACGTTGGACACCGCGTTGCCGATCACGACCTGGAACTGCCCGCCGGCCTCGACGACCGTGATCACACCCTTGGTGTTCTCCACCGCCGCCCTGTCGACCTTGTCGCGGTCCTTGATCTGGAAGCGCAGCCGGGTGGCGCAGTGCGTCACCGCCGCCACGTTGTGCTCGCCGCCGACTCCCCGCAGGATCTCCTCGGCGAGGAGGTCGTACTTCGTCGCTGTCGCCATGACAACTCCTTCGAAACTCGCTGTTGGGCGGTGCCGAGGGCGTTTTGGGCAACAAAAAAACCTGAACCCTGATGCGTTGCGTTCCGAAGAACGTCAACTCACCAAAGTTCAGGTTTTGCCCGCTGATGCGGTAACAACCCTAGACTTCGCGGGTCGCGGTGCGACCTGCGACGAAGGTAGCGCCATCGCGCAGCGGGTGTCAAGGGGGCGACCAGACTCACGCGTTGGGCCCGCGAACAGGGTGCGGTGCCCTACGCAGGAATACCCGCGAGGCCGTGACCCCCCGGTGGGCGGCGCAGCTGGCCGCTACCCGGCTTCGCGCCGCACGACCTCACCGCGCACGGCAGTGATCCACGTGGTGATGATGTGGCGCTGGTCCTCGTCCCACGTGGCCGTGGGGTCCTCGAGGCGGTGTACCTGGCGCACGAGCTCGGCCTTCAACTCCTCGAGGCTGTACCCCTCGCGCAGGAGGCGCTGGACCTCGGGGGCAGTCGGATCGGGTGCTGGCATGGTGATCGACCTTCTCTCCGCAGACCGCTGGTTCGGCGCCGAGGAACCGGGCCGTCTCCGGCGGGCACCCTCCACGTTAGTCCGCGGCGCCGAGCTACGACAGGGACCGAGGGCCCTGCCGAGGCCAACCGCGCGCTGGCGTGCGGCGTCCGCCTGGAGGACCATGCCCAGACAGGGTCCGCACGCGGCCCCGGGGCGAGGAGGACGTCGTGGCACACGTGAGGCCTGCGTGGGGGGCCGCAGCAGCACTGCCCGGACGCGGTCCGGGGCTCCTGCGATGACGGGCGCAGCGACCGGACCCCCGGCCCTGCACCTGGCCCAGGAGCCGGGCGCCGACGCGCTGCTGTCCACCGACCCGTTCGCCCTGCTGACCGGGATGCTGCTCGACCAGCAGTTCCCGATGGAGAGGGCGTTCGCCGGCCCCCGACTGTTGGCCGACCGGCTCGGGGTCGACCGGTTGGACCCCGCCGCGATCGCCGAGCACGACCCGACGGCCTTCGCAGCCCTGGCCGCCGGGCCCCCCGCCGTGCACCGCTACCCCGGCTCGATGGCCGGGCGCATCCAGGAGCTCGCCCGCCACGTGCTCGCCGAGTACGGCGGCGACGCGGCGGCCCTGTGGACCACCGCCCCGAGCGGCGCCGAGCTCCTGCGCCGGCTGCGGGCGCTGCCCGGCTTCGGCGAGCAGAAGGCCCGGATCTTCGTGGCCCTGCTCGGCAAGCAGTGCGACATCCGCCCCGACGGCTGGCGCGAGGCCGCCGGCGCCTACGGCCAGGACGGGGCACGGCGCTCCATCGCCGACGTCGTCGACCCGCCGACGCTGGCCGAGGTGCGCGCCTTCAAGCAGCAGCAGAAGGCCGCCGCGAAGGGGTAGCCACGGCGCGCACGCGCGCGTTCCGCGGCCGTGGTCACCGGGGCGGTAGAGTGTGCCCACCCGCGGGGCGGGCTCGGGCAGGCAGACGAGCCGGTGTCGCGGTGGCTGAGACGGTCCCCGACTCGAGGTCGGCGGGTTCCCGCTGTGTCGGGCTGTCGCGGCTGGCCGCGTGCTCGCCGGCCTGTGGGGCTCGCGCATCGGCGCGCGGGCGCACCACCGGACCGTGCGGCGCGCGCGCACTCGCCCGGTCGCGGACTGCGAGCGGGTCCACGCTCGGCGCGTGCCGCCAGGCATGCAAGGGAGGTGCAGTGGCTCGACGAGGCCAACGCCAGGCAACGGCACGACCGGCGGCCCCACGCGCCCAGCGGCGCGCCCGGGGCCATGAGGACGAGGGGCTCATCCCGGTGCTGGCCCGGGCGGTTCGGGAGGTGCAGAACGAGGTCGCGCGGCGCCCGGCGCGCTCGTCGGTGCGCACCACCTTCCAAGCCGTGGCCCTGCTGGTGCGCGAGGAACGCGCCCGGGTCATGGCTGACGACACGATCAGCGAGGCCCAGCGGGCCGCCCAGCTCAAGCGCCTGGACGGCGTGGCCACCAGCCTCGCCAAGGCCGCCGTGCGCGACACCTCGCTGCTGGCCCTCATCGCCGAGGACACCGAGGTCTCGGAGTCGGCGAAGGTGCTGCGCCTCGAGCTGCTGGAGTCCGCCGGCGTCGAGGTGACCCCGGCCGAGCCCGAGCCTGCACCGGCCGCCCCGGAGGTTCCGGCCCGGCGCCGTGTGGTGCCCCAGTCGGTCATCTCCCGCCAGCTGGCCAACCCCTTCCTCGCCCCGGACCTCGACGCCGCCCGGCAGAACCAGGTGCGCCCCCAGCGACTGGCCGGCTGGGAGCTGATCGGGCCCCTGCTGCGCTCGTTCGAGGACGCGAGTGCGGCGGCCACCTCCTGCATGCCCCTTCCGGACCCGGCCCCGGCGCGCGTCCCCGCGGGCCTGGAGCTGATGGCCCACCAGGCGCAGGTGGTCGCCGCCGCGGCCGCCGGCCACCGCACCTTCCTGCTCGCCGACGAGCCCGGCCTGGGCAAGACCGCCCAGGCGCTGCTGGCCGCCGAGGCCTCCTCGGCCTACCCGCTGCTCGTGGTCGTGCCCAACGTGGTGAAGACCAACTGGGCCCGGGAGGTGGGCCTCTGGACGCCGCAGCGCACCGCCACCGTCGTCCATGGCGACGGGGACTCGATCGACGGGTTCGCCGACATCGTGATCGTCAACTACGAGGTGCTCGACCGGCACGTGGGCTGGCTGGGCGACCTCGGCTTCCGCGGCATGGTCGTCGACGAGGCCCACTTCATCAAGAACAAGTCCTCGCAGCGCTCGCAGCACGTCCTGGAGATCTCCCAGCGGATCCGCGCACGGATCGGCCGGCCCCTGCTGATGGCCCTGACCGGCACGCCGCTGATCAACGACATCGAGGACTTCCGGGCGATCTGGCAGTTCCTCGGCTGGATCGACCAGACCCGCCCGATCGGCGGGCTCATGCGCGCCCTGGAGGACACCGGACTGGCCCCGGGCGACCCCGGGTTCTACACCGCAGCCCGGCGCAGCGTCGTGGACATGGGCATCGTGCGCCGGCGCAAGGTCGACGTGGCCGCCGACATCCCGGCCCGCCGCGTGGCCGACCTGCCTGTCGAGCTCGACGACGAGGCCGGCCGCTCGATCCGGGCCGCCGAGCGGGCGCTGGCCCGGCGCATGATGGCGCGCTACCGGGAGGCCCTCGAACGTCGCACCTCGCACGGGCCCGTCGAGGGCATCGACCACGAGCTCGTGCGCCGTGTGGCCACCTGGGAGCGGCAGGAGGCCAACGAGGCCTCCAGCGGCGAGAACGTGTTCGCGATGATGCGGCGCATCGGCCAGGCGAAGGCGGGGCCGGCCGCGGACTACACCGCGCAGCTGGCCCGCAACGTGGGCAAGGTGGTGTTCTTCGCCAAGCACGTGGACGTGATGGACGCCGCCGAGGAGCTGTTCGCCCAGCGGGGCGTCGGCTACTGCTCGATCCGCGGCGACCAGACGCCCAAGGTGCGCCAGCGCAACATCGACGCGTTCGTCAACGACCCCGACGTCGCCGTGGCGGTGTGCTCGCTGACTGCCGCGGGCGTGGGCCTGAACCTGCAGGTCGCCTCGAACCTGGTGCTGGCCGAGCTGTCGTGGACCGACGCCGAGCAGACCCAGGCGATCGACCGCATCCACCGCATCGGCCAGGACCAGCCGGTGACCGCCTGGCGGATCATCGCGGCCCAGACCATCGACGCCCGGGTCGCCGAGCTCATCGACAGCAAGGCCGGCCTGGCCGCCCGCGCCCTCGACGGCTCGACGCAGGAGCCGACGGGCGCAGCCGACGTGCAGCTCGAGGCACTCGTGGCCCTGCTGACCGACGCGCTGGGCGAGGCGCCCGAGGCAGGATCGAGGGCCTGACCCCCGGGGTGACT
This sequence comes from uncultured Actinomycetes bacterium, assembly GCA_963777855.1. GTDB lineage: Bacteria > Actinomycetota > Actinomycetes > S36-B12 > CAIYMF01 > Prado023. The sequence continues at coordinate 86,954 of CAVZRW010000001.1, read as the reverse complement.
CAGGTGCCCACGGCGCCGGTGGTCGCCCCGACGGTCCGGTCGAGGAAGGCGAGGATCGCGGCCGTGACCTCGTCACGGTTGGTCTCGTTGAGCAGCTCGTGGCGGGCGCCCGGGTAGAGCGTCGCGGTCACGTCGCGCACGCCGGCGTCGCGGTAGCGCTGGGCGACCAGCTCGACGGCCGCTCCCCCACCGGCCAGCGGGTCGTCGGTGCCCGAGACCAGCAGGACGGGCAGGTCGGGGCGGATCCCGGCCAGGCGCGCCGGATCCGCGGCCTCGACGAGGGTCCCGATCCCGATCAACGGCGGGGCGACCCACCCACAGGCCTCGTCGGCGACGTAGGCGTCGACCTCGGCCTCGTCGCGGGAGAGCCACTCGTAGCCGGTGCGGAACTCGAACGGGGCGTTGAAGGCGCTGAGATCGGCAGGCTCGTCGGACTCCAGCATCGCAGCCAGGCTGGCCACCTCCGTGGTGCCGGACAGGACGAGCGCGTCGACGTCCGCGCTGTGGTCGAGCACGTACTGCTGGCTGGCGAACGAGCCCATGCTGTGGCCGAACAGGGCCACGGGCAGGCCCGGATGGTCCTGCCGGATCCGGGCATTCAGGCCGGCGAGGTCCTCGACCCAGCCGGGCCAGCCGTCGGGCCCCCACTGGCCGTACTGGCCCGCGGCGCTGCGCCCCGACCCGCGGCCGTCCGGGGCGTAGACGAGGTAGCCGGCGGCCGTGAGCGCCTGCCCGAGGCGCCGGTACCGCGCGGCGTGCTCGGCCAGCCCGTGCTGGACCTGGACCACGGCGCGCGGCGGTCCCGAGGGGGCCCAGCGGAAGGTCTGCAGTGCCAGGCCGTCAGCCGTGGCGAGGGTGATCGTGGACTCATCCATGCACGTGACTCTGGCAGCCCGCGACGGCCGTTGCCACAGGAGCACCACCTCCACGCCGCCGGACCCTGAGCGGCCGCCATCACAGTGATGTGGGCTTGCCATTACTGTGTCTCACACAGTATGCTTCAGACATGGGAGCCGATGAGGTGCTGGCCACGCATCAGCAGGAGCTGCGCCGGGGCACGATCGTCCTGGCCTGCCTGCTGATGCTGACGACCCCGGGCTACGGCTACGCACTGCTCGAGCACCTGGAGGCCGCCGGGTTCGAGGTGGACGCCAACACCCTGTACCCGCTGTTGCGCCGCCTGGAGCGCCAGGGGCTGCTGCGCAGCGAGTGGAACACCGACGAGGCGCGCCCCCGCAAGTACTACTCGACCACCCGGTCCGGGCGCGACCTCGCCCGGAGCCTGCATGCGGACTGGACTCAACTGGATCGGGCCCTGCGGGCCCTGGAGGGAGGTGCCTGATGTCGGACCTGACCGATCGCTACGTGGGCGAGGTGCTGCGCGGTGTGCCCGCGCCGATGCGTGCCGACGTCGAGCAGGAGCTGCGGGCCTCCATCGCCGATGCCATCGAGGCCGCGGATGCGCGCACGGCCTCCGGGGCCGACGCGACCAGCGGCACGGCGCCCCAGGAGGCCGAGACCCGGGCGCTCACCGAGCTCGGGGACCCGGCCCGGCTGGCGGCCTCCCTCACCGACGGCCCGCAGTACCTGATCGGGCCGGGGCTGTACTGGGACTACCGCCGGGCGCTGCGGGCCCTGCTGATGATCGTGCCACCCGCCGTCGCGCTCACGGTGAGCACGGTCCAGGCGTTCACCGGCACTCCCCCGCTGCAGGTGCTCCTCGACGGGCTGTGGCTGCTGCTCGTGGTCGCCTTCCAGGTCGTGCTCTGGACCACGCTGGGCTTCGCCATCGCCGAGCACACCGGTGCCCGCGAGATCCCCGGGCGCCGGCCGTGGAGCGTGGCGGACCTGCCGCGCACAGCGGCCCGAGGGGTCACGCTCGGCGAGACGATCGGCACGGTGCTGGGCCTGCTGGTCGGCATCGCCGCGCTCCTCTGGCAGCAGGTCGGCGCCCGGGTCAGTGACGCCGGCGCGGTCGTGCCCCTGCTGGATCCGGACCTCTGGTCGTTCTGGATTCCGGCCCTGATCGCGCTGATGTCCGCGGGCGTGGCACTGCAGCTGCTGGCCTACGCCAAGCGGCGCTGGACGCCCCTGCTGGCCGGCCTGCGGGTCGCCGGGGACGTGCTCTTCGCCGTGGTCGGGATCACGATGCTGCTGACCCAGCAGGTGCTCAACCCGGCGTTCTTCGCCGAGCTGGGTCATCTCGAGTGGGCCGCGCCCGGCTCGCCGCTGACGCAGGGCCTGGCCTGGGTGATCGGGGTCGGCGTGGTGGTCGACATCGTCGACATCGTGCGCAAGGCCCGCGCCTGACACCCGCCCTCAGGAGGGCATCAGCGACTGGCGCGAGACGCGCAGCGCGTCGAGCACGTCGGGCAGGGGCACGACACCCAGGCCCGGGCCGGTCGGCACGCGCATCATCCCCTCGTTCATCGTGAACGGGGCGGTGAGGTCCTGGGCGAAGAAGCGGTCGGAGGCGCTGGTGTCCCCAGGAAGCGTGAAGCCCGGCAGCGAGGCCAGCGCGACGTTGGCAGCCCGGCCCAGGCCGGTCTCGACCATGCCCCCGCACCACACCGGCACCCCACGGGCCCGCGCCATGTCGTGGATCGCCCGGGCGCTCAGGTACCCGCCGACGCGTCCTGCCTTGATGTTGACGATCTCGCAGGCGCCGTAGTCGATGAGGCTCTCGGCGCTGTCGACCGAGAGCACCGACTCGTCGAGGCAGATCGGCGTGGCCATCGCCTCGGCCAGCAGCTTGTGGCCGAGGTGGTCCTCCTCGTGGATCGGCTGCTCGACCAGCAGCAGGTCGAACTCGTCGAGGCCGGCGAGGTGGTCGATGTCCGCACGCGAGTAGGCCTGGTTGGCGTCGACCTGCAGCGGGAGGTCCGGCCAGGTCCGGCGCACCAGCCGCGTGGGCACCAGGTCCCAGCCGGGCTGGATCTTGAGCTTCACCCGCCGGTAGCCGGCCTGCACGTAGTCGGCCACCTCGGCCAGCAGCGTGTCGAGGCTGTCGTCGTCCGGGATCCCGGTGGAGACCCCGCACGGGATCTCGGCGCGGGTCGACCCCAGGTAGCTGGCCAGCGACTGGCCCGAGGCCCGCAGCTGCGCGTCGAGGATCGCCATCTCGAGCGCCCCCCGGGCCATCGGGTGCCCGCGCACGGGCCCGAGCAGCGTGGGGACCTCCTCGGCGTCCAGGTCACGGCCGAGCACGCGCGGGACGAGGAAGTCGCGCCAGACCAGCAGGGCGGCGTCGTTGAACTCGTGGCTGTACAGCGGGCTGGGGGCGGCCACGCACTCGCCCCAGCCGACCGTGCCCTCGTCGGTGGTCACCTCGAGGATGAGCACGTCCTTGGTGTACTCGGTGCCGAACGAGGTGCGGAACGGTCGCACGAGCGGCAGCGCGCACCGGTGCACCTCGACGTGGGCGATCCTCATCGGGGCACCTCCAGCACGTAGCTGCCGTCCCCGGTCAGCCCGACGACACGACCCCCGGCCGCCAGCTGCGGCTCCAGTGCGGCGCGGACCCGGGCCCGCCAGCGCCGGGCCAGCGCGGGGTCGTCACGGCGGATCGCGACGATGTCGTCCGGGACGGCCACGAGCCGCACCTGGGCGGCCGTGTCGCGCAGCTCGGGGCCGCCGGCGATGGCCACCAGCAGCGCGCCGGCGCCCCGGGCCAGCCACCGCTCGTCGGGCTCCGCGCGCGACCCACCGGCCAGGGCCCGCTCCACGCGCGTCGACGCCAGGTCCCACTGCACGAGCAGGCGATCGCTGGTGTCCCCGACATTGAGCACGTCGTCCATGGCGCCGTAGAAGTCCACCAGGTACTCCACCCCCAGGCCGCCGAGCTTCACGAGGTTGAGCTGGGCGTTGCGGCGCACGAGCGGGTCGAAGGTCCACACGATCCGGTCGATCCCCTGGCCCAGAGCCCAGCTGCGCTGGTGCAGCTTGAGAGCCGTCCCGATGCCACGATCGGTGAACCCCGGCAGTGCCGCCGCGACGTGCGAGTGCAGGTGCGTGTGCCACCCCGCCGGGCCCCTGGACCGGCCGACGATCGCCAGGCACGAGCCGACCATCCGCGTGCCCTCGAAGGCGCCCCCGACGTAGCCGCCGGCGTGCTCGATGGCGCGCAGCAGGTTCTGGGTGACCTCCGTGGCGCCGGGCACCGTGGGCCACACCGCATCCCAGATGGCCCGCGCCTGCGCGAGCTCCTCATGGTCGTGCAGCGCGCGCACCGACACGCCCGCACGGGCGGCGGCCCGGGCAGCCTCCTCACTGGCGCGCCCCAGCACCTGCCGATCCACGGCGCCCACCGTAGTGGCCCCACGCGGCCGGCGTCCCGACGCGCCGGGCCGCCGCTGCCCAGCTGGGGGCCAGGTCGAAATGACACCCCCCGCTGCCACCCGGCCGATGCCCACCGGAAGGGCACCCTTCCCCGCGCAACATTCACTCGATCGGGCCTACTGTCACGCCCAGGACCCCCCCTGGAGGAACACATGAGCGCTTTGCGTCCATACGCCCGGATCCTGATGACGGGGGGCCTGCTGGCCGCCCTCGTCACCGCACCGGTGACGACCGCCGGGGCGGCGAGCACCCCGGACCCGAGCGCGGTGACGATCGCCGGCGACCTGCAGAGCGAGCTCGGCTGCCCGGGTGACTGGCAGCCCGACTGCGCGGCCACGCACCTGACCGCCGACGCCGTCGACGACGTCTGGCAGGGCGCGTTCGCCGTGCCCGCGGGCGCCTGGCAGTACAAGGCCGCGCTCAACGACGGGTGGGCCGAGAGCTACGGGCTGAACACCGGACCCGACAACGTCCCGCTGTCCCTGGCCGCCGACGCGTCGGTGAAGTTCTACTACGACCACAAGAGCAACTGGGTCACCGACAACGTCCGCTCGACCATCGCGACGGCGGCCGGCGACTTCCAGAGCGAGCTCGGCTGCGCCGGGGACTGGCAGCCGGACTGCCTGCGCTCCTGGCTGCAGGACACCGACGGCGACGGCACCTACACCTTCACCACCGACGCACTGCCGGTCGGCAGCTACCAGTTCAAGGTCGCGCTCGACGAGGGCTGGGACGTCTCGTTCGGCGCCGACGGGGGCCCGGGAAACGTCGCCTTCACCGTGGGCCGGGTCGGCGACCTGGTCTCGATCTCCTTCTCGCCGTCGGACAACGTCCCCACCGTCACCGTCCAGGGCCAGGGCAGCGGGACGCTGCCCGGGGACGCCGCCCTTGCCGGCACGAGCCTGCGGCAGTCGAGCGTCGGCGAGAAGTTCTACTTCGTGATGCCCGACCGGTTCTCCAACGGTGACCCCACCAACGACACCGCCGGCGTCGACCCGGCTCAGGGTCGCCTGGTGCACGGGCTGGACCCGACGGACAAGGGCTTCTACCACGGCGGTGACCTCGCCGGGCTGATCGACAAGCTGGACTACCTCGACGACATGGGCATCACCGCGGTGTGGATGACCCCGATGTTCGAGAACCGCTGGGTGCAGGGCGTCGGCTCCGACGTCTCCGCCGGCTACCACGGGTACTGGACGGTGGACTACACCCGGATGGACCCGCACTTCGGGACCAACGAGGAGATGGCCGCCCTGATCGCGGCCGCCCACGCCAAGGGCATCAAGGTCTACTTCGACATCATCACCAACCACACCGCCGACGTGGTCCAGTACCAGGAGGGCAAGGACGCCTACCGCACCAAGGCCAGCCTTCCCGTACGTCGACGCCGACGGCAACGAGTTCGACGACCGGGACTACGCCGGCTCGCCGGACTTCCCGAAGCTCAACATCGGCTCGTTCCCGTACACCCCGGTCGCTCCCGCCGAGCTGGCCGACGCGAAGACCCCCGCGTGGCTCAACGACGTCACGCTCTACCACAACCGGGGCAACTCGACCTTCGCCGGCGAGTCCAGCCAGTACGGCGACTTCTTCGGCCTCGACGACCTGTTCACCGAGCACCCCACCGTGGTCAACGGGATGATCGACATCTTCGAGTCGTGGATCAGCGAGCTGGGCATCGACGGCTACCGGATCGACACCGTCAAGCACGTCAACGACGAGTTCTGGGCGGCGTTCGCCCCGGCGATCTCGAAGTACGCGGCCACCCACGGCAAGCCGGACTTCTTCTTCTTCGGCGAGGTCTTCGACGGCAACCCGTCGTTCACCTCCCGCTACACGACCGAGCTGCCCCTGCCCGCGGTGCTCGACTTCCCGTTCCAGGGCAAGGCCTCGGAGTTCGCCACGGGCGGGGCCACCGACAAGCTGCGCGACCTGTTCGCCCAGGACGACCTGTACATCGACTCGGACTCCAACGCCTACTCGCTGCCCACGTTCCTGGGCAACCACGACATGGGCCGCATCGGCTACTTCCTGCGCGACTCCGACCAGAAGCTGGCCCGCAGCCAGCTGGCGCACTCGCTGATGTACCTCTCCCGCGGCAACCCGGTGGTCTACTACGGCGACGAGCAGGGCTTCACCGGCGACGGCGGCGACAAGGACGCCCGCCAGGACATGTTCCCCTCCCAGGTGGCCTCCTACAACGACGACGACCTGATCGGCACCGACGCGACCACCGCCGACGACAACTTCGACGCGACGCACCCGATCTACCAGCACATCACCGACCTCGCCGGCCTGACCGAGGCCAACCCGGCCCTGCGCACCGGCCTGCAGCAGCACCGCTACTCCTCGACCTCGGCGGGCCTCTACGCGTTCTCGCGGATGGACTGGGCCGAGGGTGTGGAGTACCTGGTCGTGCTCAACAACGCCACCTCGGAGAAGAGCGCCTCGATCCCGACCTACTCGCCCGACATGGGCTTCACCGCCCTGTGGCCGGCCTCGGCCGCGCAACGGCACCACGAACGGCTCGCGTGAGCTCTCGGTCACGGTGCCCGCCCTGTCGGCGGTGGTCTACAAGGCCAACGCCAAGGTGGCCGACACCCCCGCCCCGGGCATCACCGTCAGCCGGCCCCCGGTCGGCTCCGAGGTGACCGGCCTGATCGACCTGGCCGCCAACGTCAGCGGCAGCGCCCCGGCGCAGGTGACGTTCGCGGTGCGGGCCGACGGCGGCGACTGGACGGTCGTCGGCACCGACGACAACCGGCCCTACTCGATGCAGTACGACGTGTCGAAGTACGCCAAGGGCACGACCCTGGACCTGCGGGCGATCGTCAGGACCCGCTCCGGGGACCTCAACGCCGACATGATCACCGTCAAGGCCGGCGAGATCATCGCTCCCCCGCCGGTCACCGGCAGCGGCACCGACTACCTCGTCGTCCACTACAACCGGCCCGACGGCAACTACGACGGCTGGGGCCTGCACGCCTTCGGCGACATCGAGGGCACCGTCGAGTGGGCCGACCCCATCCCGTTCACCGGCGAGGACTCCTACGGCCGGTTCGCCTGGGTGAAGGTCAAGCCGGGCGGCAGCAGCGTGGGGTTCATCGTGCACAAGGGCGACACCAAGGACCCCGACGGCGACCGGTTCGCCAACCCGCAGGTGACCCCGGAGATCTGGCTGACCTCCGGTGACCCACGGGTCGACGGGTCGCTGGCCGCCGCCCGCGGCCTCGCCCGGATCCACTACGACCGCACCGCCGACGACTACACCGGCTGGGGCCTGCACCTGTGGGGCGACGCCATCGCCGACGGCGTGGCCACCGACTGGGCCTCGCCGCGCCCCTTCGACGGGATCGACGACTTCGGCGCGTACTGGGACGTGCCGCTGAAGAACCCCCAGGCGGCGCTGAACTTCATCATCCACAAGGGTGACGACAAGGACGTCGGCTCCGACGAGTCGTTCATCCCGGCGGTGTCCGGGGAGATCTGGCGCAACCAGGGCGACCCGACGATCAACCGCACGCGCGGTGCTGCCCAGGGCTTCGCCGAGATCCACTACCACCGCGCCGACGGCGACTACGGCGACTACACCTCCTCGGACTTCAACAACTTCTGGGGCATGCACGTGTGGACCGGGGCCAAGACCGAGACCCAGTGGACCGCGCCGCTCAAGCCGGCCCGCATGGACAACTTCGGCCCGGTCTTCGAGGTGCCGCTGGTGGCCGGCGCGACCCGGCTGAACTTCATCATCCACCGCGGTGACGCCAAGGATCCCAACGGCGACCAGGCCCTGGACCTCGCCGTCTACGGCAACCGCACCTGGTACGTCTCCGGCCAGGCCAAGGACAACCAGATCCAGTGGCTGCTGCCCATCGTGGGCCGCGGCGTGGACGCGGACCTGACCAAGGCCCAGGCCCAGTGGGTCTCGCGCGACACGCTGCTGTGGAAGGCCGAGTCCCCCGAGACCCTGGCCTACTCGCTGCGGTGGAGCAACGCCGGCGGGATCACCGCCGGTCCCGCCGGCGTGGTCGGCGGCCGGACCATCCGGTTGGCCTACGACCCCGACGGCATGACCCCCGAGCTCCTCGCCGCGTGGCCGCACCTGGCGGGCTACCAGGTGTTCAAGGTCCGCAGCACCGACCTGCCCCGGGTCCCCGAGGCGCTGCGCGGGCAGGTGGTCGCGGTCGAGCGGGCCGCCGACGGCACGCTGCGCCGGGCCACCTCCGTGCAGATCCCGGGCGTGCTCGACGACCTCTACGCCGCCGGGGCGAAGTCCGTCCGGCTCGGTCCGACGGTCTCGAAGAAGCGCACCACCCTGCGGCTGTGGGCCCCGACGGCCCAGCAGGCCAGGGTCCTGGTCTTCGACTCCGCCACCTCGGCGACCCCGAGCGCGACGCTGCCGATGACCCGCAACGACACCAGCGGGGTCTGGTCGGCCTCGGCCAGGAAGCTGACCGGCAAGTACTACCTCTACGAGGTGACGGTCTGGGCCCCCTCGACCCAGGAGATCGTCACCAACCAGGTGACCGACCCGTACTCGCTGTCGCTGTCCACCAACAGCGCCCGCAGCCAGGTGGTCGACCTCGACTCCCGGCGCCTGGAGCCCAAGGGCTGGGACAGGGTCGCCAAGCCCCCGCTGAAGAAGCCCGAGGACATCAGGCTCTACGAGCTGCACGTGCGTGACTTCTCGGCCAGCGACGCCAGCGTCCCGGCCGCCAAGCGCGGCACGTTCGAGGCCTTCGCCCTCGAGGGCACCAACGGCACGAACCACCTCGAGCAGCTGGCCGACGCCGGGCTGACCCACGTGCACCTGCTGCCCGCGTTCGACTTCGCGACCGTCGACGAGGACCGCAGCACCTGGCAGCAGCCCAAGGACAGCGACCTGGCCGGCCTGCCGGCCGACTCCGAGGAGCAGCAGGCAGCCGTGAGCGCCACCGCCGCCAAGGACGGGTTCAACTGGGGCTACGACCCGTGGCACTACACCGTGCCCGAGGGCAGCTACAGCACCGACCCGCAGGGCTCGCGGCGCATCGTGGAGTTCCGCGACATGGTCAAGTCGCTGAACGCCGACGGCCTGCGCGTGGTGATGGACGTGGTCTACAACCACACCACCGCCGCGGGACAGGACCCGAAGTCGGTGCTCGACCGGGTCGTCCCCGGGTACTACCAGCGCCTGAACGACAAGGGCGAGATCGAGACCTCCACCTGCTGCTCGAACACCGCCAGCGAGCACGCGATGATGGAGAAGCTCATGATCGACTCCGTCGTCACCTGGGCCCGTGAGTACAAGGTCGACGGCTTCCGGTTCGACCTGATGGGCCACCACTCGAAGCAGAACATGCTCAACCTGCGCGCCGCCCTCGACGCCCTGACCCTGCAGAAGGACGGGGTGGACGGAAAGTCGATCTACCTCTACGGCGAGGGCTGGAACTTCGGCGAGGTCGCCAACAACGCCCGGTTCGTCCAGGCGACGCAGGCGAACATGGCCGGCACCGGGATCGGCACGTTCAACGATCGCCTGCGTGACGCGGTCCGCGGCGGCGGCCCGTTCGACGGCGGCGACTCGCTGGTCACCAACCAGGGCCTGGTCAACGGCCTCTGGTACGACCCCAACGAGAAGGTCCAGGGCCCCGGCGGCCCGTCGGAGGCCGACCGCAAGGCCGAGCTGCTGCTCTCGGCCGACCAGGTCCGCGTGGGCCTGGCCGGGAACCTGGCCGACTACGAGTTCGTCGACCGCAACGGCAACACGGTGAAGGGCTCGCAGGTCGACTACAACGGCTCCCCCACCGGCTACACCGCCGACCCGCAGGAGAACATCGTCTACGTCGAGGCACACGACAACCAGACGCTGTTCGACATCTCCCAGTACAAGCACCCGCTGGGCACCTCGATGGCCGACCGTGTCCGGGCCCAGAACCTGGGCATGGACTACACGCTGCTCTCCCAGGGCGTGCCGTTCCTGCACGCGGGCATGGAGCTGCTGCGCTCGAAGTCCATGGACCGCAACAGCTACGACTCCGGCGACTGGTTCAACCGGCTGGACTTCACCGGCCAGTCGAACAACTGGGGTGTGGGCCTGCCGCCGAAGGCCGACAACGGCGACAACTGGTCGTTGATCAAGCCGCTGCTGGGCAACCCGGCCCTCAGGCCGGCCCCGGCCGACATCGCGGCCGCCAACGTCCACGCCGACGAGCTGCTCGCCATCCGCGAGTCGTCGCGGCTGTTCCGCCTCACCACCGCCGAGCAGGTCTCGGCCCGGCTGAAGTTCGCCAACACCGGACCGGACCAGCGTCCCGGCCTGATCGTGATGGAGCTGGCCGATCCGGCGCGCAACCCGCTGCCGGGTGGGGACCTGGACAAGCGTGCCGAGGGCCTGGTCGTGCTGTTCAACGCGACCGACGACGCGGTCAGCTACACGCTGGCGGGGGCCAAGGGTGCCCGCATGGGGCTGCACCCGATCCAGGCGGCCTCCGCCGACCCGGTGGTCCGCACGTCGGCCTTCGATGCCGCGACCGGCACCTTCCGGGTTCCTGCGCGCACCACCGCGGTGTTCGTCAAGGCCCGCGACAGCAAGCCGCCCGTGGTCCGCGCCAGCCTCGTGCCCATCCAGGTCGGGGCCAACCAGGGCAAGTTCATCGTGCGGATCGGGTGCTCCGACGACGTGAGCAGGCACTGCGGCGTCAAGGCCGACCTCAACGGGGTTCGGGTCAAGGACGGGGACGTGGTCCAGCTCGTGGTCCGGCCCGGCCAGCAGTCGGTCTCGCGCAACCCGGGCACCGGGGTCGTCACCATCAAGGCACCGACGTTCCTGATGACGGTGACCTGCACCGACAAGGCCGGGAACTCCGCCACGGCCACGGTCGTCCCGCAGTTCCGGACGCCGGGCAAGCCCCCGTACAGCTGACCGTGCGCCGCCGCTGAGCTGGGCTGCCCGCCCGGCTCAGCGGCGACATCGGCACCGGTGCGTCCGCCAACGGTTCGGGGCCGCGGTCAGGCCCTGACGTGGCCCAGGGCGGCCAGCGCCGCGTCGTAGAGGTCATCGGACTCCTGCGGGCTGCTGGCGATGGCGGTCAGGCCCAGGCGGCCGTCGATGGCCAGGCACGACATGAGGTGCAGGACGACGCCGGTGCGCCGGTCGGGGTTCCACGCCAGGCCGGCCCCCGCCACGGCGGCGATCGCCCGGGCCGGGTCCAGACCCACCCAGCGGGGGTCGACCAGGTTGTCGGTGGACCGGTAGCAGCGCTGGCCGCCGGCGACGCTGCGCCAGCGCCCGCGGTCGGGCAGGTACCGGCCGGGGTCGAGGTTGGCCAGCAGGGCCAAGGGCGGCGATGTGCCGCCCTGGCGCAGGTTGATCTCCAGCGCGGACACGGCCCAGGCCCCGTCCGAGGCGCGGGTCGCGGCGAAGTCCAGGCTGAACCGGCCGACGACGCCTCGCCGGGCCAGCACCCGGCCCACCCCCTGCGCGTACTGGGCCAGCAGCGCGGAGTACGTCGAGTCGGCGGGGAACCGGCAGCCCTCGTACGTGTGGCCGTGGGGTCCGCTGAGCTCCTGCTCATGGGTGCCCCGGACGATGACCCTGCCGCCAGGCTCGATGTCGGCCTGGATGCTGGGGCTGGCGAAACCCGCCCCGACGAGGCGCTCCTCGACCACGGCACCCTCCGCGAGGTGGTCCAGGAACCACTGGGGCAGTCGCTGCACCTGCTCGTCAAGGCGCCGCTCGGCGTGCGGGTCATCGGCGGCGGGGAGGTCGAGCACCCGGTTGCCCACTCCTGAGGCGCTGTTGTCGATCTTGACCACGACCGAGCGGGCCCCGGGTCGGGCAGCCTGCACCGCCCGGGCCGCGCGCACCACCTCGTCGGGGCTGCGGACGTCCTCCCGGCCTGGGGGGATCGGCACGCCGGCCTCGGCCAGGACCCGCCGCCCGCCACTCTTGTACCCAAGGTGGGCCAGCCCCGGTGCGGCGCCGTTGATCGGCAGCTGCAGCCGGAGGGCGACCTCGACCTCGACGTCGGTGACGTTGTACGGCTCGAGGAACGACGGTCGCCCGTCGATCAGGCCCCGGATCCGGTCCAGCAGGTCAGGGCGGTCCACCACCTTGGCGGCCAGGGGCCGTGGGGAGGGGTCATCGGGGCTGACCAGGTGCGCCCGCTGGGCGATGTCGCCGCCGTCGGCGGCGACGAGAGGTCCAGGTAGTAGTCCCACACCCCCGGGTCCGGAGGCACCGAGACCACGACGATCACGGTGCAGCCCGGGCGTCGCCGCAGCATCGTGAGCATCAGCAGGAACCGGTGCTCGAGGGTCGGCAGCCGGGAGCCGTAGTGGGCCTCGACCGAGGGGCCCACGCTCAGCGACGGGAACAGCACGACGACGTGGTCGCGACGCCCGCCACCGCGCTGCAGTGCCAGGACCGGCGCGAGCCCCTCCTGGAGCTCCGCGAACGTGCGCACAGCCACCCCCTGCCCTTGCGCCCCTGCCCCCATCCTCCTCCCCCGCGATCAGCCGTCGTCCACCGTGCCCGCCAGCTCGGCCAACGCATCCTCGATGGCGGTGCACAGCACGTCGAGGTCGGGCACCGCGTCGTAGTCGCCGGTGACCCCGATCGCGAGGTGGCCGTCGTAGCTCATGATGCCGATGCTGATCCGCACGCCCTGGGCCACCGGGATGTAGGGGAACATCTCCAGCATCCGCCGGCCGATCAGGTAGATCGGCTGCTGGGGTCCGGGGATGTTCGTGGTCACCGTGTTGATGACCCGCTGCCCGGTGCGGGCGTAGACCCGCGCGCCGAGCGTCATCAGGGTCTCGGGCACGAAGTCGGCGGCCGAGAGCATCGCCTCGACGCCGACCGCCTGGCCGCTGCCCTTGAGGTGGTCCATCTGCCGGGCCACCGCGTCGAGGCGCTCACGCGGGTCGGCCACGTGCACGGGCAGGTCGGCGAACATCGCGGTGACCTGGTTGCCCAGCCGACCCCGGTGGGCCTCGGTGCGCACGGAGACCGGCACCAGGGAGCGGATCGTGGTGGTCGCGACGTCCTCACCGCGGGCGGCCAGGTAGGTGCGCAAGCCCCCGGCGACCGCGGCCAGCACGACGTCGTTGACCGTGCAGCCGGCGGCGTCCTTGACGGCCTTGACATCGGCCAGCTCGGCGCGGGCCCACCCCCACCGGCGGTGCGGCCCCAGCGGGCCGTTGAGCACGCTGGTCGGGCTGGCCGCGCTGCGCCCGACCGTGGCCAGCCCGTAGGCGCGCACAGCCCCGGCCCGGGCCAGCTCGGCCGCGGAGAGCGAGCGGACCGCACCCACCGCCGCCCGCGAGATGTCGACCGGCAGCTGGGCCAGACCCGCGAGGCCGAGGGCGGCCAGCCCCGCCTGGGAGGGCGGCGGGCTGGGTCGCCAGGCGGTGGGCGGGCGCCTGCGCACGGCGGGCTCCCGGTCCAGCACGATCTCCATGAGCTCGTTGCCCGCCAGCCCGTCGATCATGGCGTGGTGGGTCTTGGTGATGATCGCCCACCGCTGCTCGGGCAGGCCCTCGACCAGCCACATCTCCCACAGCGGCCGGTCGACGTCCAGGCGCTGCGAGAGGATCCGGCCGACCAGCGCGCGCAGCTGGGCATCGCTGCCCGGCGACGGGATGGCGGTGTGGCGCAGGTGGTAGGACAGCGAGAAGTGCGGGTCGTCGGCCCACACCGGCCGGGCCAGGTCCAGCGGCATCCGCAGCACGCGCTGGCGGTAGCGCGGCACCTCGTCGAGGCAGGCCGCCAGGTGTGCGGTGAACTCCTCGAAGGCCGGTACCGGCCCCTCGAAGACGAGCAGCGACCCGACATGCATCTGCTGCCGGTCGTTCTCCAGGTGCAGGAACCCCGCGTCCAGCGAGCTCAGTCTCTGCATGGTCAGCTCCTGTCCAGCGCGAGGGGGCGTGCCTGGGCGGCACGGTCAGCGGCCCGCGGGTGAAGGCCCAGCCATCGGCGCAGCATGTGGGTGGTCCAGACGGGCACCTCGAGCTGGGGCACGTGGCCCACCCCGTGCGCCACCTCGAACTGCCAGGACGGGTTGGCCGCGGCCGCCGCCCGCGCCGAGGCGATGTTGACCAAGCGGTCGCGGTCCCCGTGCAGCAGCAGCACCGGTGCGGCGATCGCCCGCTGCATTGCCGCGTAGCGCCGCCGGTCGGCCAGGACCCACAGCAGCGACTGCGCGGCCGCCAGCATCTCGGAGTCGACGTCCGGGTCCTCGCGGCGCTGGCCGGCCAGCTCCACGTGCAGGTCCAGCACGTCGCTGGGGATCCGCGCGGGATCGGCACAGCACAGGGCCAGGATCTCGCGCGCAGCGTCCTCGGCGGACTGGGAGTCGCGGCGTCGGCTGAGCACCCGACGGCCCACGGCCGGGACCACGAAGGCGGCGAAGGTGGCCACCACACGGGGGTCGGGTCGCGCCGACAGCGCCGGGGGCAGGGCCGGGTCCACGAGCACGAGCCCGGCCACCGTGGCCGGTCGTTCTGCTGCCTGCCTGATCGCGATCAGCCCGCCCATCGAGTTGCCGACGAGGATCGCCGGGGTGCCGGCGACCTCGACGAGGAAGCGGTGCAGGAGCCGCTCGTTGGCCTGGACGGTCGTCGAGCGCGACCCACCACGGGTGCGCCCGAACCCGGCCAGGTCCAGGGCCAGCACGCGGTGGTCGCGCGCCAGGTCCGGGGCCACGGCCGCCCAGTTCAGGGCCGATCCGCCCAGGCCGTGCACGCACACCAGCAGCGGGCTGCCCTGCGGGCCCCCGTAGTCGAGGTAGTGCACCGGGCCGTCGAGGTCGGCCCACCGCGACTCGGCGGTCCGGCGGGACCCAGCTCCGGAGGTGGTCATGACCCGACTGTATGTGGGATCGGCCGGCGCGCATCGATCCACCGGCGTCGACCCGTCGCCCCTGCCCCGCGGGTGCTCATCGGTGCAGGAGCCATGAGCACCCCTCCTCTGCGTGAGGTCAGGTCACCGAGGCCCGGTAGATGCTCTCGATGGCGGCGTCGAGTGCGGCGTCGAACTGCCCCTGGTCCTGCTGGATGCTCAGGCCCTCGGTCAGGGCCCGCGAGAAGCTCGCGACCACGCCGTGGTTGCGGGCCAGCGCGCGCGTTGGCCACCTCGCGGGAGTACCCGCCGGAGAGGGCCACCACGCGCAGCACCCGGGGGTGGGCCACGAGATCGGCGTAGAAGTCGTCCTGCTCCGGCAGCGTGAGCTTGAGCATGACGACGTCATCGGCCCCCAGTTGCCCGACCTGGTCGAGCAGCGCCGTCCTGAGCAGCTCCTCGGCCGCGGCCTTCTCGGGGCTGTGGATGTCGATCTCGGGCTCGATGATCGGTACCAGGCCGCCGGCCAGGATGCGTCGGGCGACCTCGAACTGCTGGCCCACGACTGCTGCCACCCCCGCCTCGTCTGCCAGCCGGATGACCGAGCGCATCTTCGTCCCGAACACGCCGTGGCCCCGCGCGCGCTCGAGCAGGGGGTCCAGATCGGGGATCGGCCGCATCTGCTGCGCGCCGTCAACCTCGTCGGCCAGGCCCTTGTCGACCTTCAGGAAGGAGACGATGTCCTTCTCCTGCCACAAGTACTCAGCCGCGCCCCTGCCCAGCACCTGGCGCTCCATCGTCATCTCGAACAGGATCGCGCCGAGGATCCGCTCGCCTGTGAAGGCCGGGCTGGTGATGATCCGGGTGCGCATCTCGTGGATGAGGTCGAACATCTGGGCCTCGTCGGCGTAGGCCGAGTCATCGACCCCGTAGAGCCTCAGCGCCTTGGGCGTGCTCCCGCCGCTCTGGTCCAGGGCTGCGATGAAGCCTTGGGCGCTGGCCATCTTCTGGAACTTCTTGTCGTCCACTGGTCACTTCCTCGTGTCACCTCCCGTCGTACGCCCCGGGAGGCCCGGTGTCAAGGAGACCCGGGTGTCACGGCCGGGGCGGGGGCGACCTTGCTCCTAACTGCGATGGACACGACCGCGCTCGACGACACGCTCACGTCCCTGGCCGGGAACCGGGGTCGATGGGCCCGGTCGTGCTGGCCGCCGGCACCCTGGGCACGCAGAAGCTCCTGCACACGATGCGCGACACCGGCGTGCTGCCGCTGATCTCGGCGCGCCTGGGCCAGCTGACCCGCACGAACTCCGAGTCGACCTGCCGGTCGAGGCCCGCGACATCACCGTGGACTACTCCATCGGGCCGGCGATCACCTCCTCGATCCACCCCAATACCCCTCGCTGACGATCACGGCGCAGGCCGAGCGCGCGATGTCGTTCTGGCCGAACAAGGGCGAGGCGGACCCGCGGCCGGCCCCGGGCCAGGCCTATGCCCGGATCGCCCCCGTGGCACCGCGCACCCCCGCCGTCCCGGAGCTCGCCCCCGCCGCCTCGGGGTGGTGAGCGTGGCCCCCGACCCGGCCCGGCCCGACCGACCGACCGACCAGCGGATCCTGCAGGCCACGATCCAGGGGCTGGCCGCCCTGGATCCAGCCGCGCTGGCCATCCAGAAGATCTGCGGCCTGGCCGAGGTGACGCCCCCGACGATCTACTACCAATTCGGCAGCAAGGACGGAATGATCGCCGCTGCCGTCGAGCAGCTGGTCGAGCAGTGGCTGGCCGTCATCGACGCCTCGGTGAGCCGGACCGGGTCCTTCCAGATGACGGTGACCGCGGCAATCCTGGCCTGGGAGGCCACCATCACCTCCCCGACGCGACCGATCGCGGTGTTCTCGTGGGTGACCCTGCTGGCCTCGGCCACCTCCCCGAAGTGCCGCGAGGCGCTGATCCGGGCCCGCCAGCGCGCCCGGGCGATGCTCGCCGAGGGCCTGGCCGACCGCGTCGACCCCGCCGACGCCGACGACCTGGCCGGGGTGGTGCTCGACACGGTCCTGGCGTCCTCGATCCACTACGAGCTCGACGGCGACCGAGCCCTGCTGCGCGAGCGCCTCGAGGCCCTGGGTCGCACCGTCCAGCGCTCCACCCCCCCGTCCCCCGGCGAGTAGGCGCGGGAGGGCGTCAGCGCAGGGTCTCGAGCATGGCCAGGACCCGCTCGGCGCGGGTGTCGGGGTTGACGAACGCGAGCCGCAGGACCGTCTCGCCACGCCAGGTGGTGGGCACGCAGAGGATCCAGCCCTCGTGCGCCGCGCGGGACGACCACTGCTGGTACTGGGCCGCGTCCCAGCCGGGCCTCTGGAAGAGCAGGACCGAGAGCTCGGGGGCCTTGACCAGCCGCAGGTGGTCACTGGCCTCGATCCCGGCCGCCACCTCCCTGGCGATGGTCAGCGTCGCCTCGACGGCCTCCGTGTAGCGATCGCTGCCGTGCACCGCCAGGGAGAACCAGAACGGCAGGCCCCGGGCGCGCCGGGACAGGTGCACAGCCAGGTCGGCGGGGTTCCACTGCTCGCGGTCGACGAGGTCGAGGTAGGTGGCGTGCTGGGCATGCGCGGCCCGTGCGGTCCGGGATCGCGGTAGAGCAGGGCGCAGCAGTCGTAGGGGGCGAACAGCCACTTGTGCGGGTCGACGATGAAGCTGTCGGCCCGCTCGATCCCCGCGAAGCGCTCCCGGACGCTGGGGGCGGCGACACCCGCCCCGCCGTAGGCCCCGTCGATGTGCAGCCAGGTGCCGTGCTCGGCGCAGGCCTCGGACACGTCGGCGAGGTCGTCGACCACCCCGGCGTTGGTCGTGCCCGCCGAGGCCACGACGGCGAACACCTTCGGGTTGCGGGCCAGCACCTCCCGGACAGCAGCACCGGTCATGTGGCCCCGCTCGTCCTCGGGCACCTCGACGATGCCCACGTCGAGCACATGAGCCGCCCCCCGGATGCTGGAGTGCGCGTCGGCGGTGGCGGCCAGCAGCCACCCGGATCCGGGGTCCTCGCCGCGCCGGGTGCGGATCGCCTGCCGCGCGGTCACCAGCGCCGAGAGGTTGCCGATGGTCCCGCCGGAGACGAACGTGCCCCCGGCCGTGGTGGGCCAGCCCAGCAGCCCGACCAGCCAGGCCAGGGCCTCGTTCTCGGCGTGGATCGCCCCCGCGCCGGCCTCCCAGACGCCGGCGAAGACATTGGCCGCGCTGGTGGCCAGGTCGAAGGCGATAGCCGCGCGCGTGGGAGCCGCCGGGATGTAGGCGAGGTTCAGCGGGTCGTCCTGGGCGCGGGTGGCCGGCACCAGCACGCGGTCGAAGACCTCGAGGGCCGCCTGCCAGCCGATCCCCTGCGGGGTGACCGCGGGGCCGGCGTCCGCAGCCAGCTCGGAGGCAGGCCGCGCGGTGGTCTTCGGGTCGCTGGAGCGGGCGACCCGGTCGGCGACCCACCGCATCACGCCCTCGACCGCGGGACCCTCATCACCCCAGAACGAGTCCTCGTGACCGGGCATGGGCACCTCCTCGCAACGCGACCTGGCGGGCACATCGATGGGCACCGTCACTGCAGGTAGACCGTACGCGAGGCGCTGACCCGTCGCCCTGCGGGCGAGCGGACGGCCGCCGGCTGCGGCCCGCGCCCTACAGCCCCAGCCGGCGCGCCGCCAGCTCGGTCATGACCTCGGTGGCCCCGCCGCCGATCGCCAGGATCCGCGCGTCGCGGTAGTGGCGCTCCACCTCGGCGTCGCGCATGCAGCCCTGCCCCCCGAACATCTGGACCGCCTGGTAGGTGACGGCCTCGGCCGCGGCCACCGCGGTGTTCTTGGCCAGCGCCGCTTCGGCGATCACGTCCTGGCCGGCGACGTGGCGAAGCGCGACCTGCCGGGTGTAGGTGCGCGCCACGTCGGTCTGGCGGTGCATCTCGACCAGCTGGTGGCGCACCACCTGGTGGCCGGTCAGCGGCTTGCCGAAGGTCGTGCGCAGCCGCGCCCAGGCAAGCGCCAGGTCCAGGCAGCGCTGCGCCGTGGCGTAGGCCTGCACCGCGATCCACAGCCGCTCGACCACGAACTGCTGCGCGATCTGGATGAAGCCGCTGTCCACCGGGCCGACCGTGTTGGCCACCGGCACCCGTGCATCGACGAAGGCCAGCTCGGCGGTGTCCGAGCAGTGCCAGCCGATCTTCTCCAGGCGGCGGACCACGCTGAAGCCCGGGGTGTCGGTGGGCACCACCACCAGGGAGATCCCGGCGAACCCGGGGCCGCCGGTGCGCACCGCGACGGTGATCCAGTCCGCGCGGGCCCCGGAGGTGATGTAGATCTTGGTGCCGTTGATCACCCACTCGTCGCCGTCGCGCTCGGCGCGGGTGCGCAGCGCCGCCACGTCCGACCCGCCGTCGGGCTCGGTGACCGCCAGTGCGGCGATCGCGCGACCCTCGAGGACCGGCCGGACGAACCGCTCGGCCTGGCCCGCGTCGCCGGCCGCCACGATGTGGGGAAGGGCGATCCCGTGCGTGAACAGGCCCGCGGCCAGGCCCCCGCTGGCCCCGGACCCGAGAAGCTCCTCGGTCATCACCAGGCCGTCGATGAGGTCCCCGCCGCTGCCCCCGACCGCCTCGGGGAAGCCGATGCCCAGCAGGCCGGCCGCGGCGGCGCGCTCGTGCAGGGCGCGCGGGATCTCCCCGGCCCGCTCCCAGGCATCGAGGTCGGGCAGCACCTCGCGCGTGACGAAGTCGCGCGTCAGGGACCGCAGCGCCCGGCGCTCGTCGGTGTCGAACGGATCGATGAAGGGGGTCACCATGAGGGGCACGCTAGACCCGCGCCCGCGGAGTCCCGCGCGGGGGCGGACCACTCCGCCGCGAAGGGGCGGGCCCGCCCGGGCACCCCGGGGCCGACCGGGTGAACCTCGACCCCCGGGCCGACACGGACGGGTGAACCTCCTCCGATCCGCCCGCCCGGGACCGATACCCCCGAGTGCATATCGCCCTACTCCCGGAGGTTCCTATGGCACGACTTGTCTATGCGCAGCACCGCGTCCCTGGCCGCGCTCACGCTCGTGGGGTTCGGGCTGGTCCCGGCCGCCCACGCCGTGACCGTGCCCACACCCACCGACCCGGCCGACCTGCCAGGGCCAGACGGTCACCATCACGTCCGGCGCCAGGCACATCCGCGGCACGAAGCGCGACGACGTCATCCTCGTCACCGGTGCCGGCCGACATGTCGTGCACGCCCGCGGCGGCAACGACCTGGTCTGCGGCTCCGAGGGCGTCGACGTCATCTACGGCGGGGCGGGCAACGACCGCGTCTACGGCCGCGGGGGCAAGGACCGCCTGCACGGCGGGGCCGGCAAGGACTTCCTCAGCGGCGGTGACGCCGCCGACCGCATCAGTGGCGACCGCAACGACGACAACCTCGTCGGCGGCGCCGGCAACGACCGCCTCTACGGCAACGCCGGCGACGACGAGCTCGACGGCGACGACGGCGACGACTACCTGCGCGGCGGCAGGGGCGACGACGCCATCGCCGGCGGGCTGGGCTCCGACCGCCTGCGCGGCGACTCCGGCGACGACGCCCTCGACGGCGAGGACGGCGAGGACCGCTGCCGGGGCGATCGCGGCGACGACGCCGTGACCGACGACCAGGACGCTCGCGACCACGACCGCGAGGACTCCGAGGAGGGCCACCACGGCCCGAAGACCCGCGACCTCGACGAGCACCACGAGGACGCCGACGACAACGAGGACGAGAACAAGACCGAGGACAAGGAGCAGACCGAGCACGACGACGTCGTCGTCCCGCCGGCCAGCGCCTGACCCGACCGACCGTGGGGTGCGGCCCGTGACTGCGGTCACCGGTCGCACCCCACGACCACGTCCGCGACGCCAGACCCACTGCGCACGGACCGGCCCGGGCCTGCGACGATGCCGGCATGGACCTCGGGCCGGATGACGGCGAACTGCTGCTGCACACGGGCGTCGCGGGCGACCGCTGCCCGCATGGGGCACAACCTCGTGCTGCGCATCGCCGACTGGGGCGCGACCGTCGACCTCGACGGGGCCACTCCCACGGCGGTCCGCCTCACCGCGCACCTGCCCAGCCTCGAGGTGCTCTCCGGCTCCGGGGGCCTCAAGCCCCTCACCGACGGCGATCGGGCCGCGATCCGGGACAACGCGCTGAAGACGCTGGGCGCCGCGCGCCACCCGGAGGTCACCTACGCCTCCGACGCGCTCGGTCCCGATGCATCCGGGCTGGTGACCGCCGGCACCCTCACCATCGCCGGGGTGGGGCGCCCGATCGAGGCGGCCCTGGGCGTGACCGCGGCGGAGGGGGGCACGCAGGTCGAGTGCGCCGTGACGCTGCGCCAGAGCGACTTCGGCATCCGCCCGTTCTCCACGATGATGGGTCAGCTCAAGGTGGCCGACGAGGTGCGCGTGACCCTGGCCGTGCTGGTGAGCGGCTGAGCCCGGCGCACTCAGCCCAGTCCGGCGGCCCTCGTGTGGCGCACGACACGCCGCCCCGAGTTGCCCGAACGGTGCGCAGGCCCAAGATCGTCTCCGAGGGCCCCGCTGCTTGCTCCCCCGTCGGCAGCGGGGCTCTCACCTGTCCGGGCACGTACCGCGCTCCTCGCCCTATCCCCGCGCCCCTGGCGTGGACGAGCGACGCCTCGACACGGGTCGAGCGGCCACGGGCGCTACGGCATCACGGCCAGCGCGAGGAACGCGCCCGCCAGGGTCAGGTGCACCCCGGCCTGGAGCAGGGTCGCGCGACCGGGCGTCACGGTCAGCACCGAGACCACCACCGTCAGGGCCAGCATGAGGATCCCCGTGGACCCCAGGCCCAGCAGGAGCTGTCGTCCGGAGGCCAGCGAGACGATCGCGATCGCCGGGATCGTCAGGCCGATGCTGGCCATCGCCGAGCCGTAGGCGAGGTTGAAGCTGCGCTGCACGTCGTTGGCCCGGGCCGCGTGCACCGCCGAGATCCCCTCGGGGAGCAGGATCAGCAGGGCGATCACCACACCGACGGTCGTCAGGGGCAGGCCGGCCTCCAGCACGGCGGACTCCATGGCCGGCGAGACGACCTTCGCCAGCCCGACGACGGCCACCAGGGCCACCAGCAGCAGCACGAGGCTGGCCACCGCCTGGCCGTTGGTGGGCACCTGGTCGTGGTCGTCGGGGTGCGGCACGGGTCCGCCCGCCCCGATCGGCTCGAACTGCTCGCGGTGGCGGACGGTCTGCACGAACACGAAGAGCAGGTAGAGGCTCAACGAGGCCACCGCGGCGAACACCAGCTGACCGGTCGAGAAGGTCGGGCCCGGGGAGCTGGACGTGAAGTTCGGCAGCACCAGCGAGAGGCTGGCCACCGCGGTCAGCGTGGCGAGCATCGCACCGGTGCCCTCGGCGTTGAAGACCGCCACATCCCCGCGCAGGGTCCTTGCCAGCAGGGCTGCCCCCACGATGCCGTTGGTGGCGATCATGAAGGCGGAGAAGACGGTGTCCCGGGCCAGCGAGTCGGTGCCCTGGCCACCGCCGAGGGTCAGGGTGACTATCAGCGCGACCTCGATCGCCGTCACGGCCACGGCCAGGATCAGCGAGCCGAACGGCTCACCGAACCGGTGGGACAGCACCTCGGCATGCTGGACCGAGCTGAGCACGGCCGTGGCCAGGAATACCGCGAGGACCAGTGCCAGCGGGCCGGCGGGCTTGCTGCCCCACACGAGGGCCAGGGCCCCGAGGCTCACCAGGGGCGCGACGATCCACCGCCGTTGCTGCATGGGCTGCACCCTGCCATACGGGGCCGGGTCCACGACGAGCCCGGACGCGGGCGCGAACGGGCTGGGACGGCGGGCCCGGACGCGGGCGCGCGTGCGGCCACCGGGGCGTGGTTGGCTGTGGTATCCGAGCAACACGAGGGAGGCACCCATGTCCCTGGAGCGACCGGTGGCACCGGATCCCTACCTGTACCTGCCCACGGTGGGGGCCTTCACCGTGACCAGCAGCGACCTGGTCGAGGGCACCGAGATGCCGCTTGCCCATGTGCACCACTCCGCCGGTGGCGCGAACATCTCCCCCCAGCTGGAGTGGTCCGGGTTCCCCGAGGCGACCGCGGGGTTCGCGGTGACCTGCTTCGACCCCGACGCCCCCACCGCGTCGGGCTTCTGGCACTGGGTCGTGGTGGACCTGCCGCCCTCGGTGACCACGCTGGCGCGCGGCGCCGGGGCCAGCGACGCGGCCCTGCCCGGGGGGTTCCACGTGCGCACCGACTTCGCCAGCGCCGAGTACGGCGGGGCCGCACCCCCGGCCGGCGACCACCCGCACCGCTACATGTTCGTGGTGCACGCCATGGACGTCCCCAGCCTCGGCGCGCAGCCGGACTCCCCGCCGGCGACCGTCGGATTCCGGCTGGCCTTCCACACGCTGGCCCGCGCCCGGATCGTGGCCACCTTCGCCCACTGAGGATCGCGACCCTCGCGTGGGCGAGGGGGAGGTCCGGTACGCCGGGCCGGCGTCCGCACGCACAGGGACGCCGGCCCCCGGACGCGCGAGTCGCAGCCACCCTCCGCCAGCGCGGCACGGGGCCTCCTACGATTCCCGGGTGACCCTGTTCGCCCCCATCCGGGGCCTGTGCCCACCCGCTGGACGTGCCGCCGAGGTGGCCGAGCTGCCCTACGACGTGATGGACCGCCAGGAGGCGCGGGCCATGGCCGCGGGCCGGCCGCACTCCTTCCTGCACGTGTCACGGCCGGACATCGACCTGCCCGACGACGCGCCCGCAGCCCAGGGCTACGCCCTGGCCGCCACGGCATTGGCCCGCCTGGGCGAGGAGGGGCTGCTGGTCCGCGACGCCGAGCCCGGCTTCCACGCCTATCGGCTCACGCGTGCCGGCCACGCACAGACCGGCATCCTCGGCGGGGCCAGCGTCGCGGCCTACGACGACGGGCGCATCCGGCGCCATGAGACCACCCGGCCGGACAAGCAGGCCGACCGCGTGGCCCACATGCGGGCCCTGGGCGCCCAGACCGGTCCGGCGTTCCTGATCCACCGCCCCGATGCCCGGGTCGCCCGCGTCGTGGCCACCGTGACCGACGCCCCGGCGCCCACCGACCTGGTCGGTCCCGGTGGTGTGCGCCATGAGGTCTGGCCGGTGGCCGACCCGGCCCTGGTCGAGGAGCTGACCGCGGCCTTCGACGCCCTGGGTGCGCTGTACATCGCCGACGGCCACCACCGCAGCGCCGCCGCCTCGATCGTGCACGCCCAGAGCCCCAGCGCCTCGACGTCGCTGTTCCTGGCGGCCGCGTTCCCCAGCGACGAGGTGCGGATCCTGCCCTACAACCGGGTCGTCCGGGCGCCCGAGGGGCTGACCGACGAGGCGCTGCGGCAGGCCGTCTCGGTGCGGATGGAGCTCCACCGGGCCCCGGGGCCGGTCAGCCCGGCTGAGCCCGGCACGTTCGGGATGTACCTGGCCGGCCAGTGGTACACGCTCGTCGCGCCGGCGCCGCTGCGGGCGGCCGCCGACCCGGCCGACCGGCTGGACGTCGCGGTGCTCCAGGAGCACCTGCTCGCCCCGCTGCTGGGGATCACCGACCCGCGCACCGACCGGCGGATCGGGTTCGTCGGCGGGGTGCGTCCCGCCGACGAGCTGCGAGCCGCGGTCGACTCCGGGGCCTGGACAGCGGCGTTCACCCTGCACCCGACCACCGTCGATGACCTGATGGCGGTCGCCGACGCCGGCGGGATCATGCCCCCGAAGTCGACCTGGTTCGAGCCCAAGCTGCTCGACGGCCTGGTCAGCCACGTCCTGGACTGACCTGCCGGCGCACGGCCCGCCACACGCCGACGGCCGTGCCATGCTGCGCCCGTGGACGCTCGGGACTGCCCAGTGGGCCGGTGCGTGACGGTCGTGGGCAACCCCGGCCTGGACACCCTGGTGATGCTCGGCGAGGAGCTGCCCGACCTGCGCGCCGACGGGCACTTCGTGCGCACCGTCGACGAGGTGGGGCACGCCGGGGCCTTCGTCGCCCGGGCCTGTGCCCGGCTGGGCCACCGCACGCGCATCCTGGGCACCACGGGTGACGACCTGGCCGGTGCCTTCGTGCGCCGGGTACTGGCCGAGGACGGCGTCGGGACCGAGCTGCTCTTCGACGACCCCGCCGGGACGGCCCGCTCGGTGAACCTGATCACCCCCGACGGTCGGCGGACCTTCTTCTACGACGGCGGCTCGCACATGACCCTGAGCCCACCACCGGGCCTCGTCGAGGCCGCCCTCGACGGCGCCGAGCTGGTGATCAGCACCCTGGCCAACTGGGCCCGCGACGTGCTGCCGCGTGCTCGCGCGCGCGGGATCCCCGTGGCCGTGGACCTGCAGGACGTCCGCGACGTGCACGACCCGTACCGCGCGGGCTTCATCGCCGCGGCCGACGTGGTGTTCGCCTCCGCCGCCCACCTGCCGGATCCGTGGGCGGCGGCCCGCGCCTGGTTGGCGGCAGGCCCCGCCGGCCTGGTCGTGCTCGGCATGGGCCCGCGAGGTGCCATGCTCGTGCCTCGCGAGGGGCCGGCCAGGACGGTGACGCCGCCGCCGCTGGACCTGCCCGTGGTGGACACGACCGGCGCCGGGGACAGCCTGGCCGTGGGGTTCCTCGATGGCCACGTGCTCGGCGGGCTGGGCCTCGACGCGAGCCTGCTGCGTGGGCAGGTGCTGGCCCGGATCGTGGCCAGCGACCTGGGCGGGCGCGCCGGCTACGACCGGGCCCGGCTGCAGGCGCTCACCGACGCCCTCGCGGGGCTACCCTGACCCTCCGCCCCACAGGAAGCCGCCCATGACCCAGCCCCCGCCCCCGCCTGCGCGCCGTCGGCGCACCTGGGCGATCGTGGCCGGGGTGCTGGCGGTCCTGCTCGTGGGCCTGGCCATCGTGGTCTGGCTGGCCTACCGCAACCTGGACTCCAACATCGCGACCATCGACCCCGGCGACGGCCTGGGCGACGTGCGTCCCGAGAAGGAGAACCAGTCGATGAACATCCTGGCCATCGGCTCGGACACACGCGAGGGCGACAACTCCGTGATCGGCGGCGATTCCCCCGGCCTGGCCGACACCACCATGGTCGTGCACCTGTCCGCGGACAACACCTGGGCGGCGGCTGTGAGCATCCCGCGCGACTCGATGGTCCAGATGCCCGACTGCGTGGGCCCCGACGGCGCCATCGTGCCCGGGGCGCTGCGCCAGTTCAACACCGCCTACACGATCGGCGGGCCGGTCTGCGTGCAGCGCACGGTCGAGTCCCTGACCGGGCTGCTCATCGACCACTTCGTGGTGGTCGACTTCGTCGGGTTCAAGGCCATGGTCGATGCGGTCGGCGGGGTCACGGTCTACATCCCGGAACCGATCAGCGACCCGCACTCCAACATCTTCTTCGACGCCGGCTGCCAGACCCTCGACGGCACCCAGGCCTTGGACTACGTGCGAGTCCGCAAGGGGGTCGGCGACGGTTCGGACACCGGACGCATCGAGCGCCAGCAGGCCTTCCTCAGCTCATTGATCCAGAAGGTGACCTCCAGCGGGGTGCTGTTCAACCCGGTGGAGCTCTACCAGTTCCTCGACGCGGCCACCCAGTCGGTGACCACCGACCCCGGGCTGGGCAGCATCCCGGCGATGGCCTCTCTGGCCGTGCGCGTGCGCGAGATCGGCATGGACGCGATCGAGTTCACCACGGTGCCCTGGGAGGTGTACCCGCCGAACCCGAACCGCGTCCAGTGGAAACAGCCCGACGCCGACGAGCTGTGGGAGAAGCTGCGCCTGGACATCCCCCTGACCGACCGGCAGGCCAGCCCCTCGGCCTCGGCGACGGCCACGAGCACGTCCGGGCCCGCGGGCACGAGCAGCCCCAGCGCGACGCCCACCGGAAGCGGCAGCCCGAGCCCGACCAGCACCCGCACCACCACCAACGCCGCCGACCCGATCTGCCCCGTCGGCTAGGACGCCGGGGCAGTCGCGCCGCCGAACAGCACAGCGATGTGCGCGGTTGCTCGAGGCACCAGCCCACACGAGCTGTAGACGGCCGATCCGTGCGCAAGGTCCGGGCCGAGGATGCCAGCTCCGCCCGGCACCCCCCATCCCCCCGGCGCTTCGCCCCCCCGGTCGCTTCGCGTCCCCCGCACCCCGCCCGCCGGGCACCCCCGACCAGGAGCCCCTGCCATCACCTCCGGTCCGTGTGAGCCCTGGTCCGGCTTCCGCTTGCGATCGGCCCGGCGTAACGTGGGAGATGTCCGGAAGGCAGCGCTCCACTCGATGAACCGAGGTGGTGGCGGTGGGCGCGAAGGGTGCAGGAGCAGCAGCAGTCCTCCTCGTGGCCGGGCTCGTCCCGGTGGTCGCCGGGCCGGTCGCCCCGGCGTTCGCGGTCGGCACGGTCCGACCGTTCGATACCAACGGCGACGGGTACGCCGACCTGGTGATCGGTGCGCCCGGGGAGTCCGTGGGGTCCTTGGCTTCGGCCGGGTCCGTGACGGTGATCCGCGGTTCGTCCGCCGGACCGACCGCCACGAACGTCCAGCTCTGGACCCAGGACTCGATCGGGGTGGCCGGGGCCGCCGAGTCCGGTGACGGGTTCGGTTCGGCGGTGGCCTCCGGGGACTTCGACCGCGACGGGTACGCCGACGTGGCCGTCGGGATCCCGGGCGAGGACATCGGCACGGCCGTCGACTGCGGGGCGGTGCACGTGCTCTACGGAGGCCCCTCGGGGCTCACAGCCGCCGACGACGTCATGTGGCATCAGAACTCCACGGGAGTGCCGGGGGGCAACGAGTCCTACGACCGGTTCGGCCGCACCCTGGCGGTCGGTGATGTGACCGGTGACGGGTACGCCGACCTGGTGGTCGGGGTGCCAGGGGAGGACATCGGCACCGTCAACGGGGCGGGTGGGATCGTGCTGCTTCGGGGATCGGCCAGCGGGATCACCGCGACCGGCTCCCAGGGATGGAACCAGGACAGCGCCGGCATCGCCGACCAGGCCGAGCAGTTCGCCATCGGCACCGAGGAGTTCGGCGGCGCCCTGGCGGTGGGTGACGTGAACGCCGACGGACGCTCCGACCTCGCGGTCGGCGTGCCCGGCGAGGGGTGGGGCGCGGCGGGCGGCAACGGCGCCGTGCATGTCCTGCTCGGCTCGGCCGGCGGGTTGACTGCCGCCGGCAGCCAGTACCTGACCGCCCGCGGCTTGGGCGCGGGCTGGCCGTCGAGAGCGAACCGGGGGTTCGGCTCAGCGCTGGCCCTCGGCGACGCCGACGGCGACGGCCGTGCCGATCTGGCCGTCGGCGACCCGCTGGGGGCGGTCGGCCAGGGCGGAACGCCCACGGGGACTGTCACCGAGCTGCCCGCCGGCCCGGGCGGGGCGTTCTCCGCCGCCGACATGACGCTCTGGCACTTCGGTCGCACGGATGTGCCGGGACAGTTGGGCCGCTATGACGGGTTCGGCATGGCCCTGGCAGCCGGCGACCTGACCGGCGACGGCCGTGCGGACCTGGCCGTCGGCGCGCCGCTGCGCGACGTCGCCGCCGCCGAGCAGACCGGCGAGGTCGTGATCCTGATCGGCTCGACGGCCGGGCTGACCGGTGCTGGGTCGTGGACCCAGGCACCGGCCGAGATCCCCGGCGTCGACGAGACCGGCGACCTGTTCGGGTGGTCGCTGCAGGCCCTGCGCCTGGCCGGCGGGGCGAGCGACTGGCTGGCGGTCGCAGCGCCCGGGGAGGCGATCGGAACGGTCGCCTCCGCCGGTGCGGTCACGGTCCTGCGGGGGGCGGCCGGGGGCGTCACCAGCGCCGGGGCGACCTCCTGGAACCAGAACACCACCGCCATCCCCGACTCGGTCGAGGCCGGGGACCGCTTCGGGGCCCTGGCCAGTTGCGTGGTGCCCACGCCCGGCGTGGCCACCATCGTGCCGCCGGCCGTGGCCGGGCGGGTGATCACCACACTGCCGACGACCGCCAAGGTCGTGGCACTGACCTTCGACGGCGGCGCCGGGGCGAAGGGCGTGGACTCCATCCTGGCCACGCTGGCCGCCCGGCAGGTCCGCGCCACGTTCTTCCTGACCGGCGAGTTCGTGCGCGACTTCCCACTCGAGGTCGACCGGATCGTGGCCGCCGGGCACCTGGTGGCCAACCACTCCGACACGCACCCGGACTTCACCGACCTGACGGCGGCCGGCCAGATCGCCCAGATCCACGCCGCCGAGGTGGTCGTGTCGGGCCGGACCGGCACGTCGACCCAGCCGTGGTTCCGCTTCCCGTTCGGGGCCTACAACGCCGCGGCCCTGGCCACCGTGAACAGCCAGGGGTACGGGGCCGTCGGCTGGACCGTCGACACGCTCGGCTGGAAGGGCACCAGCGGGGGGCAGAGCGTGAGCACCGTCATCGCGCGAGTGGTGGCCGCCGCCCGGGCCGGCGAGATCGTGCTCATGCACGTGGGCGAGAACCCCGACGACGGCACGACGCTGGACGCTGATGCGCTGCCGGCGATGATCACGGCGCTGGAGGGTCTGGGGTACGGGTTCACGACCCTGGACTCAGCCCGGTAGCCACGGGCGCGATGGATGCGCGCGCCCATCGCGCCCCGCCGGGCCCGCCTGCCTAGGCTGGCGTCCATGGCTGACCTGAGACTCGGTGGGATCGTCGATCCTGCGACCCACGAGAGGACCGCGGACCCTGCGGGGGTGCCCACCGATGAGTTGACCACGCACGCCGTGATCGTCGGCATGACCGGGTCCGGCAAGACGGGCCTGGGCGTCGTGCTCATCGAGGAGTGCCTGGCGGCCGGCGTCCCGGCGCTGCTCATCGACCCCAAGGGTGACCTGACGAACCTGGCGCTGACGTTCCCGAACCTGGCCCCCGCGGAGTTCGAGCCCTGGGTCAACGAGGGGGACGCGAGCAAGGCAGGCCAGAGCGTGCCGGAGTTCGCCACCGCCCAGTCCGAGACCTGGTCCAATGGCCTGGGCGGGTGGGGCCTGGGGGCCGAGCAGGTGCGCGCCTTGCACGAGGGCGTCGACGTGACCATCTACACCCCGGGCGCCCCGCACGGCGTGGGGCTCAACATCATCGGAACCCTGGACGTCCCGCGGGACATGGGCGACCCGCAGGCCGTGCAGGAGGAGATCGACGCCTATGTCTCGAGCCTGCTGAACCTCGTGGGCATCCAGGCCGACCCCCTGAGCTCGCGCGAGCACATCCTGCTCTCCACGATCATCCACGACGCCTGGACCAACGGCCGGGCACTGGACCTGGCCACCCTGGTCGCCTCGGTGCAGCAGCCGCCGGTGCGCAAGGTCGGCGTCCTCGAGCTGGACTCCTACTACCCGCCGGACGAGCGCATGAAGCTGGCCATGAAGCTCAACGGCCTGCTCGCCTCCCCGGCGTTCGCCTCCTGGCTGGTCGGCGAGCGCATCGACATCGACACGATGCTGCGCACCCCCGACGGCATGCCGCGCTGCGCGGTGGTCACGATCGCTCACCTCGACGACGAGCAGCGCCAGTCCGTGGTGTCGGTGGTGCTGGCCAAGCTGATCTCGTGGATGCGCCGGCAGTCGGGCACCTCGGACCTGCGCACCCTGCTCTACATGGACGAGGTGGCCGGCTACCTGCCGCCGAACGGCAACCCGCCCACGAAGCCGCCGATCATGCTGCTGCTCAAGCAGGCCCGGGCATTCGGGGTCGGGGTCGTGCTCTCCACCCAGAACCCCGTGGACGTGGACTACAAGGCCCTGTCCAACGCGGGCACCTGGATGATCGGCCGGCTGCAGACCGAGCAGGACAAGGCCCGGCTGGTCGACGGCCTGACCAGCGCCGCGGGGTCCGTGGACCCGGCCGCCGTCGGTGACACGATCTCCGGACTCGGCAAGCGCGAGTTCGTGATGAAGCGGGCCAGCAAGGACACGGTCTCGGTGTTCACCACGCGCTGGGCGATGAGCTACCTGCGCGGACCCCTGACCCGGGAGCAGATCAGCTCGCTGAAGGCAGCGGCTGCGGCCCCGGCGGCGGTCGCCGGCTCGGCGGCGCCGGCCCCGGTGGGATCGGCCCCGGTGGGATCGGCCCCTGCGGCCCCCGCCCCGGTGCCGGCCGATGGGGCGGGCCCACCCGCTGCCGTAGCCCCACCCGCTGCCGAGGCCACCCCTGCAGCCGAGGCCACCCCAGCGGCTCCTGCGGTCGCCCCGGCTCCGGCCGAGGCGCCAGCCGCCCCCGCTCCCGTCGGGCCTGTCTCTGCGCCGGCTCCCCCCGCTCCCCCGGCGCCCGGGCTACCGAGCGCCCTGGCTGCAGACGAGACCCCCGTCCAGCCGAAGGCGCCGGCGGGAATCCCCGTGCACTACCTGGACCCAGCGGCATCCTGGGCCGCCTCGGTCGGCGCGGTGCCCGGTAACCGGCTCACCGCCGGGGCGATCGCGCGGGTGCTGCTGCGCTTCGACGACGCCAAGGCCGGCGTGGTGCTCGACCAGGAGCACGAGGCGATCCTCACGCCACTGACACCCGTGGCCACGCCGCAGTCCTTCCGGGCGGTCGACTACGACGACCGCGACCTGCTTGCCACCCCACCGCCCGGCGCCGTCTATCGGCTGCCCCCCACAGAGGCGGGGGCCAAGACGTGGTGGACGACCCTGCAGCGTGACCTGGCCGACCACCTCTCCCGGTCGATGACGGTGGAGATCCCGTCCAACCCGGAGCTGAAGCTCTACGGGCGCATCGGCGAGACCCCGAGCGAGTTCGCCGCGCGCTGCCAGGCGGCGGCCACCGACGCAGCCGACCGGGAGATCGCCAGCCTCCAGACCAAGTACCAGACGAAGCTCGCCGCTGCCCAGCGCAAGATCGACTCCGCCAACGCCGCCCTCGAGCGCCAGCGCGACGCCCGGTCCAGCGCCCTCTCCCAGGACGCGATGGGCATGCTCGGCGGCCTGTTCGGCGGGCGGAAGACGTCGATGACCTCGGCAGCCCGCCGGGCCTCCGCCGCCCAGGGCAAGGTCGACGCCGCCGAGGACAAGGTGAGCGACCTGCAGGCGGCGTTCGGCGACCTGCAGGCCGAGCTGGACGCGGAGATGACCGCCATCCGTTCCGAATGGGCGGCGAGGGCCGGCGCCATCGCGCCCCTGACGATCACCCTGGCCAAGTCCGACGTGAAGGTCACCAGCATCGCGATGGTCTGGATCCCGATGGGGACCTGACCCTCGGCACACCCCCACCGGTCGACACCGCACACCACTAGCAGGAGAGGTCCCCGTGGAGCGCAACGCTGCCGCCCTGATCGAACTGGCCGAGGAGTACTCGGCACAGAACTACCACCCGCTGCCGGTGGTGATCGCCAGCGGCGAGGGCGCCTGGGTGACCGACGTCGATGGCCACCGCTACCTCGATGCCCTCGCCGGCTACTCGGCGCTGAACTTCGGCCACTGCCACCCGGAGATCACCGCGGCCGCCCACGAGCAGCTCGATCGGGTCACCCTGGTCAGCCGGGCGTTCCAGCACGACCAGTTCGGGCCGTTCTGCGCCGAGCTCGCCGCGCTGACCGGCAAGGACAAGGTCCTGCCGATGAACTCCGGCGCAGAGGCAGTGGAGACCGCGATCAAGGTGGCGCGCAAGTGGGGCTACCTGGTCAAGGGGATCCCGCCGCAGGAGGCGAGCATCGTGGTGGCCGAGGGCAACTTCCACGGCCGGACCACCACGATCGTCTCGTTCTCCGACGACCCCACGGCCCGCGACCACTACGGGCCGTACACCCCGGGGTTCGTGACCGCCGAGTACGGCAGCATCGAGGCGATGGAGGCCGCGCTGACCGACCACACCGCGGCCGTGCTGCTCGAGCCGATCCAGGGCGAGGGCGGCGTGGTGATCCCGCCCGAGGGCTACCTGCGCGAGGTCCGGGCGCTGACCCGCGAGCGCGGCGTGCTCATGCTCGCCGACGAGATCCAGTCCGGCCTGGGCCGCACGGGGCGTACCTTCGCCTGCGACCACGAGGACGTCGTCCCGGACATCTACATCCTCGGCAAGGCCCTGGGCGGCGGGGTGCTGCCGGTCTCGGCGATCGCTGCGGACTCCGACGTGATGGGCGTGCTCAAGCCCGGCGAGCATGGCAGCACGTTCGGCGGGAACCCGCTGGCCTGCGCCGTGGGTCGGGCCGTGGTCAAGCTGCTGGCCACCGGCGAGTTCCAGGAACGCTCGGCCGAGCTCGGCGAGGTCCTGCGCACCGAGCTGGGCAAGCTGCTCGGTCACGGTCTCGTCGAGATCCGGGTGCGCGGCGCGTGGGCCGGCATCGACGTCGACCCCGACCTCGCCACCGGCCGTCAGGTCTGCGAGGCGCTCCTGGCGCGAGGCATCCTGGCCAAGGACACCCACGGCTCGACGATCCGCCTGGCCCCGCCGCTGGTGATCACCGCCGACGAGGTCATCTGGATGGTCGCGCAGCTGCGCGACAGCCTCGCGGACCTCGGCGCCCGCTGACCCGGCGACCCCGCTGAACCCCGCGGACCCGTCGACGCCCGGCGGATCTGAGCTGACCCCTCGGCGCCCCGGCGACCCCGCTGAACCCCGATGAACCGTCGACGCCCAGCCGAACTCAGGTGGCCCCTCGGCGCCCGGTGATTCCCGTGCAGCGTGAGCCCCGCCAGGGTGCACGCGGCGCCGGCCCCCGTGCACCGGCCGGGTGAACCGGCCCGAGATGCCGGGGATCGGGGGGTCTGCCCGGCTACGGTGATCGCCATGCGACATCGCGGCCCCGCCCTGATCACCTCAGCCACGTTGAGCCTGGGCCTGCTGCTCGTGGGCCTGCCGGGACCGGCCGTCGGCGCGGGCGCCCGTGCCATGGCCGGATCGGGCTCGGCCAGTGCGGTCGCTGCGCACCACCCATCCGCCGTCCCCGCCGCGACCCGCTCCATGGTCAGCACGGCGGTGGCCAACACCCGCATCTCGCGCGTGCTGGCCTCACGCACGACCTCCCCCATCCTGGGGTCGCGGTTCACCATGACCGTCTGGGACACCGCAGCCGCCCGCTACGTGTACCGCAAACGCGCCACCGCCTCCCTGCGCGGAGCATCGACCACCAAGATCCTCACGTCCGTGGGCGTGCTGGCCAACCTCGGTCCAGACCATCGGTTCGCGACCACGGTGCGGGCGGGGTCGACCTCGGGCGAGATCGTGCTCGTGGGCGGCGGTGACCCGCTGCTGACCAGCGCCAACCTGCGGATGCTGGCCCGCAGCACCGCCGGGGCCCTGCCAGCCGGCGCCGTCACGGTGCGCGCCGACGACTCGCTGTTCAGCTCCGAGGGGGCGGCGCGGGGGTGGGCCTCGGGCTGGGTGCCCAGCCAGGTGCGCCCGGTCGGCGCCTTCGCTCGCGACGACCGGGCCATTCGCGACGCGACAGCGGATGCCGGAACCTACTTCGCCTCGGCCCTGCGCGCCCTCGGGGTGCGGGCCACCTACGCCGGCGAGGCCCTCGCCGAACCCGGGGCTGACACCCTGGCCACCTTCTCCGGGCACAGCGTCGGCGAGGCCGTGCGCCACGCGCTGATGGTCTCGGACAACGACACCGCCGAGATGCTCTTCCGGCACATCGCGGTTGCGCGCGGGCTGCCCGCAACCTGGGCAGGCGCCCGGAAGGCGCAGGCGGCCACCCTCGCCGAGCTGCGGATCCCCCTCGACGGCGTGCGGATCATCGACGGCAGCGGCCTGTCGCTGGACGGGCGCCTGACCGCCTACGCGCTGACCTCGGCGCTCAACCGGGCACTGTCCCCGGACCACCCCGAGCTGGCCCGCCTGCGCCAGTGGCTGCCGGTGGCCGGGCGCACCGGCACGCTGCGCGCGAGCAACAAGCGGTTCACCACGTGGCCCTCACGCTGCGCAGCCGGGCAGATCCAGGCCAAGACCGGAACTGTGGCCGACGCCATCGCGCTGGCCGGGTATGCCTCCGGTGCCGACGGCCGGACCAAGATCTTCGTGTCGATCGTGAACGGCCGACCGACCCGCTACTCGCGGCTGACCACCCGCCGGGCCGTGGACAAGGCAGCGTCCAGCGTCACCGGCTGCTGGTAGTCCGGCGAGCCCAACCCGGCGCACCCGGCCACCCGAACGGAGTCCGGCGGTCCCAACCCGGCGCACATGGCCACCAGAAGCGGTGCGGTGGTCGCCCCCGGCGCACCTGGCACTGGAGTCGTCGGCGGCGGCCTCCTGGCGCACGCGTCCCAGGAACTTCGCGCGCACCCGTCCCAGTCAACCTCGCGCATGGTTCGGCTCTTTCGTCCCTGCCGCGCGCGCCCGCCCCCCAACCTCGCATACGCCTTCGTTTCAGCCGACCCACTCGTGCACGGGGTCAGCGGGTCGCCTCGTACTCGCTGAGCTGGTCGATGCGGCGCTGGTGGCGCTCGCCGCCGCTGAACGGGGTCTCCAGGAAGGCCAGGACGATCGCGAAGGCCTGCTCGCTCGTGTGCATCCGTGCGCCCAGACCCAGGACGTTGGCGTCGTTGTGCTCGCGTGCCAGCTGGGCGGTCTGCACCGACCACGCCAGGGCGGCGCGCACCCCGGGCACCTTGTTGGCCGCGATCTGCTCGCCGTTGCCCGAGCCGCCGAGCACGATCCCGAAGCTGCCCGGCTCCTCGACGACTGCCTGCGCGGCCGCGAAGCAGAACGCCGGGTAGTCGTCCTCGGGGTCATAGTCGTGGGCCCCGTGGTCCACGACGTCGTGGCCCGCCTCCCGAAGGTAGGCCGCCAGCATGGACTTGAACTCGTATCCGGCGTGGTCGCAGCCGAGGTGAATGCGCATGGGCACAGTCTGGCCGATCGTCGCGGCGCGCGTCCCGCTCACCCCGCGGCTGCCGGCGTCCGGCCCGCCACGTGGAAGAATCACGGGCGCCCCCGGGCCGGCCCGCACAACCTGCGGCCCGCCCGTCCCGACCGACTGGAGTTCCTGTGGCTCACCCAGCCCTGTCCCGCGACGAGGCCGCGCAGCGCGCTGGGCTCCTCGACGTGCAGTCCTACGACGTCGACCTGGACCTCACCACCTCCGAGACCACGTTCACCTCGACCACCACCGTCACCTTCGCCTGCAGCGACCCGGGCGCCGACACCTGGATCGACCTCGTGGTCCCGCGGGTGGAGTCGGCCACCCTCAACGGCCGGGCGCTGGACGTCTCTGCGCACACCGGCCAGCGCCTGCCCGTGCCGGGCCTGGCCGCCCACAACGTCCTGGTGGTCACCGCCCAGGGCGCCTACTCGCGCACCGGCGAGGGCCTGCACCGGCTCGTCGACCCCGTGGACTCCGAGGTCTACCTCTACAGCCAGTTCGAGATGGCCGACGCCCAGCGCGTGTACGCCTGCTTCGACCAGCCTGACCTCAAGGCCGTCTTCACGTTCCACATCACCGGACCCGAGCACTGGGAGGTGGTGTCGAACACCGCCACCCCGGAGCCGGTGCAGGTGCGCCGGGGGGTGGCCCGCTGGGACTTCCCGACCACCGCGCCGATGAGCACCTACATCACGGCCCTGGTCGCCGGGCCGTTCCACGTCGTACGCGACGAGTACGTCGGGCCGCACGGCACCTACCCGCTGGGCGTGTTCTGCCGGGCGTCGATGGCCGAGCACCTCGACGCCGAGCGGATCCTGACCGAGACCAAGCAGGGCTTCGGCTACTTCGAGGACGCCTTCGGCCACCCGTACCCGTTCGGCAAGTACGACCAGCTGTTCGTGCCGGAGTACAACGCCGGCGCCATGGAGAACGCCGGCTGCGTCACCATCATGGAGGACTACATCTTCCGCTCGCGGGTGACCGACGTGGCCTACGAGCAGCGCGCCAACACCGTGCTGCACGAGCTGGCCCACATGTGGTTCGGCGACCTCGTGACGATGCGCTGGTGGGACGACCTCTGGCTCAACGAGTCGTTCGCCGAGTGGGCCTCGCACCACGCCATGGTCAACGCCACGCAGTACACGCAGGCGTGGAACACGTTCGGCAGCCTGCGCAAGACCTGGGCCTACCGCCAGGACCAGCTGCCCAGCACGCACCCGATCGCCGCGGACATGGTCGACCTCGAGGCCGTGAAGCTCAACTTCGACGGGATCACCTACGCCAAGGGCGCCTCCGCGCTGCGCCAGCTGGTGGCCTGGGTGGCCGAGGAGCAGTTCCTCACCGGGCTGCGGGCCTACTTCGCCCGGCATGCCTGGGGCAACACCGAGCTGCGCGACCTGCTCGCCGAGCTGGAGGCGACCTCCGGGCGAGAGCTGGGCACCTGGACCCGACAGTGGCTGCAGACGGCCGGGGTCAACCTGCTGCGCCCCGAGGTCACCCTCGCCGCGGACGGCACGTACGCCTCGGTCGACATCGCCCAGGAGCCCCCGGCCATGCCCCCGGGGCTGGAGCCCGTGCTGCGCAGCCACCGCCTGCGTGTGGGCCTGTACAGCCTCGTCGACGGGATTCTGACCCGCACCGACCAGGTGGAGCTCGATGTGGTGGGCGCCCGCACCCCCGTGACCGCGCTTGCCGGCCGCCCCGCCGCCGACCTCCTGCTGCTCAACGACGATGACCTGACGTTCGCCAAGATCCGTCTCGACGAGCACTCGCTGGCCACCGCCGTGGCCCATCTCGGCGACCTGGACAGCCCGATGGCACGCACCCTGATCTGGGGTGCCGCCTGGGACATGACCCGTGACGCCGAGATCGCCACCGGCGACTACGTGGCCCTGGCCCTGTCGGGCCTGCCCACCGAGACCGACATCGGCGTGGTCTCGAAGGTCCTGCTGCAGGCACGCACCGCCATCGACGTCTACGCAGCGCCTGAGCACCGCGCCGCCTACCAGCAGCAGTTCGCCGAGGCCGTCCAGGCCGGACTGCTGGCGGCCCCCGCGGGCAGCGACCACCAGGTGGCCTACGCCCGCGCGCTGGCCGCCTGCGCACGCACCGAAGCCCAGCTGTCGCTGATCGAGGGCCTGCTCGACGGCTCGACCGTCCTCGACGGGCTGGCCGTCGACGCCGACCTGCGCTGGTCGCTGATGGCCCGCCTCGTGGCGGTCGGTCGCACCGGCGATGACGCGATCGACGCCGAGCTCGCCCGCGACGACACGGCCACCGGGCGTCGTCAGGCAACGGCGGTGCGCGCCGGAATCCCGACCGCGGCGGCCAAGGCCGCTGCCTGGGAGACGGTGGTCAGCGACCAGTCCCAGCCCAACGCCATGCTGGAGGCGACCCTGAGCGGGCTGCTCATCGCCGACCAGCGGGAGCTCCTGCGCCCCTTCCGGGAGCGGTACTT
Source organism: uncultured Actinomycetes bacterium (assembly GCA_963777855.1). Classification (GTDB taxonomy): domain Bacteria; phylum Actinomycetota; class Actinomycetes; order S36-B12; family CAIYMF01; genus Prado023. The sequence goes on along the minus strand of CAVZRW010000001.1, from coordinate 48,526 downwards.
CGCGGTCGTGCGCGAGGTCTGGGACACGCGCAGTGCCGAGATGGCCGCGATGGTGGCGACCTCGCTGTACCCGGGCCTGCTCGTGGAGCCCGAGACCGTGGCCCTCACCGACGCGTTCCTGGCCGACGAGGACCTGCCTGCGGGCCTGCGCCGCGTGGTCAGCGAGGGCCGCGACGGCGTGCAGCGCGCGCTGCGCTGCCAGGCCCGCGATGCCGCAGGAGCGGCCGGGCCCTCGGCCTGATCGCGGCGGGCGGCGATGCGCCGCACACACCGGTGGCGCCCACACAGGCGGCGCCCACTACGGGCGGCGCGCCCACCACCGATGGCGCCCGCTGCGCGGGCCATCACCCCCGGCGCCCGGGGCCCCGACCTACCCCGCTTACCCCGTGACGGCCTCGACCAGCCGGCGCAGCAGCGGTAGGTCCGGGAAGTCCTCGATGAGCACCGCACGACCCGTGGCGTCGGTGAGGGGCACCCGCCAGTTGGGGTACTCCTTGTCCGTGCCGGGCTGGTTCTGGGCCCGCCGGTCACCGACGGCGTCTGTCAGGGCCACGCCGACCAGGATCGAGGGCGAGGTGGCCACGAGCCGGTGCAGGGCGACGATGAGGTCCTCGTCGCCGCCGTCGGGGGCCAGCCATCCGCGATCGACGCACAGCGCACGCCACTCCGCGATCTGCGCGTTGCTGTCGGCGAGCTCCTCCTCCTCGGGCCGGGTCAGCAGCCCGAGCTCGCCGCGGATGCGCACGTGCTCGCCGGCCAGGTACCCGGCCGTCGGAGGCAGGTCGTGCACGGTCACCGAGGCCAAGCAGTTGCCCCGCCACTGCTCTGGCTGCATCGGGGTGTCGGGGTGCTGGGTGTAGTCGCGCTCGAACCACATGATGGTCGTGCCGAGCACGCCGCGCGAGAGCAGGTAGTCCTGCACCCACTGCTCCACGGTGCCGAGGTCCTCGCCGACCAGCCAGGCCCCGGCCCGGTGGGACTCGAGGGCCAGGATGCCGACGAGGGCCTCGTGGTCGGAGGTGACGTACGTGCCGCAGTAGGCGGGCATGCCCTCGGGGATCCACCACAGCCGGAACAGGCCCAGCACGTGGTCGACCCGGATGCCACCGGCGTGGCGCAGGATCGTGCGCAGCATGTCCCGGTAGGGCAGGAACCCGGCCTCGGCCAGCGCATCGGGCCGCCACGGGGGCTGCGACCAGTTCTGGCCCAGCTGGTTGTACATGTCCGGCGGCGCGCCCACGGAGACCCCCTGGGCCAGCACGTCGTGCAGCGACCAGGCGTCCGATCCCTTCGGGTGCACCCCAACGGCGAGGTCGTGCACGATGCCCGAGCGCATCCCGGCGTCGACCGCGGCCTGCTGGGCCCGGGTCAGCTGCTCGTCGAGCTGCCACTGCAGCCACGAGTGCCAGCGCACGCCCTCGGCCAGCCGCTCACGCTCCGCGGCGACGGCCGGGCTGGAGGCGTCCTTCAGGCCTGCGGGCCAGTCCTCGGAGTCCCCGCCGTGCTCGTCGACAAGCGCGCACCACGTGGCGAAGTCGACCAGGCCCTGGCCCTCCCGCTCGACGAACGCGTCGAAGCGGGCCTGCCGGCCGGTGGAGAGCCCCGCGTCGAACAGGATCCGCAGTGCCTTGGACTTGGCCTCCCAGATGACGTCGCGGTCGATCAGGTCCGGCGAGGTCGACAGGGCGCGCACCGGGATGCTCAGCGTCTCGATGCGGGCCCGGTCCTGCATGGACAGCCCCGCGTACTCCTCCACGGACTCCACGCGCAGGTAGATCGGGTTGGCGAAGCGGCGCGTCACCGGCAGGTACGGCGAGGGCTCCATCGGCGCGGCCGGGGAGGCCGCGTGCAGGGGGTTGACCAGGACGAAGGCGGCACCCTCGGCGTGCCCGCTCCAGGCGGCCAGCTCGGCGAGGTCGACCAGGTCACCGATGCCCCAGGAGCTCTCCGAGCGCATCGCGTAGACCTGGGTCATGAAGCCCCACTGGCGACCGGCGGCCAGCGCCGGGGGCTCCAGGCGCCCGGGGGTCACCACCAGCGGGCAGGAGGACTCGCGCACCGTGCCGTCGTGGCCCTCCGAGCGCGCCCAGATCGTGTGCCAGCCGAGCGGCAGGTCCCACGGGATCCGGAACGTGGCCTCGCCGACCAGCTGGCCGTCGACGTGGCGGGGCTCCACCCAGCGGTCCACCTGGTCGAGGAACCAGGCGTCGCCGCCCTCCTCGAGGTCGACCCACACGCGCACCGGCGAGCCGTGCTCCACGTGGACCCAGCACTGGTTGTCGTTGCCGGCCCGGGTGACGAACACCGGCGGGAGCATCCGCTTCCACGCGGCGTTGCGCCGGGCGTAGAGCGCGTCCCACACCGACCCGGGCGTGGAGACGTCCACACCGAGGGAGGTCAGCACGGCGGTGATCGTCGCGGCGCCGATGCGGTGGTAGGCACCGGACTGGTCCCAGTACTCGACCGCCACCCCGTAGGCACGGGCCAGCTCAGCGAGCTCCGAGCTCGGCTCGACCCACTCGGGCTCAACGACGTCAGTGGCCACGGTGTCCTCCAGTGCGCAGTCGCGGGTGCCCCGAGGACGAGGTGGCCTGCCCACCGCCACCCCCACGCCGGGACCTACCGGCCGACCTCGGGGACATGATGGTCAGGCTAGGGCGTCGCACCGGGCCGGCGCATGCCCGGGACGGGGAGGACGCCGAGGTTCTGCGGGTGACTCGTCGTATGGTTCCCCCGTGATCCATCTGGCCGACGAACCCAATCCCCCGTGGTGGCAGTCGCTGCTCGGCCAGGGGCTGGGCATCGGGATCATCATCGCGGTCGCCGCGGTGGTCAACCTGCTCGGCAGCCGACTGATCAAGCGCGCCGTCCAACGCTGGATCGCCACCGGCCACAGCCGCGAGGAGACGATGTCGGACTCCCCCGAGGAGACCGTCGAGCTGCGCGGGATCATCATGAGCCAGCGCCGCGAGCAGCGGGCCAAGGCCGTCGGCCAGCTGCTTCGCAACGCCATGACCCTGCTCATCTGGGGCACCGCGAGCCTGATGATCCTCTCCCGGCTCGGGGTCAACATCGCCCCGCTGATGGCCAGCGCCGGTGTCGTCGGCGTGGCACTGGGCTTCGGCGCCCAGACACTGATCAAGGACTACCTGTCGGGCTTCTTCATGATCGTCGAGGACCAGTACGGCGTGGGCGACCTGGTCGACGTCGGCCCCGTGGTGGGCAACGTCGAGGAGGTCGCCCTGCGGGTGACCCGCATCCGCGACCTGTCGGGCGTGGTCTGGTACGTGCGCAACGGCGAGATCCTGCGGGTGGCCAACCAGTCCCAGGGCTGGACGCTGGCCGCCGCGGTGATCCCCGTGTCGTACAACACCGACCTCGAGGTGATGCGTCGGATCGTCTCCGAGGTCGGCGACCAGATGTGGGCCGACCCCGAGACCCAGGCCAAGATGCTGGGCAAGCCGACCTTCGCCGGCGTGGACGCGGTCTCGGGCGAGGCCGTGTACGTGCGCATCGCGGCCAAGGCCCGCGCCTCCCAGCAGATCTCGCTGACCCGCGACCTGCGCGAGCGACTGAAGATGGCCTGCGACAAGTACGGGGTCGTCGTGCCCGTGCTGACCCGGCCGCTGACCTACGGCCCCGACGGCACCCCACTGCCGCCCGGGGGCGCCCCCGGCGTCGGGGGTGCGGCCGGGGCCAGCCCCCCGCCGCGGTAGTCGCGGCGCAGGTCCCCCGCCCCGGTGGTCGGGTCGCCGCCCACAGGCGGGCCGCCGCCGACGCCTGCGGTTGCGTACGCCCCACGGGCCGACAGACTGGGCGCCGTGGGAACCCCCGAGCCGCGGCTGTGCCTGGTCACCGGAGCCACGGGCTACGTGGGCGGTCGCCTGGTGCCCGAGCTGCTGGCTGCTGGGTACCGGGTGCGCGTGCTGGCCCGCCACCCGGACCGGCTGCGCGACCTGCCGTGGGCCCAGCAGGTCGAGGTCGCCGTCGGTGATGCCGCCGATCCGCGCGCGATCGGCACGGCACTGGCCGGCGTGGAGGTCGCCTACTACCTGATCCACGCGATCGGCACCGGCCCGGACTTCCACGACACCGAGGCCGAGGTGGCGCGCACCTTCGCCGTGGCGGCCCGCGAGGCCGGCGTGCGGGCGCATCGTGTACCTCGGCGGGCTGGCCCATGACGCCGACCTCTCCGAGCACCTGCGCTCGCGGGCCGAGGTCGGCTCGATCCTGCTCGACAGCGGCGTGCCGACGGCCGCGCTCGGCGCCGCGGTCGATCATCGGCTCGGGCTCGCTGTCCTTCGAGATGCTGCGCTACCTCACCGAGCGCCTGCCGGTGATGATCACCCCGCGCTGGGTCCGGACCCGGATCCAGCCGATCGCGATCCGCGACGTGCTGCGCTACCTGGTCGGCTGCGCCGAGCTGCCCGCCGAGGTCAGCAGGACGTTCGACATCGGCGGTCCGGACGTGCTGACCTACGAGCAGATGATGCACCGCTTCGCCGCGGTCGCCGGGCTGCGCCGGCGGCGGATCATGCCGGTCTCCACGCTCCAGCCCGAGCTCTCGGCGCGCTGGGTCGGCCTGGTCACGCCGGTGCCGAGCACGATCGCCCGGCCGTTGGTGGCCTCGCTGCGCAACGAGGTGGTGTGTGCCGAGGACGACATCCGCACCCTGATCCCCGACCCGCCCGGCGGACTGCTCGGCTATGACGAGTCGGTGCGCCTGGCACTGCAGAAGGTGCGCGACGCCGACGTGGCCACGCGCTGGTCGAGCGCCTCGGTGCCCGGTGCTCCCAGCGACCCGATGCCCTCGGACCCGCAGTGGGCCGGCGGCTCGCTCTTCACCGACGACCGCAGCGCGGTGGTGCTGGCCCGACCGCAGTCGGTGTGGCAGGTCGTGGAGTCGATCGGCGGGCGACCACGGCTGGTACTCGCTGCCCTGGGCGTGGGAGGTGCGCGGCCTGTTGGACCGCGCAGTCGGCGGCCCGGGGCTGCGCCGGGGCCGCCGGCACCCCAGCGAGCTGCTGGTCGGCGAGGCGTGCGACTTCTGGCGCGTGGAGGAGATCGAGCACGGGCGGCTGCTGCGGTTGCGCGCGGAGATGAAGGTGCCTGGCCTGGCCTGGCTGGAGTTCCACGTGGGCCCCGGCCCCGGGGGCACCGCGACGCTGCGCCAGCGGGCCACGTTCTTCCCGGCAGGCCTGGCCGGCCACGCCTACTGGTACTCGGTGCTGCCCTTCCACGGCGTCGTGTTCGCCTCGATGCTCCGGCGGATCGGACAGGCCGCCGTGGCCCTCGACCGCGCCGAGGGCGTCGGGCCCGCGGGCTTCGTGCACCCGACGGGCTTCGTGCCGCCGGTGGGGCAGGCCGAAGTGGGTCGGGCCGAACCGGGTCAGGCCGGGGTGGGTCAGGCCGGGCCGGGGTAGGTGTTCACCATCGAGAAGGCTGCGCGCGTCAGGTAGTCCCAGAGCTCGGCCTCGTCGTCGGCGGCGAGGTCGAACGCGGGCGCGGCCTCGTCGAGGGCCGCGCGCATGCAGCGCAGCCAGGCGTCGTGGGCCGCGAGGTCGACCGCGTAGGGCTGGTGGCGCATCCGCAGCCTCGGGTGGCCGCGCTCCTGGGAGTACGTGGTCGGCCCGCCCCAGTACTGCTCGAGGAACAGCTGCAGCCGCTCGGCCGCCGGGCCCAGGTCGGCCTCCGGGTACATCGGGCGCAGGACCGGGTCCTCGGCGACCCCCGCGTAGAAGCGTGCGACGAGCCGGTCGAAGAAGTCGTGGCCACCGAACCGGTCGAAGGGGGTGGCCTCGGCGCTCATGGCGGCAATCTACCGAACCCCGGGGATGGCCAAATCGCGGCCGAGGCACAAGGATGGGGCACCGTGCCGATCACCAACGACGCCGACTGGTGGCGCAACGCCGTCATCTATCAGATCTACCCCAAGTCCTGGGCCGACGCCGACGGCGACGGGTTCGGCGACATCGCCGGCATCCGCGCCCGTCTGCCGCACCTGGCCCGCCTCGGCGTCGACGCAGTGTGGTTCTCCCCGTGGTACCTCTCGCCGCAGGCCGACGGCGGGTACGACGTCACCGACTACCGTGCCATCGACCCCATGTTCGGCTCCGTCGCCGACGTCGAGGCCCTCGTCGACGACGCGCACGACCTGGGCATCAAGGTGATCGTCGACGTCGTGCCCAACCACAGCTCCGACCAGCACCGATTCTTCCAGGAGGCGCTGGCCAGCGAGCCCGGATCACCGGCCTGGGCGCGCTACCACTGCGTGCGCGGGGCCGACGACGGCGCCAGCCCGCCCAACGACTGGCTCTGCGTGTTCGGCGGCTCGGCCTGGGATCCCATCCTCGACGGCGAGGGCCGGCCCACCGGCTGGTGGTACCTGCACCTGTTCGACTCCAGCCAACCGGACCTGAACTGGGAGCACCCCGACGTGCATGCCGAGTTCCTCGACACGTTGCGGTTCTGGTTCGACCGCGGGATCGACGGGTTCCGCATCGACGTGGCCCACGGCCTGGCGAAGGCCACCGGCTACCCGCCGTCCGGGGAGGGCGAGGGCCGGCGCTCGGACATCCTCGGCGAGGTTCTCGACATGCCGCAGTGGGACCAGCCGGCCGTGCACGAGATCTGGCGCGAGTGGCGCCGCGTGGCCAACACCTACCACCCGCCTCGCGCGTTCGTCGGCGAGGTGTGGGTCTCCACCCCGCACGCGCACGCCGAGTACCTGCGCCCCGACGAGCTGCACACCGCCTTCAACTTCCACTACCTGAAGTGCCCGTGGGACGGCCCCGCGCTGCGCGCGGGTGATCGATCGCTCGCTGCACGAGGCCGGCCTGGTCGGCGCCCCGACCACCTGGGTGCTGGAGAACCACGACGTGCCCCGCGTGCGCACCCGCTACGGCCTCGAGGCCGCAGGGGCGAACCTGCCGCACGACAACACCGCGCAGCTGCCCGAGGTGGAGCCCGACGACGCCGTCGGCCTGGCCCGCGCCCGGGCCGGGACCGTGCTCATGCTGGGCCTGCCCGGCTCGGCCTACCTCTACCAGGGCCAGGAGCTGGGCCTGCCCGAGGTGGTCGACCTGCCCGCCGAGGTGCGCCAGGACCCGGCGTTCCACCGCACCCACGGCCGTGAGGGGTTCCGCGACGGGTGCCGTGTGCCCATGCCGTGGACCATCGAGGGTGACTCGTTCGGGTTCAGCCCCACCGGGCGGTCCTGGCTGCCCCAGCCGGCGGACTGGGGCGCGATCAGCGTGGAGGGGCAGACCGGCGACGAGGACTCCCTGCTGGAGCTGACCCGCCGCACGCTGCGCCTGCGCCGCGCGGAGCAGGCACTCGGCGACGGTGACCTCGAATGGGTCAGCGGACCCGAGGACTCGTGCGTGGTGCTGCGCCGGCCCGCGGGCGACGCCGACCCGCACGTGATCGTGGCGATGAACCTCGGTGACGCCCCGGCGCTGGTGGAGGCCGGCGAGGTCGTCCTGAGCAGTGGTGCGGAACCCGAGCCGGCTGAGGGTGGGTTCTGGCTGGCCCCCGACACGGCTGCCTGGTTGCGCTGAAGTCCGGCGGTCCCGCCGCCCGAGCCGCCGGCACGACGGGCGCCGAAGCAGTGGCGGGGGCGCTACATCCGCCCGAGGAGGGGGGCGAGGATCACCTTGACGATCATCGCCACCGGGTAGGAAAGCGCGTAGCCGAGGTTCACGCGGGGGTCGGCCCCGGCGCGCTCGTTGGCGAAGGTGAGCACCGCGGGCTGGGTCTGGAAGCCGGCGATCACGCCCGTCAGCCGCGGCCCGGCGATGCCCGCCAGGGCCGGGCCCAGCAGGGCGAGGGCGAACGCGGCGAAGCCGGTCACGGCCAGGCCCGCCAGCAGGATCCGCACGCCCTCGTCGCTGTGCATGGCCGCGACCAGGTCGTCGCCGGCGTTCGTGCCGGCGTAGGCCAGGAACAGCAGGATGCCCAGCTGGTTGAGCGCCGTGGCCGCCGGGAAGGGCAGGGCCCAGAGCAGGGGGCCCGTGCGCTGAAGACGGCCCAGCAGCAGGCCGACCACCAGGGGTCCGCCGGCCATGCCCAGCGCGAACGTGCCCCCGCCCGGCATCGGGAAGGTGACCGCCCCGAGGAGCAGGCCGAGCATGAGGCCCAGCGCGAAGCCGGTCGGGTCGACCTCGCCGGCGCCGCGCTCGGAGTCCCCGAGCGCGGCGGCGACCTCCGGCATCCGCTCGCGGGGGGCCACGATGCGCACGCGGTCCCCCACCTGGAGCACGAGGTCGTCGGCGGCGAGCAGGTCGATGTCCCCGCGCCGGACCCGGGTCGCGGTCGCCCCGAAGCGCCGCAGCAGGCGCAGCTCGGCGATCGTGCGCCCGGCCACCTCGTGGTTGGAGACCGCCACCCGGCGGAAGTCCAGCTCGCGACGGTCCAGCGCCAGGTACTGGGAGCTCGGATGCCCCAGGCGCGCGGTCACCTCGTCGACGGCGTCCTGCGGCCCGATCACCGCGACGAGGTCCTCCGGCTGGGGCCGGAAGCCGTCGGTGGCCACGCGCACGCTGCCGGCCCGCTCGGTGCGGGAGAAGATGACGTGCCCCTCCTCGACAAGCTCGCCCAGCATGGGGGCCTCGGTAGCGGTCACCCGGATCGTCTGGTGGACCAGCTCGGGCGGTGCCTCGTCGGCCGCCTCGGCGCGCTCCGCCCCTGGCAGGTGGGCTACCCCGGTGATGGCCACGGCGGCCACCATGCCCAGAACCCCGCCCAGGTAGGTCACGGAGTAGCCGACAGTCGGGGCGTCGGAGTTCAGGGCCTCGATGGAGGCGGCCAGGGCAGGGGTGTTGGTCAGCGCCCCCGCGTAGATGCCGGAGACGACCGGGCCGCTGAGGTCGAGCAGCCGACCGACCCCGAGGGCGACCCCGCCGGCGGCCACGAGCACCCCGACGACCAGCACCACCGCCGCCCGGTAGTTGCGCAGCACGTGGAAGAACTGCGGCCCGCTGCTGATCCCGATCCCGTAGGCGAAGATCGCCAGGCCCAGGATCCCCAGGATCCGCGGGATCACCAGGGCAGGGTCGTAGGCGGAGGCTGCCAGCCCTGCGAACAGCACGGCCGCCGAGCCGAACTGGAAGCTGCCGAACCGGATCGAACCCAACGCCGAGCCCAGCGCGAGCACGGCGAAGAGCAGGATCAGGGGTTCCTCGACGAGCAGGGCGACCATGTCCATGGGAGCCAACCTAGGCCGGGACGTGCGGCGCGGCGCGCGACAGACGTCCCACGGCGCCGGGCCGACGGGCGGCGGCGCCGGTGGGCCCGGTCAGTACCCGCGTCAGTACCCGCGCGAGGCGTCCTCGGCCTGCTCGCCGGCCAGGGCCTCGGCGAACTGCGCGGCCGTCATCGGCTTGGAGAACATCGGGTAGTCGTAGGTGATCGCGTTGGCGTGCTCCTCGATGCTGGTCGCGCCGACGCAGTCGGTCAGCGTGATGACCTCGAAGCCCTTCTCGTAGGCCGAGCGCATCGTCGACTCGACGCAGCAGTTGGTCAGGAAGCCGGCCAGCGCCACGGTCTGCACGCCCTTGCTGCGCAGGATGAAGTCGAGGTTGGTGCTGGCGAACGCATCGAGGCCGCGCTTGCCCTCGAGCACGATGTCGTCGCCCTCCGGGGCCACGTCGCCGACGATCTCGGCACCCCAGCTGCCCTTGACGAAAGCATTGGTGTCCACGACGCCCTTGAGGATGCCGTACGGGTGCGCCGTGATCTCGTGGTAGCCCTCGGCGAACTGGATCGGCGAGTGGATGATGGTGACCCCCGCAGCCCTGGCCGCGGCGACCGCGGCTCGGGTGTTCTCCAGCATCGAGGTCTGCTCCATCACGTCAGCCACCGCGCCGTGCAGCGCCCCACCCTCGCTGGTGAAGTCGTTCTGGAACTCGACGAGCACGACGGCGGACTTCGCAGCGTCCATGGGTGTTCTCCTTGCGGTGGGGGGTGGTGGGGTCGAGCGCGCGCCACGCTAGCAACGCTGCCCACCGCGTGGCCTCCCAGCCGTGGATGGCCGGGACAACGGCGCCGGGCCCGTGGCAGCCTGCCAGCCATGCGCAAGCTCTTCGACGCCAGAACCGCCGCCTATCGCGTCAGCGACCCGCCGACCACTGCCGACCGGGCCCCCGACCACGTGGCCGCCGGCAGCCCGAAGCGATTGCGCGAGGACCTGGTGGGCCTGCTCGGCGACCCCGACGTCGTGCTCAGCCGGGCGGTGGACCTGATCCGCTTCGCCACCGACGCCAGCCCCTACCGGATGATCCCGCGCGCCGTCGTGCTCTCCCGTGATGTCGCCGACATCCAGGCCGTCTTCGGCTACGCGCACACCCATCGGATCCCCGTCACGTTCCGTGCCGCGGGCACGAGCCTGTCCGGCCAGGCACAGGGCGACGGGATCCTCGTGGAGGCGCTGCGCCACTGGATCGGCTGCACCGTCGAGGACGGCGGACGCACCCTGCGCAGCAAGCCCGGCACCATCCTCGGCCGGGCCAACGCGATCCTCAAGGCCCACGGCTACCGGCTCGGCCCGGATCCGGGCTCGAAGGCGGCGTGCACCATCGGTGGGGTCGTGGCCAACAACGCCAGCGGCATGTGCTGCGGGACCGTGGAGAACTCCTACCGGACCCTGCGCTCGCTGAGCGTCGTGCTGCCCTCGGGCACGGTCGTCGACACGGCCGCCCCGGACGCCGAGCAGCATCTGGCCGCCGCCGAGCCGGAGCTGGCCGCCGGGCTGCTGGCCCTGCGCGAGGCGATCCTGGCCGATCCGGCGACCGCGCAGCGGATCGCCACCAAGTACCGGATCAAGAACACCACCGGCTACGGGATGCAGTCCTTCCTGGACGCCGACACGGCCGTGGGGATCCTGCGCGGCCTGATGGTCGGCTCGGAGGGCACGTTGGGCTTCATCGCCGAGGCGGTGTTCGACACGATCCGCGACGACGGCCATCACCTGACCTCGCTGATGATCTTCCCGAACATGCATGCGGCCTGCTCGGCGGTCGCCCCGTTCGTCGCCGCAGGGGCCGCGGCCGTGGAGCTGCTCGACCGTGCCTCGATCGCCGCGGTCCGCGGTCGACCGGGTGTGCCCGAGCGCTGGGACGCGCTGCCCCCGGGGGCGACCGCGCTGCTGGTGGAGTTCCGCGACGAGACCGCCGAGGACTCCGCGCGCAGCGAGCAGGTGGCAGCCGGGCTGCTGGCCGAGCTGAGCCTGCTGGAGCCCGGGGACTTCACCCGCGACGCGCGGCGCTCGGCCGACTACTGGGTGATCCGCAACGGGCTGCTGGCCAGCGTCGGCGGGGCCCGACCCTCGGGCACCTCGTTCATCCTCGAGGACGTGTGCTTCCCGCCGGAGCGGCTGGCCGAGGGCGCACTGGCCCTGCAGCAGCTGTTCCCCGCCCATGGCTACTGCCGGGGTCATCTTCGGCCACGCATCAGCGGGCAACCTGCACTTCCTGATCACCCCGACGCTGCAGTCCCCCGACGACGTGGCCCGGTTCGACGCGTTCCTGCGGGAGGTGGTTCGCCTGGTCACCGAGGAGTTCGACGGCTCGCTGAAGGCCGAGCACGGGACCGGGCGCAACATCGCGCCGTTCGTCGAGGCGGAGTGGGGCCCGGTGATCACCGGCCACATGCGCACCGTGAAGCGCCTGTTCGACCCGCACGGGATCCTCTCCCCCGGGGTGCTTCTCACCGACGACCCGCAGGCCCACCTCAAGCACCTCAAGACCGCCCCGCCCATCGAGGCGGTGGCCGACCGGTGCATCGAGTGCGGCTTCTGCGAGAGCGTCTGCCCGAGCCGGCGGGTGACCACGACGCCGCGTCAGCGGATCGCGCTGCGCCGGGAGATGATGCGCCAGCCCAGCGGGTCCCCGGTGGCAGAGGAGCTGGCCCGCAGCTACTCCTACGCCGCCGTCGAGACCTGCGCCGGGGACGGCACCTGCTCGCTGGCCTGCCCCGTCGGGATCAACACCGGCGACATGATGAAGCACTTCCGGGTGCAGGCGCACAACGCCGCCTCCGAGCAGGTCGCGCTGGGCATCGCCAAGCGCTACAAGGCGATGGAGCGTGCCGGGCGGCTGGCGGTGCGCACCGCGCAGGGGGTGGGCTCGGTGACCGGCGACGGGCTCATCTCGGGGGTGACCGACGTCGGGCGCGCGGTCGTCAGCCACGACGTGCTCCCGCGCTGGCTGCCGCAGGTCCCGCGCTCGGCCCCGCGGACCCTGCCGGCGACGCGTCGCGACGGCGCGGCTGCCGTCTACTTCCCTGCGTGCATCAACCGGATCTTCGGCACGAGCGAGACGACGCCCGATCGCCCGAGCCTGCCGGAGGTCGTGGTCGCGCTGGCCGAGCGCGCCGGGGTGCCCGTGTGGATCCCCGACGATGTGGCCGGCACGTGCTGCGGCACCGTGTGGCACTCGAAGGGCTACGCGCGCGGCAATGCGTACATGGCCAACAAGGTCGTCGACGACCTGTGGCGGTGGACGGACTCCGGTCGCCTGCCCGTCGTGGTGGACGCCACCTCGTGCACGTGGGGGCTGGTCCACGAGGTGGAGGAGTACCTCGAGGGGACGGCTGTCGAGCGGCATGCGGCCCTGGTCGAGCGCGGGCTGATCGTGGACTCGATCGCGTGGGCCCGCGACACGCTGCTGCCCCGGCTCGAGGTTCGCCGAACGGTGGCCTCGGCGGTCATCCACGCCACGTGTGCCGGCCAGCACCTGGAGCTCGGCGGCGCGCTGGCGGAGGTCGCCGGCGCCCTGGCCGACGAGGTGACCGTGCCGGTGTACGGCACGTGCTGCGGATTCGCCGGGGACCGGGGAATGCTGCACCCGGAGCTCGCCGACGGCGCCGGCGCCGAGCAGGCCGCGGAGCTCGCCGACCGGACCTTCGACGCCTACCTGTGCTCGAACCGCACGTGCGAGATCGGCATGACCCGAGCGATCGGCGCCGACTACACGTCGTTCCTCCACCTGCTCAACACCGCCACCCGGTAACCCACCACCCCACGCCCCACGCCCCACGCCCCACGCCCCACGCCCCACGCCCCACGCCCCACGCCCCACGCCCCACGCCCCACGCCCCGTCGCCGTCTGGTGGCGAAGCTTCTCCAGTTCCGTGTCGAATCTCCAGGAGAAACGGGAGATTCGACACGGAACCGGAGATTCTGGGCCGAGCCACGGCTGTCCACAGATCGGGGCACGATCCGGGTCCCGTGGCGGGCTGGCCGCCGAGCATTGCGGCATGCCGGAGATCACCATCGTTCGACTCTCTGATGTCACTGCTCGGGGCGCGACCTACCGGGAGGCACGTCGGTCCGTCGAGGGTTTGGCGCGTCTGGCCCGGGGCAGCTACGCGGACACGACAGGCATGGCCGCCGAGCGGGAGCACCTGGTCAGGGCGCAGGCCCTTCAGGGCACAATCCGCGGCGTGGTCACCAGCCACACGAGTGCCGCCCTCGCCTGGGGGCTTCCAGTGCCCCGAGCGGAGCTGGCGATCGTGCACCTCTCGCCGGGGACGGGCCGCCGCGGAGGGCCCAAGTCCGCACCGGGGTACCACCTGCACTGCCGAGTGGTGGCCGACTCCGAAGTCGTTCCGATCCTTGATCAGCACGTCACCGAACCCCTGCGGACGGTCGTGGACAGCGCGAGTGTCCTGGATCTCGACTGGGCTGTCGCTCTCGGTGACGCAGCCCTGCGAGAGGGCCTCATCGAGGCGGTCGCGCTTCGCGAGTCCACGACCTCGGTCCGACGGCTCAAGGGCGCCGCGCGGATGCGCGCACTCCCCGAGCTCTGCAGCGGCCTTGCCGAGAGTCCCGGCGAGAGCCTGCTGCGCATGCGGCTGAATCGCCTCGGGGTGGCGTTCGCCGAGCAGGTGACCCTCCCCGGGGTCGAGGGTCACCCCCGGGTGGACTTCCTCGTGGAGGGACGACTGATCGTGGAGTTCGACGGCCGTGCGAAGTACTCGATGAACGGTGACCCAGCCCGTGCTCACTGGGAGGAGAAGCGTCGCCACGACCGCGTGGTCGAGGCCGGGTACGAGGTGATCCGGGTTGTGTGGGACCAGCTGTGGGATGAGCCCGACCTGCGCCGACGAATCAACCGAGCCCTCCACAAGGTGGCCCGTCACCCCGCCCCGAGCTGAAGGCCCCGGCCCAGCCGGCCGGGCGGTCTGCCGCCGCAGGTTCTCCGGTTCGGGCTCGAATCTCCGCGGACAACGGGGAGATTCGAGCACGAACCGGAGATTCTCGAGGAATGGGGGCGCGGGTGGGGTGGGGCGCGGGTGGGGCGGGGCGCGGGCCCCCGCTGTAGGTCAGCCGCGGGTGAGTTTGCGGTAGGTGGCGCGGTGGGGGCGGGCTGCTTCGGGGCCGAGGCGGGCGATCTTGTTCTTCTCGTAGGACTCGAAGTTGCCCTCGAACCAGAACCACTGCGAGTCGCCCTCGTAGGCCAGGATGTGGGTGGCCACGCGGTCGAGGAACCAGCGGTCGTGCGAGGTGATCACCGCACAGCCGGGGAACTCCAGCAGGGCGTTCTCCAGCGAGCCAAGGGTCTCGACGTCGAGGTCGTTCGTGGGCTCGTCGAGCAGGATCACGTTGCCGCCCTGCTTGAGCGTCAGCGCCAGGTTCAGGCGGTTGCGCTCACCACCGGAGAGGACCTTGGACGGCTTCTGCTGGTCCGGGCCCTTGAAGCCGAACGCACCGACGTAGGCGCGTGAGGGCATCTCGACGTTGCCGACCTTGATCCAGTCCAGGCCGTCGGAGACGACCTCCCAGACGTTCTTGGTGGGATCCAGGCCCAGCGCGGCTCTGGTCGACGTAGGACAGCTTGACCGTGTCGCCGACCCGGATGTCGCCGGAGGTCGGCATGGCCGCCTTGTCGGAGGTGTCCTCGTTGGCCTGCGCGACGATCATCTTGAACAGCGTCGTCTTGCCCACGCCGTTGGGTCCGATGATGCCGACGATGCCGTTGCGCGGCAGGGTGAAGCTCAGGTTGTCGATGAGCACACGGTCGTCGAACGCCTTGGTCAGCCCGGCCGCCTCCACGACCAGCGAGCCCAGGCGCGGACCCGGCGGGATCTGGATCTCCTCGAAGTCCAGCTTGCGCGTCTTCTCCGCCTCCGTGGCCATCTCCTCGTAGCGGCCCAGACGGGCGCGGCTCTTGGTCTGACGGGCCTTGGCGTTGGAGCGCACCCACTCGAGTTCGTCGGTCAGGCGCTTGCGCAGCTTGGCGTCCTTCGCCCCCTCGACCTTGAGGCGGGCAGCCTTCGCGTCGAGGTACGTCGAGTAGTTGCCCTCGTAGGGGAAGGCGCGCCCCCGGTCGAGCTCGAGGATCCACTGCGCCACGTTCTCCAGGAAGTACCGGTCGTGGGTGATCGCGACGATCGTGCCCGGGTACTTCTCCAGGTGCTGCTCGAGCCACTGAACGCTCTCGGCATCCAGGTGGTTCGTCGGCTCGTCGAGCAGGAGCAGGTCCGGCTGCTGCAGCAGCAGCTTGCACAGCGCCACACGGCGACGCTCGCCACCGGACAGGACCGAGACATCGGCGTCCGGCGGAGGGCAGTTCAGGGCATCCATCGCCTGCTCGAGCTGCGCGTCGAGGTCCCACGCTCCGAGGTGGTCGATCTTCTCCTGGAGGACCCCCATCTCGGACATCAGGCTGTCGAAGTCGGCGTCCGGATCGCCCATCAGCTCGGAGATCTCGTTGTACCGGTCGAGCAGCGCCTTGGTCTCGGCCACGCCGTCCTCGACGTTGCCCAGGACGTCCTTGGTCTCGTCGAGCACCGGCTCCTGGGACAGGATTCCCACGGTGTAGCCCGCGCTGAGGTCAGCATCTCCATTGGACACGTGGTCCAGGCCGGCCATGATCTTGATCAGGCTCGACTTGCCCGCCCCGTTGGGCCCGACGACGCCGATCTTGGCCCCCGGGAGGAACGACAGGGTGACGTCGTCGAGGACGACCTTGTCACCGAAGGCCTTGCGGGCCTTGCGCAGTGTGTAGATGTACTCAGCCATGGGCGCTGGCCTGCGAAGATGAGCGTGGTGGCGAGACCTGGATCATGCGTGGAACTCCTCGATGGTGGGCATCCGGGGCAGATGGGGGTAGCCCGTGGGTACGGTCGTGGGACCCGTCCGCGGCCACAGGACGCAGCCGGGATCGTGATCGGGGCACCAGCCTACGACGGTCCCGGGATCGGCGAGCCACATCCGCCCACTGTCCAGCCCCGCCGGCCGTCCCCTTCCCGGCGGGGTCGGCCCGGTGCACTGCCCGGGGTAGGGGGTGCCGCTTCGGCCACCGGGTCGCCGGAACGACCTCGGACCGGGCGGCGGGGGGTCGGTCGGCCCTCGAACCCGCGGAGCGCGCACCGTACTGTGGAAGTGCGGGGTGGGGGGTCCGCCCCATGGAGGGGGTGGCGTCGATGAGCGTCAGCCGGGAGGTCCGATTGGTGGCAGCCGTGGCAGGAGCACTCCTCGCCGTCGGCCTGGCAGGGTGTGGGGGCCTCGACAGCCCCGGGGGTGATCCGTCGGCCTCGACGAGTGGCAGCAGCACTCCGGCCGTCACCGAGGCGCTGCTGCCTGGCGCCGCAATGCCGGCGTGGAACGAGGCGACCGCGTGGACCATCCTGGACGAGCCGACCGACGGGCTGCTTCGGCTGTGCGCCCTTCCTGATCAGGTGGAGGCCCCCGAGCAGGCGGCGCGCCTCTACTCTGCCGGGTCCCTACGTGGCCTGAACACCGTCGCGGTCTTTGCTGACGCTGACAGCGCCATGGGGGCCGTCGCCGAGCATGCCGCCGCCCTCCGGCGGTGCGCGCCCACGCAGGATGGTCCGGTTGGTGCGCGCTCGACCAGGCTCAGCGACCTGCCCACGGGCTCGACGTGGGTCGTCTCGGCCCCTGCCGGGGGCGACCTCACACACTTCGAGTTCGTTGGGGTCGCCCGTCAGGGACGGGTGATGACCCTCGTCGGCCTCACGCTCGAGGCGCAGGACGCGAACGCCGAGGGTGATCCCGTGGCTCCCAGCGTGGCGGCCTCGCTGGAGCGGATCCGCGAGGTGCTGCCGGAGGCAGCCGCCGCGACCCCCTCTGCGAACCCGAGCCCTGTACAGCGCGCCGTGCCCGTCTACTACCTGACAGGCTGGGGCACGGACCTGCGCCTGACCCGCGAGTACCACCGTCTGCCGGTGGACCCGGGAGCGCAGGCGCTGGCGACGGCCGCACTGGTCGAGATGCTCGCGGCCCCGGCCCAGGACCCCGACTACGGCAGCCTCTGGGAGCCCGCGACACGCGTGCTGTCGGTCCAACGCTCTGACGGCGTGATCAAGGTCGACCTCTCCGAGGAGGCCCGCGCGGTGGGGACCAACGGTCAGGGCGCCGAGGCCACGGCGCAGCAACTGGTCTACACGGTCACGGCCGGGTTCGGCGTCGACGAGCCCGTCCAGCTACTCATCGACGGACAGCCGGCGGGCACGATGTGGGACACCGTGGACTGGAGCCGGCCGATCCGGCGGGCACCTGAGCTCGACATCCAGATGCTGGTCCAGATCGAGTCGCCGGCAGAGGGCGCATCGGTCGATCGGACGTTCACCGTCACAGGACGGGCAGCCGCGGATGAGGCCATGCTGACGTGGCGCCTGACCACGACCGACGGTACCGCTGTCGCCACCGGCACCGCCCAGAGCGCCGAGGCGGGCCGGATGTCACCGTTCCAGTTCACGGTCACGCTGCCTGCTGACTCCGACGCCGGCCAGCACCGGATCTCGGTCGCGCAGACAGATCTCTCCGATGGTGCCGCCGAGCCCGGCCCGATGAGCGACGACAAGCTGATCAACGTCGGGTGAGCCAACCGTGGCCCGCACCTTGGCGGCCGTTGGGCCAACAGCGACGACCTGGTGTCGGCAGCTCAGCGCACCGACGGCGCCGGCCGGGCTGCGACGTGAGCTAGCGGACCGCCCGGCGGCCCGTCTCCCGGCCTCGTTCAGGTCGCCGCGCCCCCGGCCTGCCCGGCCTCGGCGGTCATGGGCACTTCGGCGGCCATGGGCACTTCGGCGGCAGGGGCCTCGGCCGGGTCCGGCGTCGTCTGAGGGCCGATGGGCGCCCGCTGGAACTGCGCCCGGCACCGGCTGAGGTCCAGCCCGAAGCTGGTCGCGTCCACGTCGGTGTAGCGCACAGGCAGCGGCGACTGCGCCCCCGGGACCTCGCGGTCCACGACCCGCTGGCGGACCCGGCCGTGCACCACGACCGGGTGGCCCTTGGCCAGCGACTCCCGCGCGTTGACCGCAGCGCGCCGCCAGGCGGTGACGTTCCAGTAGCTGGTCTCCGCGTCTACCCAGCGGCCCTCGTCGCGGTCGTAGCGCGACACGCTCGAGGCCACCCGGAAGTTGGCCATGGCATCACCGCGGGCGGTGACCCGGTAGGTCACGTCCGAGACGAGGTTGCCGGAGATGGTGATGGTGGTCTCGTTCATGCGTTCCCCCGATCCCGGCGCCCCCTGCGCCGATGGGCACACCCTGCCTCGTGGGCGCTGCCCTGCCAACCCCTTCGCCGTCCCCCTGTGGACGGCCACCCGAACCTCCGGCGGGCCGCCCTCAGTTGACCAGCGGTGTCGCCAGCGCCACCGCCGAGGCCAGGCCGTGCGAGAGCAGGTCCAGGGCGAGCAGTCGCTCGACGTCGTCGCGGACGAAGTGGCGCGTGCGCAGGCTGCGGTGCACCCAGTGGGAGTCGCGGCAGCGGCTCATCACGTGCTCGGTGGACAGCATCCGGGCCTTCACCCGCGAGAGGTCACCCTCGTCGCCCTCCGGGGTGGTTGCGGTAGGCCGAGATCGAGGAGGCGGCCTCGAGGATCGCGGCGCCGAGGATCTCGCGGGCCCGCGCCGGGGCCTCGGGGTGGACCTGCGCCCCGCCGTGCAGGAGTCGGCGCTGCTCGTCGGCCGGTATCGGATGCACCATGCCGTCGACGAATGCCACGACCCGCGGCCAGCGCCCCGCCCGCCACACAGCCCCGGTGCACGCCTCGACCAGGTCGGCGCGCCGGTGCTGCGAGGGATGCCAGTCCAGCCAGTCACCCAGGTCGGCCTCGGCGGCGACCTCCGCGAGGTGGGCGTCGGTCGTGAAGTGGTCGGCCCGGCCCCCACACCGCGCGCAGCCGGGGCCGACGAGCACGCAGTGCGCGTGCATGACCACCTCGAGGATGGAGTCCCCGATGAGCTCGAGGCGCTGGAACTCGCGGCCCCGACCGGCCCGGATGGCCTCCATGACATCGGCGGGCAACGGCCCCAGGCGCAGGGCGACCGTGCGCCTCTGCGCGGCCTCGGCCACCGGGTCGTGGGGCTGGCCGGGACCCGGGGTGGGACCGACGCCATGGTGCATGGGCAAGGATCCTGCCGCGCGCGGGGCGCTGCGCCGAGTTCAGTCACTGCTCGGTGTGTCGCTGATGCGGCCGGAGACCAGCGGCCGGGGACCCTCGGCGCCGTCGGCGGCGCTCGCGACAGGCCCGTCGCCCTCACCTTCCCCGTCACTGCCCGGCGCACCGCGCCCCTGTGCCAGCAGCACGAACTCGGTGACCCCGTCCTCGGCGCGCGAGCACAGCAGCGGCGCGCTCGGCAGCTCGACGGGGCGGCGGAAGCCGATCTCCAGCGTCCGCCCGGCCACGGCCTCGTCGGCGCCGAGGGCCGCCGCGCTTCGCCCGGCGATCCACCAGCCGTGCGCGATCGGCCGGCGGAAGCCCAGCAGCCGGGCCGAGGCCGCATGCATGTGGATCGGGTTCACGTCCCCGGAGACCCGCGCGTAGGCCCGACCTGTGCCCTCGGGCGCGGGCAGCACCTGCTCGGTCGGCCACGGGCCGGCCAGGTCAAGCCGGGGAGTGGTGGACTCCTCGGCCCCGCTGGCGGTCCGGCTGCGCGAGAGCGTGACCGCCCGCGAGCGCCAGCACACCTGGCCGCCCGAGGAGACCTCGCCACCGAGGTCGAACTCGAGGCCGGAGCGCACATGCCGGGCACCGGAGATCCAGACCCGCAGGTCCCAGGGACCGTCGGTGGGCAGCTCCTCGAGCACCTCGATCACGAAGCCGGGATGCATCAGGCCCATCGCCCGCACCGGGAACGACCATGCGGAGATCAGGTCCAGGTGCAGGGCGGTGAGGTCCAGCTGCGGGAAGAGCATGGGCAGCTCGGCGTGGGAGCCCATCAGCGTGCGGTAGGCGGCCAGCCGGGAGCGATCCGGCCGGAACCCGGTCACGACGGTCTGGCGCTCGGGCAGCTGGGTCGTGGCGGAGGCGGCCCGCTTCCACGGCGCGACCGCGCGCGCGAGGCTGACCGGAACCCGGGGCAGGGACGGGTTCGCGCTGGTGTCGGGGCTCATCGGTCCTCCGTTGCTCGGGCGATGGTGCGACGGTAGTGCGCAGCCCCGAGGAATGCACCGCGCCCGCCCCGCTCCCCGGCCTGCCGCCGCGACCGCCGCGGCACCATCGGGCAGACTGCGCCCATGTCCGCTCGGCCCTCACGGCGCTACCTGGCCCTGCGCACCGGCGTCGCCGCCGCTGCCGGGTCCACCTCGGCCACGTTCGCGCGCGGGCTGCTGCCCCGCTCGACGACCGACCAGGCGATGGCCACCGCCGTCGTCGGCGCGTACGCAATCGGCACCGCGGCGCTGGCCGTCTCCGCGATCGAGGCGACTGCCGAGCTCGTGGCCACGGCCCGCGGTCGCGGCAACCCCGAGAACACGACCCTCATCGCCAGCGGGATCCTCGGCGCCGCGTCCGTGGCGGTCTACAAGGCGCTGCCCAACACCCACGAGACGCCCCTGGGCATCGCGACCGCCGAGTCAGTCTCCTGGATGCTGGCCGGTGGCTGCCTCTCGGCGGCCGTCGTGATCGGCGCCGACAAGGCGCTTCGCCCGGTGATCGGGCCCAGCGGTCCGGTGGTGGGGGTGGCCACCGCGGCTGCGGCCGGGGGGCTGGTCGCCGCGCTGCGGGTCAACGTCCGCGACCGGCATGCCGTGGCCGTCGGTGAGACCGGCGACCGCCGCCAGATCGAGATGCCGAAGTCGCGCACCGCCGTGGCCAAGTCGCTGGGCATCGGGGCGGCCACCGGCGCCGGATTGCTGGCCCTGGCAGGTACCGAGTTCGCCCTGGCCGAGGGATCCACCCGGGCCGTGTCCCGGGTCCTGGGCCGCGACGAGGACGTGACCCCCCTGGTCGGGCACACCGTCGCTGCCGGTGTCCTCGGCGCCGCCGGGCTCTGGGCACTGAGCCGCCTGCGCCGGCGGATCCAGCACGCCGACGACATCGTGGAGGCCGCCTACCCCGAGCCGCCGACCAGCACGGTCGTGACCGCCGGGCCCGCCAGCTTGGTCTCCTTCGACGACATCGGCAAGGAGGGCCGGCGCTTCGTCCTCATGGCGCTGACCGCCGACGAGATCAGCGCCGTCATGGGCGAGCCCGCGCTGGACCCGGTCCGCGCCATCGCCGGCTTCGAGTCCGCCGACACCCCGCAGGCCCGCGCCGAGCTCGCGCTGGCCGAGCTCGAGGCCCTCGGGGCATACGACCGGTCCATGATCGTGGTGGCCGCCCCCACCGGCGTGGGGTACGTCAACTACTCCTTCGCCGAGGCCCTGGAGTACCTCACCCGAGGCGACTGCGCGATCATCGTGGCGCAGTACGCCCTGGTGCCCAGCGCGCTGGCGCTCAACGAGACCAACGCCGGCGTGCAGATGCAGACGCTCATCCTGCGCGGGATCCGCGACCGGATCGCGGCCCTGCCCGAGGGGCACCGCCCGCGGCTGCTGCAGTTCGGCGAGAGCCTGGGCGCGCAGGTCGCCCTCGACGTGGCTCGCGAGGGCACGGCCGCCTTCGACGAGCTCGGGATCGAGGCCGGGCTGTACCTGGGCACGCCGTTCCGGACCACCCTGTGGGACCGCTGGTTCGACGACCCGCGCGCGGCCGACCCGGCCGGGATCCTGGGTGCGGTGTCGCAGGCCGACGAGATCCCCGGGCTGCCGGCGCAGGTCCGCCACGTGCAGGTCATCCACCACGACGACCCGATCAACAAGTTCGCCTACGACACGGTGGTCCGCACGCCGTGGTGGATGGGTCCGCCGGAGACCCGCCCGCCCGGGGTGCCCAAGGAGACCCTGTTCCGGCCGGTGGTGACGTTCGTGATCAACCTGGTCGACCTCAAGAACGGCATGAACTCCAAGCCAGGGGAGTTCGTGCGACTGGGCCACGACTACCGCATCGAGCTCGCCGACGCCGTGCGCCACACCTACGACCTGCCCGCGACCGAGGAGCAGGTGCAGCGCATCGAGGCCGCCCTGCGCGAGCGTGAGCGCGAGTGGGCGGCCCGCCGGATGGTCGCCAACCGCTTCGCCCACGCCCGCAGCGCGGTGCTCGGCCAGCTCACCAAGTGGGGCGTGGACCCGTCCACCGTCGGCCTCGACGACGAGTCGGTCGCCAAGCTCGCCCGCGGGGACTTCTCCGCGCTGGTCTCCGGGCTCGGCAGCTCCGGCGGACCCAGCTGAACACCGGCCATGACGGCCCGGCCGACCCGTCGGCTCGGGACCTTTGGCCCCTCCCTACCTACGCCACCGTAGGTTACGGTGCCGTAGGAAAGGCACGGACAGGGCGACCCCACCCGTGCTCCCCGAGTGGAACGAGTGGTGCCATGGCTGACGCCGACCTGCCGACGATCATCCAGGGGGGCATGGGGGTGGCGATCTCCGGATGGGAGCTCGCCGGGGCCGTGGCCGCCACAGGCGAGCTCGGCGTGGTGTCCGGGACCGCCCTGGACGTGGTGCTCGCCCGGCGCCTGCAGCGCGGTGACCCCGGTGGTCACATGCGCCGGGCGCTGGCCCACTTCCCCGACGCGGCGATGGCCCGGCGCGTCATGCGCGCGCACTACGTGCACGGCGGCAAGGCCGACGACGCCGCGTTCGCCGCGGTGCCCCGGTTCACGCTGACCCCCTCCCCCGCGCTGCAGGAGCTGACCGTGGTGGCCGCCTTCGTCGAGGTGTGGCTGGCCCGCGAGAACGCCCGCGGCCCGGTCGGCATCAACCTGCTGCGCAAGGTCGAGCTGCCGATCCCCTGGGTCCTGCTCGGCGCCCTGCTGGCAGGGGTGGACTACGTGCTCGTCGGGGCGGGCAACCCCGCCGACATCCCGGGCCTGATCCGCAGCCTCGCCGCAGGCCGGGACACCACGCTGCCGATCAAGGTGCAGGGCCAGCGCTCGGACGCCACCCCCTCCTCGGTCACCTGCAGCCCGCGGACCCTGTTCGGTGAGCAACCGCCCGCGCCGCTGCACTCGCCCCGGTTCCTGGCGATCGTGGCCTCCGTCGACCTCGCTGCCGGCCTGGCCGGTGACCCCGCCACGCGCCCGTTCGGCTTCGTGGTCGAGGGCCCCAGCGCCGGGGGCCACAACGCCCCACCACGCGGGCCGCGGCGCATCGACGAGCACGGCCAGCCGGTCTACGACGAGCGCGACGAGGTGGACCTCGGGGCGCTGGCCGCCCTCGGCCTGCCGTTCTGGCTCGCGGGCTCGTGGGGCACCCCCGAGGGTCTGGCCGCCGCCCGGGCGGCCGGTGCCCAGGGGATCCAGGCCGGCACGGTGTTCGCCTACACCCGAGAGTCGGGCCTGGCGCCCTCGCTCAAGGCCGAGGTCATCGCCGCCGCGGTGGACGGCACGCTGGCCGTGCGCAGCGACTGGCGGGCCTCGCCCACCGGCTTCCCGTTCCGCGTCGTGGAGCTCGACGGGACACTCAGCGATCCCGAGGTGGCCGCCGCGCGCCGTGCCGTCTGCGATCTCGGCGCACTGCGCTCCCCGTTCGCGCGCCCCGACGGCACGGTCGACTTCCGCTGCCCGGCCGAGCCCGCGGCGATGTACCAGCGCAAGGGCGGTCGGGCCCAGAACGCCGAGGGCCGGCGCTGCCTGTGCAACGGGCTCATGGCCGCCGCCGACCTCGCCCAGCGCCGCCCCGACGGGCGCATCGAGCCACCGCTGGTGACCTCCGGCGAGGACTTCAGCGCCGTCCGGGCGCTGGCCAGCGCCCAACCCGACGGCCCTGCCGCCTACCCGGCTGCCGAGGCCGTGGCCCACCTGCGCGCCGCCCTGACGGCGGCCGGGGTCGCGGCCCAGCGCACCTGGGCGTGAGGTGGATCGCGTCCCCACCCGCCCCCCGTACCGGGCGGTAACTGTCGTTGGTCCCGCGCGGGCGGTCACTTCGGCCGATGCCGCGCCGGGCGCGCGGGCCTAGGTTCAACAGGACGCCCCCAGGAGGAACGCATGAGCATCGAGCAGGGACTGGACGCCGAGACACTTGGCCTGATGATGGACGGGCTGCGCGAGTACCTCGCCGACGCGCTGCCACTGGACCGCCAGCTCGAGCTGGACCACGAGGACATCTGCCCCGAGGACACGGTGCGCGCGATGTCGGCCGACCTCGGCATCCAGCTCGTCTTCGTCCCCGAGGCCTACGGCGGCATGGGCGGGGGTGCGTTCGACTCCTACCTGCTGTGCGAGGTGATGGCCCGCAAGGACATCGGCCTGGCCACGGCGATCTTCGCCACCTTCCTGGGCAGCGACCCGATCCTGGTCGGGGCCACCGAGGAGCAGAAGCAGCGCTGGCTGGGCGCGATCGCCGAGGACGGCATCGTCTTCGCCTACGGCGCCACCGAGCCCGAGGCGGGCTCCGACCTCGGCGCGATGAAGACCCGCGCCGTCCCGATCGAGGTGGACGGCGAGCTCACCGGCTACCGGATCAGCGGCGCCAAGCAGTGGATCTCCAACGGCTCCATCGCCGATGCCACCACGATCCTGGCCCTGGCCCCCGGCGGGCCCACCTGGTTCGTCGTCGAGCGCGACACACCGGGGTTCACCAGCGCCAAGCCCGAGGACAAGCACGGCATCCGGCTGTCGAACACCGCGGCACTGTTCCTCGACGACGTCGAGGTGCCGGTCGAGCAACCTCATCGGCGGCGTCGAGGGCCACGGCCTCGTGCAGGCCCAGCAGGTCTTCGGCTACACCCGCCTGATGGTCGCCGCGTTCGGCCTCGGCGGCGGCTGGGAGGCCGTCGACCGCGTCGATCGACTACTCGAAGTCCCGCATCGCACGGTGGCTCGCCGCTGGCCGAGAAGCAGGGCTACACCCACAAGCTGATCGTGCCCGCACGTCGTGCGACTCGAGGCCGCGCGCGCGTTCATCGAGGAGACCGCGCTGCGCATCGACGCCGGCTCGGGCGACGACGGCGCGCTGAACACCGAGGGCGCGATCGCCAAGTACATGGCCACCGAGGCCGGCAACGCCGCGGCCGAGGACGCCATCCAGGCCCACGGCGGCTACGGCTACACCCGCGAGTACGTGGTCGAGAAGATCAAGCGCGACGTGCGCATCACCACCATCTACGAGGGCACCTCGGAGATCCTCGAGATGACCATCGCGCGCGACCGCTGGCAGGAGCACCTGAAGTCCCGCGGCCAGCACTACCTGGACGCCGCCGCGCAGGTGCGCGCGCTGGAGGCCACCCACCCGAGTGTCGGCGCCGGCATCGCGGCCCTGGCCCTGGAGTCCCTGGCCGGGGTCTTCGCCGCCTGCCAGGCCGGCCGGCTGACCCGCAACCAGCACGTGCTGTTCCGCCTCGGCGAGCTGGTGGCCAACGCCGAGTGCGCGGCCGCCCTGTGCCGGCGCGCGGCTGCCGCCGCTGACGCGACCCTGGCCGACAAGGCCAACCGGCGCTTCGACGCCGACGGGTTGGCGCTCATCGCCCGCCTGTTCGCCCGCGAGGCGGCCATGAAGGTCGGCGAGGAGGGCCTGCGCTGGGTCGCGGGCTCGGCCGACCCCGCCCTCGGCCTGGACCCCGCCCTGCCGGTCGCCCTCCGGCTGGACGCGATCCGCTCGGCGCAGGCAGGGCTGGTCGCCGACATGACCGCCCTCGCCGACGTGCTCTACGCCTGACCGACCCCGCGCGACCCGCAGGACGACCCGCTGGAAAGCCCGCAGGAAAGAGAAGACCCCATGACCCACACCGAGCCGATCGCCATCGTGGGGATCAGCGCGATCATGCCCGACGCCCCCACCGCGCAGGACTTCTGGGCCAACATCCGCGGCGGGCGCTACTCGATCAGCGACGTCCCCCCGGAGCGCTGGGACCCGGCGCTCTACTACGACGCCGACCCGCACGCCGCAGGACAAGACGTACTCGAAGATCGGTGGCTGGGTGCGGGAGTTCCCCTGGGACCCGCGGGCCTGGAAGCTGCCCGTGCCCCCGAACGTGGCCGCGCACTTCGACCCGGGCCAGATGTGGTCGGTCAGCGCAGCCCGCTCCGCGCTGCTGGATGCCGGCTGGCCGAACTGGAACGTCGACTCCGAGCGGGTCGCGGTGATCCTGGGCAACGCGCTCGGCGGCGACAAGTACGTGCGCACCACGCTGCGCATCGCCTACCCCGAGTTCGACGCCCAGCTGGCCAGCGCCCCGTCGTTCGCGGCGCTTCCCGCCGAGGTGCGCGACGCGATCCGCGACGAGGCCCGCACCCGGTTCCTCGGTGGCCTGCCCACCATCACCGAGGACACGATGCCCGGCGAGCTGGCCAACATCCTCGCGGGCCGGGTGGCCGCGCCTGCTCAACCTGCGCGGGCCCAACTTCACCACTGACGCCGCGTGCGCCTCGGCGCTGGCCGGCATGAGCTCGGCGATCGCCGGGCTGCACGCCCACCAGTACGACGCGGTGATCACCGGCGGGCTGGACCGCAACATGAGCCCTGGGGCCTTCGTGCGCTTCTGCAAGATCGGCGCGCTCTCGGCCACCGGCACGCGGCCGTTCGACGCCGGCGCCGACGGCTTCGTGATGGGCGAGGGCACGGCCATGTTCGTGCTCAAGCGGCTCACCGATGCCGAGCAGGCCGGGGATCGCGTGTACGCGGTGATCATGGGCATCGGCGGCGCCAGCGACGGCAAGGGCAAGGGCATCACCGCGCCCAACCCGGTCGGCCAGAAGCTGGCCGTGCGCCGCGCCTGGGAGCACGCCGGGATCAACCCGGCCACGGTCGGGATGCTCGAGGCCCACGGCACCTCCACCTCGGTCGGCGACGCCACCGAGCTCGGCAGCCTCGACGAGGTGTTCGGCGCGCACGGCATCGCGCCGGGCTCCATCGCCCTGGGCTCGGTCAAGTCCAACATCGGCCACCTCAAGGCCGCCGCGGGCGCCGCGGGGATCTTCAAGGCAGTGATGGCGCTGCACGAGAAGGTGCTGCCGCCGAGCCTGCACTTCAGCGACCCGAACCCGAACGTGGACTGGGCCGCGACCCCGTTCAAGGTGAACACCGAGCTGCGCGAGTGGGCGCACAGCTCCGCAGAGCCCCGCCGCGCCGGCGTGAGCGCGTTCGGCTTCGGCGGCACCAACTTCCACGTGGCCCTCGAGGAGTACGTGCCCGGCCGTCACCGCGCCCAGGACGCCCCACGGGCGTTCGCCGGGGCCGACATCCCCGGGTCGCGCGAGACCACCGCCGCTCCCACCGCTGCGCCCACCAGCGCCGCCGCACCCGCCACGCCGGTCGCGCGCAAGGCGCCCCTGCGCGGTGCCGCCGTCGTCGGCGGGCGGGACGAGGCCGAGGTCGTGGCCCAGCTGAAGGCCCTGTCCGCGGCCGCCGCCGAGGGCCGGACGCCGCCGGCCGTCGCCCCCGACCCGGCGCTGGCCGAGGCCGCGATCCGCGTCGCGATCGACTTCGCCGACGCCGCCGAGCTGGCCAAGAAGGCCGACAAGGCCGTGGGCGCGTTCGCCGCGAACAACCCGGCGATGTGGAAGCTGCTGCGCTCGCAGGGCGTCTTCGTCGGCCGCGGACCGGCCCCCAAGGTCGCGTTCCTGTTCACCGGCCAGGGCTCGCAGTACGTCAACATGCTCGCCGACCTGCGCGACCACGAGCCGATCGTGCGCGCGGTCTACGACGAGGCCGACCGGATCATGACCCCGCTGCTGGGCAAGCCCGCTGTCGGACTACGTGTTCGCCGACGCGGGCGACCCCGAGGCCGTCAAGCGCCTCAACGCCCAGCTGCTGCAGACCGAGATCACCCAGCCCGCGGTGCTGACCACCGACGCGGCGATGGCCGACCTGCTCGCCGCCTACGGCATCACCCCCGACCTGGTCATGGGCCACAGCCTCGGCGAGTACGGGGCCCTCGTCGCCTCCGGCGCGCTCACCTTCGACGCGGCCCTCGAGGCCGTCAGCGCCCGTGGCCGGGAGATGACCCACGTCTCGCAGGACGACAACGGCGCGATGGCCGCGGTGTTCGGCCCGCTGGCCGACATCGAGCGGATCGTGGCCGAGGTCGACGGGTACGTCGTCGTGGCCAACATCAACTCCAACACCCAGGCCGTGATCGGCGGTGCGACCACCGCCGTCGAGTCCGCCGTCGCGGCGTTCCAGGCCGCGGGGATCACCGCGATGCGGATCCCCGTCTCGCACGCCTTCCACACCCAGATCGTGGCCGGGGCCAGCGAGCCCCTGAAGGTCGCGATGCGCCGGCTGGAGGTCCGCGGGCCGAGCCTGCCGATCGTGGCCAACGTGACCGGCGAGTTCTACCCCGACGCCGGCCGACACCGAGACGATGCTCGAGATCCTCGGTCGCCAGATCGCCGAGCCGGTGCAGTTCGTCAAGGGCCTGCACACCCTGTACGAGGCCGGCGCCCGCGTGTTCGTCGAGGTCGGGCCGAAGAAGGCCCTGCACGGCTTCGTCGAGGAGGTCCTCGGGTCCACGCACGACGACGTGCTGGCCCTGTTCACCAACCACCCCAAGCTCGGCGACATCGCGTCGTTCAACCAGGCGCTGTGCGGGCTGTACGCCGCCGGCCTGGGGTTCGCCGGCGCCCCTGCCGCGACCAGTCCCGCTCCCATCCCCGCCGAAGCTGCGGAGGCTGGCCGTGCATCCGCCGCCCCCGCCCCAGCCGCGACCGCGGCCCCCGCCTCCCCCACCGTCCCGACCTCCCCCGCCGCCACGACCCCGAGGATCCCCATGACGACCGACCGCTACGAGGAACTGGGCCGGCTCTTCGCCGGGCGTCCTGGAGCAGGGCCTGCGCGTGTACGCCGGCGAGCCCGGCACCACCGGCGGACCGCTCGCGACCGCAGCCCCGGCGCAGCTGTCCAGCGCACCGGTCGCGATCACGGGTGCCGCGCTGGGCCTGCCCGGCGTCGACCGCGTCTTCGACGACGAGAACCTCGCGCGCATCCTCGGCGGCCAGCAGTTCATCGACGTGATCCCGCACCGCTTCCGCGAGGCGATCGTCGACAAGCACATCACCCGCCTGGTCAAGAGGGCCGGCCAGGACCCGGTCTTCGAGACGATCGACGACGAGTCCGGCGTGATCAAGCTGGCCGGTCGCGGCGCCCCGCTGGACGTGGTCGAGGAGTTCGGCGTCGAGGCCGCCCGCGACGCGGCGCTGGACCGCACCACCCGCCTGGCCATCGGCGCCGGTCTCGACGCCCTGCGCGACGCAGGCATCCCGCTGGTCATGCGCTACCGCTCCACCACGCTGGGCACGATGCTGCCCGATCGCTGGGGCCTGCCCGAGTCGATGCGCGACGACACCGGCGTCATCTTCGCCTCCGCCTTCCCCGGCTACGGCGAGTTCGCCTCCGACATCGAGAAGTACATGGCCGACCGCGGCCGCCGCGAGCAGCTGCTGGCCCTCGAGGCCGTGCGCGCCCGGATGACCGGCGCCGAGCCGGCCGCCGCCGAGGTCGACCGGCGCATCGCCGAGCTGCGCCACCTGCTGCAGACCGAGGCCTTCCAGCTACGACCGCCGCTTCATCTTCCGCTGCCTGGCGATGGGGCACTCGCAGTTCGCCGAGCTGATCGGCGCCCGCGGGCCCAACACCCAGATCAACGCCGCCTGCGCCACCACCACGCAGGCCGTCTCGGTGGCCGAGGACTGGATCCGCACCGGCCGCTGCCGCCGCGTGGTCGTGGTCTCCGCCGACGACGTGAGCAGCGACGTGCTGCTGCCCTGGGTCGGCTCGGGCTTCCTGGCCTCCGGGGCTGCCGCGACCGACGACGTCGTGGCCGACGTGGCCACCCCGTTCGACCGGCGCCGCCACGGGATGGTCGTCGGCATGGGCGCCGCGGCGTTCGTGGTCGAGTCGGCCGAGGCAGTGCGCGAGCGCGGCCTGCAGCCGATCTGCGAGGTCCTGGCCTCGACCACCGCCAACAGCGCCTTCCACGGCACCCGCCTCGACGTCGAGCACGTCGGGCAGGTCATGGAGGGCCTCGTGCGCACCGCTGAGGCGCGCGGGATCAACCGCACCCAGATCGCCCCGCAGACGGTCTTCGTCTCCCACGAGACCTACACGCCGGCGCGCGGCGGCTCCGCAGCCGCGGAGATCAACGCCCTGCGCCGGGTCTTCGGTGCCGCGGCGAGCTCCATCGTGATCACCAACACCAAGGGCTTCACCGGCCACGCCATGGGCGCCGGCATCGAGGACGTCGTGGCGATCAAGGCGCTGGAGACCGGGATCGTCCCGCCCGTGCCCAACTACAAGGAGCCCGACCCCGAGCTCGGCACCCTGAACCTCTCGCTCGGCGGGGCCTACCCGGTGAACTACGCCCTGCGCCTGGCCGCCGGCTTCGGCTCCCAGATGGCCATGACCCTGCTGCGCTGGACGCCGATGCCCGACGGCCGTCGGCGCGCGCCCAGCGAGCTCGGCTACGCCTACCGCATCGTGGACCCCGCCGCGTGGCAGCGCTTCCTCACCGACGCCGCCGGTCGCACCGGTGCGGCCCTCGAGGTGGACCACCACCGCCTGCGCATCGTCGACGCCGGCGCCCCGGCGCTGGCCCCGGTCGCGCCCGCGGCCCCGGCGGTCGCGCCAGCTCCGGTGGCCCCGTCAGGCCCCGTTGCCCCGGCGGCCCCGGTTGCCCCGTCGGCTTCGGCTGCCCCAGCGGCCGCCGCGGCCCCGATCGGCGCGCCCGCCCCCATCACTGCGACGCCCCCGGCCGCCACCAGCGGCCACTGCCTGACGCCCGCCTCGCCGCCCGCACCGAGCACCACCCCAGCGACCCCCGCGGCGCCCGTGGATCCGGTCGTCGCCGAGGTCGTGGGGATCGTCTCGCAGATGACGGGCTACCCGCCGGAGCTGCTCGACGTCGACCTCGACCTCGAGGCCGACCTGGGCGTCGACACCGTCAAGCAGGCCGAGGTCTTCGCCGCTGTCCGCGAGCGGTTCAACGTCGAGCGCGACGACAACGTCGCCCTGCGCGACTTCCCCACCCTGACCCACGTCATCGGCTGGGTCCGCGACAAGACCGGCATCCAGCCCGTCGCCGCATCTGCAGTCGACCCGACGTTCCCACCGTCGGAATCGACGACACACGCGGCCCCGGGGCACCCGCCGGAGCCGCAGCGGCGACCCCTGCCACCGCCTCGGCTGGCGCGCCCACCACAGCCGCCGGTTCCGGTGCAGCGCCGAGCGCCGCACCTGCAGCCGATGAGGTCACCGACGCCGTCGTCGCCATCGTCTCGGAGATGACGGGCTACCCGCCGGAGCTGCTCGACGTCGACCTCGACCTCGAGGCCGACCTGGGCGTCGACACCGTCAAGCAGGCCGAGGTCTTCGCCGCCGTCCGCGAGCGGTTCAACGTCGAGCGCGACGACAACGTCGCCCTGCGCGACTTCCCCACCCTGACCCACGTCATCGGCTGGGTCCGCGACAAGACCGGCATCCAGCCCACCCCCACCGCACCCGCAGTCGATTCGGTCGATTCCACCGTCGGATTCGACGACACAAGAGGCCAGGGGGCACCCACCGCAGCCGCCGCAGCCTCGGCCGCGGCACCCGCGCCGAGCGCACCCGCCACCGCACCAGCCGCTCCCGCGGCTGACGAGGTCACCGACGCCGTCGTGGCCATCGTCGCCGAGATGACCGGCTACCCCGCCGAGCTGCTCGACCTGGACCTCGACCTCGAGGCCGACCTGGGCGTCGACACCGTCAAGCAGGCCGAGGTCTTCGCCGCCGTCCGCGAGCGGTTCAACGTCGAGCGCGACGAGAACCTCCAGCTCCGCGACTTCCCCACCCTGACCCACGTCATCGGCTGGGTCCGCGACAAGACCGGCATCCAGCCCGTCGCCGCCGCACGCAGTCGAAACCGACGCCTCCACCGTCGGAATCGACGACACAAGCGGCCAGGCGGCACCCACCGCAGCCTCGGCGCGCACCATCGCAGCCGCCGCACCGGGCGCTCCCGCGGCCGACGAGGTCACCGACGCCGTCGTGGCCATCGTCGCCGAGATGACCGGCTACCCCGCCGAGCTGCTCGACCTCGACCTCGACCTCGAGGCCGACCTGGGCGTCGACACCGTCAAGCAGGCCGAGGTCTTCGCCGCCGTCCGCGAGCGGTTCAACGTCGAGCGCGACGAGAACCTCCAGCTCCGCGACTTCCCCACCCTCACCCACGTCATCGGCTGGGTCCGCGACAAGACCGGCATCCAGCCCGTCGCCGCCGCACCAGCAGTCGATACCGACGCCTCCACCGTCGGAATCGACGACACAAGCGGCCAGGCGGCACCCACCGCAGCCTCGGGCGCTGGTTCGGCCACAGCAGCCACCGCACCGGCCGCTCCCGCGGCTGACGAGGTCACCGATGCCGTCGTGGCCATCGTCGCCGAGATGACCGGCTACCCCGCCGAGCTGCTCGACCTGGACCTCGACCTCGAGGCCGACCTCGGCGTCGACACCGTCAAGCAGGCCGAGGTCTTCGCCGCCGTCCGCGACCGCTTCAACGTCGAACGCGACGAGAACCTCCAACTCCGCGACTTCCCCACCCTCACCCACGTCATCGGCTGGGTCCGCGACAAGACCGGCATCCAACCCGTCGCCGCATCCGCAGTCGATTCCGACGCCTCCACCGTCGGAATCGACGACACAAGCGGCCACGGGGCGGACTCCGTGCCCACCACCACCACTCCGGCGTTCGTCGGCGACTTCGCGGCCGTGGACGCCCTGCCTCGGCGCGTCCCGACCCCGGCACTGCGCCCGGATCTGGCCGCCTGCACCTCGACCGGGGTCGACCTCGGAGCCGGCGCGCGCATCCTGGTCGTCCTCGACGAGGGCGGCGTGGGCGCCAGCCTGGCCAAGAAGCTCACGGCCCTCGGCGCCGACGTGCTCGCCCTGGAGCCCGCCACCCCCACCGACGACCTGCTCGCCCAAGTGGCCGCCTTCACCGGCGAGGCCCCGCTGACCGGGGTCTACTGGCTGCCCTCGCTCGACGACGAGGGCCCGATCGCCGCGATGGACCTCGCCGCGTGGCGTGAGGCGCTGCGGCGCCGTGTGGTGGCCCTGCACGCCCTCTACCACGAGGTCATCGACACCAAGCCGTTCCTGGTCACCGCCAGCCGGCTCGGCGGGTTCCACGGCCACGACACCGCCGGCGCCACCTCGCCCCTGGGCGGGGCGGTCGTCGGGTTCGCCAAGTCCTACAAGCGCGAGCGTGCCGACGTGCTGGTCAAGGCCGTCGACTTCCCGGCGAGCCGCAAGACCGCCGCACTGGCCGACACCCTGATCGCCGAGACGCTGGCCGACCCAGGCTGCGTCGAGATCGGCCACGTCGACGGCCAGCGATGGGGCGTGGGCCTGACCCTCGCGCCGTTCGCCCCGGTGGACGCCCCGGAGCCCGGCGCCATGGAGCTCGGGCCTGAGTCGGTGTTCGTCATCACCGGAGCGGCGGGCAGCATCGTCTCGGCGATCACCGCCGACCTGGCCACCGCCTCGGGCGGCACGTTCCACCTGCTCGACCTGGCCGCGGAGCCCGACCCCGCCGACCCGGAGCTGGCCCGCTTCCTGGCCGACCCGGACAGCCTCAAGCCGGTGCTCGCCGAGCAGATCGCCGCGCGGGGCGACAAGCCGACCCCGGTGCTCATCGAGCGCGAGCTGGCCCGCTTCGAGCGTCTGGCCTCAGCCCTAGCCGCGATCGAGGCGGTCACCGCGGCCGGTGGCACGGCGTGCTACCACAGCGTCGACCTGCGCGACGCCGAGGCGGTCACCGCGATCGTGGACCACGTCCGCGAGGCGCACGGGCGCATCGACGTGCTGCTGCACGCCGCAGGCCTGGAGATCAGCAAGGGCCTGGCCAAGAAGGACCGTGCCGAGTTCGAGCTCGTGTTCGACGTGAAGGCCGACGGCTGGTTCAACCTGCTGCGGGCCGCCGGCGACCTGCCGATCGGTGCCACCGTGGCGTTCAGCTCGGTCGCCGGCCGCTTCGGCAACGCCGGCCAGACCGACTACGCGGCCGCCAACAACATGCTCTGCAGCATCGCCAGCGGTATGCGCCGCACCCGGCCCGACACCCGCGGCATCGCCCTGGACTGGACCGCCTGGGGCGGCATCGGGATGGCCACCCGTGGCTCGATCCCGAAGATCATGGAGGCCGCTGGGGTGCAGATGCTGCCTCCCGAGGCCGGGATCGCCTGGATCCGCCGCGAGCTGACCAGCGGCCCGCGCCGCGGCGAGGTCGTCGTCGCCGGCACGCTGGGGATGATGGCCGCCGAGTTCGACGCCACCGGCGGGGTCGACCCGGGTGCGTTCGCCGATTCGGTGCGGCAGGCTGGCCCGATGGTGGGCGAGCTGCTGCGGGTCAGCGTCAACGACGGGTTCGTCGTGGCCACCACGCTCGACCCGGGCGCCCAGCCGTTCCTCGACCACCACCGCATCGACGGCACCCCCGTGCTGCCGGGCGTGATGGGCATCGAGTCCTTCGTCGAGGTCGCCGGCCTCGCGGCGCCCGGATGGTTCCCGACCTCGGTGGAGGACGTGGACTTCCACGCCCCACTGAAGTTCTACCGCGACGAGCCGCGCACGCTGGAGATCACCGCACTGGTGCACCCCGACGGCGAGGACCTGCTGGCCGTGTGCCAGATCGAGGCCGAGCGCCAGCTGCCCGGCTCCGAGCGCCCGACCCGCACGACGCACTTCACCGGCCGGGTCCGGCTGAGCCGCTCACAGCCCGACGGCGAGCACCGCGAGCCGCCGACCCGCGAGGGCGCGGAGGTCGCCGCCGACGACGTGTACCGGATGTACTTCCACGGCCCGGCCTACCAGGTGGTCGGCTCGGCGTGGCGGTCCGGGGATGCGGCCAGCGCCCAGTTCGCCGCCGACCTGCCCGCCAACCACGTGCCCGACGACCCGAGCACCCAGGCCGGGCCCCGCCTGATCGAGCTGTGCTTCCAGACCGCCGGCCTCTGGGAGGCTGGCCGGGACGGTCGACTGGCCCTGCCCACGCACGTGGACCGGGTGATCCTCGGCAGCTCCACCGCCGAGCCGGGCGGGCCCGACGAGTCACTCGTGGCCACGGCGACCCAGGCCGACACCGGCTTCGACTGCGTGGTCACCGATCCCGCCGGTGCGGTGGCGGTGCGCGTCGAGGGCTACCGCACGATCGCACTGCCCCAACCCCTGCCCGACGAGGTCCGGGCCCCCATCCAGGCCGTGATGGGATGACCGCCGGCACGCCGTCTCAGACCCCGGGCACGCTCGCCGCGGACGCGCTGGCCGGGTCGGGGGGCCCGGGCGACCGCGCCCCGGGCCTGGTGGAGGTGCCGGTCCTGGCTGACCGCCTGGGCGGCGTGTGGGTCCTGCCCGGGTGCCGGGCGCTCACCCCGGGCCGCGACCTCATCGAGAGCGTGGTGCTCGACGAGCAGCAGCGCACCGCCGTGGCAAGTGCCGCCCAGTCCGCAGCCGCGGCGGGCCGCGGCACGCAGGCATCCACGTGGGCCCTGGGCGCCGGGGCCGAACCGGTCGCCACGCACAACGAGCTCGACGGCTGGGCGCTGGCCGCCCAGCTGGCCGGGGTCGACCTCGGCGTGGACCCGAGCATCGGCGCGCGCATGGATCGGACCCGCCCCGCACCGGCGATGCCCACCGGATACCCCTCCGGCGACTCCACGGCCGTCGACTCAACGGCCGCCGGCTGCCACGCCCTCGAGGGCCGGCTGCGCGCCCACGGTGCCGCGCCCGGCGCGCGCCTGCTGCACCTGCGGCTGCCGCACGGCCCGGGAATCGCCGTCGTGGAGGCCAGCGAGGTCGGCTCCGCGGTCGGCTCCGGGGTCGTCCTGCGCATCGTCGCCGAGGGCGTCGACCGCACGGCCGCGCAGGCGCGACTGCGCCGCGCCCTCACCGAGTGCGCCGTGGTCATCGACGGCGCGCCCGCCAACCGCTGCGCCCTGCTCGGCGTGCTCACCCCCACCACCGCCGCCGCCACCTCTGCAGTCGAAACCGACGTAGACACCGTCGGTTTCGACGACACAGGGGCCCAGGCCGCGCCCGCCAGGCCCACCGTCACCGACCCGGTGGCCCTGCTCGTGGCCGCGGTGTGCGCCAGCGACACGCAGCGGGCGATCCAGCGCGCCGCGTTCCACGCCCGGGCCGCGCGCGGGCGCCCCGAGCCCGTGACCGCCAACGGCGTGCGGGTCACGCTCGAGAACCTGGGCAACAGGTACGGGCTCGTGGTCCACCAGTCCGGGCCGCACACCTACCGGATCGACGCCGGTGACCAGGTCGCCGAGCTGGTCGTGCGCCGGGAGAACCCCTACGAGTGGACAGTCACCAGCGCCGGGCGCCACCACCACGCCGTCGTCAGCACGATGGGCACCACCTGCCTGGTCGAGCTCGACGGCGTCGCGCACCTCGTCGAGCTCGACGAGGGGGTGCCGGTGCGCGCCGACTGGCCGGCGCTGGTGGTCTCCGTCGCCGTCACCGAGGGCCAGCAGGTGGCCCAGGGCGACCCGCTCGTGGTCGTCGAGGCGATGAAGATGGAGTCCACGATCCGCGCCCCGTTCGCCGGCTCCGTCACCGCCGTCGAGGTCCTGCCCAACGCGCAGGTCGACGCCGGCATGCCGCTCGTGCGGATCAAGCCCCCCGCCGGGGTCGCCGAGCCCACCGCAGCCGGGGCGCCCGCCCCCCGCGCGGCCTTCGCAGGCATGGCCCTGGCCGAGACCCACGGCGGCGCACCGTTCCCGCGCGTCTACTCCGCGCTGAGCAGCTACCTGCTCGGCTACGAGCTGGACCCGGCGACCCTGCGCACCCTTCTGGCCGAGCAGCGCTCGTTCGCCTCCCGGGCCAGCGCCGGAGACCGCGACCTGCTGGCCGCCGAGGACGCGTTCCTGGACCTGTTCGCCGAGCTCGGCCTGCTCTGGCAGGCCCAGCGCGAGGCGACCGACTCGCCCGGACCGCTCACCGGCGGGGTGACCAGCGCCCGGGAGTACCTGCTGGGCTACCTGCAGTGGCTGGACCCCGATCGCGTGGGCCTGCCCGAACCGGTGCGCCGACGCCTGGCCCGGGTCCTGGCCCGCTACGGCGTCACCGACCTGCGCCGCTCACCTGCGCTCGAGCAGGCCGTGGTGCTGTTCTTCGGCTCCCAGGCGCGACTGCCCCAGCTCGCCGGTGCGGTCACGGGCATCCTCGAGCGGCGCCTGCGCCACCGCGAGCGGATCCTGCCGCTGGTCGACGCCGGCACCCGCGCCCGCTACGACCGGTTGACCGCGGCGACCCAGGGCCAGCTCGAGTCGATCGCCGACCTCGCCCGGGACGCCCGGTTCCGGTTCGTCGACGAGCCGGTCGTGGAGTCCGGGCGGGTGACGATCCAGGCCCAGATGCGCGCCCACCTCGACGCCCTGACCGAGGACCCCCAGCGCCCGGAGCGCGCCGAGCTGATCCAGGCCCTGGTCGACTGCCCGCAACCGATGCGCGACCTGATCCTGCGCCGACGCGTGGCCAGTGCCGACCCCGACCTGGCCTCGGCCCTGCTCGAGGTCCGGGCCCGGCGCTGGTACCGCATCCGCGAGCTGCGCAACGTGCAGATCGCCCCCGTCGAGGGCGTGATGCTGTGCACCGCCGACTACGACCACCAGGACCGGCTCATCCACGTGGTGCTCGTGTTCACCCCGGTCTCCGGCATCCCGGACGTCGGCCGGGCCCTGGCCGCCCACATGGCCGACGTGGAGCCCGGTCGGGCCCCCGTCGTGGACCTGATGTGCTGGCGCGACGAGGCCGCCCCCAACGGCGACGACCTGGCCGAGGCCCTTGCCGCGCAGCTGGCCGGCTGGGACCTCGGCCGCCCGCTGTGGCGTGTCGATGTGACCGTCTCCAGCCAGTCGCCTGAGGCCGAGCCGGAGAACCGCACCCAGTACGTGACCTTCCGCACCGGCCCGGACGGCGCCCTCGTGGAGGACCACTTCTACCGCAACCTGCACCCGATGCTGGCCAAGCGCCTGGAGCTGTGGCGCCTGGGCAACTTCGAGCTGACCCGGCTGCCCTCGCAGGAGGACGTCTACCTGTTCCACGGCGTGGCCCGCAACAACCCCAAGGACCACCGCCTGTTCGCGCTGGCCGAGGTGCGCGACATGACCGCCGTGGTCGGTCGGCGCAACCAGCCCGAGTACCCGATGCTCGAGCGGATGGGCCTGCAGGCGATCATCGCGATGCGCCGGGCCCGGGCCAGGTTCCCCGAGCGGGAGCGGCCCCAGGCCAACCGGATCACGCTGTTCGTGCGCCAGCCGTGGACGGTGCCCCGGGAGAACTGGTCGGACCTCGCGGAGCTGATGGTCCCGCTGGCCGGCGGCGCGGGCCTCGAGCTCGTGGTGATCCGCACCTCGATCCCGCAGCCCGACGGCACGCTGGCCCCGATGGTGCTCAATGTCGACGGGATCATCGCCCGCTCGGTGACGGTCACCGAGGAGCCGCGGCGCAACGACATCGTGCGCCCACTGACCCGCTACCGGCAGAAGGTGCTCACCGCCCAGCGCTTCGGCGTGCCCTACCCGTTCGAGATCCTGCGGATGTTCGCCCCGCCGCCGGGCACCGTGGGCAAGTTCAAGCCGGCCCACTTCGTCGAGCACGACCTCGACGAGTCCGGCGAGGACCTGGTGCCGGTGCACCGCGAGCCCGGCCTCAACAGCTCGAACCTCGTCGTCGGGCTGCTGACCACCTACACCGAGGCCTACCCCGAGGGGATGACCCGGGTCGCGATGCTCTCCGACCCGACGCGCGGCCTGGGCAACCTGGCCGAGCCCGAGTGCCGGATCGTCAACGGCGCCCTGGCCCTGGCTGAGCGGATGGGGGTGCCGGTCGAGTGGTTCGCCGTCTCCTCCGGGGCCCTGATCTCGATGGAGTCGGGCACCGAGAACATGGACTGGATCGCGCTGACCCTGCGCCGGATCATCGAGTTCACCCAGGGCGGCGGGGAGATCAACATCGTCGTGACCGGCATCAACGTCGGCGGCCAGCCCTACTGGAACGCCGAGGCCACGATGCTGATGCACACCCGCGGCATCCTGGTGATGACCCCGACGAGTGCGATGGTCCTCACCGGCAAGCAGGCGCTGGACTTCTCCGGCGGGGTCTCCGCCGACGACAACTTCGGCATCGGCGGCTACGACCGCGTGATGGGACCCAACGGCCAGGGCCAGTACTGGGCGCCCACGCTGGCCGATGCCTGCGAGCTGCTGCTGCGCCACTACGAGCACACCTACGTGGCCCCCGGCGAGCGGTTCCCGCGACGGGTGCCCACCAGCGACCCGGTCACCCGCGACGTGCGGCCCTTCCCGCACGCGGCGATCCCCGACTGCGACTTCACCACAGTCGGCGACGTGTTCTCCGCCGAGCGCAACCCTGAGCGCAAGAAGCCTTTCGACGTGCGCTCGGTGATGCGCGCGGTGACCGACGCCGACAGCGAGCCGCTGGAGCGCTGGCAGCGCTGGCGCGGCGCAGAGACCTCGGTGGTATGGGACGCGCGGATCGGCGGGATCAGCGTCTGCCTGCTCGGCCTGGAGTCCCACTCGGTGCCCCGACGCGGCTACGTGCCCGCCGACGGCCCGCCGGCGTGGACCTCGGGCACGCTGTTCCCGCAGGCCTCACGCAAGACCGCACGCGCGGTCACCTCCGCCAGCGGCAACCGCCCGCTGGTGGTGCTGGCCAACCTCTCGGGCTTCGACGGCTCCCCGGAGTCGATGCGCCACTGGCAGCTGGAGTACGGCGCCGAGATCGGCCGCGCGGTCACCAACTTCCGCGGCCCCATCGTGTTCGTGGTGATCTCGCGCTACCACGGCGGCGCGTTCGTGGTGTTCTCCAAGGCGCTGAACCCGGCGATGGAGGTCGCAGCGGTCGAGGGATCGTTCGCCTCCGTGATCGGCGGGGCCCCGGCCGCGGCCACGGTGTTCGCCCGCGAGGTGCGCACCCGGGTCGAGGCCGACCCGCGCGTGGTGGCCGCCCGCAGCCTGATGACCGGGGCCTCCGGCGCCCAGGCCACCGAGCGGCGCGCCCGGCTGGCCGAGGTCATCGAGCAGGTGCGCTCCGAGAAGCTGGGTGAGGCCGCGGCCGAGTTCGACGCGGTGCACACGATCGACCGCGCGCTGGCCATGGGCTCGGTGGACCGGATCATCTCCGCCGAGGACCTGCGCCCGTACGTGATCGACGCCCTCGAGCGCGGGATGGCCCGGGATGCGGCGCTGGCGGCGCAGGAGGCGGCCACCGCGCCCCAGCCCACCCCGTAGCCCCGCGCGCCCCGCGTCCCGCGTCCCGTCACCCCGCGTCCCGTCACCCCGCGCCAGCAACCATGATCCGTGTGGGTTGCCCCGCCTAGAGTTGGGGCAACCCACACGGATCATGCACTCGTCGGCGATGCCCACTGCCGGCCGCTCGCGCGCGGACCGCCACCACCTGCGTGCGGACCGCCGCCACCACCGCGCGCTCAGTCGGCCCGCGGCCGGGCCAGCCACGAGTGCACCGGCTCGGCGTGCTCCAGAGGTGCCGAGCCGGGCAGCGCCACGGGAGGCACCTCAAGCCCCGCCGAGGCGACCACGGTGAGCACGAACACACCGTCCCTGCGCCACCACCCGGGAAACGTCCCCCGCGCGCCGGTCACGGTCAACCGCCGCCAGCCCGCACCGTCCGCCTGCGCACCGTCCGGCTCCGTGCCGTCCGCCTCCGCGCCCGTACCCGCCATCCCCGCCCTCGTGTCCACGGCTCCCCCGTCGGCCAGGGCCACCTCGACGGTGCGGGTGTCCGCGCGCAGCCCGGTGCGCAGCACCTTCAGCGCGCTCTCCTTGGCCGACCAGATCAGGTTGGCCGTCGCGTCGGGTCCGTCCGGGCCGCTGGCCCCCGCCACGAGCGCCTGCTCGGCCGGGGTCAGGAAGTCGCTGACGAACCCACGGCTGCGCGGCTCGACGATCTCCAGGTCGACGCCCACCGCGCCGAGGTCCGCGCCGACGAGGCACACCGCCCAGCCCGCGCGATCGGTCAGCGAGATGTCCAGGCCCAGCGCGCGCCCGTCCACCTGCGCATACGGCGCGCCCGTCGGGCGGTTCAGCACCCCGATGCGCCCGAGGCTCGCCGGGTCCTCGCCGAGGCCCACCACGGCCGCCACCGCGCACTTTCCGGCGTACCGGCGCACCAGGTACTCGTTGCGGCGCTTGGTGAAGCGCATCCCGGCGGCCCGGGCGGCCTCGGCGTCGGTCAACCACAGCGCACCGGAGGGCACCTGCGCCTCGCCGCGCACCAGCCACTGCATCCGGCCAGCCTAGCCCGCCCGACCGCGACTGCCGCGGGTCTGCAGTGCGACGATGCCAGCGTGACGGCGACAGGGAGGTTGAGCACCGACTCGTCGCACAGCGTGCTGTCGATCAGGAGCCGGGGCTCGGTGCTGAGCATCGGGTCGGTCGGCAGCGCCCTGAGCATCGGGTCGGTGGGGTCGGTGCTGAGCGTCGGGTCGGTCGGCAGCGCGCTGAGCGTCGGGTCGGTCGGCTCCTGCCTGTCGGTTGCCTCGGTCGGCTCCTTCGTGGCTGTGGCGTGCGTGGGCTCGGCGGTTGCCGTGCTCGCCGTCGGTGCCTACCGCGCCCGTCCGGCCCACGGCGCACGCCCGCGCCTGACCGCACTGCCCCACACAGCGGGGAACTGAGGCGGGGGCTGGGCGCGTGCACGGGGTCATGCTGCAGGCGTTCCACTGGTACCTGCCTGACGACGGAGCGCTGTGGTGCCGCCTGGCCGAGCGCGCCGGCGAGCTGGCCTCCGCCGGGTTCAGCGCCGTGTGGCTCCCGCCGGCCTACAAGGGTCACGTCGGCGGCTACGACGTGGGCTACGGGGTCTACGACATGTACGACCTGGGCGAGTTCGACCAGAAGGGCACCGTGCGCACCAAGTACGGCACCCGCGACGAGTACCTGGCCGCGATCAGGGCGCTGCAGGCGGCCGGCCTGGCGGTCTTCGCCGACATCGTGTGGAACCACCGCCTGGGCGCAGACGGCTCCGAGGTGCTGCGCGCCACCCCCTACTCGGGAGCGGACCGCCGGCACGCGATCGGGCCCACCCGCGAGGTGGAGGTCTGGACCCGCTTCGACTTCCCCGGCCGGGCCGGCGCCTACGACCCGCGCACCCTGGACGCCCGTCACTTCGACGCCGTCGACTTCGACGAGCGGGCCCCGGAGCAGTGGGACACGATCTACCTGTTCGAGGGCCGCTCGTGGGACACCAGCGTCGACGAGGAGCTGGGCAACTACGCCTACCTGATGGGCTGCGACCTCGACCACGCGAACCCCGAGGTCCGGGACATGACCATCCATTG
Organism: uncultured Actinomycetes bacterium; assembly: GCA_963777855.1. GTDB lineage: Bacteria > Actinomycetota > Actinomycetes > S36-B12 > CAIYMF01 > Prado023. Next base: position 5,939 of record CAVZRW010000001.1, on the reverse strand, counting down.
GGGCCGCTGGTACCTGGACACCACAGGGGTGGACGGCCTGCGCCTCGACGCGGTCAAGCACATCCCCACCTGGGTCCTGCCGACCTACCTCGACGCGATGCGCGAGCATGCCGGGCGCGCGCTGCCCGTGGTCGCCGAGTACTGGAGCGACCACCTGCCCGCACTCGAGCACTTCCTGGCCGCCACCGGCGAGCGGATGATGCTCTTCGACGTGCCGCTGCACCACACGATGCACCGGGCCTCCCGGGCCGGAAACGACTTCGACCTGCGCACCATCCTCGACGGCAGCCTGGTGGCGGCCCGCCCGGAGCTGGCCGTGACGTTCGTCGACAACCACGACTCCCAGCCGATGCAGGCCCTGGAGTCCCCCGTGGAGGACTGGTTCAAGCCGCTGGCCTACGCGCTGGTGCTGCTGCGCCGCGACGGCCTGCCGTGCGTGTTCGGCGCCGACTACGACGGAGCGTCCTACACCGAGCAGCGCTGGGGTGAGGAGCCCGCCGACGTGGCGATGACCTCCTTCGGCACGATTCCTGGACACCTGCCTGGCGCTGCGCCGCGCGCTCGGCGAGGCCGAGCAGGAGGATGCCTTCGACCACTCCAACGTCATCGGCTGGGTCCGGCGCACGGCCGGCCTGAGCGTGGTGGTGCTGATGAGCAACGGCGGCGACGGGCTGGCCCGGATGCGACGCCGGACCGGCGGCCACGCACTTCACCGACGCCACCGGCGCGATCCCGGACCCGTCACCACCGACAGCCCACGGGCTCGGCGACTTCCGCTGCCACGGGCGCGGGGTCTCCATCTGGGTCAGCCGCTGAGGGCTGGGGCCGACCGGGCGGCCACGCGGCCCGTCAGTCCCCCGAACGACGGCTGCGGCGCCACTGCCAGGCCCCCGGGGCCACCAGTGCCACGCCCAGCAGCGCCAGGGCGAGCCCCTGGTTGCCGGAGCGGTACAGGAGGTTGAGCAGCAGCAGGCAGACGACGATCAGGACCAGGCCCGCGAGCGTCTGCCACGTCCAGGTGACCCGGCGCGCAGGCGCTTCCTCGGGTGACGACATGGGGTTCCCCGACCCCCGGATCATGGCACACCCCGCGGCGGCCCGCCGACGACGAGCCGCTCGGAGCGTCGAGTGCCCGGGTCACGTCCGCGTTCCCGATGGCCATCCGGCGCGCGAGCTCGGACATCCGTCGGCCCGCGATCGGGATCATGCAGATCGCCTGGGCCAGGTCGAACTGCCGGGACAGGCGGCTGGCCAGATCCTGCTCGGCGACGGCGACGATCGCGTACCCGCCCGCCGGGACCAGCGCGCCGACCAGGTCGTCGCAGCTCGCGGTCCTCGGTGGTCCGGTCGCGGTAGCCGACGACGGCCCCGACCACCGCCCCGATCAGGGCCGTGGCCCACATCAGCCTGGTGCCCAGCCCTGCCGCGAAGCCCACCACCAGCCCGACCAGCGCCGCACGCAGCACCGGGGACCCGCTCGTGCGCTCGAGGGTGGTCCGACCCGCCTCGTCGCGGTGCAGCAGGCCGGTTCCGGCGACCGCCTGCCCGCCCGCCGGTCGTGATCACCCGCAGCCCATCGAGGGCAGCGGGCCAGACCCGTACACGGCGGCGAAGAGCACGTACCGCCTGCTCATCACCGGCTCCGCGGGTCCGTCACACGCGTCACGGTAGCGCCGGGCGGCAGGACCTGCCAGTGACGAGCCTCGACCGGCCGGTGGGCCGGCGTTCGGCCACCCGGCGATTCGGGACTCGAACCGGCCCGCGCGCGGCGCCACGTGCGCGGGCGGGCTGGTGGTGGAGCGCAGGACGATCCGGGTGGGCAGCACACGATCCTCCGGCTGCGCCCCCGCGAGCCGTCCGAGCAGCGTCTCGCGCGGCGATCCGGCCCTGCTCGTGGGCCGGCTGGGCGATCGTCGTCAGGTCCACCATCGCGGCCAGCTCGTGGTCGTCGAAGCCGACGATGCTCACGTCGCCGGGACAGTCGCAGCCCGGCCCGGCGGACCGCGCGCATGGCACCGAGGGCCATCTCGTCGGACTGCGCGAAGACGGCGGTCGGTGGGTTGGGCAGGCAGAGCAGGCTGGCCATGGCCGACTCGCCCCCCGCGAAGGTGAAGGCCCCGTCCACCTCGTACCCGTCGGCGATCGGGCAGGCCGGCATCGGCCATCGCGCCCCGGTAGCCCGCCAACCGATCGTGCGGCACGGTGAAGTGGATGGGCTCGCTCGGTCCGCCGCCGATCATCGCGATCCGTTCGTGGCCGAGGTTGACCAGGTGGTTGACCGCGACGCGGGCTGCGGCCGACGTCATCGATGCACACGCAGGAGACTCCCGGTGCCCGGCACCCCCACGGAGCCGATGGGCACCTCCAGTGCCCCCAGCTGCTCGATCTCGCCGTCGTCCATCGGCAGGGTCAGGATCAGCACCCCATCGACCCGGCGACGAAGGGGCATGCGTGCGAAGAAGCTCGGCCCGCGCGGCGTCGTCGGGCAGGGCGTACAGCAGCACGTCGTAGCCCGCCTCGCGGAGCACCTCCTCGGCCCCGGAGAGGACCTGGCCGAAGAACCATCGGCCCAGGTAGGGCGTGACCACGCCGACCGAGCGGGTTTGCCCGCTGGCCAGGCGCGAGGCGCTCGGCGAGATCACGTAGTCCAGGTCCCGGGCCGCCTGCCAGCACCTGGCCCTGGTGTCCGCCGACACGTTCGGCAGGCCGCGCAGTGCCCGGGAAACCGTGGCCGTGGACACCCCGGCCAGTCGCGCCACTGCCTCGATGTCCGCGCCCGCTGCGTGGCCTCGGTGATTCAGATGTCCGTCAGCAGACACAGGACACCTCTGCAAACGCTGTCTCAGTGACCATGCTGCAAACGCTATCATGCAAGCGTTCTCATGTCCAGATCGCATGAGCAAGCGCTTACGGGATGTGCCCTCTATCACATCCTCGCAGAATGTTGGTGTAAACGCTTGCATTCCCGTTTCTCCGTAGCATACTGATGAGGAGCCGCACAACGAGATCCGGCGACCCGCCGGTGCACACCGCACAAGGACGCGGGCGGCTCCACACCCCAAGAGAGGTGCAGGGATGGACTACAAGGCGATCGCAGAGCAGATCCTGACCGACGTGGGCGGGCCGGAGAACATCGCCAGCTACGCCCACTGCGCAACCCGCCTCAGGCTCGTGCTGGTCGACGAGACCAAGGCGGACAAGAAGGCCGTGGAGAAGATCGAGGCGGTGGCCGGGTCGTTCACGGCCGGCGGCCAGTACCAGATCATCCTCGGCCCCGGCACGGTCAACAAGGTGCACGACGAGATGGCGGCGCTGACCCACATCCAGGAAGCCAGCATGGAGGAGGTCAAGAAGGCCGCCGCCGCGCACATGAACCCGGCCCAGCGGGCGGTCAAGACGCTCTCGGACATCTTCGTCCCGCTGATCCCCGCGCTGGTCGCCTCCGGCCTGATGATGGGCCTGTTCAACCTGCTGGCCCAGCCCGGCCTGTGGCCCTGGCTGGCCGACGACGAGAACCTGATCGGCCAGTGGCCGGCGATCGCGGACCTCGCCGCGATGATCAACCTCTTCGCCAACGCCGCGTTCGTGTTCCTGCCCGTGCTGATCGGCTTCAGCGCGGCCAAGGTGTTCGGCGCCAACCAGTACCTGGGTGCGGTCATCGGCATGATCATGGTCCACCCGGACCTGCTCAACGCCTGGGGCCAGGGCCAGGCAGCCCTCGAGGGGAACATCCCGACCTGGTCGCTGTTCGGGTGGGAGGTCGAGCAGATCGGCTACCAGGGCACCGTGCTGCCGGTCCTGTTCGCGGTGTACTTCCTGGCGATCGTCGAGAAGTGGCTGCGCAAGCGGATGCCCACCGTGCTCGACATGCTGTTCACCCCGCTGTTCGCCGTCATCGCGACCGGCTTCGCCACGATCCTGGTCATCGGCCCGGTCATGCGCTGGGTGGGCGACGCTGATCTCGGACTTCTTCGTCAACCTGCTCGACTTCGGCGGGCCCGTCGCCGGGTTCATCATGGGCGCGACCTACTCGCTGCTCGTGATCACCGGGGTGCACCACTCGTTCCACGCCGTCGAGCTGGGCCTGCTGGCCGACACCGGCGCCAACCCGCTGCTGCCGATCTGGTCGATGTCCAACGTGGCCCAGGGTGGTGCCGCCCTGGCGGCCTACTTCCTGATCCGCCACCGTGCGACCAAGATCAAGGACATCACGATCCCGTCGGCCGTGTCGGCCTTCCTCGGGATCACCGAACCCGCCATCTTCGGTGTCAACCTGCGCCTGCTGACACCGTTCCTCGGCGCATTGCTCGGCGGCGGGTGCGCGGGCGCCTTCGTGGTGGCCACGGACGTCACGATGACCAGCATCGGTGCCACCGGCGTGCCCGGCACCGCGCTGGTCACGCCGGAGAAGATCCCGATGTACTTCGTCGGGATGGCCATCTCGATCAGCGTCGCGATGCTGGCGACGTTCGCGATCACCAAGGCCCGCGGCTTCGCCAAGGAGGCCGAGGAGGAGATGACCGAGGAGGAGATCGAGGCCGTGGCCCTGCCGAAGGCCAAGGAGCTCGACGCCCTGGCCTGAGCGGCCACCGGCCCGGACCCACGATCCGGGCCGCCAGACCGGTGCACCCTCGGCCCCTGCCGAGTCGGGGGGCACCACCCTCCCCCAGGCCGCGTGATACGGCTCCCGTGCCTCGTGGGCTGGCTCCCGCCCCCGGTGGCCCTCAGTTGGATGGGGGCCGCAGGCACGACAGGAGGGACTCCCATGGCGCAGCTGATCGGATCGGTCGAGGCGGGCGGGACCAAGATGGTGTGCGCGGTGGGCACGGGCCCGGACGACATGCGCGACGAGGTCCGGTTCCCGACCACGGCCCCGGACGAGTGCCTGCCGCAGGTGATCGACTACTTCCGCCGCTGGCAGGACGAGCACGGCCAGTCGTCTGGCCGCGATCGGCTACGGGACCTTCGGGCCCATGCGACCCGAACCCCGACTCGCCCACCTTCGGCTGGGTCACCAAGACGCCCAAGCCCGGCTGGAGCGACACCGATGTCGTCGGCCCGCTGCGCGCCGCGTTCGACGTGCCCGTCGGGTTCGACACCGACGTCAACGGTGCCGCGCTCGGCGAGCACCTGTGGGGCGCCGCCCAGGACGTGGACACCTTCGTGTACCTGACGATCGGCACCGGCATCGGCGGCGGGATCATCGTCAACGGCCGGATCCTGCACGGCCTGATCCACCCGGAGGTCGGGCCACATGCGCCTGCCCCACGAGTCGGCGGTCGATCCGTTCCCGGGCCGCTGTCCGTTCCACGGCGACTGCCTGGAGGGCCTGGCCGCCGGGCCCGGCGATCGGCGAGCGCTGGAGCTGCCCGCCGGCGAGCTCGGCCCCGATCATCCGGCGTGGGCCCTGGAGGCCGAGTACCTGGCCCAGGCCTGCGCGAACGCTGATCTGCACCCTGTCCCCGCAGCGGATCGTGCTCGGCGGCGGGCGTGATGGACCAGGCCGCACCTGTTCCCGCTGGTCCGCACCCGCACCCTGGAGCTGCTCAACGGCTACGTGCAGGCCCCGGAGATCCTGGAGCACATCGACGACTTCATCGTCCCGCCGGGGCTGGGCAACAGGGCCGGCGTGCGGGCTGCCTCGCGCTGGGGCAACAGGCCCTGGAGGCAGCCCAATGAACACGGCCGACACACCGTGGCCCGGTGGGGCCGCAGCGACCGTGGGTGCCGCGCCTGACAGCGACTCGGGGTGGCTGGACGACCAGTTGCGCGCCCACGCCGCACTGGCGATCGCCAACGGCCACCAGCCCGTCGAGGCCGACCCGTGGCGGCAGGTGTTCCACGTCCAACCGCCGGTGGGCCTGCTCAACGACCCCAACGGCCTGGTCCAGCACGAAGGCACCTACCACCTGTGCTACCAGTGGCACCCGTTCGCGCCG